>NZ_JAFMOY010000035.1 GCF_019049625.1 Rahnella ecdela
AGTGGGTATGCCTGGCGCACCGCAAGGGTTGCAGAAAGAAGACCCGACCATTGCCAATATTCTTAAACAACTGGGGTACGCCACCGGTCAGTTTGGTAAAAACCACCTCGGCGATCGCGACGAATTCCTGCCTACCGCCCATGGATTTGATGAGTTCTTCGGTAATCTTTATCACCTGAATGCGGAAGAAGAACCGGAAAACCCTGACTATCCGAAAGACCCGGCCTTCCGTAAAGAATTCGGCCCGCGCGGCGTCATCAAAAGTTCTGCTGATGGCAAAATTGAGGATACCGGCCCGCTGACCATCAAACGTATGGGCACAGTGGATGAAGAAACTCTGGCAGCAAATAACG
>NZ_JAFMOY010000034.1 GCF_019049625.1 Rahnella ecdela
GGTAACGTCAGTGACCCGTCTAACGCCTATGACTTCACTATCAATACCGTCGCACCAGCGGCGCCGGTTATCACCGACGTGGTGGATGATTCCGGTGCGCAGAATGTTGACGTGGCCCAGAACGGCTCCACCAGTGACAATACCCCGACCATCAACGGTACCGGTGAAACTGCCGATGACATCATCACCGTCTACAACAACGGTGCCGCTATCGGCTCCGCAGTAGTCGGCGCCGATGGCACCTGGTCGTTCACCCCGGACGCGCTGGCAGATGGTCAGTATGACATCACCGTCACCGAGACCGACGCGGCCGGTAACGTCAGTGACCCGTCTAACGCCTATGACT
>NZ_JAFMOY010000033.1 GCF_019049625.1 Rahnella ecdela
GAAATGGAGTATGCCGATCCAAAACTGGCGGCTGGCGATGAGTCGTTTTATTATCGAGTTCGGTGACCGCCTGAGCGCTCACCTTTAATACGATGGCAGTTACACAGAATTATTTACAGGGTCTTTTATTATCGAGTTCGGTGACCGCCTGAGCGCTCACCTTTAATACGATGGCAGTTACACAGAATTATTTACAGGGTCCCCAGATGCTGCCGGTACTTAACCGGACTCATTGCACCCAATGATAATTTAATTCGCTTCTCGTTATACCAGCGTATGTACCTGTCCAGGAAGCAGATAAATTCTTCCTGCGTCGTGCTCGCCCA
>NZ_JAFMOY010000032.1 GCF_019049625.1 Rahnella ecdela
TGCGCGATGAAATACAACAAAGCATTACCGCCCGTCTCGGCGCGCAGGAGAAAAAGCTGACAAGGCTGGGGATCCGCGTAAATCAAATTGTGGTGACTCAGGATTTAAACCGGCAGCTGCAAAGGGGGCTTTAAATGCTGGAAAAGGGATTTAGTGTACCGGACTTATTCCAGCCCGCATTGCCCGGGCGGTTTTCGTGGTTTCCCCTTCCTCCCGGCTGGTATGTTCTGGCGGCTCTGCTCGCTGCAATACTGCTGATTTTCCTGTTTTATCGTTTCGCCCGCTGGCGGCGTAATCTCTGGCGGCGCCAGGCACTGG
>NZ_JAFMOY010000031.1 GCF_019049625.1 Rahnella ecdela
CACATCAACACCACGGCTTCCCGCTTCTGGTCTGTCGTCAGTACTTTCGCCCCAGAGCCACCTGAAGCGCCTCCTTATCCAGCATGGCTTCGGCAAGCAGCTTCTTGAGTCTGGCGTTCTCTTCTTCCAGCGACTTCAGGCGTTTAACCTCAGGCACCTCCATACCACCATACTTCTTACGCCAGGTAATGGGATGGACTACCTCCTCCCTTTGCGCTTAACTCAACAAAATACGTTCAGCAGGAGAGTAAACATGAATATCGTCTATCTGGGTATCGATCTGGCTAAAAATGTTTTCCAACTCTGTGGTTTA
>NZ_JAFMOY010000030.1 GCF_019049625.1 Rahnella ecdela
GTCAGTGACCCGTCTAACGCCTATGACTTCACCATCGACACCATCGCACCAGTCGCGCCGGTTATCACCGACGTGGTGGATGATTCCGGTGCGCAGAATGTTGACGTGGCCCAGAACGGCTCCACCAGTGACACCACCCCGCAAATTCAGGGTACCGGTAATGCTGAAGGCGACATCATCACCGTCTACAACGGTGACGAGGTACTCGGCTCTGCAATGGTCGGCGCCGATGGCACCTGGTCGTTCACCCCGGACGCGCTGGCAGATGGTACTTACGACATCACCGTCACCGAGACCGACGCGGCCG
>NZ_JAFMOY010000029.1 GCF_019049625.1 Rahnella ecdela
GATTCTCAATTTTTTTGATTGTTTTTATCTCCCAAGCTAGCCAGCCGGCTTCATAATAAGATGCGCAAGCTTTAGGGATATCCTCTTGCCTAAACTCTCTGATTTCCCCCAAGGTAATGATAGCTATTGCGGTTCCGACCTCCTCCTGGCCATCGACCGTGAGGAAGTGTTAATTTTCAACCAGTAATATCTCTTCCCCTGTTCGGACGTCAGGCTGCCATCGCCTTATTTCCAGCGTTTTTAGGCCGTTTGCAATTTGAGTTCCGGCAGGCCGAACGATTGAAAGTGCTTTCATCGGG
>NZ_JAFMOY010000028.1 GCF_019049625.1 Rahnella ecdela
AATCTCCCGTATCCGCTGCGTGAGGGCCCGGTCATCGCGGCAGCTGCGGTAGTGGTAGACCGTTCGGCTCTGCATCATCAGCCGGCATCCCCTGCGAACCCCGATGCGGTACGCCGCCAGCAGGTATTCAACCGCCTCGCGTTTCTGCACCGGCCTCAGAACTTTTTTCGGATGACGTCCTGCAGCATTTCCTTGTCCAGACTGAGATCGGCGACCAGCCGTTTCAGGCGGTGATTCTCTTCCTCCAGTTGGCGCAGCCGACGCAGTTCTGTCACGCCCATG
>NZ_JAFMOY010000027.1 GCF_019049625.1 Rahnella ecdela
AGGCGGATATCTTCGATTATGTCGAGATGTTTTATAATGCTAAACGCCGCCACAGTGCCTGTGAGGATCAAGCCCCTGCAGTTTATGAAAGTGCCTGGTTCATGAGGCACGGAACAGTCTAGGAAACCCGGGTCTATTCATACTTCCTAACTCCTAACTCCTAACTCCTAACTCCTAACTCCTAACTCCTAACTCCTAACTCCTAACTCCTAACTCCTAACTCCTAACTCCTAACTCCTAACTCCTAACTCCTAACTCCTAACTCCTAACT
>NZ_JAFMOY010000026.1 GCF_019049625.1 Rahnella ecdela
TGACCAGGCGGACAAGCCTGCCCGCGCTGTCGAACTCTGTCCGGCGCGTTAACCCGCCGTCACTTTGGCTTGCCGGATTGCCGCGGGCGTCGTAACTTTGCACACTTTTACTGCCGTCAGGGCGGGTCACCGACATCACGTCACCGGCCTCATTGTACTGCCAGAGGGTTTTTGCCCCCGCGCTGTCTTCGCCCGATATTCTTCTGCCGCGCGCGTCATATTCAAAGCGGATTGTCATGCCTTCTTCATGCAGGATTTCTA
>NZ_JAFMOY010000124.1 GCF_019049625.1 Rahnella ecdela
TTTAAGGCCTTTAGCCAGTTCAGCCGCAAGGGCTTTAAGTTTCTTTTCGTCCATAATTTACCTGTCTCCGTTGCTGGAGTGAACATATCAAAAACAGGCAATTACACAATTTTAATTACAGTCTCCATCTGGGGATCACAACATAACCAGTCCAACAAAACATCCGCATCTCCTAAGCGGACATCTCAATTTAGCTACTACATTATTAGTACGTATAATGTATATTATGTTAAATAAGATAGCAGCCACGCACCACGTTCTTCAATCAGCCTGACGTTCATACCTCACCTGCTTTCATCTGAGTTTTTTTCTCCATAATGAATGGCTAACCAAATCGTTGGCTCATCAGCACTCGTCCATTCAACACGATGTCTGCACAACGCCGGGATGTTTACGAAGTCACCGGAATGCATCACGCGCACTTCTGTTTCTTTTTGAAATTTCAAACCCGCTGAACCCTGAAGCACCGTGACCCATTCACTTTGCGGCTGGCTGTACCAGAATCCTGGCGGGCTCGCCTGACCGGTTGAAATGATCCTCTCGATACGGATATCTGGCTGCGTTAGCAATAACTCGAATGTTTCTTCCTTTCCTTCCTGCATACTGCCAGGTAAATCGCTGAGGAGATTCGTCACCATGATATCCACCTTTTGTCCTGAGAAATCGTTGTCTGAAGTGATCGCGCTACGTGAATTCTGAAATCATAGCAGTACCATAATGCTGCAGATTTTACGTAGCGCATCCATTTTTTTCGCTCATTAAAAGCTATAAACCGGCATACGCCTTCTCGACTTTGGCCATATATCTTGGAGCCTGCGGCGCCGGATGATACTGGCGGACGTGCCAGTTAAACGCTTCCGGGGTCAGCTGATTAATCATCTGAATCGCAGTTTGCCTGTTCGCGGAGAATGTTCGCAGCAATGCACCGGCACCGTTGGCATACGCCACTTCTGTTGCATAGCGACGCGTCAGCGGGTCGTTGATCCAGTTGAGTTGCTGACGCTGTAATGCGCTGATATATGCCGTCCCCAGGTCAATGTTGGTTTCCGGATCCAGTAAATCGTCATCATCAGGACAGCCGCGTTTACCTTTATAACGATAAGCATCGCAACCGCTGGTTGAGGCTTTAAGTTGCATCAAACCAATGGCATTTGAAGGACTTACCGCTTCGGGATTAAAACCAGATTCGACCTGAATAATAGCCTTAACGAGTTTACGGTCCACTTTATACTGGTCAGCAGCATCCTCAATTTCATCATCATAGGCATGCGTATCGTATTTCTTATATTTCGGCTTACTTGAGCAGCCAGCCAAAATCATCAGCATGATTATCATGCTGACTCTGAAAGGTTTTTTTTGTAGAGAAATCATGAATTTCCACGGTTTAGATAAGTAAGTCTCAGCGCTGACAAGATACCGTTATCATCCCTCAGGATCATGCATAAATCTGTTTTTTTTTACCCCAAAACCTGTGACCGGTATTGAAAATCTGGCATCTGCGCCCTGCTTTTGCTTTTTACTGTGGGGTAATAAGCAGATTTGTTATACTAAAAACCTGTCTCATTATGTGAATAAAGAACTTTTAACGCCATGACAACAATTCTGGTTATCGTCCCTGACGGGGGCATGTTATTTGAAGCGGCGGGCATCGCCGATATCCTTATGCAGGCTAATCAGCTGCTGCCTGATGATGCCAAAAAATCACCTTACCAGGTGACAGTGGCTACCACACAACCGCACCGTGTCGTTCATGGTGTCTCAGGCCTGAATCTGCTGGCGGATCACCGGCTCTGCGATCTCGACCCGACACTGCCCCGGGATACGATAATGGTCACCGGCAAGGGGCTTACTGCAGAAGAAGGTTCGATCGTTGTCAGCTGGTTGCAAGAGGCTGCGCCCCATGCGCGGCGCGTGGTGTCGATATGTGGCGGTGCCATGTTGCTGGCTCATGCCGGTCTGCTCAATGGCCGCCATGCCACCACGCATTGGCGGTTGCTTGACACGCTTCAGGCAAATTTTCCGCAGGTTAAAGTCGAGCGCGGTCCGATGTATGTTCAGGATGGAGAGATCTGGACATCCGGCGGTGTCAGTTCTGGTTTTGATCTCACTCTGGCACTTGTCGAAGATGACCAGGGTTTCAGCGTTGCCAGAAACGTCGCGCAGAATCTGGTGATGTTTCTCCGTCGTCCGGGTGGACAGTCACAATACAGCCGCTATCTTTTGAATCAGGCCAGTGAAGGCCCTGTTCGTGAACTTCAGGCCTGGCTGCCGCAAAATCTTAACGGCGATTTGTCCGTTGAAGGTCTGGCCGCTCATGTGGCAATGAGTCCGCGTAATTTCACACGGGTATTCACGCGTGAGACGGGCATTACGCCAGCGAAGTATGTCGAGGAAGTCCGCCTCAATGCAGCCAGACAACTTCTTGAGCAAACTACTCAGGGCGTCGAGCAAATTGCTGTCATCACCGGCTTTGGGGGCGGGCTCAATTTGCGTCGTGTTTTTGAAAGAAATTTGCAACTGACACCGACAGAATACAGACAACGCTTTTGCTCACGCATGTTGGCGTAAATAGATCTATTATTGTCATTTACGCCACATCCTCACCGGATTATATTAACCACAAGTCAGATAACTAAGGAGTTCATCATGGTCAAAGTTGGTATTAACGGATTCGGCAGGATTGGACGTAATGTTTTGCGCGCTGCAGTTGGCCGCGATGATTTTCAGGTTGTCGCCATTAACGACCTGACTGACAGCAAAACCCTCGCCCATCTCCTCAAATACGATTCCCTCTCCGGCACTTTACAAGCAGACGTAAAAGCGGGCGAAGGTCAGTTACAGGTCGATGGCAAAACTATCCGCGTGTTCTCTGAGAGAGATCCCGCAGCGATTCCGTGGAGCAGTGTGGGCGTTGACATCGTCATCGAGGCCACCGGTTTCTTCACTGAAAAAGAAAAAGCGGAAGTTCATATCACCAAAGGCGGAGCTAAACGCGTCATCATTTCTGCTCCGGCCAAAAACGACGACATCACGATTGTGATGGGTGTAAATGATGGCCAGTATGACCCGGCAAAACATAAAGTCGTCAGTAACGGCAGCTGTACCACTAACGGTCTGGCTCCCGCGGCGCAGGTTTTGCATCAGACATTCGGCATTGAACATGGTCTGATGAATACCACACATGCTTACACCAACAGTCAGGCGCTGCATGACCAGCCGGAAAAAGATTTACGAGGCGCCCGTGCGGCGGCTGTGTCGATTGTCCCTTATTCCAGCGGCGCGGCAAAAGCTATAGGTAAAGTGATCCCGGAACTGGATGGTCGTATGACCGGTTATTCATTACGTGTGCCGGTCCCTGTGGTTTCCATCGTTGACTTAACAGTGAATCTGAAACGTGAAGCTACCGTTGAGGAAATCAACGCCGCTTTCCGCAAGGCGTCTGAATCTGGTCCGCTGAAAGGAATACTCGGTTACAGCGAAGAACCTCTGGTTTCCAGTGACTATCGCGGTGACCCGCGCTCATCTATCGTTGACGGGCTTTCGACGCTGGTGATTGGCGGCAAACTGGTGAAGATTCTGGCCTGGTATGACAACGAATGGGGCTTCTCAAATCGCCTGGTCGATCTGGCTCTCCTGATGGAAAAACGTGGTTTATAACCCCCTTTTCCTGCCAGAAATATGACAGACACCGCCGAAAGGCGGTGTTTTTTACAGTTCTTACAGACACTCTTAATAGTTAAAGGGATACTTTGTATGTTGTAACTAATATTATCTCTTTAACAAATCCGCCGTGCGACCACGCCCAGTAAAGTCGCCAGTTTTTCTATGATGTCGCCCTGATGCCCTATCCCTATTGCACAGTGATGAGCAGCCCCTCCGCACGACCAGTCTTTGGTAAAATCTCTCGCGGATAACGGGAAACGGTAACGGCTGTTGGTGTTCCCGATATCCAGGATTTCACCTTCGACAGACTCCCCTTCAGCGTATTGTAAAATCACCTGGTTATTAACGTCTTCGATAACCGAAAGGAAAGTTACCGGCCCTTTGCGGACACTCATCTGAATCGAAATCCCCTTGCCCGGTTTGCCGTGATAGACAGGCAAAGGAACCAGCTTCACGTCACCTTCTGCCATCAGAGGATGAGCCGGACCGTCGTGGCCCCACAGAACAACGTCATCATCAAAATCAATGCCATAGGGTTCTGAGAATGATCCGCCCGCCCCAAGCAGCGACATGATTTTCATCGCGATAACGTTCTTGATTTCATATTCCCCGGCAACAGGAATATTTCGCCCCGTCAGCAGCGTATTACCAAGGATTACCGACGTCACGATGTTCTCGTAAGCATTGCCCGGCGCCCCTTCATAGTAATAGGCCAGCGCATCGAGTCCGTTATTCCCGACCAGCTGATCCAGCGCGACGGCGGTTGTCACTGCCCTTTCGAGCTCGGATTTATCGCAACTCGCATCAGTGCGGAGACTTTCCGCGATTTCCTGCTGTTTTGCTTCACGTTGCATGTCGCTGACCTGTTCTCGCAAACTGTTCAGCTCACACATTTCGAGAGGTTTGAAGCGGACACCCAATCTGGACGAAAGATTGGTCATGTTGGAATACACATCCACCATGCCATTGTAATAATGCCCCAGCACACCTACGGTACTTTTACTCAGCTGAATTTTCACCGTCATCGCGTTCAGCCATTGCTGTGTTTGCAGCCAGACATACGGGTCGTTATTTAGCGCGCCGACGATCATCTCGTAAGCGATACCCGCGCGGTTAAATACATTGGCCAGCTCCGGTGCGCTGCATGCCTGACAATGTGCCAACCATTCCCCGGTGCGCGCCCCACGGTCGCTCATTTCGCGGATAATCTGATACGGAAGATTACGTTCTGGCTGAAGTGCGAGTATCAGCACCGGAATCTGAAATTGCTGCACCAGCGGCAGCACCGTTGAACTCAGTGCATAAGTGCTGATGGCGATAATAATGACGTCAGGGGAAATCTGCCTCAGCTCGCTGGCCAGTGCATCACTTTTTTCCACGCTGTCGACCAGACCGCCGTTATGAATCATGATATCTGGCGAAGCCAGTTTCTGTTCAATTTGGCCGAGATAGCCGGTCAGGCGCACTTCCAGTCCGGTAAATTGTGGCCAGTACGTGTTCAGCCCTATCCCGAATAAGGCAGCATTAAGCGGTCGTGAATTGCGCATTGTTTTTCCTCAGCTGTGAATAACCCGTTGAGGGTGAGTCTAAGGAGAGAGCGGCGGCTGTACCTTTGCGTGAAGGCCAAAAAACAGTGAGAAGTGGCAAAAAAATCACTTAATTAAAAAACTGGAAGCAGGATCGCAGTTCAATGCAAAACTCCCCGACACTTAAGAGCACCGGGGACACGAAAATCATGCTTCCTGAGGGCCAATCTTCATGAACGGGTTATAGGCAATTTCCCACAGATGTCCGTCCGGATCGGCGAAATAACCGGAATATCCGCCCCAGAATACTTTTTGCCCCGGTTTAACCAGTTTGCCACCCGCTCTCACCGCCTGCGCTAATACGGCATCCACTTTAGCTTCACTGGCGACGGTTTGTGCCAGTGCCATACCCCGAAATCCGTGCCCGTCAGCGCTGACCTCTGCATCCTTTGCCAGCTCTTCCCACGGGAATAATGATAACCAGGCACCGGCTAATTCGAAGAAACTGACACCGTCTGAATCGATTACCACTTTCGGGAAGCCCAGTCCGTGCTGATAAAACTCGGTGGCGACGGCTAAATCTTTAACGCCAAGTGTGATCATGTTGATGACAGGTTGCATCGATATTCTCCGTCAGAGGGATAAAAGTAATAATGAAAAAAGTCTTCCTGTGAGAATAAATAGTTTTTGAATACTTTGCTTAGATCCTGCTTCCACTTGTCTCAAAATGTTAACAGCCGCCTCCCTTTTCTGGTAAATGTTGCCCATCGTGCTACTCTGACGCGACTAAAAACCTGCTTACGCTCCGACAGTGAGGAACCTTTGACCACATTACGCCGCCGCCCGGAAGCAACCTCTCCTGCCGTTCGTTTCTTACCGGAAACCATCCATATTGGTCGCCAGTTGCGCACCTATTGTGATGCCCGGTTCAAAACTATTGGCCTGACTCTGGCCCGTGGCCAGGTGTTATTACATCTGGAAGCCGCCAACGGCCGCCTGCCGCAGGGCGAACTCACCGCGCTGCTGGAAGTTGAACACCCGACAGCTATCCGCCTGTTCGACAGTCTGGCAGAACTGGGTCTGCTCGAACGTTGCCCTGGTGAAACGGATCGCCGTTCAAAAGACATTACGCTGACAGAAGCCGGTACCGAACTTGCTAATCAGGTTCGCAGCATGACCGATGATATTCTTATCCGCGTGATGGAAGGCATTCCGCCGGAAAACGTAGATATCGCTCGCGACGTTCTCGCCTGTATCACAGCCAATATCGCCGCACTGTAAGTGGCGTTTTGCTTCCCCCCGGTTATCCCCCCCCTCTTTTCTGATTAATCACTGTTGTTACTGATTAGTTTTTTCGTTATTTGCATTTGTAAATATCACCGATATGAATAAATGAACTAGACACCTATGACACGTCTCATTACATTATGTAGCAAGCTACAAACTAGTTGGGTAATGACTTACAAGGCATAACGATGACGACGCGTTCTGATTCAGATGTCCGGCAGGATGCTGGTGAATTATCAACACGGGATGCATCACAACAAACAGATCCACCGGAAACCGAAACAGTACCGCCGGTTCCGCCGTCAACACATCATCCTTTTGCGGTTCAGGTCAGTACATCGCTTTTGCAATATCCGCGTCTGCGGATTGTGGTTTATGCGCTGGCATCCCTGATTATCGGAATGACGCAGGGGCTGGGCATTAATCTGGTCAGTTCAAATCTGCCGGGAATTCAGGGCTCGCTGGGCATTTCCAACGTTGAAAGTTACTGGCTGGTGGCGGCCTATACGGCGACCAGCGTGACCGGCACGATCTTGCTTTATAAAATCCGCACGCAGTTTGGTTTCCGGCGCTTCGGGGAGTACGGGCTGCTGTTTTTTGCCGTCGCGTCTATGGCACAAACTTTCACGCATGATTTCCAGACCGCACTGGCTGTGCGTGCGGTGATGGGTTTTGCGATGGCCTCACTCGGCCCGCTGGCCCTGTTTTATATGTTTGAAATCTTCCCGCCCGCTAAAAAGCTGACCGCCGGATTATGTTTTGGGCTGGCGGGGAGTCAGATTGCTCTGCCGGTTTCACGTATTATTTCGCCGCATCTGCTTGATCTCGGGCACTGGCATCAGCTGACTACGCTGGAATCCGGCCTTTCGCTGATCTGCCTGGCGATTATCTGGATTTTGCCTCTGACCCATCCCCCGCGTGTGAAGGTCTTCGAGCGTACGGACTGGATAAGTTATCCGCTGATCGCCACCGCCGTAGCTTGTATGTCGGTGGTTCTGACCATGGGCCGCTATTACTGGTGGCACGAAAAAGACTGGATTGGCGAAGTGCTGGTGGTCGGTATTATCGCCCTCACGCTCTCCTTTATGGTCGAACTGAAACGTAAGAATCCGATCATCGATTTGCGCTGGCTGATGACGCCGGAAATGTTGCTGTTTACCGGTTCCATGTTGTTCGTGCGAATGCTGCTGTCAGAGCAGACCACCGGTATGGTGGGTTTTCTGAATCTGGTTGGCCTGATTAACGATCAGCTGGTGACGCTTTTTCTGGTGATCCTGGCGGCAACGTTTGCCGGGCTGGTCGTGGTAAGCATCATTCATAAAGCTAACCGGATCGTTTACATCCACCTGTTTTCGATTGCGCTGATAGGCATTGCCTCGCTGATGGATGCCGGTTCGACCGTCGATACCCGCCCCGAACAGTTTTATCTGACACAAGGAATGATCGCCTTTGCCGGTGCCATCTTCCTGCCGACCTCATTGTGGCTCGGGTTTATCCGCGCGTTACAGTACGGGCAAAGTCAGATCATCAGTTTTGTGCTGGTGTTTCTCTCGACGCAAAACGTCGGTGCGCAGGTGGGCAGCGCATTCCTCGGTACCATTCAGATCCTACGTGAAAAGTTCCACTCCGCCGCGCTGGTGGAACATATCAATTTGCAAAATCCGCTGGTGGCCGAACGCATTGCGCAATACAGCCATCTGCTGAAACCAGCCTTAACAGACGGTACCCAACTTAATGCTGAAGGTCTGGCACTGTTGAGTCAAAAAGTGACGCAGCAGGCGGGTTTACTGGCTTACAACGATGTTTTCAGCATGGTTTTTTATATGTCGTTGGGATGTTTTGCCATCCTGTGTGCGCATATCTGGGTCGGAAATATCCAGACAAAAAAACGCGCAGCCGCTGAGGCTGTTGCATAAACAATGGGCTTTGGCTGATGAACCAAAAAGAGTGAAGCGGAAAAACTGATGAAAAATATATTTCGTTATCCATCCATTATTGTGGTGCTTTGCCTCGGGATTATCGGGGTCATGATTGTGTTATACAGCTGGCGGTTATTTCCCTTCAATTCTCAGATCGAATCGACGGACAACGCCTACGTTCGCGGTAATGTCACCCTCCTCAGCCCGCAGGTTTCCGGCTATATCACGGATGTGAAGGTGCAGGATTTTATGCCGGTTAAGAAAGGCGACGTGCTGTTTGTTATCGACGACAGTACCTACCGGCAGGAGTTTTTGCAGGCACAGGCCGCGGCAGCGCAGGCTGAGGTGACGTTGCAGAACTTCGAGCAAAACCGGGCTTCCAGCGCGGCCAGCTTGCAACTGGCAGAAGCAGAACTGCAAAGTGCGCAGGCGATGCAAAGTAAAGCGACGCTGGATACCGGCCGTAACGGGCCTCTGCTGGAGAAAGGTCTGGTTTCCAAAACTACCGGCGATGAACTTCATGCCGCATTGCTGACCGCTCAGGCCAACGTGGCCAAAGCCCGCGCATCGGTGAATATCGCCCGCCAAAGTCTGGCACTGGTGGATGCCAACAAAGCGTCGCTGGCGGCGGCCTTAAAAGCCGCGCAGGCCAAAGTGGAAGTGGCGCAAATCAATCTGCAACATACACAGATTGTGGCGCCTTCGGACGGACAACTGGGTGAAGTCAGTGCGCGGCTCGGGCAATACGTCAGCGCTGGTACGCAGCTCACCTCGATCACGCCGAAAATTGTCTGGGTGACCGCGAATTTCAAAGAGCGCCAGCTGGCAGGTATGGCGGTCGGCACACCGGCGTCATTCACCGTCGATGCCCTCAACGATCGCACGTTTAAAGGCCATGTGGTGAGGATTGCTCCGGCGGCGGGTTCAGAATTCAGCGTGCTGAAAGCCGACAACGCGACGGGCAATTTCACCAAGATTTCGCAACGAATTGCGGTGCGTATCGAACTGGAACCCGGACAGGCGCAAAGTTCACAGCTGCGCCCCGGAATGTCGACCGTCGTCAGCGTTGATACGTCACAGGCACCTGAAAGCTAAGCCTGAAAATTCAGCCGGTAATATCCGCATAATAGCGCTGCGCCACATCAGGATGTGAGCGCAGCCGCCCTTTCAGGTAGTTGAAACCCACGTCGCGAAATAACGGATTGAGCGGATCACTGGCCTCGCCGCGCGCTTCATTTGCCAGCGCGTCAGGCAGCGGAAACAGTGGCACCACGGCGTCCAGCTGAGCGCCAAGGAAAAACGCCAGCGATAACCGTTCTTCTCCGGCTGGCGGCGAAATCACGCGATGCACGGTAGCGCGCAGATAACCGTTAGTCGCCAGCTCAAGCAGTTCGCCGATATTCACCACCAGCGTACCCGGCACCGGCAAAGCCTCCACCCACTGATTCTCCTCAACCTCAACCTGCAACCCGCGTTGCTCATCCTGAAGTAAAAAGCTGAGAAATCCGGAATCCTTATGCGCGCCCACGCCCTGATTTCCGCTGCCCTCTGCACGTCCCGGATAACGGATAAGCTTGATGTGCTCGTTAGGTTTTTCGCCGTAAAGCGGATCGAACGCGTCTTCCGGCAGTCTCAGCGCCAGCGCAAAAGCGCGCAAAAGACGCAATGACATCGCCGTCATTTCCTGCTGCCAGTGCAGCAGTAACGGCCGCAGTTCCGGCAGTGCAGCGGGCCACTGATTCGGCCCCTGCAATCTCGCCCAGGCCGGTGTGTTATCGCTGACCGGCAGTGTCGGGCGTTCGGCACCGAGATCAAACTGTTCGCGCCAGTCCGGCTGACCGCGAGTGATTTCCGAGGCAGCCCGGTTATAGCCGCGAAAATGTGAGGAGTGGATCATCGCTACAGAGAGTTTATCTTCTTCGGGCAGCGCAAAAAATTCACGTGATACCCGTTGCACATCACTCAGCAACTGCGCATCAACACCGTGATTTTTAAGGTAGAAGAAACCAATTTCACGGGCGGCATAACGCAATTGTGAGAGAAACGCTTCGCGCTGATCCGGGGAACCCGAAAACTGGCTGAAGTCAATCAGGGGAATAGAGGTAGCATTCTGGCTCATTGCGCACTCCGTAATGACAGGAACAAGGCTCAACGCTATCACAACGTCTGAACAGCTGACCAATAGCCAGATGGTCTGGTTTATATTGCAGGGTTATGAAAAATTAACGAATACAGCTGAAAAACGCAGGAATTACCGGCTCATCCGTGAGCCAGTGATGAAGTTGTTTCGGGGATTTATTGAGAAGATTTGCTGCCAAGGTAACGATAAACCACTGCCAGATCCTTGTCGCCATAACCGCCATCAACGGCACCCTGCCAGGTCTGACTGATGCGTTTCATCACCGGTAATTCAAGCTTGCTGCCCGCTTCAATGGCCAGATTGATATCTTTCAGCGCCCAGGTCAGTTGCATCTGCGGAGTATAATCGCCGCTTTTGAACATCTCCATTTTGCCTTTGATATAAGGCGCAGCCAGCGGGCCACCTTCCAGCACATTCCACAGGTCATCGGTAGTGAATCCCAGTTCTTCTGCCAGTTGCGTGCTTTCCGCAATCCCTTCCATCATGGCAATCAGCCAGGCATTAACGACCAGCTTCATTTTTGAGGCACGACCCGCTTCGCCCAACCATTTGGTGGCTTTAGAAATCGCGGCAAAAACCGGCTCAATTGCCGCGCCCTTTTCACGATCGCCGCTGGCCAGCACCACAATCTGTGCCTGTTCTGCGGGGGCTTTGGTGCCGGAAACCGGTGCGTCAAAGAACACAACATCCGGACGCTGCGCCTTAATCAGCGCTATCAGCGATTCGGTACCCTCCACGCCAAGCGTGCCCATCTGCGCGATAATCCCGCCCTGTTTCAGGCCAGCGAGCAAACCATTATCGCCCTGATAAACCTCCAGCGACGTTGCCGCGTCAGACAGCATGGTGATCACCACATCCGCGCCTTGTGAGGCCTCACGCGGCGTCTGACCCCGCACCGCGCCAGCTTCCACTAAATCATCACCACGGGAAGGCGTGCGGTTCCACACGCGGGTAGCGAATCCTTTTTTAAGCAGGTTTGCGGCAAATGCATGCCCCATTGCGCCCAGTCCCAGCACTGCGACGACAGGTTGTTGCGAAAAGGTTTGCTGACTCATGCCTTACTCCTTGCGTGAACAATCAATAATGTAAAAAGGCTAACATCACAGGTCTTTGCTGCGATAGTGGGTTCTGTAAGCGAATGCAACAGAAAGGCTGATATTACTTAACCAATGCTGACTAAGTGGCGTAACATACGCGCTTTCGTGTCCGGGAGTGACCGCGAATTATCCGGGCAGCTTATGATTTGACTGATAATTATCAGGAGTAGCAAGCATTATGAGTAAAGTCGTTTTAATCGGGATCATTTCAGTCATTTTCGTATTGATGGTTGTGATGCTGGGTTCTGTCTATGTTTACCCGTGGTGGATGCAGCGTTCAAGCGAAGGCGCATGTGCGCAGATAACCAAAGACAACGCCATTGATACCGTGACCCGTGACTACATGGAAAACCGCATCCCGAACTGGGGTAATGATAAAGACAATATGGGTACGTCCGTGCCGGTTCTGAACTTTATCAGCGATGATGTGAAAGAAGACAAAGGGACTTACAACATCCCCTTCAGCGCGAAAGGCCCGAATGGCACGCTGAGTTATGTCGCGCACTTCAACTGTTCCAACCATTATGTGAAGTATTCCACCGTCGATTAAGTGTTTCCCTCCCTGTCTTCGGGGAGGGTTACCTATTTGTAAGTAATAAAACATCGGATATTACTTCCCTTTGTCAAAACGCGAATTAAAATGCAAACCGTTATCATTTGCATTAATTGCTTTTTTTCTCAGGGAAATATTCACATGTCATCAACTACAGCCCCACGCAGGACTGTCTGCGGATTGAAAAAATCCGTACTCGCACTCGCTATTCTCCACTGCACACCCCTTCTGGCCGCTGCGCCAGCATCTGAAGAATCAATTATCGTTAACGGGCAAACCGACAGCCTGGACACGACCGACTACAGCGCTACACAAAGCTCAACCGCCAGCAAAAGCGATACACCGCTCAATGAAACGCCGCAATCGGTCAGCGTAGTCACGCAATCCATGATCCGGGATTACGACGTCACCTCGCTGGATGATGCGATGAAGTTCGTCAGCGGCGTCACTCAGGGCAATACGCTGGGCGGCACCGAAGATGGCTTTGTAAAACGCGGCTTTGGTGCCAACAGCGACGGCTCAATCCTGATTGACGGCGTGCGCAGTAATCAGGGGCTGGGCTTTGATTCAACCATCGATCATATTGAAGTGCTGAAGGGATCGGCGTCCCTGCTTTATGGGATCCAAAATCCGGGCGGCGTGATCAACATGATCAGTAAAAAACCGCAGTACGAATGGAACACCCGGGTCAGTGGTCGTACGGGTGGATTTGGTGGCGGCGCGGGCACGCTGGATGTGACCGGCCCGCTCGGTAACGGTTTCGCGTTTCGTATGATTGCAGAGCGACAGTACGAAGATTACTGGCGCAATTTCGGCAGTGATTCACATACCCTTCTTGCACCTTCACTGAGCTGGTATGGCGATAAAGCCAGTTTCAATGTCAGCTATCAGGAATATAAATACGACGTGCCTTACGACCGCGGCACAGCGTTCATTAACGGCAAACCGGTGAATATTCCGTATAACCGCCGTCTTGATGAACTGGCCAACCATGCCTGGGGCAAAACTAAACGGCTGAATACCAGCTGGGAATACCAGGTGAGTGATGACTGGAAAACCCGTCTGACCTACGCCTGGCAGCAACGCCGTTACGACAGCAATGAGGTCCGCGCCACCGCTGTGAATACCGAAACCGGTGCTGTTACCCGCCGGGCCGATGCCAACCGCGGGTTTAACCATCAGACCAGCTATACGTCATGGGACTGGATCGGTAATCAGGAAATTTTCGGCATGATGAATGACCTGCTAATTGGCGTCGATTACGAGAAAAACGAAACCTATAAACAGTATTCCTATCGCGGGAAAACCTTCAGCACCTTCAATATGTACGATCCGGTGTATGGCGTTGAGCCTATCACCAACAGCAGTACCTATTCAGACAGCAACAGTAATCTGCGCAATACGCTCTACAATAAATCGGTTTATCTGAAAGACAGTATCCATCTGACGGATAAATGGATCGGTGTGGTTGGTGGCCGTTATCAGCACTACAACCAGAAACAGACGTCGGGATTTGTGACGCCGACGCAAAGTCTGGACGATACCGATAACAAGTTCCTGCCGCAGATCGGTGTGGTTTACAAAATGACCGATGATTTGTCGTTTTACGCCAACTACAGCAAGTCGTTCACCCCTTCCACGGATACCGACGATGACGGCAATGTAGCGAAACCGGAGCTGGGCACGACGTATGAAGTGGGCACCAAATGGCAGATTTCGCCGCGTCTGGACGCTACGCTGGCGGTGTATCGCATTGATGAAGAAGATATGTCGGTCTATATCAATGGCGTGACGCGCAATATTCCGAAAGCCCGGTCTACCGGCGCGGAGCTGGAGATGAACGGAGAAATTGCTCAGGACTGGAATATCACGGCTAACTACAGCTACGACAAAACTGAAATCACCGAAGATAACGTCAACAAATCAAACGTCGGCAACCGTCTGGTCAATGCGCCGACCAATATGGGCAGCCTGTATCTGAGCCATACGATGCGCTGGCAGATTTTACCGGGAGATTTTCGTGTAGGTGGCGGTGCGCGTTATGTGGGCAGCCGTGCGGGCGATCCGGAAAACAGCTTCACCATGCCGGATTACACCGTCGCAGATGCGTTTGTCGCCTGGGATAATCAGCTGCTGGGTAAACATACTCAGATCAAACTGAACGTGAACAACCTGTTCGACAAAGAGTATTACTCTTCCAGCGCCGGTAACTTGCGGGTCATTGAAGGTGAACCGCGCAACGTGGTGCTGTCCGCCGCCGTTGATTTCTAAGGTTATTGACTTCTAAAACTGTGTTCGCAAAGCAAGCCGGCACTGAAATGTGCCGGTTATTTAATGACATTACTTAGCCGGTTTTGCAGGCAGCGTCGCCCAGTAGGTGCCTCCGTAAGGGATCGGCAGGAATTGGGTATACAGATCTTTCATCGTCTGTTGCGGATCCACATCAGCGAATAACTGCGGATACATTGTTTTCGCAAACACTTCCACATCCACCATATGATAAGGGCTCAGGTAGAAGTTATGCCAGACGCTGTACGCACGCCCTTCCCGCACGGCTTTCAGCGTCGATAACACCGGCTGATTATCCATCACCTCGCGGAAACTCTGCTCTGCCTGCTGTTGCGTCACCTGCGGTCCCAGCATCAGATTAGACACCCGCTTCCCTTCCGGGCCCGCCATGCCGGTGGTGATATATACATCCGGATCCGCCATGATCACTTTCTCGGCATTCAGGTCACCGTAAACCCCTGCAAAAGCGCCTTTGGCAATGTTATCTCCGCCCGCGAACGCCAGCAAATCGGCCAGATTTCCGTGTGAAACGGTCGTACAGCATCCCTCACGCCTGCCAAGATGCAGCTGCAACATGATGGTCGTACGCTTCCCCTGAAAAGCGGCAATACGCTCGCGGATCCGCTCCATATGCTGCTGATAAAAAGCAATAAAGCGCGCTGCTTTTTGCGGATTGTTCAGCACATCTCCCAGTAACTTCACGCTGGGGATCGTGTTATGCAGTTGATCAACGCGCAGATCGACGTAGATCACCGGGATCTTAGCATTCGTCAGAGCAATCTCCATCTGGTCACGGTCGCTTTGTTTTTTGGCATAAACCGGCAGGATCACCAGATCTGGTTTGAGCGCAATGACCTTCTCGGCATTGATCTGCGTGTAATTGTTCTGACCGAGCAGCGGAATGTCGGCAATTTGCCCAAACGCTTTCACGTACATCGCCCAGCTCTGCGCATCGAGCTGCGCCATGTCTCCCGGCCAGCCCACCACGTGCTGCGCCGGATTGCCGTCCTGAACCAGTGCCAGCGTATAAAGCATCCGGCTCTCACCTAACACGATACGCTGCGGTTTATCCGGCACTTCCACCGTGCGGTGAGTAATATCCGTTACCGTTCTGGCCTGCGCCAGTCCTGCAAAGCCTTGTCCGGCAAACAACAGGCAGGAAACCCACAGTGACGTACTAAATTTGCGCATAACACCTCAGGAACAGATCAAGAATATCGGGATCAATAACAAAGGCTGAGATGATAATGATTATCGATTAATGTCGCAATGCGCAGGGAGGGAACATCCGCAGAGATAAAGTCAGCGCCCGCAGCGACTCCGGGGCGTAATTCGACTACACTGGTAGCCACTTTCCTCACAGGATGCAGTAACCATGAAAAGACTGACTCAACAAGATATGACGGAAAGCGAGCAGCGTGAGCTGAAAACTCTGCTGGATAAAGCCCGCAAAGCAAAGGGCCGTGAACTGACGAATTCGGAAAATAACCGAATCAAAGATGATTACATCGACACACTGATGGCAGAAAAAGAAAAAGTGGCAGCTAAAGCCCGCGCTGAAAAGCGTCGTAATAAAGCCGTGCCAAGTACCTCCGCAACCTATGACTGGACTGCCCGCACCCATCCGCGTGGCCGTCGTTAAGCATTAACAGAGCCTCTGCGTTCCTCACGCAGAGGCCACAGCGTTCAACCTAACCCGCTAATAACTTAAAACCGTGTGTCCCGTCCTTCTCCAGCTGCGCCACCAAACCATATTCCCAGTCGAGATAATCCTGCATGGCCTGCGGGCTGACATTTGTCCCTTCATACGGACGCTTATAGCGATCTTGCACATTGTCCAGATACGCCGATTTGCCGCGCTCCAGAGGTAAGCCAGCCGCAATCCAGCCGACCGTGCCTTTTTCCAGCAAATACACCTCTTTACCTGTCAGCGCAGCCACTTCCGTGACAGCGTAACGTGCCAGTAACCCGCTGGTACAGGTGATCACCCACCGTTGTTTATCAGGCTGTGCGGCGATGATCTGCGGGATATTGGCGCGTGTCGTCCAGATTGCGCCGGGAATACGCCGGTTGAGGAAGTTGGCGCTGGTGGTGAGATCAATAACGCCGGTGTTTTCGTCGCTCAGCCAGTTCAGCAGTTGATCCGGTTTAACGGATTCCACTGCCGGAGCCGGAGTCACCTGCGCCTGCCAGTCACCCTGCTCTGTCAGATTATCCGGCTGAACATCAGCCACATACACTTCCCAGTTCATCTGCGCCAGCCACGAGGCTGTCATGCGCGCACGTACACCGTCATTATCCACCAGCACGATGCGCGCACCGCGCACGGTCGCCGTGTGATCGGTTTCCTGAACCAACTGACCGCCTGCGACATGACGTGAACCCGCCAGATGACCAGCACGGAATTCGTCGGCTGTGCGCACATCAAACAGATACAACGTCCGTGTATCATCGCGCTGCCAGTCGAGGACTTGTGACAACGTCACATAATGAACACCAGCCCGAATCGCCAGTGCCTGCGCGCCTTTCAGAGCAAATACCCTGGCGCTTTCGCTAAGGTCAGGAAAATGCGCCACCTGATTGTGCGCCAGGGTCTGACCGGCCAGCGTCCAGCCAATGGTTCCGTTACGTAAGGCCGTCACCGGCTGAGTCACACCGGCATTGATCAGCGACTGCGTGCCGATAATGCTGCGGGTTCGTCCGGCGCAGTTGATGACAATATGTGTTTTTTCATCCGGCACCACATCGCGGATACGCAGCGCCAGTTCGCCGCCCGGAACGCTGACGCCGCCGGGAATACTCATGGCCTGAAACTCATCAAAGCGACGAACATCCAGCACCGCAATGTTTGCCCCCTGCTGTTGCAGCGCCAGCACTTGTTCTGCACTCAGCGACGGCGTGTGGTAATGATGTTCCACCCATTCACCAAAGGCTTTACTCGGTGCGTTTACATCAATAAAGATTTCGCCGCCCGCTTCGCGCCAGCCAGCAAGGTCACCTGCCAGCAAAGCGATATTCTGATAGCCCTGCGATTTCAGAAATTCTGCGGCACGCACCGCTTTACGCTCACCACGAGCCGCATCGTAAAACTCGCCGTTATCGTACAAAATAATGGCCGTGCGGCGATTGGGAATACGATCCAGCACTTCCAGTTCCAGCTTTGACAGCGAAAGATTGGCCGCAAACAGCGGATGTCCGGTGGCAAATGCCGCTTCCTCACGCACATCAACCAGGGCGACTTCGTGCCCTACACGCAGGGCATTATGCAGCTCGGAAAAATGGCGCAATGGCCACGAATGCAAATCAGTCATGGGTTTTCTCTTTGGACAGATCCCAGATATTGGGAAGATAGGAACCGGAATAGCCGGAAATAAAGGTTTTCTCAGTGCCGTCCGGCAGATAAACCGCCCGTGATACCGCACCGATATTATCGCCGTACACATGAATACTGACCGACACACGGTCGCTGTAAACATTACTCACCTGATGGATATCCAGCACATCCGGCGCAATTTTCTCGACGTCCCCCGGTTGCAGAGTGACGGGTTTGCCTTCCGGTTGCAGTGTTCCGTCGGGATGGCGTGCAAAGTTCTGACTGACTTCTGAACCACGCAGCATGCCAATCAATCCCCAGACCCGGTGATCATGAACGGGCGTTTTTTGCCCCGGTCCCCAGACAAAACTTACGACCGAAAATCGCGAAAGCGGATCGGCATACAACAGATATTGCTGATAATGCTCAGGATGCGGTTGAGCAAACTCGTCCGGCAGCCAGTTGTCATGACGGATGAGTTCAGCCAGCAGACGACTTCCCTGCGCCAGAGTTTCTGTCTGCCCGTGCGGTTCCTGCACCAGACGTGTGAAATCCGCCAGAAACTGCCGCAGCGGCGCTACCTGTAATGTTGTCATCGCTTTCCTCTTTTCTTTATGTCATCAGCGTCACATCAGCATCGTTATCACCACAGGCTAGCACCGGCGAAACACAACCAAAATTCATTTTATGGATAAGCTAATATGCAAATCACACATAAAAATGTGCATCAGGGTCCAGCTTCCCACCTAAAATTGTTTTATCCTGCCTGACTGATCAATGACGATTTCTGGCAAAAGAATGGCCATAAAGATTGCTAATAAAGAGTGCCGATGAAAATTGAAGACCTGACTGCTTTTGTGGCAGTGATACGCCTGCAATCCACCCGCCTCGCTGCCGATGAGCTGGGGCTGACGCAACCGGCCATTACCCGCCGCGTACAGAATTTCGAAGAATCACTGGGCATTGCGCTGCTCAACCGCCAGACCAAACCGCTGAAACCCACGCTGATGGGCAACCGGGTTTATCAGCAATGTCGTCATATCTTGCGCGAAGTGGATGCCCTGACGGACCTGGTGGCTGCTGACAGCCCGCCGTCCGGCCTGTTGCGCCTTGCCGTGCCACAAAGCCTGAGCGAAAGCAGTCTGCTCCCCGCGCTGAAAAAACTGTCGTCGCAGTTTCCGGAGATTCAGCCACGTTTATCCAGCGGCTGGGGTGAGGAGCTGTTATTGCGCGTGCAGAGCCAGGAGCTTGAGGCCGCTGTCGTGCTGTTCCCGCTGAGCAAACAGTTTCCGGACGGCGTAGAAAATCAACCGCTAGGCGCGGTGGATCTGGTGGTCGTCGGGCCAAAGGATCCGCAGGCGTTGCCGCAAAGACTGGAAGATTGTTATCAGCGCGGATGGATCCTGAATCCGCAAGGGTGTGGTTTTCGCGCCGCGTTACAACGGGCGCTGACAGAACAGGGATTGCCGCTGCTGATCAATCTCGAAGCGTTCGGGACGACATTGCAGTTATCGCTGATCGCCGAAGGCCGTGGACTGGGACTGATGCCCCGCGCTCTGGTTGAACACCACGCGCTGCGCCATCAGCTCGAACTGTATGACCTGAGAGATTTCGCACCGCGCAGCCAGCTGTGGCTTATCTATCCGAATGTGCCGGCCAGTCAGATCCCGGCGATTGATGCATTTGCTTCTGCGATTGCTGAAGGATTGGACCTCCCAATGCATATCAGCAGCGGAATTTAAAAGAAGGTGCGGATTTCTGGAATAATCTGGAACCTGCCTGTCTTCTGCAAAAACGTTTTTTTTCTGCCATGCTTTTGATTACGGGAAATAATGCAGAGGATACCGCAATGAAATCATGGGTTATTATTTTACTTACCGCATTCGCCATGAATACTCAGGCCATGGCAGCGACCGGCGGCGGATTCAAAAATGATGAGTCCGCACCACCACAACATAAACAGGACAGCGGTCAGCACGGCACAGAAGATACACATGAGAACAATGTTGCGAAGATAAAACATACTCAGTCAGTCAACTGGGTGACCGTTCAGGGTTATATTATCAAAAAGAACGGTGAGGATTCTTATACGTTCCGCGATAAAACAGGCACCATGGAAACGCATATTCCGGCAACGGCCTGGGACGGACAGGAAATTACGCCAGCTGATCTGGTGAGTCTGAGCGGTCAGACGCAGAAGAAAGGCAAAGATATTATTCTTAACGCAAAATACGTGCGTAAGCAGTAAGGGTTAAGAAATTAACCTCTACTATCCGCTTCCAGCTAAAAGGGAGGAAGCATGACCGCCTCCCTTTTACGCCGACGCCCTTTCCACCAGTGATGGTGGCACAATAATGTTTTGCGCTTCCAGATTCTGCCCGCCAATCCTTAACAGCAGCCGTCTCGCGGTCGCATAGCCAATTTCGCGCGCTGAGTTAGCAATCGACGTCAGCGGCGGTTCGGTCAGTTCCGATTCCGGGGCATCTTCCATACCGATCAGGGCGATTTTCTGCTGATAAAAACTGTCTACTGCACCGCCGCCAACTTCAGCACCGGTGCGTAACACGCCAAAGTAAGCGCCCAGCGCGACAGAAGCTTTATGGCAAACAATCGCACTGATTTTTGGATAATGGGACAGCAGGGTTTCCGCCGCATCGGCAGCGCTTTTTTGCTGATAATCGCACTCGATAATCCATTCACTGCGAAACGGCAGGCCGTATTGCAATAGCGTGGCGCAAAAGCCACCGAGCCGCTCGGCGCGGGTTAAGGAATGGCTTTCACCGCCGAGATAAGCAATCTGTTTATGGCCGTGTTTAATCAGATATTCTGTGGCCATTTTTGCCGCCAGCATGTTATCAGGCCGCACAACGTCGATGCCTTCGATACCGCCGGAACGCGCGGCGCATACCAGCGGCACGCCCTGCTCTTCGGCTCTTTCTTTCAGGCCCGCAACAGAATTCACCCCACCGGCAATCACAATGCCGTCTACGCCATGCGTGAGTAAGGTTTCGAAGCAGCGCATCAGCCCTTTACCGGTTGAACCGCTTTGCAGCAGAAATAACACCTTGCCCTGCGCTTCAAACATTTCGCTCAGACCGGCGGTCATTTCGGCATAAAACGGCTCACAGATATCGCGCACAATCAGCCCGACGACCCCGGATTCACCGCCGCGCAGCGTACTGGCCTGACGGTTACGCACAAAACCCAGTTCATCCACAGCACGGTTAACCCGCTCTGCGGTGGTCTGAGAGATGCGCCCTTTGCCGCTGAGCACCAGCGAAACCGTGGTCACAGAAACACCGGCATGCTGCGCCACATCGATAATGGTTATTTTTTTATGATTCATCAGACATTGTCGTTCATATCAAACTCTAAGAAACGGGAGCCTATCCCGTCCGCTTTATTCTCCTGAATTCTACCGCAGGAAAATTTAGCGTGGTCAGACAGTTATACCTAATTCGACTTAATGAGTAAAACGTTTAACCTCCATTTCACCACTGCGGTGCAGGCAGGTTTGAATATTGTGAACTACAACACGTATTATTTTGGTAAAACGTTTTATCTTAGCCGCCATCAACACACAGCCTAATAAAACAACTCAGGGAGCGGGTATGCCTGCCACTAAAAAACAAAAAATTACACTTTGGGAATTTTTCCAAAGCTTAGGGAAAACATTCATGTTGCCGGTCGCCTTGCTGTCGTTCTGCGGCATCATGCTCGGTATCGGCAGTTCACTCAGCAGTCACGACGTTATTACGTTGTTGCCTGCGCTGGGTAACCCGGTTCTTCAGCTGATTTTCGTCTGGATGAGCAAAGTCGGTTCGTTCGCGTTCAGCTTCCTGCCGGTGATGTTTGCTATCGCTATCCCGCTCGGCATGGCGCGTGAAAACAAAGGTGTCGCAGCGTTTTCCGGTTTTGTCGGTTTCGCGGTGCTGAACCTTGCCATCAACTTCTTCCTGACCGCTAACGGCACGTTGCCGACAGTGGATCCGGCGATTCTGAAAGCCAACAACATTCAGATGATCCTCGGTATCCAGTCTATCGACACCGGTATTCTGGGCGCGGTGATCGTCGGTATTATCGTGTATATCCTGCATGAACGTTACAACACCATCCGCCTGCCGGATGCGCTGGCGTTCTTCGGCGGTACCCGTTTCGTTCCTATCGTCACTACCGTCGTGCTGGGTCTGGTCGGTTTGATTATTCCTCTTATCTGGCCTTTCTTCGCCGCAGGCATCAACGGTCTTGGCCGTCTGATCCAGGATGCTGGCGTGTTCGGCCCGATGATCTTCGGTTCCGGTGAACGTCTGCTGTTACCTTTCGGTCTGCATCACATTCTGGTTGCCCTGATACGCTTCACCGAAGCGGGCGGCACGCTGGATGTTTGTGGTCGTGAAGTGAGCGGCGCACTGACTATCTTCCAGGCGCAGCTTTCCTGCCCGACGACTCATGGTTTCTCCGAAAGCGCGACGCAGTTCCTGTCTCAGGGCAAAATGCCTGCTTTCCTCGGCGGTCTGCCGGGTGCAGCACTGGCGATGTACCACTGTGCGAAACCTGAAAACCGTCATAAAATTAAAGGCCTGCTGATTTCCGGCGTCGTGGCTTGTGTGGTTGGCGGAACAACTGAACCGATCGAATTCCTCTTCCTGTTCGTGGCACCTGTTTTGTATGTTATCCACGCACTGCTGACCGGTCTGGGCTTCACTATCATGTCGGTATTGGGCGTGACCATCGGGAATACTGACGGCAACATCATCGATTTCGTGGTCTTCGGTATCCTGCACGGTACAGCGACCAAATGGTATCTGGTGCCGCTGGTGGCAGCTATCTGGTTCGCGGCTTACTACGCTATCTTCCGCTTCTCCATCACGCGCTTTAATATTAAAACGCCGGGTCGTGAATCTGAGAATATGCCAGCGGCTGCCGCCGTACCGTCTTCCAGCAAATCGGGCTACAACGTGCCGGTGATCCTGAGCGCACTGGGAGGTGCCGGTAACATCGTGTCACTGGATAACTGCATCACCCGTCTGCGCCTTTCCGTTGCGGATATGTCACTGGTTGACGATGCAACATTGAAAGCGAACCGTGCGATTGGTGTCGTGCATCTCAACGAGCACAACCTGCAGGTGGTTATAGGCCCGCAGGTTCAGTCGGTGAAAGATGAGCTCGATTATCTGATCCGCACGGCGGCCAGTAACAGCGCGCCGGAACCGGTCATCGCGTAATATTCTGATTAACAGGGCGACTCCGGTCGCCCTTTTCTGCTTTATTCAGGGAGTGAAACGAATGTCCTCAGCTTCTTTTGATTTCGACACCGTGACCGACCGTCACGGCACCTGGTGTACCCAGTGGGATTATGTCGCCGACCGTTTTGGCAGCGCCGACTTACTTCCCTTCACCATCTCCGACATGGATTTCCCCGCCGCGCCATGCATTCTCAATGAACTGCAAAAGCGTCTGCAACATGGCGTTCTTGGCTACAGCCGCTGGCATCATGAAGATTTCCTCGGCGCGGTTGCGCACTGGTATCAGCAGCGTTTTAACAGCCAGATCGATACTGACATGGTGGTGTATGGCCCGTCGGTGATTTACATGGTTGCGCAACTGATCCGTCAGTGGAGCCAGCCGGGTGACGGTGTGGTGACATTTACACCGGCCTACGACGCCTTCTTCAAAGTGGTGGACGGCAATCAGCGCCAGATGCTGGCCTGTCCGCTGACCAAAAGCGGCAACGACTGGTCGCTGGACGCTGAGCATCTGGAAAGCCTGCTGGCGCAACCGGCCTGCTCATTACTCCTGCTTTGCAGCCCGCACAATCCGACCGGTAAGGTCTGGACGCGCGAAGAACTGACGCTGATTGCTGCGCTGTGTGAACGCCACAACGTGCGGGTGATCAGTGATGAAATCCACATGGATATGGTCTGGGGCGAAAATCAGCATACGCCGTGGAATGAAGTGGCGTGCGGCGAATGGGCGTTACTGACGTCCGGCTCGAAGAGTTTCAACATCCCTGCGCTGACCGGCGCTTACGGGCTGATCAGCCACAAGGCACCGCGCGAAGCTTACCTGCATCAGCTGAAAGCCTGCGACGGATTATCTTCTCCGGCGGTACTGGCCGTTCACGCTCACGTTGCGGCGTATCACCACGGCGAACCGTGGCTGGATGCGTTGCGCAAATACCTGCAGGCCAACCTGCGCTACGTCGCCGACGAGCTGAATGCCGCCTTCCCGCAGCTGAACTGGCAACCGCCACAATCTACTTATCTGGCGTGGATTGATTTACGTCCGCTGGGTCTGGATGTCAAACAGCTGCAAAATGAGCTGATCGAGCATCAAAAAGTCGCGATCATGCCAGGTTATACCTACGGCGAAGAAGGCAACGGCTTCCTGCGCCTGAACGTCGGCTGCCCGAGGTCGAAGGTAGAAGCGGGTGTGCAGGCTTTGATCCGCGCAATACAAACTCTCATTTAATTCGCCGTTTTGCTCCTTCCTTGCCCAGAGGAAGGAGCTTCCACTATCGTTGCGCAACAAATTCCCGTTATAATGCCCCGCACATTTCAATAATAATGAGTGCACACCATGATCGACACACGCCTTCCCCTGACCGACATTCACCGCCACCTTGATGGCAACATCCGCGCTCAAACCATTATCGATTTAGGCCGTCAGTTTAATCTGACCTTGCCTGCCAATGAACTCGAAGCCCTGCGTCCGCACGTACAGGTAATGCATACCGAGCCTGATCTGGTCAGTTTTCTGCAAAAACTCGACTGGGGCGTTAAAGTGCTGGGCGATCTGGATGCCTGCCGCCGTATTGCGAAAGAAAACGTTGAAGACGCCGCGCGTGCCGGTCTGCATTACACCGAACTGCGTTTCTCCCCTTACTACATGGCAATGAACCACAAACTGCCGGTTGCGGGCGTGGTAGAAGCGGTGATTGAAGGGATCCGCGAAGGTCAGCAACATCATGATATCGATGTGCGTCTGATTGGTATTCTGAGCCGTACCTTTGGTGAAGACGCCTGCCTGCAGGAGCTGGAAGGTTTACTGGCGCACCGCGACGGGATTACCGCGCTGGATCTGGCCGGTGATGAACTCGGTTTTCCGGGCAGTTTGTTCCTCAGCCATTTCAACCGTGCGCGTGACGCAGGCTGGCGCATTACCGTACATGCCGGTGAAGCAGCAGGTCCGGAAAGCATCTGGCAGGCTATCCGTGAGCTGGGCGCAGAACGTATCGGTCACGGAGTGAAAGCCGCGCAAGACCCTGAACTGATGGATTTCCTGGCGAAGCACCAGATTGGTATCGAATCCTGCCTGACCTCCAATATTCAGACCAGCACCGTCGGCGCTTTCGAAAACCACCCGCTGGCCGTGTTCCTGCGCCACGGCGTACTGGCTTCAATCAATACCGATGATCCGGCGGTTCAGGGCATCGAGATTGCCAATGAATATAACGTTGCCGCACCAGCTGCGGGCCTGACTAAGGAAGAAATTCGTCAGGCGCAGAAAAACGGCCTGACTATGGCGTTCCTGACTGAAACTGAGAAGCAGGCCATTCGCGATAAAGTGTCCGCGTAATCGTTTTTCAGGCAACAAAAAAGGGCGGGAGATTATCCCCGCCCTTTTCTTTTTATTGTGCCGTTTAAACCGGTTTCACTTCTTCTTTCTTGACCACCGCTTCCGCTTCTTCACGCGCCACCCGTTTGGCGTAACGGGAAGCCAGCACCGCGCAGACCATCAGCTGGATCTGGTGGAAAATCATCAGCGGTAACACCATCGCCCCGACGGCCGCCGCCGGAAACAGCACGTTCGCCATCGGAATACCGTTCGCCAGACTCTTCTTCGAGCCGCAGAACACTATGGTAATTTCATCTTTGGTATTGAAACCAAACAGCCGCGCCACGTAAGTGTTGATGATAAGCACTATCGTCAGCAGCACTATAGAACAACAGAGGATCGCCAGCAGTGACCATCCGTCGATCTGATGCCAAATCCCTTCAACCACGGCAGCGCTGAATGCCACATAAACCACCAACAGTATCGAAGAACGGTCAGTAATATTGACGATTTTTTTATGACGCTGCACCCAGGCACCGATCAGCGGACGGCACAGATGCCCGATAATAAACGGCACCATCAGCTGTAAAACGATAGAACCAATCGCGTGCAGGGTATCGTTGGTGCCGCCCTGCGTGTGCATCAGCAGACCCACCAGCACCGGCGACAGAAACACGCCGAGAATACTGGAAGCCGACGCGCTGCAAATCGCCGCCGGAATATTCCCGCCCGCCACAGACGTATAAGCAATCGCCGACTGCACGGTCGCTGGCAGTGCGCAAAGATACAGAAAACCGTAATACAACGTCGGTGTCAGGATGCCGACTGGCACCAGCCATTTCATCCCCAGACCGAGCAGCGGGAACAGCGCAAAGGTGCTGAGAAACACTACCAGATGCAGGCGCCAGTGGCTGATCCCCGCCATAATCGCTTCACGTGACAGCTTCGCCCCGTGCATAAAGAACAGCAATGCGATGGCGGCAGTGGTCAGATAGGTGAAGATGGTTTTATAAATCCCTTCACAGGGGAAGAATGATGCAACCAGCACCACACAAACCAGGATCAGCAAAAATTTATCGATTTTCAGACGTTGTAACCAGGACATGAACCTTCCTTGCAAAGTGAATAAAAAAGAAAATAAAAGTGTCACCACAGTGGCACTCCATAAACGCAGACGACTTGTTAGTTCTTAATGACTTTCAGCGTCACCTGTTGTTCTGAGGATTGCATCCCCAGTTCGATCATTTCCATCACGCAGATAGCGTCCGCAACCGGAACAGGATTTTCGCCCTGACCGTTAATCGCATCGCGCACACCTGCATAATAGGCCGGATAGTTGCCCGGAATAGTCAGCAATGATTTCTCGGCCAGCACGCCGTCATGACTCAAGGTGATCACGCCGTCACGCATGTCATAACCCCAGTCAGCCTGTGGCAGACGTTCGCCCGCTTTCAGACGGTCTTCCTGCGGATCCAGGCCGAATTTCACGTAACTGCCCTTTTCGCCCTGCACGATAAAACGGGCAGTTTCCGCCACTGCATAAACGGTGCTGTGCAACACCACGCGGCGGCGCGGATATGTCAGCACGGCGTTAAAATAATCCACCGCTTTCCCGCCGGGACGCAGCACGGCCAGATCGGCCTGCAATGTTTCAGGCAATCCGAATAACTGTAACGCCTGATCCAGCAGGTGCGAGCCTAAATCGAACCAGATACCGCTGCCCGGCGCTTCACTTTCCCGCCAGCGCTGCTGAACCTGCGGTTTGTAGCGGTCGTAATGGGATTCGAAATAAACGATATCACCCAGCGCACCCTCATCAATCAGCGCTTTGACCGTAAGAAAATCAGAATCCCAGCGGCGGTTATGGAACACCGACAGCACTTTGCCTTTTTCACGCGCCAGCGCATCCAGCTCGCGGGCTTCGCTCAGCGTCACCGTAAAAGGCTTATCCACGATCACGTGCTTACCGGCTTCCAGCGCCAGCTTCGCCAGCGGAAAATGCGTGGTATTGGGCGTCGGGATCACTACCAGATCGATTGAGGCATCCGCAAACAGCTTTTCAGGCGAATCCACCACCGCGACGTTCGGCCAGTCGGCGTGAACTTTACCGGCATCGCTGCTGGAAACCACTGCAAGTTCCAGACCGGGCGTGCCGTCGATCAACGGAGAATGAAAGGTTTTACTGGCGAAGCCATAACCCACCAGGCCAACGCGAAGGGGTTCAGTCATGGGTATTTCCTTTGTTTAACGGTTTGCCCGTCCGGACATGAATAACCTGATTTGACACCAGCTTACAAAGACGAACAAGTCATTTCACCATTGAGGATGACCGTATCCTAAAATTTCTGTTTCCGGTCACCCGCAGTTTCCAAACCTGCCCGCAGCAGCCCCTTTGCAGAGCAGGGAAAGTCATATTGTGGTGCAGGTCATCACTTTTAATTATAAGTTCGTTAACGTTCTTCTCATCAAATATCTAAAAATGTATAACATCAAGGCCCTGCCTGAATTCCTTCCGTAATTTCAACTGTGGCGTAGTAATTGCTTGATCAGCTTGTCTATACAGGGTTGCACATTAGGATTTTTATTAGCCGTCTTTTTCTCTTCCCACACCAAGCGAGGAAATTATGTCACCTTCTCAGTCTGTTACGGCCTTTTTCAAAAGCAAACTGGCACTGGCCTGTTGTCTCGGCGTACTTGGCACTTTCAGCCTGGGCGCCTGTGCTGCTGCACCGGAAGCGGGCACGTTCAAAATGGGCATCGAACCCTGGCTCGGTTATGGTCAGTGGCACGTCGCGCAAAGTCAGGGCATTTTTAAACAGCAGGGACTGGAAAAAGTCGACATCATTAACTTCGCTGAAGATAAAGATATCAACGCCGCGCTGGCCAGCGGTCAGATAGACGGTGCCAACATCGCGACGCATACCGCTATGGCGATGGTTTCTGCCGGATTACCGATCAAAGTCGTGTTGCTGCTCGATCAAAGTGAAACTGCCGACGCCCTGCTGGTCGGCAAAGACATCACGACGCTTAAAGATCTGAAAGGCAAACAGGTGGCCTTTGAAGAAGGCACCACCAGCGACATTTTGCTGCACAGCGCTGTCAACGCCGCAGGCCTGAAATGGAGCGATATCACACCGGTGCCGATGCCTGCTGACTCTGCGGGCAGCGCGCTGATCGCCAAACGCGTGACTGCCGCCGTGACCTACGAGCCCTACATATCTGCCGCCAAAAAGCAGGATCCGTCACTGAAAATGCTCTACAGCGGTTCTTCTGATCCCGGCCTGATTGGCGACGTGCTGGTGGTACGTGATTCCGTACTGAAAGAAAAACCGGGGCAAATCGCGGCGCTGATCAAAAGCTGGGATGCAGCACTCACCCACTATCAGGCCAATACCGCCGCAGATCGCGCCCTTATCGCCAAAGCAGTGGGTGCTACGCCTGCCGATCTGGAGTCCGCTTTTGACGGCGTGAAATACTACTCGCTGGCCGAAAACAAACAGGTGCTCAGTCACTCATTCTCTGACCAGACGTTTGCCCATGTGCTGAAAGCCGCCACCGCTGCCGGGCTTATCCCCAACCCCGTCACTGCCGCTGAAGTCATTGATGCCAGCTTCGTGAACAGCCTGCCATGAGTTCGCGTCGTAAACCGCTCAATCTGATGGTGATTGGCCGCCTGCCGACGCGCAAAGTGTTCGTCGGTATTGCGGTTGCCCTGTTCGTAATCTTGTTTCTGGCCTGGGGAATGGCGACCCGCAGCGGCGCTATTGCGCCGATCTTTTTGCCGAAACTGACCGATGTCTGGCTGAAAATGGTCAGTCTGGCGCAGGACGGTACTTTGTGGAGCGACATCAAAAGCAGCCTGTACCGCATCAGCATTGCTTTCGCCATTTCTTCGGTGATGTCGATTGTGATTGGCGTGCTGGCAGGCTGTTACGGATTTTTCAAAGCGCTGACCGAACCGCTGGTGGATTTCATCCGTTATATGCCGGTGGTGGCGTTCGTGCCGCTGACCATTTTGTGGACCGGTACCGACGACGTGCAGAAATTCCTGATTATCTGGATAGGCACCTTCTTCCAGCAGGTATTAATGGTGATCGACGCCGTGAAACGCGTGCCGGTGGATTTCGTCGGATTAGGCCGGACACTGGGTATGCCGGATCGTAAAATTCTCTTTCGCATTGTTTTACCGGGTGCAATGCCGGGGATCTGGGACGCCCTGCGTATCAGCCTCGGCTGGGCCTGGACCTGGCTGGTGCTGGCTGAACTGGTGGCCTCAACGTCCGGTCTCGGTTACCGCATTGTGGTTTCGCAGCGGTTCTTCCAGACCGATACCATCATCGGTTACATCCTGCTGCTGGGCGTTCTGGGCTTAATCAGTGATCAGATCATGCGTGCCCTCGAGCGCGTCCTGTTCCGCTACAACAAGAGGCGATCCTGATGTCGGTATTAACCATTTCTCACCTGCATAAAAGTTTTCAGGTGGGTAAAGAGACGCGCGAAGTGTTGCACGATATCAGCCTGACGCTGGCCGATAACGAATTTGTGTCCATCGTCGGCACCTCCGGCTGCGGAAAAAGTACATTGCTGTCGATTGCTGCCGGTCTGGAAGATTACGACAGCGGCGATGTGCAGGTGGATGGCAAAACCATTCGCGGCGCGGGCATCGACCGTGGCGTGGTGTTTCAGTCGTACACTCTGTTGCCGTGGCTGACTGCCCGTCAGAATATTGAGTTTGCGCTGAAAGCCGCCGGTTTCAGTCGTGCGGAGTGCCGCGAAAAAGCCAGCCAGCATCTCGAACTGGTGCAGCTGACGCAGTTTGCCGACGCCTGGCCTTCCGAGCTTTCCGGCGGGATGAAACAGCGCGTCGCCATTGCCCGCGCCCTTTCCTATCGCCCGAAAATTCTGCTGATGGATGAACCCTTTGGCGCACTCGACGCCATGACCCGCCACCAGATGCAGGAACTGCTGACCGGTATCTGGGAACAGCACCGGCTGACCGTTATGTTCGTTACTCACGATATCGAAGAGGCGGTTTATCTTTCTGACCGCATTGTGGTGATGGGCCCCGGCACGATACAGGCTACTTTCAACGTACCGCTGCCGCGTCCGCGTCGTGAAGAACTGACTGCCAGCCCTGAATTCACTGACCTGCAACGCCAGGTTCTGCATACAATTCGCAGCGGACATCCCCGCGCTGCGCTGGCCTGATAACCGGAGATTTACCATGTCTGAATCTTTTCAAGCCGTGACTTTTCATGATCTGAGCGGCACATCCGAACTGCCATCAGAACTGTTCAAACGCACTGAAGCCGATTTGTCATTTTTCATCGAACGCGTCGCGCCGATTATTGAAGCAGTGCGCACAGAAGGCGACGCCGCCCTGCTGCGTTTCGCACAGGAGTTAGACGGCGTCACCACGCCGGAAATGAGCATCATGGCGGAAGATGCCGAATTCGCCACGGCGTTCGAGCGGCTGGATCCGCAGGTGGTGGAATCGATCCGCTTTGCGGTTGAAAACGTCCGTGCGTTTCACGAAGCACAGAAACCGGAAGACATGTGGATGAAAGAAATCCGCCCCGGTGCCTACGCCGGTGACCGCCATGTGCCCATCGATTCGGTAGCCTGTTACGTGCCGCGCGGCAAAGGGTCATTTCCGAGTGTATTGCTGATGACCACCATCCCGGCCGTGGTCGCGGGAGTGAAACGGGCCATCGTGATCACGCCGCCCGGCCCCGACGGCAAAGTGGATGACGCGACGCTGGTGGCTGCGCGTCTGGTCGGCATCACCGAAGTGTATAAATGCGGCGGCGCACAGGGCGTGGCGGCGGTCGCATTTGGCACTGAGACCGTGCCCAAATGCCTGAAAATTGTCGGCCCCGGCAGCCCGTGGGTAGTGGCGGCTAAACGTCAGTTATCTAATCTTATCGATCCCGGCATTCCGGCGGGGCCGAGCGAAAGCCTGATCCTCGCCGATGACAGCGTGGACGGCGCGCTGGCAGCGCTGGATCTGATCATCGAATCAGAGCATGGCCCGGATTCCTCGGCTTATCTGGTTACCAGCAGCCGTCGTGTGGCTGAAGAAGCCATCGCCGCGCTGCCGGGGTACTGGGCACAAATCGGTGAAAAACGTGCCGGTTTCTCGCAGGCTGTCTTGTGCGGAACCCACGGCGGCGTAGTGCTGACTGAAGACTTCATCGCGGCGGTTGAATTCGTTAATCACTACGCGCCGGAACATCTGGAAATTCTGGCCGAAGAACCGATGGCCGTGATGGGCAAAATCCGTAATGCCGGAGAAATTCTTTTGGGGAATTACACACCCATCACGCTCGGCAACTTCGTTCTCGGGCCGAACGCGGTACTCCCGACTAACGGCGCAGCCAAAACCGTCGGACCGCTGTCCGTTTTCGACTATATGAAACGCATTTCAGTCGGTTATGTCACCCGTGAAGGCTATCAGCCGCTGGCTGACAAAGCGCACGCATTCGCCCTTTACGAAGGATTCCCCGGCCACGCACTGGCGGTATCGCCATTACGTACTGAGCTCCTCAACAAAAAAGGCCAATAACGATGAGCAACATGACGGGCAGTGAACCACTGGCCGCGCTGGCGCGCCAGTTAGTGCAGGCAGGGGAATGGCAGCAGGCGGCTGACGCTTTACGTCAGCTCATCAGCGAAGTAACTGGCGTAGCGGCCGGTTCGCTGACCATCAACCGCGACCAGTACAGCCTTAACTCCCTCAACGGCACGGTCACGCTCGACGACGGGCGCGCCCTGTTTTTCAAATATCACAATGAGGAAGGCGAAGACAAAACCATCGAGGAGTACTACAACGCCGAACTGCTGCGGGAAAGCGGATTCCGCGTAGACGTGCCGGTCTACGCCTGCGGCGAACCGGGACGTCAGATCCTGATGTATACCCTGCGCCACGACCGGCGGATGGCGGACATTTGTCGCGACATTGAGCAGCAACAGGCGTGGGATAAGGAAGAAGAAATTGAAGAAACCCAGCGCCGGGCCGACAGGGATATTCTGACGCACACCCTGCCGACGCTGAAAGCCGCAACGGTGAGCGCGGTTGCCGCTGAGCCCATCCATCAGCTGTTTCATCACCGCCTGATATCACCGGATGATCCGCAGATCACCGCCGGTTTCGGTGGCCGCGTTGCACGGTTTTATGTCGGTAAAACCTTCCGGCTGGAAGACGAAGAACTGGAATGGCAAACGCTGAGCAACCTGCGCTGGGTGATCAACGGCGTGGCGTATCAGCACAGTCTGCGCCAATTATTTGCCGAAGCCGGTATTCGTCTGGCACCCGCGGCACTGGCCGATCACGGGGTGATCACCGCTCACGGTGACGCACACAACGCCAACGTCTGGTACGACACCCATCAGGAAATCCCGCAGTTGGTGAGTTTTGACCCTGCCTTTGCCGGTCGCAATATTCCTGCACTGTTGGCGGAGATCAAAGCCACCTTCCACAACATTTTTGCCCATCCGCTGTGGCTGTACGAGCCGTCGCGCTGCAGCGAACTGTACAAAGTGACCGTCATGCGCCGTGGCGATACGCTTTTCGTTGATCACAACTGGCAGTTAACCCCGCTGCGTGCGGCATTTTTGCGTGATAAAGGCGAAGAATACTGGCAGCCGTTACTGGCCCAACTCGCCCGCCGTGGCTGGCTGCCGCCGCACTGGCAGCGGATTTTCCGCCTCGCAATGTTCTGCTGCCCGACGCTGGTTCTCGATTTGCGCGCAGGCGGTTTCAGCGGCCATACCCCAACCAGTTCTGCTCTCGGGCTGGCAATTGCAGTGATGCTGGGGAGTGAACCGGTGGAAGACACGGATGAGTTCAGCGGGTGGCTTGGGGGGCTCGTATGATTCAGACGATTTGCGTTGCACGCTGACGGGAATGGCCACCCTAAGGTCAACACCGTGGGCTCGCCGCCCACACTGGCCCAAAGGGTTTTAAACGAAACCCTTTGGAATCCTGCGTTTTTTTAACTGCACGCTTCGCTCGCTGGCTATGTTTCATCAGCCGTTGTGACAGCCGCAAAATGCCGCCGCTGCGCGGTGCCCTTCGTTCGGGCTTCAACCCGCGCAAAAAGACGCGCGGTTTTGCGCCTCTCCTCCGGCGAAATTTTGGAACCGGCCTCCGGCTAATACTTCACAACCTTACTTTCTTTATCTTTTAAAAAGCTGCGGGCGGTTCAGAAAGCTTGCTGAGTGAGAGGTTGCAGACCTTAGGCTGCAATCCCGAAATGAAGGCACCGCGAAGCGGCAAGATTTCCAGCCTGTCGCAATGGTGGCTGAAACATAGCCAGCGAGCGGAGCATGCAGTGAAAGAGCCCGGGGGGTCTTGGGGGGTGGCGGCGATAGGACGCCCCCCAAGTCGGTGTGGGCCGACGCCCACGCCCTTGAAGTTGAAGTTGAAGTTGAAGTTGAAAAGAAAGTTTCCGCCATTTCCAAATGGCATTAACCCCGTTCCGCCATCTCCTCCACCCGAGAAATTGCCGCATATAACGCTTGTGCCGTCACCACCCCCGGCATATTCGCCATATCCGGTGCATGCAATGACGCCTGCACAATGCTGTCCAGTTCATCGGTCGTAAGCTTAGCAATTTCACTCAACCGCAACGGAACGGCGCAGGCTTTTGCCAGTTTGATGGCTTCGAGGAGTTCTTCGTCGCTGCGGTTTTCCAGCGCCAGAAGACACAGATTTCCGAAGCCGACCAACAGGCCGTGGCCAAATTCACGGGTTTTATCGCAGACCGTAAAACCCTCATAGATAGCGTGAGACGCGGCGGCGTGCGCCCCGCTGCTCATCAGCGATGTCAGACCGGCAAACATGAAAATCGCGTCGAGCACCTGGTCCAGTTCGGCATTCGGTTTACCGGCGCGGACGGCATCGCAGGCTGCGGGGCCGTAAGATTCAATCAGGTCATAACAAATCCGGCTGTTAGCGCTGGAAGAACGCGCGACGCCGCTCAGCTGACCGTGATGCCCGCTAATGGCGCGAAACTCATACCATTTCGCCAGCGTATCGCCGAGCCCGGCTGCCAGCCACCGTAACGGAGCGGTAGCAAGGATCTCGCTGTCGATAATCACCGCCGCCGGTGCCTGTGGCAGCGGGAATAAATCACGGAAATGACCGTCGTCGTGATAACGGATGGTCAGCGGCGTCACCGCCGCGCAGGTAGCAGCGATAGTCGGTACCGTCACGACGGGCACGCTAGTTTCCACACCGACGGCTTTGCAGGTATCCAGCGATTTCCCGCCACCGACGCCGATGATGATATCTGCCTTTTTCTCTTTCACGATTTTCGCCAGACGGCTGATATTCGCCTCACTGCTTTCGCCACCAAACCACTCGCTGCCCACCAGCTCGACCGCTGAGGATTCCAGCTGATGCCGGATTTTATCTCCCGCCGCGCTCAGGCCGCGATGACCGCCAATCACCAGCGCTCGCGTACCCATTAAAGCGCAAATATCACCAAGCTTAGAAATAACGCCGGGGCCGCGCAGAATTTGCGCCGGGGAAATAATGTTCTGTGCCTGCATAACTGATTCTCCGGATGCGTTTATATGAACAAATAACTGTATTCTTAGCGCTGCGGACGCAACAAATGCGGGCCCAGCTGACCAACCGACGTGCAGCCGAGCTGCGCTATCGTGCGGTCCACTTCCTGCAAGATGATCTCCAGTGCGCGTTGTGCGCCCGCTTCACCGGCAGCGGCAACGCCATACAACATTGGCCGCCCCAGCAGAACTGCATTCGCCCCCAGTGCCAGCGCTTTCACCACATCCGTTCCACGGCGAAAACCACTGTCGATCAGGATTGTGGCCTGCGGGCCGCACAGCTGACGGATTTCTGGTAGCACTTCCATCGCGCTGACAGAACCATCCAGCTGACGGCCACCGTGATTGGACAACACAACGCCGTCGGCACCGGTTTCAAAAGCCCGCTGCGCATCTTCCGGCGCCAGAATGCCTTTAATCAGCAGCGCACCCTGCCACTGGCTGCGGATCCAGCTCAGCGTTTCCCAGTCCAGCCGGGTATCCATCTGCTCTGAGAAATAACTCGCCCCGCCCGCGCCTCGCTGCTTGTCCGCCGGAACATAGGGTTTGAGATTACCGAAACCGGGCATTCCCGCCGGTTTTAACGTCCGCCATATCCAGCCCGGATGCAGCGCCACGTCTATCATACTGGCAAGCGATAGCTTCATAGGACGGCGGTAATTACGTTTATCTTTTTCGCGGTTGCCGAAATGCACCGCATCCACCGACACCACCAGCGTGGTGCAACCGGCGGCTTTCGCGCGTTCCAGCAGGCTGGTCGTGACCGTGCTGTCTTTCAGGACATACAGCTGAAACCAGTGATGGGGTAGCTGTTGTGCAGCAATCTCTTCGATAGATGCCGTCGATACCGTGCTCTGGATATAACCGATTCCGGCGCGTTTTGCCGTACGGGCCAGCATTGCATCCGCGCCGAAACACAGCATGCCGTTATAACCGGTCGGTGCGATCAGCAATGGTGCAGAAAGCCGCTGACCGCAAAGCGTGACAGACAAGTCGCGCTGGCTGGAATCGTTCAGTACCGGCGGGATAAACCGCCAGCGGGCAAATACCTCGCGGTTATCTTTCAGCGTCTGTTCGTCATCTGTCCCGCCTTCCACATAGCTGAAGGCAAAACGCGGCAATATGCTTTTCGCCTGCTGACGTAGGTCGTCAATATTCAGCACTGCACGCTTCACGCCCCGTCCTCCGCCAGAATGCGCTTCAGGCTGTCGATAAACTGACGGTTATCCTGCTCATTGCCGATGGACACGCGGACCCACTGTTCATAACCCGTTTCCCGCCAGGGTTTGATAATCACGCCACACGTCAGCAGCTCTGCGGCCAGTTCGGTAGCGGGCCGGCCGCAGTCGAAGAACAAAAAATTAGCGTATGAAGGCGCAACATGGAAACCGAGCGCAGAGAGGTCTGCTTGCATGATTTCACGTTCTCTGGTGACCAGCGCAATGCTGTCGCGAACGTGCTGCTTATCCTGCAACGCCGCCACTGCCGCTACCTGTGCTGACCGGTTGATGTTGAAAGGCGTGCGCACGCGGTCCAGTAAACTGACCAGCTCCGGATGGCTTGCCAGACCGTAGCCGACCCGCAAACCCGCCAGACCATAAGCTTTCGAGAAAGTACGTAATACAATCCATGGTCGCGACTGCTCAGCCAGCACCCTCAGGCTGTCGGGATAGTCCGCATCCGTTTCGCAATATTCGAAATAGGCTTCATCAATCACCAGCACGCAGTCTTGCGGTGCGGCATCAATAATGCGCGCAAATCCTTCGCGGTTAAGCATGCAGCCCACCGGATTAGAAGGATTGCTGAAAATCACCATTTTGGCCGGCGTGGTAAGCGCAGTTTCCCAGGCTTCAACATCGAATTGCTGCTGCGCATTGACGCCCACCATCGTGACGTCTGCGCCCATCATGCGTGGGAATATTTCATGCAGGCCAAATGACGGGATCAGCGTAACCACGCGATCGCCGGGGCTGAGAAATGCCAGTGCCAGCATATGCAGAATATCTTCGGATCCGTTGCCGATAATGATATTACCGGCATCGACGCCGGTATCCTGCGCCAGCGCCTTGCGCAGAGCGGCACTTGAGGCGTCGGAGTAAATTGCACACAATTGCGCATCGGCTTCTAACGCCGCCACGACCTGCGGGCTGGCCCCAAGCGGATTCTCATTACTGGCCAGTTTAGCGATACGGGCAATACCGTATTTTTGCTGTACGACCTCCGCTGACAATCCTGCGTTGTACACGCCCAGTGAGCGTGCCGCCGGTCTCGCCAGATTTTTCAAAAGCTGTTGCTGGTGATCAAACGCTGTATCAGGAACTGCTAAATCTGAAGCCATTACGCACCCCGTGCAGTGAATAAGCTTTTGAATATGCCGTAAAACAGCGACGTTTTCCGCCACTTTTTGCAGCAATTTCCGAATGATTTAGAAACAAAACGGGCAACGGTCTGCGCCACTGCCCGTGAGGTTTTTCAATTTATTTGAGTGATGAATTAATCACTTAGCAGCATGATTTTCAGAGCATCGGCAAATTCAAATGATTGCGTTCCGCGCACTCCTGCGCCTGCTGATAACCCGCATCCGCATGACGCATTACGCCGGTAGCCGGGTCGTTCCACAGCACGCGTTCAAGACGGGCAGCCGCTTCTTTAGTACCGTCGGCCACAATAACCATACCCGCATGTTGCGAGAAGCCCATGCCTACGCCGCCGCCGTGATGCAGGCTGACCCACGTTGCGCCGCCCGCGGTATTAAGCAAAGCGTTCAGCAGCGGCCAGTCGGAAACCGCATCGGAGCCGTCTTTCATGGATTCGGTTTCACGGTTTGGTGAAGCCACCGAGCCGGTGTCCAGATGGTCTCGGCCTATTACCACCGGCGCTTTCAGCTCACCGTTGCGCACCATTTCATTGAATGCCAGACCGGCAATGTGGCGCTCGCCCAGCCCAAGCCAGCAGATACGCGCCGGGAGTCCCTGGAAGGCAATACGCTCACGAGCCATATCCAGCCAGTTGATAAGATTGGCGTTGTCCGGGAACAGCTCTTTCAGTTTGGCGTCGGTTTTATAGATATCTTCAGGATCGCCAGAAAGTGCCACCCAGCGGAACGGACCTTTGCCCTCGCAGAACAGCGGACGTATATAAGCAGGAACAAAACCCGGGAAATCAAAGGCATTGGTCACACCTTCATCTTTAGCGACCTGACGGATATTGTTACCGTAATCCACGGTCGGAATACCCATCGCATGGAAATCGAGCATGGCCTGAACATGTTTTGCCATCGAAGCACGCGCGGCTTTCACTACCGATTGCGGGTCTGACTGACGCGCATCCTGCCATTTTTGCAGGCTCCAGCCTTCCGGCAGATAGCCGTTCAGCGGGTCATGAGCGGAAGTCTGGTCGGTCACGATATCAGGGCGCAGGCCGCCTTCTTTAGCTCTCGCCACCAGTTGCGGCATGATTTCAGCGGCATTGCCCAGCAGACCGACAGAAATCGCTTTCTTCTCGGCACAGGCTTTTTCGATCATCGTCAGCGCTTCATCAATGCTGTGCGCTTTAAAATCGAGATAACGGGTGCGCAGACGGAAATCAATGCGCGACTCCTGACATTCAATCGCCAGCACGCAGGCACCGGCCAGCACGCCCGCCAGTGGTTGCGCCCCGCCCATCCCGCCCAGTCCGGCGGTGAGGATCCATTTGCCGCGCAGGTTGCTGTCATAATGTTGACGACCGGCTTCGGCGAAGGTTTCATAAGTGCCCTGCACGATGCCCTGCGCACCAATGTAAATCCAGGAACCGGCGGTCATCTGGCCATACATCATGAGACCGGCTTTATCGAGTTCGTGGAAGTGATCCCAGTTGGCCCAGTGCGGCACCAGATTGGAATTGGCGATAAGCACCCGCGGCGCATCGGTGTGGGTACGAAAAACGCCAACCGGTTTGCCGGACTGTACCAGCAGCGTTTCGTCTTCACGCAGCTTACGCAGGCTTTCAAGAATGGCTTCAAAGGCTGGCCAGTTACGCGCCGCTTTACCTATTCCGCCGTATACCACCAGATCTTCCGGGCGCTCAGCGACATCTGGATCAAGGTTGTTCTGTATCATGCGGTAAGCCGCTTCAATCAGCCAGTTCTGACAGCTCAGTTCAGTGCCCTGCGGAGCGCGGACAACACGGGCAACAGCCGTTGTTTGTGGAGCGTTCATTGTCGTTTCCTCTTTAATTCAAATTCGGATTGAGAATTAGTTTCAGGCAAAGCTTGGCAACAGCGCTTCAATCGCTGCCGGCCAGTGTTCACGGGAAGCCCAGAGACGCATCATTTCCACGTCCGGCGCCATAAGGCGGTCTTTCTCAAGAAATGCCACTTTTTTGCGGATGGCTTTCATCTCATTTTCCAGCGTGGCCGAGCTTTGCAGCGGACGGTGGAAGTCGATCCCCTGTGCGGCAGCCATCGCCTCAATCCCCACCACGACGCTGGTGTTAAAACACATGTCGCCCAGACGGCGGGCAGCGTAGGTCGCCATAGAAACGTGATCTTCCTGATTCGCCGAGGTTGGCAGGCTGTCAACGCTGCCCGGATGCGCCAGTGATTTGTTTTCAGATGCCAGAGCGGCGGCCGTCACCTGCGCAATCATAAAGCCGGAATTCACCCCGCCGTCGTTGACCAGGAAAGGTGGCAGACCGGAAAGTCCGGTATCGAGTAACAGCGCCATACGACGTTCGGATATTGCACCGATCTCAGCGATTGCCAGCGCAATGATGTCAGCGGCAAACGCGACCGGCTCAGCGTGGAAGTTGCCGCCGGAAATCACATCACCATTTTCGGAAAAGACCAGCGGATTATCGGAAGCGGCATTAGCTTCAATTCGCAGGATTCGCGCGGCATGATGCAGATTATCCAGGCAGGCACCCATCACCTGCGGCACGCAGCGGATGGAATACGGATCCTGAACTCGGCCACAATCCGCATGAGACGTGACAATGTCACTGCCAGCCAGCAATGTGGACAGTGCCGCCGCAACGCTGATTTGCCCTGTCTGCCCGCGTGCTTCATGAATACGTGAGTCCAGTGGTTTAACCGAACCTTTAATCGCTTCCAGCGACAACGCGCCTGCCACCAGTCCGGCGGAGAACACGCGCTCGGCTTCGAACAGGCCGGACAATGCCAGTGAGGTAGAAACCTGTGTACCGTTAAGCAGCGCCAGCCCCTCTTTCGGCCCCAGCTCGAAAGGCTTCAGTCCGGCGATGGTGAGCCCCTCAGTGGCTGACATTTTTTCACCTTTCGCTGTCACCTGACCCTCGCCAATCAGCATCAGGGAAAGATGCGCCAGCGGCGCTAAATCACCGGAAGCACCCACAGAGCCTTTTTCAGGAATGCACGGATAAACACCGGCGTTAAACAAGGTAATCAGCGCATCAATCACTTCAATGCGGATACCGGAATGGCCGCGTGACAGGCTCAGCACTTTGGTCGCCATCACCAGACGCACAACGTTGTCCGCCAGATCCTTGCCGATACCCACGCTGTGCGACAGCACCAGATTGCGTTGCAGTTCCGCCAGTCGCTCAGCCGGAATACGGGTTTGTGCCAGCTTGCCGAAACCGGTGTTAATTCCGTATACCACTTTGCCCGATTCAACAATGCGGGTGACTGTCTCCTGCGATGCCAGCACGCCTGCACGCGCCTCCTCAGCCAGTTCAAGGCGCACATTGCCCTGATAAATCTTGCGCAGCATCGGCAAGTCAACGTGACCCGGTTGCAGACGGCAAAGGGTAAATTCAGTGGATGAAGAAGCCATAATCTATTCCTGTATAGACAAGTGAAACTTGAAGTAAACCCGGCTAAGGACTCAGCCCGCCGGGTATTTATGCAATGCTCAACGCTAAAACGTTAAAATCAGGTCGCAGGGATGAAATTAGTGATCCATCGTCTGCAACGTTTCGGTACGAATTTCTTCTGTCACCCGCGCTTTCAGCGCCATAAATTCCGGCGACGTCTTCAGGGTGTAATCACGCGGATGCGGGAAATCAACGGCGACTTCCGTTTTAATCCGCCCCGGCCGCGCACTGAAAATTGCCACTTTATTGGCCATGAAAATCGCTTCGTCAATATCGTGCGTCACGAACAGCACGGTCTTGCGGGAGGATTCCCAAATCGTCAGCAGCAGTTCCTGCATCATCACGCGGGTCTGGTTATCCAGCGCACCGAAAGGTTCATCCATCAGCAGGATTTTCGGGTCGTTGGCCAGCGCACGGGCGATGGCCGTACGTTGCTGCATTCCGCCTGAAAGCTGGCGTGGAAAGTGCTGCTCAAAACCGCGCAGGCCGACTTTATTAATAAAATAGTCGCTGCGCTCTTTTTGCGCCGCTTTACTGACGCCGCGTTCCTGCAAACCAAAACGAATGTTCTGTTCGACGGTCAGCCACGGAAACAGCGTATAGCTCTGAAACACCATGCCGCGATCGGCCCCCGGCCCGTCGACCCGTTCCCCATCCAGCCACACTTCCCCGTACGTCGGCTGATCCAGCCCCGCCACTATGCGCAGAAGCGTGGATTTACCGCAGCCGGAAGGCCCGAGAATGGTAATAAAATCGTTTTCGTTAACCTGATAATCCACCGGTAATAACGCCTGAGTTTTCTCACCTTTCGGACCGGTAAAAATGCGTTCAACCTGCCGGACACTCAGTTTCGGATAGCTCATCACAGTGAACTCCATACAAACAGGCGACGGTTGGCCGCTTTAAACAACAGATCGGAAAGCAAACCGATGCAACCGATCACGATAATGCCGAAGATCATCTGCCCGGTATTAAGCAGCGCCTGACTGTTGACGATCATATGCCCGATGCCGCTCGATGAACCGATGAGTTCCGCCACAATCACGTAAGTCCACGCCCAGCCGAGCACCAGGCGCAGCAGTTCGGCGATTTCCGGCGCAGCACCGGGAATAATCACCCTGCGTACCACGCTTTGGTTGGTAGCGCCCAGTGTGTAAGCCGCCTCCACCAGGTCGCGCCGCGCTGCGCCGACGGTCACCGCCACCATCAGCGTTATCTGGAAGAAAGAACCGATGAAAATCACCAGTATTTTCTGCATTTCTCCGATACCGGCCCACAGGATCAGCAACGGCACAAACGCCGAGGCAGGCAGATAACGGCAAAATGACACAAACGGCTCGAAAAAGGCTTCGATCAGTTTGTACGAACCCATCAGAATACCCAGCGGTACAGCAATGGCGCAGGCCAGAATAAAGCCGCCCAGCACCCGCATCACGGTCATGCCGATGTCGGTGGTAAAATCGAAATCGGTAAACAGTAAAATGCCTTCCTGCAACATGCTGGCCGGACTGGCAAGGAATGTCGGCGACACCAGACCGGTAAACGTCACCAGCGCCCATACTGCAAAGAACAGAACAAAGAAACAGAACCCGAGGAACCAGCGGCGGCGGGATGCGACCGGCCGCAATGGCACCATCATCGGGTTATGCCAGACTTTTTTGCTGGCCGGCAACGGTGCCGGCTCGCGTAAGACTGACTGCGCATTTACGTGCTGGTCGGCGGCCTGACTGACAGGACTGTTCATATCGCGGTCCTTCATGGCTATTTCACGTATTTCGCGTCATACAGGCTGTTGATGTCTGGCGTTTTGCGCAGAATTTTCATCTCAGTCAGCAAACGGGCGGCTTCGTTAGTGAACGTGACGATTTCGCCGCTGAAGAATTTCTTGTTAGCATCGCGATCCTGCCAGCGCAGATAACTGGATTCTTCGGCAAACTGTTTACCGGTTTCTTTCACCGCTGCGCCCATGATTTCATTGGCTTTGTCCGGCTCTTTCTTAATCATATCCAGCGCTTCAAAGTAGCTGTTAACCAGCGCCTGTGCGGCTTTTGGATTTTTATCCAGCCAGTCTGGCGTACAGCCAAGGGTGTCCATCACCATCGGGTATTCCAGCGTGGTCGCCAGGATCTTGCCCTTATCCGGGCTCTGACGGATGTTGGAAAGATAGGGTTCGTAAGTCACAGCTGCATCGTTCTGACCGGCAATAAAAGCATGTGCCGCCGCGTCAGGGCCTAATGTCGCCAGCTTGACGTCTTTCATCGTCATGCCGTTTTTATCCAGTATCCACGCCAGCAGGAAATAAGATGACGTACCCGGCGCATCGACGCTGATGGTCTTGCCTTTCAGGTCGGTAATTTTGTTGATCCCGCTGCGCACGGCGATACCGTCAGCGCCGTAAGACTTATCCAGCTGGACGATTTGTTTGATAGGCACGCCGCTGGCGTTCCAGGTCAGATACGTTTCCACCGTCGTCGCCGCGCACTGCAATGAACCGGAAGCAATCGCCAGATGACGCGACTGCTGCGGAACCATTTTCAGAGTGACTTCAAGACCGTTCTTTTTAAAGATGCCGGCTTTATCTGCCAGCGTCAGCGGCGCAAAACCGGTCCACCCTGAGATACCTATAGCCACCGGCGTTTCAGCCGCTTGTGCCACGCTGACAGTCACACTGCCCAGCGCTACCGCAAACCCTAACAAAGACATCGAACGTTTCAGTACAGCCCTGGAAATCATCTTGCTCATCTGCCACTCCTGCCAAAGTACCTGTCTCGGGGAATGCCTGTTGCAGTCAGCTGCCGCAGGCAAATTACGCTACTGATTACGACACTGTATATTCTTGTCTATACAAGTCAGTCAACGATATCAAAGCAAGCTTTATGCCAGTTCCGGCAGCGGCGGTTTTCCAATACTGTGCGCCTGTTACTCTCCGTTTTTTGCCTTCTGGTGATTCAAATCAGTGCGGTCCCTGCTCCGTTTTAGCGCAGGGCTCCGGCGGTATTATTGCTGCGTCACCGCAGCCCACAGCAGAAGACCATCGGGATGATTTGCCTTCACTGTGCAATGTTGGGCGTGTTTTTTTTCCGCATATGGCGCTGACCAGACAAACCCCTCGCCCGCGCCAATCACCACTCCGTCAGGCAATTGCCACTCACCGCGGATAACATAAATCGCGCCGCCCTTTTCATGACTGATCTGCTGGCTTTCCCTGACAGGGATTACACGTGCTGCGCAGGCCGTTCGGCGGGTCATTACGTTGAAATCTGTCGTTACTCCGCCCGCCAGACGGGCGCTGAGCGCGATATCACCACTGAAAGAAAAAGGCGCGCCGATGGCAGTGAGTGCATGGTCGATGTCAGGTAATGCCTGTAAATGCACGCCATCGCCACTGAGCAATGTGATAGAACGGTCGATGCCCGGAAATGCCGAAAACGGGCCATCCTGTGCGATAGTGGCAATACTGATACGCCAGTCAAAATCACTCTTACCCGGCGGATAGCTAATGATTTCGCGGGTTTCGCCGCCACCGTTGCGCCACGGGCTGACCGGCAAAGTACCCAAGGTGAAGTGCTGCCAGTTCGTCATGCGACGTCCTCACCCAGCTGATTCAGCAGGTTCAGAAAGTCCGCAGCTGCGGCCTGTTGTTGCTCATGCTGTCCGTCAGTAATACGTGCGACACCCCCGACATAAACGTCACGGATTTGTCCGGCATGACCGGCAAATAACCAGCGGTTCAGCAGTTCACTGTCTTTTGCAGCGGCCAGATAGGGGCTGTTGCCGTCAAGCACCAGCCAGTCAGCACGATAGCCTGCCGTAAGCTGGCCGATGGCTGCGCCGCAGGCCTGCGCACCGCCCTGCAATGCCTGGGTGTACAACACGTCGCCCACCGAGTTTTGTGCAGATGTTGTCAGGCGGTTTCGGCGCTGGTCACGCAAACGCTGGCCGTATTCAAACCAGCGCAGTTCCTCCACTACATTGAGCGAAACGTGGCTGTCTGAACCAATGCCCCAGCGACCCGCGTGCGTCAGATAATCCACGCCGGGGAAAATCCCGTCGCCAAGATTGGCTTCCGTGGTCGGACAAAGTCCTGCTACCGCGCCGCTGTTTGCCATACTCGCCAGTTCAAAACGATCGGCGTGCGTGGCGTGGATAAGACACCAGCGCGCATCAATATCCAGATTGTCATAAAGCCAGCTTATCGGGCGCTGGCCGCTCCAGCCAAGACAGTCATTCACTTCTTTTTGCTGTTCAGCGATATGAATATGGACCGGCAGGTTTTTATCACCGGCTGCCAGCACCTGCTGCATTTGCTCAAGCGTGACGGCGCGAAGGGAATGGAAACACAGCCCCTGGTTTTGCAGCTGATTACCGGAGAGCTGTTTACGAATAATCTCCTGCTGTTGCAGGTAACTGTCGGCATCTTGCAGGAAACGTTTTTGTCCTGCCTGTGCGGGCTGAGCGCCAAATCCGGCATAACTGTAAAGTACCGGCAACATCGTCAGCCCGATGCCGGTCTGCGCGGCGGCGTGGCTAAGATGCGCGGTCATTTCACCGCGGTCGGCGTAAGGTTGTCCGCTGATATCGTTGTGCAGATAATGGAACTCAGCCACCTGCGTATAACCGCCCTTGAGCATTTCTATGTACAGCTGGCGGGCGATCACCCCGACCTGCTCAGGCGTCAGACGTTGCACCATGCGATACATCAGGTCACGCCATGTCCAGAAACTGTCCTGCGGGTTGCCCGCCACTTCGGCAAGCCCGGCCATCACCCGCTGAAACGCATGAGAATGCAGATTCGGCATTCCCGGTACCACCGGGCCGTTTAAAGGCAAACAGCCTTGCGGATCACTGTCTGGCGTCACAGCAGAGAGAATTCCGGTAACATCGACGTCCAGACGCACGTTGTGTGCCCAGCCGTGGGCGAGTAAGGCGCGTGTAGCAAAATAAGCAGGCATAACAGCGTTCCTGGTCAGCAAGAAAAAACATAAACGCAATTTTTAAGAAACAATTGCGAAACTTTTAAGCGACTTGTCTATACATATACATATGCCTGATTGCGCTGTAAACTTGCAACAATCCTTTTTTTATAAAATTAGTTTTCCGTCACGCCCTTTCCGTTTAATTTCCTCTGGGGGAAACTAACGGGCAGACTGAAACACTTTCACAATATGCCCGGATACTTATCGAGTGAGGCTAAAGTTGAGTGAGGTAAATGTTGAGTGAAATAAAAGACATGTCGGAGCCCACACCACTTTCGCAGCCTGGTGCCGCGCAACAGGGGGTATCCCAGCAGACTTTGTCCGAACTGGCAGGAGCCATGAGTGATACGCCTGCGCCGATTTATCAGCGCGTGAAACAGGCGATCATCAGCCAGATCCGTGCCGGAGTCTGGAAACCGCACCAGCGCGTGCCTTCTGAAAGCGAACTGGTGAACGAGCTTGGCGTCAGCCGTATGACCATCAACCGCGCCCTGCGCGAGCTGACCAGCGAAGGTTTTTTGATCCGCATGCAGGGAGTCGGTACTTTTGTTGCCGAGGCCAAGGCTTATACCCCGATGCTGGAAGTGCATAACATTGCTGATGAAATCGCGCAGCGCGGGCACCGGCATGACAGCAAAATTCTGGTGTGCGAAGCCCGTCTGGCAGATGCCGAACAGGCGCTTCAGCTGGGAATTTCTACCGGTGCCCTGCTGTTTTATTCGCAAATTGTGCATTACGAAAACAACGTGCCGGTACAAATCGAAGACCGGTTTGTGAATCCCGAAACCGCACCTGACTATCTGCAACAGGTACTCAATAAGCAGACGCCTTATACTTATCTGATGGAAATTGCCCCGCTGACGGCCGGTGAACATCGCGTTGAAGCGGTCAGCGCCAGCGATGAGCAGCGTGAATTGTTGCAGCTTAACGAGCATGAGCCTTGCCTCCTGATCCATCGACGTACCTGGAGCGGCAGTCGCGTGGTCACGTCTGCGCGCCTGATTTATCCGGGTTCCCGCTATCAGTTATTCGGACGTTTCACCAGCCACGGCTGATCCCGGCACACCTTAATAGCGGCTTTGGACAGCCGCTATCTCTTCGTTCTAATTTTGGAAGACGTCTCGTAATAAGAAAAAACTATCGCTGGCTGCCTTGCCGGTTTGCAGGTTATGCGTTAGGTTGACTTTAGTTGTCTATACAAGATGAATTCAGCCTGGAGTCTGTCATGTCGGTAGCCCTCTCCCCACAGTTTTCTTCCGAACCGCCTCACGACTGCGACAGTGTGTGGCGTGGTGCCACGCTGGTCACCATGCAGGACGGACATTACAACCTGATTGAAAATGGCGCGATTGCGGTCACCGGCGGCAAAATCGTCTGGACCGGCACTGTGGCCAGCTGCCCGGATTTTCCTGGTGCAAAAGTGCATGAATTTGAGGGTGGTATCATCACGCCGGGTTTCGTGGATTGTCACACGCACCTGGTGTTCGGCGGCGATCGCAGTGCGGAATTTGAACAACGGCTAAATGGTGTAAGTTATGCCGAGATTGCGGCTGCCGGTGGCGGAATTTTATCCACTGTCAACGCCACCCGCGAAGCCACTGAAGATGAACTGCTGGCGCAGGCGCTGTTTCGTTTGGAGCCCCTGCTGGCCGAAGGCGTGACCTGCGTTGAGATTAAATCCGGTTACGGGCTGAGCGTAGAAAGTGAACTCAAAATGCTGCGGGTGATCCGCCGTCTGGGCGTTATGTTGCCGGTCGAGGTGAAATCCACCTGTCTGGCCGCCCATGCCCTGCCGCCGGAATTCAAAGGGCGTGCTGATGACTATATTGATCTCATCTGCGAAACATTGCTGCCGGTGGTTGCCAGTGAACATCTGGCTGATGCCGTCGATGCGTTTTGTGAACACCTTGCCTTCTCACCGGCACAGGTTGAGCGGGTGTTTATCGCTGCACAAGCCCTGGGCCTGCCGGTGAAATTACACGCCGAGCAACTTTCATCCCTGCATGGCAGCGCTCTGGCAGCGCGGCACCGCGCGTTATCTGCCGATCATCTCGAATACGCTACTGCAGAAGATGCACAGGTCATGGCCGCGAGCGGCACCGTCGCTGTTTTACTGCCCGGCGCCTATTATTTACTGCGCGAGACGCAATGCCCGCCTGTTGATGAGTTTCGCAAATATTGCGTGCCGATGGCGCTGGCCAGTGATGCCAATCCCGGCACATCTCCGGCGCTTTCCCTTCGTCTGATGCTGAACATGGGTTGCACATTGTTCCGCCTGACGCCGGAAGAAGCGCTGGCCGGGATCACCTGCCACGGTGCACGTGCACTGGGTTTACAGACAACGCATGGCTCGCTGGAAACAGGTAAAGTCGCTGATTTCATTCACTGGCCGCTCTCGCGTCCTGCTGAACTGGTTTACTGGCTGGGCGGTCAGTTGCCCTGCACCGTTGTCTTTCGTGGAGAAGTCCGAGGAGAGTTTCGTTTATGAGCCCGTCTACCGACACTGTTATCGCCGAGCCTTACCAGTTTATCTCCGGCACTGCGCCCCTGTTAATCAGTATTCCCCATGCCGGCACACACCTGACGCCGGAAGTCGCCAGCGGCCTGAGTGATGCCGCGCTGCCGCTTTCCGACACCGACTGGCATATTCCGCAGTTGTACGATTTTGCGCGGGCTATCGGTGCCAGTATTCTGGTCGGTCAGTATTCGCGTTTTGTTATCGACCTGAACCGGCCATCCGACGATAAACCGCTGTATACCACCGCGACAACCGGCCTGTATCCCGAGACGTTATTTGACGGACGCGATACCTTTAAACCGGGAATGACCCCGACTGATGCACAACGCCAGCTGTATCTTGATCAAATCTGGCAGCCGTATCATCAGAAAATTCAGGCCGAACTGGCACGCATGAAGCAGGAATTTGGCTATGCATTGCTGTTTGATGCGCACTCCATTGCTTCTGTTATCCCACGTCTTTTTGAGGGTCAGTTGCCGGATTTAAACCTCGGCACCAACAGCGGCGTAAGCTGCTCACCGGCGCTGAGTGAAATTCTCGAACGAACCTGCCAGCAACAAACCCGCTTCAGCCATGTGCTGAATGGCCGTTTTAAAGGCGGCTATATCACACGTGCTTACGGCCAGCCGGACAGGGATATTCACGCCGTTCAGCTTGAGCTCGCACAGGTAAATTACATGGAGGAGATCGAGCCGTTCGCCTTTGCGCCTGATAAGGCGGCTGAACTCCAGGAGTTGCTGAAGCAGTTGCTGGAGGGGATGGTGAGATGGGGAGAAGATGCTTATAAACTGGGCGCTGTTTAATCTCGCTTTTCGCTGACCGCTAAGGTTTGATCGAGATTATTTCGGTTTCTCAATTGCGGTTATCACTCGGTCTTTCGCGCCGAAACCGCCCAAAAGAGGCCAGGACGGCCTCTCTTGGATCTCTCCCGTCTTTTCACTGCGCGCTTCCGCAGGCACGACGGACATATTCTGGTGCATCAGTGAGTGGCGCAAAATGTCATCGCTGCGCGATTCCCTCATTTCAGGCTTCGAGCCTCTGGTCTCGAACCGTTCATTCGGTGCCATTTTTGAGCACGCCAATGCACTTATCCAAAAGATAAATCCATTCCGTTTTTGAATTTAAGATCGTGCGGGCGTTTCAGAAATCTTGCTGAACGGAGCGGCTTCGAGACCTGTGGCTCGAAGACCGAGAGAGGGAACCGCGCAGCGGCAAGATTTCCAGCCTGTCACTGCGATACCTGAAACATAGCCAGCGAGCGAAGCGCGTGTTGAGAAAGCGAGGGGAAATCCAAAAGGGGAAAAGCACTTTCCCCTTTTGGGCGGTTTCGGCGCAGCACGTCAAGTGATCACCGCTATTAAGAAACCGAAATCATCTCGATCAAGCCACCGCTGCAAACGTTCTGCCCCTCGCTGCAAGCGAGAAAAACCTCGCGCCAGCGAAAAAACGCCCTAATGCCCGGTCTGGCATTACTTAAAGTCCGCATAGGGTACTAACGGTTCCGGCGGCATATCCAGATCACCCTGCCAGCCGCTCATCGAATATCTCGCGTACAGCAGGAAATGGCTTGGTGTGTAATCTTTTGCCTGCTGAATGTCGATACCGCCGCCGACCGTCCAGTGGGAGCTGACCCGGCGTTCCACCAGTGCCTGCAAGGTGTAACCAAAGCCAGAACCACTGCTGCCAGTTTCGATAGCGCTTTTATCCGGTAACGAATCCGGGATCAGGTTTTGGATAGGATACCGCTTTTGGTCACTGGTCGAAGAACGCGACCAGGATACCGAGCCGCCCAGTTGCCATGACCAGTTCTCAGTGCGCTGGCGATAATTGACCGGCACGGAAAGCGAGAAATATTGCTGCGGACTGTAATAACCGCCCTGTCCCAATGTATAGCCGCTGAGATCTTTCTGGTAATGCCAGACCATCGAACTCAGGCCGACGGTCGCCCGGCGGTTATCCTCGTTAATGACCTTGTAGTAATAACCGCCCATCAGGCGCTCACGGGTATTGTCTTCGACATTTTTACCGGTGAGCTGATGCGCACTCAGGTCTGCCCAGACGCCGTTTGCCAGCCCCTGATCGTAACTTAAACCCAGGCTGCCTCCGGTAGCGATAACACCACCCCAGGTCGTACCGGTACCCGGATCTTTTGCGCCGGCAAACGAGAGTAATGAGCTGGAAACAGGACGGCGGGAGACGGTTGTCGTCCAGCCAATCTGGTCCCAGTCACCGCTGTAAGCCAGTCCGCCGACCCAGTTAACGACCGGGAAACCCAGCGGCGTGGTGCCCAGGTCCCCTTTCCATTTGTCGTTTTCCCAGCCTGCGCCCAGACTGAGTCCATTGGCCGTCTGGCTGCGGTAACTGCGGCAGTTCTGATCACTACAGGTACCGAAGCTCGCTTCATAATTGCCGTTTTCATTGTCAAAAGTTCCGGCATCCATGCGCACCCAGTCGGCACGCAGGAATCCGCGTCCCTGATAAACCGGCATATCAGCCTGGAACATGGTGGTGTTCGCCGTGAGATCTGATTTACCCGGTGTTCCGCTCGAGGTCCAGGAATCAGTATCCACGGTAAAATTCACATCCTGCTGGCGGTACAAGTCGTGCGCGTCAGTACGAATGCCACGTTTGAGCCAGTCATCACCGGCATTGTTACGCGTCAGTCGCGTATAACCGTCGTTGTCCTGCGGCACTTTATCGGTGATCCCGCTGGCGACCATCGCCTGCTGATAATCCTGCAATGCCTGTTTCGGCTGACCGAGCTGTTGTTCAACATTGGCAGCGTTACGATAAATCAGGGCTTTGTCCTGCCCGGCGGGTTGTGATGCGGCGGCAACTTTCAGCGGCTGTAACAGTGACCCCGCTCTGGTGGTTTCACCAACATCCAGCCACGCCATTGCTACGCGGCGCTGCTGATTAAGACTCAGCCCCTGCAGATTGGCCTGTTGTAATTCCTGTTTTGCCTGCGCGGTATTCCCTGCCGCCAGCGAGGCATCTATCGCGGTCAGTGTTTTGTCCAGCCGGATACGCTGCGCCATTTCACGCATGTTGTCGTCCCATTTGGCTTGCGGCAAGGTGTGCAGATGACGCAATGCCGCATCATCTCGATCCGAACCGGAGAGATAGAGGGAATAGGCGTAAACCTGTTGGGAGTCGGAAGGATGCTTCGCAGCAAATTGCGCAAAAACGGCGTCAGCTTTGTCCGGTTCGCCCGCTTCCCTCAGCGCATCAGCATAATGGTACGTCGCCCAGACATCGTCCGGATCCAGCTTCAGAACCTGCTCATAGCGGTTTGCTGCCTGATTCCAGTTGCGTTCCGAGGCGTATTTTTCCGCCTGCGCAGTGACAATGTCACTTTGAAGGCCGCGCTGTTTGTCACTGAGTTTTGCCCGCGATGCCGCCGGTAAAGCGTTGATGTAATCGAGGGCTTTTTGCGGCGACTGTCGCTGGTAAATATTTGCCAGCCCGCGCTGGGCGCTGCTGTTATCCCGTTCAAGCATCAGCGCGCGGCGATACGCCTGTTCTGCCAGCGGATCGTTTTTACGCGCCACCGCCACATCACCCAAACCGATCGGAGCCCACGGATCACGCGGGTCGAGGCGCTGCGCCTGCTGATAGGCAGATTCGGCCTGTCCGAGCTGACCGGCTTTCAGGGCTTTGTCGCCCTGATCAATTTTCAGCCAGTAGCTGTTGGTCTGGATCAGGCTGGTCCATTTACCGGCGTTATAGCTGTCAGTTTCCGCCGCTTTAGCACGTTCGAACATCGTCAGTGCCTGCTGGCGGTTACCGGCGCGGGAATAGGCCAGCCCCATTGCGCCCAGCACTTCGGCGTCATTCGGCGTAGCCTGTAAAGCCTGTTTCAGCGGCGCAATTGCACCGGTTGAACCCCCTTTTTCAATCTGGGCCAGACCACGGATACGCGCCTGATAACGCGGATCAGCCAGTAATCCCTGCTGACGCTGCAACTCCTGCTGCGCCGCGATGACCTGCGGGCCGGTATCGAAGGTGGCAATAAACTGCTGCAAAGCATCAACACTGGCATTGCTCACAGGCTGGTCTTTAATGCGCGCCAGCCATAAATCCGCGGCAGGAGAACGCCCTTCGTTGGTGGCGGCAATCTGTTTAATCAGCCCCACGGCTTTGGCATTATCACCCTGTTCAAAGGCCATCTGCGCCAGTTGCAGCCGAAGTTGTACATCGCCGGGATACTGGTTATTCAGCGCCTGAAGCTGCGCCTGAGCGCGCGCCTTTTGACCCGGAAGACGGGCAACCAGCTGCCAGTATTCAACGGCCAGATCCAACGTCGGTGGCTGACTACCAAAAAGTTCATCGTACTGCGCTTTGGCTTCATCCAGCCGCCCCGCCGTTGCCAGCAAACGCGTCTGTTGCAGCTTTTGCTGCATCTCTGGTGAAGCAATTTTCAGGCTGAGCGCTGCTTGCCGGTAATCGTCAGAACCGGGAGCGACTTGTTTGATTTTTTCGAGCTGTTGCTGCGCTTTGGCCTGATCGCCTTCACGCAGAAGCAGACGCAGACGGGCCGACAGCACTTTAGGGTTTTGCGGATCCATCAGTTCGAGGCGGAACAGCGACTGTCGCACCAAATCATCCTGATGACTGGCCTCCCCAACCCGCACCTGCTCCAGCAGCCACTGTTCGGGGGAAACCACCGGCGCTGAAATGGCAGGCGCAGCCAGCAGAACCAGCCCCAAGGTCAGGGCCAGCCGGTTGAAAGGAAAACGCATCTTGGGACAGGTGTTCACGTGCTTATTCCTGATCATCATCAGACAGACGACGACGCGCCAGAGAACGCAGGCCGGTCCACAACAGAATCGCAGCCAGCAGCACCACGATAACCGCCATTACCGCCAGCAGAACCGGATGTGTAGCCAGCGCATTCCATACGCGTTCCCACCACGGCAGATGGCCGACGTAGTATGTCTCGCCGACTCTCAGGCTGCTGACACCGGAATCACGTACCACGGCCACCGAGCCAAAGACCTGCGCCCGTTGTTTGGTGTCCTGCATCGACGTGTTAAGCATTTCAAAGGCTTGCGGGCTATTGGCCATCAGCGCGACCACGCTGCGCTGGTCGAAATACGGTGATTGCAAACCGACAACGGCGGCAATCGGGCCCTGCGCCGTAATTTGCGAACGGGTATCTACCTGAGCATCGCTCGCCGGTGCGGTATTCTCCGGCAACGGAGTCTGGCGGATTGGCGTATTCACGGCGTCGCGCGCGGCGGTCATCAGCAGATTGGCCTTTTTGTCATCGCGCATACTGTCGTCACGCAGACCTTCCGGCAGGCTGCCGATCACCAGTAAATCAGCATCCGTCGATTTCGCTTTCGCGGTGTCTTCGGTCAGCCCGACGCCCAGCGCCGGATAACCGGTGAGCGCACCAATATTGCCCATTGCGTCAAGCAGCGTGGTCAGCTGAACCGGTTGCGGTTGCGGCTGAACCAGCACCAGGGTTTGGGACAAGTCAGCCATGCGGCTGAACGGGAAACCGGCATTGGCAAACGCGCGCAAATCAGGCATCGCCATAAAGTGGCGGTAACCAGAGAAGTCGATGGTAGAACTGTCGTCAATCACCACATGATTGGGCACCGTGGTATAGGTTTCGCAGCGACCTTCCGTGCCGCTGGCCAGCAGCGAGGTGTAGTCGAAATCAAAGCGCATCTGGTTGACCGCTCCGAGCTTCAGCGCCGGAATATTCAGGTCTTTACTGCCGTCCAGCAACCCCTGCAAAAGAGAAAGACGCAACAGCTGTGAATCCTGATCGTGACCGGTTTTAAGTGTCAGATCCTGCACAAACTGGTTGTTCAGGCTGATGCTCAGTCGCGAAGTGTTTTTCAGCTGCGGCGACGTATAACGATATTTAAGACGCATATCGATACCGGTGCTGTTGATGAGGAACAAGTCCGGCGGCAGGTTGATATTCAGGGTGATCGGGTTCGGCTGAATGCCGTCTGTCTGCAACTGTTCGGCGTACTGTTTCAGTTCACCGAAATTCATCGGACGGTCAGTGCGCACCCAGTTTGGTGCGTCATACGGCTGGCGCGGCTGAACCTGGTCTACATTATCCACGCCGATGGTTTCGCCACGGAAAAGAATGTTCCCCTGCGCGATGCCTTTCACCGCCGTCAGCAAATCTTTGTCATCACGCCCTAAAATCAGCAGCATTTTGACGTAAGGATTGTCCGGGCGACTGACCATCTGCACCACCGGCCCTTTCACCGGCGGCATGTCTTTGAGGAAATCCGGGCGTTTGTCGTTAGTGGCAAAGACGACTGCATGGCTGTCCGGCAGCTGGTTGTAAAGCGTCGGGAACGACTGGCCACGCCACTGCGCTTTGGTACCGAACCACGAGGCCAGAATAGCTGCTGCCTGTTGCTGGGTAGCATCCGGCGAAGCCGCAAAGACCATGGGTAAATCCAGCGGACGACTGTCACGCGCATCAAAGAACGGCACCGGAAAATGCGCCAGATCGTTGCTCAGCGGCAGTTTCTGATATTGCAGGCTCAGCGAACTGCCTTTGCCGATTTCCAGCCACAGCGTGGTGTTGGCCGGGTTTTCACACACATTCTGATAATGGCCGATAAATTCAAGGCGGATGCGGTTGAAGTCCGTGACATAGCGCGGATCAATCGCCATCTGTAAGTGATTTTTCTTACCCAACTGGTCTTTGTCGATCACCTCAACGCCCATCAGCTGGTCATTGAGATATACCTTAAGATGCGACTGAACCGGAATAAGCGACGGAGACGGCGTGAATTCAAGATTCAGCATGGCCTGGGTCACGACTTCGTCACTGCGCACCCCGAATTCAATCTGTCCGTTAGGCTGAATGCCGCGCAGGGTAATCGCCCCCGGGGTAGGTGCAACGTCTGCAAAAGGCAGCGTGACATTACGCACCGGCGCGCCCGGAATAATCATCGGATTGACCGCTGGTGCCACCACCGGTAACGTCAACTGAGGTGCCACAACGGTGTTTTCCGGCGTGACTGCCGGAGCGGGCTGATTAGCTGCACCCGCTGTCGCACTGAAGGCCGGAGCCGCTGAACCCATCGCCAATGACATCAAAGCGGATGCCATCAAAATTGTTAGAGGGAGTCTTTTCATTATTTCGTCATCATCAGGTTGGGTTCATCAGGCTGAACGGACAGCGGTGGATTTCGCGGCGCAAAAGACAGCAACCAGCCGCCAAACGACTGGGTGCGGGAGGCCAGCGGGCGTATGCGTTGCGGGGCAATATCCAGCATCCGCATATAGCCACGGATACCGAGACCCAGCACTTCCCGCAGGCTTTCCATCGGTTTATCTTCAGGGAAACTGTCTTCGCGCAATACCCAGCTGTCAGCACGGGCAAAAGTACATTGAATGAAATCGATGTGTTGTTGTGTGGTTAACGGCAGAAGCTGCATCCCCATGCTGGTGCCAAATACACGGCTGATTTGCATCGGGAAGGTGTATTCCTGTTGACCGCGATGCAACAGTAACGTGACGTTGTCACCGGCATTGAACTGGCTGGCACTTTCGGTTTCCAGTCCTACGCCGTTGTCAGAGTAGTCCTGCACGGTACAGACATAAATGTGGCCGTCCGGTTTTAACAGCGACGCCGGCATTCTTGCTTCGACACGGTGCGCCTGACGTACCTGTTTCGATTCAAACGCTACCGCAATCGCCCCGCCGAGAATAATCATGTTGTAAATCACCCACGCCATACTCACCAGCACGGTCAGGATTTCATCCGGGCGACCATAAATAATGCGGTAAATGCCGAAGAACATTCCGGCCAGATTGAGCAGCATCAGGATCTGATACGGGCGGCTGATTTTCCAGTCAACGTAGGCGTGTTTGTTCAGGCCACCCTTTGCCGTGACATTGAATTTACCGGCATGCGGATTAAACAGTGCCACGGTGGTTGGCCTTGCGATATACCACGCCAGCACGGTTTCGTAGATTTCATTCCAGAAGGAATGGCGGTATTTCCCCTGCACGCGGGAATTGGTCAGGCTGGCGTGGATCATGTGTGGCAGAACATACAGCGCAATCGCAACCGCCGGGGCATAAATGATGTAGGCGTGTAATAACAGAAACGCCAGCGGCGCAGTGAGGAAGATAAGCCGCGGGATCCCTGCCAGGAAGTGCATCATGGCGTTGGCATAACACAGCCGTTGCGCCAGTTTCAGCCCTTTACCAAACAACGGATTATCGAGGCGGAAAATCTGCACCATGCCCCGCGCCCAGCGAATACGCTGGCTGACGTGGGCGGAAAGACTTTCTGTCGCCAGTCCCGCAGCCTGTGGGATACGAATATACGCCGAGCTGTAACCGTGGCGGTGCATACGCAGCGAGGTGTGGGCATCTTCGGTCACGGTTTCCACCGCAATACCGCCGATTTCATCGAGCACATCGCGGCGTAACACGGCGCAGGAACCGCAGAAGAAACTGGCATCCCACAGGTCGTTGCCGTCCTGCACCAACCCGTAAAACAGTTCCCCTTCGTTCGGTGTACGTCGCATACGTCCCAGATTTCGTTCAAACGGATCCGGCGAGAAAAAGTGATGCGGCGTCTGCATCATGCTGAGTTTTTTATCTTTGAAGAACCAGCCGACGGTCAGCTGCAGGAAAGAACGTGTCGGCACGTGGTCGCAGTCAAAAATCGCCACCAGCTCACTTTTCGCCTGTTTGAGCGCGTTGTTGATGTTACCGGCTTTGGCGTGTTCATGCGTTTCACGCGCAATATATTTGATGCCGATTTCATGGGCAAAATCGGCGAATTCCTGACGGTTACCGTCATCGAGCAGATAAATAGTCAGCTTTTCACGTGGCCAGTCCAGCCCGAGCGCCGCATACAGCGTCGGTTTCACCACGCTGAGATCTTCGTTATAGGTCGGGATCAGCAGGTCGACCGTCGGCCAGGTCGAGACATCTTCCGGCATCGGCACCGGTTTACGGTTTAGCGGCCAGATAGTCTGAATATACCCGAGCACCAGAACGGTCCAGGAATAGGTTTCAGCACCCAGCAGCAGTAACCCGCAAATCAGGCTCAGTGGATCTTCCCAGTTCAGCGTCGAAGTGTAGCGCCACCATAGATAACGGCAGGAAATGGTCAGCGACAGAACAATCATCATCAGCGCCGGGAAACGCCCCGGAATGCGCCGGATAATCATCGCAATGCTCCACAACAGCACCACGAAAATAAACTGAGCAAGGTAGCCAAAAGGCTGAGAAATACAGAACATCGCCAGCGTAAAGGCCACCAGCCCCGCCATCAGCATCAGAATGCGTCTTCCCACACGATTCATTTTGCCGATACGCCGCGTGATACGCATTTCCAGCGGACTTTGCGTGACCTGTTTTGGCAGAGATTCCAGCCAGTTGTGCGCTTTTTCACGCAGCTTTTGCGGCCACTGAGTATAAACGATGCCTCCGCGGGTTTTACCGGCAGGGATAATAATCAGCAACCACAGGCTCTGAACTATGTAACGCAGCGGATCGGCCAGACGCACGCATGAAGGGGAAATTTGCGGATACCACCGGGTGCGTTGCGTCCCAACACGCTGCCAGGCAGGAGATTCAAAACGCAGAAACAGCCAGCACAGCGCCACACAAAAAATCATAACGCCGCAAGCCAGGCGGGAAGAGTTTGCCTGCCGGTAACGACGGTAACGGTGCTGCAATTCCTGCATCACCGGGGGCACAAAAAAAACGTTCAGCAGGCCGTTCATTTTGCCGGGCTCCGCGCCGTATCCGGCTGACGAAGATTGAGCAGAAACCAGTTCGCCAGCGTATTCATTTCACGGGCGATCTTGCTGTTATCTTTCCACTCACCGACCGGCTGTTTCGCCGCCAGTGATTCCGCCATCGCTTCATCACGGTGTAAAATTACCGGGATCAGTGATGGCAAGGTTTCTTGCCATAACAGAAGAATATCTTGCTGTAACTGACTGGAAGGAATGAACTGATTGAGCAGGTAACGACCGTTTGCCGCCAGCGCGTGCTGATGTAAACGAATGTGTGACTGGGTGTCGGCGTGCAAAAGTACTACGGTGCTGTCGGCTATGGTCTGCGCAGGAAGAGGATCAGCGGCCGGAGAATCAATCAGGATCCAGTCGTAAACGCCGGTGTTTTTGAGCTGCGTGATGGCTTTTTGCCAGTCAAAATCTGTCTGACTGACGTCTTCGCTAGCGACAAGACCATAAGGAAGAAAGTCGAGATGGGAATGATAACGCATCGCACAATTTTGCCAGGCTTCTCCGGCTTTGTGCGCTGAGCACCAGCCACGCGCCTGAGCGAAAGGCATACCAAAATGCAACCGCAGCACGTTTTCCGGCGAAAAGTCGATCACCAGAACTTTTTCATTCAGTTGCGCGAGGCCCCAGGCCAGCGCCGCGGTCACCGATGTGGTGCCGGTACCGCCGCGAAAACCCTGTAACGCGATGACAGCCATATTATTTTTTCTCCGCGCCGTGTTCAGCGAATTGCGCCAACTCAGCCAATAATGGCCATCTGGACATTAGTTGCGGAATTTTTTCTTTACGGGCTATATCTACGTAATGTAATTCTGACAAAGAAAAAAGGTGACTCAGCGCAAAGAAATCGTCATCTTTAGACGGTTCGGATTCTACCGCACTCGTAATAAGGGTTCCCACCACTTCTCTCCCTGCTTCAATCCAAATGCTGATACTTCAGCACGACCCAAATTGCCCTGTACTCATAGGTATTTTAGTATCAAACATTATTGTGAAGAATTATGATTATTTAATGTAGCAATGATAGAATTTATTATACTCACATTTACCAGTGTGTCCCAGCAGACTTTTAATCAAAACCGAACAGAAGCAGATTAACTATATGGCACTCTCCTTTTCATTGGGCATGAAGCAATTCTGGAACGGTTTAGCCCAGATGCAAGCCCGGGGGCTTTACTGGGTCAATACTGACAGCCAGGAAGCCGCATATCGACTGAGCGGGCAAGCACTTGAAGCTCAGCGGGGAGAAGTCCCTGTCAGCCTGTTTTTTCCGCAGCACAATTTAATTTGCGCTCAGGATGAAAATAGACTAGCTGACGACAATATTCTTCTGACGCATTTGCGCAATCACCCCAAAAAAACGTTTTATTACCAGTTCATCGACGGAAAAAAAGCATTTTTGGGATTGCCCGCCGATATTAATCGTCTGCCTAATTACGCTGCCTCCTTAATGATTTTAATACTTCCTGCAACACATTGTCAGGATGTAAATGATAAACAACTCTCCCGCTGGCTGAGTAAAATTCAGTCAGGCGCAAATAGCAAAGGCGCAACGCTCCTTATTATCTGCTACGGCAACGGGATTAATGCGGTTAAATCCCGCTTACATTTATACCATCGCAATATATACGGCCTTGCGGATTTAAAAACCGATGTGGAACCTAATCAGTGGGGCATTTCCTGGTGGCATGACAATCTGGGCGCCGAGGCGAATACGCTTTATCCCATCACCCCCCGCGAAAACGGTTGGGAAATCCAGAAAGACGCCCCTTCTTCTGCATCAACTCAAACCGGTGATGACCAGTGGATGTTGCTGGCTGAGCGTTCAGTACTTGAAGGTGCGCCTGCACTCTCTGAACGCTGGTTCCTTTTCGACAACAATGAAACGCTGACGGAAAGAGCCACACACGCCCGCTCCGCCACGGTGATTTTTGCATTAGGCGGAAATGATGAAGTGGAAGTGCTGGCACGTCAGATCCACCTTTTACGTATTCAGCGCGGCAATGGTTTGAAGATAGTTGTTCGTGAAATGAATTCCTCATTACGTTATGTCGACCAGCGTTTGCTGCAGGCGTGTGGCGCCAATCTGGTCGTGCCGCACGCTGCGCGTCTTTCAAACTTCCTGACCTTGCTCGACGACCTGCAAAATCTGACATTTACCCGCCACGTTCCGCAGGATATCGACGTGCTGCTCGACAGCCGTTTGCCAACGCATCATAAGGGTTATCTGCCGCTGCCGGTGTTCTGCGAGGTGATGCGCGATATCTGGGATCATGCCGCGCTGGCGACAGAATCTCGCGGAATTTTAATCTCGCTGCGCCCTGCCACGGGGATCAGCCCGCAGCAGGCGATGTCACTTTGTTCACTGCGCCGCGACGGCGATATTCTGACCGTGACAGAGCGTCATCTGTATTTGTTCCTGTCGAACTGTCTGGTCAGTGATGTCGAAAATGTTCTGGCATTTCTGTTTAATTTGCCGGTGAAAGAAGTGTTTACCAGCCAGACATTCTGGAGTCACGAGCTGGATATTCAGACAGAAGTCCGCCGTCTGTCTGCCAAACCGCCGATGGTAAAACCGGTGGCAGAAGCGCAGCCGTTTGTGGCGCATAAAGCCGGGCCCCTGAAGCGGGCGCAGGTTCACCCGCCCGTTCCCGTCACGCTTGCCGTGAGCGATACGCCTGTCATTCAGACGCCGGAGTAAGAGAAATGGACATTCAGGATATTATTGAAATTTTTATTCTGGCGGCGGTGATTTTTATTCCGCTGGGATATGCCCTGCGCAGCCGATTGCCGCGCTGGAAAAACCTTTTTGCAACGCGATTTCTTTCACCGCGTTATTTAACACCGATGACGATGAGCACCATCAGTAAGAGCCGGAAACGATCCGCTACTTTGCCTGAAACGTCTGCGGCTACAGGGAAATCCAAAACTTCATTATGAACGAATCGCACTCTCCTTCTCCGCGTTTGCGGATCTGGCAATCCTGGCGGGGTCTTGGCGCCTGGAACTATTACTTCTTACTTAAATTCGTTCTGCTTTCACAGGGTTATCTGAATTTTGACGCGCTAAGCAATCTGGTTTTTGCCGCAGTGCTGTTATTCCCGTTGCGTTCCCTGCGTCTGCATCGCTGGCGACAATGGGTTGCCCTGCCATTCGGGCTGGCGCTGCTTTATCACGATACCTGGCTTCCGGGCTGGCGTTCTATTGTGAATCAGGGCGCTGATGTCGCCGGTTTCAGCGTCAGTTACCTGCTCGAACTGGCTGACCGTTTCATCAACTGGCAGTGGATTGCGGTCGGTTTCGCCCTGCTGGTCGGTTATCTGTTTATTTCGCAATGGTTGCGTCTGACGACGTTCACGGTGATCGCGTTGCTATGGGTGAATCTCAGTGGCGTGATCATGCCGCTGTTTATGCATTCACCGGCTCCGGTTGTCGCTCAAAACACTGTTGCAGCTCCGGCACAAGTGGCACCTTCGGGCACTGACAATACCGTCAACGGTCCGCCGACCAATGCCAACCTGAATGCGTATCTGGATCAGTTCTATCAAAACGAACGCCGTAAGGCGACGAAGTTTCCTGATGCCCTGCCCGCAGATGCGCAGCCTTTCGATCTGCTGGTCATCAATATCTGTTCGCTGGCCTGGGCAGATCTGGACGCTGTGAATCTTTCGAATTCGCCGCTGTGGTCGCGATTTGATTTTGTGTTCAGCAATTTCAACTCTGCCACGGCTTACAGTGGTCCGGCGTCGATTCGCCTGCTGCGCGCAAGCTGCGGCCAGCCTTCACATCATGATTTGTATCAGCCCGCCGGTCAGCAATGTTATCTATTTGACGACCTTGCACGTCTCGGCTTTACCTCCCAGCTGGCAATGGATCACACCGGCGTGTTCGGTAATTACATCGGCAACCTGCGTGACGACGCCGATATGAAAGCCCCGCTGATGTCACAGGCCGGACTGGGTTATGAACTGACCTCTTTTGACGGCTCACCGATTTTCAACGACGGGCAGCTGTTCTCCCGCTGGCTGGAAAATCAGGAAAAGGCAGGCACCGCACGTACAGCGACCTTCTTCAACCTGATCCCGCTGCATGACGGCAACCGGTATGTCGGCAGCAATAAAGGGGCGGATTATCATAACCGCGCCCAGACGCTGCTGAATCAGCTGAACACCTTCATGGATCAGCTGGATAAATCCGGTCGTAAAGTGATGCTGGTGGTCGTGCCTGAGCATGGTGCGGCGCTGGTGGGCGACAAGATGCAGATTTCCGGCCTGCGTGATATCCCGAGTCCGGGCATCACTCACATTCCGGTTGGCGTGAAATTCTTTGGTATGCAGGCACCGCACGCGCCATCGCCGATGAAAATCGACGGTCAGAGCAGCTATCAGGCAATTTCGGAAATGGTTGCCCGTGCGGTTGATGGCAAAGTGTTTACCACACCGACGATGGACTGGAAAACGTTCGCTTCGAACCTGCCGCAAACTCCGCTGGTTTCTGAAAATGAGAACTCAGTGGTAATGGAGTATCAGGGGAAAATCTATATTCGCCTGAACGGCGGGGGATGGGTGCCGTATCCGAGCTGACGGTTTGTTTGTGGGCTGGCCGCCCACACCCTCAGCCCCTTGGTGTTGCCACCCAAACTGGCCTTGAGGTCAAGACCGTGGGCATCGGCCCACACCGACCAGAGACCCGGTAACGCGCGGGCCTCTGGACTCCGCGCTTTTTTCACTTCGCGCTATCGCTGGACACTATGTTTCAGGCGCCGCAGAGACAGGCTGGAAATCTTGCCGCTGCGCGGTGCCTTCTCCCGTTCTTCGAGCCACAGGTCTCGAAGCCGCTCCGTTCAGCAAGATTTCTGAATCGCCCTTGGCTTTTAAAAAACAAAACGGAACGAGTAAGGTTGTGAAGTAAAGGCCTGAGGCCGGTTTCAAAATACCGCCGGACGAGAGGTGGAAAACCGCGTGTCTTTTTACGCGGGTTGTAACCCGAAGGGAGGGAACCGCGCAGCGATGGGATTTTGCGGCTATCGCTGTGATGCCTGAAACATAGCCCGCCAGCGTTAGCGCGCAGTGGAAGAGCCCGGGATTCTTAAGGGTGGCGGCGATAAGCCACCCTTAAGGCCAGTTTGGGTGGCAACCCAAGGTATTGGTTTTGAATTTAAAAGCCGCCTGTGTCCGGCATTGACACGGTCACTCCGCAAATAACTGGTCATACACATGCTGTAAATGCCGGCTCATTCTGGCCTTCGCCCCCGCACCGTCTTTCGCCAGAATGGCGTCCAAAATCCCCTGATGGTCGGCGTTCATCTCACGGGCGAAATCGACTTCGGTGTAATGACTTTCTAAGCGCATAAACCGGCGGGAACGGCGTTTATCCCACAGGTATCCCATCATATCGTGCAGCACTTCGTTGCCGGTCATTTCACTGATCATCAGGTGGAAACGGCGATCGGCTTCCAGGAAAGCGTCGTTGTTGGCATTCAGCTGGTTTAACTCATCGGCAATTTCTTTCAGTTTCACACGCTGCTCGTCAGTGCCGTTAATCGCCGCCAGTTCCGCTGTCATCGCTTCATACACCTGACGCGCTTTCACCAGCGATTGCAGGCTAAATTCTTCTTCACTGCTGATCGTTTGCGCCGCGGGTGTGGCCTGTGGCAGCGGGTCGCTGACGTAGACGCCGTTGCCGGTACGGATTTCTACCCAGCCGGTGATTTCCAGCGCAATCAGCGCCTCGCGGATAGAAGAACGGCTCACACCCAGCTGCTTCGAGAGGTCACGCTCAGACGGGATCATCGCTCCCGGTGCGAACTGGCCGGTATTAATGCAGTTAATCAGTACGTTTGAAATCTGGCGATACAGCCGTTCCACTTTCAGGGTTGGTAATTCCATTATTGTCTCCGTGTTCTTGCTGAATCGCAGATCTGTTATCCCGGTCACATTAATCATCGGTTTGATACTGAATCATATGTCGGTCTGATGGCCTGACCAGCAGACCACCTGACCAGACCGCGCATTAAGATTGAACTTATCACCGGCCATGCGTCAACTACATTCAGAGAGTCAGTTAACAATTTTAAGGAAAACACATGGAACAGACATGGCGTTGGTACGGCCCGAACGATCCGGTTTCGCTTGATGATGTGCGTCAGGCGGGCGCAACTGGCGTGGTCACCGCCCTGCACCATATTCCTAACGGTGAAGTCTGGCCGGTTGAAGAAATCAAAAAACGTAAGGCAATCATCGAAGCCAAAGGTCTGGTGTGGTCTGTGGTGGAAAGCATTCCGGTGCATGAGGAAATCAAAACCCGCAGCGGAGATGTTGAGAAGCACATTGCGAATTATCAGCAATCTATCCGCAATCTGGCGGAATGCGGCATCGATACGGTTTGCTATAACTTCATGCCGGTTCTCGACTGGACGCGTACCGATCTGGGTTATCTGCTGCCGGACGGTTCCCGCGCCCTGCGCTTCGACCATATCGCTTTTGCGGCCTTTGAACTGCATTTGCTAAAACGCGAAGGCGCGACGTCCTATTACAGCGCTGAAGAACAGAAACAGGCAGCAGAATACTTTGCCGCGATGACGCAGGCAGACAAAGACCAGCTGGTTTCAAACATCATCGCCGGTCTGCCGGGTGCCGAAGAAGGCTACACGCTGGATCAGTTCCGCGCGCGTCTGGCAACTTACGACGGCATCGATAAAGCGAAACTGCGCGAAAACATGGCGCACTTCCTGCGCAGCATTGTGCCGGTTGCCGAGCAATGCGGTTTAAGTCTGGCAGTTCACCCGGACGATCCTCCGCGCCCTATCCTCGGTCTGCCGCGCATAATCTCCACTATTGAAGATATGCAGTGGCTGAAAGAAACGGTCGACAGCATTCACAACGGTTTTTGCTTCTGCACCGGTTCTTACGGCGTGCGTGAAGATAATGACCTGGTGAAAATGATGACCGATTACGCCGACCGCGTGCACTTCATTCACCTGCGTGCCACGCAGCGCGAAGAAATTCCGGGCAGCTTCCATGAAGCCGACCATCTGGACGGTGATGTGGATATGGTTGCGGTAATTAAAGCGATTCTGACCGAAGAGCAAACCCGCCGCCGCGCGGGTAATCTGCGCGCCATCCCGATGCGACCGGATCACGGCCATCAGATGCTGGACGATTTGCATAAGAAAACCAATCCGGGGTATTCGGCGATTGGGCGCTTACGCGGATTAGCGGAACTGCGGGGTGTGGAGCGGGCGTTGAAACAGAGTTTCTTCGCCGGATAAACTCGCGGGATAAATTAACTTCCGACTGAGATAATTTCGGTTTCTTAATAACGGTTATTACTCGCCTTTCGCGCCGAAACCGACCAAAGAGGGCTATGACGGGCCCTCTTTGGAATCTCCACGTCCTGAACTGCACGCTTCGCTCGCTGGCTGGCTATGTTTCGGGTACAGCAGCGACAGGCTGAAATCTTGCCGCTACGCGGTGCCTTCATTTCGGGATTGCAGCCTAAGGTCTGCAATCTCTCATTCAGCAAGCTTTCTGAATCGCCCCCACGACCTTAAAATTAACGGTAGATTGTCTTTTATCTTTTAAAAAATTTGATTGGCGTGCTCAAAAATGGCACCGAATGAACGGTTCGGGTTCAGAGGCCCGCGTGTTACCGGGTCTCTGGTCGGTGTGGGCCGACGCCCACGGTGTTAATCTTAACCCCTCTGTAAACTCAAAAATGATATGCCACCGTATTTTCCTGCTCCGGCCACGGATGTGATTTGTAGGGTTTGGCAGGATAGTTAATCTCCACGCTGCGACGACGGAAATCACTCGGGCTCACCCCTACCCGTTTGCGGAAGACGCGTGAGAAATACAACTGATCGTCGTATCCCACCACACGGCCAATCGTCGCAATGGATTCCTGCGTGGTCTGCAACAGAAGTTTAGCGCGGATCACCCGCTGATCTTCGCGCCAGCGCAGAATGTTAATCCCCACCTGTTCGCGGAATAAATGTGCCAGCCGTGATGGCGACAGACAAACGTGACGCGCCACTTCGTCGATACGCAATTCTCCGGCCAGATTACCGGTAATAAACTGACAAGCTTCGATAACGCGCGGATCCATAATTTTTTGCGGACTCTGAGGATCTTCCTCCATTGCGCGCAGCAACAGACGCTCCAGCAGGTTCATCCCTAATTCTTCGCAGAAACGACGGCCCGATTTTTGGGTTTGCTCAATATTGGCAAACAGGCGGTCGAACTCCAGTAATAAGGTGTTATTCGGTAAAGAAAGACGCCCGACGTCGCGGGTTTTGGTGTGCCATTCCAGCCAGTCAGCCCAGTAAGCACGCGGGCGGAAATACACCCAGCGGTGATACCAGGAATCGGCGTTGGCAGAACGGCTGTAAAGATGGCGGGCTTTCGGCGGGAACAACAGCAAATCGCCGGGATTGCAGTAAAACGTATCTTCGCCATCAAAGACTTTGCCCTGCCCCTTAACCGTCAGGTTGAGAATATATCCTTTCATGCCGCCAGGACGGTCGATGGCGAAATCCAGTGGCCCGTCAGCAAGGATCGGTGTCATACCGGCGACCAGATAGGCGTTGAAACTGTAACCCGGTAACAGCGGATTTTGCTGCTGATCCTGAATCATACGGTGATACATCGAACCTCCTGAAACTTCACGTGGCTATGGACTTTTCATCTATTCTAATCGGCGATGAAAACGCTGCCAGTAAAGGTTACTAAATTGTGAACAAACACGCGTTTTTGCGGCATTTAACCGGTGGAAGCGTTAAATGCCGCAGGTAACACGCTGTGAAAGCGTTATCACAAAACCCCTTTAAACGGTCTTTTTCGCTTTCTGTTTGTAACGGTCGAAGATAACCGCCGCCAGCAGGATCAGACCACGTACCACATACTGCGAGAACGGGGAAATGTTCAGCAGGTTCATGGCATTTTCTACCGTACCGAGGATCAGGATCCCCGACACCACGTAGGAAATCTTACCAATGCCGCCTTTCAGCGAAACGCCACCCAGTACGCAGGCGGAAATGACGATAAGCTCGAAGCCCAGCGACGTCATTGGCTGGCCGCTTGTCATACGCGAAGCCAGAATGATCCCCGCCGCCGCTGATACCAGACCGGACAAAACGAAGATGATGATTTTGGTCCGCACCACCGGCACACCGGCCAGACGCGCCGCATCTTCATTACCGCCAATCGCCAGCGTGTTACGGCCAAACGTGGTTTTGTTCAGCAGCAGACCAAAGATAATCAGGCAGCCGACCGTCAGCCAGATTGGCGCGGGCAGTCCCAGCCAGTTGGCATAACCGAGCGCGAAGAAGCGTTCGTCCTCAATGCCCACCGCTTTACCGTCCGAAATAATGTACGCCAGACCGCGCACAATTTGCATGGTGGCCAGTGTGGTGATCAGCGCATTGATTTTCAGACGTGCGATAACAAAACCGTTGAGCAAACCGGTCAGCATCCCGAGCAGTAAACCAGCCCCGACGCCAATCCACAGGCTTTCGGTCATGTTGATGACCACCGCCGTGGTAACCCCCGCACAGGCAATGACCGAGGCGACGGAAAGGTCGAAATCACCGGAAGCCAGACAGAACAACATCCCGCACGCCACCATGCCGGACATTGAAATGGCCAGTCCCAGCCCTTTCATGTTGATGAAGGAACTGAAGTTCGGTACGAAAATGCTACAGGCGAGGAACAGCACGGCGAACACCACTAACATGCCGTAGCTGTCCCAGATACGCATCAGACTTTGTCCGCTGCGCGATGCCGCTGAAGGTTGATCCGGTTTGGCTGAATTGGTTGTCATACTCGACATAATATTTTTGCTCCTCAGTCAGGCAGCGTCAGGGGCAGAATCAAGGTCTGGCGTCCGCAACATAGCGAGCCCCAGCGCTTTTTCTTCGGTGGCTTCGTCATGGGACAGTTCACCGGAGACCGCGCCTTCGCGCATCACCACAATTCTGTCCGCCAGACCCAGCACTTCCGGTAAATCACTGGATGCAAACAGCACTGCAATGCCTTGTTTTGCCAGTGAATAAATTACGTTGTAGATTTCATGTTTGGCACCCACGTCAATCCCGCGCGTCGGTTCATCGAGCAAAATGACTTTCATCTCTTCCGACAACCAGCGACCCAAAATGGCCTTTTGCTGATTACCGCCGGAAAGGTTCATGATCAGCTGCTGATCGCTCGGCGTTTTGATATTCAGCGCCTCGATATGCTTGCGGGCATTTTTCGCTTCCCAGGCGTTGTTGATCAGACACCCCGCTTTCACCGTTTTGCGGCGGGCGCTGATGTTGATGTTGTCACGCACCGAGTGAACCGGAATGATGCCGTCGGCTTTGCGGTCTTCCGGACAAAGCATAATGCCCTGGCGGATCGCGTCTGCCGGTTTGCGGATGTTCATGACTTTGCCGTCGAGGCGCAGCGTGCCGCCGGTAATTCGCGTGCCGCCGAACAATCCTTTCATCAGCTCACTGCGCCCGGCACCGACCAGCCCGAACAGACCGACAATTTCACCCTGACGCACGCTCAGGCTGATCGGCGTTTTCACGCCCGGCGCTTTGACCTGATCCAGCTGCAAACGCACTTCGCCATGCGGACGTGGCGCGTAGCCGTAAATATCGTCCAGATTACGGCCGACCATTGCCTGCACCAGCTTGCTGTTATCCACCTGCGTCATGTCGTCAAAGGTGCGCACATAGCGGCCATCTTTGAAAACAGTGACAGCGTCACTTAATGCAAAAATCTCTTCCATACGGTGTGACACATACAAAATCACACGTCCTTCTGCGCGCAACTCGCGGATAACACGGAACAATTGTTCAATTTCGCGGGCGGACAGTGAACTGGTCGGCTCATCGAAAGCAATGATTTTGGCGTTACGCGCAAGCGCTTTGGCGATTTCCACCATTTGCCACTGACCGATAGAGAGATATTTCAGCGGAGTATCGGGGTCGATATCCAGCCCGAGATGCTCCAGCTGAATTTTGGTTTCATAGCGCAGCAATTTGCGGTTCACAAAACCGTGTTTGCTCGGCAACTGCCCGAGATAGATGTTTTCTGCCACCGTCATTTCCGGCACCAGATGTAATTCCTGATAGATGATCGCCACACCGGCGTCGAGCGCATCGGTGGTTTTATTGAAAGCGACCTGCTGCCCCCGGATATGAATATTGCCCTGCGAAGGCTGATAGTTTCCGCTGAGAATTTTCAGCAGCGTGGATTTCCCCGCGCCGTTTTCGCCCATCAGCGCATGGATCTGCCCGGCATAACAATTGAAAGAAATTCCGTCCAGCGCTTTCACGCCCGGAAAAGTTTTGCCAATGTCATGGAATTCCAGATACGGCGTGGCCGCATCAAACTCCGTCAGTGACGGTGTCAGCAAAGGCGTCTTGTTTGAAGATTGCTGAGTCATAGTGGCTACCTGGAAATTAAGGAAAGTTGAATGCACGCCACTGCACAGCAGAAAACAGTTCAACGTCTCCCTGTCGTCCGTCATGCAGCAGCGTCTCTCCCCTTCATACTTCAAGTCGCAGATGCGTTGGCTACGCTTACTCACCCGAATCACTTACTTATGTAAGCTCATCGGGACTCGCTCACTTGCCGCCTTCCTGCAACTCGAATTATTTAGGGGTATTGCTTGTTTCAACCACATCTGAAGATCACATAAGACCTTTCTTTTTCAACTCTTCTTTGAAGTTGTCGCGGGTGATCAGGACAACATCTGTTACTTCGGTAAATTTCGGTGGTTCAACGCCTTTGGTGACCCATTCGTTCAGCATCTGGATACTTTTATAACCGTGAATATCCGGGCTCGGTAACAGGGAACCGTAGAACCCGGTTTGCGCGCTTTTTGACAGCTCATTCACCGCATCCACGCCGTTGATACCGATACCGATTACGTTTGCGGCTTTAAAGCCCTGACCTTCTGTTGCACGCACGCCACCAAGAACGGTGTTGTCGTTCATGCCGATGATCAGCCAGTTTTTTACTTCAGGATGCTGCACCAGCAGGGAGTTACCCGCGTCCAGTGCGCCCGGGATGTCGTTAGATTTAGTCGGTACTTTGTAGATTTGTTTTTCCGGGAAACCGGCTGCTTTCAGCGCGTCCATTGAACCGCTGGTACGACGGCGTGCGGTATCCAGCTCATCAGCGGTAATCGCCATCACGCCGGTATCAGCCACTTTCCAGCCGCGTTTTTGCATTTCCTTATACAGTTCCTGTCCCTGACGCTCGCCGATTTTGGTCGCTGCCATCATCACTAATGGCACTTCTTCCATTGGCTTGCCTTTAGCATTCACAAACTGGTCATCCACCTGGATAACTTTCATGTCATAGCTGCGTGCTTTTGCCATGATGGCAGGCCCCAGACGGGGATCCGGCGTACAGATAACAAAACCTTTCGCACCATTCGCCGCCAGGCTGTCGATGGCATTCAGCGTTTTTTCACCGTCCGGCACAGCAATTTTGATGACCTCGAAGTTCAGATCCTTACCGGCTTTATCTGCAAAGCGCCATTCTGTCTGGAACCACGGTTCTTCCGGCTGTTTAACCAGAAAACCCAGCTTCGGATTATCGGCTGCCATAGCTGAATGTGACATAACAGCCGCTAACCCAACTGCTGCCAGCGCCTTAGTGAATTTATGCATGATGTTCTCCGACTTTTATTGTTGTTTCTCGCGATCCCGGCCCGGAACCTGTTGGCTGGCCGCCATCGTGAAAACGTTATCAGTAGTGTAAAGAAACAAAGTGAAAGCGCGGCGAAGTCCGGTATATAGCGGATTTACGTCACACTCTCTTGTAAGACGGGTTAAGTTTTAGCGGTAATTTTGCAGCGGAATGTAGAGCGCTATCACACGGCGGGAAAACAGCAGGTTTGTACATAGATATAGCGATTTTAGCCAAACGCTAACATTTGACCAACCTCACAGAAACATCATTGGGAGCAGATTTGTGCATACTTCCAGCTAACGCCTCCTCACTCACTTTTTTGCATCCTCCTACTGTTAGAGCAATTCGATTCGCCGCCGTAATGACTACGGCAAACCTGAAGGAGTGAGAAAGAATGACGCAAGGTGCGATTGCTCTTGGTCTTGATTTTGGCAGCGATTCTGTCCGGGCACTGGCTGTGGATTGTCAGACCGGGGCGGAGATGGAAACGGACGTGGTTTATTACCCGCGCTGGAATGAAGGCCGTTACTGTGACGCGGCAATAAACCAGTTCCGCCACCATCCGCTCGACTATATAGAAGCGATGGAGCAGGCAATTAAAAATGTCGTGCAACGTCTGGGCACTGAACGGGCGGCGCGCGTGGTGGGTATCGGTGTCGATTCCACCGGTTCTACGCCAGCCCCGGTAGATAAAGAAGGCAATATTCTGGCACTGAATCCGGAGTTTGCCGAAAACCCGAACGCCATGTTCGTGTTATGGAAAGATCACACGGCGATTGAAGAAGCCGAAGAAATTAATCGCCTGTGCCGCAGCGGTGATTTCCCCGACTATTCCCGCTATATCGGCGGTGTTTATTCCTCAGAATGGTTCTGGGCAAAAATCCTGCATGTTTCCCGTGCCGATGAATTCGTGAAAAAAGCCGCTGCTTCCTGGGTCGAACTGTGCGACTGGGTGCCCGCCCTGCTTTCCGGCACCACGGCACCAGACAAAGTCATGCGCGGACGTTGCAGCGCCGGACACAAAATGCTCTGGCACCCTTCGTGGGGCGGTCTGCCTCCTGAAGATTTCTTTGCCGCACTCGATCCGCTGCTGGTCGAACACCTCCCGTATCCGCTGTTCACCGATACTGTAACCGCTGAACAGCCTGTCGGCACGCTGACGCAGGAATGGGCACAACGCCTCGGCCTGCCTGCTTCCGTCGTGCTTTCCGGCGGCGCATTCGACTGCCATATGGGCGCGGTCGGCGCAGGCGCACAGCCTTATACGCTGGTGAAAGTCATCGGCACGTCGACCTGCGACATTCTGATTGCCGACAAAGAACGCGTGAACGACCGCGCCATTGCCGGGATCTGCGGTCAGGTCGAAGGCAGCGTGGTGCCGGACATGATCGGGATGGAAGCCGGACAATCCGCTTTCGGCGATATGTACGCCTGGTTCAGCCGCCTGCTGAGCTGGCCGCTGATTCAGGCCGCCAAAGCGCATCCTGAGATGAAAACCCAGCTCGACAGTCTGCAAAAGAATCTGCTGAGTGATCTTACTGCAGCGTGGGCAGCTAACCCGAAACTTGATCACCTGCCGCTGGTGCTCGACTGGTTTAACGGCCGCCGTACGCCATTTGCCAATCAGCGTCTGAAAGGCGTCATCACCGATATCAATCTGGGTACGCAGGCACCGGAATTGTTCGGTGGCTTTATCGCCGCCACCGCCTTTGGCGCACGCGCCATTATGGAATGTTTCGAACAGCAGGATATTCCGGTGGAAAACGTCCTCACGCTCGGCGGTATCGCCCGTAAATCACCGGTCATCATGCAGGTTTGCGCCGACGCCATGAACCGTCCGTTGCAAATCGTCGCCTCCGATCAGTGCTGCGCGCTGGGTGCCGCGATTTTTGCCGCCGTCGCCGCCGGAGAATTCAGCGACGTGCCTGCCGCACAGGAAAAAATGGCCTGTAGCATCGAACGCACCCTGCTGCCGGATCCGCAGCGCGTCGAGCTGTATCAGCGCCTGTACGAACGTTATCAGCAATGGTGTGCCACCACTGAACCGCTGTTTGCAGCGAAACCGGCGCATTAGTTCCTCTTTCATAAATTGCTATTTTACCTATCCGATATTCAGGAGTTACAAATGGACGCGTTTAAACATCTCGAAGTGTGGTTCGCCATTGGCAGTCAGCATCTGTACGGACCGGAAGCGTTACGTCAGGTCAAAGAGAACGCCGAAAAGGTAGTCAACAGCCTGAACAGCGAAGCCGGCTTGCCGGTCAAACTGGTGCTTAAACCGCTGGTAACGACACCGGATGAAATCACGGCGCTGTGCCGCGACGCCAACTATGACAACGCCTGCGTGGGCATCATCACCTGGCTGCATACCTTCTCTCCGGCCAAAATGTGGATCGCAGGTTTGAGCATTCTGCATAAACCGCTGTTGCAGTTCCATACGCAGTTCAACGCTGAAATCCCGTGGGATACCATGGACATGGACTTCATGAACCTGAACCAGACCGCACACGGTGGCCGCGAGTTCGGTTTCATTGGTGCCCGTATGCGCCAGCAACACACCGTGGTCGCTGGTCACTGGCAGGACGGCGAATCACACCGCCGCATCGCCCAGTGGATGCGTGTGGCTGCCGCGAAAAACGAAAGCCAGCACCTCAAGGTGGCGCGTTTTGGCGACAACATGCGTGAAGTGGCAGTCACCGAAGGCGATAAAGTGGCGGCACAAATTCAGTTCGGCTACAGCATCAGCGCCTACGGCATCGGTGATTTAGTCAGCGTGATCAACGAAGTCAGCAAGGGCGATATCGACACGCTGGTAGAAGAATACGAAGCCACTTACCGCCTGACCGATGCGGTAAAACTCAACGGCGAACGTCGTGAAAACCTGCTGGATGCCGCCAAAATTGAACTGGGTATGACCCGTTTCCTTGAGCAGGGTAAATTCGGCGCGTTCACCACTAACTTTGAAGATTTGCACGGCATGAAACAGCTGCCGGGGCTGGCAGTACAGCGTCTGATGCAAAAAGGCTACGGCTTTGGCGGCGAAGGCGACTGGAAAACCGCGGCCCTGCTGCGCATCATGAAAGTGATGGCCAGCGGACTGAAAGGCGGCACGTCGTTCATGGAAGATTACACTTACCACTTCAAGCCGGGTAACGATCTGGTGGTCGGTTCACACATGCTGGAAGTGTGCCCGTCGATTGCTAAAGAAGATAAACCGCTGCTGGATGCGCAATACCTGGGCATAGGTGGCAAAGCGGATCCGGCGCGCCTGATTTTCTCCACTCCGGCAGGCCCGGCGGTTAACGCCAGCGTTATCGACATGGGTGACCGGTTCCGTTTGCTGGTCAATCTGGTGGATACCGTCGAGCAGCCGCATCCGCTGCCAAAACTGCCGGTCGCCCGCGCTATCTGGAAAGCCCAGCCGTCACTGGCAACAGCGGCAGAAGCCTGGATCCTCGGCGGCGGCGCGCACCACACCGTGTTCTCACAGGCACTGGATGTTGACGCGTTGCGGTTGTATGCAGAGTTTTCCGGCATTGAACTACTGGTGATCGATAACGATACGACGCTGCCGGACTTTAAGAATCAGATCCGGTGGAATGAGGTGTATTACAAACTTTGTAGTCGCTGATTAGTTTGCAGGAGGCCGCTGCAAATGGCGGCTTACAATGCTAAAGCAGATTGAAATCATTTCGGTTTCTTGCGTGCGGTGGTCACTTAACGCACTGCGTAGAAACCGCCCAAAAGGGGAAAGTGCTTTTCCCCTTTTGGATTTCCCCACGCTTTTTCAACACGCGCTCCGCTCGCTGGCTACGTTTCAGAAACAACAGCGACAGGCTGGAAATCTTGCCGCTGCGCGGTACCTTCATGTCGGGATTGCAGCCTCAGGTCTGCAACCTCTCATTCAGCAAGCTTTCTGAACCGCCCGCACCCTCTTAAATTCAAAGGCAAAATGTCTTTTATCTTTTAGAAAAGTTGATTGGCGTGCTCAAAAATGGCACCGAATGAAGGGTTCGAGACCAAAGGCTCGACACCTGAAATTCGGAAATCGCGAAGCGATGACATTTTGCGCCACTCACTATTGCACAGGAACATGTCCGTCATACCCGCGACAGCGCGCAGTGAAAAAAGCGCGGAGTCCAGAGGCCCGCGCGTTACCGGGTCTCTGGTCGGTGTGGGCCGATGCCCACGACCTTGACCTTGAGGCCAGTTTGGGTGGCAACCCAAGGTCTTATCGGTGTGGGCCGATGCCCACGACCTTGACCTCAAGGCCAGTTTGGGTGGCAACCCAAGGTCTTATCGGTGTGGGCCGACGCCCACGACCTTGACCTTGACCTTGACCTTGAGGCCAGTTTGGGTGGCAACCCAAGGTTTTGTCATTCATCCGTCACATTCCCCCTTTACGCTCACCAGCACAATTAAATCCCAAAGAGGATAGTACCAACCATGATCATTCCAGCTCATCACGGCGGGAATGCGCCTGCGCGCATGTCTTCTCTTCCCGCCATCGCCATTCATCAGGTGTCCCATTTTTTTGGGAGCAACCCGGTACTCAATCACGTCAATTTATCCGTGCCGGAAGGCACTATCCTCGCCCTGCTTGGCCCTTCGGGCTGCGGGAAAAGTACGCTGCTGAAAATGCTGGCGGGTTTACTGCATCCCGCATCGGGGCAGATCAGTTTCGACGGCGAAATTGTTGCCAGCGGAAAACACAGCGTGCCGCCGGAAAAACGCAACCTCGGCATGGCGTTTCAGGATTACGCGCTGTGGCCGCACATGTCTGTACGCCAGAATGTCGCGTTTCCGTTACAGATGCGCGGAATTCGTGGCGCGGCGCAACAGGAAAAAGTGATGGCCGCGCTGGAACGCGTCGGGCTGGCGGATTTTGTCTCACGCCGCCCTTCTGAGCTTTCCGGCGGTCAGCAACAGCGTGTGGCACTGGCCCGCGCCATTGTGGCTGAGCCACGCATTTTGCTGTTCGATGAACCGCTGTCGAATCTTGATCGCGACCTGCGTGAAAGTCTGTGCGAAGAAATGGCCACACTGTTGCGCCAGCTCGGCACGACGGCGGTGTACGTCACCCACGATCAGCATGAAGCCCGCGCCCTCGCTCACCGCATCGCGCGCATGGACAAAGGTGCGATCGCCAGCATTGACCCGATTGACCCTTCCGTTGTTTCACCTTTTGTTGCTTAACCTTTGATGGAATGAAAATGATGAACCGCACACACAACACAAAGACAAATACGTTTTCCCGTACCAAAACAGGCGTAATGACAGCAATGACTCTTTCTCTCGCAATGGCAGCGGGCAGCGCACAGGCGCTGACGCTGTACACCGCCGGGCCGGGCTCACTGGCAAAAAAACTGGCTGCAGGCTATGAAAAACAAACCGGCGTAAAAGTCGATGTGTTCCAGGCCACCACCGGCAAAGTGATGGCGCGCCTGGAAGCCGAACAGGCCAATCCGCGTGCCGACGTTTTAATCTCCGCATCCTGGGATACTGCCACCGATCTCGAGCAACGCGGCTGGTTGCTGGAATACCAGAGCCCGAATGCTGAGCAGGTACCGGCACAATTCAAAACCCCGTATTACGTCGCACAGGGTATTTCTGCGCTGGGAATCGTGTGGAACACCAAAAGCGGCACCACCGAACCGAAAGACTGGGGCGATTTAGCCAAACCGGAATTCAAAGACAAAGTCACCACGCCGGATCCTTCACTTTCCGGTGCTTCGTTAGATTTGCTGATCGGATTACAAAATGCCCATGCACAGCAGGCCTGGAAGCTGTTTGAGGATCTGAAAGCCAACGGCATGATTATCGCTGGCCCTAACGCTCAGGCGCTGACGCCGGTATTGCAGGGCGCGAAAGCCGCCGTATTCGGTGCGGTGGACTACGTTTCTTATGGCAGTGTGCAGGACGGTGAATCGGTTAAAGTGATTTTCCCGAGCAGCGGTACGGTGATTGCGCCGCGCCCGATGATGATCCTCAAATCCAGCCAGCAGCAGAAAGAAGCCAAAGCGTTTATTGATTATGCGCTGTCACCCGAGGGTCAGAAACTGGTCGCCGATGCGTGGCTGATGCCAGCCCGTGCGGATATCGACGCCAGACGTCCGCTGTTCAAATCTCTGAAATTACTGCCGGAAGCGTCACAGGCTTCAGCATCGCGCAAAGACGTCCTCGACCGCTTTGCGAAGCTGTTCGGCCAGCAATAATCCCTTCACGGGCTGTTGATAAAACAGCCCGCTTCTGAGATGTGAACAATGAATAGAAACGCTTTTTTACCGGGCGTGACGGGCATTGCGCTGCTGTTACTGGTCGCAGTGCCGGTGGCGTTTGTCGCTTTGCAGGCGGTTTTTCCGCATCTGGATACCGGCAGCTATTCGGCTCCGTTCAGCGCATTTACCCGCGTGTTTGCCGAACCCTCACTGCGGGAACTGTTTGCCACTACGCTGAAGGTCGGACTGGGCGTGGCATTATGCAGCGCCCTGATCGGTGTGCCGCTGGGCGCTTTACGCGGATTATTCGCCCTGCCCGGCGCGGCCTTGTGGGACGTGGTATTCCTGATCCCCTTTTTATTGCCGCCTTATATCGCCGCGCTGGCGTGGATGCTCGCATTACAAACTAACGGTTACATTCAGCAGTTGCTGCCATGGTTGCATCTGAATGATTTTCTGTTTTCACTGCCGGGAATGGTGGTGGTGATGACGCTCAACGTTTTTCCGGTAGTTTATTTCGCCGTCTCGCGCAGCATGGCCGCCAGCGGCAGCCGTCTGGCAGATGTGGCGCGTATTCATGGCGCGGGTCCGTGGCGGGCGTTTATCCGCATCACGTTGCCAATGGCGTTACCGGCCATTGCCTCCAGCCTGCTGCTGGCGTTTACTCTGTCGATTGAAGAGTACGGCGTGCCCGGCGCGTTAGGGTCGCGCAGCGGTATTCTGATGGTGACCACGGGTATAGAGCAACGTCTGGCCGACTGGCCGATTGATATGCCGGGTGCCGCTGTGCTTTCCCTGCTGCTGGTGGCTATCGCATTGTGCGCCTACAGCCTGCAGCGTGCGGTGCTGGCCGGAAAAAACGTCGAAAGCATGACCGGTAAACCAGCGGATGTGACACAAAAATCACTGGCGGGCTGGACGTTGCCGGTGCTGGCGCTGTTTACCTTCGTGGCGCTGATTGCCGTCGCGCTGCCGGTTGTCTCAACGCTTGCGACGGCATTTTCCGGCACGCTATCCGGCGGGCTGTCACTTTCCAATCTGACATTCCGCCATTTCGGTAATCTGTTTGCCGCGCACGGCGACGCGCTCAGTGCGCTGTCGACCAGTCTCAGTCTGGCGCTGGGGACGGCGCTGATCGCCGGTGCGACGGGCTTTCTGGCCTCATGGCTGGTGGTGGCGCGCAAAATTCGCGGTGCGGCGATCATCGACGGACTTTCGCTGTTTCCGGCGGCGCTGCCTGGCATTGTGGTGGGCGTCGGGCTGATCCTGGCCTGGAACCGCAGTTTCTGGCCGGTCACGCCATATAACACCTGGGGGATCCTGCTGCTGTCGTACTGCTGTTTACTGCTGCCGTATCCGGTGCGTTATGTCAGCGCGGCGTTAAAGCAGATTGGCGGAAATCTCGATGCAGCGGCACGGGTGCACGGTGCGACCGCCTCGCAGACGCTGCGGTTGATCCTGCTGCCGCTGGTGTTGCCGAGTTTGCTGGCGTCAATGATGATGGTATTCGCGGTCGCGTCGCGTGAGCTGGTGACGTCGTTATTGTTGTCACCGGCAGGCGTGCAGACCGTTTCCGTTTATGTCTGGCGGCAGTTTGAACAAGGTTCGGTGGGGGACGGAATGGCAATGGCGTCCATTGCGGTGCTGCTGAGCCTGACGCTGATGTTATTCGCATTCAGGCTACAGCAGCGCCAGACCGCTTAGCTTTCACGCTGCGCTTCGCGGTGCGGGCGGTCGCCGGACGGGATAAGTAAACCGGCAGCGACCGCCAGAACTGAAATCACAGCAGACACCACAAACACCCAATGCAGCGAGGCGGCAACGCTTTCGGTCAGCAGATTCAGCTGACCGCTGTCCATCGCGCTGCGGGTGGCTTTTTCCATTAACTGCTGGACAGGATCGTTGACCTGGGGCAACCGGTATTCCAGATTAAGATTCAGCGTCGCGCCCAGTACTGCCGTACCAATGGCCGAACCGAGCATGCGCGTGAACAACGTCGAAGCAGTGGCAATTCCGCGGATCGCCGGTTCAGCACTGTTTTGCACGGAGACGATAAACGTGGTGTTAGAAAGCCCCATTCCTGCCCCGACCGAAAACGCTGCAATGCGTGCCATCCATAATCCCGAAGACGGCGAAAGCAGTAACAGCGCCAGACTTCCGCCCACCAATAGTAAACCGCCCGTCACCGCCGTGGCGCGATAAGACGTTGCCTGCATCATGCGGCTGCTGAACATGCTCGCCAGCGGCCAGCCAATGGACATCAGCGCCAGCGTGGTGCCCGCTTCCAGCGGCGTTCCGCCCAGAACGCCCTGCACGTAGGTCGGCAGAAACGCGCTGATCCCCATCATGGTCGCGCCGATAATCAGCCCGCCGACACTACCTGCAATAATCACTTTGCTGTCCCACAGCGCCAGCGGGAATAAAGGTTCAGGCGTTTTACGCTCCTGACGTACCAGCAACCCGCCGCAAAGAACCGCGAACGCCAGCAACGCCAGCGCCCAGTACCCCAGCGCTTCGGCCTGTAACAACGCCAGTAATAACGCAGCGACTGACAGCGTGAGATACGCGGTTCCGGCCAGATCCAGCTGATGCTGTTTACGCTGACCGTCCGGCGGCAGGTATTTGATAAGGATCGCCATCGCCACCAGACCGATTGGCACATTCACCCAGAACACCACCGCCCACGGAAAATGCGAAACAATAAACGCCCCCATCAGCGGCCCGACAATGGCCGAAACACCCCACACGCTGGACAAATAGCCCTGCGCTTTCGCCCTTTCCTGCGGCCCGTAAACATTAGCAATCAGCGTGGTAGCAATCGGCGTGATGGCGCCCGCACCCAGCCCCTGTAATGCACGAAAACCAATCATCCAGCCGAGGGATGGCGCAAAACCGCACAGGACAGAACCTATCAGAAACAGCGTGGTGCCGATGAAAAACATTTTCCGGCAACCGTATAAATCTGCCAGCCGCCCGTAAATCGGTACGGTGATGGCCTGCGTTAACAGATAGACGGCGAATACCCAGCCGAGCAGCGAGAAACCGCCGAGATCGCCAATGATGGTCGGCATCGCGGTCGCAACAATCGTCACTTCCACGGCAGCCATAAACATCGACAACATGCAGGCAGTCAGGATCAGCGGACGATGAGAGGGTTTTACAGCAGATGTGTTTACAGCAGAATGTTTGACGGTCATGTTCCCTGTTTTCTTTATAATTGATTTTTAAGTACGAGAAATGTTTTGATGCGCCAGCTCAGGCAGATGGCTAATTATAGGCATAAAAAAGGCTCTGAGTTTTTGCACTCAGAGCCTCAACATGAAGAAATAAGGTGACAACGTCACCGTCAGGCTTTAGTCGGCGCCTTAAGATTGAAGCTGGAAAGGTCGATAAACTTTGCCATATCGCGGCTTTCTGCACGCGGCAGATAAGGAATTTCGCCAAGCATTGGCGCCGAAATATTGGCACTGATCGCTTCGATAGTTTCCTGATAATGAGCAAGGCACGGATTAATGCGATTCGCCACCCAACCCAGCAACGGCAAACCATCTGCAATAATCGCCTGCGCCGTTAATAACGCATGGCTGACACAACCTTCCTGAATACCGACCACTAATACCACCGGCATATTTTGCTGGCGTACCCATTCAGAATAATAAAGATGGGGAGTAATCAAAGTTCTCCAGCCATCACAACCTTCAACAACCACTGAATCAGCCTCTTCACGCATGAAATTAAGGCCGTTAGTCATTATTTCAAAAACATTTTCGGGTATCTGGCTGGCATAAATATCTTCATCCGCCAACGCCAGAGGGGTTATTTTATTAAAAGGATAAGAAATAGAAGATGACTGCTGGAGAGTTACCGCATCTTTATTTCGAACCCCGTCGGCCAACTCCTGGCTGCCTGTTGCAATAGGTTTATAGCCTAAAACGCAGCGATCCTGCGCAGCTAAAGCCTGAAGCAAGGCACGTGTGACAATGGTTTTACCTACACGGGCATCCGTACCCGTGACGAAAAAATGCGTTAACATGGAATTCAGGCTCCGGGATCTCTCCGTCTTATTGAAAGATAGTCTCCGGTATGAAACCACCGCCGGAGACAAAGTATCGACAGAAAGTCTAGGCGATGCGGGATGAGAGGGGTTTGCGTTAGCGCAATGTTTTGTCGACTCTCTGAGCGAAAATGCCCCAGGGCTTATAGCTATTTCTTTAAAGGAAACAGCCTAACGTTATATAAAACTTAACCTTGCAGTAATTTTATTATCAGGGAGCCGCTATATAACGCGTCCTTCACTAATGCCGCGCCGGGCATCGTTCCCTGATTATAAAATTGCGTGGATTCGAGTTTGATATTCTCGCTATATGCAGGTAGTGACTGTTGCTGAATACAGGACATTATCGCGGGATGGAGAATATCCTGAGATAAATTAAGCGGTGACCCGATCAGCACTTTTTCCGGATTAAACAAATTCACCATGATCGCGAGAATTCGCCCCACGCTCTGCCCGACGCTGATAATCACATCACGCGCCAGCTGGTCACCACGATTGGCGGCGTCACAGACGGCTTCAATGGTCAGCGAAACCCCATGCAGTAAGCTGGCTGGAACCGGTACCGTCAGACGCTGACGCACCAGTTCGAGAATACTGTCAGTGCTGGCCACCGTTTCCAGACACCCGTGATTACCGCAATAACACCGTTTGCCGTAAGGATCGACCTGCGTATGGCCGATTTCCGCCACACTGCTGCTGCCCGCGTGCAGAACGCGCCCGCTGGTGATAACGCCCACGCCGACGTTGTGGTCGATCACTACCTGAACCACGTTTTTACAGCCACGGGACGCGCCATACAGCGATTCCGCCAGCGTCCACGCGCCGATATCGTGCTGAACATACACCGGTAAACCTGTGTGTGCGCAAAGTGTATCGCCCAGCGGCATATCAAACACGTCATGATAAAACGGCATGCGGTGAACAATGCCCCGGCGTGCATCAATCATCCCCGGCAGGGTAATGGCGATAGCGGTAAGGCGTTCAAGTTTGCGCTGATGGCGGATAAAGAACTGATCGATTTCAGAGATGATACGTTTGAGCAGCGGCTGCGGAGCCTGTTCCGGCAATGGCAGCACTTCTTCCACCACCAGTTTACTGCTCAGATCCCGCAAACCTAAAGTGATTGAGCCGGGACTGATACGGGCAGATAAATAGTGCCAGGCCTGCGTATCCAGCGCTAACCCAATCGCCGGACGCCCGCGACTGCCGGGATCCTGAAACTCCGTTTCCAGCACCAGATGAGCCTGTAATAACTCGCGGACAATCTTGGTGATACTGGCGGGAGCCAGCTGTGCTTTTTTCGAAAGCTCGATACGCGAAATGGGACCAAACTGATCTATCAGGCGGTACACAGCACCGACATTGGTTTGTTTAATCTGGTCGATATGTCCTGGTTGCCCGTCGGGGATCACTCAAGGAGCTCCTGTTATTTTCGCGCTTCAAAATAAAGATTAGGGCTATGTTGGAGTTTTTGTCATATGTCGTCAACTATTTGATTCGTTATGTGATTTGGTGCACAAATTGCGTGAAAACACGCTCAGAATTGACTGGAAATACAGCATGTTCTGCATCAGAAGTCCGTCAGTCATCGTGGAGCAGTAACGCCATAAACGCGCGGGTCGCCGCCGTCAGAGGCCGCGTTGCGTGATTCACCAGCCATAACTGCGTGGTGCCATGCAGATTGCCAAAGCGCAGATAGCGGACACCTTCCACCTGAATACGCAGGTACGACGCGGGTAAAATCGATACGCCCAGCCCTGCCGCCACCAGCCCGATAATAGTCAGCGGCTCCCCGACTTCCTGCGTGATAAACGGCGAAATCCCCTGCGCTTTCAGCTGTCCGAGAATATCGTCGTACAGCGATGTTCCGACATCCTTGGAGAAAAAAACAAACGGCTGATCGGCCAGATGTTCAAACGTGAGTTCACCGTCAGCCAGTGCGTTCAGCGGATGATCTTTATGCACCACCGCAATCAGGGGTTCAGTCAGCACCAGATGATGTTCAAGCTCCGCCGGCAGCTCGCCGTTACGCATAATCCCCAGATCGAGTTTGCCTTCCAGCAAAGGGTCAATTTGCTGTTTGCTGTTGAGCTGTTCGATGCGGATATTCACATCAGGATACGTCAGGCGAAACCGATGCAACGTGCTTGAAACCCTGCGTAAAAACGGCGCAGAGGAGGTCAACCCGAGCGTCAGATTACCGGACTCGCCGCGGTGAATACGCGCCGCCTGCGCCGAGGCCACATCTACACGCTGTAAAATCTGCCGGGCTTCAGCCAGAAACACCTGACCGGCCTGCGTCAGGCGTACGCTGCGGTTACTGCGGTAGAACAGTGCCGCTCCGACATGTGCCTCAAGCGCCTGTATTTGCTGACTTAGCGGCGGCTGGGAGATATGCAAACGCTCCGCCGCCCGGCCAAAATGCAGCTCATCCGCAACCGCGATGAAATAACGTAAATGACGCAGCTCAATGTGGCTCATGGCGGTGCTCGTTTCCTGCTGATTGATACTTTAAACATATCGTTTTCGATTGATTAATATATTAGACAATATAACGGCCACTGTTAAAATTTTCATACATTTTAAAATTTTGTTTTACAGCCCATCGTATTAAGGAATTCCAGTGAAAACCTCCCGGCGGATTTCCGCTGCACCTGCTCAAGATTCTGTTAATGACGACGAATTAATTCCTGAATCGCCTGTCGCCCGCTCCGCTCTTAAAACACCTTTCATCAAACGTGGTACGCCGCAATTTATCCGCGTCACACTCGCCCTGTTTTCAGCGGGGCTTGCGACGTTTGCGTTGTTATATTGCGTTCAGCCGATATTGCCGGTGTTATCCCATGATTTCGGCGTTTCTCCGGCTACCAGCAGCCTGTCGCTGTCGTTATCGACCGGTCTGATGGCGATTGGCCTGTTGTTTACCGGACCGGTTTCGGATGCCGTCGGGCGGAAATCTGTAATGGTGGTGGCGTTACTGCTCGCCGCCGGTTGCACGCTGGTCTGTTCCTTTATGCAAAGCTGGGATGGCATTCTCATCATGCGTGCGCTGATCGGTTTGTCGCTCAGCGGCGTGGCGGCGGTAGCCATGACTTATCTGAGCGAGGAGATTCACCCGAGCGTGGTCGCCTTCTCGATGGGGTTATATATCAGCGGGAATTCCATCGGTGGCATGAGCGGACGTTTAGTCAGCGGCGTTCTGACCGATTTTTTCTCCTGGCGTATCGCCGTTGCGGTCGTCGGCTTCTTCGCCCTCGCCTCAGCGATAATGTTCTGGCGCATTCTGCCGCCTTCAAAGCATTTCCGTGCCAGTTCGCTCAAACCCCGCAAGCTGCTGATCAACTTCAAACTGCACTGGCGTGACAGCGGTTTACCGTTACTTTTCGCCGAAGGTTTCCTGCTGATGGGCAGCTTCGTGACCATGTTTAACTACATCGGTTATCGTCTGCTTTCATCGCCTTATAACCTGAGTCAGGCGATTGTGGGGATACTTTCCATCGTCTATCTGATGGGAACTTACAGCTCGCCAAAAGCGGGTGCGCTGACCGGCGTTTACGGGCGCGGCCCGGTATTAATCGGCGCCACCGCGCTGATGCTGCTGGGCATTTTGATCACCGCCTTTTCACCGGTCTGGCTGATTTTCATCGGCATGATCCTGGTTACCGGCGGGTTCTTCGCCGCCCACTCCGTCGCCAGTGGCTGGATTGGTCATCGTGCGCGCCGCGCAAAAGGTCAGGCTTCGTCCTTATATCTGTTCAGCTACTACGCGGGATCAAGCGTTGCCGGTACACTCGGCGGGTTTTTCTGGCACGGCTACGGGTGGTATGGGATCACCGGGTTTATCAGTCTGATGCTGATAGCCGGAGTTGGGGTTGGGTTTAAGCTGATGAACTTAGCTGAGGCAAAAGCGGTTTAACGCCATTTGTAAATGGCCGAAACCGCAAAATCAATGGCAGACTGTTTTTCATCTTTTAAAAAGTTGATTGGCGTGACCAAAATTCAGCTGAACGGAGCGGCTTCGAGACCTGTGGCTCGGGTCGAGCTCTGCGAGACAACGTCACGAAGTGACGGCCCGAAGGGCGAGGCCCCAGGCCGAGTAACACCGGGAGAAGGCAGTGCGAAGCACCTGGATTTGCGCCACCCGTTAATGTGCCGGAACATGTCCTTCGTCCCAGCGACAGCTCGAAGTAAAAGAGCCGGAGATTCTTAAGAGGCGCGGCGATAGGCGCCTCTTAAGGCCAGTTTGGGTGGCAACCCAAGGTTTTGACCTTCATTTGAAGTGGAACTTAACGCTGCCCTTTGCCACGGCTCTGGCAAAAAATCTATTCCCCTGATTTCCCCATCCGCCGCTGGCTATCCCCCTCGAACAGCTGCATCCGCGCGGTATCAATCTGCACCCACACGCGGTCGCCAGGTGCAGCATTGGATCTCACCATGCTGTAAACACTGAGGCTTTCACTGCCAAATTTGCCGTGGATGAGTTCGCTCAGGCCGGTCGGTTCGATAAGCGTGATGTCCAGCGGTACCGCGCCCGGTGCGCCCTCTTCGCACAAAACGATGGCTTCCGGGCGGACGCCGTAAATCACCTCTGCTCCGCTTTGCAGATTCACAATTAAAGGGTCAACCGGCAGCGTTAATTCCGGCGTAATCCGCAACTGCGGCGCAGAATCGCCGAGTTCCAGGGTACCGTTGATAAAGTTCATAGAAGGCGAACCGATAAAACTGGCGACGAACTTATTGGCCGGTGTGTCGTACAGTTCCAGCGGCGTGCCGACCTGCTGGATAAGACCGTGATTGAGCACCACGATGCGGTCGGCGAGCGTCATGGCTTCGACCTGATCGTGCGTCACATAAACAATCGTGTTCTTCATCCGCTGATGCAGGCTTTTGATTTCAATACGCATCTGGCCGCGCAACTGGGCATCGAGGTTGGAAAGCGGTTCGTCGAATAAAAACACCTGCGGTTCGCGCACGATCGCCCTGCCCATCGCCACGCGCTGGCGCTGTCCGCCGGAAAGTTCTTTCGGGCGGCGATGCAGCAGCGCGGTCAGGCCGAGAATATCAGCGGCTTTATTCACCGCGGCCTCAATTTCGGCTTTCGGGCGTTTTTGCACTTCGAGGCTGAAGCCCATATTGCGCGCCACAGTCATATGCGGGTACAGCGCGTAACTCTGGAATACCATCGAGATATCGCGGTCTTTCGGTGCGACCTGATTCATCAGCCGCGAACCAATGTGAATATCCCCCGCAGTGGCCAGTTCCAGCCCGGCGATGGTGCGCAGCAGGGTCGATTTACCGCAACCAGACGGGCCGACCAGCACCACAAATTCGCCGTCTTTAATGGTCAGGTTGATGTGTCGCAGCACTTCGACATTTTCGTAACGTTTTTGAAGATCGGAAATCGTAATCTGAGCCATGAAATTATCCTTTTACCGCACCGGCAGTCAGCCCCTGAACCAGGTAACGCTGAATGAACGCAAAGAACAGACAGGCAGGAATGAGCGCCAGCACGGCCGCTGCCATCATGTCGCCCCAGGAAACCGCGAATTTCGATACAAAGCTGAGCAACCCCACCGGAAAGGTCATCACTTCGTTTTTGTTGATGAGCATCAGCGAGAACAACAGCTCGCTCCATGCGGCGGTGAACACAAAACCTAAGGTGGCCGCCATGCCCGGTAAAGTCAGCGGGATGATGACTTTTCGCAGCGCCATAAAACGGCTGCACCCTTCCAGCATCGCCGACTCTTCCAGATCCTTAGGAATACTGTCGAAAAACGACTGCATCAGAAACGTGGCAAACGGCACGTTGAATGCGGTGTAAATCAGCACCAGCCCCAGCAGGCTGTTGGTCAGCCCGAGCGGTGCCATCACTTTGTAAATCGGCGCGAGGATCATCACCAGCGGGAACATCTGCGTGAACAGCAGCAGCGCGGCCATCACCGTTTTGCCTCGAAAACTGAAGCGGGAAAACGCAAAGCCCGCACCCGCGGCAATAATGGTGGTCAGAAATGCCGTGCCGAAAGACACTATCAGGCTGTTGAAGAAATACAGCGGAAACTGGCTTTCCGTAAACACGCGCTGGAAATGAACCCAGGTCATCTCGCCCGGCCACATCCGCACGCCTTCGCTGTAGAGCAGTTTGTCCGGGGTGATCGAGATTTTGATCAGCCAGTAAATCGGGAACAGCGCGAACAGCAGATAAAACATAATCCCCAGCCGGTGTCCGCCTTTACGCAGTAATGCGTTTAATGACAATGCATTCATCGCAGGCTCCTTATTTCAGCAACTGCTGGCGGATGCGCAGTAATACCAGCGCGTAAAAAGTCATCAGCACCAGCAGGAAAACCGCCATCGCCGAGGCATAACCGAAGTCGAGTTTGCGGTACGCCGTGGTGAAGATGAAACTCGAGAGGATCGAGGTGGAATTCGCCGGACCGCCGTCGGTCATCACCACAATCAGGTCGGCGAAATTGGCGATCCAGATGGTGCGCAGCATCACCGTGATGGCAATCATCGGCGCCAGAAATGGCAGCGTGACTTTGCTAAATTGCTGCCAGCCGGTTGCGCCGTCCATCGACGCCGCTTCATATAAATCCTTCGGAATCGACTGCAATGCGGCCAGCAACGTGATGGCGAAAAAAGGAATGCCGAACCAGACATTCGCCACCACCGGGCCGTACAGCGCCAGTTGCAGGTCAGAAAGAATGTTGTAGGGTTCGGAAATGATATGCAGATCGGTGAGCCAGTAAGGCAAAATGCCAATCACCGGATTGAGTAACCAGGCCCAGGTCAGGCCTGAAAGAAACGCCGGAACCGCCCACGGCAGAAACACAAGCGCCTGCACCCAGCGACGTCCCGGAAATTCACGGTTAAGCAACAGCGCTAATCCCAGCCCGAGTACGAACTGCAACACCAGCGAAGTCAGCGTCCAGTTAAACGTGTGGCGCAGCGCGGCGTAAAAATGCCGGTCATCAAACATGGTGCGAAAATTATCCAGCCCTACCCAGCCGGTATCGAAAGGATTGAGCAGCTGGATGTTCTGAAAAGCATATGAAATGCCGATAGCCATCGGAACAAAGATAAACAGCCCAATCAGTACCAGCGTCGGGCTGAGATAAACCCAGGGTTCCAGCAGCGCCCGCAAACGGGGAAAGCGCGGCGCGGCAGCGGTGTCTGGCTCTGAAACGTCCAACATCATGACGCGTCTCCATTGAGAGAAATGTGGAACTCCGGCAGCAGATTCATACCGGAGTTTGCCGGTTTACTTCTGCGCAGCCAGCCAGGCTTTCTGTTCTTTGGTCAGGTATTTCGCCCAGTCTTTCACCATGCTTTCGGTGTCGTTCTGGCCGAGCAGCGTTTCCTGCGAACTGTCTTTCACAATCACCGAGTTGAAATATCCCCAGCCTTTGAGATGCGTCGGCATGGTCAGCGGAATGTAATCAGGGCTGTTCAGCTCAGAAAACCAGCCCGCAAACTGCGGCGCGTGGTAATAGGCATCCTGCTCCGCGCCTTTATAGATCGGCAAAGTTCCGACAAATTTCGACCAGGTGAGGTTGTTTTCTTTGTTGCTGAGGAAAGAGATCAGATCCCAGCTTTGATCCTGATGTTTGCTCTGTTTGAACATCGACCAGCCGGTGTAACCAATGGTCGGATACGCTTTGCCGTTTGGCCCGAGCGGCATCGGCGCGACCGAGAAGTCGTCCGGATTCATGCTGTTTTTGATGGCGATCAGCGCGTCCGGATCCTGATCGAGCATCGCGCATTTCCCGGAGTAGAAACCGGAGACGATTTCGTTAAAGCCCCAGTTGACGCTGTCTTTTGGCGCGTAGCCTTTCTGGTACATATCCACCAGGAACTGCGCACCTTTAATCGCTCCCGGATTTGTCAGCGTGCTGTTACCGTCTTTATCGAAGAAATCCGGCGAGCCGTTCATTGCCGCCATAAACATCATCCAGGCGTTAGTGCCGCCGACGCCGCCACGCATGCAATAGCCGCTGATACCGTTGCCCAGCGCGCTGATTTTCTTCGCGTCCGCCATAAACTCATCCATAGTTTTCGGCGCGTCCGTCAGCCCCGCCTGCTGGAAGAGTTTTTTGTTCCAGAACATCGCCCGCAGATAAAAACCGTAGGGGATCATGGTGGCCGTTCCGCCGGATGAGCGCGCCATAGTCAGTGTTTTATCGGTCAGATCCGGCGTGCCCGCCCAGCCTTTCAGACGAGGTTCGAGATCTGCCAGCATGCCGTTACTGGCGTACAGCCCCTGCCAGGTGTCCGGCATTTCCACCACGTCCGGATATTGTCCGCTCTGGATCATCGTTCCGAGCTTTTCAAACGCCTGCCCCCACGGCAGCGACACCACTTCTATCTCAACATCCGGGTGCTGCGTTTTGTAGGCGGTTAACATTTTTTGCAGCATTTCAGTACGCGCCGGGCTGGTGATCACTTCCACCAGCGTCAGTTTAGTGGCGGCAAAACTCATGCCGGAAAACAGACCGGCGCTGAGCGCCAGCAGGCTGAGCAAATGACGTTTCGGGTGTCGCATAATCTTGATTCTCCACGGTGAAAAAAGTCGGAACACAGGAACGGCTTTCAAAAAATGCTTCAGGAACAGGCGCTTTCGATGGCGTTTTTAAGGTCGCGCCATAGATCTTCGGTATCTTCCAGCCCGACAGAAATGCGGATAACGCGCGGCGACACGCCGAAATCTATCGCAGAGTTAAATTCACCGGCCTGATTGAGTACGGAAATGGCAGGCATCACCAGACTCTCAAAACCGCCCCAGCTGACGCCCATACGGAATAAATTCAGCGCGTTACAAAACGTCGGAATGTCGATGCCGTCACTGAGCTCAAAAGAGAACAAACCGCTGTAGCCGGTCAGCATGGAAGTCGGCAGCGGATCCAGCCCCGGATGATTCACCTGCGTGATGCGCGAATAACCCTGCAAGCGGCGCGCGAGTTCCAGAGCACTTTCGTGATGCTGGCGCATACGCAGCGGCAACGTGCGCAGGCCGCGCAGCAACAGCCAGGCTTCATTAGCAGACAATTTGCCGCCCAAAAACGGGCTGATATAACGGCTGATGGCGCTGATGCGTTCCTGATTAGAAATCACCAGCCCCGCCACCACGTCGCTGTGCCCGCTGATGTATTTGGATGCAGAATGAATGACCAGATCGATACCCGCCGCCAGCGGTTTCTGGAATACCGGCGACGCCCAGCTGTTGTCGATCATGGTCACGACGCCGTATTTTTTCGCCAGCTCCGCGATGGCGCGCAGATTCTGCTCGCCCATCACCCAGCTGTTCGGGCTTTCGAGATACAACAATTTTGCGCCCTGAATCGCCTCTTCCAGCGCAGGCAAAGAACCGCCATCAACGAACTGAGATTCAATCTGAAATCGGGTGCAGAATCCGCGCAGAAAGCGGTAGGTGTCCGGATAAACGTGATTGACGCACACCACTTTGTCGCCGGGACCGGCCACGCTGAGAATGGCATTGCTGATCGCCGCCATACCGCTGCCGAACGCCAGACAGGCTTCGCCGCCTTCAAGCTGCGCTACCTTTTTTTGTAACTCGACTACGGTCGGGTTATCGACGCGGGAATAAAGTGCGTGATCGCTGTCGCCGCGAAAACGGGCGATCATGCTGTCATAATCGGTAAAACTGAATAATGACGACTGGTAGATCGGCGGCGAAATTGCTCCGCGATCGTGGCGCGCATCATGCACTAAACGGGTGTTTTCACTTAACTCAACAGGCTGGCTTTTATCATCTTGCTGCATTGATCACTTCCTTCATGTCACGTTCAGTTATGTTCAGAATGTCGTTGCTCAGCCTGCGCGCCGTTTCAGGCTCACGCCGCGCAATGGCCTCAAATAAGGTGCGGTGCAGCGGGAAAGAGTCGCTGAACAGCGCCTGTTCAGGTGGCGATTCGAAAAACGCGTGCAGCAGGTCGTAGATGCCGCCGACCATCTGCAACAACAGCGGGTTATGCGCCGCGCTGTAAATCGCCGCGTGAAACTGCCAGTCTTCCGCACCGGCAGAACCGACGCTCAGATGCACTTTTTCCATCACGTCGAGCTTTTGTTCGATGAACTGCAAATCGCTTTCTGTGGCGCGCACCGCTGCCAGCGCCGAGGCCTCGCATTCGATGATGCGGCGAACTTCCAGGGCGTGCAGCATGGTGGCGGAGTCATTTTTAAACCGCAGCGAGAGGAAGCTGTCATTGGCGGTCACCTCGGATTGCAAAAATGTGCCGCTGCCCTTCTTGCGCACAATGATCCCCAGCGCTTCCCAGCGTTTAAGGGCCTCACGCACGGTATTACGGCTCACCGCCAGCCCTTCTGCCAGCACCCGCTCCGGCGGTAATTTCTCGCCGATACGGGTGCCGGACTGCGCCACATAACGGGTCAGCGCATCCAGCACCAGGGCGTCGCTTTGCTGTGGCGCGATGGGATGCAATAAATTCATTTCGCCGCTCATTGACCTCTCCCGACAGGGCTTTTGCAGTACCGGCCAAAATTGGCCCAACAACTCAACCTGTGGACCACTTTGCAATTTGTTTGCCAGTTTTAAAAACGACCATTAAGTGGATGATTTACAGACTAATCGGGTGACTTACATCCAAAACGGAAAGGCAGCGGGTTGATCGCGGTGGTGCAAAAACACAGTGATTTGTTATGCCGCTGTGCAGGAAATGTTCTGTGATGTAGCACAGGATGAATTGACGCACACCCGCTCAAATGATAATTGTTATCATGTAAATTCATCCGGTCAGGCAGGTTGGAATGGCACCGAATATAAAGTCCGCAGCAACAGTAGCAGCAGCGTCCTGCTGCATTGTTGGCGGAGGTCCCGCAGGGTTAATGCTGGGATATCTTCTGGCGCGTAAGGGAATTGACGTCACTGTGCTGGAAAAACACCGTGATTTTTTGCGCGATTTTCGCGGCGACACCATTCATCCCTCTACGCTCGACATCATCTGGCAGCTGGGCTTTCTCGATGAATTCCTCGCCCTGCCGCATCAGCGTGCGGAAAAGCTTTACGGCGAAATCAACGGTAAAGAAACCACGCTGGCTGATTTCAGTCATTTACCCACGCAGTGCAAATTCATCGCGTTTATGCCGCAGTGGGACTTCCTTAATTTCATCGCCAGCAAGGCCGCGCAGTTGCCGAACTTCCGGCTGATCCACAATGCGCAGGTGGTGTCGCTGCTGGAGAATAAATGTCAGGTCTCCGGCGTACTGGCTGAGGTTAACGGCGAAACTCAGCATTTCGCTGCCGATCTGGTGGTGGGGTGTGACGGGCGAAATTCGATTGTGCGCGAACAGGCCGGGATGGAAATCCGCCGTTATGGCGCGCCGCGTGACGTGCTGTGGCTGAAAGTCCACAAACGCCCGGGAGATCCCCAGTGGTCGATGGGGCATCGCGGTCCGAAGAAAAACTTCATCATGATAGACCGTGGTGATTACTGGCAGTGCGGTTATTCAATTCCCAAAGACAGTCTGGATACGCTCAAAGCGCAGGGCATCGCGCCTTTCCTCGACCTGCTGACGGAAGTGTCGCCGTTTGAACGCCCGCGCTTAGCCGAAGATATTCACAGCTGGGACGACGTGCGTCTGCTGGTGATCCGCATCGACCGCCTGAAAGAATGGGCTAAACCGGGGCTGCTGTGCATCGGCGACGCGGCCCATGCGATGTCGCCGATTGGCGGCGTCGGTGTGAATCTGGCGATTCAGGATGCGGTTGCCACGGCGAATATCATCACTGAACCACTGAAAGCCCGACGCCTGACGTTGCGGCATTTAAAACGCATCCAGCGCCGCCGGACGTTCCCGACCTGGGCGACGCAGGCGTTGCAGATCATGATAAGTAAAGCGGGACAGAAGAAACGCACCCGCCCGCCATCCCGTATGGAAGCATGGCTGCGCGGTCGGAAATTTATACCGTTTCTGTTTGGACGCCTCATCGGAGTCGGGTTTTATCGGGAAATCCCGAAGCTTTGATTTTGGGTTTACCACTCAAACCGGCCTTAAGATCAAGGTCGTGGGCATCGGCCCGCACCGACCAGAGACCCGGTAACGCGCGGGCCTCTGGACTCCACGCTTTTTTAACTGCGCGCTACCGCTCACTTGCTATGTTTCAGGTAGCACGGCGACAGGCTGAAAGCTTGCCGCTTTGCGGTTCCTTCACTCGGTCTTCGAGCCACAGGTCTCGAAGCCGCTCCGTTCAGCAAGCTTTCTGAAACGCCCACAGGATTTTAAATTCAAAAATGGAATGGATTAATCTTTTAGATAAGTATATTGGCGTGCTCAAAAATGGCACCGAATGAAGGGTTCGAGACCTATGGCTCGAAACCTGAAATTCGGGAATCGCGCAGCGATGACATTTTGCGCCACTCACCAATGCGCCGGAACATGTCCGTCGTACCTGCGACAGCGCGCAGTTAAGAGCCCGGGGGGTCTTGGGGGGTGGCGGCGACAAGACACCCCCCAAGTCGGTGTGGGCCGACGCCGACGCCCACGACCTTGAAGTTGTTTTAAACCGCCCTCGTGATGTCCGTCAAACATCACATATTTTGATATTCCCCGCGTTTTCATCACCCATAATTGATAAGCGTCATTACGCCCGGTGCGCTATTTCGGCAAAGTGCCCGCCTTTCACTTGGATCCAAATTTAATCTCGGGGAATACAACAATGCTGGAATTACTGATCGGACTGGTGGTCGCCGTCTTTGTCGGCCGCTATATCATCAAAGGTTATTCGCCCACCGGCGTGCTGATGGTAGGTGGCTTATTACTGCTGATTATCAGCGCCATCATGGGTCACAGCATCCTGCCGGAAGGGACAAAAAGCACCGGCTGGAATGCGACGGATATCGTTGAATACGTCAAAATTCTGCTGATGAGCCGTGGCGGCGATCTCGGCATGATGATTATGATGCTGTGCGGTTTCGCGGCGTATATGACCCATATCGGCGCTAACGATGTGGTCGTCAAACTGGCGTCCCGCCCGTTGCAGATGATCAACTCCCCTTACATTCTGATGGTCGTAGCCTATATTCTGGCGTGCCTGATGTCACTGGCGGTATCTTCGGCGACCGGTCTTGGCGTACTGCTGATGGCTACCCTGTTTCCGATTATGGTGAACGTCGGCATCAGCCGTGGGGCAGCGGCGGCGATTTGTGCGTCTCCGGCGGCGATTATTCTTTCCCCGACTTCCGGCGATGTGGTGCTGGCGGCGCAGGCAGCAAACATGCCTCTGGTGGATTTTGCCTTTAAAGTCACCCTGCCGATTTCGATTGCTGCCATTACGGCGATGGCAGTCGCGCATTTCTTCTGGCAACGCTATCTGGATAAACGCGATACCACCACGCAGGTCGAAGCCATCGATTCCAATGCGGACGATGTGGTGGAAACTAACGCTCCGGCTTTTTACGCCATTTTGCCTTTCACACCGATTATCGGGGTGCTGATTTTTGACGGCAAATGGGGTCCGAATCTGCATATCATCACCATTCTGGTGATTTGTATGTTGCTGACCGCCATTATTGAAACACTGCGTAACCGTAACGGTAAGGCGGTGTTCGCCGGTCTTGACGTGGCTTATCGCGGTATGGCGGATGCCTTCGCCAACGTAGTGATGCTGCTGGTCGCGGCAGGCGTATTCGCACAGGGGCTGAGTACTGTCGGCTTTATCAGCAGCCTGATCGGACTCGCACAGAACTTTGGTTCCGGCAGTATTGTCATGATGCTGGTTCTGGTGACGATCACCGTGCTGGCTGCCATGACCACTGGCTCCGGTAATGCCTCGTTCTATGCTTTCGTCGAACTCATCCCGAAACTCGCCGCCAAGATGGGCATCAACCCGGAATATCTGGTGATCCCGATGTTGCAGGCCTCCAATCTGGGGCGCACTATTTCACCGGTTTCCGGCGTTGTGGTAGCCGTGGCCGGTATGGCAAAAATCTCGCCTTTTGAAGTGGTAAAACGAACTTCTGTTCCCGTGCTGGTCGGTCTGATTGTGGTCATTGTCGCCACCGAAATTCTGGTGCCGGTTCACTAAACCTCCCCGTTTTACTACCTGAAGCATTCAGGCTGTATCAAGGCGGCAACTGAACAAGTTCCCGGTCACATACAAAAGTCTGTGACCGGGGCGCGTGAATGCGTCCAACGCAGAGACGGCGTGAAGGATTAAGGTATTGATCACATAAATACGATAACGAGAATGCCTCTCACAGGTTAAGCTACTGCGCCTTGAAGGTCGGGGAACTCTCCCTGTGCTGATTTGATGGCGAAACCAGCGTGAGAAAAGCTTTTATGTCGAATAATCCGGGCTATAAACGTATTGGCGGGTGGTTACTGGCCCCGATGGCGTATCTGATTGTGACGCTGCTGAGCGTCGTATTAATGCTGTTTCTGTTTTCAATGGCATTATTTGTGCCGGAATCTCGTGAATACTTATTCACCAACTCGCAGGCATTTACCCTGCAATGGTATTTCTCCGTGGTGACCACGCTGGCGATGGGGGCATTTACCGTCGCGGTTTTGTGGCAATTCTGTAAGCGCGCAAGAGCCTTACCGAAAATGTATATTATCTGGTTATTGTGTACGGTGCTGCTGGCGGTAAAAGCCTTTGCATTCTCGCCAGTTACAGATGATCTGGCCGTGCGTAACTTATTGTTACCGTTATTGGCCGCCGCAGTCTTCGTGCCTTATTTCAAGCGCTCATTGCGGGTAAAAGAAACCTTCACGGAATAACCCTGAAGTTTTTAATGTTTATTATGTCCGGGCAATTGTCATGACCTCTTATTTATTACTTTTTGTCGGCACTGTGCTGGTAAATAACTTCGTACTGGTTAAGTTTCTTGGCCTGTGCCCGTTTATGGGCGTTTCCAAAAAACTGGAATCCGCTATTGGCATGGGGCTGGCGACCACGTTCGTTATCACCCTGTCGAATATCTGCTCATGGATTGTTAACACTTTTATTCTGATGCCGCTGGGTCTGGTGTATCTGCGCACTATGGCCTTTATTCTGGTGATCGCCGTTGTCGTGCAGTTCACCGAAATGGTGGTACGCAAAACCAGCCCGTCGCTCTATCGCCTGCTGGGTATCTTCCTGCCGCTTATCACCACCAACTGCGCCGTACTCGGCGTGGCGCTGCTGAACATCAACCAGCAGTTCAACTTTATGCAATCCGCACTGTATGGATTTGCCGCCTCACTCGGTTTCTCGCTGGTGATGGTGCTGTTCGCCGCCATTCGTGAACGTCTGGTCGTCGCTGACGTCCCTGCTCCGTTCAAAGGTTCTTCGATTGCGCTGGTCACGGCTGGCCTGATGTCATTAGCCTTTATGGGCTTCACTGGTCTGGTGAAATTCTAATGTTTGAATTATGGGTAGCGATTGGCGCGCTGACCGCACTGGCTCTGGTCTTTGGCCTGCTGCTGGGCTACGCATCACGCCGTTTTGCCGTCGAAGGCAACCCTGTTGTCGATCAGATTGACGATATTCTGCCGCAAAGCCAGTGTGCACAATGCGGCTATCCCGGATGTAAACCTTACGCCGAAGCGGTCGCCAATGGCGATAACATCAATAAATGTGTGCCAGGTGGCGAAGCGGTGATGCTCAAACTTGCCACCCTGCTGAACGTCGAACCACAACCGATGGGCGAAGACGCCACCGCTGCTGTGCCGGTGCGCAAAGTCGCCTACATCGATGAGAGCAACTGCATCGGCTGCACCAAGTGCATTCAGGCCTGTCCGGTTGATGCCATCGTCGGTGCCACCCGCGCCGTGCATACCGTGATCACTGATTTATGTACCGGCTGTGACCTTTGCGTTGCGCCGTGTCCGACCGACTGCATCGAAATGCTGCCGGTAAAAACCACCACCGCAAACTGGAAATGGGATTTGCAGTCCATACCGGTTCAGGTCATCCATGCGGAGTAACATGTTTAATCTGTTTGCCGCGCTCAAAAAAGACAAAGTCTGGGACTTCGATGGCGGAATTCATCCGCCGGAAATGAAGACTCAGTCGAGCCACGTTCCGCTGCGCAACGTGCCGCTGCCTGAGCGCTTTATCATCCCTCTTCAGCAACATCTTGGCCCTGAAGGCGAGCTGTGTGTGAAAGCGGGCGACCGCGTTCTGAAAGGTCAGCCGCTGACCACAGGCCGTGGACGTACCGTGCCGGTGCATGCGCCGACGTCAGGCGTGATCAGTGCCATCGAACCGCACATCACCGCGCACCCTTCCGGACTGAAAGAACTGTGTGTATTAATCGAAGCCGACGGTCTTGATACCTGGTGCGAGCGTGAATTCATTGCCGATTACCGTCAGCTTTCTGCCGATGAACTGAATCAGCGTATCAGCCAGGCCGGTATCGCCGGGCTGGGCGGCGCAGGTTTCCCGACCGCCAGTAAACTTGCCGGTGGCCTGACATCCACACGTACGCTGATTCTTAACGCTGCCGAATGTGAACCTTACATTACCGCCGATGACCGGCTGATGCAGGAACACGCGGCGGAGATCCTCGTGGGCACACGCATTCTGTGCCACATGCTGCATCCTGAGCGTGTGCTGATCGGCATCGAAGACAACAAACCGGAAGCCATTGCCGCGTTTAAAAACGCCATTAAAGCCGAACAGGCTGATGGTGTGCGCTTTGAACTGCGGGTGATCCCGACCAAATACCCTTCCGGCGGCGCCAAACAGCTGACCAAAATCCTGACCGGTCTCGAAGTGCCGAAGGGCCATCACTCGTCGTCCATCGGCGTGCTGATGCAAAACGTCGGCACCGTATTTGCCATTAAACGCGCAATTATCGACGGCGAACCGCTGATCGAGCGCGTAGTGACACTCACCGGCGAAGCGATGGCAAAACCCGGCAACGTCTGGGCGCGTCTGGGCACACCGATTGAACATCTGATGCGTGAAGGCGAATTGCAGCCGCAGGGCGACAAAAAGATGGTGATTATGGGCGGCCCGCTGATGGGCTTTACCCTGCCGTCGCTCAACGTGCCTGTGGTCAAAATTTCCAACTGTCTGCTGGCACCGTCTCAATCCGAACTGGGTGAGCCGGAACCGGAAGAAGCCTGTATCCGGTGCAGTCTGTGCGCCGAGTCCTGTCCGGCCGGTTTACTGCCGCAGCAACTTTACTGGTTCAGCAAAGGCGAAGAACACGAGAAAGCGCGTAAGCATAATCTGTTCGACTGTATCGAATGCGGTGCCTGTGCGTATGTCTGCCCGAGTAACATTCCGCTGGTGCAGTATTACCGTCAGGAAAAGGCAGAAATCCGCGCCATCGACAGTGAAACCGCCCGCGCCACCGAAGCCAAAGCGCGTTTCGAAGCCAAACAGGCGCGCATGGAGCGCGAGAAGTTAGCGCGCGAAGAAAAGCATCAGAAAGCGGCAGTGAAACTCGACGATGCACCGGCAGAGGAAGCGCCGGTCACTGAAATCGTGGCAGAACAACCGGCAGAAGCCGATCCGCGTAAAGCGGCGCTGGCTGCTGCTATTGCCCGAGCTAAAGCGAAGAAAGCCGCAGCTGAACAGGAAATCCCGGTGGCCTCCGAGCCGGTAACGCCGCCTTCAGCAGAAGACGAGCGCAAAGCTGCCGTTGCCGCTGCCATCGCGCGCGTGAAAGCCAAAAAAGCCGGAAATAACGGCGTCGTTGTTGAAGCAAAAGAAAGCGAACTGGCCGTTACCCCGCAGGCTCCGGCAGAGGATGACCGAAAAGCCGCTGTCGCCGCGGCCATTGCGCGTGTGAAAGCCAAAAAAGCCGCTGCCGCGCAACCGGTGAATGCCGAAGAAAACGTGACAACGTCACCTGCTGAACCTTCTGCAGACGACAAACGCAAGGCGGCTGTGGCCGCTGCTATCGCCCGTGCCAAAGCGAAGAAAGCCGCCGCACTGAGTGAAGCGCAGGACGCTGAACCGGAAGAAGAAGAAAAAGAAACATCACAACAAGAAAGTGATCCACGCAAAGCCGCTGTGGCTGCTGCGATCGCCCGAGTTAAGGCCCGTAAAGCCGCTCAGACAATGTCGAACGAGGAATAGATGGCCTTCAGGATCGCAAGTTCACCTTTTACGCATAACCGCCAAAACACCAGCACCATCATGATGATGGTTATCCTGGCGTGTATTCCCGGCCTGATCGCTCAGGTCTGGTTTTTTGGTTACGGCACGCTGGTTCAGCTGACGCTGGCTATCGTGATTGCGCTGCTGGCGGAAGGCGCAGTATTACAGCTGCGCAAACTGCCGGTGAAGAAACGTCTGGGCGATAACAGCGCCCTGCTGACCGCGGTTTTACTGGGCATTAGCCTGCCGCCGCTTGGCCCGTGGTGGATGGTGGTGCTCGGCACGATTTTCGCTATCATCATCGCCAAACAGCTTTACGGCGGTCTTGGACAGAATCCGTTTAACCCGGCGATGGTCGGTTATGTGGTGCTGCTGATTTCGTTTCCGGTACAGATGACCACCTGGCTGCCGCCGGATGTTCTTCAACATCATCACGTCGGATTCACCGATACACTGCTGACCATTTTTACCGGTCACAACACTCAGGATCTGACCGCGTATCAGCTGAACATGAACGTCGATGGCGTGACGCAGGCCACTCCGCTGGATGCGTTTAAAACCGGTTTGCGCTCTGGTCATACGGCCGATCAAATCCTCGGCACACCGCTGTTTAGCGGCACGCTGGCCGGTCTGGGCTGGCAGTGGATTAACCTCGGATTCCTGGCTGGTGGCCTGTTCCTTATGTGGCGTAAAATCATCAGCTGGCACATTCCTGTGGCGATGTTAGGTATGCTGGCCTTCTGCGCGGCTGTCGCGTGGGGTCTGGCTCCGGAGAGTTACTCCTCGCCGCTGGTCGGGCTGTTTTCCGGTGCTACGATGCTCGGCGCGTTCTTTATCGCGACCGATCCTGTGACCGCGTCTACCACGCCGAAAGGCCGCCTGATTTTTGGTGCGCTGATTGGTTTGCTGGTGTGGTTAATTCGCAGTTACGGCGGTTATCCGGATGGTATCGCCTTTGCGGTTTTACTGGCCAATATCACCGTGCCACTGATTGATCACTACACGCAACCGCGCGTTTACGGGCATCGCTGAGGAAGAATTATGTTAGCTACAATGCGACGCCACGGCCTGATCCTGGCTTTCTTTGGCGCACTGATGACCGGCATGACGGCGCTGGTCAATCTGATGACCAAGCCGACCATTGAACATCAGGCGCTCTTACAGCAAAAATCGCTGTTTGATCAGGTGATCCCGGCCAGCGTCTACGACAACGACATGCAGAATGAATGTTACAACGTCACCGATGCATCACTCGGTACCGCGACGCCACACCGCATGTATCTGGCGCGCAAGAACGGTAAGCCGGTGGCGGCTGTGGTAGAAACGACCGCGCCTGACGGCTATTCCGGTGCGATTCAGTTGCTGGTTGCCGCTGATTTTCATGGCAAAGTTTACGGTTCCCGCGTGCTTGAACAACATGAAACACCGGGGCTGGGTGACAAAATTGAAGTGCGTATTTCCGACTGGATCAAGCATTTCGCCAATCAGACCGTTAATGGCGCAAGCGATGAGCGCTGGGCGGTAAAGAAAGATGGCGGTATGTTTGATCAATTTACCGGTGCGACCATTACCCCGCGCGCCGTTGTGCGTTCTGTGAAACGCACAGCATTATTTATCGGGACCGTACCGTCTCAGCTTTCCCACCTCACCCCTTGTGGAGCCCGTGATGAGTGAAGCCAAAAAGATAATCGTTCAGGGTCTGTGGACCAATAACTCCTCGCTGGTGCAGCTGCTGGGCCTTTGTCCGCTGCTGGCCGTGACGTCCACGGCCACCAACGCCCTCGGACTGGGACTGGCCACCACGCTGGTGCTGACCTGTACCAACGCCATGATTTCCGCGTTCCGTAAGTGGATCCCGGATGAAATCCGCATTCCGATTTACGTGCTGATTATCGCGTCGGTGGTGAGTACCGTGCAGATGCTGATTAACGCATATGCCTTCGGCCTGTATCAGGCGCTGGGGATTTTTATTCCGCTGATTGTGACCAACTGTATTGTTGTCGGACGCGCCGAAGCCTGCGCGGCCAGTAGCCCGATACATCTGGCTGCGCTCGACGGTGCGATGACCGGTCTGGGCGCGACCTGCGCGATGTTCGTGCTCGGCTCGATGCGTGAAATTCTCGGCAGCGGCGTGCTGTTCAACGGCGCGGATTTGCTGCTCGGCAGCTGGGCGAAAGTGTTGCGCGTCGAAGTACTGCATCTGGATAACCCGTTCCTGCTGGCGATGCTGCCGCCGGGTGCTTTTATCGGCCTGGGCCTGTTGCTGGCGGGGAAATACCTGATTGATCAGCGCATGAAAGCGCGTAAAGCGGTGCAGCACGTTGCCGCCGAAGAAAGTCTGCCAAAGGGAAGTGTGCATGAATAAGGAAAAGCGCGTCGAGATCCTCAGCCGTTTGCGGGACAACAATCCGCACCCGACGACCGAACTGGTATACACCACTCCGTTCGAGCTGCTGATTTCGGTTCTGCTTTCCGCGCAGGCCACGGATGTCAGCGTGAATAAGGCGACGGCAAAGTTGTATCCGGTCGCCAACACTCCTGAATCTGTTCTGGCGCTTGGCGTGGACGGCGTGAAGGAATACATCAAGACCATCGGCCTGTTTAACGCCAAAGCCGAAAACGTGATCAAAACCTGCCGGATCCTACTGGAAAAGCACAACGGCGAAGTGCCGGAAGATCGCGCCGCGCTTGAAGCCCTGCCGGGTGTCGGACGTAAAACCGCAAACGTGGTACTCAATACCGCCTTCGGCTGGCCGACCATCGCCGTGGACACGCACATTTTCCGCGTGTGTAACCGCACCAAGTTTGCGCCGGGGAAAACCGTCGATGACGTCGAAGATAAATTACTGAAAGTGGTGCCGGCAGAGTTCAAACTCGATTGTCACCACTGGCTGATTTTGCACGGTCGCTATACCTGCATTGCACGCAAACCGCGGTGTGGGAGCTGTCTGATCGAGGATTTGTGCGAGAGTAAAGAGAAGGTTTATGCGGAGTGACGTACCAGCTCCTCCCCCGCGAAGGGGGAGGAGAAAGTCAAAATCAAATAAATGATTTCGCCTGCTTCAGCACTACATCACACGCTTTAGTTTTCACTTTCTCTTTCACCTGCGTCAGCCCGCTGCCGAGATTGTTCAGATCCACACTCTGATCTTTACCGGTTTTCAGTAAACCGCCCAGCCCTTGCTGATAATCCTGGCTTTCTGCGCCGGACGCGCTCTGGATACCCAGTTTATTCAGTAGCTGGTCTTTCACGTTTTCCGTGCTGGCTTTGGACAGCACGTTATTTTTCACGCAATATTGCAGAACCCCCGCCGCATTGGACGCGCTGGTGGAGGTCAGTGCGCTGTCGCCGCCGCTTAACAGGGATGTCAGCGAAGAAGTAGTGCCGGTTGAACCGGTTTTGCTGGTGCCATTCAGTCCGTCGTTGGCAGCCTGCTGCAGTTGTCCCAGAAGATTATTCGAGGCCTGTGCGCCTGCTGAAAGCAAAATACCCGCAGAGGCCATCGCCAGAACAACCGCTTTCAAAGTTTTCATGTTTTACTCCATCCATTTCACATAAGTTTCGCGGCAAAGCTTGGGCTTAAATATTCATTACATCAATAGGAATACCGGAGGGAAATTGCCTGAACATGTTTATTTAGAAGCTTTAAGCGATTGTTGTTGCGCCAGCCACACACCCGCCGCGGTGAAAAAGTGCTGAGCCAGCGGCGTTGCCCTTCCCCCTTCGGCGACCACCAGTGCAGCGTGGCGGCTCATCGGCGCGATATCCAGCGGACAACGTTTCAGCGCAGGATGCATTTCATCAATGAGATGCCCGCGGGGAACCAGCGCACAGCCGATGCCGACAAATACGCCCTGCATTAACTGGAAAATCGAGGTACTTTCCAGCGTCGGATGCAATTCCAGACCGGACTGACGGAAGAAATTATCCAGATAACGACGGAAATAGCGGCTCGGTTCAGAAAGACATAACGGCAGCGCAACAGCCTGCTCGGCGGTCATCAGTTCAACGTCCTGCAACTGCGGGAAATGGTCAGGGTGATACACCACGTCAACGCCGCCGTCGTCGAGCGGTACCAGCTGGAAGCGCAGCTCATTGAGCGTTGAGAACTCGAAAAAACCGATCCCCACATCCACAGAATGACTGCTCAGCGCTTCGATCAGCTGGTCGGCACTGACTTCCGACACCCGGTAATCCAGCCCCGGATGCGCTTCGCTGACCGCTTTAATCAGCTGCGCCAGAGAAACACTGCATTGCGGCATAACACCGATCCGCAATGTACCGCTCAGGCCCTGTTTCAGCGATTCGACTTCCAGTTTCAGGCCTTCATAAACGGCGACGATTTCACGCGCCCAGCTCAGCACGCGCAGACCTTCCGCAGTAAAACCTTCAAAGTTATTACCGCGGTTAATCAGATTCAGGTCGAGTTCTTTTTCGAGGTTTTTGAGGCGCATCGATAACGTCGGCTGGCTGACAAAGCTGGCTTCCGCCGCCCTGCCAAAATGCCGTTCGCGTTCGAGATTGCAAAGGTAGATGAGTTGTTTGATATCCAATTTAGTATCTGATTCAGCCGGTTGTTTTGCCTGTTTGCGTGTTGCCTATTATAAGCCAAAGTCATGGGTATGACGCAGCGGATTAAAACCGGCTAAGGCATCCTGACGCTGTTTACGGGCACGACGCGCCAGTGCGTAAGCCGGATCGCCATTGAAACCGTGGAATCCGCCCGGATAGATGCTGAACTCAACCGGCACACCGGCACGGATTAAGCGGCGGGCATACTCGATATTTTCATCAAGGAATAAATCAATCGAACCGACACCAATCCAGGCCGGAGGCAATCCGCCTAAATCTTCCGCGCGGGCAGCGGCTGCGTAGCAGGAAATTTGCGGCAGCCCCGCGTCATGGCCCAGATACGCCCGCCAGCCGAAACGGTTATCTTCACGCGTCCACGAGAACTCGCCGGTGACCGGATTAGGGTTGGGATCCGTGACTGTGCGGTCGTCGAGCATCGGATACATCAGATTCTGAAACGCCAGTTTCGGACCGCCCCGGTCGCGGGTCAGCAATGCCAGCGACGCCGCCAGTCCTGCTCCGGCGCTGTCCCCCATCACGCCGATATGCGCAGGGTCAATGCCCAGATCATCTGCCTGTTCTGTCATCCACACCAGCGCGGCATAGCAATCTTCCAGCGGGCCGGGGAAAGGCGTTTGTGGCGCAAGGCGGTAATCCACCGAGACAATTACGCAATCCTGCTGCGCCGCTGTCGGGCGCGTCAGCGGTGTCGACTGTTCCGGACTGCCGAGCACATAACCACCGCCGTGAATATGCAAAATACCCATCCGATCTTTGCGTGCATGTTGCGGCGAAATTACCAGCACACGCACCGCAGGTACATTTTCACCACCTGAAATGTGATGCTGAGTCAGCGTCACAGGCAGCCCGTCATCCAGTAACAGACTTTCTATCGCCGCCGCCTGACGCTGCTCACGCATGGCAGGCAGAACGGCGGCTTCAAGCACGCGATCCGGCATTTCGGCCAGCAACGGGCGCAGTTCAGGGTCAACCAGATGGGCAGTTTTCATTACGGGATCCTTATCAGAAATGATTTACCCTGTTATTTATAACGCCCTGCGCCGGTTTTAAAAAGCCTGAATGGTTATGGCTTATACCTGATTAGGTTAAGTATTTCATGTTGACCAAAATACAAAAAGGGGCCGAAGCCCCTTCTGTTACTGTATTTTTACTGCTTACTTTTTAGCTTGTTTGGTCGCAAAACCTTTGTTCAGTTTACGCAAGTAAACCAGCCAGGTTATCAACGCACACACCACGTAGAACACCAGGAAGACTTTCATCGCACCCGCCGGTGAACCGGTCATCGCCAGTGAAGTCCCGAACGCTTTAGGGATGAAGAATCCACCGATAGCACCAATGGAAGAGATAAAACCGAGCGCCGCGGCAGTATCGGTCACTGCTTCACGCAGGGCTTCGTCGTCGCTTGCGCCTCGTGCTTTCGCCTGATCGGTGGTCAGTTTACGGAAGATAACCGCAATCATCTGGTAAGTAGAACCACTACCCAGACCGGCCGTCAGGAACAGCACCATAAATACCCCGAAGAACGCAGGGAAGTTACCGCCCACACCGCCAACCGGCAGGGTAAGGAACAGCAGTCCGGCGAAAATTGCCATCACGATATAGTTCACCAGCGTCACACGGACACCGCCAAGGCGGTCAGACAACATGCCACCCGCAGAACGCGCCAGCGCACCGAAGAACGGACCGAAGAATGCGAACTGCAGGATGTTAACGTCCGGGAACTGGGTTTTGGTCAGCATCGCAAAACCGGCAGAGAAACCGATAAAGGAGCCGAACGTCGCCAGATACAGCACGCTCATGATCCACAAGTGCCCGCGTTTAAGTACCGGTAACTGCTGGCGGATTGACGCTTTGGAAGACGCCAGGTCGTTCATTCCGAACCACGCTGCAATGGTACCAATCAGCAGGAAAGGTACCCAGATCCACGCTGCATTTTGCAGCCACATGTCTGAACCGTTCGCCAGCGTTTGTTTATCACTGAACGCCGCGAAAACGCCGAGAGAAATCACCAGCGGAGCGACGAGTTGCATCACGCTCACACCCAGATTGCCCAGACCGCCGTTGAGACCCAGTGCGCCGCCCTGCTTCGCTTTCGGGTAGAAGAAGCTGATATTGGCCATGCTCGACGCGAAGTTTGCGCCACCGAAACCACACAGCAGCGCGATGATCAGGAAGACGTTGTAAGAGGTGCTGGTATCCTGCACCGCAAAGCCCAGCCATGCACATGGCAGGATCAGGAAGACGGTGCTGATTGCCGTCCAGCGGCGTCCGCCAAACAACGGGATCATAAAGGAGTACGGCACGCGCAACAGTGCGCCGGAAACTGACGGGATCGCGGTCAGCATAAATAACTGATCGGTGGTGAAGTTAAATCCGACTTTGTTCAGATTGACCGAAACCAGGCTGAACAGCATCCAGACACAAAAACCCAGCAGCAAACAGGGAACAGAAATCCACAAATTTCGGCTGGCAACTTTATGACCGGTCTTTTCCCAAAATGCCGGATCTTCCGGACGCCAGTCCTGCAACAGGCGTGACGGTTTTTCCGCCGGTGAAGCTGATGTATGTGACATGTGTACCTCGGGTGGCAACGCATTGTTGTTGTAATGATTAAGTTATGTCGCACACACTAGGTAGAGGCCCGCCTCCTGATGTTGATGCAAATCAACGCAACAGCAGGTGGATCACGGCGTAAAAATGACCACAAATCCTTTATGAGTATTCGGCGGATTTCCAATAAACTGCTATTATTCATAAAGTTGATAAAGAGTTCCTCACTCCATTCTTGCCGGCAGGTTCCGGATGGAAATAAAGGATTAATCATAAAGAGGTATAGGGAATCTCCCTCTGATCATAAAAAATGCCTACTCCGTACAGGGCTGTGGTAATCCACACGTTTTGAATGTCCCGATAAATTCCAGGAATTTTATCCATGCTTAAACGCGTTTTGCCTTCTCTTTCGCTGGTCAGCCAGACAACATTACTGATGTTGCTGCTTGGCCTGCTGGGTATTGGCGGGATGAGTATGGCCGCGTGGATGGCGGGAAGTATCGAAGGCAATGCCCACGCGATTAATAAAGCCGGTTCGCTGCGTATGCAAAGCTACCGGTTGTTGTCCGAAGTGCCGCTTGCCGGTAAAGACAAAAGCCTCGCATATATTCGCCAGATTGAAGCCGACCAGAACAGTGCCGATTTGCTGGTAGCGGTTGAGCGTGAAAACCTGCAACCGCAGTTTCAGGCGCTGCGTAATTACTGGCAGACGACGCTGCGGGATCAGATTCTAAACGCGAAGCATCCGCAGGATGTGTCCGCCAATATCGCCGTTTTCGTGGGTCAGCTCGATATGCTGGTCGCAGAGCTGGAACATAAAACGGAATACCATTTGCAGCAGATTTCGCTGATTCAGCGCGGGCTGGTCGCCGTCACCCTTTTGCTTCTGGCGCTGACTATCTGGTTCCTGCGACGTCATCTTCTCGTGCCGTGGAGAAGCCTGCTTTCGCAGGCCAGCGCCATTACCGCCGGTGATTTCAGCCATCGCTATCAACGCAATCGCGTCGCCAATGGCGATGCGCATAACGAAATGGATATTCTCGGCGATTCGCTGAACAGCATGTCTCTGGCGCTGGCGGAAATGGTCGATAATCTGGCGCAACGCGTGGCGGAGAAAACCGCCGACTTGCAGCAGAAAAATCAGATGCTGGATTATCTGTATCGCGTAAGCCGTCAGCTTCACACCAGTGAGCCGCTCGAGGCGCGAATGGAACCGGTGCTGAAAGAATTGCAATCGCTGACGCCGCTGAACGGTGTGCAATTGCGTCAGTATGAAAATAACAGCGCCGAAGTGTTTAATGCCGGTGTATTTAATGAACTGAGTAGCACGTCGTCCCGCCCGACGCTCAACCCGCCAGAAGGCGGACATACCGATGATAACAGCGAGTCCCTGAGCTGGAGTCTGCGTGATGAGCGCGAAAATTACGGCGTATTGCTGGCACAATTGCCGCCGGGTGAAAATCTTAATGATGCGCAGCAGCAACTGGTGAGTACCCTGCTTGAACAACTGACCAGCACACTGATGCTTGAGCGTCAGGCCGAACATCAGCAACAGCTGATGCTGATGGAAGAACGTTCGGCGATTGCCCGCGAACTCCACGATTCGCTGGCGCAGTCCCTTTCTTGCCTGAAAATTCAGGTCGCCTGCCTGCAAATGCACGCCAGTGCTTTCAGCGAAGAAGATCAGAATCTGCTGCAACAAATGCGCGATGAACTGAGCACCGCTTACCGTCAGCTTCGTGAACTACTCACCACCTTCCGTCTTACCCTGAATACCCCGGGTTTGCGGGCGGCGCTGCAACATACGGCCGATGAATTCTCGCGTCGTCTGGGTCTGACAATAGATTTCGATTACCAGATCCCGCCGCGTTCCGTGCCAGCTAATCAGGGCATTCACCTGCTGCATATCGCGCGTGAAGCGCTGAACAATGTGTATAAGCACGCTAACGCCACACAGGTTTCGCTTTCCCTTCATTGCGATAACGGTGAAATCATCCTGCGAGTCTGCGATAACGGCGAGGGTATTTCGCCGAATGTCGAACGACAAAATCATTATGGCCTGATCATCATGCAGGATCGCGCCAGCACCTTACACGGTAAATGTCGGGTTGCCCGACGCCCGGACGGCGGTACCGAAGTGACAGTCCGTTTTCGTCCGGAAGCCCTGCCCATCAATCCCCAGGAGCAAGTATGAACGACATGACCCCTTCCACTATTTTGCTGATTGACGATCATCCGATGCTGCGCAACGGCGTCAAACAGCTGATTGCGCTGGATACCAGCCTGAAGGTGATTGGCGAAGCCAGCAACGGCGAACAGGGGGTAGAACTGGCGAAACAGCTCGATCCCGACCTGATCTTGCTTGATCTGAATATGCCGGGCATGAACGGCCTCGATACCCTCGACAGCATGCGTCAGACTTCGCTTTCTGGCCGCATCGTGGTGTTCAGCGTCTCCAATCATGAAGATGATGTGGTGACAGCGCTTAAACGCGGCGCGGACGGTTATTTACTCAAAGATATGGAGCCGGAAGATTTGCTGACCGCGCTGCACAACGCCGCCGCAGGGAAAATGGTGCTGAGCGAAGCCCTGACGCCGGTGCTGGCCGCCAGCTTGCGCGAAAGCCGCCCGAGCGGTGACCGCGACATTCAGTCCCTGACGCCGCGCGAGCGCGACATCATCAAGCTGATTGCCGAAGGTTTACCGAATAAAATGATCGCCCGCCGTCTGAATATCACCGAAAGTACAGTGAAAGTTCACGTCAAACATCTGCTGAAAAAAATGAAGCTAAAGTCCCGCGTCGAAGCTGCGGTTTGGGTGTTGCAGAGCAATGTGCTTTAACCCGATGTTAACCTTTTAAACTCTCTCGCGGCATGCCCCTTCGCAGAGGGAGGAACAAGGATATCAGTGATATCAGTTAAAAACTCAGTCCCGCGTCATCACCGTATTGTGGCTGTGCGGTCAGGGGCTCAGACACATTGAGGGTGATCCAGTTGGAGGTCACTTTTTGTGATTTGCTGTCTTCGACCGTGACAGAAAGCCGGTAGCTGTTGGTCGCGCCCGGTGAATTGTCCCATTGCGGCACAATGACGCTCCACCCGTCGGGGTTACGGTTATTCGCCGGTGGCGTCAGGCTCAGCGCCTGGGTATCGCCCTGCCAGCTGAGTGCAACGATTGAATTCAACGCGCGTAATTGCAGTTTCAGCGGCACCGTTTCGCCCGGCTGTAATGACCACGGCGGCGTGGCTAAATAGACTGATAACGTTTTGCGCTGTTTAAACTCCATCACTGGCATATTGTTGCGATCCACCATGTCCATCCGGCTACCACGGAGCGATCGCGCTACCGCCACATTCTGCGATGACAGTTGCTGAGCGAGTGGTACACCCAGCCGGTAGTTTAGCGTCAGCTTAACCAAATCCTGATTATCACCGTCCTGCCCCGCCTGATGCTCCGCCATCACTGTGACCAGCGGTACCGGCGTGTAGTTGAGCCCGAACGAAACCGCTGAGGGATTGCTCTGGCGTGTGCCGTTACCGAATAAATCGACCTGATCCCCAAAATATTGCTCGTAACTGAGCGATGCGCCCAACTGACGATAAAACGGCAGATAGCCTTTGGTCGAAATATCATAACCGCGTGCCTGACGGCGCAGCTGTGCAGACGTACTGCTGTCGGCTTTATAAGAAGAAAACGGCTGGTAATAGTTGGTCGAGAAACGCAGATAATCTGTCCAGGCCTCTGCGCCGAGACTGCCGCGCGTCAGCTGATGGTCAAAATCATTATCAATAAAGGCGTTGTAGCCCAGCATCCACGGACCGGTATTAAAACGCTGACCCAGACCGAAATTACCAACCGTCGCGTCCGACGCACTTTGCAGACCAATCTGGCTGTACACCAGATTGTTTTCAGAATTGTATAACGGGCTGAAAAGCTGACCGGAACTGCCGTCAAGATTATGTCCCGTGACATCCAGCGTGGTGCTGACCGTACCCAATGGCGAAAGTAAACTGCTGGTTTCTTTCTGTACCAGTTTGGCGGCCTGAGTCAGCGCCAGCGTTTCGGCCTGTATGCGCAGCGGATCGTCGCTGTCGCTGGTGGTGGTCCCCAGTTCCTTCAACGTGGTCGCCAGCTGTTTTTCGGTGGCGCTCGGGCCGGTGTCATTTTTAATGTACTGGCTGCCCAGGCTGGGTAACATATTAGTCTGCACAGTCGCGCCAGTATTGAATGTTGACTGATTATCGCTGGCGGGAAGAAAGCCTGTGAGATTATAACTGAGGCCGCCGTATTCGGCAGGGTCTGCCGTCAGCGCACTGGCGCTTACAGCATAGAAGGCAGTTCCTCCTGCAATGAACACAGGGACCGCGTAACGCTTCAATAAATCAGAAAAAAAATCTGTGACGATTGTCATGCCTTACACATTTTACCAGTAAGATTCGATCTTACCGCACAAGCAGCATAATTCAACCTCGATGCCACAAAAGGTCACAACCCCCACCTCCTTAAGTGAAATCATCCAAATTCATTTCCTTGATGAATATATGGATGCTTTGTCATCAGATCACAAAATTTCATCTAAAATTACATCGGAAGTACCAATTCACACACATTTGATAACATTTTTGACACATCAACCATTTTTATTTACAGAGTGTTTTCATTTATTCTTAGCAGGTTAACGATTTTTGATGCCACCCGACTGCTTTAGCAGAGCGTATCTCAAATCAGAATGGCGTTTTCACCTGCGGATGTTTCACTGACCAAAACAGGCCGATGAACGCCATTTATAGCCAGTTGTTGCAACACTTAGCCCTTCTAAAAAACAGGGAACATAAATGAGCAAAAAAACTTTGCCTGGTGTCACTCGCCGGCAGATTCTCTCGTTCACGGCAGCCTCAGCGGTGTTGGGCGCAGCCAAAGCCGCAAACGCAGTCACGCTCAAAGGTACGCCCGTGTGGAGCCCCTTTGACGCGAGCCCACCGCCCCAAATTGACATCGATGGCTGGGCGTTCTTTACCGACGCTGAAGCCGCTGCAATGGAAGCCATCGTTGATCGGCTGGTACCTGCCGATAACCTGAGTGCCGGCGGCAAAGAAGCCGGTTGCGCTGTGTTTATCGACCGCCAGCTGGCCGGTTTCTACGGCACCTACGCCCGCCTTTATATGGAAGGCCCTTTCCAGGAAGGCACGCCGGAGCAAGGCGATCAGTCTCCGCTGGTTCCCCAGCAACGCTACCGCCTCGGCCTGGCAGCGCTGGATAAATTTACCCAGTCTCAGCACCAGAAGTTGTTCAAAGATCTGCCCGGTGACCAGCAGGACCAAATTTTGTCCGGTCTGGAAAGCGGAAAAATAGCTCTCGATGGGATCGATTCCAAACTGTTCTTTGCCATTGCGTTGAAAAACACGATGGAAGGTTTCTTCGCCGATCCCATTTATGGCGGTAACCGCAATATGGTGTCGTGGAAAATGCTGGGCTTCCCTGGCGCACGCTACGACTACCGCGAATATGTCGGCAAACATAACCAGAAACTCGATCTGGAACCGCTGAGTATTTCGGGCGGCGACGCATGGAAAATGAAAAGCTAAGGGCAGAAAAACATTATGGCAAAGAAATTACCTAAAACCGACGTGGTGGTGATCGGGCTCGGCTGGGCCGGTTCAATCATCGCTAATGAATTATGCGACGAAGGCCTGAATGTGGTGGCCATTGAGCGCGGCCCGTGGCGCGATACTGCCCGTGATTTTAACGTGGCAACCGTCACCGACGAATTGCGCTACAACAGCCGTCAGGAACTGATGCTGCGCACCCGCCAGAACACCATCACTATCCGTAACAATCCGGCGCAAACTGCCCTGCCAATGCGCGAATGGGGTTCTTTCCATCCCGGTAACGGCACCGGCGGCGCGGGTAACCACTGGGCGGGGATCACTTTCCGTTTCCAGCCCGATGAGTTCCGCCTGAAAAGCCATCTGACCGAACGTTACGGCGCAAATGCCATTCCGGAAGAACTGGTGTTGCAGGACTGGGGCACCGACTGGGAAGAAATGGAGCCGCATTACGCGTCTTTCGAACGTCTTGCCGGGGTTTCCGGTAAGGCCAGCAATGTGAAAGGCGAACATCATGACGGCGGTAATCCGTATGAAGGGATGCGCTCGATTGAGTATCCGACCCGCCCGATGGATCAGCCTTATGGCCCGACGCTGTTTGCTGAAGCCGCGCGCAATATGGGTTACAAAGCGTTCCCGGTGCCCTCTTCGCTGATTTCCGAGCCTTACACCAACCCGCTCGGCGTGAAAATGGGGCCGTGTACATACTGCGGTTTTTGCACCAACTATGGCTGTGCAAACTATTCGAAAGCCAGCGCCATCACCACCGTGTTACCGGCGCTTATCCGCAAAGAAAATTTCGAAGCCCGCACCAATTGTGAAGTCATGCAAGTGCTGACCGATTCCACCGGCAAACGCGCGACCGGCGTGGTCTATATCGATTCATCCGGTGACGAGTGGGAACAACCTGCGGATCTGGTGATTGTCAGCGCATTCACCTTTGAGAACGTGCGTCTGATGCTGCTTTCCGGTATCGGCAAACCGTATGACCCGGTCACGTTAAGCGGCACCACCGGGCGTAATTATGCCTATCAGACCGCCAACGGCGTGCAGCTGTTCTTCGATGACAAAAACTTCAACCCGTTCATCGGCGCAGGCGCGGTCGGAATGGGCATTGATGATTTTAACAACGATAACTTTGACCACAGCGGTCTGGGCTTCTTTGGCGGCGGCAGTATCCGTGTTACGCCAATCGGTGGCGCGCCAATCGGTTACCGCCCTGTTCCACCGGGAACGCCAAAATGGGGTTCTGAGTGGAAAAAAGCCACGGTCGCTAACTATCTCAGCTCAATGTCGATTGGTTGTGAGGCCAGCAGCTACACCACCAAAACCAACTATCTCTCACTCGATCCGAATTACAAAGATCGACTTGGCCGTCCGCTGCTGCGTGTGACCTTCGACTTCCCGGAAAACGACCTGAAAATGGCCGCGTATTGCACCGGTAAGGTCGCTGAAATCGCCAAAGCGATGAACCCGCGCCAGCTGGTTGCCAATCCGATGAAAGGCCACTGGAACGGTACGCCGTATCAGTCCTCACACGTGGTCGGCGGCTTTGTGATGGGGGCGGATCCGTCCACCAGTTCCGTCAACAAACACCTGCAAGTCTGGGATGTGCCTAACCTGTTTGTGGTCGGCGCGTCTGCCTTCCCGCAGAACCCGGGTTACAACCCGACCGGCACCGTTGGCGCGCTGGCGTTTAAAGCCGCGCATGCCATCCGTAACTTCTATCTGAAAAAACCGGGAGAGATGATCGCATGAAGAAATTAACGTCATTCTCACTCGGATTACTGGCACTGAGCGTTTCCGGTCTGGCACACGCTGCGGGCGATGGCTCTTTCGAGCAGGTAGAACGCGGGCGTTATCTTGCCACCGTGGGCGATTGTGCAGCCTGTCACACGGCCTCTACGCCGGATGCCAAACCTTTCGCCGGCGGCGTGCCGATTGAAACGCCGTTTGGTCGTCTGGTGGGCGCAAACATCACGCCGGATCCGCAAACAGGTATCGGCAAATGGAGCTTCGACGACTTCCAGCGCGCGATGTCTGAAGGTATCGGCCACGGCGGAAAACGTCTGTACGGCGCGATGCCGTTCACGGCGTACACCAAAGTCACCCGTGAAGATAACGCCGCGATTTGGGCTTATCTGCAAACGCTGCAACCGGTGCATCACGAAGTCGAAACCAACCAGCTGCCGTTCCCCTTCAACGTGCGTACCAGTCTGATGGGCTGGAACTGGCTGAACTTCAACAAAGGCGAATTCAAACCGCAGATGGATAAATCTGCCGAATGGAATCGCGGCGCTTATATTGTTGAAGGCCTGGGGCACTGCGGAACCTGTCACACGCCGAAAAATATGATTGGCGGCGACAAAGACAGTGAATTCCTGCAAGGCGCAGTAGTGGAAAACTGGGTTGCACCGGACATTACCAGCAATAAACACACCGGTATCGGTAACTGGACGCAGGAAGATCTGATGCAATATCTGAAGACCGGTTCTAACCGCTTCGATATGGCGTCAGGTCCGATGGCAGAAGAAGTCACCAACTCTTCACAGCACTGGACGGATGCAGATCTCAAAGCCGTGGCGGTCTATCTGAAAGACAGCGGTCACGACAGCGGGAATAAAGCGCCGGCGCCGGTGAAAGCGGAAGATAACGCCATGATGGCCGGGAAACATATCTATGCTGACCGTTGTTCTGCGTGCCATACGCCGGACGGTAAAGGTCAGGAAGGTTTGTTCCCGCGTCTGGCCGATTCAGCGCTCATCAATCAGACCAACGCGACATCGCTTATCCGCGTCGTGCTGACGGGCAGCCGCCCGGTCGCGACCGACACCAAACCGACGGCACCGTCGATGCCTTCGTTTGATGCCAATATGAGCGACGCCGATGTGGCCAACGTGCTGACGTATATCCGTAACAGCTGGGGAAATGCTGCGGCGCCGGTATCAGCCTCAGACGTAAAAGACCTGCGTGCAGAACTGAAGAAATAAGCAGGAAACTGTTCAAATGACAAAGGCCGCGCAAGCGGCCTTTCTTTTGCAGGCATCACGGAAAAATCAGTGCCGGGGAGGCATCTGCATAATCTGCACTAACAGATGATCGTTATTCTGGCTTAATTGCACCAAATGTTTGCATTCCACTTTTATTGCGTTGAGCTGTTCTTCGGTCAGTGAGTACGGCAGGTTGATATCAATGCTGTACATATTTTGCTGCCCGGCCAGTTCAATCAGCCGCACTATATTGGTTTCATCGCTGACCTGCGTGGAAACCACCTGTAAAGCCAGTGCGCGTAAGGCTTCCTGCCTGGAATTTTCTTTCTTTGAACGGGACTTTAGTACCATACCGAAGAACGGCATCACGCCGTAAATCGCGTCAACAAAACTCCATTTCTTTTTGCAGGATGCGGACAAATACTCCATATAGTCAAAGGACACTTTTTGACTGCGCGCATCGGGTACCAGGCGATTTTCATTCATCCCCTATTCCTCTTCCTGGTCAGGGCTATTCAATTAGGCAAATCAATCTGTAACGATGAAGATATTCACCTATATAATGGCATAATTCACGGATACTTTGCCAGTCGGTTTGGGTGCTTAAGTTTGAGCAGTTATTGCCTGAGCAGACAAAATTTGTCATTTCAGAATTTATCGAAAGTATTTCGCGGAGTTGGAATTAACGCCGCAAAACTGACATGTTCTATTACGCTAGCAGGATGGCGCCGTCAGGCGGGTCACGCTATGCTAATCACCGGATTTCTAAAAGCAGCAAGCCAATGAATAAAATCGTTTTTGTAGAAGATGATGTAGAAGTCGGCAACCTGATCGCCGCCTATCTGGGTAAACACGATATCGATGTTCTGGTGGAACCGCGAGGCGATACCGCGCAGGCACGCATTGAGAAAGAAAAACCCGATCTTGTCCTGCTGGACATCATGCTTCCCGGCAAAGACGGCATGACGTTGTGCCGCGATTTACGGCCTATATTCCCCGGACCAATCGTATTGCTGACGTCGCTCGACAGCGACATGAACCACATCTTATCGCTGGAAATGGGCGCTAACGATTACATCCTGAAAACCACGCCTCCGGCGGTGCTTCTGGCGCGTTTACGGCTGCATTTACGCCAGAGTCCGGCGCAAACCATTCAGAGCGAGCAGCCGGTACAGACGCTGAAAAGTGGCAATGCCCTGCACTTTGGTCAGTTATGTATTGATCCGGTGAACCGCGAAGTGACGCTGGTCGATGAAACGATTGTGCTCTCGACGTCCGACTTTGATTTGCTGTGGGAACTGGCGACGCACGCGGGCCGCATTATGGATCGCGAAGCCTTGCTGAAAAATCTGCGTGGCGTCAGCTATGACGGGCTGGATCGCAGCATCGACGTGGCGATTTCCCGTCTGCGCCGCAAATTATACGACAACACCCTAGAGCCATTTCGCATCAAAACCGTACGCAACAAAGGCTATCTGTTTGCCCCTAACGCCTGGGAGTCTTTGCAGGAATGAAAAAGCTTTTCATCCAGTTCTTTCTGTTGCTGCTGGTCTGCTTTATGGTCATGGCGATGCTGGTCGGGCTGGTCTATAAAGTCACCGCTGAGAAAACCGGCCGGCAGTCGATGAACGATCTGATGAAAAGCTCGCTGTATTTAATGCGCAGTGAGCTCAGAGAAATCCCGATCAAAGACTGGAACAAGACCATCAATACGCTGGACCTGAATCTGTCTTTCAAACTGCACATTGAACCCCTCGGTAAACGCAAACTGAGTCCGCTGCTCGATCAACGCCTGAAAGACGGCGAAATTGTCGCACTCGATGATGAATATACGTTTATCCAGCGCGTGCCGCGCAGCCATTACGTATTGGTGGTGGGGCCGATTCCGTATCTGTTTTACATGCACGAAATGCGCGTGCTCGATTTCGTTCTGTTAATGCTCATCGGCCTGTCGCTCGCGCTGCCCGTCTTTCTGTGGATGCGTCCGCACTGGCAGGATTTGCTGCGTCTGGAAAACTCCGCGCTGCGCCTGGGTAACGGGCATCTCGACGAACGTATTGATTTTGATTCGACCTCCAGCCTGAACCGTCTTGGCGTGGCGTTTAACCAGATGGCGGACAACATCAGCACGCTGGTTGCCAGTAAAAAACTGCTGATCGACGGTATCGCGCATGAACTCCGCACACCGCTGGTACGCCTGCGTTACCGGCTGGCTATCAGTGAAAATTTACCCGAGGCGGAACAAAACGCCATCAACCGGGATATCGGACAGCTTGAAGCGCTGATTGATGAACTGCTGACGTATGCGCGCCTCGACCGGCCGCAGGTGACGCTGAATCTGGAAAAAGTCAATCTGGCGGAATGGCTGGAAGATAAAGTCGATGATTTCCGCATGATCACAGAGCGCACAATCCTTTACGACGCGCCGCAAAACAGCGATTTCGGCGGCGTGGATTTACGCCTGATGGAGCGTGTGCTGGATAATCTGGTCAATAACGGCCTACGTTATTCGCAGGAAACCCTGCGCGTCAGCCTGTGGCTGGACGGTGAACTGGCCTGTATGCAGGTCGAAGACGACGGGCCGGGCATTCCGCCGGAAGAACGCCAGCGGATCTTCGAACCGTTCGTGCGTCTGGACCCGAGCCGCGACCGTGCTACCGGTGGCTGCGGACTGGGACTGGCAATCGTCCATTCCATCGCCGTGGCATATCAGGGACGCATCGCCGTTGACAGCAGCCCGCTGGGCGGCGCCAGCTTGCGTTTCAGCTGGCCGGTAAAACCAACATTTAATCTGGCTATAGAACAGCCTAATAATGAAAATCAGGAAGGGAGCCATAATGACCATCGCATATAAAAAACTACACGACACTTTTGCCCGCCTCTCCCGCTTTGGCCATTTATCGGCAATCGCAGGGTGGGACGCAGCCGCTATGATGCCTCCGGAAGGCGGACAAGCCCGTTCGGAAGCGTTGGCGGAACTGAGCGTGCTGACGCATCAGATCCTCACCGCGAAGCAAGTGGGTGAATGGCTGGAACAGGCGAGCGGCGAACAGCTTAATGACGTTGAACAGGCAAACCTGCGTGAAATGCGTCGTCATTATCAGCAGGCAGCTCTGCTGCCGGAAAGTCTGGTGCAGGCAAAATCACTGGCTGGCGCACGCTGCGAACAGGCATGGCGCATTCAGCGCAAAGGCAACGACTGGGAAGGTTTCGCTGATAACCTGAAAGAAGTGGTGAAACTGAGCCGTCAGGAAGCGCAGTTGCGTTCAGAAGCCGCAGGTATCAGCCGCTACGATGCCCTGCTCGATTTATATGAGCCGGGTATGACGTCGCAAAAGCTCGATGTTCTGTTTGGCGATTTGAAAACCTGGTTGCCGGATTTGTTGCAGACCGTGGTCGAAAAGCAAAAATCCGAAACCCGCATTGCGCCGCAAGGCCCGTTTGATATCGAAAAGCAGCGTCAGCTCGGCCTGAAAGTAATGGAACGTCTGGGCTTTAACTTTGGCGCGGGTCGTCTGGATGTCAGTGCGCATCCATTCTGCGGCGGCGTGCCACAGGATGTGCGTATCACTACGCGCTACAATGAAGAAGAATTTCTCAGCGCCATGATGGGGGTGATCCACGAAACCGGTCATGCGCGTTACGAACAAAATTTGCCAAAAGAATGGCTCGGCCAGCCGGTTTCTAACGCGCGATCTATGGGTGTGCATGAATCCCAGAGCCTGCTGTTTGAAATGCAATTAGGTTGCAGCGAGCCGTTCCTGAAATCTGTCTATCCGCTGGTTATCGAGCAGTTCGGTCATCGCGAAGGACTGGATGAAAGCAACTTTATGAAACTGAATCAGCGTGTTCAGCCTGGTTTCATCCGTGTTGATGCTGATGAACTGAGCTATCCGGCTCACGTGATTTTGCGTTATGAAATTGAAAAAGCGCTGATGGAAGGCGAAATCGAAGTCGATGATATTCCGGCCTTGTGGAACAGCAAGATGAAGGAATATCTGGGCATCAATACGGTCGGCAACTACCGCGACGGTTGTATGCAGGACATTCACTGGACCGATGGCGGCTTTGGTTATTTCCCGACGTATACGCTGGGTGCCATGTATGCCGCGCAGTTGTTCCAGACGGCCAACAAAGCTATTCCAACGTTGCAGGACGATATCGTGCGCGGTGACCTGACGGCGTTGTTCCAGTGGTTGCAGCAAAATATCTGGCAGCACGGCAGCCGTTTCTCGACGGATCAGCTGATTAAGAATGCCACCGGCGAAACGCTGAATCCGGCGTTCTTCCGCACGCATCTTGAAAGCCGCTACCTGTAATTCAGCGGTAATACATCGGTAAAAGAACACCTCCTTTTTCCAAAGGAGGTGTTCTTCAACTTTCTGCTTCTTTATCTGTTTATTCCGCTACGAGATATTTCAGCCGGTATTCTCCTGAACCGACCTCTGCGCTAAATCCTTCAGCTTTGCGGATAAAATCAACGCCATCCGCTTCAAGCAATGTTACACCGCCGGTCAGCACTACGGTGGCGGAAGTATTTGCCGGAACCCTCACAAACAGGCTCACCTCTTTACCACTGACTTCCCAACGAACACCAATTGAACCATATACCGAGTGATATCGGGTTTCCAGCCAGTTCAGGCCGCCACCGGTCAGCGGTTTGATGATGAAATGCTTGAATCCAGGCTGTTCCTCGTCGGCTTCAATCCCCGCCGCCACGCGGTAAAGCCATTCGCCCACTGCGCCGTAGGCATAGTGATTGAAGGAATTCATGTCCGCGCTCCACATACTGCCGTCCGGCTTAATGCCATCCCAGTGTTCCCAGATGGTAGTGGCACCGGCTTTCACCTGATACAGCCAGGACGGGAAGTCGTCTTTCAGCAGTAAATTCCACGCTTCTTTAATGCGACCGTTCTGACTCAGCGCATGGCAGAAATACGGCGTACCGACAAATCCGGTGACCAGATGTCCGTCATGTTCGTTGAGCAATTCGACCAATGTATCGGTCGTTCTCTGGCGAAACGCCTCAGGCACCAGATTGAAATACAGCGCCAGAATATGCGCGGTTTGCGTTCTGGCTGCCAGACGCCCGGACGGCGTGAAGAACTCCTCCTGAAAACGCCTGACGATCGCCTGATGCAGGGCATTGTAATGTTGATAGTCCGCATCGCGCTTAAGCACTTTGGCTGCTTTAGCGAACAATTGCGTGGAGTAAGCGTAATACGCCGTACAGGTAAGCTCGTTTGGCGTGGCCCCGAAGTAACTGCCCTCTTTGGCGTCCAGCGCCACCCAGTCACCAAACTGCAATTTGTAGTGCCAGATATGGTTTTCGGCATGAGCCGTCATAAAATCAATCCAGCCTTTCATGCTGGCGTACTGATTTTTCAGCACTCTGGTATCGCCATACATCAGGTACATCGTCCACGGATTGATCACCGCCGCATCCGCCCATGCCGACGCAGAATGAGTTCCGCCTTCCGACAGCAAACGGTCTTTGCCACAATAGCCGGTCAGGATGTCCGGGATCACGTGCGGCACGCCGCCTTCCGGCGTCTGGTCATAACGAAGATCGGTCAGCCATTTGGCAAAGAAATTGCGGGTTTGCATCAGATAGCTGGCCGTACGGCAAAAAATCTGCGCATCTCCTGTCCAGCCCAATCGTTCATCTCGCTGCGGACAGTCTGTCGGCACATCGATAAAGTTACCTTTCAGGCCCCACAAAATATTGTGATGTAACTGATTGAGTTCAGGGTCTGAGCAGGCGAAATAGCCGGTCTGTTCCATTGAGGAATGCAAAACAATCGCCGTAAAATTATTCAGCTCCAGTTGTGCCGGATACTCTTCGACTTTCACATAACGGAAGCCCTGCCAGGTAAAGTGCGGATGCCAGGTTTCTTCGCCCTCACCTTTGAGCACATATTCCGTGCGCTGCGTGGCTGTGCGCAGATTATCCAGATACACATTGCCCGCAGCATCCAGCACTTCGAAGTGGTGCAATACCACTTTATCGCCCGCGTTCCCGCGAATCTTAAATTCCACCCATCCACTGAGATTCTGACCGAAGTCCATCACGGTATCGCCCTGCGGCGTGGTGATAAGTGCAACCGGTTTAAGTACGTCCATTTTCCTGACTGTGTTACTTCCCTGCGCGACCAGCGTGGATTTTTCATGTGTCACACGACTGACCGGACGCCAGTGCGCATCTGAAAAACCTTTCGCACACCAGCCGGGGATTTCCCTGCGCGCATCGTAAATTTCACCGTCGTAAATTTCTGAAAACAGAATGGCCGAATCATGCGCTTTCCAGCTTTCATCAGTCATCACAATATCCTGTGATCCATCTTTATAATTAATGACCAGCCGGGAAATAAGCGCCGTTTGTTCACCATAATAATTACGATGACGGCTGAAACCCATATCCCCTTTATACCAGCCAGCGCCTGTTATTGCGCCAATGACATTTTCACCGTTTTCCAAAGTATCTGTCAGATTATAGGTCTGATAAAGTAAGTGATTGTAATAACTCGTCCAACCAGGCGTCAGGGCATCTTCTCCGACTTTACGACCATTAAGATGTAATTCATAAAGCCCAAGCGCGCTGACATGAATAAACGCTGACTGAATTTCTTCTGCCCGGTTAAGAAAAAATGATTTTCGCAACAATGTGCCTGCTGAATTATCTTTATCAACGGGCGTTTCGGCAGAAATAAAATCAGCCTGCCATTCGTGGGGATAAAGTACGCCGGAGATCATTTTTGCAGGCGAACTCCAGTTACTGGTTTGCCCGTGATTATCCCGCACCTGGACGCGAATAAAATACAGCTGCGAGGACGTCATCATAAGTTCTGTCAGGGCGACATTATTTGAACATTCGCATTCCTGCCATTCGCCGTGAAGTAAAATATGATCGAAGCCCTTTTCATGGCTGATCTGGATCCGATATGCGGTTTGCCGGACATTTCGGTTAGCACTTTCAATTTCCCAGCCCAGCACAGGAAGTTCCTGCACACCTGATAATGCGGACTCCTGATTGAGTGTAAGTCGGGTGACTGCGAGCATATTTCGTGACTCCTCGTGTAATTTCCTGAGCGGTAGAATGAATAATTAAAGTTGTTTGACGACAGATGACGGATATTCCGACGATGACTCTTTAATAAGTACACCGGCTTCGCTGTTAAATTCGTTTCGTTGCTTACCGTGGAAACAGATCCAGCCAATGAATAATCCGCCAGCCACTGTGGCGGATAACAGGGTATAAAGCACCTGAGGCCCGGCTTCGAGCAGCAGCGGTGTAATGAATGCCAGCACACCGCATAATAATCTTGAGATTGAAACGATCACGCCCTGTGCCGTAGATCGCAGCATGGTCGGGAAAGATTCCTGCGACCAGACTTTCATTATTCCTTCAAAGGCCAGACCGCTGCCAATTGCAGTAAAGAATAAACAGCAGAACCAGGAAGCCGGGGAGAAATTAAATATTACCGGCAGGAAAAATCCGCCTGCGAAACAGAATGCGCCCAGAATAAATGCGGGAATACGTTTTGGCGTATCAACAAACCGCATAAACATGATCCCGGCAAATACCCCGACCGGCATCGTCAGCAGATTCCACATTGAGTTTTGCTCAACGGAAATCCCCACCACATTGACCGCAATATAGGTCCCGAACTGACCGCCGGTATTCGCCGCAAGATTGGTAAACGCGTAGAACAGACACAGGGCAATAAATGGCCACAGATATTTTCCGTGCAGGAGATCTTTAAATGCTGCTTTTTGTGCACGAACCGTCACGATTCCGGCGCGGCGTTCATTACGCGCCGTCAGCCATAACGACGATTCCGGGATTGTGCAGCGCAAAGCCAGCAAAACGACGGCCACCGTGCAGACATGCAGATACATAATCTGTGCGCCGGGCCGGCCCCATCCGCCGACCACGGACGAAATCGCCATCGTCGTGCCAATGCCTAAAAACCACAGCAGGTTTGACAGCCCGATTATCTTGCCGCGATTTTTGTCCGTTGCCGCTTCAGCAATGGTTGCCAGAGAAACCGGTAAATCCGCGCCGGTAGCCAACCCGACCAGCAACGTACCGGCCAGCAGCAGCGGGAACGTTTCACCGAATGCCAGCAATAACGTACCGGCGATGATCATCATCATGGTGGCAATAAACACTTTGCGTCTGCCGTAACAGTCGCCCAGTCTTCCTCCCGTCAGTGCGCCCAGCGCAATGCTCAGCGTTAATATTCCGGAAAGAATGCCTATTTGAACAACAGTAGTGCCGATCGTTTTCTGATATATCACCAGAGCAGTTCCGTTGGAAACAATGGCGGCAGAATCAATATATGACGCCATGCCGGATACCACCCCAACGTACCAGGGATTAAGCTGTTTAGTGGTTGACATAATAATGCCCTTCAGAGGTAACGGTGAATTAATAAGTCCGTGAGAGATCCTTTCTTTTACTGTTATTATGATTTTTTATTTATTACTTTTAACAATGAATTTTTATCAATAACCTTTACTAATTATCCGGCGTGGAAATAACACTATTACTCACCCGCATTCTTTCCTGTGTTGGCGTGCGGTTAAATTGTTTTCTGTACGCCTCCGTCAATCTGGATGTAGTAGAAAAACCGCATAATGTCGCTATTTTTCCGACTGACAAATCTGAAGTGCGCAGTAACTCTTGTGTTTTCAATAAACGATAACGTTGCTGGAATTTTTCTGGCGTATAACCGGTAATCTCTTTTACAAATCTGAACATGGTTCTTTTTGCCACGCCACTTTCTTCACATAAATAATTCCAGTTAATACTGCACGTATAATTCTCGCGCAAATAATTGAGCAGATGTCGCTTACCGGAATCTGTCGGGGTGGCACGGTATTCTCTGCGTGTAGCACACTGATACAACATGACAATCATTGATAATAAACAGGACTCAGCCGTAGCAAAGTAAGTATTGTCATACCGGGCATCACACTGACGGGTTATCTTATCGGTCAGTTCAATAACTTGCACCAGTTCCTCATCCGTTAACCCGCCGCGACGTTTTTTCATCGAAGCGGTATACTCTTTAATTCCCGCTGTCAATACGTCGATATTACTGATGAAATGGAATGGGCGGTCTTTGTGTAGCAGAATATTGGTAATTGACAAATTATTAGTGGATTCATAACAGTGAACATCATGCGCACTGACGATGAAAAAATCACCTTTATGAATAAATTCCGCCTGATCGTTGATGATATGAAACCCGCTGCCATTACGCACAATAACCAGCTCATCAAATTCATGCCCGTGTACATCTTCCATCGACTGACGGTTCATATCGAATAAACTAAAAGCATGCTCTTCGGAGAGAAAGAAATCGGCAACCTTAAGTATTTTCATGCATTCACCGGGCTTATAATTAATATTTTAGACTGGGAACTTCCGAGCATCATTAAATATATCCTGTCGATAAAAAGATTAAACCGTAATAATTATGACAAGTCTATACGACGAACTGGCACTGTGGCGTAACCGCCCGTGACATTTGTTTCATTTTTGTATCAGAAATCTCATTTCAGGATCACAGGACAAAAAAAAGCACAGACTGAGCTGCGCTTCGGGGGAGAAAATGAAACGGGTTCGATGAAAGTTACGGCTCAGTGAGCCGGTGCTTGTGCCCTTTCATCAGACTCAGCGATGCTGAAAATGCGGCGCCCTCATCTCCGGCCATAATGGCTTCATAGATCCTTTTATGCTCATTCAGGCACATACCGCCTTCTTTTGAAGAATACTCAAAGAACCATTTGAAAATGGTGGTCAGCACGTTGCCGAATGGCACATAAAAACAGTTACCAGAGGCAATAAAAATCATCCGGTGAAATTTGGTATCAATCTCCACCCACTGCTCCGCATCAAAATTTTCAGCGACATGGCACATCTGGCGGTAAATTCGTGAAAGTTCGATGCGCTGTTCTTTGCTGGCATTGACGGCGGCAAGCGCAGTGGCATGCGGCTCTATGGCTTTGCGAAACTCCAGAAACTGGTGATAGATTTCTTCCGTCGCTTCCATGCCCTGCATCCATTCCAGCAGCTGCGGATCCAGCATATTCCATTGCGCACGCTCTTTAATGCGAGTGCCGATTTTAGGGCGCGACTCGAGTAATCCTTTCGAGGTCAGCAATTTCAGCGCCTCCCGCAGCGCTGTGCGGCTGACGCCAAACTGTTCGCCCAGTTCGATTTCACTCGGCAAAATGGCGCCTGACGCCAGTTCGCCTGAAAGAATTTTACGCGCGATATCACGGGCGATATGCGTATTCAGGCCACGGGTCATACCTGCGGCGGTTTCAAACTGCATCGTCATATTCTTCCCTTTTTACTGTGCAGATTGCCGACATCATAGTTCAGGCGACGGCACGCTGCATGCGTCCGCCGCGCTGAAACGTCCAAACTGTGCGCTACGGCGCCATCTGGCCGCCATTGATGTCTAATATCTGGCCGGTAATGTAACCGCTACAAGCGTGCGAGGCGAAAAACAGGTAAGACGGCGCCAGTTCTTCGGCGGTGCCGAAACGCCCCATCGCGATGGAACCGGCGATTTTTTCGCGCACTTCTGCACTTTTATCCGCATGGAACACGGTGTCGATAGTGCCCGGCGCAATGACGTTAAAACGAATGTTGTCTTTGGTGAATTCTTTCACCCAGTTACGATGCACGTTGTGCAGCCAGGCTTTTGAGGCGGCATAGAGACTGGCTCCCGGCCCGCCGCCTTCACGTCCTGCAATCGAACCGGTGCTGATCACCGACGTGGTTTTGCCGCTTTGTTTCGCTGCGTGACGTAAATGCGGGATGGCGAATTTCGTGACCATCAGCGCCGAACGGGCGTTTAAATCCATGACCTGGTCGTAAAATTCGTCGTCGATGTTTTCCAGCCCCTGACGTCCGCCCAGACCGCCCGCGTTATTGATAAGCACGTCGATGCCGCCAAAACGTTCGACGAAGTTTGCCACCAGCGCTTCGCACTCAGCCGATTTCGTGACATCTGCGCCGAAAAACACCACTTCGCCGCCGTTTTTGGCAATCTCAGCCGCCAGTTTTTCGAGACTTGCATCGTGGCGATGGCCGTTAATCCCGACCTTCGCGCCCGCTGCGGCAAATGCCTGCGCCGCCGCCAGACCGATGCCTTTGGTAGAACCGGTAATCAAAACGCGCTGACCTTTCAAATCGTTAAACATAATGACTCCTTTATGATTCAGGGATGTTCAGAGGTGAGATGGATTGCCACGCCACGCTGAATGCGTCTTCCGCAGCAGGTGCATCGCGGTTACTGATGCGAACGTTCAGCGTCTGGTGGGCAGCAAAGAAAATATTCAGTTCGGTTTGTACGTCGTCATGACTCACCACGCGGACGCGTTCCACCTTGCCACGTGCATCAATGGACGTTTCGCTGGCTTCGTCAAAAAAACCGTGGGTTTCAAACACGCTGGCAAAAATGGCGTTCGTGCCGTCAGTGCGCAGCAGCAAAGCGGGTTCGCTGCGCAGGTTGAAATGCGGATCAGTCGCGCCGGTACGCGCCATAATCAGCTCGCCACCAGCCGGGAAAGCGCTGACCAGCGTGCGGTAACTGTCGCCATCGAGCCAGCTGAATAACGCCGAATCACCGGCGGCAATATCCGCCTGCGCGCAATTCCATAAGTGCTGATAACCGTGAGCTGCGCCCAGGGGTTTCAGTTCGCTGGCGGCTTTAAAAGCGGCATCCGTGCGCACAAACTGGCCGAGATGATGCAGGCAGTAATCGTAACGATGCGGCTGGTCGCTGGTCAGACGGAATACGTCCACAATCAGCGGCGAAGAAAGTTCCGGCAGGCTGAGCATCAGCACCGTCCGCTGCTGATCTGTGCCCGGAAAATAGTTTTTCAGCCGGGCGCTCATGCCCTGTTCTGCCGGGTTTTTCGTCACGAAGAAATGCGATTCGCCCCAGCGTTTTTCGGCCTCCAGGCTGTCACCGTGATTCTGGCTTTGCCCGTCAACGACCACCGTGTTATGGGCAACGGTTTGCTTGCAGTAACTGTTATTTTCGGGGATGTAGCGCCCGCCGAATTTCGGCTCGATATTTACCCAGCGGCCAAAACCGTAATCGCGCAGGAACTCACGCCCGCGACTGAACAGACTGAGATGCAGACCATCAAAGTGACCGTGATTGAGTGCCGAATGCAGACGCGGAATACTGCCGTGCTGGCCGTACCATAACAGTGCCATGTCCTGATTTTCGGCGTCACTGCGCAAAATCCCGATCCCACCCTGTGTCCCTTCCGGGCCATCGCGCAGTTCAACGCTGCCCCAGTTCAGGCGTTGCGCAGGCGATTTTTGTAACGCGGCGGATAAGTCCAGCCCGGCTGCGCTGACCCAAACGGTGTGCTGCTGTTGCGCAGCGGCAATCCACTGCGGATTGTGACCGTAACAGGAATAACAGAAGCTGGCGGCGATCACCGCACCGTCATCGCAGATATTAATAGTTTTGGATGAGTCATTCAGCGCAGGCCAGGTGCCGTCGGGGAAAGCCGTCTGCATCAGGGCTTCGCAGGTTTTGCGGATGATCTGGTCGCGGAACTGATAAATCTCTAATTCCGGCTGACGACGCTCAATCGCCTCGCTCAGTAACAGAAGTGGCCGGAGCGCGAAACGATGGTAGTACGGCCCTTCGATGTAATAACCGTCCGGCGAAAAAAGCTGACTGAGTTGGGCAAAAAACCCGCCGCTTTCGCTGTCACTTTTCAAGCCGTACAGCGCCTTTTCCACCAGCGCACTATCGCCCAGCACATAACCGCTGATGGCTGCCGCCGCCACCGACCAGATACCGTGGTTATGCACGATATCGAAATCTCTGGTATGGCGGTTCAGCGCATCATCCGCCATTACCTGAAACAAATTGGCTTCGATATTTTCCCGCGCGGCAGCGTCGAGCGATGACATCAGGCAGTGATAGCCTTCGACGGCGTAAAGCCAGAACATATTTTCGTTCAGCGTCTGATGAAACAGGCGACCGGGTGAATTGCTGTCTTTACTGGTCGCACTGCCAAGCGTTGGATAAACCGCGGCATAACCGTTAAGCAGCGCCAGTGCATAATCAAAATAACGTGACTCACCGGTGATCAGAAATATTCGCCCGGCCAGATTAATCCCCAGATAGTTCTGCTTGTGCTGCGTGTGTTCCGGGCCGCCCGCTTCGCCGTGACCGGGAATGTTCAGCGGTTGCGTCAGCATCTTTTCCAGCGTGGCGATTTGTGCACGCAGCGCCGCGCCCAGCGGTGAATCCGCATCCCGCTGATCACGGAGTTTCTCCGCTTCGCTGAGACTTATCATCAAAGGCTGCCAGTGATTCATTTTTTATCCTCCGGCGCTTGCGGCGCGACGTATCCCGCGGCAAAAGAAGGCAGGGAAAGCAGCCAGGTCTCGCTTTCGGCTTCCATTACCGCGCCGCGTGTAACGTCTTCATGATAGCCGCCGGAGGCCGGTTTCACCGCTGGCGGCAGGGTAAATGCGGCGCTGCGAATTTGCTGCTCATAGCGTTTTTCACCGGTAGCGTTATCCGCCCAGGAGAGTAACGGCACGGGTCGCACGCGGATCTGATCAAGCGATTTGTACGGCCATGTCACCGCCGGATCGGTAAAACGCGCCATGAAATCCAGCGATTTGAGCACGCTGCCACCCTGCGGCGTCTGGTAATGCCACAAGTCGATACCGTTTTTCTGCGCCAGCACCGCCATCATGCTGATCGCCTGCAAATTGAAATAGCTGTAATGGAACGAGCGCGTGCGCGCCAGTTCGGCGGGCTGCGTGCCATCGGGTTTCAGCTGCACATCCAGCTTACTTTTCATCAGCTTCGCCATGTCGCCAATCACCGCGTTATCGCCCAGATACCACGCAATACCCGAAACCTGCGTCACATACCAGTTGCCGTGATTATTCTGTGTGCGTCCCTCTTTTTTGGCGATTTTGCTGCCCTGCAACCACGTCAGATAATCCTGCATCCACGACCGCATTTGCTGTTCGTCATTGTCCGTCCACGCAGGATTGCCGCGCAGCAGTACCAGCGAATCCACAATGCGGGTAGAGAAATAGCGGCCATCCAGCACACCGGCATTGCGCCCCGGCGAGATACCCGGCACGCCCTGAGCGTAATTCAGATTCGGGTTCATACGCGTTTGCGGCAAGATAAACCAGGTGCGCAGCAGGCTCGCGGCTTTATCCGCGTATTTCTGTTCACCGGAAAAATACCAGGCCAGCGTCAGGTTCTGTACACGTGCGGTGAAATCAGCCAGCCGCACGCCGTCACTTTGATCGTTTTTACTGGCGGGGTTCACGTGTCCGTCTTTGCGGATCCACGGCAGCCCGTCGGGTTTACTGTCGTCCGGCCACCAGTAAGCGCTCAGGCTGAGATAATCATGCTTCGATCCTCCCGGCGGCGTCATGCCTTTGTCAGTCACGCTCAGATCGGGCTTTTTCAGCGCGGAATCTGCTGTCGCCAGCAGATGCTGATACGCATGGGTGGTTTGCGGCGCGGCATTGTGATCACGCAATTGCTGGCGGACAACGACCATTTGCGCGGTATTCAAAAATGCCGGTTCAGCGGCAAGTGCGCCCGCAGAACCTGTCATCAGCGCCAGTATCAGCATTGCGCCTGCCGTCATTCCGTTCACGTTTTTGTACTGCATTAACTTCATGTTTTCTCCCGACTGTGCGCCGTTGTCCCGATGAAATCTCACGCTTTAGTCATACTAATAAAGCAATGAACGTTGAGTTTCGCCAGTCAGAATTGACTTAAAATCCCACAACACGCCCAACAAGTGACCGAAATCACAATTTGATAACAAACTAAGCATTTCTTATTTGTCCGACTTTTAATTTCATTTCTCTCTTCTACGCTTGCTCAATACATAACCAAAAATATCTCACCCTACAAACGAGAGAGTCACGACAATGGATATCAACGTTCTGGTCATGATCGGTTACTTCGTTTTGATGATTGCCATCAGTTATGCATTCAAAAAGATGGCATCCGGTTCATCAAGTCACTATTTCCGCGGCGGCGGGCGAATGCTCTGGTGGATGGTCGGCGCGACCGCCTTTATGATCCAGTTCAGCGCCTGGACGTTTACCGGCGCAGCCGGACAGGCATATCGCTACGGTTTTAACGTGGTCAGCGTTTTTGCAGGTAACGTGTTCGGCTATCTGCTCGCCTGGTGGTGGTTTGCCGCCCGCTTCCGCCAGCTACGCGTTGATACTGCCACAGAGGCGATTAACCATCGCTTCGGTAAAGGTAACGAACAATTTTTCACCTGGATGATTATCCCCCTGAGCATCCTCAGTGCGGGCGTATGGCTGAACAGTCTGGCGGTATTTGCCAGTGCGGTATTCCAGCACGACATTACGCTGACATTATGGGTGACGGGGATCGTGGTGCTGGTGATTTCTCTGCTGAGCGGCGCGTGGGGCGTGGTGGCGAGCGATTTCGTGCAGACGCTGGTGGTCGCGATTATTTCCATCGCCTGCGCCGTTGTGGCGTTGTTTAAAGTCGGCGGGCCGGTGAAACTGGTGACGGAATTCCCTTCCGGTTTCATCACCGGTCCGGACGTGGGTCCGCATTATATTTCCCTGCTGGTGGCCTGTTTCCTGTTCTTCTTTATCAAGAACGTGCAGAGCATTAATAACCTGCAAGACTCCTACCGTTTCCTGAATGCTAAAGACAGTTTCAATGCCAAAAAAGCGGCGCTGTTTGCGCTGGTACTGATGCTGGTGGGCACGATTATCTGGTTCATTCCGCCGTGGGCGGTGGCGATCCTCTACCCTGACGCGGCAACCGCGCATCCGGAACTCGGCAAAAACGCCACCGACGCGGTGTATCTGATTTTCGCGGAACGCGCCATGCCAATGGGAACTGTCGGCCTGCTGATGGCCGGTCTGTTCGCCGCGACAATGTCTTCAATGGACTGCGCGCTGAACCGCAATTCGGGGATATTCGTGCGGAGTTTCTGGACGCCGATCGTTAACCGACACAAAGAACGCAGCGATAAATACCAGCTGCGCGTCGGTCAGATTGCCTGTGTGGTCAACGGCGTGCTGGTCATTTTAGTCGCGCAATACATGCACACCATGCAAACCGTCAGCCTGTTCGATCTGATGATGAAAGTCGGCACGCTGATGCAGGCACCGATTGTCGTGCCGCTGTTCCTTGGCGTGTTTATCCGTAAAACACCAGACTGGGCGGCGTGGGTCACCGTACTGTTTGGTTTGTGCGTCTCTTACGTGGTGGCGAACCTGTTTACCGCACCGGATGTCGCCCGTCTGCTGGGCATCACCCTCACAAAACGTGAATTGCTGGATGTGGCCATCATGTGGAACATCTTTGCGCATCTGGTGTTTACCGGCGGCTTCTTCTGCCTGACCACGTTGTTCTATCGCGAGAACGTCTCGGCGCGAAATACCCAGCGCGAGCAATTTTTTACCGACATGGAAACGCCGGTGTATGCCGACCATGAACAGGATGAATTTGACCGGTTGCAGCGCGATAAAATCGGCCGGATTTCGATGTACATGGGCGCGGGCTTACTGCTGATGGTGCTGGTGCCGAATCCTCTTTGGGGACGCATTTTGTTCCTGCTGTGCGCATTGTGTATTCTGCTATTTGGCTGGATTTTGCACCGCAGCGCGGAGAAAGGCATGAAAGCAGCGCAGGCCGAAAAAACACTGAAAAGCAATGTGGCGACGTCACAGAGATAATGCTGACAACATTCTGCGCCTTTAAACTCTCGGAAAAGGCGCAGAATATCTTTTGTTATCTTGGTGTTACCAGGCCTTGCAGGCTAGCAGGCGAATTAAGGATTTTGTAAATGCCATTCTCGAACAAATTGTCTTTACTGACATCTGAGAGCTGGAAAGTCATGTAATCGCCTGTATTCCAATGAACACGCTGCATCACAACAGGGATTTTTTTCCCATCTGCACCAATAACGTAGGTGCCCATTACCACGACATCTACAGGTTCAACCGTACGTTTGATTTTAATTCTCACATTAAAATCAAAATCTACCGGCATTTCTTTTTTCGCCTGAGCAAGACGCTTTCTTAAATTAGGTGAGACAAATATACCGGCAAGCAAACCCGTTTCTTTTTTAGAACTGAGAAAGATATCGGCATGGGTATCGGCAAATTTTGTATCTTTTCCAACAGCCCCCACATCGACAGGGATTGTGAAGTGTGCATAGGAATTTAATTTTTTTGTGTAGCACTCAACAAACTTAGCATTGGTAAATATTTGCGGAACCTGAGCTTTAATTTTTACCAGGCTTTTGGATTCTTTGCGCGAATCCTCATAATCATTACAGGTTGCCACTTCAAAATTGAGATCTCCTGTAATGACTTTGTGCTGTTCAGATAAAATATCTGCCAGATTAGCCGTCGTTTCCATATCAACTTTACATCCGGAGAGTAATGTCACCGCCATACAAATTGCCGCTATTTTTTTCATCCCACTTTCCATTCATAATCAATTATTAAATTAGAGCAGTCCGCGCTGTTTTAACGTAATGCGCGTGGCTTCGTTCAGGTCATATCGGTTCAAATCTTCCTTGCGCACCCAGGCATAAGCGTCAAATTCATCGTTCAGGGTGACGGCGGTATTTTTGGCGTGACAATGGAAGAGCAGATAAATCATGTAGATTTCCTCTGTGCGTCCATCCGGATAGGTTTTGGTTCGGATATCATCACGAAATATCCAGGGCGTGATATGTGTCAGTTCCAGCGCTTCACCGAGTTCTTCCCGTACTTCGCGTAATAAGGCTTGTTCAATCGTTTCTCCGGGTTCCACGCCTCCCCCCGATAAGGCCCATTGTCCGGGAAATACACCCCGACCGGACGGCATTTTGCATAGCAGATAGGTCCCTTCATGTTCAATTAACGGACAGACGATAGTTCTCTGGCGCACAGTAACCTTCCCTAGTGACAGTTTTTCAGAAGCCAAAAGTATCATAAAGCTCCGTTCTGCCCTGCGATTCAGGTCATAAAAAACCCGCCTTCTCAGCGGGTTTTAATGTCAGACAAAAATGATTGAGCACCGGATTTACTTCGGAAGTTCTGTTACCTGTTTCACTTCAGTTTTGCTGATCTGCTGTTTCACACCGTTGGCATCGGTGTATTCCAGCAAGCCGGAATCGGCTTCTTTTGGTTTGCCGTCACTGATGATGGTTCGCGCATCATTCGTCTGGATGGCATAACTGGTGCGCGTGCAGCCAGACAAAGCCGCCACACATAACACTGCCGCTAATGGTAAAAGTAATGTCCTATTCATGATCCTCTCCTTTGATACGTTTCCCGGATAAATCAGTTATCCAGTTCGCTCATGTTTTTAACCTGGTCGCGATTAATCTGCTCAGTCTTGCCGGTTTCCGCGTTTTTATAGGAGACCAGACCTGTATCGTCATCTACCTGAGGTTTCCCGTCCGTCACGATGGTTTTTCCGTCCGTCGTTTTAATAGCCTGGTTCGAAGCACAGCCTGCCACAAACAAAATTGATACAGCAGCCAGCGATGCGGCGATTAGGTTATTCCTCTTCATACATTTCCTCCTGAAAGGGGTTCTGACTTAACAATTAGCTTAATAAGTATAGTCAGTCTTTCCGGAGGCTTTGGAAAATAGGACAAATGGAAGTTTAATGGTCGTTTTATCAGCGGCCATTAAGTCGCTCGATGGCCAGTTGCAGCGCATCATTAGGCTCGCCAAGGGCATCAACTGCCTCTTCCTGTACGCGATCCAGCCACAAGGCCACGCGCTCACGGCTGATTTCCTGGCCGTTTTGCGCGAACATCAGACAACACTCACCCACCATACGACAGGCTTCCTCAAAGGCCAATTTTGAATTTTCCACCTTAACTCCAGATAACACCAAAAAGGTCACCTTTTGTTTAACGGCAGTTTTTGAAAAAAGTTGTCTCTTTTTACCCAACCTTTACCATAATGTTTTCTGAACATTGTTTTCCGGACAGGTAAAATCATTGTATCCGTTGCTTACTGTCCCGATTCAGCCGGGTCGCGATTAAGAATAATCTGTATTCCTGTCACTTATTCCTAAAAATACCTGTACAACTTTCTACATCTTGTATAACTTTATAGTCACACAAGTAATCATTAACAACGCACACATTAACAAGAGGATATGTCATGCGTCAGAATAAGCACGATGGTATGTCACCAGAAGCCTCCCCTTCTTTATACAGTCAGGGTTTTTCTAAAGAGGAAACAATGGGGCGCGTTGTGGTTGAAATTCTGGAAGCAGGCAAGAATCTTAATCGCAAAGCGTTATGTTCTAAGCTGTTGAATCGTGTTGAATCCGCTGGCAGTGAAGAAGAGGAGAAGCATTACATGAAGCTAATCCGTCTGGTTCTTGAGCGTGATTCATGATCAATTGAAATAATGACATCATTCCCAATGGAATAAAGTAATAACTCTGAACCTTAAGCTAATCTGCCCAAGTCCCTTGGTCAGCGTATATTCAGAGGCTGATATTATGTACAGAAGCAACGAAGAAAAATTAACGGATAAACTGATTGGTGAGGCAGTAATTTCCTTACTTAAATCAAAAAGTCCGATATCAATCGACAGACTCATTAAGCAATTACAGTTTATGGCTGTAAGTGCTGACAACTTAAATCGAAAAAGCGCCCTGGAGCAGATCATTAATGAGATGCGCCACGATCAGGCTGATAAGCGTGCGCGTGTCAGTTATGAAGTACGGGACGTCGACAATGTACGACACTTTTTCAATGCTGAAGGGCCGTCCGATGACCAGAAAAAACATTGATACATCAAGCGAATGTGTAGCAAGCCACAATGATTCGGTTGTATCAAATACATCTCAGTCGATGACAGACGCAGTCAGTCAAACAGGTATTTATAAACATTTTTCTAAAGTGAGCGAACTCTATTCCAGTGAAGCTGAAGTTCTGGGTGCTGCAATTCGTCTTATTCTGGCGAATAAAGGTACGGTGACCAATAAGGCCATCATACTGCATCTGATTAATCAGCTTGAAACCACTTCCGATGTCGTGCAGCTGGATATTCTGCGCGGTGCACTGGAAATGGTAGTGGGCATGACGCCCGATGATTCCGGCTTCTGATCCTCTGACAAGAGGCCACTTTATTATTCGCATCGCGCTCACCCTTAGTAGTTACAGACGGGCGCGGGAAATTTTAAATAACAGGTTCTGAACAACAAACTCGGAGGGTATTAAAATGCAAGACGTGTCTTATACTCATGTTACATTGGCTGATTATATTCTGGCAGAAGATCCTGAACTTCTGGTTGAAAACGAAACAGTTCTCCGTTTATATAAAAACCTAAAAAAACAAAAAGAAGTTGTTACTCATAAAGATATTATTCTTTGTCTGATTCAGAAGATTGAGCAGGAAAGTGATGCAGATAAGCAGGATGTCTATCTGGAAGCACTTGAATACGTTGTTTACCGCACACCTGATGATGATATTTTATAAATAGCAGCTACGCATTATGCAATGAGCCCGGCAAGTAATTCTTGCCGGGCTCATTCGTTTAAACATTTTGCGCAGCCTGCAAGTCCTCAGAGAGCCTGTTGACCTGACTGATATTCATAAGCGATTTCTGGCCATGTCACTGCCGGAACACCTTTCAGCCTTGGCTCAGCAAATAATTCGCCCTGGAAATTACACACCCCTGCCGCATCCAGCCACATCCACTCTTCCGGTTTTTCAACACCCGTCGCGATGACAGAAATTTCTAACGCAGAGCAGAATCTGATGATGGCCTGAACGACGGCCTGTTTCGGTCCGCTGGTATGAATGTCACAAATCATATTGCGATCAATCATAATCTTGTCTGGCTGACACTGAGTCAGCAGTAATAATCCCGCAGAACCCGCACCGAAATCATCAATCGCCAGACGCATTCCCGAGGCTTTGAGCTGTTTCATCGCGGTAGAAAACTTGTCTTCACGCGTGATGACGCCGTTTTCGGTGATGGCCACCACAATTTGTTCCGGCACCAGTCCGCTGGAGGTTATGTCATTCACCAGCGACTCCACAGCATTGGGCACCATGACCAGTGTCATAGGCAGAAGCTTGATGGAAAGCGTTTTGTCGCTGATCCCCATTTGCTTCGCCATGCCAAACGCCAGCTTTTTAGATTTGAGATCTGCCTCGTAGATAGTGGTTCCGGATAAACGGGCGTAATACTCCATCGCTGAACCGCCTTCCGGGCCGCGGATTGTCGCCTCGTAAGAAATTATCTTGCGGCTTAGCGGGTCAACAATCGGCTGAAAGGCAAAATTGTAGTCCTGCATTTCAGGAAATATAAATTCTACTTGTGGTTTCAGAGGCTCACTGGCGACGAAAGACCAGGAATCTGCCGGCAGAATTTCGAGGTAATTTTCCTTCTCACGCGCCTGCACAAAAGTGCATAAGAATTGAAGCGCCCGGTCTTCATAAGTGAGCTGATATTTAGACGTTCCTTTATCAAGCACCGCCTGAAGCACCTCATCTTCGTGATGATGTCTGAGGTCGAAGAGCTCCATTCCGACATTGCCGAAGCGGCGTGACTGCGCATAGTCGCGCATGAGAACCACCACGTTATGATGCCGCGGGTCCTGGCAAATCGAACCGTAAAGCGCATCTACGGCCTCTTCAGGCCCTTCCAGCAACTGGAAGAAGTGCATCCCGTCAAAAAGCAGGATCCCGGTAATGCTTAAAAGTTCGTTGTTAACATTGGCCTGTGACACCATTTCTGCCACTGAGTCAGACTGTACGTGCTCACTGATGTGGCTGCGATAAACGAGGGTTAAAAGCATCGGGTGTTTCCAAAATGATCTGGTTTAGACCCTCAGGGTAGCAGAAATTTCGTTTAGGGAAATATCCTAATCGTACATTTTAGTTTATGTATTGGATGAGGAAGTGCGAGCTGTCAGCGGAGACTCATCATTACAAATTAATTCGGCAACTGAAGTAACAGCACCTATTAAAAGTCGGACTATTTCGCAATGTTAACCTCATCAATATTTACGATATAGGTATAAATCATTGCGTTTTCGCAAGGTATCCCATGTTGATGATCGATAAATTGGATTATGAGATTATTAGTCCTACTGAAAATAATCTCTATAAGAGAACATATAATTCTTTAATTAAGGGATGGAAATGAAAAAATTACTGGTAATTATCTTTGTGGCTGCTTTCGGCCTGATGAGCCTTTCCGCAAACGCCTGCCCTAAGGGTGAGCATCCGCATGGCGGCACAGGTTCCCATCATAAGGGCGGGTATTGCGAATAATTATCCATACGCTTTAACAATCACTTCCAACGGCTTCATAATAATAATCTGAAGCCGTTTTTATTTTATTGATTATCATTCCGCCCATCAATTTTAACTAACCAATAACGTTGAGCGTTTTTTAAAACAACATAGAAGGATATCATTTATTACATACTTCAACGCAGGGTAAACCATAAATTTTAATCACTAAAAATAACCCGTGGTCGGATATGTAAACCACGCTTCAGGCAAGAAACTATGGTTTCACTTATTTATTATCAATATGAGTTATTATGAAAAAGTTAATGATTGCGGTTCTTGCAGTAACAGTATTGTCAGGTTGTGCTCAGCAGACATTTAAGATCCACGATGATGTTGCAGTACAGCCCGCTCATGTGACGAAACAAGCTTTCTTCGTTAACGGCATCGGACAGGAGCACACTATAGATGCAGCCCAAATCTGCGGCGGCGCAAATAAGGTTGTTCGTACAGAAGTGCAGGAATCCGGTATGGATGTGTTGCTTCGCGTTGTCACGCTTGGCATATACACGCCTCGCGAAGCCAGAGTGTATTGCGCGAAATAATTATTGCGAAAGTGAGTGTATCAATACCTGCTGCGCTGACTGTAAGGTGGGTCAGCAGGTTTTCATTCGTAGCCCCCTTTTACCCCCAAACCCTCCCCTTTCTCAATCCGCTATAAAACGCGCTGACATTCGGTGGCGTAATCCGTATCATACGCGCCACAACGCCGTCCGGACGGCAGACATGCGCAGCGGGCAGACAGAAATGTACAATGCTAAACTCGCGCTATGACGTCCGTGCCTATCTGGTGCCCCTTTTTGAGTCAGAGTTACTATTAATGTCAGAAAATCAATCAGTTGATAAAAAAGCTCAGTACAATCTGAATAAATTGCAAAAACGCCTGCGCCGTGACGTCGGGAAAGCGATCGCCGATTTCGGCATGATTGAAGAAGGTGATCGCATTATGGTCTGTCTTTCCGGCGGGAAGGACAGTTACACCATGCTGGAGATTTTGCGCAATCTGCAACAAAGCGCTCCGGTGAATTTCTCTCTTATCGCAGTTAACCTGGATCAGAAACAACCGGGTTTCCCGGCGCATATCCTGCCGGAGTATCTGGAAACGCTGGGCGTGGAATACAAGATTGTCACCGAAGACACCTATTCCATCGTCAAAGATAAAATTCCGGAAGGCAAAACGACCTGCTCTCTGTGCTCACGTCTGCGTCGCGGGATTTTATACCGCACCGCCTCAGAACTGGGCTGTACTAAAATTGCGCTGGGTCATCATCGCGACGATATTCTGCAAACTCTGTTCCTCAATATGTTTTATGGCGGCAAGCTGAAAGGGATGCCACCAAAACTGATGAGTGATGACGGAAAACACATCGTGATCCGCCCGCTGGCGTATTGCCGCGAGAAAGATATCGAGCGTTTCTCGATTGCGCGTGAATACCCGATAATCCCTTGTAACCTGTGCGGATCACAGCCAAACCTGCAACGTCAGGTTATCGGTGACATGCTCAACGACTGGGACAAAAAATATCCTGGCCGCATCGAAACCATGTTCAGCGCGATGCAAAACGTGGTGCCTTCACATCTCAACGATATGAATCTTTTTGATTTTAAAGGGATTAAACACGGCAGCGAAGTGATTGACGGCGGAGATCTTGCCTTTGACCGTGAAGATATTCCAATGCAGCCTGTAGGCTGGCAGCCGGAAGATGATGAATCCGCAGCGCCGGTTGAACGTCTGAACGTGTTAGAAATTAAGTAATTTCCATGCCTGCATCTCAGAAGCCCGCTTAAAAGCGGGCTTTTTTATTTTCAGGCCAGCGTGTAAGTGTCGGTCCAGTTGTAGTTGGTCATAACCAGTTTTACCGGCAGGCTGAGTGAACCGAAGTTTTGCTGCTTGTTGTGCAGAAAGAATTCCCGCAGGGACGACGGCAAATATTGCGCACTGTAACGCATGAGCGTGCTGTGCCAGAAGATTTGGGGAATTTCGGTATTTGGAAACCGCTCACGTATTTTCCCCGCCCATTGCGTGGTGAGAAGATGTTCCACCAGCGCCTGACGGACGCGCAAACTTTCCTCATCCGGAAATCCGGCCAGCAGCAACTGATCAGGTAATGCAATCAGTCGCAAATCGCTGATATGCATAATATGACCACGGCAATACTGGTTGAAGATTTCAATCAGCCCGTCAAGATTTTGCGCATCTTCAGGCCGATCGTAAAGCGCCTGCGTTATGGCAAAAAAGGTAAAGTGCATGCCATCCCGTGGCGCAACATCAGCCAGTGCATCGCCCTGCGCCGCTGTTACGATATCTTCCAGTAATCCGCTCATCGAAGGCCCTGCACGGTTGCCGCTGGTGATTGCCAGACGCTCGGGATGATAAAAAGGTTCAGTTCTCACCGCGCCGGTTTCCGGATGCGTGTCCCATACACTCAGCGTCTTAAGGTTCGTGTTTTCATATGCCTGATGAATCATTTCCCGGGTATGCAAAGCAAACTCCTGTTCTGTCCAAAAGTGAGCGCAACACGGCAAAAGTGCCCGACAGTGCCCTTCACAGAGGATAAACCTCAAAAAGATTGAGCGAAATCAACATTAGAATCGCGGAATCGGTGCAGTATCTATTTCGCAGGTGAATGCAACGTCAAGCGATGGGCGTTGTGCTCCATATTGTCTTATTTCCAAATTTTTAGAATTAATGCATAGCACAATTTAATTCGAACGACGCCGGTCTTATGACCGGCTTTTTTTTGCTTTTTTTCAGCAGCTTAGCGACTTATAACCACCGGCTTTTCTTCATCCATAACGCCACGCCACCACCTAATGCCACCAGACAGGCACAGAAAATCCCGAACCCAAACGGCGATGTGTTCCCCGGAATGCCGCCCAGGTTAACGCCGAATAACCCCGTCAGGAATGTCGCTGGCAGGAAAACCATTGCCAGAAGAGACATGGTGTAGGTGCGGCGGTTCAGGGAATCGGCCATCAGTGAGCTGATTTCATCCGACAACACCGCTGTACGCGCAATGCTGGCATCGAGATCGTCCAGTCCGCGCCCCAGACGGTCCGAGATTTCCTGCATCAGACGGCGGTCGTCGTCATTCATCCACGGCAGGCGTTCGCTGGCCAGACGGGAAAAGACGTCGCGCTGCGGCGCCATATAACGACGCAGGACGATGAGTTGTTTGCGCAAAAGCGCCATCTGGCCGCGCTCGGGTACCTGCTGTTCCATCAGATCATCTTCAATATCGATAATTTTATCGTGCAAATCTTCGATGAAATTACTGGTCTGATCGGTCAGCGCATCGCAAATTTCCACCAGCCAGCGACCGGTATTCTTCGGCCCGCTGCCGGACTTCATATCACTGAGCATCTCTTCCATTGAAAACACCTTACGGTGTCGCGTAGAGACGATCATTTTGTCGGTAAGATAAACACGAATAGTAACCAGCTGATCAGGACGCGAATCCGCATTAAGGTTGATGCTGCGCAACGTGATTAACGTGCCTTCTCCCACGCGCACCACTTTAGGACGAACACTGTCACCGGCCAGCGCCTGACGCACGGTATCGGGCAGCACGGGCGTGCTGTTAATCCACTGCTCACTGGCGGGCAGCGTGTAATCCAGATGCAGCCAGCAGGGCTTTTCTTCGCTGGCGACGCACTGCGGGCTGATATTATTCACCCCGCCCTGACCGTCCATCTGCAGGGCGTAAACGGCATCTGAAACCTGTAATTCTTTTCCCTTAATAACTTCCACGATATTCCTCGCTTTTTCTGCGTTATTATTTTAAGTCTAGCGTTAAGTGACTGAAATTCAAAAAGTCAGCTCAGGGCAAATTCATTCTCCTGAATGCATTGCCCGATCATGCCACCGGAATTGAAAAAAGGTGTTAAGGCCAGCATGTTTAATGTTTCGCGATATAGCAGAATATTACTATCCGCCAGGTGCCTGCATTTCTGCCAGTTCCGGCATGACGCTGCGCATCATTTCGAGAAATTTACGCAGACGCGCCGGATAATAACTGGAATACGGATACACCAGATAAACAGGCAAAGGTAAGGCATTCCAGCCGGGTAATACGCGCTGCAAGCGCCCTGCCTCCAGGTCTTCCTTCACCACCCATGCGGACACAATACCCGCACCCAGTCCGGAAAGCGCGGCCTTACGCACGGCGTATAAACTGTCCGTTGCCAGACGCGGCACAATGGGACAACTTTCTATATGCCCGTCGTTATCATGGCGCAGCCTGACATCGTTACGATAAAAAGTACTCAGAGAAATCCAGGGTAAATCTTTCAGTTCGCTGACCTCTCTGACCGGATATTGCTGTAATAATTCCGGGGTTGCCACCACAATGCGCGGCACTTCCGCCAGTAAAATGGCCACCATTGAAGGATCCGGTACATTCCCGACCTGTATCGCACAGTCGATATCTTCGGCGATAAAATCCGGCGTACGGTCATTAAGCATCCAGTCCACCGAAAGATTCGGGTAACGCTGCAAATAACGGGTCAACGGTGCGATGAGCTGATCCTGCCCAAACGCGTGCGGCGCACGAACACGCAAAATACCTACCGGTTCATCTCCGGCGCCGCTCAGTTGATCTTCCAGCGCAGCCCAGCGTTCCAGCACGAGTTTTGCCTGTTCATAGCACCGCTCACCGTCGTCAGTGAGTTTCATGGCGTGCGTGGTACGCAGAATAAGCTTCGCGCCCAGCAGGCGTTCGAGCGACTGCAAACGGCGGCTGACGGTCGGCTGGCTGGTGCTCAGTTGCACGGCAGCGGCGGAAAGACTGCCACTTTCCACGATGCGTACAAAAGTTTGCATCAGGTCGATCCGGTCAATGCCGCTGGTGATGGGGGTCGGGATGGGTGTGCTCATACGCCTCACGTATAACTGTTTTACCTTTGTGCAGGCTACCACTTATAACCAATTCCGTGAAGAATGCATTCAGCGCGCACAACCCCGTGAACTCATTCATCAGGAAATTACGTTATGTCAGAACTCTCCGGTACAACCGCCGTTAACGACTCAGCCCTTTCCGGCAAAATCATTTTTACTCTGGCCGCTGGCGCCGGACTCAGCGTCGCTTCGATTTACTACAGCCAGCCGATGCTCGGCATAATGGGCGGAAACCTGAACGCCAGCACCACGTCGGTCGGGCTGATCCCTACGCTGACGCAGGCCGGTTATGCACTGGGCATTTTGTTTCTTATTCCGCTGGGCGACCGTCATGACCGCCGTACCATTATCTTGCTGAAAAGCATTCTGCTGGCCGCCGCATTGCTGCTTTGCGGCTTTGTGCCGGGCATTCACGGGCTGCTGGTGGCAAGCCTGATAACCGGTATTGGTGCCACGATGGCGCAGGATATCGTACCGGCGTCAGCGCATCTTGCCCCACCGTCTCAGCGCGGAAAAACGGTCGGCACGGTGATGACCGGCCTGCTGGTCGGGATTTTGCTTTCCCGTGTACTCAGCGGTTTTGTGGCAGAGTATTTCGGCTGGCGGGTGATGTATCAGCTGGCGGCGCTGAGCGTTGCGCTGATTGGTGTGGCGCTTTGGCGGGTTCTGCCGCGTTTCACGCCGGATACGCGCATCAGTTATGCCGCACTGCTGCATTCGATGTTTGGTCTGTGGAAGAACTACAAAACGTTGCGTCATGCGGCTCTGGCACAGGGATTGCTCTCGGTGGCGTTCAGTGCGTTCTGGTCAACGCTGGCGATCATGCTTAACGAACAGTTTCATCTGGGCAGCGCAGTGGCCGGTGCATTTGGGCTGGCGGGCGCTGCCGGAGCACTAGCCGCGCCGCTGGCGGGTGCATTGGCCGATAAAAAAGGTCCGGCGCGGGTTACTCAGATTGGCGCCGCGCTGGTGATGGTGTCTTTCGCAGCGATGCTCCTGCTGCCGCTGTTGTCGCCACACGCCCAGCTGGCACTTATAGTGCTGAGCGCTATAGGTTTTGACTTAGGCATTCAGGCCACGCTGGTTGCGCATCAGACATTGGTTTACGGACTTGAACCAGCGGCACGCGGCAGGCTGAACGCCCTGCTGTTCACCGTGGTATTTATCGGTATGTCGGCGGGCGCGGCTCTGGGCAGTAAAGCGCTGGAAGCCGGTGGCTGGTCAGGCGTGGTATTGCTGGCAACTGTCGCCGCCGGTGCTGCGTTACTGGTTCGTCTGTTCAGCCGTAAAAGCTGAGCAGTGAGCTAAAAATACAAGCGCCCGCTGATAGGTGCAGCGGGCGCTTTTTTATGCCTGTTTTTTCCCCTGAATATTGCGCTGAATATCAATGCTTCAGGATGAACATTTCCTGACTATAAGCCACGTCTTCCGGATTGGTGATCGGGTATCCTTTCACCCACGGCTTAATTAAACGCCCGTTGGTGTACTGATAAATCGGCGCAATCGGAGCCTGCGTAGCGATGATTTGCTCGGCTTTGTTGTAATCGTCGTTGCGGCGCGCCTCGCTGGTTTCACGGCTGGCGTCAGCAATCACTTTGTCGTATTCCGCACTGCTGAATTTGCTGATGTTACCGTTATGCGTGGAAGTCAGCAGCGACAGGAACGTCGAAGCTTCGTTGTAATCGCCGACCCAGGAAGCGCGGATCACATCAAAATTGCCGGTGTTGCGGCTGTCGATGTACGTCTTCCATTCCTGATTAACCAGCTTAACATCCGCACCCAGTGTCTTTTTCCACATCGAGGCCACCGCGATGGCAATTTTCTGATGGCTTTCGGACGTGTTGTACAGCAGCGTCAGATGCAACGGTTTAGACGGCCCGTAACCCGCCGCCGCAAGCAGGCTTTTCGCCTGTGCGTTCAGCTCTTCCTGCGAATATTGTTGCAGCTCACTTTCCACCGGTTTGAAACCGTTGGTAACGTCAGGGGTAAAGCGCCACGCCGGTTTTTCGCCAGTGCCCAGCACTTTTTCGGCGATAATTTTACGGTCAATGCTCAGGGAAAGCGCCTGGCGCACGCGGGCGTCGTCGGTTGGTGCGCGACGAGTGTTGAAAGCGTAATAATAAGTGCCGAGCTGATATGGCGTATAAACCTGTCCCGGTAAATCATGCGTCAGCATTCTGTACTGATCTTTCGGGAATGATTCGGTGATATCAATATCGTTGGCCAGATAGCGTTTAGTGGCGTTGGACTCTTTATTGATCGGCACGAAAGTGACTTTGGTCAGCACGGTATGCGCGTGGTCCCAGTAATGCGGATTGGGTACCAGCACCAGTTTTTCATTCACCACGCGGTCTTTGAGCACAAACGCGCCGTTACCGACCAAATTGCCCGGCTTGGTCCAGTCATTGCCAAACTTTTCTACCGTGGCTTTGTGCACCGGAAACAGGCTGAAATTCGCCAGCAGACTGACAAAATAAGGCACCGGTTTATCCAGCGTGACGCGCAAAAGTGTCGGGCTGACGGCGGTCACACCCAATTTATCGACGGGCATTTTCCCGGCGATGATGGCATCTGCGTTAGCAATTCCGGCCAGTGCGGCAAACCAGGCACCGGTCGAGGAACCTTTTGGATCAACCAGACGCTGCCAGCTGTAGACAAAATCCTGCGCCGTGACCGGATCCCCATTCGACCATCTGGCATCTTTGCGCAGGGTGAAAAGGAATACCTGGTTGTTTTGGTTTTGCCAGCTTTCGGCAACACCCGGCACACTCTTACCGGTCGCGTCCTGATTCACCAGGCCTTCGAATAAATCGCGGGCAACCTGTGCCTCAGGCAAACCCACGACCCTGGACGGATCCAGCGAAGCGGGTTCATCTTTAATGTGGCGGACAATTTCCTGTTTTGCCGCGAGCTGCGTACCGGCGGGAACCTGAGCGGCGATAGCCTGACCGAGAGTCAGAGCTACCAGCGCAGCGCATACGGAATAGGATAAAAGCGGAAATGATTTTCCCTGCGGCATAAATTCTCCTGAACGGACAAAGGGCTACGCCCTGAAACATTCAGGAGTTTTATCATTACCTGCCGCAATCCCCTATAAGAAATCGTTACAGATTTGCCTTCGCGCACAAAACCGCAGCAGCAGGAGATAAAATTCAGGCGGAACCGGCGATATCAATACCGCCGCAATGAAACTTCAGTGCAGGTTCGACATCCTGCGCCAACCAGGTTGGGCCATCGAGATCGACAAATTTTGCGCCTGCAGTAAGCACCAGTGCGGCGCGAATGGCGCGCGATGTACACAACATACAGCCGAGCATGATATCAAACCCCGTTTCACGCGCCGCCTGCGCCAGCAGAAGTGCGCCGGTCAGACCGCCGGTTTTATCCAGCTTAATGTTGATCATTTCATAGCGATTTTTCAGTGCAGGCAAACCTTCGACTGTGTGACAGCTTTCATCAGCGCAGATCGGCAGAGGATGAATGAAGTTTTCCAGTGCGGAATCTTCACCTGCCGGAAGCGGTTGTTCGAGCATCAGAATGCCTAAATCGGCCAGCAACTGACAGCGCGCAGCCAGTCCGTCGCTTTGCCAGGCTTCGTTGGCATCGACAATCAGCGAGGCATTCGGAACAGCGGCGCGAACAGCCACCAGCCTTTCGGCGATCAGGCGGTCGTCGAGTTTAATTTTCAGCAATGTCGCGCCCTGCTTTTGCAGCGCCAGTGCCGCCTGAGCCATCTCCTCAGGAGTACCGATGCTGACAGTCTGCGCCATGCTGACCGACGCCAGAGGTTGGGTATCGGTCATCTGCCACAAACTCAGGCCGCGGGTCTGAGATTCCAGGTTCCACAACGCGCAGTCGAGTGCGTTCCGCGCAGCACCGGGTGGCAGCAAATGTTGCAATTGTTCGCGACTGGCACCTCGCTCAATGGCCGTCACCACGCTGGCGATTTGTGCCATTACGGAGCTTTCGCTTTCGTCATAACGCGGATAAGGCGTGCATTCACCAATACCGCGAATACCATTTTCTTCGATTTCAACTGCCACAACGCGGGCTTCGGTACGGGTTCCGCGGGAAATCACGAACGGCGTATGTAACGGCCAGGCTTGCGGATAAAAGCGAACACTTCTCATAGCAGTTCCTTTGGTTATGCATAATGGATACAACTATTTAGCAATTATTATATATCCAACTTACAATTGTTACCCTAAACTGAAAGCCGTTTGACTCCAATGGACATAGGAAATAATCATGACCCAGACAGTACACTTTCAGAGCAACCCGGTAAGCGTTGCAGGCAAAATCCCGCAAAAAGGCGACGTTGCCAAGCCTTTCAGCCTGGTCGCAAAAGACCTTTCTGATGTCAGCCTGAGCAGCTTCGCAGGCAAGCGTAAAGTCCTGAACATTTTCCCAAGCATTGATACCGGCGTTTGCGCGACATCAGTGCGTAAATTCAACCAACTGGCTGGCGAAATTGAGAACACCGTTGTTCTGTGTATTTCTGCTGACCTGCCATTCGCACAGTCACGTTTTTGTGGCGCGGAAGGCCTGTCTAACGTGGTCACTCTGTCGACCCTGCGTGGCGGTGATTTCAAATCCGACTACGGCGTGGGCATCACCGATGGCGCACTGTCTGGCCTGACTGCACGTGCTGTCGTGGTTCTGGATGGTCAGGACAACGTGCTGTACAGCGAGCTGGTGAATGAAATCACCACCGAACCTGACTACGAATCTGCACTGGCTGTTCTGAAGTAATTTCAGCGTCTGCAGACAACAGATGAAAAAAAAGCAACGGAGCAATCCGTTGCTTTTTTATTAGGGCTGACCCGCAAATGCGAATTACTCTTCGCTTTCGCCGGTTTCTCCGCGACGGCTGCTGAGGCCGTATTCACGCAGTTTATTGGCGATGGCCGTATGTGAGACGCCCAGACGCTTCGCCAGTTTACGCGTGCTTGGATAAGTACGATAAAGACGGGTCAGCACGGAGCGTTCGAAACGTTTGCTGATATCGTCAAGTGAACCGTTCAGGGCTTCTTCGCCAATCGTCACTTCAGCGTCAAAGTCCGGCAGAACGATATCCTGCGGGCGCAGTTCGCCGCCTTCCAGCTGTGTCAGTGCGCGATAAATCGCATTTTTGAGCTGACGGACGTTTCCCGGCCAGCCGTAATGCGTCAGATAGTTTGCCAGCTGCGACGACAGTTTTGGTCGCGGCATGCCCTGTTCATCGGAGAAGCGCGCCACAAACAGCTCAGTCAGTGGCATTACATCGGCAGGACGCTCGCGCAGCGGCGGTAACGTCAGGCTCAGCACGTTGAGGCGATAATACAAATCCTCACGGAATTCGCCGCGCTGCACCAGCTCCACCAGGTTTTTCTGCGTCGCGCACATCACGCGCACATCCACTTTCACCTCATGCTCTTCACCCACGCGACGGAATGTCCCGTCATTGAGGAATCGCAGCAGTTTGATCTGCATTCTCGGCGACATTTCACCGATTTCATCGAGCAGCACCGAGCCGCCGTTTGCCTGCTCGAAAAAGCCTTTTTTGCCTTCCAGCGCATTCGGATACGCACCGGCGGCATAACCAAACAGTTCGCTTTCTACCACATCGTCCGGCAGCGACGCACAGTTCAGGCCGAGGAAGGGCTTTTTGCCACGAGCGCTGCGCACATGACAGGCGTGAGCCAGCAAATCTTTGCCGGTGCCGGTATCACCGACAATCAGCAGCGGCGCATCCAGCATCGCGAGTTTGCGCGCCTGATCCAATACGTGACGCATTTTGGTACTGACCGCGACAATGTGGTCGAATTCGCTGTCATCGTTGACCGTTAAGTCCTGCAACTGGCGCCCCATGCGCGCAGCCGATTTGAGCATGACGACAGCACCGGCAATCCCGCCTTTTTCGTTCTCGTCATCCACATGGATTGGCGTGAGATCCATCAGAAAATCCTGGCTGCGGATCACAATACGTTCGGTGTGCGGCTGGGCGTTGTCGCTTTCAAGCCAGCGCGTGACGTTGTAACTGGTGATCAGGCTCGCCGCCGTCGCATTGCGAATTTTATCTTCATCGAGTTCAAACAACGCCATCGCCGCCGGGTTGGCCTGCTCGACTTTGCCTTTCATATCAATGGAAAAAACCGGTTCCGGCATGGAAACCAGTAAAGCGCGTAACGCCCGATGCTCCCGCTCAGAAGGCATGAACGATACGGTACGGACATCTGTCACACCGTCGATACGGCGGATTTCAGCCATCAGGGCGCGAAAAGTGTCAAAATCCAGTTGGGAAAAATTCAGGTAAATGCGGCCAATCGAGGCAATCTCGATACCGCGTAAATCAATACTGCGTAAAACCAGTAAATCGAGGAGTTCACGGGTGAGACCCAGGCGGTCTTCGCAAAAAACTTCCAGACGCATCAGTGTTGACCTTTTTCTGCCGGTGCGGAAATCGCTGTAGCCATAATACTCTTTCATGTACACGGGAAGAAGAGACTGTCACGAAAAGTTGACAAAATAATTCGCCGAATGAAATCCATTTGCCATGATTTTCAGGCAGACGTTTTGCTTTTACAGACGTTTATTCTGGCCACCACCATCACATCATCCTTCATCGTGATTTCGCCATTACGCCCTTTTTCTGCTACTATCGCGCTTCTGATTTCATCGCCAAATGGTTCCCGACTATGAAGTTCGTCTCCTTTAATATCAATGGATTGCGCGCCCGCCCACATCAGCTTGCGGCAATTATCGAACAGCACCAGCCTGACGTTATCGGTTTGCAGGAAACTAAAGTTCACGACGATATGTTCCCGCTGGAAGATGTCAGCCAGTATGGTTATCACGTGTTTTATCACGGCCAGAAAGGCCATTACGGCGTTGCCATGCTGACTAAGCAGGAACCGGTGGCTGTACGCCGTGGTTTCCCGGGTGACGATGAAGAGTCTCAGCGCCGTATCATCATGACTGACATCGAAACACCACAGGGCATTCTGACTGTGATTAACGGTTATTTCCCGCAGGGCGAAAGCCGTGACCATCCGACCAAATTCCCGGCTAAAGAGAAGTTCTATCGTGATTTGCAGGATTACCTGACTACCAGCTTGTCCGTGAATAATCCGGTAGTGGTGATGGGTGATGTGAATATCAGCCCGACCGATCTGGACATTGGTATCGGCGAAGACAGCCGTAAACGCTGGCTGCGTACCGGTAAATGTTCGTTCCTGCCGGAAGAACGTGAATGGATGGATCGCCTCAAAAGCTGGGGCTTAATTGATACCTTCCGCGCGGCGAACCCGGAAGCAGCCGATAAATTCTCGTGGTTTGATTACCGTTCACGCGGTTTTGATGAGAACCGTGGCCTGCGTATTGACCTGATCATGGCGAGTACGCCGCTGGCGGCACGCTGTAAGGCAACCGGTATCGATTACGATATCCGCGGGATGGAAAAGCCGTCTGACCATGCGCCAATCTGGGCGACGTTCGATTTGAAGTAATGACCATGAAGACGATTGACGTGGTCGCCGCCCTGATAGAGCGTGAAGGCAAATTGCTGCTCGCCCGTCGGGACGCATCCAGCGATCAGGCCGGTTTATGGGAATTCCCTGGCGGAAAAGTGGAAGCCGGAGAAAGTCAGCCCGCCGCATTAGCACGTGAATTGCATGAAGAAATGGGCATCATGCCGACAGTGGATGATTTTGTGACCACCAGCGAATTACAACAGTCTGCCCGGCTTATTTGTCTTCACGGCTGGCGGGTCAGCGGATTCACAGGGACGATTACGTTACACTGTCACTCTGAAATCTGCTGGGTATCGCCTGCCGACGTGCTGTCGTTTGATCTGGCACCGGCAGATATTCCATTGATCGAAGCGTATCTGGCGAAATTTGCTTTCTGACGGGTGTATGCAAACAAAAAAAGGCGCGGAACTGGAAACAGTTCGCGCCTTTTCTTTATCAGAAACCGTAAGAAAGCGTTATTTCTTCAACACTTCCCATTTGAGTTCATTGGTGCCGACCACGTTCGGGTCGCGTGAACATTGCAACACTACGCTGTCCGCCGTTACCACAGCGCCTTCGCTGTAACTCTGGTTATTATAGATACAGCAGTTGTGGCAGGTCGGCGCACTGTTATTGTTGTTGCTGCCGCTGTTTTCCCAGATTTGCGGCGGCAGCGGCACCACGACGTCCGCGCCGTTGCCGATATTGCTGCGGTTCGCCATCGCCGGTGCAGACAGCAGCACGGAACCAGCCAGTAACGCCATCAGCACATTTTTCAACAATACGTTATTCATCACTGTTTGCTTCCTTCCCTTTGGTGCTCGCTTTGCGGCGTTTGGGGGCGCTTTTGCCTTTCGCCGCAGCCCCCGCCGGTTTGGAAGGCAGACTGCGGAATGCCGAAGACACCCGGTTCGTTTTGGCCTGCATGATGAGATTCTGCAACGTCACGACCAGCGGTTGCATGAAATCCTGATAACGGCAGCTCTTTTCACTGATACGCGTCAGCGTAGATTCCCAGTCAGCGGTCATATCTGGCCGCCCGGCAATGTCCGGCAGCGAGTGGATCAGTGCGCGCCCGGTATCGCTGGAATGAATATAACGCCCTTTCTTGTACAAAAATTCACGCCGGAACAACAGTTCGATAATCCCTGCACGCGTGGCTTCTGTACCCAAACCGTCGGTCGCACGCAGGATTTTCTTCAGTTCTTTATCCTGAACAAAACGCGCAATCCCGGTCATGGCAGAAAGCAATGTGGCGTCGGTAAACGGCCGCGGCGGCTGGGTCTGGCGTTCCACCACTTCCCCGCGCTCGCACAGCAGTTCATCACCTTTGGCAACCACCGGCAGCGGCGTCCCTTCGTTTTCTTCGTCGCGCTCTTTGCTGCCCAACAACGTTCTCCAGCCAGCTTCCGCCAGGAAACGCGCCTTGGCGATAAACTTACCGCCCGCGATATCCAGATCGATAACGCATTTGCGGTACACCGCATCCGGGCAAAACTGCATCAGATACTGACGCGCCACCAGGCCGTAAATCTTGCGTTCATCGTCGGTCAGATTCACGTTGCTGCTGCGTGCCGTCGGGATAATCGCGTGGTGCGCATCGACCTTTTTATCGTCCCAGCAACGGTTACGGATATCGGTATCCACGACCGGTTGCGGCATCAGATCCGGGCGGTGAACGCTAATGGCATTGAGGACGGAATGACGACCGGCAAAGTGCTCCTCCGGTAGATATCGGCTGTCTGAACGAGGATACGTAATCAATTTGTGCGTTTCATACAATTTCTGACAGATATCAAGAATTTGCTGAGCACTCAGACCAAAGGCTTTCGAGCCTTCAATCTGCAATGTGGAAAGCGAAAACGGCAGCGGCGCGATGTCATTCTCACGTTTATCATTATAGCCGGTAACCATCGCCGGTTGCCCGGCAATACGCGCCACCACGTGATCAGCCAGCGGACGATGCAACAAACGCCCTTCTTCATCCTGATACGGCTCGCAGGAATCGCTCGGCTGCCACAGCGCCACAAAACGCTCATCGGCTGGCGTAATGATATGCGCTTTCACTTCAAAGAAATCTTTCGGCACGAAGTTTTCGATGTCTTCGTCACGGCGCACCACCAGCCCGAGCACCGGAGTCTGTACGCGGCCAACGGACAGGACGCCGTTGTAACCGGCATTGCGGCCAAGAATGGTGTAAGCCCTTGTCATGTTGATGCCGTAAAGCCAGTCGGCGCGGGCGCGGGCCAGTGCGGAAACACACAGCGGAATAAAATCGCGGTTGTCGCGCAGCCGGTCAATGGCACGCTCGACGGCCTGCGGATTGAGATCGTTAATCAGACAGCGCTGGGTCGCGTGGCGTTTTTCCGGCGTCAGCTCAAGATAATCCAGCACTTCATCCACCAGCAATTGCCCTTCGCGATCCGGGTCACCGGCGTGGACGACCTGAGTTGCCTCAAGCAACAGGCGTTTAATCACATTGAGTTGTTTGGCGACGGAAGAACGCGGCTGAAGTTGCCACTTTTCGGGAATGATCGGTAAATCGGACAGAGACCAGCGCGCAAAGCGGCTGTCGTAGGCATCGGGCTGCGCCTGTTCAAGTAAGTGGCCGACGCACCAGGTCACGACCTGATCGTTGCCACAGGCAATATAACCGTCGCCCCGGCGATGAGGTTTAGGCAGGACATCCGCAATGGCGCGGGCAAGGCTGGGTTTTTCCGCAATGAACAAACGCATCAGGCTATACCTGCCTGCGGGGTGATCGCTACAAAGATTTCCATTATCCCATCCTTCATTTCACTACGTCCTCATGATGCAGAGATGGCTATGTTAGCCGCTGGCGAAGCAATTAGTAAGACGGTTCGAAGGATCCGCGACGGTGGTCGCTCAAATAGGCAGCAAAAACCGGTTTTATCGGAAAAGCCCGATGAAAACCGGTTAATTAACGAGCAGCTGAATTTTAGAAATGGGTCACAAAAGGCGTGCTGTCGGTCGGGATCACCTGAAGGCTCGCTTTCAGCTGCGGTGTGCCGAGATACAGGAAGCCGACAATTTTATCGTTCTCACCGCATTTGAAGGCCTTGCGAACATCCGCATGGTCAGTCCATGCGCCGGTACGCCAGATACCGTTGAAACCTTGCGCCAGCGCAGCCATCTGCATCGCCTGAACAGCACAACCGGCGGAAAGCAACTGTTCCCACTGCGGGACTTTCGGGCTTTCCTTGCAGGCCGCAATCACAGTAATGATTTGCGGGGCGCGAAGTGGCGCCTGCGTAGCTTTCTCGATGGCCTTTTCATCCGCACCGTCTTTGATGGAAGCAGCCCGCAGTAATTCGCTGAAACGGGTCAGACCGTCGTTTTCAGCAATAACAAAACGCCACGGCTGCAAAGCACCGTGATCGGGTGCGCGCATACCGGCGTTAATGATGTTTTGCAGCGCCTCGCCTGCCGGAGCAGGAGCAGCCAGACGGGAAGCGGAACGGCGGTTAAGTAATAATTCCAAAGCGTCCATTTTAATCTCCTGAGAATAATTGCTATTTACCTTACGTTAACATAGCAGCTACAGCTTTTTCCAACGCATCAGATGCTTTCAGATAATGCGTCGTTGCCAAATTCTGACATGATTTAAAGCTGACTTTTTTCCGGCGTGTCATTAGGATAGCGGGACTTATCTGTCTTATTGGAGAGACCATGCGCACATTGTGGCGAATTATCGCCGGTTTTTTTAAGTGGACCTGGCGTCTTCTTAATTTCGTCAGAGAATTTATTCTCAACGTTTTCCTTATTCTGATCATTCTGGCTGGCGTGGGCATCTGGTATGCCGTGCAGGACAAGCCAGTAGAGACTACCAAAGGTGCGCTGCTGGTTGACCTGAGCGGTTCCGTGGTGGATAAGCCTTCAGTGAATAATAAAGTCCGTCAGTGGGGTCGCGAATTGCTGGGCACGTCGAGCAGCCGTTTGCAGGAGAATTCCCTGTTTGATCTGGTCGATACTATTCGCGCGGCAAAAGATGACAAAAACGTCACGGGTATCGTGTTGCAGCTGACTGATTTCACCGGTACTGACCAGTCATCTATGCAATATATCGGCAAGGCGCTGCGTGAATTCCGTGACGCGGGCAAACCGGTATATGCCATCGGCGACAGCTATAATCAGTCGCAATATTATCTGGCGAGCTATGCCAACAAAATCTATCTTTCGCCGCAAGGTGCGGTGGACTTGCACGGTTTTGCTACCAATAATCTGTATTACAAGTCCCTGCTGGATAAGCTGAAAGTCACGACCAATATCTTCCGCGTCGGGACGTATAAATCTGCCGTTGAACCGTTGATCCGTGACGATATGTCCCCTGCGGCACGTGAAGCAGACAGCCGCTGGATTGGTGGACTGTGGACTAACTATCTCAATACCGTTGCAGCAAACCGCCAGATAACGCCAGAACAATTGTTCCCAGGTGCTGCGGGTGTATTAGCGGGAATGCAGGCCACCGGCGGCGATATGGCACAGTACGCACTGAAAGCCAAACTGGTGGACACGCTGGCTTCCCGTACCGAAGCGGACAACGATATGGTGAAAGCGTTTGGCTGGAATAAAGACGCCAAAGACTTTAACTACACCAGCATCTACGACTATTCACCTAAACCAAAACCGGACAATAACGACCCGCAAATCGCCGTGATCTTCGCAACCGGGGCCATCAACGACGGTGAAGAGCAACCGGGTGCAGTCGGTGGCGACACCACGGCCCAGCAAATTCGTGATGCCCGTCTGGATCCGAAAGTGAAAGCGATTGTGTTCCGCGTCAACAGCCCAGGTGGTAGCGTCAGTGCCTCTGAAGTGATCCGCTCCGAACTGGCTGCTGCGAAAGCCGCAGGCAAACCGGTCGTGGTTTCAATGGGCGGCATGGCGGCATCCGGCGGTTACTGGATTTCAACGCCAGCGAACTACATCATCGCCAGCCCGAGCACCCTCACCGGCTCCATCGGCATCTTTGGCGTGATCAACACCTATCAAAACACGCTGGATTACGCAGGCGTTCACACTGACGGCGTGGCGACATCGCCGCTGGCGGATATTGCTTCCACCAAAGCGCTGCCACCAGAGTTCTCACAAATGATGCAGCTGAACATCGAGAATGGTTATAAAACCTTCCTCGGTCTGGTAGCCGATTCACGCCACAAAACGCCTGAAGAAATCGATCAGATTGCGCAAGGCCACGTGTGGATAGGTTCCGATGCCAAGGCCAATGGTCTGGTGGATGAACTGGGTGATTTCGATGACGCCGTGAAGAAAGCCGCTGATCTGGCGAAACTGCCGAAATGGCAGCTGAACTGGTATGTCAGCGAGCCAAGCCTGAGCGATCTGGTGTTCTCGCAGGTCAGCGCATCCGTTCATGCCATGCTGCCAGCGGCGATCCAGGCTTATCTGCCTGCGCCGGTGAGTAAAATGGCGTTGGAACTAAAATCACAGGCCGACCTTTTCAGCAACATGAATGACCCGCAAAATCGTTACGCACTTTGCCTGACCTGTGGTGACGTGAAGTAAGGCTCACATTTTGAGATAAAGTGGGATAAAGAATCACCATAATGCACAGCCCGGAGCGCTCGCTGAGAACTCCGGGCTTTTTTATGGTGGGACACCCGCCGCGAAGCCTTTATACTTAGCGCAGTTGCTTTCACCTTTCAAAAAAGAACATCTTCGATGACTAAAAAATCTATTTACGTTGCCTATACCGGCGGCACAATCGGTATGCAGCGTTCTGAACAGGGTTACATTCCGGTTTCCGGCCATTTACAACGTCAGCTGGCGCTGATGCCCGAATTCCACCGCCCTGAGATGCCTGAATTCACCATTCAGGAATATGCGCCACTGATGGATTCTTCCGACATGACGCCGGAAGACTGGCAGCACATTGCCGATGATATTCAGGCGCATTACGACGAGTACGACGGTTTCGTTATCCTGCACGGCACGGATACCATGGCTTTCACCGCTTCTGCGCTGTCTTTCATGCTGGAAAATCTGAGTAAACCGGTCATTGTGACAGGGTCACAAATTCCGCTTGAAGCCCTGCGTTCTGATGGCCAGATTAACCTGCTGAACTCGCTTTACATCGCTGCGAATCATCCGGTCAACGAAGTCACGCTGTTCTTCAACAACCGTCTGTATCGCGGAAACCGCAGCACCAAAGCGCATGCCGATGGTTTCGATGCCTTTGCATCACCTAATCTTTCGCCGCTGCTGGAAGCCGGGATCCACATCCGTCGCCTTTCCACGCCTTCGCTGCCCGTCGTGCCTGCTGCGAAGCTGAAAGTGCATCACATCACCCCACAGCCGATTGGCGTAGTGACGATTTATCCGGGGATTTCGGCAGAAGTCGTACAGAACTTCCTGATGCAGCCAGTGAAAGCGCTGATCCTGCGCTCTTACGGCGTCGGCAACGCGCCGCAAAAGGGTGACCTGCTGAAAGTGCTGAAAGACGCCTCCGAGCGAGGCATCGTGGTGGTGAATCTGACGCAATGCATTTCAGGGCGTGTCAATATGGGCGGCTATGCGACCGGTAACGCGCTGGCGCATTCCGGTGTGATCAGCGGGTTTGATATGACCGTTGAAGCCGCGCTGACCAAACTGCACTATCTGCTCAGCCAGACGCATACTCCGGAAGAAATCCGCGAGCTGATGCAGCAAAATCTGCGCGGCGAACTTACCGAATAATTGGCGTTTAAGGGGCAATATGAAATCTGCTTTGTTGCTGGTCGATCTGCAAAACGATTTTTGTCGCGGCGGCGCGCTGGCGGTGACTGATGGCGATGCGACTATTGCGGTCGCTAATCAGATGATGGCGTGGTGCAAAAGCCAGGACATTGCCGTGCTGGTGTCACAGGACTGGCACCCTGCCGGACATCGCAGCTTTGCCATCAACTCGCAAGCAGAGCCCTGGACACTGGGCGAACTGAACGGGCTGCCGCAAGTCTGGTGGCCTGTTCACTGCGTTCAGCAGGAACCGGGCGCTGAGTTTCACCCTTCCCTGAACCTGCCGCTGGTGGACTTTGTGGTGCAGAAAGGCACAAATCCGGATATCGACAGTTATAGCGCCTTTTTCGACAACGGCCATCGCGCAGCCACCGTACTGAACGACTGGCTGAAAGCGGCAAAGGTAACGCATCTGTATGTGATGGGACTGGCGACGGATTATTGTGTGAAATTCACCGTACTTGATGCACTCGCGCAGGGTTATGAAGTCACCCTGCTGACCGACGGCTGCCGTGGCGTAAATTTGCAGCCAGAAGACAGTGCAGAAGCGGTTGAAGCCATGCGGGTTGCGGGGGCGGTGATCAGTACGTCTGGGGCTGTGTTGGCCTGAGTTTTGTTACCCTGCTAATGGAATAGCAGGGTCTGCATAGCATCGGCATTTATAGTCAGAAATCTCACTCAGTGAAAAAAACTGCTCAACGCAAAAACAATCAGCAATCCCCCGCCCGCTATATTAACGACCTTTTTCAGGGTCAGCGTATTTACCTTACTGGCAGAAAAGATAAGCACCTTGCTGATGGCAATGAGCCAGACCGACATCACCACAATGTGCACGGTCGCCAGAACCATATACTGTCCGATCTCACCCTGGCGGCCCGCAAACTGTGAAACCACGGTCAGATAAAACATAATGGCTTTCGGGTTAAGCACATTCGCGAGCCAGGCATCTTTCAATGTCACCACTGCGCCACTGCTGTCAAAAACCATCTCACGCGCAGTCAGACCGCTTCGAATAAGCTGGATACCCAGCCACAGCAGATAGGCTGTGCCGGCAATTTTTAGAATAGAGAAAAGCGTCGGGGATGCCACCAGTAAAGACGTAATGCCCAACCCGATAAGGATTGCATGCGTATAAATGCCGAGAGCAGTTCCAAGGAGCGTTCTGAATAGCCCTTTGCGGCCACCAGACAGTGCGCTGTTCATGGCAAGCGTAAAGCTTGCGCCGGGGGAGAGTGCAACGGGAAGTAATGCAGGGATAAAACCGGCTAAATTGATGTCCATATTCATGCAAAAAACTTAGAGGATATTCGTGTATTTTTATAATGTTAGCATCAACTTCAAAGGCGCGTGTACTGCGCCTTTTTCTTTGCTGATGCAATTCTTACTCAGGTTTCAGCTTAATCAGCATGTCCTGAGCAAATTGCTGTTTCAGTTCCTGCTTACTTTTGGTAACGATCTGTCCGTCCGTTCCGATGCTCATGTGCTGGGCATCCACGTTGTGACGTGACTGATACAACATCACGGCCTGCAGGCTGTGCTCTTTTTGTTCCGGCGTCAGCGCCACGCCATCAGGCCATTTGCCTAGTTCAACCGCCTGCACCAGACGTGCATAGATTTCCGGCGTCATTACATGAATGAGTTGATTAATTTCCATCTGACTGAGCCCTCAGCTCCGCGCTATTATTCAAACGGTTTTGAATAATTGCTGAATCGATTTTGTCGGGTAGATTATATCGCAATTTCACGACACACTATCCGGCGGTTTTATCACCACTCTGACCATCGTTAAAACACATTGAGGCCGAATTCACACAATAGCGTTCGCCCGTCGGCTTCGGGCCATCCGGGAAAACATGTCCCAAATGCGCTTCGCAGCCTGAACAGCGTATCTCAACGCGTTGCATATTATGCGCTTTATCAGTGAGATATTTAATCGCATCTGCTTGTACCGGCTGATAAAAACTTGGCCAACCGCAGCCGGAATCGTATTTGGTCCCGGAAAAGAACAGCGCGGATCCACAGACGATGCAATGATAAATGCCTTCACGACGGTTATGCAGTAGCTTTCCGGAGAACGGAGGTTCTGTTCCGTGTTCCTGCGTGACATAACGTTGAATTTCAGTGAGTTGCTCGTGGGAAGAGGAAGATTTAAATTCGATACTCATGTTTATCGTTCTCTGACGAATATAAAAATCAACTAAAATAACAGTTTATAATAACAAAAAATTAACAACAGGTCTGCCCCTTTTGGCCTAAACTGTATGGCATCAGCGTTACCTGACTCATAACTTGTGATGGCGATCACACTCCTGATCCTCCGCTACTTTATATTCAGTTTTTCGCCCCCATGTGGTTATGAGCCGATTAAGAAAACGGAACGTGCAATAAGCGAGCAATAGTAGGTCGTCGCTTTGACTTACAGCAATAATTGACACGATTCCGCTTGACGCTCAGCAAGGTTTTTGTAATTTTACAACCAACCTTTTATTCACTAAAAAAATAGCTGGTGGAATATATGACTATCAAAGTAGGTATCAACGGTTTTGGCCGTATCGGTCGCATTGTTTTCCGTGCTGCTCAAGAACGTTCTGACATCGAGATCGTAGCAATCAACGATCTGTTAGACGCGGACTACATGGCATACATGCTGAAGTACGACTCAACTCATGGCCGTTTCAACGGTACTGTTGAAGTTAAAGACGGTCACCTGGTTGTTAACGGCAAAACCATCCGTGTTACCGCTGAGCGTGACCCAGCTAACCTGAAATGGAACGAAGTTAACGTTGACGTTGTAGCGGAAGCTACTGGTCTGTTCCTGGATGATGCTACTGCGCGTAAGCACATCACTGCAGGCGCTAAGAAAGTTGTTCTGACTGGTCCTTCTAAAGACAACACCCCAATGTTCGTTATGGGTGTTAACCATAAAGAATACGCAGGTCAGGAAATCGTTTCTAACGCATCTTGCACCACTAACTGCCTGGCACCACTGGCTAAAGTTATCAACGACAACTTCGGTATCGTTGAAGCTCTGATGACCACTGTGCATGCAACTACCGCAACTCAGAAAACTGTTGATGGCCCGTCTCATAAAGACTGGCGCGGCGGCCGCGGCGCATCCCAGAACATCATCCCTTCTTCTACCGGTGCTGCTAAAGCAGTAGGTAAAGTAATCCCAGCTCTGAACGGTAAACTGACTGGTATGGCGTTCCGCGTTCCTACCCCTAACGTTTCTGTTGTTGACCTGACTGCACGTCTGGAAAAACCAGCTTCTTACAAAGAAATCTGCGCAGTAATCAAAGCAGCTTCTGAAGCAGGCGACCTGAAAGGCGTTCTGGGTTACACCGAAGACGACGTAGTATCTACCGACTTCAACGGCGAAAAACTGACTTCCGTATTTGATGCGAAAGCAGGTATCGCTCTGAACGACAACTTTGTGAAACTGGTTTCCTGGTACGACAACGAAACTGGCTACTCAAACAAAGTATTGGATCTGATCGCTCACGTTTCCAAATAATTGGATTTGTCAATGAACTGATTGAAGGGCGACGAAAGTCGCCCTTTTGCTTTCTGTCGGTTGCACTTTTTTATCAGCACATGAGTGCGGTCAAACAGATGCGTTTGGTTCATGTGTAGTCTTGGTTCTAAATCTTAGAAGTTTTAACCCTGACAGGACTTTAGATAATGACAGAACAACTCTTTTCTCTCCCGGTCGTAAACCAGATCACTACCTACGTCAGCCAGCGTCTTATCGACGAACTGCCGGTGCTCGTTGTTGCCCACCCGAAAGTACGCGCTGCGATTGCCTTGCAAGGCGCGCATCTGCTGTCATGGCAGCCTGAAGGCGAAGAGCCTGTGTTGTGGATGAGCAGCGCCAGTGCATTTAAAGAAGGCGTCGCTATTCGTGGCGGTATTCCGATTTGCTGGCCGTGGTTCGGTCCTGCAGGCAAACCTTCACACGGTTTTGCACGAAACATGGCGTGGGAACTGACTGATCATCAGGAAAATGACGAAGGCGTCGTCCTGACGTTAACGCTGAAAAGCTCTCCTGAAACACTTGCTTTGTGGCCGCACGAATTTACGCTGACTGCACGCTTCACGCTCGGCGCTACCTGCCATATCGAACTGGAATCTACCGGTGATTTCGAAGCCAACAGCGCCCTTCACACTTATTTCAATATCGGTGATATTGCCAGTGTGAGCGTTAAAGGCCTGGGTAACAGCTTTATCGATAAAGTCGATGGCGCAAAAGCCAAACAGACCGAAGGTGATTTGACCTTCACTGGCCAGACTGACCGCATTTACACCCAGCCGCAATCCACCAGTGAAATTGTGGATCCGGTGCTTAAACGCACGCTGGTTGTTGAACATGAAAACAACTCTGATGTTGTTGCCTGGAATCCAGGTTCTGAATTGTCTGTCAGCATGGCGGATATGCCAGATAACGGCTACAAAACCATGGTCTGCGTTGAAACCGCGCAGGTTTCAGAGAAGCATGTCTCTACGCACGCCGCACCATCGCGCCTGGCAGTGACGTTCTCTGTCCGCAAATAAGTCACCTGACAGAAGTGATCAAGGGGCCAAATGGCCCCTTTTTAATCGAAGTATCCGGCCATTCAGACCATATCCAGTGGCGTTTTATGATTCGGTGCCGGAAACGCCGCGTCAATTTGCGCGATTTCATCACCGGTGAGACTGAGCATCATCGCAGCGGCATTATCTCTTACATGCTGCGGCTGTACAGCCTTCGGGATCGCAATCACGTTCCCCGAACGGATCACCCATGCCAGCGCAATCTGCGAACTGGTGACTCCCCGCTCCTTCGCGATGCTCTGCATGACCGGCGCTGTCAGGACATCGTGGCGTAATTTTCCGGCCTGGGCCAGCGGGCAATAGGCCATCACAGGCACGCCGTGTTCATCACTCCACGGCAATAAATCGAATTCAATGCCACGGGCAGCGGCGTGATACAGCACCTGATTTGTCATACATTGTTCGCCACCGGGGATTTTCCACAGCGCCTGCATGTCGTCAGTGTCGAGATTGGAAACTCCCCAGCGACGGATTTTTCCTGATTGCTGTAGTTTCACCATTGCTGCGACAGTGTCATGTAACGGAATCGAACCACGCCAGTGCAGCAGATACAGGTCTATACAATCGGTTTTCAATCTTTTGAGACTTTGCTCGCAGGCCGCGATGGCTTTCGCGCCACCAGCATTGTGCGGATAGACTTTTGAAACCAGAAACACGTCATCGCGGCGCCCTGCCATCGCTTCGCCGACCACTCTTTCCGCTCCGCCATCCGCGTACATTTCTGCGGTATCGATCAGAGTCATACCGGCATCCAGCCCTTGTTTTAATGCATTCACTTCAGAGCGAACATCACTGTTCCGCTCCCCCATATACCAGGTGCCTTGTCCGATTGCGGGTACGGTCGTGCCATCAGGCAACTGTACGGTCTTCGCTTTCATCTGTTTCCTCCGGTCGGGTCGTGATTCTTAATGACGTTAAAGTCGATGAACTATAAATGTGCAAATGGGGCGAAACGCCCCATTAATGTGCAAAGCAAGCACCCGAAAGGTGCATTACATCAGAAGGTGTAAGTGACACCTGTCCACAGCACGCCAGTCCAGTCTTTCTCAATGATCGGGCTGTCGGTCACTTCACTTGACAGGCGCAGATAGCGGCCGGTCACGAAGCCCTGCCAGTCGGCGGTGAAGTTGTATTTCGCGGAGACTTCAACGTACGGGCTGAAGCTGTCATCAGCCGAATAGCTGTGGAAACCACTGCGACGGGATTCGTCTTTGGTCACGCCATAATAGTACTGGTTGAGGTTCGAGCTGAACCAGGTCACACCAAAGCCAGGAACCACGGCCCAGTTAGAGCCTTTGATCGCATACAGATAACCCAGATCCGCAGTCATACCGTTGCTGGTATCGAGCGTATCGGCGTTGAAACTGGCGCGGATCGTACCCCACTCGGCGTTATGCGAATAAGCCAGCCCCGCCATCAGCGTTGAATGACGTTTATCGAGGCGCTTCATGCGTTTATCGTCGCTGTCGCTTGGGTCAAAGCTCAACGGGAAGTAGCTCGCGGTCACGCTGAATTTGTTTACGTCGTCATTCCACAGATAGTAGCCCGCCATCAGCGTGTGGAAGTAGAAGTCATCATTGTCGTAATTGATGATCGGCACCGGATATACGTGGTCATTGTTTCCACGGTATGGATCCGGAGCGACCAGAGCAGATGCACCTAACTGCCATGTCCCTGCAACGGCAGCATGGCTGCAAATCACTGCCGCGCCAGCGATGGACAGTGTTTTTATAAACGAAATTTTCATTGCTTATTTCCATTAAGTAAAAAAACGCCGTTAGTTTAAATGAAGCGTAAACGAAGCGCTTAGCTTTTCTCGTTCTTGAAAAAGACTTACCCGAGAAAATCGGGTGGATCGCATAATTTATATGCAAAATATGAAATAAAAATGACTAAAGAAAGGACTTCCGCTCTGCAGAGCACGCCCTGCAAGGCTTTTCAGAGCACTCCCGAGAACTGAGTCATTGATATGACTTAAAAAACGGCAAAGCCATAGAGGAAATTTTCTTAATGCCAAACTACGCTTATAAATAGATGAAAGACTTAGCCTGAACAGTCGCCCGTCCCACCGAGTCACGGCAGTTTACAAACCATCGTTACTGTCAGCGTCAAAGGGGTTCTGCAAGTTGGCATAAGGGTTGCTGTATTCAGGTGGGAGATCTTTCTTCCGGGAGCGCTGAAAAAAGCTCTCATTAACCTGTGCGTTACCCGATTATTTGGAATTACAGCAAGGTGGTGGTTCCAGAGACGAAGGGTAAAATAACGAAGGACGGGCATCGTATGAACATATTTGACCACTATCGCCAGCGCTATGAGGCTGCCAAGGACGAAGAGTTCACACTGCAGGAATTTCTTACCATTGCACGGCAAGATCGCAGTGCTTATGTCAATGCGGCGGAACGTCTGTTGATGGCAATCGGTGAACCAGTGATGGTAGATACCGCGCTTGAACCACGCCTGTCGCGTTTATTCTCGAACCGTGTTGTTGCACGTTACCCTGCATTTGAAGAGTTTTACGGCATGGAAGAGGCTATCGAACAGATTGTCTCCTACCTGAAACACGCCGCGCAGGGACTGGAAGAAAAGAAACAAATCCTCTATTTACTGGGCCCGGTGGGTGGCGGTAAATCGTCACTGGCCGAACGGCTGAAATCCCTGATGCAACGTGTACCGATTTATGTACTGAGCGCCAACGGCGAACGCAGTCCGGTAAACGATCATCCTCTGTGTCTGTTTAATCCGCAGGAAGATGCGCATATTCTCGAAAAAGAATACAACATTCCCCCGCGCTATCTCGGCACCATCATGTCGCCTTGGGCGGCAAAACGTCTTCATGAATTTGGTGGTGACATCACGAATTTTAAAGTCGTGAAAGTCTGGCCGTCGATTCTGGAACAAATTGCCATCGCCAAAACCGAACCGGGCGATGAAAACAATCAGGACATTTCTGCCCTGGTCGGGAAAGTGGACATCCGTAAACTGGAAAACCACGCCCAGAACGATCCTGACGCTTACGGTTATTCCGGTGCTCTGTGCCGAGCAAACCAGGGTGTGATGGAATTCGTGGAGATGTTCAAAGCCCCGATTAAAGTGTTGCATCCGTTACTGACTGCGACGCAGGAAGGTAACTATAACGGTACCGAAGGGATCTCTGCTTTGCCGTTCAACGGCATTATTCTGGCGCACTCCAACGAATCTGAATGGGTGACGTTCCGTAACAACAAGAATAATGAAGCGTTCCTTGACCGTGTGTACATCGTGAAAGTGCCTTACTGCCTGCGCGTTTCTGAAGAGATGAAAATCTACGACAAACTGCTCAGCAACAGTGAACTGGCCCATGCACCTTGCGCACCCGGAACTCTGGAAACGCTCGCGCGCTTCTCAATTTTGTCGCGGCTGAAAACACCTGAAAACTCCAGCAGCTATTCCAAAATGCGGGTTTACGACGGTGAAAGCCTGAAAGATACCGATCCGAAAGCCAAGTCCTATCAGGAATACCGTGATTATGCGGGTGTGGACGAAGGCATGAACGGGCTGTCGACGCGTTTCGCGTTTAAAATTCTGTCCCGCGTTTTTAACTTTGATCACGTCGAAGTGGCCGCCAACCCGGTTCATCTGTTCTATGTGCTGGAACAGCAAATCGAGCGCGAACAGTTCCCGCAGGACATCGCTGAAAAATATCTGGAGCACCTGAAAGGCTATCTGATCCCGAAATACGCTGAGTTTATCGGCAAAGAGATCCAGACGGCTTATCTGGAATCCTATTCAGAATACGGACAAAACATTTTCGACCGTTATGTTACGTACGCTGATTTCTGGATCCAGGATCAGGAATATCGTGACCCGGATACCGGACAACTGTTCGACCGTGAATCGCTGAATGCTGAGCTGGAGAAAATTGAAAAACCAGCCGGGATCAGCAATCCAAAAGATTTCCGCAACGAAATCGTCAACTTCGTGCTGCGTGCCCGCGCCAACAACAGTGGCCGCAATCCAAACTGGACAAGTTACGAAAAACTGCGAACGGTCATTGAGAAAAAAATGTTCTCAAATACCGAGGAATTACTGCCAGTTATCTCGTTTAACGCCAAGACGTCGACCGATGAACAGAAGAAACATGATGATTTTGTCGACAGAATGATGGAGAAAGGATATACACGCAAACAGGTTCGCCTGCTGTGTGAATGGTATCTGCGCGTGAGAAAATCCTCGTAACAGAGGATCGTTGGCAAAGTCGTTTGGGGGAAATATGACGTATTTCATTGACCGACGGCTGAATGGCAAAAACAAAAGCGCGGTGAACCGCCAGCGCTTTTTGCGCCGCTATAAGTCGCAAATCAAACAGTCGATTGCCGAGGCCATCAATAAGCGTTCGGTTACCGACGTGGACAGCGGGGAGTCAGTCTCGATCCCCAATGCTGATATCAACGAGCCCATGTTCCATCAGGGTCGCGGTGGCTTACGCCACCGTGTTCACCCCGGCAATGATCATTTTGTGCAAAATGACCGCATCGAACGACCGCAGGGGGGCGGTGGTGGCGGCAGTGGTCAGGGCGAAGCCAGTCAGGACGGTGAAGGCGAAGATGAATTTTCATTTCAGATCTCTAAAGACGAATATCTCGATCTTTTGTTTGAAGATCTGGCGCTGCCTAACCTGCGTAAAAACCAGCATAAACAGCTGAACGAATTCAAAACCCACCGCTCCGGCTACACGTCGAATGGCGTACCGGCCAATATCAGTGTGGTGCGTTCCTTGCAAAACTCGCTGGCCCGCCGCACGGCGATGACCGCGGGTAAAAAACGGGAGCTGCGTGAGCTTGAATCGACGCTGACCGAGGTCGAGCACAGCGAACCAGCACAGTTACTTGAAGAAGAACGTCTGCGTAAAGAAATCGCCGAGTTGCGGGCGAAAATCGCTAAAACGCCGTTCATTGATACCTTCGATTTACGCTATCGCAACTACGAACGTCGCCCCGAGCCGTCGAGCCAGGCGGTGATGTTCTGTCTGATGGATGTCTCCGGCTCGATGGATCAGGCGACCAAAGACATGGCCAAGCGTTTCTATATCTTGCTCTATTTGTTCCTGAGCAGAACCTATAAAAACGTGGATGTGGTCTATATCCGTCACCATACACAGGCTAAAGAAGTGGATGAACAGGAGTTCTTCTACTCGCAGGAAACCGGCGGGACCATCGTTTCGAGCGCACTGAAACTGATGGATGACGTCATTAAGGAACGCTACGATCCGGCGCAGTGGAACATTTATGCCGCGCAGGCTTCCGATGGCGATAACTGGGCTGACGACTCCCCTCTTTGCCACCAGCTTTTGGCACAGAAGATCCTGCCGATGGTGCGTTATTACAGCTATATCGAGATCACCCGCCGCGCCCACCAGACGCTGTGGCGTGAATACGAAGTGTTGCAGGAGAAATTCGATAATTTCGCCATGCAACATATCCGCGAGCAGGAAGATATTTATCCGGTGTTCCGGGAACTTTTCCACAAGCAGGTTCAGGACAACTAATATTTAACCTTTAAAAACAGCGGATTATTTTTAATGATCCGCTGTTTTTTTATGTATTTCAAAACTTCATCTTCTTTCAGCTCTTTTCTGCCCTCAGCTTTTTTAGAGGGTGATATCTCTGATAACTCATCACAATTTAGGGTGTTTTTTTAAATACCGTCTAAACTTCAGGAGAGCAAAGCAATTACTTACCTCTACAAAAGGATGCTGTATATGAAAAAAATTACTTTAGCTACTACCCTGCTTATTTCTGCCTTCTCTTTCAGCGCTTTGGCTGCTGAACAAGTCTCTAAAGAAGAAGTCGAACACTATAAACTGGTAAAAATCGACAATATCAAAGTGGCTGAATCAGGCGGGAAAGTCGGTTCCCCAAGTGAGTTGCACGAAGAGTTATCAAAGCTGGCGGATGAGAAAGGCGGTAAGTATTACCATATCATCGCCGCTGGCCAGAAAGGCCCGAATTTTGAAGCGATCGCCACGGTATATAAAGACGCAGAGAAAAAATAGCTGCTCAGAAATAACGAAACCACGCCGAGTGCGTGGTTTTTTTTGTTAGTAAACAACCTGAAAACAGACTGGATATATTCCAAAAAAAAAGCCAGAGGCATATTCCCTCCGGCTTTTTGCATTATTTCCCGTGCGGGAAATTACATGCCATACACCAGATTTACAGACGTCACGGTATCGGTTTTATCCGGCGCGCTGGCAGGTGGTTTGGTGTTATAAGTTACGTCATACGCCACTTTCAGTGAGAAGTGGGAGTTGATCGCAACGGTCAGCGCAGTTTCTGAGTTCAGCGTAGTTTCATCGTTCGCTAAAACAGAAACGCCCTGCGTGAAGCGTGCAGTGTCGCTGATCTGATAACCGTAAGTGCCTGAAGCGTATGCCAGAGCACGGGTGGTGTTACCACCTTGTTCGAATTCATCATGACGAACACCAGGACCGGCTTCCAGGTTCAGCGTATGAACCGGACCGGACCAGATCTGACGACCATAACCCAGTGTACCGACAGTACGTGAACGGTAACCGTTATAACGGTCGCTCAGCCAGCTGCCCTGACCGAAAACATAGTTCGCGTTATCAAGGTTATAACGGGTACGGCCACCGGCCTGATACTTCTCAGATGAACGCACACCGGAAGAAGATGTGTTACGCGCAGAACCCCACAGGCTGTAAGCCGTGTTGGTATCAAACCAGGTCATGGTGGTATCAGCATTCAGCGTGGAGTTGCTGGTGTTACCAGTTTGCGCGCTGTAACCCGCCTGAACATTGCCCTCGAAAGGCTTTTTCGCCTGAGCAGGGTCATCTAACGCAGTGAAGATGGTGGTGTCTGCAAGGCTTGAGATACTGAACAGCGCTGCACCACAGACGATGGCACAAGCTGGTAAACGACGTACAACCCGAAAAAACATTTTGTTTCCCCAATAAGACTTAAGGCAAATAACGACATTAAAACCACACGATGTATGCCATTAATTAGGATCCGTTAATCAAGCCTGGCAACTCCATTTCGATGGCACATGCATACAAATATTTCTACCGCAACAAATATAACGCACTCAGCCCAGGATATCTTAATAAAGCGGCTTTTTTAGATAGTTCCGAATGACATATATTTCCAGCAATAGAAACATACGAAATCATTACATTTCCCTTCATTGATTTCTTATTTCAATGCCGGTCGGTAATAACTCATCACGTGCCACACTTTACTTCTTTCCTGCCGCTTTGCTTCGAAATGTTGCGAGCCGGAGGAGTACAGATTTCCGCCGAACTCTTCGCTGAATCTTGTCCTTTTGAGCGATGCGGGGTAGTTTTATCCTGATAACGTCTTATTTTTGCCTCGGGTTCCTCGAAGGCAGCCTTCAGGAGGAGTGGTCATGGCTTTACAAAAAGAGATTATTCAGGCTCTGCACGTTAAACCGCACATCGATGCCGCACAGGAAGTCCGTGTCAGCGTCGATTTTCTCAAAAGTTATCTGCTGGCCCATCCGTTCATCAGGACACTTGTGTTGGGTATCAGCGGCGGGCAGGATTCTACTCTCACCGGCAAACTTTGCCAAATGGCAATTAGCGAATTACGCGCAGAAACTCACGAAGCCGATTATCAGTTCATCGCAGTCCGTTTGCCGTATGGCGTGCAGGCCGATGAATCCGACTGTCAGGATGCCATCTCGTTCATCAAGCCTGATCTGGTTCTGACCGTTAATATCAAAAATGCCGTACTGGCGAGCGAAGCCACCTTACGTGAAATTGGTATTGAGCTAAGCGATTTCATTAAAGGGAACGAAAAAGCCCGCGAGCGCATGAAAGCACAGTACAGCATTGCCGGGATGAAAAAAGGCGTCGTAGTCGGGACCGACCATGCGGCAGAAGCCGTCACCGGATTCTTCACCAAATACGGCGATGGCGGTACGGACATCAACCCGATTTTTCGTCTGAACAAACGTCAGGGTAAAGCGTTGCTCAAAGAACTCGGCTGCCCGGAACATTTGTATACCAAAGCTCCGACGGCTGATCTGGAAGAAAACCGCCCTGCTTTGCCCGATGAAGTCGCACTTGGCGTCACCTACGAACTGATTGATGATTATCTCGAAGGCAAAAAAGTCGACGATAAATATGCCGCGATTATTGAAGGCTGGTATCTGCGCACTGAACATAAACGTCAGCCACCCATCACGGTGTTTGATGATTTCTGGAAGAAAAAATAATCCTTCCGCTATCTTTGCGTTAACGGACACTTAAGGGTGTCCGTTTTTATTCACAAGTTCTTCCCGCACGATTTTCACAAGCTGCTTTCCATTCTTTAACTAAATCATTACCCTTAGCCTCCTTTCGGATGACTGACAGTGATGTTTTCAATGCAAAAATTCCTTTTCCTGCTGCTGAGCATGGTACTGCTTGGCCCACTGGGTATCGACCTCTACCTGCCTGCGATCCCGGCGATTGCGCTGGGTCTGAACAGCACAGAGGCGGTCATTCAGTCCTCAATATCATTGTTTATTCTGGTGATGGGACTCGGCCAACTGGTTGCCGGACCGCTGGTCGATAAATTCGGACGGCGCCCTGTAGCCATCATCGGTGTTGTGATTTATCTGGCAGGCGCGATTGTGGCTGCTATGGCCGTCGCGCCCTGGATGTTCCTGCTTTCGCGCGTCATTCAGGGCCTGGCGGTCTGTTGCACGTCGGTGGTGATTTTCAGCGGCGTGCGTGACCGGATGAGCGGTAACGATGCTGCCCGCGCGTATGGTTTCCTCAACGGCACGCTCAATATCATCCCGGCTCTGGCACCACTGATTGGCGGCCTGATTGCGCAATATTATGGCTGGCGCGCACCGTTCTGGGCACTGGCGGGTTATACGCTGGCGGTTCTGCTGCTGGTTATTTTCAAATTACCTGAAACCCGTCCGCAAGGAACGCAAACCAATACCGGACTGCCTTTCCGTCAGTACGCACGTATTCTTTTTAATGCACGATTTATCACTTTCGCACTGGTCAATGCTGGCGCAATGGGCATGGCGCTGACCTATGTTTCGCTTGCCCCGACGGTACTGATGAATATTGCCGGACTGACACCGCTGGAATTCTCGCTGGTATTCGGTGCTAACGGATTCTGGATCATGGGGATGAGTTTTATCGCCAACCGGATCATCCGCAAAGTGGGACGTCCGGTGTGTCTGAAAACAGGTGGCATTCTGATGTTTATCGGCTGCCTCGGACTGATTGCCGGGATAACGCTGGTTCCGGCTGCTGAACAGACTGCGACCTGGTTATATATGTTGCCAGTAGCCAGCGCCTGCGCCGGTCTGGCGTTCCTGATGGGCCCGGCGACCAGCTACGCGCTGGAACCCTTCTCCGCAGAAGCTGGGGTAGCTTCAGCGCTGGTCGGTTCGGTGCAGATGGCCGGTGGCGCGCTGCTGGGCTTTATTGCGATGGCGTTACCGTTGCAGCCAAAGCTGAGTCTTGCGCTGGTGATGCTTGCAGGAGGATGTCTGGCGATGCTGGCACGTCGCGCCAGTAAGAAATCGACGGGCCGGCTGACCCGTCTGGAAAACTAATCGTCTTTTTTCTATACGGTCACTCGTCTGTCACTGAAACCGGTACGCGGGGTGAAAGCGCACTCAGCAGCTCGTAACCCAGCGTACCGCAGGCCGTCGCCACATCATCTACCGGCAAATAATTTCCCCATAATTCGACCGGTGAACCAATTTTTGCCTGCGGGCATAACGTGAGATCGACGGCCAGCATATCCATGGATACCGTCCCCACCGTCGTTGTACGCACGCCATCCACCCAGACCGGCGTTCCGGTCGGGGCATGTCGCGGATAACCGTCCGCATAGCCGCAGGCGACCACCCCCACCCGCTGAGGGCCGCTCGCGTGATAGCGCCCGCCGTAACCCACGCGATCACCCGCCTTCAATTCCTGTACGGCAATCAGCTCGCTTTTTAACGTCATCACCGGTTGCAGACCGGTATGCGCAATATCTTTCCACTCACCGCTTGGCGACGCGCCATAAATAATAATACCCGGACGGATCCAGTCGTGATGCGTTTGCGGATGCCACAAAGTCGCCGCCGAATTCGCCAGACACCGTGGCCCGCTGATATGTTGCCCAGCCAGATTAATCGCCGCCATCTGGGCATCAACACCTTCGACACTGTCAGCGGTAGCGAAATGGCTCATCAGCGTGAGTTCCCCTACCTGTTTCAGCTCGCGAAGTTGTTGCCACACCGCGCCAGTTCGTGCAGGGGGAAATCCCAGTCGGTTCATGCCGCTGTTCACTTTCAGGTAGACATCAACCGGCTGGCTGATCTGTGCTTCGGCCAGCGTTTTAATTTGCCAGTCGCTGTGAACAGCAGTCGTCAGATGATATTTGCCAACAATGTCTAAATCTTCGGCGGTGAAAAATCCTTCCAGCAGTAAAATCGGCCCCTGCCAGCCCGCTTCTCGCAGCAAAATGGCTTCGTTGAAATCGAGTAATGCAAAACCATCAGTGGAAGATAAACTGCGCCAGATGCGGGAAATACCGTGTCCGTAGCCATTGGCTTTCACGACGGTCCAGACCTTGCTGTCAGGAGCAAAGCCACGAATGATGTTCAGATTTTGGGTTAAGGCAGAAAGAGATAATGTGGCAGAAATCGGGCGAGGCATACCGGCTCCGGCAATAAGCAAAGTAATGCCCATGCAGCGTCAGACACTGCATGGGAAAGAATGGCAGCAGACTCAGCCTACCGGATGCATTTTATGCGGGCCCGCAGGACGCGCGATAAAATCCGGGCTGTAACGCTCAACCGATAAATCATCAGACGGGATCGCAGGCGTCACGCCAGACATAATATCTGACAGTAATTGCCCTGAGCCGCAGGCCATCGTCCAGCCGAGCGTACCGTGGCCGGTATTCAGATACAGATTTTTGATACGTGTGCGACCGACAATCGGCGTGCCGTCCGGCGTCATCGGGCGCAGGCCGGTCCAGAACGTCGCCTGTTCGACATTGCCGCCGTTCGGATAGAGATCTCTTACGACCATTTCCAGCGTTTCACGCCGAGCCTTTGCCAGTTTCAGATTGAAGCCAACAATCTCCGCCATCCCACCGACACGTATACGATCATCAAAGCGGGTAATGGCAATTTTGTAGGTTTCATCCAGCACGGTAGAAACCGGAGCAGAAGCCGGGTCGGTAATCGGGATGGTCAGGGAATACCCTTTCAGCGGATAGACGGGAATGGACACCAGATCGCGAAGCAATGCCGTTGAATACGAACCGAACGCCACCACATAAGCGTCGGCTTTTACCCGTTCATCGCCGCATTGCACGCCAGTAATTTCGCCGTTATCTACATGCAGCTTATCTACGGTGCGGTTAAATTCGAAGACAACGCCCGCCTGACGCGCCATTTCCGCCAGTTTACGGGTAAACATCTGGCAGTCCCCGGTTTCATCATTAGGCAATCGCAGACCACCGGTCAGCTTGTGCGCGACCTGCGCAAGTGCAGGTTCTGCGAGCCCCAGCTGGCTGGATTCCAGCAACTGATAGGGCACGCCCGCATCTTCCAGCACAGCAATATCCTTAGCCGCGCTTTCAAACTGCTGGGCAGTACGGAAGAGCTGCAATGTCCCGCCCTGACGACCTTCGTACTGAATGCCGGTATCGTCTCGCAGCGCTTTCATACAGTCGCGGCTGTACTCCGCCAGACGCACCATGCGGCTTTTATTAGTCTGATAATGGTTCATGTCGCAGTTGCGCAGCATCTGCCACATCCATTTGAGCTGGAACTGTGTACCGTCGAGACGGATTGCCAGGGGCGCGTGCTTCTGGAACATCCATTTAACCGCTTTCACCGGCACGCCGGGAGCTGCCCACGGTGCGGCATAGCCCGGAGAGATCTGCCCTGCATTACCCGCGCTGGTTTCTTCGGCCGGACCGGACTGACGATCTATCACCGTCACCTGATGACCCGCTTTTGCCAGATACCATGCACTGGCGACACCGACCACACCACTGCCTAAAATCACCACACGCATATCGACTCCACTCCACGACTAAACAAAGCATAATATTCTGATGACAGGAAATTAACCTGACTGAGAAAAATCACCAACACAGACACTCATAACCGTGAGGTCTTTCACATTTATTTATCGTTCATACCAGCATTTATTTCAATAGGTAGAAATAAATAACGATAACTTGCAACAATTCAACGTTTCAGAAAGAAATAAATGGTTTTATGACAGCAGTGACTGCACTGACATCACGAATTTCAGGACACGTTAAAGCCGGTTTGTGTACAGATTTATATTCTTATAAAAAGCCACTAAACCAGAATAAAAAACCACAAACCACTTCAAGGGTAATATTACCTCACTGAGTGAGAATCTTTGGGATTCATGGCCACCGGCGGTTTATAAAGAAGATAAAATCTAGGCATCAGACTGAAAACGGAAAGCCCCCCTCTCAGCAGCAGCTTTTTATTGTGCAGATTTTCCTCAACAGGGAAATTGACAGCGATCGGCCATAAGGATATAGATTTAATCAGGAAGGGATTCATGGTGTTTATCTCACAGCACACTCAGATTGAGCTACGATTATCAATGGACGTGCGATAACTTAAGAAAAGGTTGTGAATCAAACACTCTGTAGCGTCCATAACTGAATGAGGGTGCGGCTTATGACAACAGTGACCCAGAAGCAAAAAACTGAGGACAAACGTCTCAGCGATGGACCGGACTGGACGTTTGAGTTATTGCAGACCTACCTTGCAGAGATCGACCGGGTGGCCAAGTCGTACCGGCTTGAAACCTATCCCCATCAGATAGAAATTATCACCTCTGAACAAATGATGGATGCGTACTCCAGCATCGGCATGCCGATCAATTACACTCACTGGTCGTTCGGTAAAAAATTTATTGAAACCGAGCAACTGTATAAGCACGGGCAGCAGGGTCTGGCGTATGAAATCGTCATCAACTCTAATCCGTGTATCGCCTATCTGATGGAAGAAAATACCATCACAATGCAGGCGCTGGTCATGGCTCACGCCTGCTACGGCCACAACTCTTTCTTTAAAAATAACTACCTGTTTAAAAGCTGGACCGATGCCAGTTCCATCGTCGATTACCTGTTGTTCGCCAAACGCTATATCAGCGAATGTGAAGAACGCTACGGTGTCGATGAAGTTGAACGGCTGCTCGATTCCTGTCATGCGCTGATGAATTACGGTGTCGATCGCTATAAACGTCCGCAAAAAATCTCCTTGCAGGAAGAACTGGCGCGCCAGAAAAGCCGAGAGGAATATCTGCAAAGCCAGGTGAATACGCTGTGGAAAACGCTGCCGCGTAAAGACAGCGTTGATGCCCCTGAACAGGCGCGACGTTTCCCTTCTGAACCGCAGGAAAACCTGTTGTATTTCATGGAGAAAAATGCGCCACTGCTGGAATCCTGGCAACGGGAAATTTTGCGTATCGTGCGTAAAATCAGCCAGTATTTTTATCCGCAAAAACAAACCCAGGTAATGAACGAAGGTTGGGCGACGTTCTGGCATTACACCATTCTTAATCATCTTTACGATGAAGGAAAAGTCTCTGACCGCTTCATTCTGGAGTTCCTGCACAGTCATACGAATGTGGTGTATCAGCCGCCTTATAACAGCCCGTATTACAGTGGGATCAACCCGTATGCGCTGGGCTTTGCGATGATGCAGGACATTAAGCGTATCTGTCAGGAACCGACGGAAGAAGATCGCTACTGGTTCCCTGATATCGCGGGTTCAGACTGGCTGGAAACGCTACATTTTGCGATGCGTGATTTCAAAGATGAAAGCTTTATCAGCCAGTTCCTGTCGCCGAAAGTCATGCGTGATTTCCGGTTATTTACCGTGCTGGATGACGATCATAATAACTATCTGGAAATTGCGGCAATTCACAACGAGGAAGGCTATCGTGCTATCCGACAGGAGTTGTCAGCGCAGTACAACCTGAGCAATCACGAGCCAAACATTCAGGTCTGGAATGTCGATTTACGCGGAGACCGCTCGCTGACATTGCGTTATATCCCGCAAGATCGCGCGCCGCTTGATAAGAGCCGTCGTGAAGTGATGAAACACGTTCATCGTCTGTGGGGCTTCGATGTCTTTATCGAGCAACTGAATGAAGACGGCAGCGTTGAATTACTCGAACGCTGCCCTCCGCGCCCGACACCGCTGTAAATTCACATCCTATGATATTAAAAAAGGGTGCTAAGCGCCCTTTTCTCTGCGCAAAAGATTCATATATTTCACTCCGGCTTAATTGTGAATTCTTTGTGACTCCCCTCTCAGTTTATTCCAATCACCAGGTCTACCCTTCTCACACATTTTATTTATCATCTTGATTTTATTGTATTTGTGCGACCTATGCATCGCTAATAAAATCACTTTCTGATAAATGACTCCACGACAGTTGACGGAATAACTTTATGGCGACACTTTATGGGACTAATGGAACCCGCTTTACCTTCACCGCTGGCAGCGTGGCTAAAGACACCTTTGCTGTCGTGAGCTTTCAGCTTTCTCAGGCCTACTCCGAACTCTTTACGCTGGATGTCACGCTGGCCAGCAGTGATCCGGCGATTGGCTTTGAAAAAGTATTGGATGAAATGGCGACTCTGACTATCTGGCAGGGCGAAGAAATCAAACGACGGGTGCGCGGTATCGTGACCTTTTGCGAACAGGGCG
>NZ_JAFMOY010000025.1 GCF_019049625.1 Rahnella ecdela
CGATGGCACCTGGACGTTCACTCCGGACGCGCTGGCTGATGGTACTTACGACATCACCGTCACCGAGACCGACGCGGCCGGTAACGTCAGTGACCCGTCTAACGCCTATGACTTCACTATCGACACCGTTGCTCCAGTCGCGCCGGTTATCACCGACGTGGTGGATGATTCCGGTGCGCAGAATGTTGACGTGGCCCAGAACGGCTTCACCAGTGACAATACCCCGACCATCAACGGTACCGGTGAAGCAGCCGATGACA
>NZ_JAFMOY010000024.1 GCF_019049625.1 Rahnella ecdela
GGCGGGTCAGGGCGATGACCAGCAGGATCCAGATAATCCAGAAAAGTACACCGCTCAGTTTGCTGCTGCGAACCGGCTGGCTGTTGAGTTTAACTTCATCAATCAGCTCAGGCAGAAAAGGCACGCGTACTCGCTCTTTGACCTCGTTATCCTGAGGCAGAAAATAGCGGCTAAGCAGCGGCAGAAAAATCAGTATCGCGGCCCACGGCCACGCGAAATCGAGGCGGCTCAGAAACTCAGACATCAGGCAGTTTCTCC
>NZ_JAFMOY010000009.1 GCF_019049625.1 Rahnella ecdela
GGGTCAGGTGGGACCACCGCGCTACTGCCGCCAGGCAAATTCTGTTTCATTCATACCGTATCCAGCATCTCTGCCCATACCATACGAACCAATCTCGGAACATTCAGCTGAAAATCAAATCACAGAGCCACTCTAAAACACCTTTGGTGTTGTAAGGTTAAGCCTCTCGGGTCATTAGTACTGGTTAGCTCAATGCATCGCTGCACTTACACACCCAGCCTATCAACGTCTTAGTCTTAAACGTCCCTTCAGGTG
>NZ_JAFMOY010000010.1 GCF_019049625.1 Rahnella ecdela
GGCAGTCTCCTTTGAGTTCCCACCATTACGTGCTGGCAACAAAGGATAAGGGTTGCGCTCGTTGCGGGACTTAACCCAACATTTCACAACACGAGCTGACGACAGCCATGCAGCACCTGTCTCAGAGCTCCCGAAGGCACTAAGCTATCTCTAGCGAATTCTCTGGATGTCAAGAGTAGGTAAGGTTCTTCGCGTTGCATCGAATTAAACCACATGCTCCACCGCTTGTGCGGGCCCCCGTCAATTCATTTGAGT
>NZ_JAFMOY010000011.1 GCF_019049625.1 Rahnella ecdela
GGTCATCCTCTCAGACCAGCTAGGGATCGTCGCCTAGGTGAGCCATTACCTCACCTACTAGCTAATCCCATCTGGGCACATCCGATGGCGTGAGGCCCGAAGGTCCCCCACTTTGCTCTTGCGAGGTTATGCGGTATTAGCTACCGTTTCCAGTAGTTATCCCCCTCCATCAGGCAGTTTCCCAGACATTACTCACCCGTCCGCCGCTCGCCGGCAAAGTAGCAAGCTACTTCCCGCTGCCGCTCGACTTGCATG
>NZ_JAFMOY010000012.1 GCF_019049625.1 Rahnella ecdela
TGTGGCTGGTCATCCTCTCAGACCAGCTAGGGATCGTCGCCTAGGTGAGCCATTACCTCACCTACTAGCTAATCCCATCTGGGCACATCCGATGGCGTGAGGCCCGAAGGTCCCCCACTTTGCTCTTACGAGGTCATGCGGTATTAGCTACCGTTTCCAGTAGTTATCCCCCTCCATCAGGCAGTTTCCCAGACATTACTCACCCGTCCGCCGCTCGCCGGCAAAGTAGCAAGCTACTTCCCGCTGCCGCTCGAC
>NZ_JAFMOY010000013.1 GCF_019049625.1 Rahnella ecdela
CTGATTATCAAAGGTCTTCACCTCGTTAGGTCAGTTAATTCACGTCGCAAACACATTCAAACTGCTTCCCTTCGCCATGTAATGGGCTTTCCCCATCGCGGACTACTACGGAAGCTCCGCCAGCCAGCGCGTCATCGGAGCCATGCCCCCTTAACATCCGTCGCTGACCTTCCCCGGTTTACCTGCCTGGACTCAGACATACTGAGGAGGCTGCCCGTCGCACTCTTTATCCTTGCTTGCCGCAAGTCGGCAGAA
>NZ_JAFMOY010000014.1 GCF_019049625.1 Rahnella ecdela
TGCTGCGTCTGATAACACAACCAGAATGGCTGGCTGAAGCCGCGCGGATCACGCTTTCATCAAAGGGGGCGCATACCCCCGGTGTTGATGGCGTGAACAAAACAATGCTACAGGCCAGACTGGCTGTGGAGCTGCAAATCCTCAGGGATGAATTACTCTCAGGTCACTACCAGCCCTTGCCCGCCAGACGGGTTTACATCCCTAAAAGCAACGGCAAACTGCGACCACTGGGTATCCCCGCGTTGCGGGATCGCA
>NZ_JAFMOY010000015.1 GCF_019049625.1 Rahnella ecdela
GCGGCAAAACCGATGACAAACTGCTGAAAATCACTGGTACAGCAGAGCACGACAGCATTGTGCTTATCAGCCATGTGATTGAAGGGAAAGGGACTGTCTACATTGATGGCTCCGTTGTGGCAGATGCATCCGGTCACTGGGTATTCCAGATGACGGCGCCGTTCCAGCCAACGTTCGGCAACCGCATCATCACGGCCACGGCCACCGATGCGGCGGGTAACACAAGTGCCGCCAGTGACAGCTATGTGGTCAACT
>NZ_JAFMOY010000016.1 GCF_019049625.1 Rahnella ecdela
ACTAAAATCACCCATGTTAATGACGGTTTTATCTTTCTGGGGCACAGGATCATTCGCAAACGCAGTCGTTATGGCGAGATGCGAGTGGTCTCAACGATCCCGCAGGAGAAAGCCAGAAACTTCGCCGTATCGCTGACAGCACTGTTATCAGGCAACTACAGTGAAAGCAAAGTCGATATGGCTGAACAACTCAACCGAAAACTGAAAGGCTGGGCCATGTTCTATCAGTTCGTTGATTTTAAGGCCAAAGTCTTC
>NZ_JAFMOY010000123.1 GCF_019049625.1 Rahnella ecdela
GCCGAACTCAGAAGTGAAACGCCGTAGCGCCGATGGTAGTGTGGGGTCTCCCCATGCGAGAGTAGGGAACTGCCAGGCATCAAATAAGTGGAAAGCCCTGTACTGACGTACAGGGCTTTTTGCTATGGGGAATTTGGTGGTTTTTGTTCGATATTCGTCCTGCCATCAGGGACATATTGCCCAATAGCGGTCTGTCTGAGCCTCTGTCATCTGTCAGAAATGCGTCAGATGATAAGCACTGTATCCTGCTGCTGCGCCAGCAATATCCCAGCTAAAATCTTTCCAGCTCCATCCGCTTCCGCCTTCACGACTGTCATAAAGCTCTTTTGCCGCACCAAGCCCGACAGAAAACATCAGCCCGAATGACCGGCTCCGTGCTTCATTCCATCCCTGATGATCGCCATAAGCTGTACCTGCGGCGGCCAATACGGTGGAACCTACAAAGTGTTCAGCCTTATCTTTGCCCGTCCATTGGTCATTCGCGTAATGCGTACATCCGCTGCATCCTGCTATCAGGGCAATGCAAGTAAACCTGAAAGTGAAAGATAACTTCTGGAGCATAAGGAAGAATTCCGGATAAAAAAAAGCCCGATCACGATGATCAGGCTTTCAGTATAGCCAATTACAGAATTCGGCTGATGAGTCTGTCGATTCTTATCCGCCGTAAGCGTCGGATAAGCTTACGAACTTTGACCGGATAATTAGGAATGCTTTCCAGTTCCATATAATGCGAAACCACATGCGTATGCTGGCGAATTACTTCCAGCTCTTTATGACGCTCAACGGCCATTTCTTTATGCGGATCGTGGATCAGAATGGCATTTTCAAGATCCAAACGCCAGGCGCGTGGATTCAGGTTGTTACCGGTGATCAGTTGCCAGCGATCATCCACCCACATGCCTTTCAGGTGATAACTGTTATCACCGTCTTTCCACAGACGGACAATCAGCTGTCCGCTGTCAACGAAGCGCTGTAAACGACTCAGGAAGCGACGAAGGTTAATTTCATAAAGATACGGTAAGGCACCGATGATTTTGAACGGTTGATCCTGCGGAATATAGAAATCGTTGGCGGTCTTATCACCCACGATGATTTCCACCTGCTTTCCACGGCGTAGCAGATGAATAATGTTGCGTGCCAGCATCGCAGGCATATTGAAGTAGGGCGTACACAGTGTCAGTTTATGATCCGTGCTGGCCATAAGATGATGGATAGTCCGGTTCAGTTCATTTTGTTTACCCAGCCCGACGATTGGCGTCACGGCCAGTTCATCGTTACCGGCGCTGTCTTTGAAGTGATAGCCGCTGGTACGCAGGGTCTGGCGGAACTGACGCGTTTCATTTTTAATTTCAATGCTTTTTGGACGATCTTCGCGATCGAGCCGCTGCACTGCAGCCGCTGTCAGGATCGACTTCTTCATAAAATCGATCATTGTGTTAGCCAGCGCGGTATTCGTCAGCAACTGGTAGCGATCGTAACGATATTTTTCATGGCGATGCAGATAAACGTCATTGAGGCTCGCGCCGCTGTAAATGACCTGATCGTCAATAACAAAGCCTTTTAGGTGCAAAACGCCCAAGGCTTCGCGGGTATTTACAGGCACGCCATAGACCGGCACGGAATGCTCGGGATGCTCTTTCGCCATACGACAATACCAGTCAGCATTGGTATTTGCCGCCGCTGCGCCGATACGACCACGCTGAGCGCGGTGCCAGTCAACCAGCACGCAAATCTCCAATTCAGGGCGTCGCTGCTTGGCATCATACAACGCCGACAGTACATCGCGACCGCCATCATCGTTCTCAAGATAGAGAGCGACCAGATAAATCCGTTGGGTGGCGTTAGCAATGGATTCGAGCAGCGTCGTACGGAAATCTGTCGGACAGTAGAGCGTTTTTACAGCATCAACCGTTTGGGGGAGTTTGGGTAGCTGAGCAAGGTGTTGTTGATGTTTATTACGTTTAAATTTTGACAACATCACAGTGCGCTTCTTCTCTCTTCATGTAATGGCTTTAGCGGCACAAACAGACATAGGTAACCGCACAATCGGTCGATAATACCATTAGTCCTGTCTGATGTGCGTATCTTTTGCCTGTTCATCGCGCAGGCTCATGGTTTTCTGCTACAAAATTCGGGCCTTTTCCAGCGTCAGGGAGAGGTTCACGATACCGTCCTGAATCTGAATGTCGACGTCAAACCCCAGCTTTCTGGCCAGCGTAATCATGCCGCGATTGTTGGGCATGGTAATTCCGGTCAGACGTTGCAGCCCGTGCTCTGCAGCGTACTTGATCATCTTATCCAGCAGGCGTCTTCCAAGCCCTAAACCTTTCAGATCAGAGCGAACCAGAACAGAGAATTCGGCGTCAGTATTATCGGGATCTGAAACCGCCCGGGTAACACCAATAATTTCACTTTTTTCATTCACAGTATGAATAGCCACGAACGCCATTTCGCGGTCATAGTCGATTTGGGTCATATTCGCTAAATCTTCATGAGTGAATTCGTTGATCTCACTGAAATAACGATAGTAGAGATCTTCCTTGGTTACTTTGAGGATAAACGCTTTAAGCAACGGTTCATCTTCCGGGAGTATAGGGCGGAACAGCGCCTGCGACCCGTCTTTCAGTATAACGCGTTCTTCCAGTTCTCGCGGATAAGGACGGATTGCCAGTCGTGAAGGGCCGCCGGGTTTGTGCGCCGAAAGCTGCATTGAGACATCAAGCAGGCTGAGTTCACTACCGGAAACCAGCAGAGGATGAATATCCAGCCGTTCTATTTCAGGGCAATCGATAATCAGGTTAGACACATTCACCAGCAGCTGACTCAGCGCCGGGATATCGAGAGGATGTAACGCATTGCGGCCACGAATTTTACCGCTCTTGAGTGCCTGAACCACCTGATATCGTGCCAGCGTCATGTTCAGCGGTGGCAGAGAAATCACCGCCTGTCTTTCCGGAAGCCAGTCAGTGCCCCCCTCGGCCAGCATAATCAACGGTCCGAAGACCGGATCTTGCTCAACCACCACGCGAAGTTCCTGTGAGCCTGGCCTGTTGGCCATAGTTTGTACCAGCAGTCCCTGAATTCTTGCCTGCGGAAATGCCTGTCTGGCGCGGTCAAATATCGCATTCGCCGCCTGTTCCACTTCGCTGGCTGTGCGCAGATATAACATCACGCCCTGCACTTCAGAATTATGCGGGATGTCCGGAGAGCGCAATTTCAGCGCTACCGGATAGCCCACCTGACTGGCGATATTCACCGCCTCAGCGCTGTCGCTGGCTATCCACGTCGGTAACACATTCATCCCGTACGCCTGCAAAATTACGCGCACCTCATGAGTATCGAGCTGAGTAATGCCTTCCGCTAACGTCCGGGCAATCAGCTGATGCGCCTGATCGGTGTTCTGTTCAAGGTCTGCCGGAAGTGCCGGTGTTTCTTTCAGCTGCTTCTGATTACGGCGATATTCCACCATGTGCATAAACGCCGTCACCGTGCCTTCCGGCGTGCGGTATGTCGGGATCCCAGCTTCGGTAAATAGTTTACGGGCTTCCTGTGATGAAAACTCTCCACACCAGTTGGTAAGCAATGTGATGTATTTACCGCGCGGATGCTGACGAACAGCCTCTATCAGGTGGCTCGCTGTCACCGTGCCATGTGCTGCTGCGCTGGGAGCGTGGATCACCAGCAATGCGTCATAATCAGTACTATCGAGCAGAGCGGTCATCACTGCCTGATATAGCTTTGGTGTAGCATCGTCGCGCAAATCTAACGGATTGGCGGTGGCAATCGCTTCTGGCAAAACAGTGCTCAGGGCATGACGGGTTTCATCACTGAGTTTCGCCAGTTTACCGTTGCGCGAAAGCAGCTGATCTAATGCCATTGCCGCAGGCGCGGCGCCGTTGCTGATAATAAGTAAGCGATCACCGCGCAACGGGCGCATATGGCTCAGCGTTTCAACCGCGGAAAATAGTTCATGAGTATCCTGCACGCGTAGCAAACCGGCGCGCTGGATAGCGGCATCGTAGGCGGCGTCCAGGCTCAGCGGGCTGTTGAGCAGATGCTGGGCCTGTCCGCTGCGACCACTTTTAATCACCAGAATGGGTTTATTGCGCGAAGCACTGCGTGAGGCAGAAAGAAAGCGCCGCGCATCACTGATGTGTTCGAGGTAAAGAAGGATGGCACTGGTTTTGCTGTCGCGGGCGAGGAAGTCGAGCAGGTCATCGACATCAATATCGAGGCTGTCACCCAAAGATATGAAATAGGAAAAGCCCACGGCGCGCTGTTGCGCCCAGTCGAGAATGGTATTGGCGACGGCAGCGGATTGCGAAATAAATGCCAGTTTACCGGGCAGGATCGGCACCGGCGAAAAGCTGGCATTCAGCTTTTGCCACGGAGCGAGAATACCCAGACTGTTTGGCCCGAGCAGACGCATCGAAAAGCGCTGGGCGCAGTTTTTGAGTTCAGCGAATTGCTGGGGTTTGGAGGAAAGCACAATCACTGTTTTACAGCCGCGTTCGCCAAGCTGTTCGAGCAAGTCGAGATTGCGGTCAGCGTGGGTGCAAAGAATGGCCAGATCCGGCGACATCGGCAAGCTGGCGACATCCCGCCAGGTCAGGACACCACACACTGCACGATAAGCGGGCGTGACCGGCAGCACCGGGCCATTAAATCCGCTGTCGAGCAGATTGCGCATCATCAGATATCCGGCGCGGCCCGGTTTATTGCTGGCACCAATAACCGCGATAGATTCAGGTCGTAGCAGGGCTTCTAGTCCGCGCTGGCTCATCAGAACTCCAATCAATCATCCTGAACTGATTCTAGAGGTTTTCTTCGTTCTTTGCTGTGAGCTGATGCACCGGATGATGGGGTTTTCCGGCCAGATATTGGGTACGGAAATGGGTGAAGTGCCGCGAAAGTCCCGCAGATGCGTCAATATCACCGGCTTTTTCCAGCAAAGCGGCGGCCACTTCAACGGTGCAATGCAGTTCCGGACGTGAGGCTTCACGCAGGATATAGCCGGAGCTGGCGCTTACATCGAGTGAAAACACCGGCAGATTATCCAGATAAGGGCTTTTGCGAAACATCTTGCGCGCTTCGTTCCAGGTGCCGTCGAGCATAATAAATAAAGGTGGTTTACTGCCTGCCGGAACTTTTGTAAATACCTGACGCGGCGGTGTTGCGAAAGACGCAGGGAAAACTACGTAAGCCTGACGCCCGGGATCGGCAATCGCTTCCAGCAACGCTGGATCAGTTTGTGTGCGTGACCACAGAAACGCTTGGGTATCGGGCAGGACATCGGCAATTAACCGGCCAGTATTGCTGGGTTTCATCGGCTCAGTGTCAAACATCACCAGACAAAAACGGCTGGCGGCCTGATGGATTTCGCGCGTGGCGCAGATGCAGTTACGTATGGGTAACAGGCAGGTCTGACAGCGAATGGCCCGGGATCCGCGCGCAAGGAAAGGGCGGGTTGACTGGGCTAAGCGTTGCTCACGCAGGCGAAGAACGGCGTTGTCTGACATAGGCATTCCGGTTAACGAAAAACGGCTATTCTAATCACCCGGTCAGGACAGGCAAGTGGCAACTGGCGAATAACAGAAAAAGGCCCGTACAGTACGGGCCTTCGGCAGGGCTTTATAGCGGCTTATGCGTTACAATGATTCATTGAGCCAGTTGTTGAACGGCGCCTTAGGCATCGCTCCGCTCAACATATCGACCATTTTGCCTTCATTAAATACCATAATGGTCGGAATACTGCGGATACGGAACCGCGCGCTCAGTTCAGGTTCTGCTTCGGTATTAACCTTAATGAAACGGATTTTACCGGCACGTTCCTGCGCCACATCTTCAAAAATTGGCGCGAAATTAACGCAAGGGCCACACCACGGTGCCCAGAAATCGATGACAACCGGCAAATCATCTTGCAGATATTTGTCCAGGGTGGCAGCGGTCGCGTGAACCACATCGCCTTCAAAAAGTGCATGACCGCAGCGGCCGCATTTTGCGCCGTCGTCGATACGATCCTCAGGCAGGCGGTTGGTGGCCTGACATGATGAACAAACCGTATTCATAAAATAGCCTCTACATTGCTTAACGTGAGAAAGGTATCAACCACAAACTCGTTTTTATCCTTAAAAACGGTTAATAAAACAGCTGATATGTTACTTGTATGTTGTAAGTATGAGGGCGTCACCTTGAGTAAACAACGTGGTTTATTCAATGAATACGATAGTTTTAAGCTTTTGGTCCAAAGCCTGTGGCTTAGCTCACAGACATCAGGTAATCTTCGCGCCCTGCGCGTAGGTGGAGAGAAAAATGAACGATTCATTCAGTGGCAAGAACGGCAAAGTCAAAGTGATGTACGTCCGCAGTGACGACGACGGCGATAACCGCAACAACGATAAACGTCCTTCCAACAACAAAGGACGTCCGGGCGATAAACCTCGCCAGGGTTCCCGTCCAGACGATGCCCGCCGCAATGAGTGTCGTAGCAGCGATTCCCGTGGTGATTCGCGCGGCCCGGCGCCGCGTCGTGGCGACGATCGTCCGCGCCGTCCGGCCCGTGATGACGACGGCCCGTACTCTTCGCCGTGGAAAACTGTTTCCCGTGCACCGGCAGATGAATCTGTTCCTGATCACGGTGGTATCAGCGGCAAAAGCTTTATCGATCCTGAACAGCTGCGTCGTCAGCGTCAGGAAGAAACCCGCGTATACGGTGAAAATGCCTGTCAGGCGCTGTTCGCAAGCCGTCCGGACGCTATCGTCCGCGCCTGGTTTGTTCAGTCGGTCACCCCGCGTTTTCGTGAAGCACTGCGCTGGATGGCGGCAAACCGCAAAGCCTACCATGTGGTTGAAGATGACGAGCTGGCGAAAGCCTCCGGCACTGAACACCACGGCGGTGTGTGTTTCCTGATCAAAAAACGTCAGGGTTTGGACGCAGAAACTTATCTGCAAACAGCTCCGGCAAAAGACTGCGTGCTGGCGCTCGAAAACGTCGGTAACCCGCATAACCTCGGCGGTATCATGCGTTCTTGTGCGCACTTTGGTATCAACGGGATGATGGTGCAGGATCCGGCTCAGCTGGAATCCGGTGCGGCAGTCCGTACCGCTGAAGGCGGCGCGGAACACGTTAAAGCCATCAGTGCGGATAACTTCCTTGAAGTGCTGGAAACCTTCCGTAAAGCGGGATACACCATTGTGACCACGTCCAGCCATAAAGGTACGGCGCTCGGCAAAGCCGTGTTACCGGCCAAAATGGTGCTGGTGTTGGGTGAAGAAAGTGATGGTCTGTCTGACTCCGCATGGCAGCAGGGCGACCTGAGTGTGTCTATCGGCGGTACCGGTAAAGTGGAAAGCCTCAACGTTTCCGTTGCATCCGGTATTTTGCTGGCAGAATGGTGGCGTCAGAACCAGGCATAATCGCTGGTTTCAGCCATAAAAAAACGGACGCTTAATGCGTCCGTTTTGCTTTCTGACATTCAGTAACAGCCTGAATCAGTGCGCGCCACCGGCTCCGCCACCGCTGGTGAACGGCGGTCGGGCGAACCAGATTAAAATAAGCAGCACCAGGAATGCGCCGCCAGATAACCAGAAAATCTCATTGGCAGAGATGATCAATCCCTGATTAGTGATTTCCCGCGCTATCCAGCCCGAAGCCTGCTGATGGCTCATGCCCAACCCTTCCAGCTGCTGATACGTCTGCGTCGCTGCCGGATTATACGGTGTGATGTTTTCCGTTAATTGCGAGTGATGCAGCGATTCACGGTTCGACCACATGGTGGTGGTGATCGACGTACCAATCGAGCCTGCCAGCGTACGGATAAAGTTCGACAAACTGGATGCTGCCGCCATGCGTTCAGGCGGTAAACCTGAAAGAATAATGGTGGTCAGCGGCATGAAGAAGCAACCGACCGCGAAGCCCTGAATAAACTGCGGCCAAGCCGACGCCCCAAAATCCATCCCCGGTTCGAACGTATACGCACGCCAGAAGAAGCAGTAGGCATACATGATAAAGCTGAAGGTCACCAGCTTTCGCATATCCAGCCGATGTGCAAAGCGTCCGATTATGGGTGACATCAGAACTGGCAAAATACCCACTGGCGCGGACGCCAGACCGGCCCAGGTAGCGGTATACCCATAGACCTCTTGCAATAGCTGCGGCAGCAAGACAATTGCGCCGAAGTAGAGCATGTAGGCCAGGCTGATACACAGCACGCCTATGGTAAAGTTTCGTGATTTAAACAGCGACAGATCGACTATCGGGTGATCATCGGTCAGCTCCCACACGACCAGGAAGCACAGCGCGACCACCGCCACGACCGCCAGTACGATAATTTCCGTCGAGTTAAACCAGTCGAGTTCTTTACCCCGGTCGAGCATCACCTGCAATGCGCCAATGCCGAGAACCAGCAGCACCAACCCCACACTGTCGATGGGTCTTATCTGCGTTGCGGTTTCGCGTCCTTTCAGCGTTCTCAGCGTCAGGAATACCACCGCAATACCGATCGGCACATTGATAAAGAAGATCCATCCCCAGTGATAGTTATCACTGATATATCCGCCGAGGATCGGCCCGCAGATCGGGGCGACGATCACCGTCATCGACCAGAGTGCGAGCGCGGTACTTCGCTTGGCCGGCGGATAGTTATTGAGTAACAGACTTTGTGAGAGCGGGATCAGTGGACCTGCCACCACGCCCTGCACCACACGGAAGAAGATCAGCATTTCCAGACTGGTGGACATACCGCACAGCCACGATGCAATCGCAAACAGCACCGTGGACCACAGGAAGAGTTTCACCTCACCAATGCGTTTTGCCAGCCAGCCGGTGATCGGGATCGAAATGGCGTTTGCCACCCCGAACGACGTTATAACCCAGGTGCCCTGAGAGTTCGAGGCACCCAGATTCCCGGCGATGGTCGGGATCGCCACGTTGGCGATCGTCGAGTCCAGCACCTGCATAAAGGTAGCCATAGACAAAGCCACCGTCATCCAGGCCAGCGGGGCGCCTACCAGCGGTTTATTTGCCACGAAGGCCTCCGGAGATTTTAGCCTGCATTGGCATGGATAACGTCAGCAATGATGGCGTTGACCGGTGCCAGATCCAGCGTCAGTGCTGAAGTCTGATACAACGGTTCGGTACGGACTTTATCGGCCAGCACCAGACCATCACGGTTCTGAGTATCAACGGTTACCAGTGTTGATAAACCGATACGCAGCGGATGTTCTGCCACTTCCTGATCGTTAAGTTCGATACGAACCGGCAGACGCTGAACCACTTTAATCCAGTTGCCGGTCGCATTCTGTGCCGGTAGCAGCGAGAACGCGCCGCCGGTACCCATATCCATACCGACGACTTTGCCATGATATTTCACGTCATCGCCATACATATCGCTGACCACGGTCGCCATCTGGCCAATACGCATATTCGCCACCTGGGTTTCTTTAAAGTTGGCATCGACCCAGATGTGGTGAGCCGGAACCACCGCCATCAGAGATGTCGTCGGGCTGATCTGCTGACCGATTTGTACGGCACGGCGTGAAACGAAACCGTCAATCGGGCTGCGCACTTTGGTACGTTGCAGGGCAAGCCATGCGTCACGAACCTGAGCTGCGGCTTGCAAAACCTGCGGCTGTTTATCGACCGGTGTTTCCAGAATCATCGCCTGATTGGCGTTGTATTGCTGAACGGCGACATCGTATTGCGCTTTCGCGGTATCGACGGCGTCACGGGCGTGTTGCAGTTCTTCACGGCCAATCGCATCGACATTACCCAGCACGACGCGGCGCTTGAGGTCTGTCTGTGCCTGTTGCAGCTGAGTCTGTCGCAACGCGATATTGGCCTGATACTGCTTACCGTTGATGATTAACTGATGCGTCTGACGCACGCTGTTGGCCAGCGCCGTTTTAGAGCGCTCGAAAGCCTGCTCTGCATCGGTCGGATCGATAGTGACCAGCACGTCGCCTTTTTTCACAAAGTCAGTGCTGTCGAAATTAACGTCGGTCACGCTGCCCGACACCTGCGCCATAATCTGCACCTGATTACCGGCGACATACGCATCGTCGGTAGACTGGAAATGACGCAGCACCAGCAGCCAGTAGAACAGGTAGGCGATGGCGATAATAATGAAAATCCCGGTTAACAAGAGCATCGCGACTTTGCGCGTTTTTTTCTTATTCTTCGGAGCTTGCGGCGTTGCCTGAGTTTCGGCATTTGCGCTCATGGTCTTCTCCACACTGAGTCTTTTATTATGATTTTTGGTCCGCAGCCGGGGCCTGATAGCCACCCCCAAGCGCACGGATGAGACTGATTTTTGCCTGCATCAACTGACTGCTGGCGTTGAGTTGCGCCTGTTGTTGTTGCAGGAGCGCTGACTGGCTGCTTAACAGCTCATCCCGTCCGATGACGCCAGCGTTGTATCTTGCATCTGAAACGCGATACACCTCTTCGAGCGACTTAGCGGCAGAAGATGCCTGCTGCAATTGTTCCGCGCTGCTTTTCGAGACTGTAATGGCATCCGCAGTTTGCTGAATGGCGTTCAGGATGGTCTGGTTATACGACTCAACAGACTGGTCATATAACGCGGACTCTTCGCCCAGTTTTGAGCGCAGCGCACCCGCGTGGAAAATTGGCAGCGATATGGCTGGCGCGATATTCCAGGCCTCACTGGCGGCTGACAGAATATTTGGGCTGGTGCCTCCGTAGTTAGTGGTCGTCAGCCCCCCAAAGGCACTGATGGAAAGGCTTGGATAGAACTCTTTTTTCGCGGCACTGACCCGCTGGGAATAGGATTCCACCAGATCACGTTGTGCGGCGATGTCAGGGCGTTTACCCAGTAAATCCAGCGTCAGTTCGGCTTTCGGTGCCAGAGCTTCTGCCGGTGGCAACGCCACCGCATGCAGCCCGTTCATGGCATCCGGACCACGACCCGCGAGCGCAGAAAGCTGATGTCTCAGCTGTTCAGTTTGCGATTTCAGGTTAATGATCTGCTGTTTGGCGCTGTCGGCCTGAGCCTGAGTTTGTTGCGGAATTTCAATGCCATAAACGCCTGCCTGATATTGCGCTTTACGCAAATCTGCCAGATGCTGGTTGTTATCCACTTCGTGTTGCAGAACATCCTGCAAAGCAAGGTTGGCCTGCAACTGATAATAGGCTGACGCCACCGAACTGGTCAGCGTCAGAGCGGCTTCTGCCTGTTCAGCACGGGCAGAATCCACCTGTGCTTTCGCGGCATTCACCTGATCGCGGTATTTACCCCACCAGTCAAACTCATAGCTCAGATTCAGCCCGAGGCTGTTGCTGCTGTCGAAGATAGGCGCTTCGGGATAACTTGTCAGGAACGGCGGGATTGTGTTTTTTGCTACACGTTCGCGTCGTGTCGAGGCATTGAGATCCAGATACGGGCCATTGGCGGCATCGGCTTCTCCCATCACGCTCTGTGCTTCGCGTACGCGAGCGGCGGCCTGACGTAATGACGGCGAGTTTTGCAACGTCGTGGTCATCAGGTTATCCAGCTGCGGGTCATTAAGACTACGCCACCACTGAGGGCCGAGGGTCAGAGAACTGACTTTTGCCTGCTGCAGATGAAGCTGTTGCGTATCCAGCAGCGACGACTGAGGAGCAATATTATTACTGGAGGCGCAGCCGGCCAAAATCAAAACGGCAAACAGCGGCGTAAGCCTCCAGCGAGCTTGGAGTGACATGTGTAGTTTACCTGAACAGAAATTTAGAATTGTTGTAGTGCTGTTGCATCCATCTGATCAAGGCGAGTTAACAGTTTGCGGGTCAGGGTTTCTAACTGCTTCTGTTCATCAGCGTCTAAAGTTGACCAGAGAAAATGCAGACTCTTGTGTTGAGGCGGCAGTAACTTCTGGATAAAGGCTTCTCCGTCTGCTGTCAGGTGCAAATGCAGGCAGCGGCGGTCGTTATCGCTCTCACGACGTTCAATCCATCCGCGTTTTTCCAGCTCATCCGCAATGCGGGTGGCGTTAGTACGGGAGGAACCCAGCGCAGAGCTGAGCTCAGAAGGCTGAATGCTGTGACTTTCCTGCGCATCAAGGGTGAGTAACGCCATAAACAGCGTTTCATTAATCCCTTGTGCTTTCAGCATTTTATTGCGGTTTTCAAGCAATTTACTTTGCATGTGCATACACAAGCGGGTCAGCAAAATTTCCTGATAAGGAAAGTCTTTTTGCTTTTTGGCCCGGAAATTTAACATGTTTTCAATTGGCGCGAACGAACTGTCCATATGAGAAGCCTCATTAGTTACAGATGACATAGTAACGATGGTAATTAATAATATCAATGTTATGAATCACCAATTCTTTAGCAATTAGTGTTATTCATAACTCCGGTGAATTATTCGATGTTTAATGTATTCGGCAGAGTTGGCCGTACTGTTACTCTGCGGTAAAAAATGATCTTCAGCCTGCGGCCAACAGCATCACTTTGAACACCAGTCCGTACACCAGCGCGCCGGTCAGTGTGGCAATAATGATGCTTTTGGTTCGCCAGAAAATCAGCGCAAGCAGCACGAATCCGGCCAGTGAAGGCAGCAGTTTTTGCTGATCGCGCAGAATTTCCGGCGTGCTTGAAACCACCAGCAGCGCGCAAATAGATGCGATACCGATGCTGTCTAGCACGCGGGACAGAGGGCCACTTTTCGGCCCGGGTTTCTGCCTTGCGCCTATGCGCAAAGGCAAATACCGGAACAGGTAATTCACGGTGCCGACCAGCAGACAAACCAGAATGACATTAGTGCTCATCTGAGGTTATCTCCGTGGCAGAAGGGGATTGAGAGCGTTGCAGCAAAGCGGCAAGGCAACCTGCGGCGAGGCCGCAGCCGATAGCGGCGGGGATCGACCAGAACAACAGTCCGCCCAGCGCACCGGCCAGTGACGAGACAAATACCATGCTTTGCTGGCGTTTAAATGCTGCGAGCAGAAAACTCAGAAACAGCGCCGGTAACATAAAGCCGAGTGCGGCTTCGATGGCCGGAAAATTTTCCAGTGGCCCGTTACCAAACAGCGCACCCACCGCCGTGCCGAATACCCATGAAAGCCATGAGGAAAGCGCAATGCCGCACATCCAGTTTTCGCTCCAGCTGCGTTTATCGCGGATAAGCTTGGCGGTGGCCGCGGCGAATACTTCATCCGTCAGGCCAAATGCCCACAGCGCGGTTTTTTTGCCCTTGAGTTTTCCCGCCAGACGGTTTCGCAGCGACGGGCCGTACAGCACATGCCGCACATCCATTGCCATAACGGTCAGGGCAGAAATCCACAGAGACATTCCGGCGCTGAGCAGCGCGGTGATGACAAACTGGCTGGCGCCAGCATAGATAAGAACGGAAAAAAGCAGACTTTCAGCTGGAGTGAATCCCAGTTTGACGGCACTAAGGCCAAATGCAAAAGCGATGGGCAGATAGCCAATGACAATAGGCAGACTATCGGTAATACCTTGTGTGAAAGTTGAAACACGGACGGGGTCGGGTGCTTCGAGATCTGGGTTGCTTTGCATGGGTGTTTAAAACATTGTGAAACCGGATGAGTTCCGGCAAATAATTCATGGCGCAAACATTACCAGACTGTAAGTATTGTTAACACCCTTTGGTTCAAATAAATTTCTAATATGATTATTCGCAAGCTAATCAGGAGGGGTGATGGTTCCCTCCTGATGTAATTTCGTACGTTATTACGCCAGTTTGTATTTATATCCCTTCAGCCAGACCAGTAAATTCAGTACACACATGATGGTGCCTGCGGCCGACACCCCATACCAGCCTGCGGTCTGATAGGCTGAAGCAGAGATCAGGGACCCCACCGCGCCACCAATAAAGTAAGTCGTCATGTAACCAGCAGTCAGGCGGTTACGCGCTTCCGGCATCGATTTGTAGATGACACTTTGGTTGGTGATGTGAACGCCCTGAACCGAAAGGTCCAAAACAATAATGCCGATAATCAGCGAAATCACCGAATGCTGACCCCAGGCGATCGCAGCCCAGGAAAGCAGCAGCAGGATCAGTCCCGCCGTGGTGGTCAGATGCGCTTTGCCCTTATCCGCCAGATGTCCTGCGCGGGTCGCCGCCAGCGCCCCAGCGGCACCTACCAGCCCGAATAGCCCGATCACCGCTTCGGAATAGTGATACGCCGGGCCTGCCAGCAGGAACGCCATTGAGGTCCACAAAATGCTGAAGTTAGCGAAACAAAACATGCCGATAAGTGCACGTGTGCGTAAAACCGGCGTGTGGATGAACAGCGTGAAAATGGATTTCAGCAGTTGCGGATAATTAAGGTCGGTATGTTGCTGGTGTTTCGGCAGCTTGCGCCACAAGACCAGCGCCATGACGATCATCAGCGCGCTCGCCACCCAGTAAACAGTGCGCCAGCCACCCAACGACGCCAGAAGACCGGCGACAGTTCGCGCCAGCAGAATGCCCAGTAACAGACCGGACATAATCAGCCCGACCACTTTACCGCGACGTTCCGGTTCCGCCAGCGTGGCGGCCAGCGGCACCAGAATCTGCGCCACGACCGAGAACAGCCCGGTCAGTGCCGTGCCGATCAGCATGATGGTCAGCGTGGGTGCCATAGCGGTGATCAGTAATCCAGCGGCGGAAAGCAACGTCATCAGCACGATTAAACTGCGGCGTTCGAACATATCGCCCAGCGGCACGATAAACATCAGCCCGCAGGCATAACCAAGCTGGGCCACGGTGACGATAAAACCGGCCTGATTGACGGAAAGATCAAACGCGCGCGCGATAGTTTCGAGCAGCGGTTGCGGGTAATAGTTACTGGCGACGGCGAGCCCGGTGGCTACCGCCATCAGAATAATCAGCGCCGGGCTGAGTGCAGAATGTGTGGTCGTTTTTTTCATAATGGGGATAACAGATCTTATTGAAGAAGCAGGGGAATGCGAAAAACGATTATCGTTTTAGTTGAAATATTAAACCAATGAATAGTTTTCATGGCAACTATTTGGTTTTGCAATAGCGTTTTTTTTATACACCCACAATAAAACGGGCGGGGATTTCTCCCCGCCCGCTGATCTTACAACGTTCGTGCTGTGTTATTTCGCAGCAGCCAATGATTCTTTAATCCAGCCATCGAACACTTCCTGGTGGGCTTTGATCCAGCCGTCAGTCTGTGCGTTGATATCGGCTTCTGAATTCTGACCAGCGTGCATAGCAGCGTTCTGCGCATTAATGTCTTTCAAAGGCAGTTTCATGATGGCAAACAGTTTTGCCGCTGCCGGGTTTTTCTCAGTCCAGGCGCGGTTCGCTACGATACGCATGGTGCTGACCGGGAAACCGTAGTTCTTGCCATTTGGCAGCTCAGTGTTGGCGTTTTTCTCGCCAGGCACCACGGAGAATGGCACCTGCAACCACACAACATCTTTGCCCGGCACCATAATGCTGCTCACCCAGTACGGCGTCCAGGTGTAATAAAACACAGGTTTGCCTTCTTTGTAGCGCGTAATGGTATCGGCGATCATCGCAGCATAGTTACCCTGATTGTTGGTCACGGTATCTTCCAGACCAAAAGCTTTCAGCTGTTCATTCAGCACCGCTTCACAACCCCAGCCTGGTGTACAACCGGTCAGATCGGCTTTACCGTCGCCGTTGGTATCAAAAATTTTTGCCAGTTTCGGGTCTTTCAGCTGAGCGACATTGGTAATGTGATACTTATCGGCGGTTTTCTTATCAATAAGCCAGCCTTGTGCCGCGCCCGTGATATATGTGCCTTCGCGGTAAAAGACCTTATCGCCACCGGCTGCTTTGTACATTTCATCATGCAGCGGCGTCCAGTTAACGGCGGTAAAGGTCGCATCACCGGCAGCCAGAGTGGTATAGCCCACGTTGTAATCGACTTCGCGAATTGGCAGAACATCGTAGCCCAGTTTTTCCAGCGCTTTGTTTACCAGCTCAGTCTGGAAGGTTTCTTCGCTGATGCTGCTCTGAATTGGCGTAACCTTAATGCCTTTACCCGGCAGATCGGCGGCGAAGGTGGTAGCTGTGGCAAATGTTGTAAGAGCGGCGAGCGCCCAGAGTCCTGTCTTTTTCATAAATTCCTCAGATTTTATCTTTGATTATTATTTTGCTGCAGCAGCGGCAGCTTCTTTGATCCAGCCATCGAAGGTCGCCTGATGCGCCTTGATCCAGCCGTCGACGTGTTGCTGAATATCCTCGGAAGAAGATTCACCTTCGTGCATCCGCAAGTTCTGCGCATTCACATCAGCCAGTGGCAATTTCATGATGGCGAACAGTTTCGCGGCCGCCGGGTTTTTCTCTGCCCAGGCTTTATTCGCCACGATGTGTTCGTTGTTGACCGGGAAACCGTAGTTCTTGCCGTTCGGCAGCGTGGTGTCCATGTCTTTCAGAGAGCCCGGATTAGCAGAGAACGGCACCGTCAGCCAGACCACGTCTTTGCCCGGTTTCATCTCGTTACTGACCCAGTACGGCGTCCAGGTGTAATAGAGCACCGGTTTGCCGGATTTAAAGCGGGTGAGGGTGTCAGCAATAATGGCCGAATAGTTGCCCTCATTTTGCGTCACGGTATCGTTCAGGCCATAAGCTTTGAGTTGTGTACTGATCACCTGACCGCAGACCCAGCCCGGATTACAGCCTGCCATATCGGCTTTACCGTCACCGTCGGCGTCAAACAATTTGGCGATTTTCGGGTCTTTCAGCTGCGACAAATCGTGGATGTGATATTTGTCCGCGGTTTTCTTGTCGATCAGATAACCCTGCGCTGCGCCGCCGATGTACGTGCCCTGACGGTAGAATTTCTGGTCGCCACCGGCTGAGGCATACATATCTTTTTGCAGCGGATCCCAGTTCACCGCCATATAAGTGGAATCGCCACTGGCAATCGCGGTATAGGCGACGTTGTAATCCACTTCACCGGTTTGCTGAACGTCGTAGCCCAGTTCTTGCAGTGCGCGGTTAACCAGTTCGGTCTGGAAAGTTTCTTCTGCGATGGTGCTTTGCAACGGTTTGACGATCACGCCTTTGCCCGGTAAATCAGCAGCGAAAGCGGCGGGTGTCGCAATAGATAATGCGAGGATGAGTGCTTTTTTCTGAGTTGTGCGCATGGTGAACCCTTATTCTTTTTAAGTTTGTGGCTTATGAATACGTAAGAGTGGACTGCGATGTTTTAGCTTTTTGAAAGTTCCCGGCAGCGAACTGCCGGGAAAAGTGCAGCGGGTGAATCAGGCTTTCTTAGTGAAAGGTTTCATCACCAGACCGACAGGACCGCGGGTGAACCAGCGGTGACCGCCTTTACTGCGACTGTCGCGACCCATCGACTGGGTGAGACGGTCAAGGATAATGGCGAGGATAACAATACCCGCACCACCGACTGATGCCAGACCCATGTCCAGACGGCCGATACCACGCAGTACCATCTGACCCAGACCACCGACCGCGATCATCGAGGCGATAACCACCATCGACAGCGCCAGCATCAGCGTCTGGTTAATGCCGGCCATGATGGTCGGCATCGCCAGCGGCAGCTGAACTTTAAACAGCATCTGGCTCGGGCTGGAACCGAAAGATTTCGCGGCTTCGATCAGGTCTTCCGGTACCTGATTGATACCCAGAATAGTCAGACGCACCACCGGCGGCAGGGCGAAGATAATCGTCACCACCACACCCGGCACGTTCCCGATACCAAACAGCATGACGATTGGCACCAGATAGACGAATGCAGGCGTAGTCTGCATGGCATCAAGCAATGGCCTGATAATTTTGGCGGCCCTCTGACTGCGGGCCAGCCATATGCCGAGCGGCAAGCCTATCAAAATACAGAAGAACAGCGAGGTCAGCACCAGCGCCAGCGTCACCATGGCCTGTGACCAGGCACCGATTGCGCCGATCAGCACCAGTGACACCAGCGTGGCAGCACCCATACCGAAACCGGCCATTTGCCAGGCGAGCAGCGCGAAGACCAGGATCGCAATCGGTGCTGGCAGAGATTCCAGACCGTGCTGGAAACCGCTCAGTACGAAATCGACCGGCACACGGATCCCCTGGAATACCGGGCGGAAGTTGGTCACAAGCCAGTCGATCCCGTGGGTGACCCAATGGTCTAGCGGGATCAGCGTGTTGTGAAACGGATCGAGAATATTAAAATGCTGATGATGTTCAGGCGCGACGGTCAGCCAGTCATTGGCCTGAGCTGCGGCGTGGTGCGTGGTGTCCGGAGTGCTGGTCGCGGCATCGCTGGCGCCCCCCCACGGATCGCTGCTGGCCGCGGCGTTCGCGGCAGCATCGGGCTGAGCCGCAACGCTGCTACTGGCGTTATCGGCACCCCACGGATCGACGGACGCGTCGGGAACCTGTGCCTGAGCGGCCTGTGCGTGCTGAACAATAGTGTTATGTATGCTTGAAAGACTCATTCGTTACCCCCTTCTTTATCCAGAGCCTGAAGCAACATGGCTTTGGAAATAATGCCGATATAGTTATTGTCCTCATTGACCACCGGCACGGCGCAAGGCGCGGCGGCGACATAGGAAATCAGTTCGCTGAGCGGCATATCTGCCTGCACGGATGCCGGAGATTCCAGCAGTGCGCTTTCCAGCGTCAGATTGGCTTTCAGCGCAGTTTTCAGGGATTCAATCGACACTACGCCGATGAATTTCTGTCCACGTTCAAGCACATAACCATATTCGCGGTCTTCGTCTTCGAGCAGCTTGAGAGCGGCACGCGGACCAAAACCGGGGGTTTTACGAATAAGCGCGCCACGACGGCGGGCAATGTCTTTGGCACTAAATACCTGACTGATATCGACGCCACGGAAAAACGTGCGCACATAGTCGTTGGCCGGATTGTTGAGAATATCTTCCGGTGTGCCGACCTGCACTACTTCGCCGCCCTGCATAATGGCGATGCGGTCGCCAATGCGCATGGCTTCGTCTAGATCATGGGAAATGAACACGATGGTGCGCTGATGCTGCGCCTGAAGCTTCACCAGCTCATCCTGCATTTCGGTACGAATTAACGGATCAAGCGCCGAGAAGGCTTCATCCATCAGCAGAATGTCAGGGTTATTGGCCATCGCGCGAGCTAAACCGACACGCTGGCGCATACCGCCCGACAATTCATCAGGATAAGAATTGGCATAGTTTTCCAGCCCGACCTGACGCAACGCGTCAATCGCTTTGGCATTGCGCTCTTCGACCGGGACACCGGCCAGTTCCATACCAAACGCGGTGTTATTCAACACGGTCAGGTGTGGCATCAGCGCAAACGACTGAAACACCATACTGATTTTACTGCGGCGCACCTGGCGCAATTTTGATTCTGAGATTTTGGCGATGTCTTCGCCGTCGATCAGGACTTCGCCACGGGTGGGCTCTATCAGACGATTGAGAAGGCGTACCATGGTGGATTTACCGGAACCGGATAACCCCATGATGACGAAAATCTCGCCTTCTTCAATGGCCAGACTGGCATTTTTAACGCCAAGTGAAAGACCGGTTTTCTCAAAAATTTCTTCTTTACCCTTGCCTGCGTCAATCATCTTGAAAGCGCGATCCGGGTTTTCGCCAAAGACCTTATAAAGATTCTTTACTTCGATTTTAATTGCCATGCAATGTGCATTCCTTGGATATAAATAGCCGTATCGGCTCGATATCTAGTTTTTGTGTTGGACCGTATAGGATTTTGCCTGTAACAAAATAGTGAACGGCATATACCCTAACACATCGAAATTCTGAGACAAGTCTCAATGTTTCCGGGGAATATTCATGATTGTGTTTGTGATGGCGTATTTATCTGTATTTTCAGTGTTTAATTTAGGTAAGTTAGGGCTGACAATAAATGACAAATTATCCCGCGCTAAATTCTGAGTGGACTTCTCTAATTAACTGACTGATATACCTGTCGGAAATATAATTAACTTATTGTTTTTATTGGCAATAATATCTTTTGTTTTTGTGGGGTTTTAGGAAGCGGTAATTGCGTGATTTATAGGGAGTTAATGCGTGTGGCTCCGTGTGTTTTTACAGGTGTAAATAGAGATTTCAGATTTGAGTGAACGCCGCAAATTTACCAGTTGTCTGAAAGATGCATGTGCTGAGAAATATTGACCAGAACCGGCGGTGTCTGCCGGAAATTCGCCGGTGAGAACACCGGCAGAGAGAGCGAAATTCGTCATGGGAAAAGGCCAAAATTCAGACTCAGGATACGGATTTTTCCTGGTCTGCTATTTTGCGATATAATCGTCTCGGATGGCCGATATTTCCGTACTGCATCTCGACCCCGATAAAGCCAATTTCCACGCAATATTCCAGATAACGACGGCCTGTCGTTTTACTGATCCCAACTTCCTCAACAACCTCTTCTACAGACCAGCTGACGTTCGGTTTCGCGTTGAAAACGCGCTGAACCAGTTCGAGCGTATTCGGCTCGATGCCTTTAGCAGAAGGGGCTGCCGGCGTATCGCTGGCGGGCAGATTGAACAACTTATCCAGCGCCCGCTGATCGACCACTTTCACATTGCGCAGCGTTTGCACCAGCTGCATAAAACGTTCCAGCGAACTTTGCAGCCGGTGGAAAGACACCGGTTTAATAATGTAATCGAACGCGCCGCTGCGCATCGCATGGCTACAGGTTTGCATGTCGCTGGCGGCGGTAATGAAAATTACTGTGCAATCGAAGCTTTTCAACAGCGCGCTGTCGATAAGATCCACACCCTGGCCGTCTGGTAAATAATTATCGAGCAAAATCAGTCGTGGCTCATGCAGACGCAGCAACGAGCGCGCCTGTTCCAGCGTCGCGGCGATGCCCACGACACGCAGATTGAAATTTTGCTCGATGAAATCGCGGTGCAGTCCGGCCAGATGCGGCTCGTCTTCCACAATCACCACATCAAGAGCGCTGCTGTTATTCATGATTCGTTCCTGTTAAAGCATCCGCCGAAGTCGGGATAAAGACTGAAAATATCGTACCTTGCGGCGTATTGTCTGAGATTTCGATGCTGCCACCGGCCTGACGGACATATCCGGCTACCAGATAAAGCCCGATACCGTGTTCTGCGCCGGTCGCCTCATGGCCGCTTGAGGGCTTGCTCGTCACGCCCTGTTCAAACAGATGTGGCTTCAGGGCATCGTCCACGCCGCTGCCCTGATCGGCAACTTCAATCAGCAACTCCTGATTCCTGTCGGAAATATACAGTTCTACCGGCGCAGAAGGCGTAAGCGCTTTCAGCGTCGCATCCACAGCGTTATCCAGCAAATTACCGACTACCGACATCAGCTCGGTTTCAGTGATCGCCGCCGGAATGCGGGTTAGCTGACAAGCGGGATCGAAACGCAACTCGACGCCTTTTTCCCGCGCACTGACGTATTTCCCCAGCAGCAAGCCGCACAGCGCCGGTGAGGTGAAGCGTGCCGAAACAAAATCCAGTACCGCCTGCGCACCTTCAGACTGCGCCTGAATATAGTGCATTGCATCATCGTAACGCTGCATCTGCAGCAAACCCGCCAGGGTCGCGGTCCAGTTCAGCTGTTCGTGGCGCATGATGCGCAGATTGTCCGCGTAACGTTTCACCTGACTCAGTTGACTACTCAGCGTATTAATGTCGTTTTTATCGCGGAAACTGAACACCCAGCCGCTTTCCTTGCCCGGTTCGAGTTCTATCGGTACGCGGTTGACGATCACCTGTCTCTGGTTCAGCACCGTAATCTGATCATGCTGACTGTTATTTTCACTGATACCGCTTTGCGTGAAGAAGGTGGGCGGCGTCTCAAGCACTTCATTGAGCGGTTTCCCCAGCAGTTCGTTTTCGGGCTGATGGATATCGAGCAGCTCGCGTGCAGCGCGGTTGATGGAGATCAGCTGTTTCTCAGCGTTAATCGCAAACACACCTTCATACATCGCTTCCAGCAAGGCTTTTTGCTGGCGAACCAGCAGCGCTATATCTTTAGGTTCCAGCCAGAACATCTGTTTTTTAACGTTGCGGGTAAACATCCACGAAAAAATAAACAGCAGTAATAGAAGAAGCAAACCGTATAAAGCGGCCTGCGCCAGACGGTGACCGTTAATATTATCTATATAAGAGGTGAGATAACCGACGGAGACAATACCGATGACATGATTATTTTGATCCAGAATAGGCGCTTTACTGCGCAACGAAACGCCGATGCCGCCTTGTCTGACGGAAATAATGGTTTTGCCCGCCAGCACTTCGGCGTTATCACCACCAATCATTGGCAGATCGATACGCTCCGGCGATTCGGAATGATAAAGATGCAGCTCGCGGGTATCCCCGATCACGATATAACTGGCATCGCTTTTATCGCGCAGTGGCTGAATAAGTCTGGCGATGCCTGCAATGTCCCTTGCCTGAACTTTTTGCGCCAGTCCCGGCATCAGCGCGATTTCACTGGCTTGAACACGTGCACGCTGGCCGAGGTCATGATGCAACTGACGGTCGATAATATGAAATAAAATAGCGCCCAGCAGCACCAGCAACAGGCAGGAAAATACCACCAGAGATAAAAAGAGTTTTACCTGAAAAGGCATTCGGAGTTTCATACGGCCTGCGGCAACATCAACGTAAAGACACACATTGAATAAGCGTACCACGGGCCAGTTAAGGCAGTAATCGGATAAAGACAGAGTTGTGAACAGGCAATCTAAATAGCGATGAATTCACTCAGTGATTACAAGGGTAATAGGGCGTTTTACTACAAATCTGATAATCCTTATAAATCAAATAACATTAACGCCATAAACACCATAACAACCTTAATCCCTGCGGTTTTAATTTGAACAAACTCACATCCGGCTGACCTGCTGTTTTCTTATGCTCAGAACATCAATAAGAAAAGTATTTATAAGAAAGAGGCAATGTCATGAGCACAACCGACGATTCCTACATCGCAGTCAAAGAGGCGAAAGCTTCCGGTATTTCAGCCAGGCAAAAATGGTGGCACATTCTCGATAACTACAAGATAGGCATTATCCCGCTGCCGTTCTTCCTGCTGGCGGGCGTATTGATCCTGCTCGACTGCCTGAACGGTAAACTGCCGAGTGACATTGTGGTGATGGTCGCGACGCTGGCTTTCTTCGGATTTGCCTGCGGAGAATTCGGCAAGCGCTTACCGGTGGTCGGCAAGCTCGGTGCGGCAGCGATTTGCGCCACTTTTATTCCATCTGCGATGGTGCATTACGGTTTGCTGCCTGATGTCGTCGTGGATTCCACGGTTAAATTCTATAAATCCACTAACATTTTGTATCTCTACATCTGTTGCATTATCGTCGGCAGCATCATGAGCATGAACCGGCAGGTTCTGATCCAAGGCTTTATGCGTATTTTCGTGCCGATGTTGTGTGGCGAAGTCGTCGGGATGATCGCCGGTATGGCGATGGGCACCGTGTTAGGTTTACCGCCGATGCAAACCTTCTTCTTCCTGATCTTGCCGATCATGGCCGGTGGCGTAGGTGAAGGCGCGATCCCGCTGTCGATGGGCTATGCGACCATTTTGCATATGGAGCAGGGTGTAGTGCTGGGACGTATTCTGCCGATCGTCATGCTCGGTGGCCTGACGGCGATTGTGCTGGCGGGTGTGCTCAATCAGCTCGGTAAACGCTACCCGCATCTGACCGGCGAAGGGCAGCTGATGCCATCGAAAAAAGGGGCGCTGGGCAGCGGGACTGACGAATTCGAAGGCAATCCTGGCGTGAATGCACTGGCCTGTGGCGCTCTGCTGGCGATCCTGTTGTACATGGTCGGGATGCTAGGACAAAAATGGATCGGCCTGCCCGCGCCGGTCGGCATGTTGTTTACGGCGGTGCTGGTGAAATTGGCGAACGGCGTTTCACCGACGATTCAGCACGGTTCGATGACGGTGTACAAATTCTTCCGTACCGCAGTGACCTATCCGGTGCTGTTCGCGGTGGGCGTGGCGATTACGCCGTGGCAGGAACTGATTAATGCTTTCACAATTCAGAACCTGCTGGTGATCGTCACCACGGTGCTGGCGCTGGTGGGCACCGGTTTTTACGTCGGCAAGAAAATCGGTATGCATCCGATTGATGTGGCGATCGTTTCCTGTTGTCAGAGCGGGCAGGGTGGCACCGGCGACGTGGCGATTCTGACTTCCGGCAACCGCATGACCCTGATGCCTTTTGCGCAAATCGCCACCCGCATCGGCGGTGCTATCAATGTTTCTGTCGGACTGTTTGTACTGGCGAAATTCTTCTCCTGAGTAGCCCTTACGTTTCAACCAACCCCTTTTACTAAAGGGGTTGGTTTCACAGACAAAATTGTTTTGGGTCTAATTTTGGACACATTACCGGCTGGTTATTTATTATTCTGCGGTTATTATTTGCGCACTCAAAGAGGAGTCACCCGCACCGTCACCGGGTTCTCAGGTAAGGATTAATGGTATTTTCGTTAAAAGAAGTCGCGCATGTTTCGTATTAAAACGTTTGTCTCGGCATTACTGATTTTTGCCCCGGTATTATTTAGCACACATTCCTTTGCCTTTGATATGCCAAAGGAATTTGCGTCTATAAATAATCATAATTTCTCCCATAAAGAGCTTTTTAATTTAAAAGAATCCCCGGTATATGAAGTGGGAAACGGCAACTCAAAAACGATTAAAGCTTCATTACTGTCTGAATATTCCAACTGGAAGGGAACGCATTATCGTCTGGGCGGCACCACCCATAAAGGCGTGGATTGTTCAGCGCTGATGCAGCATCTCTTCAATGCTTCCCTGCATCAGCAGTTGCCGAGAACGACGTTCCAGCAAATAAAAGATGGGAAGAAGATCAGCAAAAACGACCTCAAGCCCGGAGACCTGGTTTTTTTCAAAACATCGTCGCGCGATCGTCATGTCGGCGTTTATGTTGGTGATAATCAGTTTATTCACGCATCAAAAATTGAAGGCGTGACAATATCATCACTGGATAATCAGTACTGGGTTGATCATTACGAAACGGCGCGGCGCCTGGAAATAATGAGTTAGAAATAAAGTATGCAATAACGGGCGGATTAATTTTTATAATCCGCCCGTAATGATTTATGGATAATGTATCGCTTATTTATCCGAAGATGCCTGCCACAGATTTAATTCACCATCTGCAACATGCTTATCAATCGCCGTCAGTTCTTCTGCGGTAAAACGCAGATTTTCCAGAGCCTTGACGTTTTCGTCCAATTGTTCCGGACGGCTGGCACCAATCAGCACTGACGTCACACGGTCATCCTTCAGCAGCCAGCTCAGCGCCATCTGCGCCATCGTCTGCCCGCGCTGTTGCGCCATTTCATTGAGCAACCGCAGACTGTTCAGATTCTCTTCTGACAGCATTTTGGCGTTCAGCCCGCGCACTTTATTGCCTTCCACCTGCATGCGCGAACCGTCCGGAATACCGTTAAGGTATTTGCCAGTCAGCAAACCTTGCGCCAGCGGCGTGAACGCAATACATCCTGCGCCATTTTGCTCCAGTGTATCCAGCAGGCCGCTCTTATCCACCCAGCGGTTCAGCAAATTATAAGAAGGTTGATGGATAAGCAGCGGCACTTGCAGCTCGCGCAGCAGTTCAGCCATTTTCTGTGTACGTTCCGGCGAATAAGACGAAATCCCGACATACAACGCTTTACCACTTTGCACCGCATAAGCCAGCGCCGCTGCGGTTTCTTCCATCGGCGTTTCTTCATCCACGCGGTGCGAATAAAAGATATCGACGTAATCCAGTCCCATGCGCTGCAGGCTTTGATCCAGGCTCGCCAGCAGGTATTTGCGCGAACCGCCGGAACCGTACGGACCCGGCCACATGTCGTAACCGGCTTTGGTGGAGATAATCAGCTCATCGCGGTATGGGCCAAAATCCTGCTTCAGCAACCGGCCAAAGTTCTCTTCGGCAGAGCCCGGAGGCGGGCCGTAGTTATTGGCCAGATCAAAATGGGCGATGCCTAAATCAAAGGCTTTTTGCAGCAATCCTCGCTGTGATTCCAGCTGACAGACATGACCGAAGCTGTGCCAGAGACCGAGGGACAGTGCAGGGAGTTTTAAGCCGCTCTGACCGCAGCGGCGAAATTGCATGGTTTCATAGCGGGAGGGTGAGGCCTGATACGGCATGATGTTTCCTTTTTCTGATAGCGTAGGGTTTTGAAACACTGTTTCTATACTAACGCTGAGAAAAATAACGGCAACATCAGAAAGTGGCATTTATTTAACTCCCTCCCTTGCGAAGGGGAGGGAGTTTTTAGAAATCCCAGTCCTCGTCTTCGGTGTTGACGGCTTTACCGATCACATACGACGATCCGGATCCGGAGAAGAAGTCGTGGTTTTCGTCGGCGTTTGGCGATAATGCGGAAAGGATCGCCGGATTGACATCTGCCATGCTGGCCGGGAACAGAGCTTCGTAGCCGAGATTCATCAGCGCTTTGTTGGCGTTGTAATGCAGGAATTTCTTCACGTCTTCGCTCCAGCCCACACCGTCGTACAATTCTTCGGTGTAGCGGATCTCGTTGTCGTACAAATCCTGAATCAGATCAAACGCCTGCTCTTTGATCTGCCGCTGACGCTCTACGCTTTCCAGCGCCAGTGCTTTCTGGAATTTATAACCGATGTAGTAGCCATGAACCGCCTCATCGCGGATGATCAGACGGATCAGGTCCGCAGTGTTGGTTAGCTTGGCGCGACTCGACCAGTACATCGGCAAATAGAAACCGGAATAAAACAGGAACGATTCGAGGAATACGCTGGCGACTTTTTTCATCAGCGGATCTTCGCCGTCGTAATACGACAAAATGATCGCCGCTTTATTCTGCAGCGCGACGTTTTCTTCACTCCAGCGGTAAGCCTCATCCACGTCCACGGTGGCGCACAGCGTCGAGAAAATCGAGCTGTAAGAACGCGCATGCACCGCTTCCATAAAGCAGATATTCGAGTAAACCGCTTCTTCGTGCGGTGTCACCGCGTCTTTCATCAGCGTCGGTGCGCCGACCACGTTTTGCACGGTATCGAGCAGCGTCAGGCCGGTAAACACGCGGATCGTCAGCTGTTTCTCTTGCGCACTCAGCGTCGCCCAGGACGGAATATCATTCGACAGCGGTACCTTTTCCGGCAGCCAGAAATTCGACGTCAGTCGGTTCCATACTTCGAGATCTTTATCATCCTGGATTTTGTTCCAGTTGATGGCTTTGCTGACCGGTTGTGGCACTAACAATTGTTTTACTGCGCTCATCTTTTAAGTCCTTTCAATCGGTTACAGCGTGCAGGAAACGCAGCCCTGAACTTCGGTGCCTTCCAGCGCCATCTGGCGCAGACGGATGTAATAAATGGTTTTGATGCCTTTGCGCCAGGCGTAAATCTGCGCTTTATTGATGTCGCGCGTGGTGGCGGTATCACGGAAGAACAGCGTCAGTGACAACCCCTGATCGACGTGCTGCGTGGCTTCGGCGTAGGTATCAATGATTTTTTCCGGGCCGATTTCGTAAGCATCCTGGTAGTAATCCAGATTGTCGTTGGTCATAAACGCCGCCGGATAATACACACGGCCAATCTTGCCCTCTTTGCGGATTTCTACGCGGGAAACAATCGGGTGAATACTCGACGTCGAATTATTGATGTAAGAAATAGAACCGGTCGGCGGCACCGCCTGTAAATTCTGGTTATACAGGCCATGCTGCATCACGGAGTCTTTCAGCGCCGCCCAGTCTGCGGGGGCAGGAAGAGTAATTCCGGCATCAGAAAACAGTTCTCGCACGCGGTCGGTTTTCGGCTGCCATTTCGCGGCCTGTGCATCATCGACATATTTGTCGAAATAGGTGCCGCTGGCATAAGTGGAATCTTTGAAACCTTTAAACGACTGCTGGCGCTCGATGGCGATCTGGTTTGAGGCGCGGATCGCATGGAAAGCCACGGTGCAGAAATAGATATTGGTGAAATCCAGCCCTTCTTCCGAGCCGTAATAAATACGCTCACGGCATAAATAACCGTGCAGATTCATCTGGCCGAGGCCGATGGCGTGCGAATCCTGATTCCCCTGATCAATAGACGGCACGGAGCGGATGTTACTCATGTCTGACACCGCCGTCAGCGCACGAACCGCCATTTCTACAGTATTACCAAAGTCCGGCGAATCCATCGCTGAGGCGATATTCAGCGAGCCGAGATTGCAGGAAATGTCTTTGCCAATTTCCTGATAAGACAGGTCTTCGCCGTAGATCGTCGGCGAATTGACCTGCAAAATCTCCGAACACAGATTGCTCATGTTGATGCGACCTTTGATCGGATTGGCGCGGTTAACCGTGTCTTCAAACATCATGTACGGATAGCCGGATTCGAACTGAATTTCCGCCAGCACCTGGAAGAATTCACGCGCGTTGATTTTGCTTTTGTGAATGCGCTTGTCATTCACCATCTCGCGGTATTTTTCGCTGATGCTGATTTCAGACATCGGCACACCGTAGACTTTCTCGACGTGATACGGCGAGAACAGGTACATATCCTCGTTATTCTTCGCCAGCTCGAAAGTGATATCCGGAATAACTACGCCCAGCGACAGCGTTTTTATACGGATTTTTTCGTCGGCGTTTTCGCGTTTGGTATCGAGGAAGCGCAGAATATCCGGATGGTGGGCGTTCAGATAGACCGCGCCAGCGCCCTGACGCGCACCCAGCTGATTGGCATAAGAGAATGCATCTTCCAGCATTTTCATGATCGGAATAACGCCGGAAGACTGGTTTTCGATGCGCTTAATCGGCGCGCCCACTTCGCGGATGTTGGTCAGCATAAAGGCCACGCCGCCACCGCGTTTGGAAAGCTGCAACGCCGAGTTGACCGAGCGTCCGATGGATTCCATGTTGTCTTCAATGCGCAACAGGAAGCAGGAGACCAGTTCGCCTCGCTGTTTTTTGCCGCAGTTAAGGAACGTCGGAGTGGCTGGCTGAAAGCGGCCGGAAATAATCTCATCAACAAAATGGCTGGCAAGTTTGATGTCGCCGCGTGCCAGCGTCATCGCCACCATACATACGCGGTCTTCGTAACGCTCGAGATAGCGCTTGCCGTCGAAGGTTTTCAGCGTGTAACTGGTGTAATACTTGAACGCGCCCAGAAAGGTCTGGAAGCGGAATTTTTTGGCGTAAGCCTGTTTGAATAACGCTTTAATATCGTCGAAAGCGTACTGATCCAGTACGGCGGCTTCGTAATAGCCTTCTTCCACCAGATAACGCAGCTTTTCCGCCAGATTATGGAAGAACACCGTGTTCTGATTGACGTGTTGCAGAAAGTATTGGCGCGCAGCCAGGCGGTCTTTATCAAACTGGATCTGGCCGTTAGCGTCGAACAGATTCAGCATCGCGTTAAGCGCGTGATAGTCCGGACTGCGGGTGCCGGGGTCGGTGATTGCTAGTTCTGTCGCTGCCAAAATTCTGTTACTCCCTGTCTGACCTTTGCAACGTCTTCCGGCGTTCCCAGCAATTCAAAGCGATACAGGTAAGGCACCTGACACTTCTGGGAAATAATATCGCCGGCAATACAATACGCTGCGCCGAAGTTGGTGTTACCGGCGGCGATAACGCCGCGGATGAGTGAACGGTTATGTTCATCGTTGAGAAAACGGATCACTTGTGTCGGCACCGCGCCTTTGGCCGATCCGCCCCCGTAGCTCGGCACCACCAAAATGTAGGGTGTGTCGACGCGCAATTTTTCAGGCTGACGATCTATCGGGATGCGGATCGCCGGCAATCCTGTTCTGCCGACGAAGCGATGGGTGTTTTCTGAACTGCTGGAAAAATAGACCAACGGATTCATCCGCCGGGCCTCAGAACGCGTTCTGAAGCTGGCGCAGGGCGCTGATTTTGTCCGGGCGGAAACCAGACCAGTGGTCGTCACCAGCCACAATTACCGGAACCTGCTGATATCCCATCGCACGAACCTGCCCGAGAGCCTGCTCATCCTGAGTCAAATCGACAACTTCGTAAGCGATACCTTGTTTATCTAATGCACGGTAAGTCGCGTTGCACTGGACACAGTCTGGTTTGCTGTAAATAATAATGCTCATGATTCGTATTTCCATCTAGTAAGAAATCAGAGACAATTTTTGCCTGCCCGCTGTGCGGCTGTTTCAGCCGGGGGAAAGGCGCGAGAGTCGGTGCCGTCGTGGCGCCCCGATGCATTGAATACTAGATGTGGTGATTTAAATTTTCAACCACACAATATGTAGATTTTATAAATTTGCTTATTGCAAAAACGGCAAAGCCCGCAGGAAGCGGGCTGGAGAGCGAAAACTTTTTTCAGTTCATTTTTTAAGCGGTGAAATTACTGGCGCATACCTACCGCAAGACGGTTAAATGCATTCATCAGGCCAATGGCAAAGGTCAGTTCTGAGATTTCCACGTCGCTGAATTGCGCTTTCAGGGGTTCAAACGCATTGTCCGGCGCACCGGTTGCAGCTACCAGCGTAAGGGATTCTGCCCAGGCCAGCGCCGCGCGCTCACGTTCAGAATACGCGTGGCTGACCTGCCAGCCCGCCAGCTGATCCAATTTGGTCTGCGCGACATCCATTTTACGCAGCGCCTTGGAATGCATATCCAGACAGTAGGCGCAGCCGTTGATTTGTGACACACGCAGGAATGCCAGTTCGATAATCACGTTATCCAGCGGACCGTTTTCCAACGCGCCGAGCGCCGCTTTCATCGGCTCCATCACGGAAGCAGACAGGGAATAGTAAGGCAGGCGAAGTGCAGTCATGATGATTTCCTCTGGGATTTTTGGGATTTAATAGCGACGCACGGTGCGCCTCAATGACCGCTACTTTACGCTTCACATGGTCTATACTACAGGGCCATAAAATACATATTTAAACAGGTCATGATGCGCGGCTTCAGTCTTTCCTTTCAGCTCGATACCCGGCACAAAGAACCGCTTTACCGCCAGATTTATCAGCGGGTAAAACAGGCGATCATGGCCGGTCAGCTTAAACGCGACAGCCGCGTGCCGTCGGTGCGGGCGCTGGCCAGTGAACTCGGTGTGGCACGCGCAACGGTGGAAAATGCCTATGGTCTGCTGATGGCGGAAGGGTTTTTGCAAAGCCGCGGACAGGCCGGAACAGTGGTCAGCGCCCCGGAAAGTTTATCCGCTCCCGCACCCAGGCCGGTCAGGAAAGACGCCGTGCGTAAACCCATCAACCCGATGCTGCCTTCTGTTTCTTCTTTACCTTTCCAGCTCGGGCTTCCGGCGCTGGATGAATTCCCCCGCGCTATCTGGTCGCGTATTGTCTCGCGGCAAATCCGTCACACCAGCATGAACGATCTCGGCCATCCACCGCTGGCAGGCACCGACGGATTGCGCAATGCGGTGGCGCGCTATCTGCAACTTTCCCGGGGATTTACCTGCCGTCCGGAGCAGGTCTTTATCTGTGGCGGCTACGCGCCCGTTCTGGATTTGATTATCGGCAGTCTGCTCCAGCCCGGCGACGGCGTATGGCTGGAAGACCCCGGTTATCCGGTGACGCAGGCGTTTTTTCGCGCGGCAGGTGCGGTTGCCATGGCGGTGAACGTTGATGCTGAAGGCATGAATGTCCCGCAGGCGGTGAAGCAGTTTCCTGACGCGCGATTCGCCGTTGTGACCCCCGCGCACCAAAGCCCGACCGGTGTGACGATGAGTTTATCGCGGCGCATGGCGCTGCTCGACTGGGCGGCGAAACAGCAGGCCTGGATTATCGAAGATGACTATGACAGCGAATTCCGTTATCACGGTCAGCCTCTCCCTTCACTGAAAAGCCTGGATACACAGGGAAGGGTTATTTACGCAGGGACATTCAGCAAAGTGATGTTTCCGGCGCTGCGCTGCGGCTATGTGGTGGTGCCTGAAAGTCTGGTGGATAAAATCGAGGCATATTGCCCGCTGCGGATTTGCGGCACGCCGCCTCTGGTGCAAAGCAGCATTGCGGAATTTATCGAACAGGGGCATTTCTACCGGCATCTTAAAAGAATGCGTCAGCTCTATGCACAGCGGCGTGGCTTTCTCGAACAGGCGCTGACGGCGCAGTTTCCGGCCGACATATTGCAGGTCAATCAGCAAGTCGGCGGGATCCAGTTATCTGCCAGTCTGAATAGAAATCTGGATGATGCGCTAATCGCCAAAAATGCCCGCGAACAGAGGCTGGCGGTACAGGCGCTTTCAGACTGGCAGGTTGAACGCACTGAGCGTGGCGATGCGTTGCGCCCGAACGGGCTGCTGATGGGATTTCCGAATATCATTTCGCAAGAACAGGCCGGTGAGCTGACCGGGCAACTGGCAGAAGTTCTGGCGGCGACCCGGCGCCAGAAATAGAAAACGGAGCCCGAAGGCTCCGTCGTCTTTTTAGCAATTGCACGGCAATGAGGGAGCCACGCGGATGTCTCAGCTTTTTAAGCTATATTCCCGACACAGGAGTGAGACATCACAAATTGCCTTTTTAAGTTAACGACGTCCCAGCAGGACACCGATAACAATTCCGATTGCCGCACCGGCACCGACGCCGTACCACGGATTATCTTTCACATAATCGTTAGAACTGGCCGCCGCATCACGTGCCTGCTGGCTGATTTTGTCAGTGTTAAAACGCGCACGTGTATCACGCAGAACACCCTGAGCTTTGCTGCGGAGTTTATCTAATTCATCCTTAGATTTATCTCCTGCAGACTGGAGCACTTCATCCAACGTGTCCGCCAGCAGGGTTACGTCCTGATTAATATTTTTTTCTACTTTATCTGTTTTCTTAAACATTCCGTCTCTCCTTGTGTGACTGTTGAATTAAGCATAGACCATAATGTTGTACCGGATGGTTCTTTAAGAACAAAGGGCTGTGAATATCGGGCTTTTCAGGCCATGACGCTGTGATAACAAGTCAGGCTGGACGCGGCATGGCGTGATGCGGCTCGGATTTCTCTGCAAAACAAAATTCACGTTACAGCCAATAACATTTTTAGCCCGTTTTGACGCTGAAACCTGTTTATACTGTTGATTCCACTCTCAGTGATCTCATTTTCGGGTCCGCCCATGTCTTTAAGTACGCTTCGTTCTAACGCTCTGCTCAATAAACGCATTTTGTCGTTCATGCTGTTTACCTTCGTTGTCTATCTGACCATCGGCCTACCGCTTGCCGTTTTGCCGGGCTTCGTGCATAACACGCTGGGCTATAACTCTGTGCTGGCCGGACTGGTGATCAGCGTCCAGTATTTCTCAACCCTGATAAGCCGTCCGCACGCAGGGCGCTACGCCGATCTACTGGGTCCTAAACGGGTGGTGATTTTTGGTCTGATTTGCTGCGGGATGAGCGGCGTGTTTTACGCCATCGCTTTCTGGTTTGCTGCTTATCCGCTGGCGAGCCTGCTGCTGCTTTGTCTGGCGCGAGTTTTCTTAGGCGTGGGCGAAAGCTTCGGCAGCACCGGAACTACCTTGTGGGGCATTGGTGCAGTCGGTGCGAAACATACGGCGAGGGTCATTTCCTGGAACGGTGTGGCGACGTATGGCGCAATGGCCGTCGGTGCGCCGCTCGGGGTATTGCTCAACCACACTTACGGGCTGATGGGCGTCGCGGTTCTGATTATCGTGGCTGCGGCGTTTGCCGCCATTCTGGCCTGCATGAAAGCGGCGATTTCCGTCACTGCCGGTAAACGTATTGCTTTTAAAGCAGTGGTCGGACGCATCTGGCTTTACGGACTGGGACTGGGTTTTGGCACTATCGGGTTCGGCGTTATCGCCACCTTCATCACGCTGTATTACGCGGACAAAGGCTGGAGCGGGGCGGCGTTCACGCTCACCTTATTCAGCCTCGGATTCGTAGGCGCGCGACTGGTCTTCGGCAATATGATCAACCGGTTTGGCGGCCTGCGGGTCTCGCTGGTGTCATTCGTATTTGAGGTCGCGGGGCTGCTGATGATCTGGCTGGGGCACGATCCGCTGTCAGTACAATTTGGCGCGTTCCTTACCGGCTCCGGTTTTTCCCTTATTTTCCCTGCGCTGGGCGTGGAGGCTGTGAAACAGGTGCCGCCGCAAAATCAGGGCACGGCGCTGGGTTTGTATTCTGCCTTTTTAGATCTCGGGCTGGGTATCACCGGACCGGTCGCCGGGTTGATTATTTCGCATCTGGGCACGCCGTCTATTTATCTTGCGGCGGCGTTTATGGTCGTGATCGCTTGGTTGCTGACGCTGAGATTGTGGGTGAACACTTCGCGCCAATCGCCGGTGGAATAACCCTTTTCGATTCAGGGTTAAGGTGTTTAGATAAATCCTAAATACGCCAAAATTCGGGATAAACACATTGTCTGGCAGAGTTATTGCGGTAAGGTCGCCTTGCGGTTAAAGAAGCGAGGAGCAACCATGTATTTACGGCCAGATGAAGTGGCGCGCGTTTTAGAAACATCAGGGTTTGAACGCGATTTTGTTGATGATAAAGCCTACGGTTACCGCCGGGGCGAGCATTATGTGTATGTAAACCGGGAAGCGCGGTTTGGCCGGACTGCCCTGGTAATACACCCGGCGCTGAAAGAGCGCAGTGAACGATTTGCCGAACCGACGGCATCTTTTCGCAGTAGTGATGCGTACAAGAATTTCCCGCTGGATGTTTCCAGCGACAACGAAACCTATTATGGAATTTGCCACGGTTTCAGTTCACGTCAGATTCTGGCGAGCTATCTGGATAACGTATTCAGATAATCGCGCACTTATCTCTGATGAAAGAAAGCCGCTGATCCAGCGGCTTTTTTGCGTCTATACCAGATGGATCTGGTTATAAGTCTGGTTGTAGTCGCGGCGAAATTGCGCCAGTTCGAAAGGTTCGATATCCAGTTCCGCGAAATAAAACAGTGCCAGTTCGGCGTGTTCACTGCTTAGCTGTGGCGGCAAATGCGCGCGCACCAGAATATTACGCCAGCGGACGATGTTTTCCTCTGAGGCATCTTTTATAAAAGTCTGATAAATAAACACAACATAAGCTGCTTTGCGGATCTCTTCAGCGTAGCCACCGCTTATAGAGCGGATAAACATCTGGCTCTGTCGTTTGCCCATTTCCAGCAGCATTGAATCAATATAAACCGGCTTAATTTTCAACAGACTGGCGAGAGATGCGTTCGCTTTGCGGGTGTCTGCCGTCATAAACCAATAACCCACAATAAAAACCACAACAATTGCAGCAAGCATAATCCATATCATTCTGGACTCTGGCCTCCGGCCTTTTCTGGCGTGATGTGAAAGGTGCATGCAACACCCGATGTGGGGAGTTTATCTGCTAATGACAGGAAATACGTGAAGGAGTGACAAAGAATTTGCGCCTGCTTCGCAGAATGTCATTGTAAGGTCATGGGATATTGATTAAATCAGATAAAAAAGCGTGAACCTTTAAAGGAGTGACGGATGGCCAGAAACATTGAAATCAAAGCCAGAATCGATGATTTTTCAGCAATGTATGAGAAACTGGCGCTGCTTGCCGACGGATTGCCGGACATCATTGATCAGGACGACACCTTTTTTGTTTGTCCGCACGGGCGTCTGAAGTTACGCACTTTTTCGCCCGATCGTGGTGAACTGATTTTCTATCAGCGCCCGGATCAGGCAGGCCCGAAAACCAGTTTCTGCCAGCTGACTGAAACCCAGGATCCCGACAGCCTGCGTGAAACGCTCACGCTTGCTTACGGCGCCGCGGGGCGAGTCATCAAACAGCGAACGTTATTCCTGACCGGTCAGACCCGTTTGCATCTCGACCGGGTAAAACATCTGGGAGATTATCTCGAGTTTGAAGTGGTGTTAAATGAGGAGGAAATGCCGGAGCAGGGTATTGCGATTGCTGAGAATTTACTGGAAAAGCTAGGTATCGAGCGGCAGGAGCTTGTCGATCAGGCTTATGTCGATTTGCTCAATGCCAAAGGAAAACACCATCACGATTAAGTGAATATTCACCGCCTTGCGGATCGAAGGCGGTGATGTCAGTTATTGTTACTTAATTTATTTCTACTTCGTTTCTTCCAGCGAATACGGTAATGGCTGAATGCTCAGCTGACTGGTGGCGTCTTCGCGTACACGCAGATTAGCGTCGGCTTCCAGGTCATTATTCAGCACGGCCTGAACCCAAACCGTGCCGTCGCTGAGCTGAACAGCAGCCAGAACAGTACCGGTTCGACGCCAGTTTTCCCCGAGCTGCAATTCAAGATCGTCTGCCGGAGCGGGCACTTTGCTCGCCTTGCCGGACAACCAGTAAAGCGCGCGTTTATTGGCACCACGGTATTTTGCCCGCGCCACCATTTCCTGACCGGCGTAGCAGCCCTTGGTAAAGCTGATGCCGTCGAGCGCCTGAATGTTGGTCGCCTGAGGAATAAACTGCACGGCGTTTGGCGTATCAATCACCGGGAAACCGGCTTCGATATCCAGTGCCAGCCACTGCTGGCTGTCATTGCGCTGCGCTTGCTCGCCTAATTCCTCTACTACCTGACGGGCTTTTTCCGGGCTGGTCACAATCAGATAACGCTCTGCTGGCAGGGAGAAATGCAGCAGGGTGGTTTCATCCTGTTGCACGACTTGTTGTTCAGCGGTTGGCAACGTCGAAAAGAGACCGGTCAGTGCGGCACTCGCCTGAAAACCTGCCACTCCGAGCAAAACGACGTCGTCGTCAGCGGTGAACGTCACTTTGGAAAACACCGCGTATTTCTTCATTTCGGTTAACTGAGTGTCGCGCAAATTACGACGCTCAATAAACGCCATGCCATCTCCGCGTTTGAACAGACGAAGGTTGCTCCACATTTTTCCTTTCGCGTCACAATGCGCGCAAAGAACGTGGCTGTCGGCGGCCAGCGCATCAACATCCACAGTGACCTGACCTTGCAGGTACTTCATGGTGTCTGCGCCGGTCATGGTCACCAGCGCCCAGTCTTCCAGAGAGATCAACGTCAGTGGCAGATGAGAGGACGCTGAAGGTTTTTGCGGTGGAAAGGGAAATTCGTTAGCCATTTTCTAATCCCGGTCAATGAAATGTGACTGATACCTCATGGTAAAAGAGCCCATCCGCTTTGGAAACAGTTATTGGTGCCTTTTACGGGATGCCTTCCAGAGAATGTAAAACATACGACAGGTTTTCAGCAGGTTTTACGGCACATCACGTAGATTGACAAAACAGGGCACTGAAAAGTTACGTCGCATGACGCGCCGCTGTTAGAATCATCGCAGACATAAAGAAACTCACGTTCTGTATCCCAACAAAGAGCCTTGTTATGGAAAGCAAAAATACACTGGATATTAATAACCGTTCCCGGGTCCACTGGGCCTGCCGCCGTGGTATGCGCGAGCTGGATATCTCTATCATGCCGTTTTTCGAGCATGAATATGATTCGCTGAGCGTGGCCGATAAAGAGGTGTTTGTCCGCCTGTTGACTTGTGATGACCCTGATCTGTTTAACTGGCTGATGAATCACGGCGAGCCGGACGACACCGAATTGCAACGCATGGTCGCGCTTATCCAGACGCGAAACAAAGCCCGTGGCCCTGTGGCGATGTGATCTGAGGGTGTCCTGGCGCAGTCAGCTGTTCTCACTGGGATGTTACGGTGCGGTGATGCTGCTGATTTTGCTGGCACCCTGGCCTGCGGGTTACTGGCCTGTATGGATGACGCTGTTGTTGCTGGTGCTGTTTGAATGCATCCGCAGCCAGCGTCGTATCACGGCACGTACAGGAGAAATTGTTCTGACGGATGACCACCGTCTTTTGTGGCGTGGTCATGAATGGCAGATTAAACAACCGGTGTGGATGATAAGCCACGGCGCGTTGCTTTCACTGCGTCGGGAAAAGCTCAAAGGCGGTCTGGCGCAGGCCATGCGCAGCAGAAGGCAGCGTTTGTGGCTGGCGTCGGACAGCATGAGTCAGGAAGAGTGGCGGCATTTGCGCCAGATACTGCTGAACACACATCCGCGTAGCCCGGCAGAACCGGGCTGAAGTTTGCGGCGTATGCTTTTTATGGTGTACGCATCACAATGGCGAAGCGTTACAGCAGGGCGTCCATTTCCAGCAGGATTTGCTCGCACCACTGTTGCAGGCGTTCTTCGGTGAGATCAAACTGATTCACATCGTCGAGAGCCAGCCCGACGAAATGTTTGCCATCGGCGCTCAGCGGTTTCGGGCTGGTAAATTCGAAGCCTTCCGTCGGCCAGAAACCGATAAAGCGCACACCCAGCGGCACCAGCTGATGGTAAAGCATACCGAGCGCGTCGAGGAACCATTCGCCGTAGCCGAGCTGGTCGCCCATACCGTACATGGCAACAATTTTGCCGCGCAATTTAAGCGTAGGGAGTTGATTCCAGACGGCTTCCCAGTCTTCCTGAATTTCGCCGAAATCCCATGTCGGGATGCCGAGGATCAGGATGCTGTAGTCTTCCATCACATCAGGATCAACATCTTTAATGTTGTGCAAATCAACCAGTTCTTCCCCCAGAATGTCGCGAATTTTTTCCGCAGCCATTTCGGTGTAACAGGTGCTGGAACCGTAAAAAAGTCCGATTTTCATGCTTGTTGCCATAACGTCATAAGAATACGAATGGCAAGGAGTGTAGCAGATTTGGATGCATGAAAGGCATAATGGCTGGCGCAGTATGTGCTCAGGAAGCAGGAGTCGGAATGCCAAAACAAGATCATGAGAACGCTCAGGATGTTACCTCTGAGCAGGCTCAGCAGGAAGTAAATCAGGCCGATCAGGGTCTGACAGAGCAGTTTCTGGATATGCTGTGGATTGAGCGAAATCTCGCTGAAAATACGCTCTCGTCTTACCGGCAGGATCTCAAAACGCTGCTGGGCTGGCTGCATCACAATAAGACTGATTTACTGCACGTCAGCGCGGAGGATTTGCAATCTTTCCTCTCCGAGCGGATCGAAGGCGGATATAAAGCCACCAGTTCAGCGCGTCTGCTCAGTGCGATGCGCCGTCTGTTCCAGTATATGAACCGCGAATCAGTGCGTCAGGATGATCCGACAGCATTACTGTCTTCACCAAAATTACCGCAGCGGCTGCCGAAGGATCTCAGTGAAGCCCAGGTCGATGCGCTGCTGGCTTCGCCAAGCGTGGATGTTCCCCTGGAACTGCGCGATAAAGCGATGCTCGAACTGCTGTATGCCACGGGTTTGCGTGTTTCCGAGCTGGTCGGGCTGACGCTCAGTGACCTGAGTCTGCGACAGGGCGTGGTGCGTGTGATCGGTAAAGGGAACAAAGAACGTCTGGTGCCGATGGGTGAAGAAGCGGTGTACTGGATCGAGAATTATTTCGAGCACGGCAGGCCGTGGCTGCTTAACGGTCAGTCGCTGGATATCGTCTTTCCCAGCAACCGCGCGCAGCAAATGACGCGTCAGACGTTCTGGCATCGTATCAAACACTATGCGATCCTTGCGGGCATTGATGCGGAACGTTTGTCACCCCACGTTCTGCGCCACGCTTTCGCCACCCACTTACTTAACCACGGTGCGGATCTGCGCGTGGTGCAAATGTTGTTAGGTCACAGTGACTTATCAACCACACAAATTTATACCCATGTAGCGACTGAACGACTCAAACAGCTACATCAACAACATCATCCCCGCGCATAACAGGCCGGAGAGAAAGGACGACATGATGAAAAAAGGTTTACTGCTGCTGACATTCCTGACTGCGTGTATGAGCTCCGCGGTTCATGCAGATGATGCAGCAATCAAAGCCACGCTGGGCAAACTGGGTATGAACAATGCCGAGGTACAGTCTACGGCGGTGAAAGGGCTGAGCGCCGTTTCCACCGACAGCGGTACGATTTATATCACCGAGGATGGCAAGCATGTTTTGCAGGGTCCTATGTATGACGTCAGTGGCACCCATCCGGTCAATGTGACTAATAAAGCGCTGGTGAAAAAGCTCGATGCGCTGCAAAGCGAAATGATCATCTACAAAGCCAAAAACGAAAAGCATGTGATTACGGTATTCACTGACATCACTTGCGGCTATTGCCACAAACTGCACCAGCAGATGCAGGATTACAACGATCTGGGTATCACCGTGCGCTATCTGGCATTCCCGCGTCAGGGGCTGAATTCCCAGACTGAGAAAGATATGCAATCAATCTGGTGTACCGGCAACCGTAAAACCAATTTTGATGCGGCGATGCGCGGCGATGCAATTACACCGGCGACCTGTGCCACCAGCATTGCAAAACACTTTGAACTGGGCGTTCAGTTCGGCGTTACTGGCACTCCGGCTGTAGTGCTGGAAGACGGTACTTTGATCCCGGGCTATCAGCCGCCAAAAGAAATGGCTGCCATGCTCGATCAGCAGGATCCTTCACATAAAACGGGTGGTTGATTTTTCGTGACCTTGCAGACTCAACTTCGCCGCCGTGAGGCAGCGACTGGCGTGGAACTTCCCGCCGATCTTTCCCCTTTGTTGCGCCGTTTGTATCTCTCTCGCGGGGTGAAGGAAAGTCAGGAACTTGAGCGCAGCGTGCGCGGAATGCTGCCTTATCAGCAACTTGATGGCATTGATACCGCAGTCGCGCTGTTGCAAAAAGCGCTGGCTGAACGTCTGCGCATAATTATCGTTGGCGATTTTGATGCCGATGGCGCAACCAGCACCGCGCTGACGCTGTTGTCTCTGCGCAGCATGGGCTGTGGCAATCTGGATTATCTGGTACCGAACCGTTTTGAAGATGGTTACGGCCTCAGCCCGGAAGTGGTGGAACAGGCTGCATCCCGCGGTGCGGAGCTGATCCTGACCGTCGACAACGGCATTTCCTCTCACGCTGGCGTGACGCTCGCCCATGAAAAAGGCATTCAGGTGCTGGTCACTGACCACCACTTGCCGGGCGAAACGTTACCGGATGCCGAAGCGATTATTAACCCGAATCTGGTCGGCTGTGAGTTCCCGTCTAAATCGCTCGCAGGTGTCGGCGTGGCATTTTATCTGATGCTGGCGCTGCGCAGTGCATTACGTGACAGCGGTTGGTTTGAGCAAAACGGCCTGGCTATTCCTAATCTGGCGGAACATCTGGATCTGGTCGCGCTGGGCACGGTCGCGGACGTCGTCCCGCTTGATGCCAACAACCGAATCATGGTGTATCAGGGGTTGAACCGCATCCGTGCCGGTAAATGTCGGGCGGGGATACGCGCGCTGCTTGAAGTGGCGGGGCGCGAAGCCCGTACATTGTGCGCCAGTGATTTAGGTTTTGCGCTGGGGCCACGGCTTAATGCTGCCGGTCGTCTTGATGATATGTCGGTTGGCGTGGCGCTGTTACTCAGCGAAGACATCGGCCAGGCTCGTGCGCTGGCCAGTGATCTGGATGCGCTGAACCAGACCCGCCGCGAGATAGAGCAGGGAATGCAGGTTGAAGCGCTGGCGCTGTGCGACAAACTCGAGCGTAGCACTGATGCACTGCCGTTCGGGCTGGCGATGTACCACCCTGAATGGCATCAGGGCGTGGTTGGCATTTTGGCATCACGTCTGAAAGAACGCTTTAACAGACCGGTGATTGCGTTTGCTCCCGCTGGCACTGGTATTCTGAAGGGCTCTGGCCGTTCGATTGCTGGTTTGCATATGCGCGATGCGCTGGAACGTCTGGATACGCTTAATCCGGGTCTGATGATGAAATTTGGCGGACATGCGATGGCAGCCGGGTTGTCGCTGGAAGAAAGCAAGTTCGACGAGTTTCGTGACAAGTTCGCCGAACTGGTGGGCGAATGGCTGGATCCTTCTCATCTGGAAGGCGTTGTCTGGTCAGATGGCGAGCTTTCTGCCCGTGAGCTGACCATCGATACGGCTGAAATGCTGCGCGACGGTGGTCCGTGGGGGCAGGCGTTCCCTGAACCGACATTTGATGGTACGTTCCGCATCCTGCAACAGAAACTGCTCAAAGAGCGTCATCTCAAGCTGATGATAGAACCGGTCGGCGGAGGCCCGCTGCTCGACGGTATTGCATTTAACATTGATCCGACGTTCTGGCCGGACAGCAGTATCCGCGAAGTGCAGCTGGCATACCGGTTGGATATCAATGAATTTCGGGGAAATCGCAGCGTTCAGTTGATCATTGAGCATTTATGGCCGAAATAAGCGATTTTCACCCGCAATAAACCCTGCAAAAAAACGGCTCGTTGCTATAAAAAGACCGCTAATTCCGTTAGAATCTGCGGTTCGAATGGCATTGGGCCAACTCCGAATCTAACGTAAGACGCGAAAAATCATGTTTGAAATTAATCCGGTTAAAAACCGCATTCAGGACCTGTCCGAGCGGACAGTCGTTCTTCGGGGGTATCTTTGACTATGATGCCAAGAAAGAACGCCTCGAAGAAGTAAACGCCGAGCTGGAACAGCCGGACGTGTGGAACGAGCCAGAACGCGCACAGGCGCTGGGCAAAGAACGTTCCTCGCTGGAAGCTATTGTTGAAACCATCGATGAGTTATTGCAGGGCGCGGAAGATGTGACCGGCCTGCTGGAACTGGCTGTGGAAGCCGACGATGAAGATACTTTCAACGAAACAGTTGCAGAACTTGATGCACTGACCGTCAAGCTGGAACAGCTGGAATTCCGCCGCATGTTCTCCGGTGAATACGACAGTGCGAGTTGCTACCTCGATATCCAGGCCGGTTCCGGTGGTACGGAAGCGCAGGACTGGGCGAGCATGCTGCTGCGTATGTATTTGCGCTGGGCAGAAGCCAAGGGTTTCAAAACAGAAGTTATCGAAGAATCTGACGGTGAAGTTGCCGGGCTTAAATCTGCGACCATCAAGATCATCGGTGATTATGCGTTCGGCTGGCTGCGCACGGAAACCGGCGTTCATCGCCTGGTGCGTAAAAGCCCGTTCGACTCCGGTGGCCGTCGCCATACGTCTTTCAGTTCCGCGTTTGTGTATCCGGAAGTGGATGACGATATCGAAATCGAAATTAACCCTGCCGACCTGCGAATCGACGTATACCGCGCGTCCGGTGCGGGTGGCCAGCACGTCAACAAAACGGAATCTGCGGTACGTATTACCCACCTTCCGACCAACATTGTGACTCAGTGTCAGAACGACCGCTCCCAGCATAAAAACAAAGATCAGGCCATGAAGCAGATGCGTGCGAAGCTTTATGAGTATGAGATGCAAAAGAAAAATGCGGACAAACAGCAGCTGGAAGACAACAAGTCTGACATCGGCTGGGGCAGCCAGATTCGTTCTTACGTGCTGGACGATTCCCGTATCAAAGATTTACGCACGGGCGTCGAAACGCGAAATACGCAGGCCGTACTGGATGGCGACCTGGATAAATTCATTGAGGCAAGTTTGAAGGCCGGGTTATGAGGAACCAAAATGTCTGAGCAACAACCAGCAGCGCAAAGTGCAGAAAACGTACCAGATCTTAACAACGAGCTGAAATCTCGTCGTGAGAAGCTGGCTTTACTGCGCGAATCCGGTATCGCTTTCCCTAACGATTTCCGTCGTGACAGCATCTCTGATGAATTGCATGCGAAATACGGCGAAAAGACCAACGAAGAACTGGAAGCATTAAACATCGAAGTCACCGTCGGTGGCCGTATGATGACCCGCCGTATTATGGGCAAGGCGTCTTTCGTGACGCTGCAAGATGTCGGTGGCCGTATCCAGCTTTACGTTGCGCGTGATGATCTCGCTGAAGGCATCTACAATGAGCAATTCAAGAAATGGGATCTGGGCGATATCCTGGGTGCGACCGGTAAGCTGTTCAAAACTAAGACCGGTGAACTGTCGATCCATTGTTCTGAACTGCGTCTGCTGACTAAAGCACTGCGTCCGTTGCCGGATAAATTTCACGGCTTGCAGGATCAGGAAGCGCGTTATCGTCAGCGTTACCTTGACCTGATCGCTAATGAAGATTCCCGTAAAACCTTCATGATCCGTTCTCAGATCATGTCTGGTATCCGCAGCTTCATGGTGGAAAACGGCTTCATGGAAGTCGAAACCCCAATGATGCAGGTGATCCCTGGCGGTGCAGCGGCACGTCCGTTCATCACTCACCACAATGCACTCGACATCGACATGTACCTGCGTATCGCGCCGGAACTGTATCTGAAACGTCTGGTTGTCGGTGGTTTTGATCGCGTGTTCGAAATCAACCGTAACTTCCGTAACGAAGGCGTTTCTCCGCGTCACAACCCAGAGTTCACCATGATGGAACTCTACATGGCGTACGCGGATTACAAAGACCTGATCGTTCTGACCGAAACTCTGTTCCGAACTCTGACTGAATCCGTTCTGGGTAGCAGCGTTGTGCAGTACGGCGACCAGACTTTCGATTTCGGTAAGCCTTTCGCCAAGCTGACTATGCGTGAAGCGATTTGCAAATACCGTCCTGAAACTAACGTTGCGGATCTCGACGATCTGGCTAAAGCGACCGCTATCGCAGAATCTATCGGTATCAAAATCGAGAAGAGCTGGGGTCTGGGCCGTATCGTGACTGAAATCTTCGAAGAAACAGCAGAAGCGCAGCTGATCCAGCCAACCTTCATTACCGAGTACCCGGCAGAAGTTTCTCCGCTGGCGCGCCGTAATGACGAGAACCCTGAAATCACTGACCGTTTCGAATTCTTCATCGGTGGTCGTGAAATCGGAAACGGTTTCTCTGAGCTCAACGATGCAGAAGACCAGGCACAGCGCTTTGCTGACCAGGTTTCAGCAAAAGATGCAGGCGATGACGAAGCGATGTTCTTTGATGAAGATTACGTGACAGCGCTGGAACACGGCCTGCCACCGACTGCTGGCCTGGGCATTGGTATCGACCGTATGGTTATGCTGTTCACCAACAGCCACACCATCCGCGACGTTATCTTGTTCCCGGCGATGCGTCCGCAGACACAGAAATAAGTTTCTTCAGAAACAACAAAAGGGCGCTCCGGCGCCCTTTTTCATGCCGCAGATCACGCCATACGCTAACTGCTTAAAACTCCAGCGCTTATCCGCAATCACGCCTTGCTACGTTGTCGTAACCGGTTATAATGCCACTCGCACACCGATGCGGGTGTAGTTCAATGGTAGAACGGCAGCTTCCCAAGCTGCATACGAGGGTTCGATTCCCTTCACCCGCTCCAAAACTTTCTTCTCTGCACTTATTCAACATCCTACAAAAATCATTCCCGATGCCTGCTGATCCGTATTTCCCTGTACGGTATTTTTGCATGTCTGAAATTTGGTCTCAGAGCAAAAAATCAATACAAATCAGCCCTCTCACCTGCGAAGGGGGGAGGGCTGATTCACGTAACGCTTTGCAAACTCGTTTTAAAGCAAGCCGCAGTTACTTGTTTTTCACCTGCAAGCCACGCGGCAGATTGTTGTTATCCACCTGCGGTAAACCGGTAGAGGCAGAAGAGGTGAGCAAGCCGGTCTCAACGTAGTTCTGCAGTTTCTCGCGGGTATCGGTGATGTCCAGATTACGCATGGTCAGCTGGCCAATACGATCATCAGGTGAGAACACGGAATCGCCTTTTTCCATAGTCAGGCGCTCTGGTTTGTAGGTCAGATTCTCAGAGACCGTATTCATGATGGTGTAGTCGTTGCCGCGACGCAGTTCCAGAGTCACTTCACCGGTGATTTCGCTGGCGACCCAACGCTGAGCGGAGTCACGCAGCATCAGAGCCTGTGGATCAAACCAACGGCCCTGATACAGCAGACGGCCCAGCACGCGGCCATTCGCATGATATTGCTCGATGGTGTCTTCGTTATGAATACCTGTCAGCAGACGCTCGTAAGCGATGTGCAGCAGCGCCATTCCCGGAGCTTCGTAAATACCACGGCTTTTGGCTTCAATAATACGGTTTTCAATCTGGTCGCTCATGCCCAAACCGTGACGGCCACCGATGCGGTTGGCTTCCATCATCAGCTCAACGCTGTCGTCAAAGGTTACGCCATTCAGCGCAACCGGATAACCGCGCTCAAATCGGATAGAGACTTCTTCCGCTTTCACGACGACATTTTCGTCCCAGAATTTCACGCCCATAATCGGGTTAACGATTTTGACGCCGGAATCGAGGAATTCCAGATCTTTGGCTTCGTGAGTTGCACCCAGCATATTGGAGTCAGTGGAGTAGGCTTTCTCGGTCGACATTTTGTAGTCGAAACCAGACTGAATCATGAATTCAGACATCTCATGACGGCCACCCAATTCATCAATAAAGTCGGTATCCAGCCACGGTTTGTAAATCTTCAGTTCAGCATTGGTCAGCAAACCGTAACGATAGAAACGCTCGATATCGTTACCTTTGTAAGTGCTGCCGTCACCCCAGATATTCACGCCATCTTCTTTCATCGCGGCAACCAGCATAGTACCGGTCACGGCACGGCCCAGCGGCGTAGTGTTGAAATAAGTCACACCGGCGGTGGTGTTATGGAACGCGCCACACTGAATGGCAGCGATGCCTTCGGCAACCAGCTGTTTGCGGCAATCAATCAGGCGAGCTTTCTCTGCACCGTATTCCATCGCTTTACGTGGAATAGCATCGTAATCTTCTTCATCAGGCTGACCCAGGTTGGCCGTGTAAGCATAAGGGATCGCGCCTTTTTTCTGCATCCACAGCAGCGCTGCGCTGGTGTCCAGACCGCCGGAGAACGCGATACCCACACGCTGATTGATAGGAAGGTGCTTGAGAATAGTTGTCATCGATAAAATCCTGTATGAATTAGGGCTGTCTGCTAAAGGTTTCAATGCCTATATTGATAACGCAAAACCGGGGTCAGGTAAAAGACATTTTGCATATTCATGTGCATTTTATTGCATAATTATACAAAAGTCATGCTCGCGCAGTCGTGTTTCATTCAAAATATCTTCGCGTTTTAATGTGGCATCTGTCGCCGCCAAAATCCACTCCTGACTTGCCATTCTCAAAGCCGCAAAGCCATAATGACTCTTCCGCTTACAGAAGTTATCAAGGAGTGAGAATGAAAGTTTCAGCGCGTAATCAGCTATCCGGCACGGTTTCAGAAATTGTGGAAGGTGCGGTAAACGACGAAGTGGTGTTAGCACTCGATACGGGCGAAAGCCTGGTGACAGTCGTCACGAAGAGCAGCGTGAAAACTCTGGGTCTGGTGGTGGGTAAAAAGGCCATCGCTATTATCAAAGCGCCGTGGGTGGTGCTGGCCTCGCCCGACTGCGGTCTGAATTTCTCTGCCCGTAATCAGTTCATCGGCAAAATTGACGATGTGAGTCTTGGCGCGGTGAACTCCTCGGTGAGCATTACCTCCGATAAAGGTCTGGCGCTGACCGCCATGGTCACTAACGACAGTGTGAATGAACTTAGCCTGAAACCGGGCGATGCCATTCTGGCGCTTGTCAAAGCCTCCAGTGTGATTTTAGCGACACAAAAATAATGAAAGCACGGCCAGAATTAATATCCATGAATAGAGTCTGGCCGGGTTTATTAAAGCTGCGGGCATTTAATCTGACCAATGGCCTTCTGATAATCTCTATTATTGTTTTTCTCGAGCGCCGTTTTCGCTTTATTTATTAGATATTTATTATCTCCTGATGCCAAAATTTTATTTGTCCAGTCATCATCAGATACTTTAATTTCAGGCTGGCATTTTTCTTTGGTATCCCGGACGAGCTGCTGTTTATTCTTCCCAAATTCCAGACTCTGGAAAGCGGAATCTGCGAGAGCAATCCCCGGCATAGACATAATAGTAATAAGAGGTAGTGCGCGAACAATATTCATTGTGATACCACCTGCATCCGATTGTTAATAAAGAGGATATAACGACTATATGTTCAATGCCGGTATTACGCAAACCTGAACCGGCAGCATCGGACCCACTTCACATCCCCTCCAGCGGCAACACATTCAGCGGTTTCACTTCCCTGAGCACAAACGACGTTTGCATCTCTTTAATGCCTGGCAGGCGACGTACCACCTCCATTGCGAAGCTGGAAAACTGTCGAGATCTTTGGCTACCACCTGCAACAAAAAATCGGCATCACCGGCAATCGCATAACAGGCGATCACAGCAGGCAATGCGCCAACTTCCTGTTCGAAACGTTGCGCATCTTCCTCGCTGTGGCTGTCGATTTTGACCCGGATAAAAGCCAGCAACCCCAGACCGATTTTTTTCCGGTCAATAATCGCCTGATAGCCGGTGATCACGCCGCTGTCTTCCAGTTGTTTGGTACGCCGCCAGCAGGGAGAAGCTGCCATACCGACCTTATCTGCGAGCTCCTGATTGGTCATGCGCCCCGAGGTCTGAAGCTGCTTCAGAATGCGAAGATCTGCCGCTGAAATTCTGGATGTGGACATAATCTGCCTTTTTGAAGTGATTTGGAGAAAGGGATAACCAGATTAGTGCATTTTACACCGTTAAAAGAAAGCACCTTTCAGCCGCCGCTCATTATCATGGTTCTCTTACTGATGAACGAAAGGGCACACAAATGGCAGACATACTCCGGGTGGCAATTATCCTCAATCCTGAGCTTCCGCCGGGATTACTGGCAAATACGGCGGGCGTGATTGGTATCGGATTAGCGGCAAAATTCCCGATGCTGGCAGGCATTTCGCTGAGTGATGCGAAGGGCGTCACGACAGATTCTATATCGAAATTCCCGCTACCCATTCTTCAGGCAACGCCGGATCACATTAAGGCACTGATGTTTAAAGCGCTGGATGCAGCAGGCGAGCGCAGCGTGGTGCCGTTCCCGTCATTTGCGCGCACGATGCATCAATTTGAGCAATATGAAATGACGTTTCCGTTGCGGGATTTATATGATGAAGTGCTGGATGGCGTGGGGCTGGTCGGGCCGGAAAAATGGATAAAATCACTGACCGGAAACCTGAAGTTATTGCGCTAGTGAGCTGAATCCTCAGGTATAAAAAAACCGGCAAAAGCCGGTTTTTCTTTATCATCAACCCGATATCAGTTCGTTACTTTCAGCTGCGGATAGCGTTTGAAAATCGTCAGACACCAGACAAACGCGACGCAGCCGATCAGGCCACCGGCATAGCCCACATTGCTCATTTCCAGATGCAGGCTGACCTGATTGCCGAGAAGCGCGCCCGCGCCGATACCGATGTTGTAGATGCCGGAAAGCAGCGCCATCGAGACATCGGTGGCATCCGTCGCCAGTGCCAGTACGCGCACCTGCATCGCCAGGCCGATAATCATCATCGCCAGTCCCCAGATTACACAAAGGATGGAAATGCTGACCGGGTTCATGACCGCGACAAACAGCAGCAACATGCTGAGCGTCACCATCAGGATCGGGCCGCTGAGCATGGCCGCCGGGAAACGGTTGCCCAGCACACTGAATGCAATACTGCCGAGAATCCCCGCGCCGCCAAAAATCAGCAGCAGGAAGGTAGTGAAGTTTTCACCCATATTGGCGACAGTCTGAATAAACGGCTCGATGTAGCTGTACGCCGTATAGTGAGCAGTCACTATCAGTGCGGTCAGCACATACATGCCGACCAGCGCCGGACGACGGAACAGCATCGGCACGCTTTTCAGCGAACCGGTATGCTCGCTCGGTAATGGCGGCAACAATCTGATGAGGCAAATCAGCGTCAGCAGCGCGACAACGCCGATACTCATAAACGTAGTGCGCCAGCCGAGGTACTGACCAATCAGGCGACCGAGCGGCAGACCGAGAACCATCGCCAGCGCCGTGCCGGTGGCCAGCATACTGAGCGCCTGCGTTTTCTTACCGGCAGGTGCCACACGGATGGCCAGCGAGGCAGTAATCGACCAGAAAATCGCATGAGCCAGCGCGATACCGACGCGTGAGGCGACCAGACTCCAGAAATCCCAGGCCACAACCGAAAGGATATGGCTGGCGATGAATATCACAAAGATGACGATCAGTAAGCGCTTTCGCTCGACATTACGGGTCAGCAGCATCAGCGGCAATGACATCAGCGCCACCACCCACGCGTAGATAGTCAGCATCAGCCCGACCTGCGCAGTCTGCATATTGAAACTGGCGGCGATGTCAGAAAGTAATCCGACAGGCACGAATTCAGTGGTGTTGAAGATGAATGCGGCAATAGCCATCATCACAACGCGGAGCCAGGCTGTCCTGCGCGAAACGGTATCTGATTGCATTGAAATTTATGACTTATAAGAAGAGGTGGAAATCAGGCATCTGTCTGGCAGACGCCTGTTGAGCGCATAGTGTGTTTTATTTGTTCTAAAAATGAAACAGAAAATTGGCCTAACAGATAAATGTTTAGACGACAATTTTAGTTATGGAAACTGCGAGGCGGATCACTTACTACTTTGCATCATGCCAGCACCAGTGCCACGGCTCATAAATAAAGCCCCACGGGTTATTCAGGGGGAAGGACATCACAAAGCCGAAGCGGGCGGCGTGAATTTGCAGCCACTGAAAAGCCTCCGTTTCGCCAAAAACGCCGGTCACTTCGTCACAACCGGGGGTATTGATATCTACGGCGCGACCGGTGTGATGTTCGCTGCAACCGGGCGGAGCCAGCGAGGTGAAAAACTCTTGCGGCGTGATGCCTGCTTCCTGTTTAGCGCGGATCAGTCCGGCCTGATAATCCAGACTGCGAAAAGCGGAAACCAGATAAATGCCCACCCCGTCGGCGGCAGCCTGTTGTTTCATCTGATGCCAGGCGACGGCGGCGGGGGAGATCAGCCGGTAAACTTTGCCGGTTTCAGCATCGGTTTCCGCATCCTCCAGTAAGTGCTCACTTACCTCTTCAAAACAGGGCAGCGTACAGTGGGCAATGACCTGCGGGTCGATGCCCAGATCGCGCAATATCCGGTCAGTTCTGGTTTTCAGTGCGGCCTGATTCATGCCTGTTCTTTTCCCGGACGGGCAATCACGTCGTTCATGACTTCCGTCATGGCTTTACCCGCCGTGCGCATCGACTGCTGATAGCGTGCGGATGCTGCAACAAAGGCATTCAGCAGCTGCGTATCCTGCGGATGTTGCTGATATTCCGGATGCCACTGCACGCCAAGGCAGAAATCATAGTCTTCACACTCAATGCCTTCGATCACGCCGTCAGGCGCATAAGCATTCACGATGCAACCGGGGCCTACTGATTTCACCGCCTGATGGTGCGAGCTGTTAACCTCATAATGGTCGCGATCGACACAGCGGCTGAGGAGCGTACCTTCCAAAATTTCTACCGGATGACGGGCGCGCTTTTTGCCCCCCGCGTTTTCAGTATCGACGGTCGTGCTGTGCTCGAGGGCGTCGGGGAGCGCATCGGGAATGTGCTGATGCAACGTGCCACCGGTTAAAACGGCAAGCAGCTGCTGACCGCCGCAGATCCCCAGCAGCGGCATATTGCGCTGCATGGCACCTTTAACGATGGCTTTTTCGAATTCGGTGCGAGCGGGTTTCAGGCGAACCTGATCGCTGGTCTGTTGCTCATTAAAGAGTTCAGGCGGCACATCAAACGCGCCGCCGGTGACCACAATGCCGTCACACATAGAAAGATATTCATCCGCCAGTTCAGCGTGATGAGGTAAAGCCAGCGGCACCGCACCGAGCTCTGCCAGACTGTTCATATAGTTCTGACGCAGGGCATACCAGGGAAAATCGGCGTAGCCACCGGCTTCCTCGCTGTCCAGTGTTACCCCAATCACTGGTCTGGATTGAAATTTTGTCTGCATTCGACTGAGTTCCTGCATGAAGATGAAAAACAATCAGAAAATGCACCATATCAAGCTGTGGTCGGAGCAAACAATATAAATTATCAATACTTTTAATTTTCAGGATTTAGCTCTGAATTTCTCACCGGTTAAGCTGACCGGACAGGGTGTTTTTCACGCTAAGTCTGCGTTTTCCTGACAAAATTCCGGGAAAGACTGACACTTCCTGATGCTTTTCTGTCGTCGTCTTCAATATTCATTCTCATTTAGTTCTTAACATTAGCAGGCCGGAAAGGATAAATTAGCGGGTATCATTCATCCTGCTGAACGAAATATAAATTCTTAATTGCTAACAAAATCTTTACGTTGTCCTAAAAACAGCCATCGAAGCTTTTAGGGATAATGTATTTTTGACTGATATTGAAAATCTCTGGTTGAAGGTCATTTTTCAGCTGTTTTCTCCTCATTAATACTGCGAAACCAAGAAATTTATGCTGCCGACTGCCTCGTCTCGTTCCAAAAAACGCACTTTCGTGTGGATTATCGTCGCCATTATCGTTGCTGCGATCCTGGTCTGGTTCTTTGCTTTCCACCAGAGTGCCTCTGATCCTGCTGCTCATAAGAAGCCGGGACGTGGCGGCATGCGCGCGATGCGCGGGCAGATGATGGCCGGAATGGCAACGCCGGTGCAGGCCGGAAAAGCCACGCAGGCCGATGTGCCGGTGTATCTGCGCGCGCTGGGTACCGTTGTCGCTAATGCGACAGTCACTGTGACCAGTCGGGTGGATGGCCAGCTGATGAAGGTGTATTTCACCGAAGGGAAGAAAGTCGAGCAGGGACAGTTGCTGGCGCAGATTGATCCGCGCAGCTATCAGGCGACGTTGGAACAATATCAGGGCGATTTGGCGCAGAATCAGGCGCTGGCGAAAAGCGCTGAACTGACGCTGGCTCGTTACCGCAAACTGTATGCGCAGGATTCCCTGGCGCGTCAGGATCTGGAAAGCCAGATCGCCACCGCCGGTCAGTATGCCGGTGCAGTGAAAGCCGATCAGGCGCAAATCGCTGCCGCCAAACTCAACCTCGAGTTTGCCAAAATCACCGCACCGGTCAGCGGCCATGTCGGGCTGCGTCTGGTGGATCCGGGTAATATGGTGACCAGCAGTTCTACCACCGGCATTGTGACCATCACGCAGACCCAGCCGATTGCCGTGACGTTCAGCGTGCCGCAAAGCAATCTGCAAACCCTGCTCAAAGCGCTGCGTGGCGGCGATCAGTTGCCGACGACCGCTTTCGATCAGGGCGGCAGCGAAGTGCTCGGACAGGGCAAACTGCAATTTATCAGCAACGAAATTGATACCAGCACCGGCAGCATCAAGCTGAAAGCGTTGTTCGATAACGCCGATGAAAAACTCTATCCGAACCAGTTTGTGAACGCCCGTTTACAGGTCGCGACGCTGAAAGACGCCACGGTGATCCCGGCGGCGGCATTGCAGCTGAGCAGCGATGGCGATTTTGTCTATGTGGTGAAAGCCGACAGCACCATCGAGCGCCGCAGTGTGAAATCCGGCCCGGACTTTGGTGACGCTCAGGTGGCGATCCTGTCAGGGGTGAAACCGGGTGAGCAGGTGGTAACCACCGGTATCGACCGCCTGAACAACGGCACGAAAGTGGAGATTGTGATGCCGAATTCTGGCGAAGCTTCGGCAGCGGGCGGTTCTTCCAAAGAGCGCCAGCAGAGCGGCGGTGTGGATAAAGCCACCACCGGCTCCGACAAAACTGTTGCCGCGCCTGATACAGCCCCAAACACAGCCGGTAAAGACAGCGGGTCTAAATGAATCCTTCACGCCTCTTTATACTCCGGCCGGTCGCGACCATTCTGCTGATGGTCGCTGTGCTGTTGTCAGGGATTTTCGCCTACAACATGCTTTCTACCTCGGCGCTGCCGCAGGTCGATTATCCGACCATTCAGGTGACCACGCTGTATCCTGGGGCGAGCCCGGATGTCATGGCGTCGGGCATTACCGCGCCGCTGGAGCGTCAGCTCGGGCAGATGGCTGGGCTGAGCCAGATGTATTCCACCAGCGCCAGCGGATCCTCCATTATCACGCTGAAATTCTCGCTGGATTTGTCTCTCGACGTTGCCGAGCAGGAAGTGCAGGCGGCAATCAATGCTGCCGACAGCCTGCTGCCGAGTGATTTACCCAATCCGCCGACGTACAAAAAGGTGAACCCGGCAGATGCCGCGGTACTGACGCTGGCCGCGACGTCTGAATCCCTGCCACTGACTAAAGTGCAGGATCTGGTGAATACCCGCGTGGCGCTGAAACTGTCGCAGATTTCCGGCGTCGGTATGGTGACACTGGCGGGCGGTCATCAGCCTGCGGTTCGCGTGCAGGTCGATCCGCGTAAACTGGCGGCGCACAACCTCAGCATGGAAACCATCAATACGCTGATCGGAAACAGCAACGTCAACGGTTCGAAAGGGGGCTTCGACGGCCCGAATCATTCGATAACCATCGATGCCAACGATCAGCTACGCACCGCCGATGAATACGGCAACCTGATCGTCAATTACGAAAACGGAGCGGCATTGCGCCTGCGCGATGTGGCGACGCTTTCCGAAGCGCCGGAAAACCAGTACCTGTCTGCCTGGGCGAACAAGCAACCGGCGATCATCATCAGCGTGCAGCGTCAGCCGGGCGCCAACGTGATCCAGGTGGTGGATGCGATTAAAGCGCAGCTGCCGAAATTGCAGGAGGCGCTGCCGGAATCGGTCAAAATCAGCGTGATTTCTGACCGTACGCAAACCATCCGTGCCTCGATCAGCGACGTTCAGTTCGAACTGCTTCTCTCTATTGCGCTGGTGGTCATGGTCACTTTTCTGTTCCTGCGCAACGTTGCTGCGACGCTTATCCCAAGCGTTGCCGTGCCGCTCTCGCTGGTCGGCACCTTTGGCGTGATGTACCTGTGCGGTTTCAGTCTTAACAACCTCTCGCTGATGGCGCTGACTATCGCCACCGGTTTTGTTATCGATGACGCCATCGTGGTGGTCGAGAATATTTCGCGACGGCTGGAAGAGGGCGAAACCCCGATGCAGGCGGCGCTGAAAGGCTCCCAGCAAATCGGTTTCACCATTATTTCCCTGACCTTCTCGCTGATTGCCGTACTGATCCCGCTGCTGTTTATGGGCGATGTGGTCGGGCGTCTGTTCCGTGAGTTCGCCATTACGCTGGCGGTGTCGATTCTGGTGTCGATGGTGGTTTCGCTGACGCTCACGCCGATGCTGTGCGCCTATTTGCTGCGCCATACGCCGGAAGAAAAGCAGAGCAAGTTTTACCGTAAAGGCGGCGAGTTCTTTGACAAAATGATTGCTGGTTACGACCGCATGCTGATCGTGGTGCTCAATCACCAGAAACTCACTTTGCTGGTCGCCGCCGCCACCTTAGTATTCACTGCGCTGCTGTATGTGATTGTGCCGAAAGGCTTCTTCCCGTCGCAGGATACCGGCATGATCCAGGGGATCACGCAGGCGTCGCAGGACGTATCATTCAGTGAAATGGGGCGTCGCCAGCAGTTGCTGACCGCAGCCATTCTCAACGATCCGGATGTGGAAAGTGTGTCTTCCACCATCGGCGTGGACGGTAATAACACCAGCCTTAATAGCGGTCGTTTGCAGATCAGCCTGAAATCCTTCGATGAGCGCAGCGAGCGCGCACCGGCGATCATCGCGCGTCTGCAACAGGAGACGGCGAATGTGCCGGGCATCGAACTGTACATGCAGGCTTCGCAGGACCTGACCGTTGACGATCAGGTCACGCCGAGCCAGTACCAGTTCACGCTCGATGATTCCGACAGCGAAAATCTGGTGGAATGGACGCCAAAGCTGATTGAAAAACTCAGCGCGCAGCCTGAATTCAGCGAAGTGGTCAGCAACCTGCAAAATCAGGGTCAGATTGCTTATGTGGAACTGGACAGGGATGCCGCCGCCCGTTACGGCATTACGGCTTCTGACGTCGATACCGCGCTGTACAATGCGTTTGGCCAGCGGCTGGTTTCTACCATCTTTACGCAGGCGAACCAGTACCGCGTGGTGCTGGAAGTCGCGCCGCAGTTCCAGCAGTCCCCGGCCTCTTTTGATGACGTCTATCTGGCGACCAACAACAGTTCGTCTACCAGTGGCACGGTAGCGACGACCACGACGACCACGTCCACGACGTCGGACAGCGGTAACCCGACCACCAATTCCGGTGCGACCAACGGCATGATCAAACTGACGTCGATCGCCAAAATCCACATGCGGACTGGCGCACTGTTACAGGCGCGCCTGAATCAGTTCCCGGCGGTGACCGTCTCCTTTAACCTCAAAGACGGGTATTCGCTGGAACAGGCGCAGCAGGCCATTAAAACCACCGTAGCCGATATCGCCATGCCGGACAGTATCACCCTGCGTTATCAGGGCGCGGCGGCGTCGTTTGAAAGCGCCACCGGCAACACGCTGTGGCTGATCCTCGCCGCGCTGCTGACCATGTATGTGGTGCTCGGTATTCTCTACGAAAGCTTTATTCACCCGGTGACAATTCTTTCCACACTGCCGTCGGCGGCGGTGGGCGCTTTACTGTCGCTGATCTTCGCCGGAACCGAGTTCAGCCTGATCGCGCTGATCGGGGTGATCCTGCTGATCGGGATCGTCAAAAAGAACGCCATCATGATGATCGACTTTGCGCTGGATGCGGAAAACAAACAGGGGCTTTCGCCGCGCGAAGCCATTCATCAGGCTTGTTTACTGCGTTTCCGCCCGATCATGATGACGACAATGGCTGCGCTGCTGGGCGCACTGCCACTGATGTTGGCCAGCGGATCCGGCGCGGAACTGCGCCAGCCGCTGGGGCTGGTAATCGTCGGCGGTCTGATCTTCAGTCAGATCCTGACGCTGTTCTCCACACCGGTGATCTACCTGATGTTTGACCGGCTTTCTCACCGGCTTAATCCGCGTCATCGCCGTGCCGCGAAGCAGGCGGAATAAATGAATATTTCGCGTTTCTTCATCTTCCGTCCGGTCGCCACGATGCTGCTGACGCTGGCGATACTCCTGCTCGGTTTGCTCGGGTATCGCCTGCTGCCGGTCGCGCCGCTGCCGCAGGTGGATTTCCCGACTATTCTGGTCAGCGCCAGTCTGCCCGGTGCCAGCCCTGAAACCATGGCGGCAACGGTAGCGACGCCGCTGGAAAGGGCGCTCGGGCAAATCGCCGGTGTGTCGGAAATGACCTCGCGCAGTTCGCAGAGTTCGACCAGCGTCATTTTGCAGTTCGATCTGGATCGCGACATCAACGGCGCGGCGCGTGACGTGCAGGCGGCGATCAACGCCTCCCGCGCGTTACTGCCGAGCAGCATGCCGTCGCTGCCGACGTACCGTAAAGCTAACCCGTCGGATGCGCCGATCATCATGCTGGCGCTGACCTCGGCCACGCGCAGCAAAGGTGAGCTGTACGATATCGCCTCGAGCCAGCTGCAACAGAAAATTGCCCAGGTGAACGGCGTCGGGCAGGTTTCTCTGGTGGGCTCCGCGTTGCCGGGCGTGCGGATTGATTTGCGCCCGGAGGCGATCACCTCTTACGGGATTTCTCTCGACACCATTCGCACCGCGATTGCCGACAGCACCAGTAACCTGCCAAAAGGGCTGCTGCAAGGCTCGGATCAGTCGTGGATGATTGAAGGCAACGGCCAGCAAAGCACCGCCGCACAGTACAAAACGCTGATCGTCACTTACATCAACGGCTCCGCAATCCGTCTCAGTGACATCGCCAATGTGTACGATTCGGTCGAAGACAAATACAACGTCGGGTATTACAACAGTACGCCGTCGGTGATGATCGGCGTGACGCGTCAGGCTGGCGCAAACATGCTGGAAACTATCGAAGCGATCAAAGCTGCGCTGCCGCTGATGAAAGAAAGTCTGCCCGGCGACGTGCAGCTGAATCTGGCGCTGGACCGCTCGCCGAACGTTTCCGCTTCGCTGCGTGACACTGAAATGACCCTGCTGGAAGCCACGCTGTTAGTCATCGCAGTGGTGTTTGTGTTCCTGCGTAACTGGAACGCGGTGCTGATCCCCGCCGTGGCGCTGCCGGTTTCTCTGATCGGCACCTGCGCGGTGATGTATCTGCTTGGCTACAGTCTGGATAACCTCTCGCTGATGGCGCTGATTATCTCCACCGGGTTCGTGGTCGATGACGCCATCGTGGTGCTGGAAAATATTACGCGGCATATCGAGGAAGGGCTGGGGCCGGTGCGGGCAGCGCTGAAAGGTGCGCAGGAAGTCAGTTTCACTGTGCTGTCGATGACGCTTTCTCTGATTGCCGTATTCATCCCGATCCTGCTGATGGGCAGTATCGTCGGGCGTCTGTTCCGTGAGTTTGCGGTCACGCTCAGCGTGTCGCTGATCATCTCCATGCTGGTGTCGCTGAGCCTGACGCCGATGTTGTGCGCGCGTTTCCTCAAGCGCAAGCCGCCGGTGGAAAAACGCCAGCCACGCATTTATCGCATGATTGAACGCGGACTGAACAACCTGCTGGCCGCGTATTCCGCCGCACTCGGCTGGGTGATGCGCCATCAGCTGATCACTCTGGTCGGCCTGTTCCTGACGATCCTGCTGAATTTTTACCTGTATACCGTAGTCGAAAAAGGCTTCTTCCCGGATCAGGACACCGGCATGCTGATGGGCATGTTGCGTGCGGATCAGAACACCTCGTTCCAGTCGATCCAGCCGCAGGTGCTGAAATACAGCAAGATCATTCAGGACGATCCGGCAGTAGATGCCGTGATGAGTTCGGCGGGCAGTGGCGGTTTTGGATCACGTAACACCGCCACCTTCTTCGTGCGCCTGAAAGATTTCGACAAACGCACCGCGACCGCCAATCAGGTCGCTAACCGTCTGATGATGGCCACCGGCAAAGAACCGGGCGCGCAGCTGTTCCTGATGGCGGCGCAGGACCTGCATATCGGCGGACGCAGCGCCAACGCGCAATACCAGTACAGCCTGCAATCTGACGATCTTTCCGTGCTGCGTGAATGGGCGCCGAAAGTGCAGAAAGCGCTGGCGAAACTGCCGCAGCTGACCGGTGTGGATTCAGACGCGCAGACCGGTGGTCAGGAAATCATGCTTAATATCGACCGGGATCGCGCCACGCAGCTCGGTGTGAACGTGAAGATGATCGACACGCTGCTCAATAATTCCTTCAGCCAGCGGCAGGTAGCCACCATCTACAAAACGCTGAATCAGTATCATGTGGTGATGAATCTGACGTCTGACTACACCAGTAATCCCGATGTCCTGCATCAGCTGTACGTCGTGACCGATTCTGGCAATCAGGTGCCGCTGTCGGCTTTCGCCACGTTCAGCGGAGCCAATGCGCCGCTGTCGGTTTCCCATCAGGGACAGACGGCGACGACGACCATTGCGTTCAACCTCGCCGACGGTTATGCGCTGGAAGATGCACAGGCCGCGCTGAAAACGACGATGGCGCAGATTGGTTTGCCGGATACCGTTCATGGCAGTTATGCCGGTACCGCGCAGGCGTTTGAGGCGCTGGCCAGTTCTATGCCGTGGCTGATTCTGGCGGCGCTGGCGGCGGTGTATATCGTGCTCGGCGTGTTGTATGAAAGTTATATTCACCCCCTGACCATCCTTTCCACGCTGCCGTCCGCCGGGCTTGGTGCGTTATTACTGATGTTGGTGACGGGAACGCAGCTGACGGTGATCGCTCTTATCGGGATCCTGCTGCTGATCGGCATCGTGAAAAAGAATGCGATCATGATGATCGACTTCGCGCTCGACGCCGAAAGGCGGCTCGGCCTGACGCCGCAACAGGCGATCACTCAGGCGTGTCTGATGCGATTCCGCCCGATCCTGATGACCACGCTGGCGGCGTTCTTCGGCGCATTGCCACTGGCCCTGGGCAGCGGCGGTGACGCGGATCTGCGCAGTCCGCTGGGCCTTGCGATTGCCGGTGGTCTGGCACTGAGTCAGATCCTGACCTTATTCACCACGCCGGTCGTTTACCTGTATATGGACCGCACCAGCCGCGCAACGCATCGTCTGTGGCACCGTCTGCGTCCTCACGCGACGTCTCCGGAGGCCAGTTCACATGACTGATCACACTGAAACTCATTATCCTGAAGCGAATCTGATGACTCTGCAAAAAACACGTTCTATGGTGTTCCGTCTTGCTCCGCTGGCACTGGCACTTCTGGTCAGTGCCTGTGCTGTCGGCCCTGATTACCAACGACCGGATGTCGCCATGCCAACGGCTTTTAAAGAAGACAAAGGCTGGACGGCGGCGATCCCGAAAGATAATCAGGCCAAAGGCGATTGGTGGTCGGTGTATCAGGATCCTGAACTGTCATCACTGCTGACGCAGGTGCAGATTTCTAACCAGAACGTCGCGCAGTACGCCGCGCAATATCGTGAAGCGCAGGCTCTTGTGACGCAGGCGCGTTCCGATTTATACCCTTCCGTGGATGCCACCGTCGGCAGCACACGCAGCGGCAGTAAGACGACCACCAGCAACAGTCAGTCCGCGCAGCTCAGTGCCAGCTGGGAGCTGGACTTGTGGGGCAAACTGCGCCGCACGGCGGAAGAACAAGACGCCAGTGCGCAGGCCAGCAAGGCGGATCTGGCCGATGCGACGCTCAGTGCGCAGTCCGAACTGGCGCAGGATTATTTCCAGCTGCGGGTGATGGATCAGCAAATCGCGCTGTATAAACAAAGTATCGATGCGTATCAGCGTTACCTGACAGTGATCCAGAACCAGTATGAGGGCGGCAACACCTCGCGCGGCACTCTTGCGCAGGCGCAGACTCAGCTGGAAAGCACCAAAGCCTCGGCGCTGGATCTTCAATGGCAGCGCGCCCAGCTTGAGCATGCTATCGCCGTGCTGATTGGCAAACCGCCAGCGCAGTTCAGCCTGGCCGCGAGGGATGTGAAACTGAACCTGCCAGCGATGCCGGATGCCATTCCGTCGCAGCTGTTGCAGCGTCGTCCTGATATTGCTGCCGCTGAACGCACGATGGCGTCTTCCAACGCCGCCGTCGGTGTGGCGACTGCAGCGTACTATCCGGATCTGACTTTAAGCGCCAGCGGCGGTTTTGCCAGCTCGGCGTTCCATAATTTGTTCTCGCTGCCAAACCGTGTCTGGTCATTAGGCCCGGAACTCAGCCAGACGGTACTGGATTTCGGTTCCACCCGCGGCAAAGTGGCACAGGCCGAAGCCGCGTATGACGCCGACGTCGCCAGTTATCGTCAGAGCGTGTTAACTGCGATGCAGGAAGTGGAAGATTATCTGGTCGAACTGCACACGCTGGACAGCGAACGGGTCGCCCGCCAGAACGCCGCCGATTCCGCCAAAGAATCTGCGCGCGTTACCAACAACCAGTATCAGGCCGGGATGATCGATTATCTGGATGTCGCCACAACCGAAAACACCAGCCTGACACAACAGCAAAGCGTCCTGTCACTGGTCAGCACCCAGATGGTCACCAGCGTTAAGCTGATTGCCGCACTGGGCGGCGGCTGGAACGGGGATGTGGGTAAGTAACAGAGTTTGAATGAAAGGGCTGGAAACAGCCCTTTCGCAGATATACCTGAAGGACAGCTACAACCTATATTCCGCAGAGTTCCGCCCGTTTTTAATATCCATTTCGCTCAGCACATCACTTAATCAGATGAGTATCCCTGCCAACACGGCGCAAATCTCGGATTGCCGTGGCGGGTATCGCTTGTTTCAGTGGTGATTGCGTTTCGACGGGTGCATCGAGAATATCCAAAATGCTCCGGTGAGTATGCGTCAGTTCGATAGTGTCCCAGGGCGTCGGGTATTCCCCTCCGCGTCCGGTTGTCATGACAGTCAGTCTGTCGACAGGTATCTGCGAAATGATGCCATATGCAGATAATGCAGATTCCAGACTGACGTAGCTGTACTCCCCGCTTTCATTGCATGCGTGAGGTCCTCAGGAATATTTTCTGCAGGTCACGCAACAAAAAACGCTCCGCCCCTGACGGCTTAATGCTTCCATCCCCCGCCTAACGCCTTATACAAACTGATGTCCTGATTCAGCTGGGCGAGTTGGGTGGTGATCAGCGTTTGCTGCGCGGAGTACAGGGAGCGTTGCGCGACCAGTACGCTCAGGTAGTTGTCGACACCGCCTTTGAAGCGCATTTGCGAAAGATCGTAGTTACGCTGGTTGGCGTCGGCGTCCTGCTGTCGGGCCAGTAGTTCGTCTTTGTAGGTCGCCTGACCGGCTAAGCCGTCGGACACTTCTTTGAACGCTGTCTGAATCGCTTTCTCATAGTTGGCGATATCAATTTTCTTGGTGTCCTTGGCGATGTCGAGATTGGCCTGATTCACGCCCCCGTCGAAGATTGGAATATTAATTGAAGGCATAAATGACCACGCGCCGGTGCCGCCGTCGAACAGTTTGCTCAGGCTTCCACTTTCTGAACCTGCGGTGCCGGTCAGCGTGATGCTCGGGAAGAACGCCGCACGCGCCGCGCCGATGTTAGCGTTAGCCGCTTTCAGCGTGTGTTCCGCCGCAATAATATCCGGGCGTCGTGTCAGCAGGTCAGAGGGCAAACCGACGGGTGTCTGCGGGAATTTCCAGTCCTGTTGCAGTGTGGCATCCGCCAGCAGATTCTTCGGAATGGTTGTTCCGACCAGCAAGGTCAGCGCGTTCACGTCCTGCCGAACCTGGCGGGTGTACTGCGCAATATCGGCCTGTGCTGCGCGCACCGTAGTTTCCGCCTGCACCAGATCCTGCGAGGTGCTGATGCCGGAATCGTAACTGCGTTTGGTCAGCTCGTAGGATTTGTTCTGGCTGTTGGCGGTGTTGATCGCCAGCTTCAGCAGGTCATTATCCGCCGCCAGACTCAGATAACCGGAAGCCACTTCAGACACCAGCGATATTTGCGTCGCCCGCTGTGTCGCTTCGGTGGCGAGATAAGTTTCCAGCCCCTGATCACGCAGGCTGCGCACCCGTCCAAACAGGTCAACTTCATAGGACGTTACACCCAGATTAGCGCTGTATTGCTGATACGTCACCGGCCCGGTGTTTTGCGTCGAATACAATCCGCCCGGCAGATGCTGGTTGGTTTCACCGGCGCTGGCGTCGAGCGTCGGCAGCAGCGCGGCGCGGTCAATCTGGAAGGCGGCGCGGGCAGTATCGACGTTTAACGCCGCGACCCGAAGGTCGCGGTTGTTCTTCAGGGACATGCCAATCAGCTGGTTCATCGCCGGTTCATTGAAGAATGCTTTCCAGCCGATATCTTCTGCGGCACCGGTTTTGGCGCCGTCCCAGTTGCTGGCGACCGGCAGCGCAGGGCGTTGATAATGCGGTTCCATCGTACAGCCCGCCAGCAGGGTGAGTGAAAACGCGCCGATAAGTGACAGCGCGAAATGCGATTTATTCATGGTGTGTTGCCTCAGACGCAGGAAGCGCCTTGTCTTGTTTTTTCGATTTGCGGGTGAACAGATTCACAATCGTGACGTAGAACATCGGGACGAAGAAAATCGCCAGGAAGGTCGCCGTAATCATCCCCCCGACCACGGCGGTACCGATGGAGTGCTGGCTGCCCGCGCCCGCGCCGCTGGAAATCGTCAGCGGGAATACACCGAGAATAAAGGCCATTGAGGTCATGATGATTGGCCGGATGCGCAGTTTGGCGGCTTCAATCGCCGCTTCGGTGACCGACATCCCTTCGTTCTCATGCAGCTCTTTGGCGAACTCGACAATCAATATGGCGTTCTTCGCCGCCAGCCCGACGGTGGTTAACAGGCCGACCTGGAAGAAGACGTCATTCGACAGCCCGCGCAGCAGCACGGCGCCGATGGTGCCTAATATCCCCAGCGGAACCACCAGCATGACTGAGAACGGAATCGACCAGCTCTCGTACAGCGCCGCCAGACACAGGAACACCACGATCATCGACAGGCTGTAAAGCGCAGGGGTTTGTGAGCCGGAAAGCTTTTCTTCATAGCTCAGGCCGTGCCATGCCACTTTGTAGCCCGGTGGCAGTTTGGCCGCGATTTCCATCACCGCGTCGTTGGCATCGCCCGAACTGTAGCCCGTTGCCGGTGCGCCCATCAGTTCGACGGAGGACACGCCGTTGAAACGCTCGTAACGCGGTGAGCCATAGACCCATTTTCCGCTGCCGAAGGCGCTCCACGGCACCATATCGCCGCTGGAATTACGGAAATACCAGTTGTTCAGATCTTCCGGCGTGACGCGCGAAGCCGCCTTGCCCTGGATATAAACGCGCTTCACGCGGTTGTTGTACATGAACTGGTTCACGTAGGCCGAACCCCAGGCCGCCGACAAGGTGTTGTTGATGTCGTCGAGGCTCAGACCCAGCGCCTGCGCGCGTTCATCGTCAATTTCCAGCTGATATTGCGGCTCGTCTTCCATTCCGTTCGGACGTACAGCGGTCAGACGTTTGTCCTGCGAGGCCAGTTGCAGGAATTGGTTACGTGCGGCCATCAGGGCGGCGTGCCCCTTGCCGTTGGTGTCTTGCAGGAAGAAGTCGAAACCGGTGGCGTTACCCAGTTCCATTACCGCGGGCGGAACGAAAGCAAACACGCGGGCGTCTTTGATGGTGGCGAAATGCGCCATCGCACGACCGGCCAGCGCCTGCACTTTCTGCGCCGCATCAGGACGTTTAGCCCAGGTTTTCAGCTGCACGAAGGCGATACCGACGTTCTGACCACGTCCGGCAAAGCTGAAGCCGTTGGCGGTGAACACCGAGGAAACAATGCCGCCTTCCTGCGTCATCAGATATTCACGCACGTTATCCAGCACCTGCTGGGTGCGCTCCGCCGAGGCGTTAGCGGGCAACGTGGCCTGAACCAGCATCACGCCCTGATCTTCATCCGGCAGGAAGGTGGTCGGCACGCGGGTGAACATAAAACCGGTGGCGATCACGATCAGCAAATAGATGCACATAAACAGACGGCGGCGGGAAATCACCGTGCCTACGGCGCTGGTGTAGCGCATCGCGCCTTTGTCGAAGGTACGGTTAAACCAGCCGGCGAAGCCTTTCTGCGATTTTTCCTCGTCGTTGTGTCTGATGATGGTCGCACACAGCGCCGGGGTGAAAATCAGCGCCATCAGTACGGAAAGCGCCATCGCGGAAACGATGGTGATGGAGAACTGACGGTAGATGATCCCGGTCGAGCCGCCGAAGAACGCCATCGGCACTAATACGGCAGAGAGCACCAGCACGATACCAAACAGCGCGCCTTGAATTTGCTTCATCGATTTGATAGTGGCTTCTTTGGGCGACAACTTATCTTCTGTCATCACACGTTCGACGTTTTCCACCACCACGATGGCGTCATCCACCAGCAGGCCGATGGCCAGCACCATCCCGAACATGGTCAGGGTGTTAATGGAGTACCCGGCGGCTGCCAGAATACCGAAAGTACCGAGCAGAACGACCGGCACCACCAGCGTGGTAACCAGCGTCGCGCGCAGGTTTTGCAGGAACAGTAACATTACGCAGAACACCAGCACGATGGCTTCGATCAGCGTCTTCACCACTTCTTCAATGGACGCACTGACCACCGGCGCGGTCTGGTAAGGGAACTCCACTTTCACGCCCGCAGGCAGGGAATCTTCCAGCCCAGCGACGGTGGCTTTTACCGCTTTGTCGGTATCCAGTACGTTCGCGCCGCTCGCCAGACGCAGGGCGATAGCGGTAGATGGTCTGCCGTTAAAGGTGGAAGAGATGGAATAACTTTCCGGCCCCAGATCCACATTCCCGACATCGCTCAGGCGCACCTGCGAGCCGTCAGCGTTCACTTTCAGCAGCACGTTTTTGAACTGATTAATGCTGTCGAACCGGGTTTTCCCGATGATGGTGGCGCTGACTTTACTGTCTTTGACCGTCGGCAGTCCGCCGAGAGAACCGGAAGACACCTGCACGTTTTGCGCTTCAATCGCCGCGCTGACATCACTTGGGAACAGCTGATATTTATACAGTTTTGCCGGATCCAGCCAGATACGCATCGCGTATTCCGAACCGAGCACCAGGAAGTCGCCGACGCCTTTGGTACGAACGATCGGATCTTCGAGTTTAGTGACCAGCAGGTTACTCAGATCCGAGTTACTCATTTTGCCATCGGTCGAAATCAGGCTGACCAGCAGCATGAAGTTGGCCTGATATTTGGCAATACGGATCCCCTGATTGACCACTTCGGTCGGCAACTGCGATTCGGCCAGCGACACTTTGTTCTGCACCTGAACTTGCGCGATATCCGGATTAGTCCCCTGATCGAAGGTAGCAATAATGGTGGCGCTGCCGTCGCTGTTACTTTGCGATTCGATGTAGCGCAGGTTATCCAGCCCGTTCAGCTGCTGCTCGATAACCTGAACCACGGTGTTCTGCGCGGTTTCCGCCGAAGCACCCGGATAGGTGACGCTGACGGAAATTGCCGGAGGCGCGATATTCGGATACTGGTTGATCGGCAGTTTCATGATCGACAGCGCACCGGCGATCATGATGACGATGGCGACAACCCAGGCGAATATCGGGCGGTTAATAAAGAAAGTTGACATTCAGCTCACCTATTGCGCGGAGGGATCGGTCATCGCGAGATTAGCCTGTTCGGCAGGGGCACTGGCTTTGCGCTCGGTGGCATTCACTTTGGCACCCGGTCGGACATTCTGTAATCCGTCGGTGATCACTTTGTCGCCGTCATTCAGTCCCTGATTCACTAACCAGTTGCCGTTCATCATCTGACCGGTGGTGACGGAACGCTGTTCGACGGTGTTATCGGCTTTCACGACGTAAACGTACGGTGCGCCTTTTACGTCGTGCATGATGGCTTCCTGCGGCACAAGAATGCCTTTGTCATCAATTCCTTGTTGCAGCTGTGCGTGAACAAACATACCCGGCAGCAGTTCGTCGTGCGGGTTCGGGAAAGAGGCGCGCAGGGTCACGGAACCGGTGCTTTGCGACACGGTGACTTCAGAGAATTCCAGCTTGCCCGGCAGCGCGTATTTACTGCCATCTTCCAGCGTCAGCGTGGCCTGTGCGGCATTGTCACCGGCCGATTGCAATTTGCCGGACGCCAGCGCACGGCGCAGTCTCAGTAAATCCTGCGAGGATTCGTTCACATCGACATAAATCGGGTTCAGCTGATCGATGGTGGTCAGATACGCCGTCTGGCCGCTGGTCACCAGCGCCCCTTCGGTATACAGCGAACGGCCAATATGACCGGAAATCGGCGCATAAACTTTGGTGTATTGCAGATTCACGCGCGCGGTTTCGACATCTGCCGCGGCTTCGCGCTCGGCGGCAACGGCATCGTCGTATTGCTGGCGGCTGACGGCCTGTGCATCAACTAGCGGTTTGTAGCGGCGGGCGGTGGCGTCGGCGCTTTTCCAGGTCGCCATCGCGCGGTCAAATGCGGCCTGATAGGTCGAAGGATCAATCTGATAAAGCTGCTGACCGGCTTTGACTTCGCTGCCTTCCACAAAAAGACGTTTTTGGATCACGCCGTTTACCTGCGGACGGACTTCTGCACTGCGAACCGCCGTGGTGCGGCCGGGCAGGCTGGTAGTCAGGGCAACGGGCTGGCTGTGTAAAGTGACGACATTGACCACAGGTGCCTGGGCCACCGGAGATGCAGAACCGGCGGAACCGTCACATGCCGAAAGCAGTACAACTGTACTGACAGAAAGAAACTTCAGGTGCATAGAATTCACTCTTTTTGGAAGATTGAGAATAACCATTCTCAACAAGTCCTCCACTATACGAGAGCGCCAGAGTTCCCTGTGTAAGGATATTGTCATTACCCATGAGTCGATGTGTCGAAGTATGAAGAAAATGTTGCCGCATAATCCATTGAAATTATAGGGTTTTAAACTTTTTGTGCAGTGGCAAATGGCAGGGAAGTCGTTACTTAGCAAACTAATTTATAGTTCTTAAGAATGATAACCAGTTAAATATTCTGAAAGTGAATGAATTGTTGGTGGTTAGGAAAGTGTGATGCAGATCAAACAAATTTATACATTTTAACCGGCTGCTTACCAGAAAAGGCTGAAGGATCGCGGTAACTGCCGTTACCTTAAGGGCCGAGAGCGAGCAGTTCTCATATTTGCTTGTTGCCAGCCGTTCTGAACGACGGCCAGTCGCAACCCCCGTGCCCACAGTCCGATGTGGGCTTTTTTTTGCCTGCTACCCCAATCCGCTTTTCCCCGGCAAAACTGTGATCCCTTTCATACTCCTGACTGCTATGTCTATACAACTATACATTCTGTGACTTAACTCAATTAACGGCTTATTTTTAGCCAGCTAACTGAGGGACGACAGATGATAAAACTTGGCAGCAAGGTGCATGATCTGGGCAAGGCCCTGATGACGCCTATCTCGGTGATTGCCGCCGCCGGGATTTTCTTGGGTCTGGCGGCGGCTTTGCAGAATCCGGCAGTCACCGGTGAAGCCTTCACGCAGATGAAAACTCTGCAACTGGTGATCGGCTTTATCCGCCAGGTTTCCGGCGCGTTGTTCGCCAATCTTCCGCTGTTCTTTGCCGTTGCCACGGCGATGGGGCTGGCCAATGCAGAGAAAGCCACAGCGGCTTTTTCCGCAGTGATCGGCTTTGTCGGATTGCACGTCGGGGTTAATTACAGCCTGCTGGCGCAGGGGATTACGCCGGATACCATTACGGTCGCCAAACTCACCGCAAAAGGTATGACGCAAAGCGATGCGATGATTTACGCTGCCGAGTTCACCAATACGCTGGGGATTTTCACTTACAACATGAGCGTGCTGGGCGGGGTACTGGTCGGGTTAATCACCATGTGGCTGCACAATCGCTTTTATACGATTGTGTTGCCGACGGCGATCGCGTTTTTTGGCGGACGTCGTTTTGTGCCGATCGTCACTGTACTGGTACTGCCGATAGTGGGGGTGCTGATGTCACTGATCTGGCCGACTATTGCGATGGGGATCCAGTGGATCGGTGAACTGATCGGACGCACCGGCGAGATCGGCACTTTTATTTATGCCACGTCGGAGCGTTTGCTGATCCCAACCGGTTTACATCACATCATCAACGAAACCGTGCGTTTCACGCCGATTGGCGGTGTCACAACGGTAGATAATCAGAGCATCGTGGGCGCGCTGAACATCTTCAATGCCGCACTGGCGAATCCCGGCATGATCCCGGATGCGGTGACGCAGCAGGCGACGCGTTTCCTGGCGCAGGGCAAAATTCCGGTAATGATGTTTGGTTTACCTGCGGCGGCGCTGGCGATGTATCACTGTGCCAGACCGGAACATAAAGGCCGCGTAAAAGCGCTGATGCTGGCGGGCGGACTGGCGTCGTTTACTACCGGTATCACCGAGCCGCTGGAGTTCTGTTTTATCTTCGTCTCGCCGGTGCTGTATATCCTGCACGCGGTGCTGACCGGCCTGTCATTTGTGCTGATGCAGATGCTGCATGTGATGATCGGTAACGTACAGGGCGGGGCGATCGATTTCCTGATCTTCGGCGTGCTCGGCGGCAGCCGGACGCACTGGTGGTATCCGCTGATCCTCGGGATTATTTATGCGCCCGTTTATTACTTCAGTTTCCGCTGGGTTATCTTGCGCATGCAGATAAAAACGCCGGGACGGGAGGATGAAAATGATGCCGAAGAACGCGCGAAGCCAGCGCAGGGAACCGGTGAGAAAACCAAAAATATCATTATCGGGCTGGGCGGTGAGGGGAATATTACGGCGGTCGATTGCTGCTTTACCCGTCTGCGCGTGAAAGTGAAAGATATGGCGCAGGTGCAGGACGGAACGTTAATGAAGACCGGCGCGGCGGGGGTCAAGAGGATCACAGACACCGATGTGCATGTGATTTATGGCCCGCAGGTTGAGCAGGTAGCAAATCTGGTGAAAGCTGAGTTGTCAGGTATTGCCTGACGGCGTTTAACCTTTGACTTTGGCATGGACGCTGAAGCCATAGTTTTTCTGGTTGTAATAGACATCAGACACTTCAAACAGCGAACCGTCAGTGAAAGAAACCACTGCGTGCGAGTGCAGCACCGGCTGGTCGCGTGACAGGTTCAGCGCAAGGCGGATTTCATTAGAGGGCAGTTCGGCAGAAATCAGTTTGGTGCTGCCTGCTGGCTGAAAACCTTTGGAGCGGATGTACGCATATTTCGACGCGGTCATGGCGGCGCGGTTAATATCCGGGAAATTATCGGCGCGCATCCAGCATTGTTCATACACAAACGGCTCATCGCCCAGAAGACGCAGCCGGACCATAAAATACACGTCTGTTCCGGCAGGGATATTCAGCTCGCGGGCGATGTCTTCACTGACGGGTATCCGGCGAAAATCCAGCACCTGATTTTCAATCCGCTGATTATTTTCCTGCGCGACTTCGCTGGCGGTGAGATGCCGGTCGAGCGGTAAGATGATTTTTTGCTGCTTCGGCGGTTCGACTACAAAGGTGCCGCGTCCGCGAAATCGTGCCACACGACCCTGACGGACCAGATAATCAACGGCTTTGCGTGCGGTCATCCGCGAGACCCCGTAGATTTCGCACAGCGCCGCTTCGGTCGGGATCGGGTCACCCGGTTTAACTTCTCCCGCGCTGATTTTTTCGGTCAGTTGTTGCTCAATTTGCAGATAGAGCGGGGTGAATGAGTTCTTATCTATTTTCATTAAGCCTGACCTCCGGTTCTTCACTTAAGAATAATTGTATAGTCAGCTATACAAATCAGCCAGCCACCCTGTTGATTTTCTGTCCAAAATGGGTTTCAGCACACAAAAAAGAAAGGTTGCTGACATCAGCAACCTTTCTTCATTTATCAGCCACTTCGCAGCGGCTCCAGGCGTTATTCAGGCAGCAGCGCGCTGGACGTAAATCCACATGGACCGTTTTCCTGATTTTTGAACCGCCAGCAGTGCTGATGGTACTTCGCCACAGTATTTCGGTGTGCGACGCTGATAACCGACGTCTGAGGCAATTCGCTCAGCAGCAGAGCATATACCTGTTGCTCGGTTTCATCATCCAGCGCGCTGGTGGCTTCATCGAGGAACAGCGTATCCGGTTGGATCAGCAGCGCGCGGGCGAAAGACAACCGCTGCTGTTCACCCGGCGACAGACGCTGGCTCCAGTTGGCGTAATCATCGAGGATTTCAACCGAGGCCAGATGCGGCAGGCGGCACTGTTCCAGAACCTGCTGCAGGCGTTCATCGGTATATTCGCGGCTGGCGTCAGGATAACTCAGCGCGTCACGCAGGGTGCCAATCGGGATATAGCTGCGCTGCGGCAGGAACAGGTAACGCTTACCTTCCGCCAGCCCGATATTACCCGAGCCGTAAGGCCAGATCCCGGCGATTGCGCGCAGCAGAGTGGATTTACCACAGCCAGAAGGACCGGCAATCAGCACGCGCTCACCCGGTTTCATCGAGGCGGAAACATCACAGAATAGCGGATTACCGTTCGGCAGATTCAGTGTCAGCTTATCGAGTTGCAGGGCGTGTTCGCTGCTCTGACCGACTTTGATCCCGCGCGGTTGCGCATTGACCTGATCGATTGCGGCGTTGAAACCGGCAAGACGGTTAACCGTGGCTTTCCAGTTAGCCAGATCGGTAAAGGCATCGATGAACCAGGACAACGCCCCCTGTACCTGTCCGAAGGCAGAGGCGATTTGCATCAGCGCACCCATCTGGATGGCGCCGGCAAAATAGCGCGGAGAAGCCACCAGAATCGGGAAGATATTGGCAAACTGCGCGTAGAAGTTAGAGGCCACGTTCAGACGACGGGTCACGCGCATGATTGACCACCAGTTGGTTTTGATGGATTCAAATTTGCCGGTCAGCTGGTCATGTTCATTTTTCTCACCGTGATACAACGCGATGGCATCGCTGTTTTCGCGGATACGGATCAGGCCAAAACGGAAGTTCGCTTCGAACCATTCCTGATTAAATCCTAGTTTTACCAGCGGCTTACCGATATACCAGATAATGAAGGAACCGACGGCAGCGTACAGCAGCGCGAACCACAGCATGTAGCCGGGGATTTCAAAGTGGTGTCCCGCCAGCATGAAGTTCAGCGGACCACTGATCGACCACAAAATGAACACGAACGAGAACAGCGTCACCACGCTCGACAGCAGCCCGAGTACCAGAGAAAGTGTCCCGCTGGTGAGGGCATTCAGGTCGTCGGAAATACGCTGATCAGGGTTATCGACCTGATGCTGATACTCCGTGTAATAATAGGCGTGATTGGTCAGCCACTTCTCCATATACTCTTCGGTCATCCAGCGCCGCCAGCTCATTTGCAGGCCCTGCGTCAGATATACCCGGTAGATGGCAATCACGATGAACAGCAGCGCCAGCCAGGTAAATTTCCACAGCTGGGCTTTGAACACCGGATAGTTTCTGTTTTGCAGCGCGTCATAAAACACGCGGTTCCATTCGTTAAACTGCACGCTGAGGTACACGCCAGCCAGCGAAAGGATGATGATAGTGGTCAACATGCCCCAGGCTCGCCACTTTTCTTCTGAACGCCAGTAAGGCTTAATTAACTGCCAGACGGCGCCCCATTGCGCCGATTTCCCAGGTTTTTTAGTCATAATAGCCATGTGTAATCGATATGTTGTGAAGCCAATCATCCCAGAATGAGTGCCTCAGTGCGATAGGGCAATGAGCCACTTGTAAGGATGTTTTTCCAGCACGAAGCTCTGTAGACCACAAAAGTAGAAGGATGTTTGATGAAAGTCGCAGTGAATTTACTGCTGGTGGCAGGATGTTTTGCCAGTGCTCAGACACTGGCCCAGATTGATGAACCTGATATTGAAGCGGATTGCGTAAAAACGGGCATTTATGCCGCTGCCGGGAAAGTCGCATATCAGCAGGGAGATCTCGCCAACGCGCGTGAAATTTTCCGTAATCAGGTCGCCTGGAGTGAGTTTTGCCACAAGCCGCAGGATCAGATAGCGACCGCCTACAACAACATTGCGCTGACCTACATAAAGCAGGGTGATTATCTGAAAGCCAAAGCCTGGCTGATGCTGGCACCTGCTGACAAAAAATCACAACACAACCTCGGTCTGATCCAGCCAAAACTCGACACATTGCCGCAGGCTGAGAGTCCGGCAGGCATTTACTGGCAATATGCCGGTTTTGGCAGCTGGAACATTGTGGAAGTGAAAGGCGAGGAAGCGCAGTTCAAAATCGATTTCAGCGGCTTATATATGGGACAGATGTCGTTGTATTACGGCCCGAACACCGGCGAGTTTTCAGTGGTGACGGCAATCAAAGATAATCACGCGATTTACCACGAAGCCGACGATGCCTCCGCCGGGGGCGGTGAATGCAGCGTCGATATGAATTTCGACCCGCAAAACGTGAAACTGCATACCACCGGCGACTGCGGTTTCGGCCACAACGTGCAAGCCGAAGGCGGCTTTGTACGGGTGACGCAGTAGATCTGAGCCCCCTCCCCTTTAGGAGGGGGCAGATCGAATCTTTTCTATGCCTGAGGATCTACCACATAAGGACCGAAGCAGTTGTCTTCAGGATCGCTTTGGAAGAACATCAGGATCAGATTGAAGACCGGGCACAGCACCCACCAGCCGCTGTATCCTGCATCGTGATTACGACGCACGGCTAATGCCAGGCTGGGAAGGAAAATGAATAATGAGTAAAGCAAAGACGTTAAATATTCATCACCAAACATCATGGCAATAATGCTCACACCAATTGAAATAAGAATATTGAATAACACGAACCACCAATACTCTCTTCTTTGTGCTCGCCCAGAAAAGTTAGCGTAATTTTTAATTGCCTTCAAATACCAATTCATAATAATCCTTTATATAAAGTTAATTCAGGCTCGCCTCTGTGTATGACAGAGTCCGTATGCCTGGAAGTGGAGAGGGATGTGATCCGGCAGAAGTCTAATATGAGGGGCTTGCGGGTTCAATTTTTAATTAACAGTTTGTTATTTCTGAATAATTACTTTTCAGTTCTTTTTGGAAATCATTAAGGGTAAGTGAGTGATAAATATTAATACGTTTGTTTTTTCATTTTTTTAAAATAAAAATCAGCGGGGAGTAATTCCGCCGCTTTGATTGGCTAATTATTTATAAATAATATCTATTAAAGTCACTGCATTTCGCCCTTCAATACTTTCGCGCTCAGTTCTAATGACGAATCATCCTTAAGTTGCGGCCCCCAGAAAGCCACTTTTCGGTCTTTAGTGGCATTGATCTGATCCACCGTCGCCTGCGTAGCCACCACTTTTGCTTGCGGGAAGGCGGCGCGGATCGCATCCAGCCCGAAGTAGAAATCAGGGTCTGACTGGCTGATGTAAACCGTGGTCAGTTTTTTGCCGCTCGCTTTGATCATCTCCACCAGTTTTTCAGCGTCATTGCGCTGGAACTGCGCGTCGATCAATACCGCTTTTTTTCGCCGGTAATGATTTCCGAGAACACCGGGAAATGCTGTCTTTGGCAGCTGAAATGGCCAGCGTGGCAGTGATTGCGGTCAGTGAAATCCTGCGACGACATCCGCAGGTGAGTATCGATCTTCAGCTGGAAAGCCGGGCGATCAATCTGGTGGAGTGGTTTAAAGAGAACCCGCGCTGGCTTTCGCTTAAAGAGGAAAAGCGCTGAGCTGAGGGGAAAGAAATCACTGGAATCGGTTCCTTTTCCGCTTTTATCGCATTTTCTGCAATGTATTGTTATGTAAAGATTAATCCGGAAGGTGGGTGTTTTTCAGGCCGTGAGGGCACAGACTGCGTCTGGTCAAAAGTGTGATCAACGTGGTATTTAAGCCAGTCCGGCGTGATGCCGGAGCCTTTACTCATAACTAAAAATATCCGGAGCTTTTATGCCTGTCGCACTCCTGGCACTGGCGCTCAGCGCGTTTGCCATCGGTACCACCGAATTCGTCATTATGGGGCTGCTCCCCAACGTGGCGGGGGATCTGAATGTCAGTATTCCTTCTGCAGGCTGGTTAATCAGCGGATACGCACTGGGCGTGGCGATCGGCGCGCCGATCATGGCCGTGCTGACGGCAAAACTGCCGCGCAAGAAAACCCTGCTGCTGCTGATGAGCATCTTTATTATTGGCAACGTGATGTGCGCGCTATCCTACAGTTACGGCTTCCTGATGCTGGCGCGCGTGATAACCGCCCTGTGTCATGGTGCATTCTTCGGGATTGGCGCGGTAGTAGCGGCCAGTCTGGTGGCACCGAATCGTCGGGCTTCAGCCGTGGCGCTGATGTTCACGGGGCTGACGCTGGCTAACGTGCTGGGTGTTCCGCTCGGTACTGCGCTCGGACAAGCTTTCGGCTGGCGCTCGACGTTCTGGGTCGTCGCGGTAATTGGCGTGGCATCGCTGTTTGCGCTGTATAAAAATCTGCCGGATAAGAAAGAAGAAGAGCCGACCGATCTGCGTAAGGAAATTCGGGCGCTGGGCAGCCTCGGCCTGTGGCTGTCGCTGTCGATCACCATTTTCTTTGCGGCAGCAATGTTCGCGCTGTTCACTTATATCGCGCCAATTCTTACGCAAATCACCGGCGTGTCTGAGCACGGTGTCAGCTGGACGCTGCTGCTGATTGGCCTCGGTCTGACCATCGGTAACGTGCTTGGCGGGCGTCTGGCGGACTGGCGTCTGGGTATTTCGCTGACCATGACCTTCCTGATGATCACGATATTCTCCGTGCTGTTCAGCTATACCAGCGTTCATCTGGTGGCTGCTGAAATCACGCTGTTTATCTGGGCGATGGTGAACTTTGCTGCGGTGCCTGCATTGCAGGTGAACGTGGTGACTTACGGCAAAAATGCGCCGAATCTGGTTTCCACGCTGAATATTGCTGCCTTTAACGTCGGTAACGCGCTGGGTGCGTGGGTCGGTGGTGCGGTTATTGAACGTGGCATGGGGCTGAGCACCGTACCTCTGGCGGCGGGCGGACTGGGCGCAATCGGCTTCGTGCTTTGCGTGATCACTTTCCGTCGTGCGGCGAAAAAAGCGGAAAAAGCGGCGGCGTAATTCAGTACTTTTAGAAAACAAAAGGCCACACGGAATTACTCCTGTGTGGCCTTTTTTGTTTCTGTTCAGTACATCAGCGCGGCTTCAAGGCGTTCTGCAAAACGTTGCGCCTGCTGATGGCAATGCTCAGCAAACGTGGTGACCAGCGCAGAAGCGGGGCGATGCAGCGGCCTGATCAGGCTGACGGTGAAGGGCACGACGATGCTGAATTCCCGCAGTACGACGCCGTTCTCGCTGTTATTAACAGAATAATCCAACGCTGTCAGCGGGTTGACTATAGAGACGCCCGCGCCTTCGCGCACCATGCTGCACACCGATGCGGCGCTGTGCGTTTCCATCACCAGCCGCCGGTTCACCTGTTGTTCGGTGAACAGCGCATCGAGTAATTGCCGGTAACTGTCGGTCGCCGACAGGCTGATAAAATTCAGGCCGCTGAAATCCTGTGGCGTGAGACATCGCTTCGCCGCCAGCGGATGTCCGGCGGGCAGCACGCACACTTCGTTCAGCGTCAGCAGTGTCTGGCGCTCGGTTCCCGCAGGCGTGTGAGTGTTTTCCGTCAGCCCTAAATCATGGCGCTGCGCCGAGAGCCATTCTTCCAGCAGCGGCGATTCCTGCGGCACAATATTAAAACTGACGTCGGGAAAGCGGTCGAGAAACGGCTTACATACCGCAGGCAGTAAAGACTGACTGAACACCGGCAGGCAGGCGATCGATAACTGCGCCTGCTCGAACTGACGGATGCTTTGTGCCGCGCTGACGATCCTGTCCAGCCCGTAATACGAACGCTGCACTTCCTCAAACAACCGCAAACCCTGAACCGTCGGATACAAACGCCCGCGCAGGCGCTCGAACAACTGAAGATTCAGCAGCATTTCACAGCGCGCCAGCTCGCGGCTGACCGTCGGCTGCGACGTATTGAGTAAGGCGGCGGCTTCGGTCAGATTGCCGGTGGTCATTACCGCATGAAAAATTTCGATATGGCGCAGGGAAATCGCAGGCATGGTTTATCCGGTGAGCGGAGCGAGTTATCCATATCATAATTGAATAGACTGGCCTGAAATAGATATTTTATCGCCGGTGAGTCACGCGGCATACTGAGGGAAATATGACTGAATTCACCTGACGGAAAATCTTATGCCACGCGCCCTGAATGACATGTCTACTGCGCTTAACGCCGCAAATTTACTGGCCCTGCCGCAACAATTTGGCTGCCCTGTGTGGGCGTATGATGCGGAAATTATCAAAGCGCGCATCGCGCAGTTGCGTCAGTTTGACGTTATCCGTTTTGCGCAGAAAGCCTGTTCCAATATTCATATTCTGCGTCTGATGCGCGAGCAGGGCGTGAAGGTTGATTCCGTTTCTCTGGGCGAGATTGAACGTGCGCTGGTGGCCGGTTTTATTCCGGGCCGCGAAGACAGCGAAATTGTCTTTACCGCCGACGTGCTGGATCAGCCGACGCTGGAGCGAGTAACGGCGCTGGATATTCCGGTGAACGCCGGTTCCATCGACATGCTCAGCCAGATTGGGCAGCACAAAGCCGGACATCCGGTGTGGCTGCGTGTGAATCCGGGCTTCGGTCACGGTCACAGTCAGAAAACCAATACCGGCGGCGAAAACAGCAAACACGGGATCTGGTATGCCGATTTGCCACAGGCAATGGCAGAAATCAGCCGGTACGGCCTTAAACTGGTCGGTATTCATATGCATATCGGTTCCGGCGTGGATTACGGACATCTGGAGCAGGTTTGCGATGCGATGGTGCGTCAGGTGATTGAAACCGGACAAGATATCGAAGCGATTTCAGCCGGTGGCGGTCTGTCGATCCCTTATCATTTCGAAGAAGAATCCATAGATACCGGCCACTATTTTGGCCTGTGGAACCGTGCGCGTGAACAAATCGCCGCGCATCTGGGGCATGAAATCAAACTGGAAATCGAACCGGGACGTTTCCTGGTGGCGGAATCCGGCGTGCTGGTGGCGCAGATCCGTGCGGTAAAAGACATGGGCAGTCGTCATTTTGTGTTGTGCGATGCGGGCTTTAATGACCTGATGCGTCCGGCCATGTACGGCAGCTATCACCATATTTCGCTGTTACCGGCTGATGGTCGTGACGTGAGCGGACAGCCGCTGACCGAAGCAGTGATTGCCGGTCCTTTGTGCGAATCCGGCGACGTGTTCACCCAGCAGGCAGGCGGCGGAGTAGAAACCTTCCCGTTACCGCCGGTACAAATTGGCGATTATCTGGTATTCCACGACACCGGCGCGTACGGTGCTTCGATGTCATCTAACTACAACACCCGTCCGCTGTTGCCGGAAGTGTTGTTTGAAAATGGCGTGCCAAGATTGATTCGTCGCAGGCAGACGGTGGAAGAATTGATCGCTTTAGAACTGTAATCCCCGCTATCCTCCGAGCTGAATCTGCGTTGGCTGCGTTCATGAACCCCGGTCACATACTTGTGTATGCTCCCGGGGATTCACTCAGTTGCCGCCTTGATTCTGCTCGAATGATTTAGGGGAGTTTCGTGTTGAATTCACTGTTTTTCAAACATCTCTTTTCTCAGTAACACGATTTCTTCTGCCAGATCACGGCACAGCATCGCGGTCATCAGATGGTCCTGCGAGTGCACCATGATCAGATTCACCGGTATTTTGCCCACGCCTTCATCCAGACCTATCAGTTGTGTCTGCACTTTGTGTGCGACACGGGCCGCGTCGTCCGAGGCTTTCAGCATCGCGTCCGCCTGTTCCCATTCTTTTTTACGCGCATGCTGAATCGCCATCATCGCGTTAGATCGTGCTTCTCCGGCGTTGATCAATAACTCCATCACCGTTTGTTCCAGATCGAATTCCATCAAAAACTCCAAATTGGTATACCAGAAAAGTGTGAATTCATCATATTGGAATTCCAATATTCACATGTGAGAACGCTGTCACAGAAATTAATTCGTATTCCGCTATTTTTTGGCATGCCACATTACGCAAAGATCGCCGAAAAGTGGCCGACAGGATAATTAACAGAACCGGATTCTGACTCAGCTTCGGGCGACACCTTTAATCCTCATTCAATATAAAAAGGTGAAGACGAAACCAACACCTGTGAAGTATAGAAAAAAGAAAATGAGGTGCTGTCATGTCACTGAAAGACCGTTTTATCGATTCTCTCGGGGGATTCGCCAATACCTTTAATAGCCTCAGATATATCATGGCTATTAAGGCTTCTTTTATCACGTTAATGCCGGTCATTATCGTGGGTGCATTCTCAGTTTTAATTTCTAATATGGTGATGGATCCGAAAAACGGATTAGCTCACTTTGAAATGTTCTCCTGGCTGGCGACGCTCAAACCGATCATGAGCAGTATTAACTACGCCACGCTCAGTTTTCTGACCATCGGTGCCGTCTTTTTAATTGGTATTGAACTCGGGAAAATTAACGGCTCGCGTTCGTTATTCCCTGGCCTGCTGGCGGTGATTTGTTTTATTGCCGTCACGCCGACCACCGTCGATATGATGGTGAACGGCCAGATGCAGGAAGTGAAAGATGTGCTGGCCAAACAATTCTCCGATACCAAAAGTCTGTTCCTCGGCATGTTTATTGCGATTCTTGCGGTCGAGATTTATTCCCGTCTCGAGCGGATAAACGGCCTGCGCATTAAAATGCCGGAAAGCGTGCCGCCTAACGTTTCTGCCTCATTCTCGGCGTTAATTCCCGCCATTATCACCGTGGTTATCGTCGCCACTTTCGGTTTTGTATTCCATCGCGTCACCGGCATGTATTTGTACGATGCGGTGTATCAGGTTATCCAGCGTCCGCTGGAATCGGTGATGCAAAGCCTGCCGGGCATCCTGCTGCTGATGTTTGTCGCGCAGCTGTTCTGGGTGATTGGTATTCACGGCAACCAGATGATTAAACCGATCCGTGAGCCGCTGCTGCTTGGCGCGATTATGGTCAATATGACGGCGTTTGAGCAGGGCCACGAAGTGCCGAATATCATCACCATGCCGTTCTGGGATGTGTATATGAGTATCGGCGGTTCCGGCTGCACCATCGGTTTGCTGCTGGCGGTAATGCTCGCCACCCGCCGTAAAGAGATGCGCGAAATCGCCAAACTTTCTCTCGGGCCAGGCTTCTTCAACATCAATGAACCGGTGATTTTCGGTATGCCGATCATGCTTAACCCGATTCTGGCGATCCCGTTCATCATCACGCCGCTTATCACCGGCACCATCGGTTATTTTGCGACGAGCCTTGGATTCGCCGGACGCGCCGTGGTGATGGTGCCCTGGACTACGCCACCGATTATCAACGCCTGGTTATCGACTGCCGGTTCCATGGGCGCGGTCATCACCCAGTTGGGCTGCATCGTGGTGGCGGTGCTGATTTACCTGCCGTTCGTGAAAGTGGCCGCTCGCCGTGCTGAACAGGCGCAGCTCGAAGCCATGCAACAGAGCCAGAAACAGGCCGCAACGGCGTAAACCATTTCGAAAAGAGGGACGTTATGAGCAAGGTTTCAATCGCCATTCCTGACGGATTTATGCTCGGTGCTGCAGCTTCTGCGTGGCAGACCGAAGGCTGGAGCGGCAAAAAAGACGGGCAGGATTCGTATCTGGATCTCTGGTACAAAAATAACCGCCACGTCTGGCACAACGGCTATGGTCCGGCGAAAGCCACCGATTTTATCAACCGTTATAAAGAAGATGTGGCGCTGATGAAGGCCAGCGGACTGAGCCATTACCGTACGTCAGTTAACTGGTCGCGCTTTTTCACCGACTACGAACTGGGCACCGTTGATGAAGAGTATGCGGCGTACATTGACGATTATCTCGATGAAATGAAACGCAATGGCATAGAGCCGATGCTGTGTCTGGAACATTATGAATTACCCGCGTTTCTGATTGAGAAATATGACGGCTGGAGCTCGAAGAAAGTCGTCGATTTGTTCGTGCTGTACGCGGAAAAAGTCTTTGAACGGTATGCCGGAAAAGTCAGCCGCTGGTTTACGTTTAACGAACCGATAGTCGTGCAAACCCGCGTGTATCTGGATGCGATCCGCTGGCCGTTCGAGCAAAACACTGCGAAATGGATGCAGTGGAATCATCACAAAGTGCTGGCCACCGCCAAAGTCGTCGAGCTGTTTTATCGCAAGGGGTATAACGCGTCGGGCACAGTCGGCGTGATTTTAAATCCTGAAGTGACGTATCCCCGTTCATCGGCAGCCCATGACCAAAAGGCGGCGCATTTATACGATTTATTCTATAACCGCGTATTTCTGGACCCGATGATCAAAGGGGAATATCCGCAGGAATTGCTGGAATTACTCGAAAAGCACGGCGTGCATTTCGAGTATTCAGAATCCGAACTGGCGGTTATCCGCAATAACACTGTGGATGAAGTGGGCATTAATCTTTATTACCCGCACCGCGTCAAAGCGCCGTCCCGCGAGTGGAATAAAGACACGCCTTTCCATCCGGCGTATTACTACGAGCACTTTGAATTGCCCGGACGCCGGATGAATAAATCGCGTGGCTGGGAAATCTATCCCAAAATTATTTATGACATGGCGAAGCGCATTAAAACGGAATACGGAAATATTTCGTGGTTTGTGGCGGAAAACGGCATGGGTATCGAAAATGAAGGCCAGTTCCGCGATGCGAATAGCGGGGAAATTCAGGACGACTATCGTATTGAATTTGTTGCCGAGCATCTTTACTGGACATTAAAAGCGCGCGAAGAGGGCGCAAATTGTCAGGGATATATGCTCTGGGCCTTTACCGACAATGTCTCGCCGATGAACGCATTTAAAAACCGTTACGGACTGATTGAGATTGATCTTGATAACAACCGTGATCGCCGTCAGAAGAAATCATCTCACTGGTTTAAATCGCTTAGTGAAAGTGGTGTGTTGTCTTTAACGCTCGATGACCAGGAAAAATAATCTAAGGAAACACTATGAAACGCATCGTTTTAGCTTGTTCGGCAGGGATGTCCACGTCACTGGTGGTCACCAAAATGGAAAAAGAAGCTGCTGCACGTGGCATGGAATTCAAGATCTACGCTATTCCGGAAAACAATCTGCGCGACGAGCTTGAAGCCTATGGCCGCGATATTGTCGCCGTCCTGCTTGGGCCGCAGGTTCGCTTTAAGCTGACGGAGAATAAAAAGCTGACGGATGAGCACGGTATCCCGATCGCAGTGATCGACATGGTGGCTTACGGCACGTTAAACGGTGCAAAAGTGCTGGATCAGGCGCTATCTCTGATACAGTAACATCCGGTCTTTTTTGTTTTTTGCATCAGGGTGATTGTGTGGAAAAAGGTGTGGTTTCGCAGGACAGAAAACAGTATCAGGAAATCGGGCACGACCTGCGTGAGCAAATCAAGCAAGGGCATTTCGCCGTGGGATCCCGCCTGCCGCCCGAACGTAATATGGCGGAAACCTACGGTGTCAGCCGGACGATTGTGCGCGAAGCCTTACTGATGCTGGAACTGGAAGGCACGGTGGATATCCGTCAGGGTTCCGGCGTGTACGTGATCCGCATTCCTTCACAGGAAGAAGGTGAAGACGAACTGATGTACCAGGGGCAAATTGGCCCCTTTGAAATCCTGCAGGCGCGGCAGTTGCTCGAAAGCAATATTGCCGCGTTTGCCGCCAAAATGGCCACTAAAGCCGATATCGAAAACCTGCGACGCACGCTGGAACAGGAACAAATCGCCATCGTGGCCAACGACGAAAGTGGTGATAACGACAAGCTGTTTCACCTGCTGATTGCTGGTGCCACGCAAAATCAGATGCTGCTCGATTCAGTCAAAAATATCTGGATGCACCGCGATTCCAGTCCGTTGTGGAAACAGTTACACAGTCATATCGCCACGCGCGGTTACCGCCTGAAATGGCTGGCTGATCATCAGAATATTTTGGCCGCACTGCGCCGCCGCGACGTCATGGGCTCGTATCAGGCGATGTGGCAGCACATGGAAAACGTCAAAAATACGCTGATGGAACTGTCGGATGTTGATGCGCCGGAGTTTGACGGGTATCTGTTTGAATCTGTCCCTATTTTTCAGGGAAAAATGGTTTGAGTCTGATGCAAATTATTAATCTCACCGAAAGACCGGAATTTGCTGAAGCCGTTACCGACTGGCAATGGCAGGCGTTCGGCAGCGAAAACAGCCGTGAGTTTTTTTCAAGCGTGGTGAAAAGCTGTCTGAACGGTGCGGATTTGCCGCAAACGTTTATTGCGCTGGATGGCGACATATTAGCGGGCACAGTGGGATTATGGCGCTGTGATTTGATCAGCCGTCAGGATCTCACGCCTTGGCTCGCCGCATTATACGTGGATGAACCCTATCGTTCGCGCGGGCTGGGACAGCAGTTACAGGAGTTTGTGCTGGAACAGAGCCGCCGCAGCGGCTTTCGTGAAGTGTATCTCTACGCCGAATTCGCCGGCTATTACGAGCGTTTTGGCTGGAAATACATCGGCGACGCGCTGGATTATCCGGACAAGCCAGTCCGCGTCTATCAGCAGTCGCTTTAAGTATTTGACGGGCTGCTCACCGAATGACGGCGTACCAGCGTCGGGCTGAACATGTGGGTGGTTTCCGGCAGCGGCTGACCGTTTGCCAGCGCTAACGCCAGCTGCGCTGCCTGATTCGCCATCGCGACGACCGGATAACGTACCGTGGTCAGACGCGGGCGCAGGTAGCGCGAAATCAGCACATCATCAAAACCAATCAGCGAAATTTCGCCCGGCACATCAATGCTGTTATCGCTTAATACCGATAATGCACCGGCGGCCATCGGGTCGTTGTAGCAGGTTACCGCCGTAAATCCTTTGCCTAATCCGAGTAAATCCGCCATGGCTTTTTCGCCACCGATTTCATCCGGCTCCGCGTAAGCAATCAGTTTGTCATCGACAGGAATATTGTGTTCGGTCAGTGCATCGATATATCCCTGCAGGCGATCGCTGGCATCAGAAATACCGTGGTTGGAACATAAAATAGCGATGCGCTGATGTCCGGCCTGAATCAAATGGCGGGTCGCCAGCCAGGAACCGTAGCGATCATCTAGGGCGATACAGCGCTGTTCGAAGCCCTGCAATGTGCGGTTAATCAGTACCATGCCGGGAATTTGCTGCATCAGGCTGGTCAGTTCATCTTCCGGCAGCATTTTAGCGTGAACCACTAACGCCGCACAGCGGTGACGGATTAACTGCTCAATGGCCTGACGCTCTTTCTCCACGTTATGGTAGCCGTTGCCAATGAGCAGGAAGTTGCCAGTCGCGTAGGCCACCTGTTCAACCGCTTTAACCATTGCACCGAAAAACGGATCAGACACGTCAGCCACGATCAGCCCCAGCGTTTCGGTCGCCTGCTGGGCGAGGGCGCGGGCGTTGGCATTCGGGTGATATTGCAGATGTTGCATGGCGTTCTGTACGGCTTCCCGCGAGCTGTCGCTGGCTTTCGGGGAATGGTTTATTACGCGTGAAACGGTCGCAACCGATACGCCTGCCAGTTTTGCTACATCCTTAATCGTTGCCATAACACTTCCGTTTTCCGTGAGGGTAATCGTTTACACCGCCCAGTTTTGCGGAAAAGACCGGTGGCTGCAAGGATGACGATCGCAACTTTGGGATGTAAGCGCCATGTAACGGGAAAAATACCTGAGGGTTTTGCGCCCCCCTGCGAGGGACGAGGCACAGAGAGGCGTTTTTGCCGGCGAAACCATCCTCCAATCCAGGTTCATTCTGACTAGACCCTTCCTTCTTCCTTAATCCACTGCATAAAATCATCGATAAATACTCTTGTTTTAAGCGGCAGAAGTTTATTGGGAAGGGTGATGGCGTAGGCGTTGCGCGGCAAAGGATTTTCCACCCGCCATTCAGGCAACACCCGATGCAACTGACCATCAGCGATATAGCGGTTGGCGATGAAAGTGGGGATCAGCGCAATACCGACACCCTGCAAGATGGCATCAATCATGGCGTCGCTGTTATTGATCATCAGCCGTGGAACCAGTGTCACCGTTTCCATAATTTCATTGTGCCAAAAACGCCAGGCACCGCGAAATTGCCGTTCATCAGGGAAAAAAATGTGGTGTTTGATGAGTCCAGCAGGGGAATCCGGCAGCACTTCGTCGTAATCCGCAGCACAAACCAAAACGTAATCGATAGGCATCAGGGCGCGGGCGACCATGTTCTCCGGCGGCCTTTCGGTTACGCGAAGTGCCAGATCGTAGGCGTCCTGCGTCAGATTAGTGACCCGATCGGTCAGCGACAGTTCGACGTTTATTTCAGGATAGCGGCGTAGAAATGCGGGCAGAAAAGGGGTGAGCAGAATTTTACCCAGTGTGACTGGCGCGGTTACCCGCAAAACACCCTGAGGGGTATCGCTGAAGCTATCTGCCCTGGAGAAAAGTGTCTGCGTAGCCGACAGTACCGCCAGCGCCTGCTGGTAAATTTCCCTTCCGGCCTCGGTTATGGCGACAGAGCGGGTCGAGCGGGTAAATAACACCACATTGAGGCGTTTCTCCAGCCGGTCAATCATCCTGCTCACCGAAGAGGGGGCCATCGAAATTTCCCGTCCTGCCGAAGAAAAACTTCCCTTTTCAACCACCTGGATAAAAACCGACAAACTGGGAATTAGCTCGGCTAACTCATTTGTGCTTTTCACGCATAGCTCTTTTGTTTCTGGAATATCTATCCAAATTATCATCAAGCCTTATGATGTTCAACAGAGGCAATCTCTGGGGGATTGGCAATAATAGTCAATTTATTTAATAAGTTAGTTACATCAATCCAGGCGGTTATTGAAAGGAAAGCAATATTATGAACAGTGATCGTTTTGGATTAAAACGTTTCGTCTTTTCCCGCTTTGCCGGGTCACTGTGCGATCAGTTTCTGCTGTTTGCCGTACCGCTGGCGATTTTGAAAGCGACCGGTTCTCTGACCTTTTCCTCGCTGGCATTCGTGATTGAATGGCTGCCACGCATTCTGTTTTTCCCGCTGTCAGGTTTTCTGGCTGACCGCATCAAGCCCCGTTTTATCTTCTTTAACGTGGAAGCCGGACGCTGTGTGTTAATGGTGGTCGCTTTCCTGACCCTGACTTTTCATCCCGGCGCCACATTCCCGGTACTGGCGGTCATGATGGCGCTGTTGTCGGTGGCCTATGTCCTGAACTTTGTCGCCACCGAGGCGCTCTTACCGCGCCATATCCCCGCAGAGAGGCTGCCGAAAGCCCATTCCATGTTACAGGGTGTCGACCAGACAACGCAGGTTCTCGGCCCGGCGCTGGCAGTAGCCATTTCCGTCTATGGTGGCATCGGGGCGATTTTAGCCTGTGCGGCCGTGCTGTTTGCTGTCTCTGCCATCAACTATCTATTCCTCGAAACGCATGACCTTGAAGTTGCAGAGAAGATGAGTCTGCGCTCCATTGTGCAATCCAACATTACGGCGATTCAGGTACTTAAGCAGAATAAAATCCTGCTGCATCTGTGTGCGCTGACCTGGGTCGTGAATCTGGTTTACGGTGCGGCGCTGGTGGTGAGTGCGGCGGTGATCCTCAAAGAGTTTCATCTGCCGGAGAGTTATTTTGGCGTCTTACAGACCTCGGCAGCGCTGGTTACCATTATTACGTTCATCTTTGTGCCGCGGATTGCCACACGCTTCGGGCTTTCCACGCTGGGAACCCTGTCATTTTGCGGCATGATATTGTCAGGCGCTCTGATGTCGCTTTCACTCGATTATGCGATGTATCTGGCAGGCTACGCATTACTGATGGCTTTTGACGGTGCATTCAGCGTCTACCTGCGCACCTTACGCAGCCAGATCATTCCGCAAAAACATCTGGGAAAAACCATGGGGCTTATTGGCCTGATGAACATGTGTTCGGTACCCGTTAGCGGCCTGGCGGTGACAGTGCTGGCAGGCAGCTTTATGCCGTTGCAAATCATCGCCATCATTCTGATTTTTGCGCTGATATTAGGATTGATGTTGATCGTCATCGGCCGCCGTGCCTTCGGCTACAACAGCTGGCTGCCACCGGTCATTGCTCAGCCACAGGCTTGAAACGCTCGTCTCTTTTCAAACTATAAACAATGGGGGAGCAAATCCCCTTTTCTGTTTATCCACATTTGTGCTTTGAGTTTTTCTGTCCGTGAATGTTATTTTGGACGCTGCTCACTTGCACACAACACATAATAAAAATCCCACCAGAGAAAAACATGTCTATTAAACGCTATCCGCAACTGGCCCACTGGGGCGCTTACACCGCCGTGGTGGAAGATGGCCGCCTTATCCGCTGCGAACCTTATAAAGCGGATTCTGATCCCTCACCTTTACTCGATTCCATCGCGCCGCTGGTCTATTCCGACAAACGTATTCGTAAACCGGCTGTGCGCCGCTCGTGGCTGAAAAACCGTGAGAGCAGCGATCGCTCGCTGCGTGGCCGCGAAGATTTTGTTGAAGTGGACTGGGATCTGGCGCTGGATCTGGTGGCTGAAGAAAACAAACGCGTACGTGACCGATACGGTGCTTCCGGCATTTTTAACGGCTCTTACGGCTGGTCATCCGCCGGTCGTCTGCATCATGCCCGTTCTCTGGTGCGCCGTTTTTATTTCACCGGCGGCGGTGGCGTGGATCAGCAGGGTAATTACAGCTGGGGCTCGGCGCAGTTCTTCCTGCCATATGTGATCGGAACCTTTACTCCGCTGACCGGGCGTGTGACCTCATGGCCGAGTGTGGTGGAACATGCCGACATTCTGGTGGCGTTCGGCGGTCTGGCGCTGAAAAATGCGCAGGTCGCTTCCGGCGGAGCAGTGGAACATACGCTGAAACCGGCGCTCGAACAGCTGGCGAAGAAGGGCACCCGCGTCATTAACATCAGCCCGATGCGCGACGACTGCCCGGAATTTGTGAATGCGGAGTGGATACCGATCCGTCCGAACACTGACGCCGCACTGATGATGGCGGTGGCCTTTGAAATCCAGCGCAAGGAAGCACAGGACAACGCGTTTCTTGCCACCCATTGCGTTGGTTATCCGCAACTGGCTGCTTATCTGCGCGGCGATACTGACGGTATTGCAAAAACGCCTGACTGGGCGAGCCACATTACCGGTGTTCCGGCGGAGCGAATCGCGCGTCTGGCAGACGATCTGATTGGCGTGCGCAGCTTTATTACCTGTTCCTATTCCGTGCAGCGCGCCCACCGCGGCGAGCAACCTTACTGGATGATGATCGCTATTTCCGCGATGCTCGGGCAGGTCGGTTTGCCGGGCGGGGGCTTCTCGTTTGGTCACGGTTCGATGAACAGCGTCGGGAATCCGCGTTATGATACGCCGGGGCCTGCGGTCAGCGCCGGGCCGAATCCTTCCGGTTTGTCGATTCCGGTGGCGCGCATCAGCGACATGTTGCTCAATCCCGGTCAGCCTTATGAATTCCAGGGCGAGACGCTGACTTATCCGGATATTCATCTGGTGCACTGGGCGGGCGGCAATCCGTTCCATCATCATCAGCAGCTTAACCGTCTGGTCGAAGGCTGGCAGAAGCCAGATACTGTGATTGTGCAGGATAACGTCTGGACGCCTGCAGCGAAGATGGCCGATATCGTGCTGCCTGCGACCACATCACTGGAACGTAATGATATCGGCGGTTCTTCGCGTGACCGTTTCGTGCTGGCGATGCATCAGGCAATTGCGCCTCAGCATCAGGCGCGTAACGATTTTGATATTTTCGCGGATATTGCGGAGCGCCTTGGTTATCGCGACCAGTTCACGCAGGGGCGTAATGAAGATCAGTGGCTGCGCCATATTTACCGCCAGTGCGGCGAAGCGCAGAAAGGCACCGGCGTCGAATGGCCGGACTTCGATACCTTCTGGGAGCGTGGTTTTGTCGAACTGCCGATGCCGGAAAAAGATTATGTTTTCTTCGAAGAATTCCGCAAAAGCCCGCGTGCTAATCCTTTAGGAACACACAGCGGGAAAATCGAACTGTTCTCCGAAACCATCGCCGGTTACGGTTATAAAGATTTTGCGCCACATCCTGAATGGCTGCCGCCGGTCGAATGGCTGGGTGCCGAAAGCGCCAAAGAATGGCCGTTGCACCTGATTTCCATTCAGCCGAAAGATCGTCTGCACAGCCAGCTCGATCAGTCGCCGCTGGCACAGTCGAACAAAACGGCCGGTAAGGAAACGCTGTTTATGCATCCTGAAGATGCGGGCAGCCGTCAGCTCAAAAATGGCGACCGCGTGAAAGTGCATAATGCGCGCGGCAGCTGTCTGGCAGGCGTTTCGCTTAACGACGGGATCACGCGTGGCGTAGTGCTGATGTCCACCGGTGCCTGGTTTGATCCGGGCTTTGGCGGTAAATGGCAGGAAACCGAGCAGGCGGGGAATCCGAATGTGCTGACGCTGGATATCGGCACGTCGCGGCTGACACAGGGGCCAAATGCCATGAGTTGCCTGGTTGAAGTCGAAATTATTTAGCCTAATAAGTTGAAGCGGTTAGCCTGATTTAAGAGAAATCGGGCTGATTTTCACCACTCGTTACACTTTGCGGAATTATGTTTCGATTGCCTGCTGGCTGTGGTTCGTACAAAACAGCTAAATTGAACGTCCCAGAGGTATTGATTGGTGAATCATCAACGTGCTCTGCATGTTGATACCGATTAAATTTGCACCAACCTACGCGGATGCGTAGGTTTTTTTTTGCCTCAATTCCGGCACGTCGCTAAGCAACCTCCTAAACTCTCTCTGACTGGCGTCTTTTACAACGGCTTATAGTATGCTGTTTCCCCAACCTTTTTCTTTCAAGATCAGGGATGACACATAAGGAGATGGCAAACATGTATAACTTTCTTTTCGCCGCATTCAGGTGGATTTTTCGTCTGATGTTCCGGGTCACTGTGACCCCGGCGAGAAACAATTTTGATTACCCGCGTTTAATCCTCACGCCGAACCATGTCTCGTTTATCGACGGCATGCTGCTGGTGCTTTTCCTGCCGATCAAACCGGTTTTCGCAGTCTATTCCAATATTACCGATACCTGGTTTATGCGCTGGCTGAAGCCGTATGTGGACTTCATGCCGCTGGACCCGACCAAACCGATGGCGATTAAGCACCTGATCCGCGAAGTGGAAAAAGGGCGTCCGGTGATTGTGTTTCCGGAAGGCCGCATTACAGTCACCGGTTCATTAATGAAGATTTACGACGGCGCGGCCTTTGTGGCGGCGAAGTCACAGGCGACTGTCATTCCGGTGCGCATTGATGGCGCGGAATATACACCGTTCGGGCGTTTGTTCGGCAGCTTCAAGATCCGCTGGTTCCCGAAAGTCACCATCAATCTTTTACCGGCGACGACCATCCCGATGCCGGATGCACCGCGCTCCCGCGATCGCCGTGTGCTGGCCGGTGAACAGCTGCATAAAATTATGATGCAGGCGCGCATGGAAACCCGCGAGCCGCAAACGCTGTATCAGGCGTTGTTATCCGCGCAAACCCGTTATGGTCGCCGCAAACCGTGCATCGCCGATATCGCATTCAAAGAAGATTCCTATCAGGGACTGCTGAAAAAATGCCTCGGCGTGAGCCGTATCCTGCAACGTTTTACCCGTGAAGGTGAACACGTCGGGATGCTGCTGCCGAACGCCACCATTATGGCGGCGGCGCTGTTTGGCGCATCGATGCGAAATCGTATTCCGGCGTTGCTCAACTACACCGCGGGCGCGAAAGGGCTGCAAAGCGCGATGAAAGCGGCGCAGATTAAAACCATCGTGACGTCCCGCCAGTTTCTTGAGAAAGGCAAACTGACGCATCTGCCGGAAAATGTGCCCGAGGCGAACTGGGTTTATCTGGAGGATCTGAAAGATACGGTGACCACGCAGGATAAGCTGTGGATCCTGTTCCATCTGATTTTCCCGCGTCGTGCAATGCTCCCGCAAAATCCTGATGATGCGGCGCTGGTGCTGTTCACCTCCGGCTCGGAAGGCAATCCAAAAGGCGTGGTGCATTCACACGCCAGCCTGATGGCGAACGTTGAGCAAATCCGTACCGTCGCAGACTTCACGCCGCGTGACCGCTTTATGTCTTCGCTGCCGCTGTTCCATGCATTTGGTCTGACCGTCGGATTGCTGACGCCGCTGATGACCGGCGCGCGTGTATTTTTATATCCAAGCCCGCTGCATTACCGCATCGTGCCGGAACTGGTATATGACCAGAATTGTACCGTGCTGTTTGGCACATCCACGTTCCTGGCGAACTATGCCCGCTTTGCCCATCCGTATGATTTCGCCCGCCTGCGTTATGTGGTGGCTGGCGCGGAAAAACTGGCCGAGAGCACCAAAGAAATCTGGCAGAACAAATTTGGTATCCGCATTCTCGAAGGCTACGGCGTGACAGAATGCGCGCCGGTGGTGGCAATCAACGTGCCGATGGCAACTAAAGTGAATACTGTCGGCAAAATTCTGCCGGGGATGGAATCGCGCCTGATTACCGTGCCGGGTATTGAAGAGGGCGGACGTCTGCAACTGCGTGGCCCGAACATCATGAAGGGCTATCTGCGCGTCGAAAATCCCGGCGTGCTGGAAACCCCGCAGGCTGAAAATGCCGCAGGCGAGATGCAGGCTGGCTGGTATGACACCGGCGATATCGTCACGTTGGATGAAAAAGGTTTCTGTGCCATTCGTGGCCGAGTGAAGCGTTTTGCCAAACTGGCGGGTGAAATGGTGTCGCTGGAAAGTGTCGAGCAACTGGCCATCAAAGCTTCACCGGACAAACAACATGCGGCGACGTCGCGCAGTGATGCCAGCAAAGGCGAGGCGCTGGTGCTGTTTACTACCGATGCAGAATTGCGTCGCGATGCGCTGAGCAAAGCCGCCCGCGAACTGGGGCTGCCGGAACTGGCGGTGCCGCGTGATATCCGTGTCGTTAAAGCGTTACCGTTGCTTGGTAGCGGTAAACCCGATTTTGTGACCCTGCGCCAGATGGCAGAAAACCCGGAGAGTGAGGCATGAGCCAGCCTTCAACGGCGGCCCCAGGGCCGCTGATGTCTAAAAGTATGTCTGCGGTGATCGTGGCGCAGTTCCTGTCCGCTTTCGGTGACAACGCGCTGTTGTTCGCCGCGCTGGCGCTTATCAAACAGCAGCTTTATCCCGACTGGAGCCAGCCGGTTTTACAAATGGCGTTCGTGGCGACATACATTATCCTCGCGCCGTTTGTCGGTCAGTTCGCTGACAGCTTCTCCAAAGGCCGCGTGATGATGGTCGCTAACCTGCTGAAACTGGCGGGTGCGGCGGTGATTTGCGCGGGCATGAACCCGTTCCTCGGTTATACGCTGGTTGGTATTGGTGCGGCGGCATATTCACCGGCTAAATACGGCATTCTTAGTGAAATCGCCAGTGGCGAACAGCTGGTGAAAGCTAACGGTCTGATGGAAGCGTCTACTATTGCGGCGATCCTGCTGGGTTCAGTGGCTGGTGGCGCACTGGCTGACTGGAGCATACTGGCGGCGCTCGGTATCTGCGTGCTGGCCTACGGCGCGGCGGTGGCGGCAAACTGGTTTATTCCGAAATTGAATCCGGCGCGTCCGGGACAGTCGTGGAATCCGGCAAGAATGAGCCGGACGTTTTTCGCAGCCTGCAAAACCTTGTGGCAGGATGGCGAAACGCGGTTTTCGCTGGTCGGAACCAGCTTGTTCTGGGGCGCAGGTGTGACGCTGCGTTTCCTGCTGGTACTTTGGGTGCCGGTGGCGCTGGGTATAACCGATAACAAAACGCCGACGCTATTGAACGCGATGGTCGCTATCGGGATCGTGTTTGGTGCGGGCGCTGCGGCGAAATTAATTCGTCTGGAAACCGTGAAGCGCTGCCTGCCTGCCGGTGTCGCTATCGGTATTGCGGTGGTGGTGTTTGCACTGCAAACCAGCATGCTGAGTTCTTACATCGTTCTGGTGGTGGTAGGTATCCTGGGCGGCTTCTTCGTGGTACCGCTGAATGCTCTGTTGCAGCATCGCGGTAAAATTTCGGTCGGTGCGGGTAATGCGATTGCCGTACAGAATCTCGGTGAAAACACCGCCATGCTGCTTATGCTCGGTCTGTATTCTCTGGTCGTTATGGCAGGTGCGCCGGTGGTGGCGATTGGTATCGGATTCGGTGTGGTCTTCGCGCTGGCGATTGCCGGGCTGTGGATCTGGAAAAACATGCAGAAACGCCGTCTGGCGTAATGTCGTAAAAGTGAAAATAGAAAAGGGCGCTGAGCGCCCTTTTTTTATGCCTGCGATCCGCACTGACTGGCAGGGATTACGGCGCAGGAATGGTGAAACGCTTGTGGATATTTTCCAGGTCAGCGAGGATTTCTTCATCGAGTGTCAGATCCTGACTGTCGATGTTGATCTTCAGCTGTTCCATCGTCGTCGCACCGAGCAGCGTGCTGGCTACGAACGGTTGCTGACGCACAAAGGCCAGCGCCATCTGTGAAGGATCCAGATTGCGTTTCTTCGCCAGCGCCACATATTCAGCAATAGCTGCTTCTGCCTGCGGGGAAGAGTAACGGGTGAAACGGCTGAACAGCGTATTACGCGCCCCGGCCGGTTTCGCACCGTTCAGGTACTTGCCGCTCAGCGTACCGAATGCCAGGCTGGAATACGCCAGCAGTTCGACGCCTTCGTGCTGGCTGATTTCTGACAAACCGATTTCAAAGCTGCGGTTCAGCAAGCTATACGGGTTTTGAATGGAAACGATACGCGGCAGATCGTGTTTCTCCGCCAGTTGCAGGTAACGCATCACGCCCCACGGGGTTTCGTTGGAAACACCGATGTAGCGGATTTTACCGGCACGCACCTGTTCATTCAGCGCTTCCAGCGTTTCCAGTAAGGTCACCGGAGACTGTTCTTCGGTGTACTGATAACTCAGTTTGCCAAAGAAGTTGGTCTGACGCTGCGGCCAGTGCAGCTGGTACAAATCCAGATAATCTGTATTCAGACGCTTCAGGCTGGCATCCAGCGCTGCGCGGATATTTTTGCGATCCAGCATCTGGCCCGGGCGGATAGCGTTGTCATTACCACGGGAAGGCCCGGCAACTTTACTCGCCAGAACAATCTTCTCACGGTTGCCACGGGCTTTGAGCCAGCTGCCGATATAACTTTCTGTCAGTCCCTGCGTCTCAGGACGCGGCGGAACGGGGTACATTTCAGCGGTATCAATCAGATTGATGCCTGCTGAAACGGCGTAATCGAGCTGCTGATGGGCGTCGGCTTCGCTGTTTTGTTCACCAAAAGTCATGGTGCCAAGTCCCAGTAAGCTCACTTCTAAAGAACTGTGGGGTATACGGTGATATTGCATTGCCGGTCTTCCTTTATATCTGAGAATGTCAGGCTAATGAAAAAGCGCCTCAACTGACTATATACAAGGGAATCATCAGGGGGAAGTGGCAGAGAGTGCCGGTAATCGGGGCAGGATGGGTAAAAAGCAAAAGAGCCGGTAAAAACCGGCTCTCATCGGACAGGGCGAAGACTAACTTAACGCTTCATGACCTGACTGACATTATCGTTATTGATCTGGCGTTCATTACCTTGTTCATCGGTGTAGCTCAGCAGCCCGGTCGATTTATCAAGCTTTGGTTTGCCATCGGTCAGGATCATGCTGCCGTCTTTGGTCGAGATGACGTAATCGCTGGCGCAACCTGCCAGGGTAAAAACCAGCATTGCAGCACCGGCCATCATCAATGTTTTCTTCATCATTATTATCATTCCTTTTATGCACAACAAGAGTGTCAGATTCTAGCGTAGCAAAAGGTTTTAAAAGTGGCAGAAAAGGTGATTAAAATTTTCGAAAAGCGGTGATTAAAGCAAAAAATGCCGGGCGAGGAGCGCAGAGGTAAAACGCTTCTTAAGATAGAAACCACGAGGCAGCGTCAGGATCGGCTGCCCGAATTCGCCGATGGCTTCGGTCAGCGCTTTACTGTTTGCCGCTTTAGGCCGGATTTGCAAAAACTCACCATGACGGGCAGTAATGCTTTCTACTTTGCCCAGCACAATCAAATCCATCAGCTCTTCCCAGTCCTGACACAGTTGTTCATCTTCTTCCTGCGAAGGCTGCCATAGCAACGGCGCGCCGATATGGCGTTCCGCCAGCGGGATCTGACGTTCGCCTTCGACCGGTATCCACAACACCCGTGCCAGTTTATGGCGCACATGGCTGTTTTCCCAGGTTACACCGCTGTTCCCGGTTAAAGGCGCTACGCAAACAAACGTGGTTTCCAGCGGTTTACCCCGGGAATCAACCGGAATAGTTTTGAGCTCGATGCCGATGTCAGCAAAATCCTGCTCAGGTTTACTGCCGGCTATCGCGCCAAGATACACTTCCAGCAACATGCCGACCCAGCCTTTCTCCCGTTTAAGATTTTCCGGAATAGGTAATCGCGCATGCTCAGCCAGCTCGCCCAGCGTGTGACCTGCCAGCGACTGCGCGCGTTGCAGCAGTTCCTGTTCGTGGTGGGGCGGTGTGATGGCGGGTAAAGGAATAGACATAAAAAACAACGCTCAATTTATGATTAATTTTTGTACTGCTTTGTGGCGGCACAATGAATAAAAAGTTATCCCTGTGGAGTAAAGAAATAATAGCATGATTTGCCTTAGGTTTTTTTTAGCTTTCTGGTCTCTTATATTCACATTTGATTAGGTTGATCACCTGTTGAAGGCGACAATAAACAGGATCTTCCACCTACTTATCCACAGATTTCTTGGATAACCCTGCCTGATACCGATCACTGGTTCGATTTACAGGCTTGACGGAAGGGGTTTTATCCAATTTTTGCCCTGACAGCGTCAACTTTTAAACGATCGCTGTGGATAAAAACGACATTGGTGGATCTTTCACCAGCTCGCTGTGCGGTGTGAGATAACTCTCATTTTTGACCGTGGGATAACTTCATTAATTGTGTTTAATTATTTGTTTTATAATATTTTTATCTGGGCGCGATTTCTGGATCAAAATTAGTTCAGGAGAGTTTTACCCCGCTTACTCTTAAGTTCTTCACATACCTATCCACAGAAAAAGTGAATAAAATCCGGAGTGATTTCCGAAATCTGTTTATAACTTTGAGTATAACTGTGAGTTATCCCATTTTTATTCATGCTCATCGGCATTAACCAGTGGTTTACCGCCTGTTGGTAGTATGAAACAATCAGAACATCTATGATTTTGAGCTATTGAGGTAGTCCGGTGATCGATGATGATGGCTACCGCCCGAATGTTGGTATCGTAATCTGTGACAAGCAGGGTCAGGTATTGTGGGCCAGACGATACGGTCAGCACTCCTGGCAGTTTCCTCAGGGGGGCATAAACCCCGGTGAAACCGCTGAGCAGGCCATGTACCGCGAACTGTTTGAGGAAGTGGGGCTTGGCCGTAAAGATGTACGTATTCTGGCTTCGACCCGTAACTGGTTACGTTATAAATTGCCAAAACGTTTGGTGCGTTGGGACACAAAGCCGGTTTGTATCGGCCAAAAGCAAAAATGGTTCTTGCTGCAACTGATGTGTAACGATGCTGATATCAATATGCAGCGCAGCAGTACGCCTGAATTTGATGGCTGGCGTTGGGTGAGTTTCTGGTATCCGGTTCGTCAGGTGGTTTCTTTTAAACGGGATGTTTATCGTCGCGTAATGAAAGAGTTCTCCACCACGATTATGCCGATGCAGGAAGTTTCCCTTCCCAGGACATCACCCGCTTATCGTCGTAAAAGAGGCTAAGTCACGAAGAGATGCTCACGCGTTTGCGAGAAATTGTTGAAAAGGTAGCAATGGCGTCCAGCCTCAATGATGCGCTGGATGTACTGGTCAATGAAACCTGCCTGGCGATGGACACTGAAGTGTGTTCCGTCTATCTCGCTGACAATGACCGCCGTTGTTATTATCTGATGGCGACGCGAGGTTTGAAAAAACCTCGCGGGCGGACTATTACCCTGGCGTTTGATCAGGGGATAGTCGGTCTGGTAGGGCGTCTGGCTGAGCCTATTAACCTTGCCGATGCGCAGAGCCACCCCAGCTTCAAATATATTCCTGCCGTAAAAGAAGATCTTTTCAGATCCTTTTTAGGTGTGCCGATCATCCACCGTCGTCAGTTGCTCGGCGTGCTGGTTATTCAGCAACGCGAACACCGCCAGTTCGACGAAAGTGAAGAGTCGTTTTTGGTCACGCTGGCGACGCAGCTGGCTGCAATCCTTTCTCAGGCACAACTTAATGTGCTTTACGGTCGCTTTCGTCAGACCCGTGTCCGCGCACTTGCGGCCTCGCCGGGTGTGGCGATTGGTATCGGCTGGCAGGACAGCTCGCAGCCATCGCTCGAGCATGTTTATATGGCGTCCACGCTTGATACGGTACGTGAACGCGAACGCCTGACCCGCGCCCTTGAAGATGCCGGTGCTGAATTCCGCCGTTTTAGTAAACGTTTTAGCGCCAGCGCGCAGAAAGAAAGCGCCGCGATTTTCGATCTCTATTCCCACCTGCTTAACGATGCACGCCTCAAGCGAGAGTTGTTCGCCCAGATTGATCAGGGTGCGGTAGCGGAATGGGCGGTCAAAAAAGTGGTTGAAGAGTTTGCTGCTCAGTTTGCCAGCTTGCAGGATACCTATTTGCGTGAGCGTGGCAGCGATTTACGTGCGCTGGGCCAGCGGCTGGTCTTCCATCTCGATGACACCATTCAGGGTAACACCCAGTGGCCTGAGCGTTTTATTCTGGTCGCCGATGAGCTGACTGCCACGTTGCTGGCTGAAGTGCCGCAAGACCGGCTGGCGGGTGTCGTGGTTCGCGATGGCGCGGCCAACTCCCATGCGGCGATTCTGGTGCGCGCAATGGGCGTGCCGACCATTATGGGTGCCGATATTCAGCCTGCACTGCTCAGCCAGCGGCAACTGATTGTGGATGGCTATCGCGGTGAATTGCTGATTGATCCGGAACCCGTACTGGTCACGGAATACAAGCGTCTGATCAGCGAAGAAATGGAGCTGAGCCAGAAAGCTGAAGATGACGTTGAGCAACCAGCCGCGCTGAAAAGTGGCGAACGGGTGAAAGTGATGCTCAATGCCGGTCTGAGTGCGGATCATGAAAAACTGTTCGGCAGCCGCGTAGATGGTGTCGGGTTATACCGCACTGAAATTCCGTTCATGTTGCAAAGCGGTTTCCCTTCTGAAGAGGAACAGGTCGCGCAGTATCAGGGCATGTTGCAGCTGTTCCCGCAAAAACCGGTGACCTTGCGAACGCTGGATATCGGGTCTGACAAACAACTTCCGTATATGCCGATCAGCGAGGAAAACCCTTGCCTGGGATGGCGAGGCATCCGAATTACCCTCGATCAGCCGGAAATTTTCCTGATTCAGGTGCGTGCAATGCTGCGCGCTAATGCGGCGACCGGTAATCTCGGTATTCTTTTGCCGATGGTGACCAGCCTTGAAGAGATTGACGAGGCGCGCCGTTTAATCGACCGTGCCGGACGTGAAGTGGAGGAACAACTCGGTTACGAACTTCCGCGGACACGTCTTGGCGTGATGATCGAAGTCCCTTCTATGGTCTTTATGCTGCCTGCGCTGGCAGGAAGGGTAGAATTTATCTCCGTCGGCACTAACGATTTGACCCAGTATTTGCTGGCAGTAGATCGCAATAATACCCGCGTGGCCGGGCTTTATGACAGTCTGCATCCGGCTATGCTGCGTGTGCTCAAGCAGATTATTACCAGCGCAGAAGTCGCCGGACTGGACGTCAGCTTGTGTGGAGAAATGGCGGGCGATCCGATGGGTGCATTACTGCTTACCGGTATGGGGTTCCGTAATCTCAGCATGAACGGACGCAGCGTCGCCCGTGTAAAATATCTGCTGCGCCGTATCGAATTGAACGATGCCGAAGAACTCGCCGGACGCGTATTACAGGCGCATTTCACCACGGACGTGCGTCATATGACGGCCGCTTTTATGGAAAGACGCGGACTGGGTGGACTTATCCGCGGTGGTAAATAAGCGGCGGCCGCCACATTCTGCGCCGCGTCAGTCTCATCCTGAATGCACTTCTGCGCAGGATGAGAAGATTTTTTACAGAACTTTTCCAGCGGCTTAGCCCCGGAAAACCTTCCGGCTATGCTACTATTCGCTCCCTGCTGGCCCCTGACCGGGCAATAATGATAAACAATTTGTGGTGATAGATGAGCAATAGCTATCTGGCGTTTCCCCAGTTTGATCCGGTGATTTTCTCAATCGGGCCGGTTTCTCTTCACTGGTACGGACTGATGTATCTGGTCGGTTTTGTGTTTGCAATGTGGCTGGCGGTTCGCCGTGCCAATAAGCCAGGCAGCGGCTGGACCAAAGACGAAGTTGAAAACCTGTTATACGCGGGTTTCCTTGGTGTCTTCCTCGGTGGTCGTATAGGTTATGTATTCTTCTACAACCTGCCTTTGTTCCTCGAAAATCCACTTTATCTTTTCAAAGTGTGGGACGGTGGTATGTCCTTCCACGGGGGCCTGATTGGTGTGATCGTGGTCATGCTGATTTTTGCGCGTCGCACCAAACGCAACTTCTTCCAGGTTGCCGACTTTATCGCTCCGCTGATCCCATTTGGTCTGGGCGCTGGTCGCCTCGGCAACTTTATCAATGGTGAACTCTGGGGGCGTGTAACCACAGATGTGCCCTGGGCGATGTTGTTCCCGGGTTCGCGTCAGGAAGATATCGCGATAGCCGCCGCTGACCCTAAATGGCAGCCGCTGCTGAACCAGTACGGCGTTCTTCCGCGCCATCCTTCCCAGCTGTATGAACTCCTGCTCGAAGGTATCGTACTCTTCATTATTCTGAACGTATTTATCCGTAAATCTCGCCCAATGGGCGCGGTCTCAGGCTTGTTCCTGATCGGTTATGGCTTATTCCGCATCATCGTTGAACACTTCCGCCAGCCGGATGCACAGCTCGGCCTGTTCGACGGGATTATCAGTATGGGACAGGTTCTGTCCATCCCAATGGTCGTTATCGGCCTGATTATGATGGTCTGGGCATATCGCCGTCCGCAGAAACAATTGTCGTGAGGTAACATGAAACAGTATCTGGATTTAATGCAGAAAGTGCTCGATGAGGGCACCCCTAAAGCCGACCGTACCGGTACTGGCACGTTGTCGATTTTTGGTCATCAGATGCGTTTCAACTTGCAGGAAGGTTTCCCGCTGGTCACTACCAAACGCTGTCATTTACGCTCCATCATTCATGAACTCCTGTGGTTCCTGAAAGGCGAAACTAACATCGCTTATCTGCGTGAAAATAATGTCAGCATCTGGGACGAGTGGGCTGACGAAAACGGCGACCTTGGCCCGGTGTATGGCAAGCAGTGGCGTGCCTGGGGCGCGGCTGACGGCAAGCAAATTGACCAGCTGGCGAATGTTGTCGAGCAACTGAAGAAAGATCCTGATTCGCGGCGTATTATCGTTTCAGCGTGGAACGTTGGCGAACTGGATCAGATGGCGCTGGCTCCTTGTCACGCCTTCTTCCAGTTCTATGTTGCGGACGGAAAACTGTCCTGCCAGCTGTATCAGCGTTCATGCGATATCTTCCTTGGTCTGCCGTTTAATATCGCCAGCTACGCGCTGCTGGTACATATGATGGCTCAGCAGTGCGACCTCGAAGTGGGTGACTTTGTCTGGACTGGTGGCGATACCCATCTGTACAGCAACCATATGGAGCAAACGCATCTGCAACTGACGCGTGAACCTCGTGCGTTGCCAAAACTTATCATCAAGCGCAAACCAGCCTCCCTGTTTGACTACAACTTCGAAGATTTCGAGATTGAAGGATATGATCCGCATCCGGCAATCAAAGCGCCCGTCGCTATCTGATCCTTCGTTGTCTCCCGCCTGACGCCCCCGTCAGGCGGTCATTTCTCTTGCGTCCTGCTTTTTCCCTATGCCGCACTTTGTACGCCTTTTCCTGAGTATTCCAACTCCGATGTAAAGCCAGATGCTTTTCCCGCGAGACATCACGCAACGTTTTTGTTGTGCACATTGTGTTGCGCTGATTGTTATGGAGACATGCCGTAAAAAAACACTTTGCCGGTCGCAGAACAAATTTAAGCGCTTACCCTGACGGCATGAAGACTAACAGCATGATTGCCACCAGGCACAAAGGGGAACGCGGGATGTCACTGATAGAAATGATGGTCGTGATTGCTTTGGTCGCTATATGCACATTATGGGGAACGCAAAGCTGGCGCGGCTACCAGCAGGCGCTGAAACTTGAACAACATGCCCAGCGCCTGCGTTTGTATCTTTATGGCGTTCAGTCATGGGCCAATAATTACAATCTTTCAGCGGTATTGTGGGCAATTGATGGCAGCGACGGATGTGTCGGATACGGCCCCCGCCCGTCGGATTGTCACAATGCTACCGGTAAAATATTTGTCACAGAGGAACATGATATTGAATTGTCCGGGCTCCCCGACAAATCCATGGGGTTCTACGGGCTGCGAAATGCAGCGCTGGCGGGGCGTTTAACGCTAAAAAATTCAGCAGGGAGTTTGCGTGTCGTGCTTTCAGCAAGGGGACGACTGCGGATATGCAGCGAAGACAAGTCGTTGCTGGGGATTGGCCTGTGTCAGTAGCTTCTCGCGGATTCACACTGCCGGAAATCATGATTGCGATGAGTATTGGCAGCATGCTGATGCTCAGCGCTGCTCAGATTTATCCACTGATGCGTCAGAGAAGTCAGAGTCTTGGGAGGCACTATCAGCTCGACCAGCTTTTGCATCAGACTGTTTTTACTCTTGCCAAAGATCTCCGGCGCGCCGGTTTTTGTAATGGCAGCTGCGAGGATAAACCGGTCATAACGGGGCATGCTGATGGTGAACCTGAAGGCTCCTGTATCATTATCCTTTATGACCTGAACCGCAATGGCCGGTGGGAAAAGCCCGGTACAGCAGATTCGGAATATTTTGGTTATCGCTTACGGCAGGGCGGAATTGAGATCCAGCGTGGATCTGCCGATTGCGGCAGTTCCGGCTGGGAGAAACTGCTCGATCCTGCTGAAGTCAGTGTCATGAGGTTCAGCGTGAGTGTGTCTCCAGAAAATTTTGCTGGCGGGCTGTATTCGTTGCAACTTGAAGCCCGCTGGCGCAACACCCCCTCCATCCACCGGCAGGTGACTGAAATGGTGGCAGGGCACTCGTTATGACTGAGACAAAGAAGGCTGACAATCTGTTCAGGCAAAAGGGAAGCGCCATGATACTGAGCATCATGGTGATGATGGGGCTGGGGTTAATTGCCCTGGGGTCATTGCAACAACAGCTTTCAGCGGGGCTTGCACAGACCTCTGATCAGCACCGCTTTGTTATCGCCTGGGAAAATGCGTCTTCCGCTTTGGCATGGGGCATAAGTCAGCCGTGGAAGGATGTTGGTGATTCCCGCTGGCAATGTCAGGACGTACCGGCAATGCTCATTTCCTCCGGTGGTGGCAGAGTTTGTGCTCGCACCTCACTACGCCAGGATGTGTTTATTCTTCGCGCAGAAGGAACCGCGGGCGAAAGTAAGGCAGCAGTGAAATTGTTTCAGCAAGCCAGCATGGAAAAGCAGGCGGACGGAAAATTGAGTTTTTCACCACTGAAACAGGGATGGCTGGATTTTTGTCCGGAAGCGGATGAGCAGGTTTGCAATGACTGAAAACGGTTCTAGGCAGCACGGTTTCAGCCTGCCCGAAGCGCTGATCGCAATGTTATTGCTGTCTGTATCCCTGCTCGGACTGTTGAATTATTACCAGTCGCTGACCAATGGTTTTATGCGTCAGTGGCAGACTCAGGAAGCATGGGCAGAGGCCCATTCTCAGCTGGAGGCGCACGCTGCGACAGGGAAGGGAACTGAGCCTCTGGCGGAGAACTGGAGTTATCAGCTCTCGGGTATTTCTGTGGGTCAGTTATGCCAGCGGGTGCAGGTAACCGTGCAAACGCCCGCAAAATATCAGGCAGTATTACATCGGCTCGAATGCAAATTTGTGCCCTGAAAAAGAGGCTACTGGCCCGCTTGCTGGAAGCAAAAATAGCGTCAAGCTGCTTGCAATGGTGTTTTAACAGCTTAGAGTGGTTTAACTCAGTGATTTTTACTTATTGGTAGGATTTGGCTTTACGGCTAAAACGTGACGGAATACAGAGAGAAAATCCCGATTCGATTTTTTTCACAACTATCCTGTTCCTGCGGGGTCTGAACAGACTCAACCGCTAAAAACAGCTTGTTGAGGTTCAGCTGTTATTGAACCGTGTATTTATTGCCCGTGTGGCACGTTTATTTGATTGAGGGAGAGTGGCAATGTTAAAACAGGTCACCCGAATTTCCGGGTTACTGTTGTTATTGACCTTTTGGGCCCCTGTTGCGAGTGCAGCGGTTTCAAGTGTGGCGGTTTCTGATGCCGCCAACTGGCAGCCTTATGCACAAGTTATCAATAAAAGTCAGAATGACCCGCGTCAGTATCAGGCTATAAAACTGGCCAATGATATGACCGTCTTGCTGGTTTCTGACCCTCAAGCTCCAAAGTCCCTCGCTGCAATGGCTATTCCGGTAGGTTCGCTCGAAGACCCTGATTCTCAATTAGGCCTGGCTCACTATACCGAACACATGTTGCTGATGGGTTCAAAGAAATATCCTCAACCGGAAAGTCTCTCGGAGTTTCTCAAAAAGCATGGTGGCAGCCATAACGGAAGCACGGCTTCATATCGCACGGCTTTTTATCTGGAAGTTGAAAATGATGCCCTTCCTGAAGCGGTCGATCGCCTTTCCAATGCCATTGGTGAACCCTTACTTGATCCGGCTAATGGTGACCGTGAGCGAAATGCCGTCAACGCTGAACTGACAATGGCCCGCTCGCGCGACGGAATGCGTATGGCGCAGGTGCGCGCAGAGACATTAAATCCTGAGCATCCGGCATCCCGTTTCGCGGGAGGAAATCTCGATACCCTGAAAGACAAACCCGGCAGCAAGCTACATGACCAGCTAACAGCTTTTTATCACCGCTATTATTCCGCGAACCTGATGGTCGGTGTGATTTACAGCAACAAGTCATTACCGGAGCTGGCAGAACTGGCCTCAACGACCTTTGGTCATATAGCCAATCATCACGCGGTGGTACCGCCGATCACGGTGCCTACATTAACTGCTGAACAGAAAGGGGAGTTCATCCATTTTGTTCCTGCACAGCCCCGAAAAGAATTACGCATTGAATTTGCGATTGATAACAACAGCGCGGATTTTCGCAGTAAAACAGATACCTATATTAGCTATCTGATTGGAAACCGCAGTCCGAACACACTCTCTGACTGGTTACAGAAACAGGGTTATGCCGACGGGATCAGCGCCGGAGCGGATCCTATGGTGAACCGTAATATGGGTGTCTTCAATATCTCGGTTTCCCTGACGGATAAAGGGCTCGCGCAGCGTGATACCGTGATTGCTGCCATATTTAACTATCTCAATGAGATGCGAACTAAGGGTATTGATAAGCCTTATTTCGACGAAATAGCCCACGTGATGGCGCTTGATTACCGGTATCCGGCATTAACGCGGGATATGGATTACGTTGAATGGCTGGTTGATACCATGCTGCGTGTGCCGGTGGAGCATGTCCTTGATTCACCTTATCTGACGGATCAGTACGATCCTAAAGCCATTGAATCCCGTCTGGATGAAATGACGCCGCAAAACGCACGCTATTGGATAATCAGCCCAAATGAGCCGCACAATAAAATGGCTTATTTCGTAAATGCGCCTTATCAGGTCGACAAAGTGCCGCCTCAGACTTATGAGCAATGGCAAACCCTCGGGCAGAATATTTCATTGTCACTACCGGCGCTTAATCCCTATATCCCTGAATCACTTGCGCTGGTGACCAAAGATTCTAATGCTACTCGACCGGAACTGCTGGTCGACGACAAAGGTTTACGGGTTTACTACATGCCCAGCAGATACTTTGCTGATGAGCCAAAAGCCAATGTGACCGTTTCTTTCCGTAACGATCAGGCGCTGAGTACGGCTAAAAATCAGGTGCTGTACGGCCTGACTGATTATCTGACCGGTGTGGCGTTTGATCAGTTGAGTTATCAGGCCTCGATTGGCGGGATCACTTTCGGGACATCTCCGGACAATGGCCTGCAATTTACAGCGACAGGTTTTACCGAGTGCCTGCCTGATTTGCTGGCCGCGCTGGTAGACAACTATCCAGATTTCAAACCTACACAGGAACAGCTGGATCAGGCAAAGTCCTGGTATCTCGAACGTCTTGCTTCGGCGGATAAGGGAAAAGCGTTTGAGCTGGCATTGCAGCCCGTACAGTTGCTCTCCCGAGTGCCTTACACCGAGCGCAGCGAACGTGAGAAACTGGTTTCAGCCATCACACTCGATGACGTAAACGCTTACCGTGAACAGCTGGTGCATCATGCTGCTGTCGAAATGATGGTTGTCGGTAATATGACTGCTGGCCAGGTTAAAGCTATGTCGCAGCAGATCATGCAAAAGCTTGGCGTGCACGGTGACAGATGGTGGCGTGGCGAACAGGCGCAGGTGACTGAACCGGTTAAAGCTAATATTCAGCGTGTCGGTACCAGTTCTGATTCGGCGCTGGCTGCCGTTTATGTGCCAACAGGCTACGATGAAGTCCAGAGTATGGGATACAGTGCGCTGCTCGGGCAGATTATTCAGCCCTGGTTCTACAGCCAGTTGCGTACTCAGGAGCAACTCGGATACGCTGTCTTTGCTTTCCCAATTCCTGTCGGAAAACAGTGGGGTATCGGTTTCCTGTTGCAAAGTAACAGCAAGCAACCGGACTATCTGTATCAGCGCTATCTGGCATTTTATCCACAGGCTGAAAAGCGCCTGCGTGAAATGAAAGATGCGGAATTCCTGCAATACAAGCAGGGACTGGTCAACGAAATGCAGCAGAATCCGCAAACGCTGGATGAGGAAGCCGACAGGTTTGGTAATGATTTCAGTCGCGGAAATGCGCAATTTGATACCCGAGCGAATGTTATCCGCGTGATTGCCGGACTGACGCAAACTCAGCTGGCAGATTACTTCCAGAAAGCGGTAATTAAACAGGAAGGGCTGGCGATGCTGTCCCAGGTATCGGGCAATGACAGCAAAACACCGCAGTATGCCGCGCCGGAAGGCTTTAAAACCTGGCCGGATACCTCGACATTGCAGAAGACGCTGGAACCTAAATCCGCGGAATAAACGACTAACCGTAGAAAACAATAAGGACGCATCAGCGTCCTTTTTGTTTTCTACAATTCAGCGGCCAATTTGTAACGTTAGAGCTCAGAAATCAGGATCTTGGAACGGCGCTGATAGTTATACATTTCCTGTTTCTGAATTGGCAGCACATCGACTTCTGCCGGTTTAAAGCCGCGTTCCTGGAACCAGTGAATACTGCGCGTCGTCAGAACAAATAAACGGTTTAGCCCCATCATTTTTGCCTGACTGGCAACGCGTTGCAGCAACATTTCACCGCGTGAAGAACTGCGGTAGTCCGGATGAACGGCAACACAGGCCATTTCGCCAATCCCTTCGTCATGGAACGGATAGAGCGCGGCACAGGCGATAGTCAGATTGTCCCGTTCGATAATGGTAAATTTATCGATTTCCATCTCCAGCTGTTCGCGGGAACGGCGCACCAGAATACCCTGTTGCTCCAGAGGGCGGATCAGTTCAAGGATACCGCCGATATCGTTGATGGTCGCGCGGCGAACCTGTTCAGCACTCTCCATAACGATTTGCGTACCGATACCATCGCGGGAGAACAGTTCCTGAACCAGCGCGCCGTCTTCCTGATAACTGATCAGGTGACTGCGACGAACACCGCTGCGGCAGGCTTTCACCGCACCGCGCAGGAAGCGGACGGTGCCGGAAAGATAATCGCCACTGGATTCCATCTGATCAATTCGTTCCTGTGCGTCATTGGGGAACAATTCGGAAATGATATTACCTTCCTCATTAATCACTCCCTGCGAAGAACAGAAGCCGATCATTTTCTCAGCCTTAAGCTTAATCGCCAGCTGCGTTGCTACTTCTTCTGATGTCAGGTTGAAGCTTTCACCGGTGACGGAAACCGCAACTGGCCCCATCAGTACAATGGCATTGCTGTCGAGCTGACGATGAATCGCTTCCTCGTCGATACGGCGGATACGGCCGCTGTGGCAGTAATCGATACCGTCATCCACACCCAGCGGCTGAGCGATGATAAAGTTGCCGCTGACCACGTTGATGTGCGCGCCCTGGAGCGGCGTATTATTCAGACTCATCGACAGCCGCGCAGTGATATCGAGCTGTAAAAGGCCGGCAGCCTGCTTAACCAGTTCGAGCGACCGGGCATCGGTGACACGGATGTTTTTATGATAAATCGGTTCGTAATTATGCTCAGCAAGGTTTGCATCAATCTGCGGACGGGCACCATAAACGACCACCAGACGAATGCCTAAGCTGTGTAACAATCCGATATCGTTGACAATATTACTGAAGTTCTCATGTTCAATGGCCTCTCCACCGAGCATGACAACGAAAGTTTTGCCACGGTGAGCATTGATATAGGGAACTGAGTGGCGAAATCCCTGAACCAGTTCAGTACTACGTTCCTTCACGGCAAAACCTCATTTGAATTTTTATTCGTAATTTTTGTATTTTTATTCTTTTAGGTGCGTGTGGCAAGTAAGAAATCTCTGTTTTTGAATTAACACTGATTACAAACAGTCAACAAATTGATAAATCGAATAAATGTTTGGGAATGACATGCGGGATTCGATTCGCTAGAATTCGCAAACTGATTTTTTTATCACCTATTTTTTACTTTTAGATACTTTTGAGACTGCATGACTGACGATAATCACAATCCCGGACGACGACGCCTTCTTCAAACCGTAGCTGCCTCCTGGATGCTGAGTGTGAGTAAAATAGGTTTTGCCGCCAGCTCACAGGTCATCGCGGTACGCATCTGGCCTTCCTCGACGTATACCCGCATTACTCTCGAATCCAGCACTCCTTTAAAATATAAGCAGTTTCTGCTCAGCGACCCGCCACGGGTGGTGATTGATATCGAGGGCGTGCATCTCAACAGCGTGCTCAAAGGCCTTGGCGAGAAAGTTCAGCAAAGTGATCCTTATATCCGTCAGGCACGGGTAGGGCAGTTCGATACTAAAACGGTTCGCATGGTGCTGGAACTCAAGCGGGCCATCAGTCCGCATGTTTTCACGCTCAAACCAGTGGCGGAGTTTCATAACCGTCTGGTGGTCGACCTTTATCCGCAAGAAGGGGAGGTCAGTGTTCAGGATGATCCGCTGCTGGCGTTACTCGAAGATTACAATCGCGGGGATGTCGCAAGAACGTTGCCGCCGGAAACCGCCAAAGACGGGAAGGCAGGGCGCAGTCGCCCGCTGGTAATCATGCTCGATCCCGGACATGGCGGCGAAGATCCGGGTGCCATCGGCAAATATAAGACGCGTGAGAAAGACGTGGTGTTACAGATTGGCCGCCGGTTACAAAAGCTCATTACGCGCGAGCCGAATATGAAAGCGTACATGACCCGCAATGAAGATGTGTTTATTCCGCTAAAAGTTCGTGTGGCGAAGGCGCGCAAGCTGCGGGCCGATCTCTTTATCTCCATTCATGCCGATGCATTTACCAGCCGGGCAGCCAAAGGTTCATCTGTTTTTGCGTTATCGACCAAGGGCGCGACCAGTTCGGCGGCGCGCTTTCTGGCACAAACCCAGAATGAATCTGACCTGATAGGCGGCGTCAGCAAAAGCGGCGACCGTTATCTCGATCATACGATGTTTGATCTGGTTCAGACGGCGACCATCAGTGACAGTCTGAAATTCGGTAAAGAAGTGCTGACGCGTATGGGCAAGATTAATCATCTGCATAAAAACAAAGTCGATCAGGCGGGATTTGCGGTGCTGAAGGCTCCGGATATTCCTTCGATTCTGGTCGAGACGGCATTTATCAGTAATATCAATGAAGAGAAAAAACTTCGCACTGCGCATTTTCAGCAGCAGGTGGCGGAATCCATTCTGGCCGGGATTAAAGCGTATTTCGCACAGGGCGGGATGTCTGCGAGGGGATAAGTCAGTTGTGTGCGGGAAGGACGCGGGAAATTCATTCCCGCTGTTCGCCGGAATTCAGATACAAAAAAACACCCGTTAAGGTGTCTGATGTTTTCTTTGCTGCTTATTTAAGCTGACGTTAGTAGTTGGTTGCGGGGGCCGGATTTGAACCGACGACCTTCGGGTTATGAGCCCGACGAGCTACCAGGCTGCTCCACCCCGCGTCCGTCACTACTTAGTACTGCTTTACTGCATCACATTATCCGAACCGAGCATCTTCATACTTCAGTCTCGAATTGGTTGCGGGGGCCGGATTTGAACCGACGACCTTCGGGTTATGAGCCCGACGAGCTACCAGGCTGCTCCACCCCGCGTCCGTATACTGCTTTACTTCATCGTACAATTCAACTGAGCATTTCATGCATCGAAATCGAATTGGTTGCGGGGGCCGGATTTGAACCGACGACCTTCGGGTTATGAGCCCGACGAGCTACCAGGCTGCTCCACCCCGCGTCCGATGGAGGCGAACTATACTCCCCATGAGATTTCGTGCAACCCTTTTTTTAATTTATTCAAATAAAGCACTTAGTTGCTGGCTTTTCATCCACAAAATCGCCGTTTCATGTCCAATTTGGCTCAGTGCACTTTTTTCAGCTGTGGCAATTCCTTTCTGATAGGCCGTTTGTTATCGTTTCGCCAGTCATTTCCCTGAATGTAAGAGAGCGCGGCAATAATGAAAGGACGTTGGAGTAAATATCTGCTGGGTGGTCTGGTGATAGCGGTATTGGCGGGATGTTCCTCGAGACCTACCGACCGCGGCCAGCAGTATAAAGATGGTCGTCTGGATAACGCGCTTGAATACGTGAATGAGCCGAATGCGACAGGCAAACCGGTAAATGCGCTGGATTACTCCAATCAGGTTGCAGCCGTTCAAATTGCCTCTTCTTCTTTATATGGTCGTAATAACACGACATTCCAGGCCGTCGAGCAATGGTTACGCTCCGGCGCGGATACCCGCAATCTGAGTCAGTACGGCATCAGCGCATATCAGATGGAAGGCGCGGACAATTTCGGTAACGTCCAGCTGACCGGCTATTACACACCGGTGGTGCAGGCACGTTATACCCGTCAGGGTGAATTCCAGTATCCGCTGTACCGTATGCCGCCAAAACGTGGTCGTTTACCCGATCGCGCTTCCATCTATTCCGGTGCGCTAAGCGATAACTACGTGATTGCCTGGACTAACTCCCTGATGGATAACTTCATGATGGAAGTGCAGGGCAGCGGGTATGTCGATTACGGCGATGGTCGCCCGTTCATGTTCTTTGGTTACGCAGGCAAGAATGGTCATGCTTACCGCAGTATCGGCAAAGTGCTGATCGACCGTGGCGAAGTGGCGCGTGAGAACATGTCTATGCAGGCTATCCGCCAGTGGGCCGATACGCACAGCGCGGCAGAAGTGCGTGAACTGCTCGAGCAGAATCCGTCATTTGTCTTCTTTAAACCAGAACCTTTCGCGCCGGTTCGTGGCGCAAGTGGTGTTCCGCTGATTGCCAAAGCATCTGTGGCATCTGACCGTTCGCTAATCCCGGCGGGTACAACTTTGCTGGCTGAAGTGCCGGAGCTTAACGATAAAGGTAAGTTTACCGGTAAATATCATATGCGTCTGATGGTAGCACTGGATGTCGGGGGCGCGATAAAAGGGCAACATTTCGATATGTATCAGGGGATTGGGACTGATGCCGGTCATGCAGCAGGATATTATAATCACTACGGACGCGTCTGGGTGTTAAAATCAGCGCAGAACGGCAAGCCGCTGTTCACGGCGTACGCGCCCTCTAACTAGATTTCGACACAACGCACTGAGGTTTATCGTTTCATGACAGCTACTTACTCCGACGCTTATCAGCAACGTTTTGGTGGAACTGCACGGCTCTACGGTCAGCAGTCACTGGAGCTGTTTTCGCAGGCGCATGTCTGTGTGATTGGTATTGGAGGAGTGGGCTCATGGGCGGCGGAAGCGCTGGCGCGAACCGGCATTGGCGCCATCACGCTGATTGATATGGATGACGTGTGCGTCACTAACACCAACCGCCAGATCCATGCCCTGCGTGAAAATGTCGGGCAGGCGAAGACGGAAATCATGGCGCAGCGCATCCTGGCGATTAATCCGGAGTGTAAAGTCACTTGCATCGACGATTTTATTACGCCAGACAACGTGGCTGAGATGCTCAATCAGGGGTTCAGCTACGTGATTGATGCAATCGACAGCGTGCGTCCCAAAGCCGCGCTGCTGGCCTATTGCCGTCGCTATAAGATCCCGGTAGTCACGACGGGCGGCGCGGGCGGACAAATCGATCCGACGCAGATCTCTGTCGTGGATTTGGCGAAAACCATCCAGGATCCGCTGGCAGCAAAACTGCGTGAGCGCCTGAAAAATGATTTTAATGTGGTGAAAAACAGCAAAGGCAAGCTCGGAATTGACTGTGTATTTTCCAGCGAACCGCTGATGTATCCGCAGGCCGATGGCTCAGTGTGCGCTTCACGGGCAACGGCGGAAGGACCGAAGCGCATGGATTGTGCTTCCGGTTTTGGTGCGGCGACGATGGTCACCGCAACGTTTGGGTTTGTCGCGGTTTCTCATGTCCTGAAGAAAATGATGGCGAAAGCACAGCGTCAGTCTCAGGCAGCCTGACGGGCAAGGGTGATCACGCCTCCAGCAAGAGCATTAAGTCCGCTCGAGCGACTGGTGCTGAGCTGCTCACGCAATCCCAACACATCAAATAACGCCAGCGGATCCCGCTTTAAGATCTCGTCTGGCGTTTTGCCTTCTACCGCCGTCAGTAACACGGCCAGCAAACCTTTCACGATGCGACCTTCGCTGTCACCATAAAAATGCATCGTCCCGTTCTCTGCTTTCTCGGCACCCAGCCAGACCCGGTTTTCACACCCTGACAGCTCATTTTTTGGCGTTTTCAGCGCAATATCCAGCGGTGGCAGGGATTTTGCGAGCAGGATTAACTGGCGGTAGCGGTCTTCCCACTGACGGAATGACGCGAATTTTTCGGTCAGTGAGTTTTCAGTGATCTCGTGGCCGAAAGGATGTGGCGCTAACATGTTATTCCCCAAACAATGAATTAATCGGCTAACAAATCGAGGGCATATTTTACCGCACCGACCAGCCGCATAACGTCCTGTTCATTATTATACGGCGCAAATGATGCCCGTAATGTTCCGCTGATGCCCAGCACATCCATCAATGGCTGAGCGCAATGCTGTCCTGCGCGCAAGGCAATCCCCTGTTCGGCCAGCAATGCGACCAGATCACTGTGATGTACTCCGGCGATATCGAATGCCAAAACAGAAGAATTCTGAGCGCGGAAACTGCGGAAACCTTCAATCTGCGCCAGCTGTTCTTCAGCCTGTTTCGCCAGTTGCTGGGTGTATTTCTCCGCTGCTTGCAGATCTACAGTCTTCAGCCATTTCAGGGCAGCAGACATCCCGATCACTCCGGCAATATTTGGCGTTCCTGCTTCGAAGCGGTGCGGAATAGCCTGCGGCGTGAAACCCGTCATCGAAGCCTGTGTCAGCATTTTTCCGCCCCCCTGCCACGGCGACATACTCTCAAGTAACTCGGTTTTGCCATACAGCACGCCGATGCCGGTCGGCCCGTAAAGTTTATGACCGGAGAAAGCATAAAAGTCGATATCGAGTTGCCGTACATCTGGCGGGCAATGCACCACGCCCTGGGCGCCATCGATAAGAACGGCGGTGCCGTTTGCATGCGCCTGTTTAACGGCGCGGGCAATATCGGGCATTGCGCCGGTCACGTTCGACATTTGCGTCAGCGCCAGCAGGCGTGTTTTGCTGTTAAGAAGGGAAGAAAGGGCATCGATATCCGGTGTACCGTTTTCCTCCACCGGCAGCGTGACGACGTGCGCCTGACACTGTTGCGCCACCATCAGCCACGGAATGAGGTTCGCGTGATGCTCAGCCTGACTGACAATAATCTCGTCACCCGGCTGCAAACGCGGGCGCAGCCAGCTTTGTGCTACCAGATTTATCGATTCGGTGGTGCCTCGCGTCCAGACGATGTTTTCGCTATGCGGCGCATTAATCCATTCTGCGACCTGCGTTCTGGCCTGCTCGTATTGTTCCGTCAGCGTTTGCGCTGCCCGATGCTGGCTGCGGTGGACGGTTGCGCCTTCCTGCGTATAGAAATTCACAGTCGCGTCGATCACCGCCTGCGGTTTCAACGCCGTCGCAGCGCTGTCGAGGTAACATTGTCCCTGAGACAACGCAGGAAAGTGCTGCCGGAAACCGGTGGGATTAAAGTCAGTCATACGAAATCAGATCCTTCGGCCTGAGTTAAAAAATGCAGGTTTTTTGTAACACAAGCCGCTTATTCATTTTAGGAATGGTTACCTGGAAATTTATCAGAGGTTTGTTATGCTGAATTACGAAGACTAGAAGCATTAACCTGGAGTTTTACCAGGAATTTAAAGCATTTCAATCTGCAAGGAGTCTATGATGAAGAAGATCGTCGCCGTAATTTCAGCTGCACTGCTGACGACAACACTTGCCGCCTGTTCGAGCAACTACGTAATGCATACCAACGATGGCCGTACCATTGTTGCTGAGGGCAAACCAAGCACGGACAGTGATACCGGTATGATCAGTTATACCGATGCGTATGGCAACAAGCAGCAGATCAATAAATCTGAAGTTAAAGAAATGGCAGAAGGGAATTAATCCCTCAGGTGACCACCCTGATTGTTTGAATCCGGGGTAACCTCACATTCTGCTTTATGACAAAACCGGCTCTTCTTGCGATGAGGCCGGTTTTGTCACGTTATGCGCCCGCATAACGCTGTTATTGCCCTGACGTGCCCTGACGTGCCCAGTCTTGCCTGTCTGTCTTGAAAGAAAACAGGCAAAAAAAAGCACCGCAAATTGCGGTGCTGAAAAATCACTTTGGACAGACAGGGTAATGTACAGGAAGTGAAAAGTTTGTAGCATTCAAGCTACGTGTCTGGATCGCCAGACAATTGCAAACACAACATCACAACCACAAGCCAAAAGTATTTCAGCATCCTCATACCAATCTACTTTTCGTTCCGGCTCAGGAAGTGGCGCCACTATAGGTTTTTGCCTGTACATCCTCAACGGACAAATTATAATGTCTCGGATAAAAAAAACTAATGTCTAAAACCGTGGACAGTCGCTCCGCATACCGGCGAATAAGAAGTATCCATTCTATGTCAAAACGTTTACCGCCTTTGAATTCTCTGCGGGTATTTGATGCCGCAGCTCGCCACCTTAGTTTTACTAAGGCTGCCGAAGAATTGTTCGTCACGCAGGCCGCTGTTAGCCACCAGATTAAGTCACTTGAGGACTTTTTAGGGTTAAAACTGTTTCGCAGGCGTAATCGCTCATTGTTACTGACTGAAGAAGGGCAGAGCTATTATCTGGATATTAAGGAGATATTCTCGTCCCTGAATGAGGCAACGCGTAAACTTCAGGCGCGCAGTGCGAAAGGCGCTCTGACAGTGAGTTTGCCTCCGAGCTTTGCAATTCAGTGGTTGGTGCCAAGATTGTCTGGCTTTAACTCAGCTTATCCGGGCATCGACGTGCGCATCCAGGCTGTGGACCGTGAAGAAGACAAATTGTCAGATGACGTTGACGTAGCGATTTTCCATGGTCGGGGCAACTGGCCGGGGCTGCGGGCCGAGCGTTTATATGCTGAATATTTACTTCCGGTTTGTTCTCCTTCTTTACTGATGAGCGATAATCCGCTGAAGGAACCGGCAGATTTAAGCCACCACACTTTGCTGCACGACGCCTCCCGCCGCGACTGGCTGGCTTATACCAAACAGCTCGGCTTACAGCAGATCAATGTTCAACAGGGCCCCATTTTCAGCCACAGCGCGATGGTGGTTCAGGCCGCCGTACACGGGCAAGGCATTGCGCTGGTGAATAATGTCATGGCGCAGACTGAAATTGAGGCCGGACGTCTGGTCTGTCCGTTCAGCGAAGTTTTGATCAGTAAAAATGCTTTTTATCTGGTTTGTCATGACAGTCAGGCAGAACTGGGTAAAATAGCCGCCTTTCGTCAGTGGATCCTCGCGCGTGCAGCCAGCGAGCAGGAAAAACTGCGCTTTCGTTTCGATCAGGCATGATGCCGGATTTCTGGGGATAGAATGTTCTGGGTCAGTTTATAGGACTGATTACTCAGGATTTTCATCGGCAAATAACGATAACAGGTAACGTATAATGACCAGTCGTTCAATGTTGATCTTCGCCGCAATCAGCGGTTTTATCTACGTCGCTTTCGGTGCCTTTGGCGCACATGTGTTGAGTCAGTCACTCGGCGAAGCGGAAATGGCGTGGGTCCACACCGGATTAACGTATCAAAGTATTCATACACTGGCGGTGATGATTTTAGGTGTTGCGATGCAGCGCCAGCGTAATGTGTGGTTCTACTGGAGCAGCGCCTTTTTAGCGCTGGGAACCGTGTTGTTCAGCGGCAGCCTTTATTGTCTGGCTCTGTCGCATCTCCGTTTATTCGTTTTTGTAACTCCGATTGGCGGTACCTTGTTCCTGGTCGGTTGGATTTTGATGTTGATCGGCGCACTGCGCCTGAAGAAAAAGGCCGAACGCCATGAATAAAGTTGCTCTCTACTGCCGCCAGGGTTTTGAAAAAGAATGCGCTGCAGAAATTACCGATAAAGCCGCAAAGATGGAAATCTTCGGTTTTGCCCGTGTTAAAGAAAATAGCGGATATGTGCTGTTTGAATGCTATCAGCCGGATGATGCTGACAAGATTGCGAAGAATTTACCGTTCCGCGAACTGATTTTTGCCCGTCAGTTAATCGTGGTTGGCGAGTTGCTGAAAGATTTACCCCCGGAAGATCGCGTTTCTCCGATCGTCGGTATGGTGCAGAACGTGATCACCAATGGCGGTGAGCTTCGCGTCGAAGTACCGGACACCAATGAAAGCAAAGAACTGACTAAGTTCTGTCGCAAACTGACGGTGCCGTTGCGCTCAGCGATGCGTGAATGCAAAGTGCTGGGAAAGAAAGAGAATGCCCTGCGCCCGGTGGTGCATGTGTTCTTTATCGCGCCGGGTTGCTGCTACGTGGGGTATTCCTACAGCAATAACAACTCACCTTTCTATATGGGTATTCCTCGCCTCAAGTTACCGTCCGAAGCCCCAAGTCGCTCGACGCTGAAACTCGAAGAAGCTTTCCACGTTTTTATTCCTGCGGATGAGTGGGATGAGCGTCTGGCGAGTGGCATGTACGCGGTCGATTTAGGCGCGTGTCCTGGTGGCTGGACGTATCAGCTGACACAACGCAGCATGATGGTCACCGCTATCGACAACGGTCCGATGGCGCCAAGTCTGATGGAAACTGGTCAGGTTATCCACCTGCGCGAAGACGGCTTCCGCTACAAATCTACCAGTACCAAAAACTACTGGCTGGTGTGCGACATGGTAGAAAAACCGGCGAAAGTGGCGGCGCTGATGTGTGACTGGCTGGTCAACGGCTGGTGTCGCGAGGCGATTTTCAACCTGAAGTTACCGATGAAAAAGCGTTACGAAGAAGTGTCCAATATTCTGGCGCGCATCGACGAACGACTGAAAGAAAATGGCGTGAACGCAGAGATCTTCGCGAAACAGCTTTATCATGACCGCGAAGAAGTGACCGTGCATATCCGCCGTTTCTGGTCGGCTATTGGCGGGCGTCGCGATGAGCGTGATCGCTGATACTCTTCATACTTCAAGTTGCTGATGCGTTGGCCGCCTGCGCTCACCCGAATCACTTACTCATGTAAGCTCATCGGGATTCACTGACTTGCCGCCTTCCTGCAACTCGAATTATTTTGAGTATCTGATAATGGCGTTTCTAATAAGAAGCGCCTTTTTTACCCCCATTTTATGGCAGGCGCAGTTGCTGTAAGTTGCCGTCCAGCGCGACGTCGGTTTGCAGCGTTGAAACCCGTTTGCAGATATAAGCTTGTTCACGATGTTCCTCCAGCTTCTTACGCCATTTTTCCGGCACGCCTTCGAGATTATCGTAAAGCTCATCCAGCGATCCGGTCTGCGTCAGTAACGTGACCGCAGTCTTGGGGCCAATCCCCGGTACGCCGGGAATTTTACTGCTGCTGATCCCCGCAAGCCCCCAGTAATCGGTCAGTTGTTGCGGCAGAACGCCAAAGGTTTCCTGCACAAAAGGCATGTCCAGCCAGCGTTTCTGGAAGTAATCGCGGATTTGAACATTTGGTGCCAGCAGCTGGCAGTAACCTTTATCGGTTGAAACGATAGTGACCTGATGTCCGCCGGACGAGACTTTCGCGGTCAGCGTGGCCGCCAGGTCATCCGCTTCGTTACCTGCTGAATGCCAGCAGGCGATGCCATGCGCTTCGAAACCGGCTTTCAGACTGGGCATTTCCGCGAATAAGTTTTCCGGCATTGGTGTGCGCCCGGCTTTGTAGTCGGGCAGGCTCTGATGACGCCAGCTGTCGGCGCGGTCATCTTCGTCGAAGACGGCAACGGCATGGGTGGGCTGAGTATGCTGAATCAGTTGCGCGATGGCGTTCTGGCAGGTAGTCAGACAGGGCGAACCCTGAACCGCATGAATACGGCGGATCAGGTTGAGGGCATCGATAATCAGCAGATGTATAGCCATGATAATCTCCATAATAAAGGCGACTCGCGTCGCCCTTAGATCTGCTTTAGAAACGTGGCTGAGGAGTCAGGCACAAATCTCATAACAAGGAATGTACGCGCTGCCCGGCAATTTCATGCGGTGCTGTGCGACGAACCCTTGCAGCAGACTGTCCATTTTTTTCATTAATGCCGGATCACCATGCAGCTTGAAGCGACCATGTTGTTCGATGGCGTGGATCCCGAACTCTTTCACGTTACCGGCCACAATCCCGGAGAAGGCGCGACGCAGTGCGGCGGCCAGTTCCTGCGGTGGCTGGTTTGGATAAAGGTTCAGGTTCGCCATGTTTTCATGGTTTGGCTCGAAAGGATGCTGTAAATCAGGCGCAATGCGAATCGACCAGTTAAAGCTGTACGCGTCGCCGCTGTTCCGGCGGTTTTCTTTCACCAGCGGCATTGCGCGTTTCATCTGACGGGCCACTTCTGTCGGATCGTCGATGATAATGGTGTAGAACTTACAGGCTTCTTCACCGAGCGTATCTTTAATGAAAGCGTCGAGCACATGGAAGTAGTCGGCGCTTTCTTTCGGGCCGGTCAGGATCAGCGGAAGAACCTGATCACTGTTTTCCGGATCCATCAGGATCCCCAGCAGATACAGCAGTTCTTCTGCGGTGCCTACGCCGCCAGGGAAAATAATGATCCCGTGGGCAATACGAACAAATGCCTCAAGCCGTTTTTCGATATCCGGCATGATGATCAGTTCGTTGACCAGCGGATTAGGCGGCTCGGCGGCAATAATCGAAGGCTCGGTCATGCCGATAAAGCGGCCTGATTTGTAACGCTGTTGCGCGTGGCCGACCGCGGCACCTTTCATCGGCGCTTCCATCGCACCCGGACCACAGCCGGTACAAATGTTCAGTTCGCGTAAACCCAGCTGGCTGCCAACGTTGCGGGCGTACTGGTATTCGATTTCATTAATGGAGTGTCCGCCCCAGCACACGACCATGTTCGGATCTTCATCCAGATGCAAGGCACGGGCGTTGCGTAAGATTGAAAACACCAGGTTGGTCAGGTGTGCTGAATTTTCGGTATTCAGGGTCTGATAACGTCCGGCGTTGTCGATTTGCCCGCTGACGAAGAGGATATCGCGCAGCACAGCAAACAGGTTGGCCTGCAACGAACGGATGATACGCCCGTCCACAAAGGCGTCTTCCGGTGGATTCACCAGTTCAAGTTTCACACCACGCTCTCTGCGCAGTACGTTGATATCAAAGCTTTCGTAACGTTCGAGAAGTTCTTTACTGCTGTCAGTCTGGCTGCCGCTGTTGAGGACGGCGAGTGAACAATTTCGGAAAAGGCGGTAGAGGTCGCTGCTCGCAGTGCGTTTGAGCATGTCGACTTCCAGCTGCGACAACAAATCCATTGAGCCTAACGGGCTGATATGTGTAATCAAAGTTGCTCCTTGACACCAACGGGTGCAGTGATTCTTTCTGCTACCTGATTGCGGCGCATGATTTTTCGAATCATGTTTTTTGCGCCGTATGCAATTTAACAGTAACCCTGTCATCAGGCTTTTACCAATGCTGACAGAGCGTTAGCTCAGTTCTTGAGCAACGTCTCGCATTATTGTCTGACAAGTCTCGCTGTTGCAGGGTAAAACGGGAAGTTGGATCTCCACGGATTGATATCCAGGCCGCCGCGTCGCGTATAACGGGCGTACACGGAAAGTTTTTCCGGCTGGCAGAAACGCAGTAGATCGTTGAAAATTCGCTCGACGCATTGTTCGTGGAATTCGTTGTGATGACGGAAAGACACCAGATAGCGGAGCAGGGCTTCACGGTCGATTTTCGGGCCGCGATAGTGGATCTGTACGGAACCCCAGTCCGGCTGATGGGTGATCAGACAGTTGGATTTTAGCAAATGACTGACCAGCGATTCTTCAACAATTTCTTCGCCTTTGGCATTGGTCAGATAATCCGTGCTGAACTCGTAACTGTCGATTTCAATATCCTGCTCATCAATGCAGACGCCTTCGAAACGCCCTACCGGCGTGCCTTCAATTTCAGACAGGCGGCAGACCGTTACCGCCACGTCACCTTGCGCGCAGGCGCTTAAGTCACGGGTTAAGGTTTTCTGCACCGTTTCCCAGTCAGGGAAAACGGTCTGGTTGAAACTGTTCAGATAGAGTTTGAAACTTTTGGATTCGATCAGGTTCTGACTATCGGCATTCAGGCTGATTTCGCCAACAGCAACCTGCGGTAATCCTTTCGCGTTGAGCCAGGACAATTCATACAGCGTCCAGATATCGGCGCCATGAAACGGTAAGTTATCCGGATACAAGCCCAGCGGCTCACGGTTCATGCTGCGCGGAACAGCCTGCAATAAAGACGCATCATAATGGTCGACGTAAGCCGTACTTTTACCCAGCGTCAGTTGCGCCAGAGCGGGGTTATCCTGATATGAGGACATGCTGTCACCTTGCTTAGAGATCGGTACAATAGAGAATAGCCACCAGTTTAACCCAGCCTTACCGGAAGATGAGAGAATTATGGAGTCTGAAGTTTCTGTATCATTGCGTGAATTTACTCAGCGTTTTGTCGATCTCTGGCAACAGGAAACCGGCATGCCGCCTTCCAGCGAAGCCCTGTTCGGTGTGGAATCACCATGCGTGGTGAAGACGGATGAAGACAAAGTGTACTGGCTGACCCAGACATTCAGCCCGCAGGCGACCCTGGAAAATGTAGAACGCGCAATGGAATTACAGCTGCGTACAGAGGCGCATGAGTTTTATACCACCCAGTTCGCCGGAGATATGACGGCCAGTTGGCAGGGCAATGCGCTGACACTGTTGCAGGTGTGGAGCCCGGAAGATTTCACCCGTTTGCAGGAAAATCTGATTGGTCATTTGGTTACACAAAAGCGTCTGAAGCTGACACCCACTATTTTTCTGGCGACCACAGATTCCGAGCTGGATCTGATTTCGTTGTGTAATGTGACGGGCAATGTTGTGCTTGAACAGTTCGGTAGCAAAAAACGAACTATACTCTCGCCATCGTTGTCAGAATTCCTTACAATGCTGACCGCTGTTTACCCCGCCTGATTTAATAATCGATGTACCCCAACCCGCAGAGCACAAATGGCTCACAAGCGTGTGAGAGATCTCTCACAAAGGCTGTAAGAGATCTCGCTAATTTGACTTAATTGTTTGCTTTAAATTAATTTAAATTCCTTTTTAATCAATAGCTTTATGAATACTTTTCTTGTGATGCGGCTTACACCCCCTGATTTTGGCTTACAGCCTGTCTTGTCCGGGAGGGCAAAATCAACGATTCTAGTCGTGCACCAAGGAAGCATGAGACAGAACATCAGGATGATGGCTGAATCATAAAAGAAGGGGACGGCTCAGGAAGAGTCAGGACGGCATCGGATTATGCCAGGATGTTTCAGGACGAAACCAGGGACACCTCCAGGACGGAGAAGAGAGTTCACAAAGGAAGCTGAGCGGGTCACAGATGACCAAGGGATATCAGTCAGGATGACTTAGGACAGACCGTCAGGATGAAAGTTGGACGATGCGAAGGATAGCCGGTTAGGATAACCGCAGGAAAAGTTTTCAGGGATTGAGCAGGGAGCACTTAGGTAGCTGGATTGCTATAAAACGAACCGGGGGCACTGTGTAAACAGTGCCCCCAACTTTTTGTTTGAATCTTTTATCGCAGTGCTGGAACAGTCTGGTAACAGAAGGCGCTCCGCGATATCCGAAGCGCCCCTCTGTTTTTAGCCTATTGCACCTAAGACATCATCCTGTCCCTGCTTTTTCGGCAGCAGGAATAACGTGGCGAAGATATCCAGCAGATAAATCGCCGCCAGTAATGTAATGGCTGCGGTAAACGAAACCTGCGCCACCAGTATCCCGATCACCAGCGGACCAAAACCGCCCACGCCACGTCCGAGATTAAACAACAGATTCTGCGCGGTCGCTCTGACGTGTACAGGATAGAGATCCGATATCAGCCCGCCGTAACCGCCAATCATGCCATTCACAAACATGCCCATCACCGCACCCGCGAATAACATCAGGATCGGATCGGTAAGTTGCGCATAACACACCACCATAATGACGGCTCCGACCTGATAAATCAGGAAGATTTTCCAGCGCGGGAAACGGTCAGAAAGCACGCCGAACAGCCAGATCCCAAACGTCATCCCCACAACAGTCACCGCCGTCCACAGGCCGGATTTGGTCAGTGAGAAGCCGAAGTTTTTCGACAGATAGCTTGGCATCCAGATCATCAACCCGTAATAGCCGAAGTTCTGTACCGAACACAGGATCAGAATACCGAGACTGGCTTTCGTGGTGGCTTTATCGCGGAACAATAATTTGATGCGGCTGAACAGTGAGCCATCATTATTACTGGCTGTGTGTTTGACGAAGGCTTCCGGTTCCCCCATTGTGCGGCGGATAAGAAAAGAGGCCAGAGCAGGCAGCAGCCCGACCAGGAACATGCCGCGCCAGCCGATAACGCCGAGCAGCAGCGGTGTCAGAAATGCCGCCATTAATACACCGAGCTGCCAGCCCATGCCGACATACGCCGAGGCGCGGTTACGTTTTTCAGCCGGCCACGCTTCTGCAATCAGCGCCATACCAATACCGAATTCGCCACCGAGCCCGACACCGGCCAGCGTGCGGTAAATCAATAAATCCCAATAGCCTTGTGCGAAAGCACACAAACCGGTGAACAGGGAGAACATCAAAATGGTGAAGGTCAGTACGCGGATACGGCCAAAACGATCGCTGATTGGCCCGAAAATCACGCCGCCCAGTACGGCACCAATCAGAGTCCAGGTGACCAGAGAACCGCTTTGTGAGGATGACAAACCAAATTCGCTGGTGATAGCGGGAAGCATGAAGCCGAGGATCAGTAAATCAAAGCCGTCCATAGCGTAGCCGGTGACGGAGGCCAGCATGGCTTTTGCCGGTGTTGCGTGTGCTTTTTGAGTATGTTGTGCGGACATTTTTACACATCTGTGAAGAAAAAAGTGGCGGTAGTTTGCCCGTATCGGGCGTTTATCGCCACCACGAAAAACTTATGGTTGGATTGATAAATTGGATACGATGCAGAAAGTTGGGGCATCAGTCCTTCAATGTTATGCTTTGCGGCCCCAGGCGGAGGCTGTCCGGGGCCATGAACGAAGAGAGTCATTAATGAATACAGAAAACCAGGTTCGCGAGATTTTAGAAGATATCGAGCAGGTCATGCGTGACGATAAATTGTGGCACGCCACGCCACCGGAAGCGGAAGCCTTTGAAAGCAAAGAGCCGTTTTCCGTCGATACCATGTCAGCTGAACAATGGCTGCAATGGGTGCTGGTTCCCCGCATGTATGCGTTGCTGGAAGCGCATGCGCCATTGCCAACCCGTTTCGCTATCACCCCCTATTTTGAAGTGGCGATGCCTGAATCACTCCGTTTGCTGACTCAGCTGCAACGCCTTGACGATTTGCTGAATATAGAAGACTGACATGCTGGAAATTTTGTATCAGGACGAACATCTGGTAGCAGTGAATAAACCTGCTGGCATGCTGGTTCACCGCAGCTGGCTGGATAGCCATGAAACGGTGTTTGTGATGCAGACATTGCGTGATCAGATTGGTCAGCATGTGTTTACGGTTCACCGGCTGGATAAGCCGACGTCCGGCGTTTTGCTGCTAGCGCTGTCCAGCGAGGTGGCACGTTTACTGTCGCAGCAGTTCGAAAATAATCAGATGAGCAAAACGTATCACGCGGTAGTTCGCGGGTATGTGCCAGCAGACGGCACCCTGGATTACGCGCTGACCGAAGAGCTGGATAAAATCGCCGATAAGTTTGCGAATCCGGATAAAGCGCCGCAGCCTGCGGTCACGCATTATCGCGTTGTTACACAGGTTGAGATGCCGGTGGCTGTCGGACGTTACGACACCGCACGCTACAGTCTGATGGAACTGAAACCAGAAACCGGCCGCAAACATCAGTTGCGTCGCCATATGTCACATTTGCGCCACCCGATTATCGGTGACAGCGCGCACGGCGATTTAAAGCAGAACCGCGGCATGACCGAACACTTCGGCTGTTCCGGACTGATGCTGCACGCCAGCCATATGCAGTTGCCGCATCCGGTGACCGGAGAACCGCTTTCACTGAATGCACGCTGGGATCATCGCTGGCAGAATGTGGTGGCGCAGTTTGGCTGGCAGGGGAAAATCCCTGAGCTTGAAAGGGTTGAGTTTGCAGAAAGTTGCGGTCAGGATAGTCCACAAATTTAAGTCCTTTGATTGAAATATTGGCATCACACAGGAGTGAAACCCATGGCAGAAGTCGGAATTTTTGTCGGTACGGTATACGGCAATGCGTTACTGGTAGCAGAAGAAGCGGAAACCGTGCTGAAAGGCCAGGGCCATGAGGTCAAATTGTTCGAAGAAGGCACGCTGGAGGCCTGGCAGTATTACCGTCATCACTTTGTACTGATTGTGACGTCCACCACCGGTCAGGGCGATTTGCCGGACAGCATTGCGCCTTTGTATACCGCTATCCGCGATACCGTGGGTTATCAGCCAGAGCTGCGCTACGGCATGATTGCACTGGGAGATATCAGCTACGATCATTTTTGTGGCGGCGGCCATAAGCTGGATGATTTGTTGCAGGAACAGGGTGCATCACGTATCGGCGAAATGCTGGAAATTGATGCGATGGAAACGGCTGAACCCGAAACGGTCGCTGTTCCCTGGGTGGAAAAATGGGGTCAGTTGCTTAAATAACATCGCACCCGTCTTCTCTGCTCGCAATAAAAAAGGTCAGGTAAATGCCTGACCTTTTTAGTTTCTCAATCTTCTGGCTGCGAATAATCAGCGACCACTGGTCAGCTTTTCCAGATCGGATTCAATCTCTGTAATCTTATTCGCCACAACGGATTCCAGGTGACGCAGGTCATCAAGAATTTTACGCTTCAGATCCACTTCAACCTGATCGCGCTGACAGATTTGGTCCAGCTCATCAATCACATAGCGCAGGTTAGGGCTGATTTCATGAATTTCTTTATAACCTTGTCCCGCATTATCGGCGACGATGGTTTTGCGCTGGCGTGGATATTTAAATTTCACGCTTTTAGCAAAGAACTCACCTTTATCTCTGCGGAAGTAGATCTTCAGAATGTCGTTATTGGCCTCCTGACGCAGGCTGTAACGATCAATATCGTCGGGATTATTAATGCCCAGGCTTTTCAGATTGTCATACATAGCGCCACCTTCGTTTAGGAGAAAATCAGAGTGTCATGATGAACTGAACGGCGGCTTTAATCATTGATTAATTGCACAGTTTGCCGTTTAGAAGATAAAAAAATAGCGGGTTAGTTTTTAAAACAATACCCGCTCTTTTCAAGTTTAGTCGATTGTGCGCAATAACTCATTCAGGCCGGTTTTGCCCAGAGTCTTCGCATCCACTTTCTTAACGATCACGGCGCAATACAGGCTGTATTTGCCGTCTTTAGAAGGCAGGTTACCGGAAACAACAACGGAGCCCGCCGGCACGCGGCCGTAATGTACTTCGCCGGTTTCGCGGTCATAAATTTTAGTGCTCTGGCCGATGTAAACGCCCATGGAAATCACAGAGCCCTCTTCGACGATCACGCCTTCAACGATTTCTGAACGCGCGCCGATAAAGCAGTTATCTTCGATGATGGTCGGGTTAGCCTGCAATGGCTCCAGAACACCGCCGATACCCACGCCGCCAGAGAGGTGAACGTTTTTACCGATCTGCGCGCAAGAACCTACAGTCGCCCAGGTATCAACCATGGTGCCTTCATCAACGTAAGCGCCGATGTTGACGTAAGAAGGCATCAGCACGGTATTACGAGCAATGAACGCGCCTTTACGCACGGCAGCAGGTGGCACCACGCGGAAACCTTCACGCTGGAAACGCGCTTCATCGTAGTCAGCGAATTTCATGGGCACTTTATCGAAGTAACGGCTTTCACCGCCTTCCATGACCTGATTGTCGTTGATTCTGAACGAGAGCAGTACCGCTTTCTTCAGCCACTGATGCGTCACCCATTCGCCATCAATCTTCTCAGCCACGCGCAATTCGCCGCTGTCGATTTTGTTGATAACCTGAGTGATGGCGTCGCGCGTTACGCTGTCAACGTTAGCCGGGGTAATATCTGCACGGCGCTCGAAGGCTTGTTCAATAACGGTTTGTAGTTGCTGCATCCTGTTCTCTTTCCTGAATTGGTTTTAAAAGATAGTGGTACTTGTATCACATTTTATCGCCGGGGTTGAGTGCCTCAGTTAATCGGTGTGTGATTTCCTGACGAGTTTGCTTATCCAGCGCGCGGCGCTCACCGTTGGCCAGAATAAATAAGTCTTCTACGCGTTCGCCGATGGTCGAGATGCGCGCACCGTGCAGCGACAGCCCGAGATCAGAGAATACTTCCCCGACGCGGGCCAGCAGGCCAGGCTGATCAAGCGCTACCAGTTCCATATACGTGCGGCGGTCAGTATGCGTCGGCAGGAAACTGACGTCGGTCTGCACGCTGAAATGACGCAATTTTGGCGAAGGACGTCGCGCGCGCGGTGGCTGATAGGCCTGCGTCATCGATTGTTCCAGTGCGTAACGGATGGCTTCATGGCGGTCCTGAGCCAGCGGACTGCCGTCCGGTTCGAGCACGATAAAGGTATCCATCGCCATGCCGTCGCGATTGGTGAAAATCTGCGCGTCATGAATGCTCAGGTTACGTCGGTCGAGCTCACCAGCGACGGTGGCAAACAGATATGGGCGATCCGGGCTCCAGATAAATATCTCGGTACCGCCGCGCGTCGCCTGGCGGCTGACCAGCACCAGCGGTTTGGTGGAGTCGTGTTCCAGCAGATGTCTTGCGTGCCACGCCAGCTGATTCGGCGAGTGGCGAAGGAAATAATCTGCGCGGCATCGGCTCCAGATGCGATGCAGCGCTTCCTCATCAATATTGTCCATGCGCAGCAACGCCAGCGCCTGCAAACGGTGATGACGTACGCGCTCGCGCAGATCCGGCGTGTTCTGCATACCGCGGCGCAGCTGTTTCTCGGTAGCGAAATACAGCTCGCGTATCAGGCTCTGTTTCCAGCTGTTCCACAGGGTTTCGTTCGTGGCGCAGATATCGGCGACAGTCAGGCTGACCAGATAGCGCAGACGGACTTCGGTCTGCATTTCCGCCGCGAATTGCTGGATCTCATTCGGATCCTGAATATCGCGGCGCTGAGCGGTGACAGACATCAGCAGATGGCAGCGGACCAGCCACGCGACCAGCTGAGTTTCGCGGGAATTCAGCCCGTGCAGTTCGGCAAATTCCAGCACATCCTGCGCGCCGAGAATTGAATGATCGCCGCCACGGCCTTTGGCGATATCGTGGAACAACGCGGCCATCAGCAACAGTTCAGGCTGTGGCAGGCGCGGATACAGTTCCACACATAAAGGATGCTTCGGTCGCGTCTCTTCGTGGGCAAAACTTTCCAATTTTTGCAGGACGCGGATGGTGTGTTCATCGACCGTATAGGCGTGGAACAAGTCGAACTGCATCTGTCCGACGATTTGTCCCCATTGCGGCATATACGCCCACAACACGCTGTGACGGTGCATCGGCACCAGCGCACGGGATACCGCGCCCGGGTGGCGCAGAATCGACATAAACATTTCGCGCGCCTGTGGGATCATACACAGCGGCTCTTTCAGATGGCGGCGGGCATGGCGCAGCAAACGCACAGTGGTGGAGTAAATCCCTTTGATTTCGCGGTGACGCACCATCAGGTGGAACATGCTGATGATGGTTTCCGGGCGGTTATCGAACAGGGATTCGTCGCGCAGATCGATAAGGTCGCCGCGAAGCTGAAAATGTTCATCCAGCGGACGCGGTTTTTCATTCGGGCCAATCGCCAGAATCGCTTCATCGAACAGCTGCAACAACATCTGATTCAGCTCGCCGACCCGACGGGTCATGCGATAGAAATCTTTCATCATGCGTTCAACCGGCTGATTGCCTTCGCCCTGATACTGTAATAACTGCGCCACGCTTTGCTGACGGTCGAACAGCAGACGGTTGTCGTATCTCGGCAGAACCAGATGCAGGGCGAAACGGATACGCCACAGGAAACTTTGACATTCCAGCAGTTCGTTGCGCTCGGCTTTGGTCAGGAAGCCAAACGCGACCATTTCATCGAGCGACGTGGCACCAAAATGGCGGCGGGCAACCCACAGGATTGTGTGGATATCGCGCAGGCCACCGGGGCTGCTTTTGATATCCGGCTCAAGGTTATAGCTGGTACCGTGATAACGCTGATGGCGCTCATTCTGCTCGGCGATTTTTGCGCGGAAGAAGTTCGGTGAAGGCCAGAACCCGTCGCTGAAAATGTGTTTCTGCATACTGAGAAACAGCGCGACGTCGCCGCAAATCAGTCGGGATTCGATAAGGTTGGTGGCGACAGTTAAATCGGCCAGGCCTTCTAAGAGGCACTCTTCCAGCGTCCGGACGCTGTGGCCGACTTCCAGTTTGAGATCCCACAGAAGGGTGATCAGCTCACCAATGCGCAACGCCTGCTCGTCGTTGAGGCGTTTCTGGCTCAGGACCAGCACGTCGATATCGGATAAAGGATGCAGCTCGCCGCGCCCGTAGCCGCCGACAGCCACCATCGCGGTTTCAGGAATATTGTCGAACCCGTAGAATGTCCACAGACGTTGCAGCAGCTGGTCGATGTAATGCGCCCGCGCATCCACCAGTTCTTCCGCCCGTTGCCCGGCATTGAAGGCATCTGCCAGCCATACCTGAAACACTTCCATATGCTGTTTCAGGCTCTGACGGTTTAAATCGTCATCCGGATAGACAGCAGGGGAGGCAGGTTGTAGCGGGAAACTACGGGTGAGATCCTGCGTGGTTTCTGGTTGCAGACTCTTTTCAGCCGGAAAATTTTCAATCATGGGTGCGCAGCCCTACACGTGAGAGACCAATAAACGTGAAAGATAAAAAAACCGGCTTTCGCCGGTTTGATTCACAGATTTATACCCTCTCCGCAGAGCGGGCGACTGTTAGTCGTGCGTCAGGATAGCCGGGATGGTGTCATCCTTACGCAGCGTCATAATTTCACAACCGTTATCTGTCACCACAATAGTATGCTCGTACTGAGCCGACAAGCTGCGATCTTTAGTTTTTACTGTCCAGCCGTCTTTCATGGTGCGGATACGGAAATCACCGGCGTTGACCATAGGTTCAACGGTGAAAGCCATGCCAGCCTGTAATACCACGCCACCGTCATCCGCATCGTAATGCAGAACCTGAGGTTCTTCGTGGAAACCTTCGCCGATACCATGACCGCAATATTCGCGAACCACAGAGAATTTCTCCGCTTCGACGAATTTCTGGATCTCTTTACCCAGTGTACGCAGGCGAATACCCGGTTTGATCATGCGCAGCGCTATATACAGGCTTTCCTGTGTGATGCGGCAAAGACGCTCGCCCAGAATGGTCGGTTTGCCTGCGATGAACATCTTGGAGGTGTCGCCGTGGAAACCGTCTTTAATGACCGTGACATCGATGTTCACGATGTCACCATCTTTCAGGATTTTGTCTTCACTTGGAATACCGTGGCACACCACTTCGTTAATCGAGATACAGACAGATTTCGGGAAGCCGTGGTAATCCAGGCAGGCAGAAACCGCTTTCTGATTGTTCACGATATGATTGGCACAAATGCGGTCCAGTTCACCGGTGCTCACGCCAGGTTTGACGAAAGGCTCAATGATTTCCAGCACTTCGGCGGCCAGACGGCCAGCGACGCGCATTTTTTCGATGTCTTCAGGGGTTTTGATTGAAATAGCCATGTGTTGTCCTGCAGGTTCTGTGCATCAGGTGTGCTTTATTTCTACACCGATGTCGTCAATAATTAGCTGTGGCTTATGGTATCAGCCCTGATATTTGCTGCCAAACTATCATTTTCCGCTAAGCAATTCGGTGAACAAAAGTTGCTGTCCGGCCGTTATTTATGATATAAAGCGCGCCGGCAATCCGCTCTGGGTCTTACGACGCAAAGGGATTAAAGCCAAAATCACTCATTGTGTACTTATTAACGTAAGTAATAACACACACGTATCGACACATACGCCGGGGTGCCTTGGGAATTCGTTCTTCGGGGTCGGTTGTATGGGATACGTGGAGGCATAACCCCAACTACTTAATAGAGGTTTTATCATGGCAACTGTTTCCATGCGCGACATGCTCAAGGCCGGTGTTCACTTCGGTCACCAAACCCGTTACTGGAACCCGAAAATGAAGCCATTCATCTTCGGCGCTCGTAACAAGGTTCACATCATCAACCTTGAGAAAACTGTTCCAATGTTCAACGAAGCTCTGGCTGAGTTGCAGAAGATCTCCTCCCGTAAAGGTAAGATCCTGTTCGTTGGTACTAAACGCGCAGCAAGCGAAGCGGTAAAAGAAGCTGCACACAACTGCGACCAGTTCTTCGTGAACCATCGCTGGTTGGGCGGCATGCTGACTAACTGGAAAACCGTTCGTCAGTCCATCAAACGTTTGAAAGATCTGGAAGTTCAGTCTCAGGACGGTACTTTCGATAAGCTGACCAAGAAAGAGGCGCTGATGCGTACTCGTGAACTGGCTAAGCTGGAAAACAGCCTGGGTGGTATCAAGGATATGGGTGGTCTTCCTGATGCTCTGTTCGTAGTCGACGCTGATCACGAACACATTGCAATCAAAGAAGCTAACAACCTGGGTATCCCGGTATTCTCCATTGTTGATACCAACTCCGATCCGGATGGCGTTGACTTTGTTATCCCTGGTAACGATGACGCAATCCGTGCAGTAAATCTGTACCTGAGCGCTGTTGCTGCCACTGTTCGTGAAGGCCGTTCGCAAGACTTGGCTGTTCAGGCAGAAGAAAGCTTCGTAGAAGCTGAATAATAAGGCAAGCTCAGCAGAGCCCTTATTAACCAGGTATTGAAATATGTTGGTTAGGGGGCCTTTATTGGCCCCCTTTGCTTATCTTAAATGCGAGAAATATCTCACCGCAAAAAGCCTTTTTGCACTGAGATAATCGAGGAAAATACAATGGCTGATATTACCGCTGCCCTGGTAAAAGAACTGCGCGAACGTACTGGCGCTGGCATGATGGATTGTAAGAAAGCTTTGGTTGAAGCTAACGGCGACATCGAGCTGGCAATCGAAAATATGCGTAAATCTGGCGCGATCAAAGCGGCGAAAAAAGCAGGCAACGTAGCTGCTGACGGCGTGATCAAAACCAAAATCGAAGGCAACTTCGGCGTGATTCTGGAAGTTAACTGCCAGACTGACTTCGTTGCTAAAGATGCTGGTTTCCAGGCTTTCGCTGACAAAGTGCTGGACGCTGCTGTTGCAGGTAAAGTGACTGACGTTGACGTTCTGAAAGCTCAGTTCGAAGAAGAGCGTATTCAGCTGGTTGCTAAAATCGGTGAGAACATCAACATCCGTCGCGTTCAAATCCTTGAAGGCGATGTGCTGGGTAGCTACCTGCACGGCGCACGTATCGGTGTTCTGATTGCTGCGACCGGCGCTGATGAAGAACTGGTTAAGCAAATTGCTATGCACGTTGCAGCAAGCAAACCAGAATTCGTTAAGCCTGAAGATGTGTCTGCTGAAGTGGTAGAAAAAGAGTACCAGGTTCAGCTGGACATCGCGATGCAGTCTGGCAAGCCGAAAGAAATTGCAGAGAAAATGGTTGAAGGCCGCATGAAGAAATTCACCGGCGAAGTTTCTCTGACCGGTCAGCCTTTCGTTATCGATCCAAGCAAAACTGTTGGCCAGGTTCTGAAAGAGCACAACGCTGACGTGACTAACTTCATCCGCTTTGAAGTGGGTGAAGGTATCGAGAAAGTTGAGACTGACTTTGCTGCTGAAGTTGCAGCAATGACTAAACAGTCTTAATCAGTACCTGATACACCCTAAAATGGAACCGCTGCGAAAGGGCGGTTCCGTTTTATCCAGCCCCAAATTCCTATTACATTGTGCGTAAAGTCATTCTGACAGCGCTATGATGTAAAGACCGACTATCCATTAAGACACATTGCTTCTAGGACAGACACCATGGCTACCAATGCGAAACCCGTTTATCAACGTATCCTGCTCAAACTCAGCGGCGAAGCCCTGCAGGGCAGTGAAGGTTTTGGTATCGACGCGAGTGTATTAGATCGTATGGCTCAGGAAGTGAAAGAGCTGGTCGAACTCGGCATTCAGGTAGGCGTTGTGATCGGCGGCGGTAACCTGTTCCGTGGCGCTGGCCTCGCACAGGCGGGCATGAATCGTGTTGTAGGCGACCATATGGGTATGCTGGCGACTGTCATGAACGGCCTGGCAATGCGTGATGCATTACACCGTGCCTACGTTAACGCGCGCCTGATGTCTGCAATCCCTTTGAACGGTGTTTGTGATAATTACAGCTGGGCTGAGGCTATCAGCTTGCTGCGTCATAACCGTGTGGTGATTTTCTCCGCCGGTACCGGCAATCCTTTCTTTACCACTGACTCAGCTGCCTGTCTGCGCGGTATCGAAATCGAAGCTGATGTGGTATTAAAAGCCACCAAAGTTGATGGCGTGTATTCCGCTGACCCGGTGAAAAACCCGGAAGCGACGCTGTATGAAAGACTGACCTATCAGGAAGTGCTGGAACAGGAATTGAAAGTGATGGATCTGGCGGCCTTTACGCTGGCCCGCGATCACAATCTGCCAATTCGTGTTTTCAACATGAATAAGCCTGGCGCACTGCGTCGCGTGGTGATGGGTGAAAATGAAGGGACGCTGATTTCTAAAGCGGAGTGATCCTTCACAATTGAACATTACGTTCAGCCAGCCTCTGCTGGCATGAGTATTCACGGACTATACTGATGTTATGGTCTGCCAGGTAACCCGCTTTCAAAGGTTAACAACGTGATTAACGAAATCAAAAAAGACGCTGAAATTCGTATGGAAAAATGCGTCGAATCATTCAAAACCCATATCAGCAAAATCCGCACCGGCCGTGCATCTCCAGGCATCCTGGATGGCATCATGGTGGAATATTACGGTTCAGCCACACCTTTACGCCAGCTGGCGCAGGTGACTGTTGAAGATTCCCGTACTCTGGCTATCTCCGTGTTTGACCGTTCAATCAGCGCAGCGGTGGAAAAAGCGATCATGACCTCTGATTTGGGTCTGAACCCATCTTCAGCAGGCGCGACTATCCGCGTTCCACTGCCAGCACTGACCGAAGAACGTCGTAAAGACCTGATCAAGGTTGTACGTGGTGAAGCAGAGCAGGGCCGTGTGTCCGTGCGTAACGTTCGCCGTGATGCGAACGATAAAACCAAAGCACTGTTGAAAGATAAAGAAATCAGCGAAGACGAAGATCGCCGTTCTCAGGACGACATCCAGAAACTGACTGATATTTTCATCAAGAAAATCGACGTTGCTCTGACCGAGAAAGAAGCAGAGTTGATGGAGTTCTGATCCGACTTTAGCTTGCTCCCAAGCGCCGCAATTGCGGCGCTTTGTTTTTATCGGGCTTTTATTTTTTTACCGCTTGGCGCAATCTCATAGACAAGCCAGATGAGAGGTTTCAGACTGTGCACTTTCCGAATTTACGAGCGCTATCCCGGGCATTTTCATGAAACAAATGACTATTCTTGGTTCGACAGGGTCTGTCGGCACCAGCACGCTTTCCGTTGTCCGGTCGAATCCTGACGATTTCACCGTTAAAGCACTGGTTGCAGGGCGCAATGTTGACGTTATGGCGCAGCAGTGTCTTGAATTTCAGCCGGCTTATGCCTCAATGGCGGATGAAGCTTCTGCCCGTGCGCTGAAAGCTATTCTGGCTGAACAGGGATGCCGAACCGAAGTGCTTTCCGGTCCTGATGCGGCTATCGAACTGGCGGCCCTTGATGATGTTGACCAGGTGATGTCGGCTATCGTGGGTGCTGCGGGACTGTTACCCACACTTGCCGCTGTCCGTGCTGGTAAACAAGTGCTTCTGGCCAATAAAGAATCGCTGGTCACCTGCGGACGCATCTTTATGGATGCCGTGCGCCAAAGCCAGTCACAGCTTTTGCCGATCGACAGCGAACACAACGCGATTTTCCAGAGCCTGCCGGAAGCTGTTCAAAAACAGCTGGGGTTTGCTTCTCTCGAAGAGCACGGCATTTCACGCATTATTCTGACCGGCTCCGGCGGTCCGTTCCGCGAGCTCCCTTTGAGCCAGTTTAGCGATGTGACGCCTGACCAGGCATGTGCTCATCCAAACTGGTCGATGGGGCGCAAGATTTCAGTGGATTCCGCCACCATGATGAATAAAGGTCTTGAGTACATTGAAGCGCGCTGGCTGTTTAATGCCTCAGCCGCAGAAATGGAGGTCATCATTCATCCGCAATCGGTGATCCATTCAATGGTACGTTATTGCGACGGAAGTGTGCTGGCTCAGCTGGGATCGCCGGATATGCGCACGCCAATTGCGCATGCGATGGCCTATCCGCAACGCGTGAAGACTGAAGTGGAAGCGCTGGATTTCTGCAAAATGGGCGCCATGACCTTTGGTGCGCCAGATTATGCGCGTTATCCATGCCTGCAACTTGCCATTGAAGCCAGCAATACCGGCCAGGCCGCCACCACCGCGCTGAATGCAGCTAACGAAATTTCTGTCGCTGCTTTCCTCAACGGTGAACTGCGCTTTACTGACATTGCTTCGCTTAACCGTGAGGTCATGGAGCAACTTGTGAGTGCTGAACCCGATTCTGTTGAGGAAGTGTTGCAGATAGACGCATTGGCGAGGGCACGAGCGAAAGCTAAACTTCGTACTTTTGCGATGTAAGCCCGTTTTAGTACTTATGCAGCAGTTTGTTAGCATCACACTGAGATGGTATAGTCTGCGCCACACTGGCAGCAGATTTGGCTTTTCAGAGACTGAATGTTACAGGTGGAATCGGTGAGCTGTCAGTCAAGCCGTGCCTGAAAGGGAGACACGGCTTTTTTGCGCGTGTAGTCGCATAAGCGACAAATAGGTGCAGCGCCAGTTGGCTGTTCTGGTGTAAGCCTGAAGAACGTTAAGCCAGCCTGAAAGCCGTTGTGTTCTGATAAAAGGAAATGAGTACGCGTTATGTCCCTCGAAAATCAACAGATGTCTGATATGTGTTGCTCTCAACCTCGCCATGTAGCCATTATCATGGACGGTAACGGACGCTGGGCAAAACGTCAGGGTAAAATGAGGGTATTTGGTCATAAAGCGGGAGTGAAGTCAGTGCGCAAAGCTGTGAGTTTTGCTGCCAGTCATCACCTCGATGCGCTCACGCTTTATGCCTTTAGTAGTGAAAACTGGAATCGCCCGGCTCAGGAAGTTTCCGCACTTATGGAACTGTTCGTGCGTGCACTGGACAGTGAAGTAAAAAGCCTGCACAAACACAATGTCAGGTTGCGAATCATTGGCGATGTCAGTCGTTTTAGTGCTCGTCTGCAGGAACGCATTCGTCGTTCAGAAACACTTACTCAAAATAACGACGGTCTAACACTCAACATCGCCGCGAATTACGGTGGCCGATGGGATATTATTCAAGGCGTTAAGACACTGGCTGGTCAGGTTGAAGCCGGTACACTGCGGGCGGAGCAGATTACAGAAGAGTTGCTGAATTCAGCGGTCTGTATGAGCGAACTGGCACCCGTCGATTTGGTGATCAGAACCGGTGGGGAACATAGGATCAGCAATTTCCTGTTGTGGCAAATTGCCTATGCAGAGCTGTATTTTACCGATGTCCTCTGGCCTGATTTTGATGAAAATACCTTCGAAGGTGCGCTGACTGCATTTGCACAACGCGAGCGCCGTTTCGGGGGGACTACACCTATCGGCGCTGATGCGTCCTAGGGAGAACATTTGCTGAAGTATCGCATTATCACAGCTCTGATTTTAATACCGATTGTTATTGCAGCACTCTTTTTGCTACCACCGGTAGGTTTCGCCATCGTCACATTAGTCGTGTGTATGTTGGCGGCGTGGGAGTGGGGGCAACTGGCTGGTTTTGCAACGCGTAATCAGCGTATCTGGCTGGCCATACTCTGTGGTTTTCTGCTGGCTGCCATGCTGCTCAGCATACCGGCTTATCAACAGAGTGTGCATCTGATACAGGTTAGCGGTTCTTTGTGGGCCGGACTTGCCTGGTGGTGCGTGGCGCTGCTGTTAGTGGTGGGATATCCGGCTTCGGCAGGATTCTGGCGCCATTCCCGCGTATTACGGGTAATATTCGGTGTGCTGACGATTGTGCCATTTTTCTGGGGCATGATTGCATTGCGCCAATATGGCTATGCTGAGAATCATCACACTGGCGCATGGTGGTTGTTATATGTGATGCTACTCGTCTGGGGAGCTGATTCCGGCGCTTACCTGTTTGGTAAATTATTTGGTAAGCACAAGCTGGCACCGAAAGTCTCTCCAGGGAAAACCTGGGAAGGGTTTGCCGGCGGGCTTCTGACTTCAGCCCTCATAGCCTGGTTGTTTGGTCGTTATGCACCGTTAAGTGTGCAGCCTTCAATCTTGCTGATTTGCTCCGTTGTCGCGGCGCTGGCTTCTGTGCTGGGCGACCTGACGGAAAGTATGTTCAAACGCGAGGCAGGAATCAAAGACAGTGGTCATATGATCCCTGGCCACGGCGGAATACTTGACCGTATCGACAGCCTGACGGCTGCGGTGCCTGTATTCGCCTGTCTGATGCTGTTAGTGTATTAATCCGTCGCAGACGGTGAAGTTTCTAAGGAATAGTTAGACATATGATGAACATACTCTGGAGCCTGGCCGCCTTTATCGTCGCATTGGGGGTGCTTATCACCGTGCACGAGTTCGGCCATTTCTGGGTTGCTCGTCGTTGTGGTGTCCGTGTAGAACGTTTCTCTGTCGGTTTTGGACGTGCCCTCTGGCGCAGAACCGACCGGCAGGGAACCGAGTATGTGCTGGCTGTTATTCCTCTCGGCGGCTACGTCAAAATGCTCGACGAACGTGTCGAAGCCGTTGCGCCTGAATTTCGTCATCAATCTTTCAATAATAAAAAGATCTGGCAACGTGCAGCTATCATCAGTGCCGGGCCGATTGCTAATTTCATTTTCGCCATTTTTGCGTACTGGCTGGTCTTTGTCATCGGCGTGCCCAGCGTGCGCCCTGTCATCGCGAATATCACTGCGAATTCAATCGCTGCCCAATCGAATATTTCATCCGGAATGGAACTAAAGTCTGTTGCCGGTATCGAAACGCCTGATTGGGAATCAGTTCGTTTAGCGTTGATGGGCGAAATTGGTGATGACCAAACGACCGTAGGTGTTGCTCAGTTTGGCTCATCTCAGGTTGTTGAGAAAACTCTGGATTTGCGCCAATGGCAGTTTGATCCTGAAAAGCAGGATCCGGTCGTTTCTCTGGGTATGATCCCAAGAGGTCCGCAGATAGAATCTGTTCTGCAGGAAGTGCAGCCTGATTCAGCCGCTCAAAAGGCGGGTTTGCAAGCCGGGGACAGGATCGTTAAAGTCGATGGTCAGATTCTGGAGAGTTGGCAGTCGTTTGTCATACAGGTCCGGGACAATCCGGGTAAACCTATTGCGCTGGAAGTTGAGCGGGGTGGGGATCCTGTCGCTTTAACATTAACGCCGGACACGAAGTCCGCAGGCAAAGGCAAAATACAGGGTTTTGCTGGCGTGGTACCGAAGGTGATACCGCTGCCTGACGAATTTAAAACAATCCGTCAGTATGGTCCGTTTGTGGCGTTTTATGAGGCCGGGGATAAAACCTGGCAACTGATGAAACTCACTGTGAGCATGCTGGGTAAGTTAATTACCGGAGATGTGAAGCTGAACAATCTGAGTGGCCCAATATCCATCGCACAGGGTGCAGGAATGTCAGCAGAGTATGGTTTGGTGTCTTACCTCACGTTTTTGGCACTTATCAGTGTCAATCTGGGGATCATCAACCTCTTCCCATTACCGGTATTAGATGGTGGACACCTGCTTTTTCTCGCAATAGAAAAGCTAAAAGGTGGGCCAGTTTCCGAGCGAGTTCAGGACTTCAGTTACCGCATTGGTTCAGTTTTGCTGGTGTTGTTGATGGGGCTTGCACTTTTCAATGATTTCTCCCGTCTTTAAGACCGGAGATTAGGTTAGGAAGAACGCATAACAACGATGGCGATCAAAAAGTTGCTCATAGCGTCGCTGCTGTTTGGCAGCGCCACCGTATACGGTGCAGACGGTTTCGTAGTGAAAGATATTCATTTCGAAGGCCTGCAGCGAGTTGCCGTCGGTGCGGCGTTACTCAATATGCCGGTTCGCGTCGGTGATACGGTTACTGACGATGATATCAGTAACACCATTCGTGCATTGTTTGCCACTGGCAACTTTGAGGACGTTCGCGTCCTTCGCGATGGTGATTCACTGATTGTTCAGGTCAAAGAACGCCCAACCATTGCCAGCATCACTTTCTCCGGTAACAAATCGGTGAAAGATGACATGCTCAAGCAAAACCTGGAAGCCTCTGGCGTCCGCGTTGGCGAAGCGCTTGACCGCACCACCATCGGCGGTATCGAGAAAGGTCTCGAAGACTTCTATTACAGCGTGGGTAAATACAGTGCGTCGGTAAAAGCGGTTGTGACCCCTTTACCGCGTAACCGTGTTGACCTGAAACTGGTCTTTACCGAAGGTGTTTCTGCCAAAATTCAGCAGATCAACATCGTAGGTAACCATGCCTTTACGACTGATGAGCTGATCTCACGCTTCCAGCTGCGTGATGAAGTGCCATGGTGGAACGTCGTCGGCGACCGTAAATATCAGAAACAAAAGCTCGCGGGTGACCTTGAAACCCTGCGCAGTTTCTATCTGGATCGCGGTTATGCCCGTTTCAATATTGATTCGACTCAGGTCAGCCTGACGCCGGACAAAAAAGGCATCTACATCACGCTAAACATAACAGAAGGTGAGCAATACAAACTTTCTGGCGTGGATGTGACTGGCAGCATGGCGGGTCACTCGGCAGAAGTTCAAAGCCTGACTAAAATTGATAAAGGCGAGCTGTATAACGGCGCCAAAGTCACCAAAATGGAAAACGACATCAAACAGATGTTGGGGCGTTATGGTTACGCTTACCCACGTGTGACAACACAGCCAGAAATTAATGATGCAGACAAAACCGTTAAACTGCACATCAACGTTGACGCGGGTAACCGTTTCTACGTGCGTCATATCCGCTTTGAAGGTAATGACACCAGTAAAGACAGCGTACTGCGCCGTGAAATGCGTCAGATGGAAGGTGCCTGGTTAGGCAACGATCTGGTCGACAAAGGCAAAGAGCGTCTGAACCGTCTGGGTTACTTCGAAACTGTGGATGTTGATACACAACGTGTTCCGGGTTCACCGGATCAGGTTGATGTGGTCTACAAAGTGAAAGAACGTAATACCGGTACTTTCAACTTTGGTGTGGGCTACGGTACAGAAAGTGGTGTCAGCTTCCAGGTCGGTGTCCAGCAGGACAACTGGCTGGGAACGGGTAACTCTGTCGGCATCAGCGGTACCAAGAACGATTACCAGACGTACGCGGAATTCACCATCACTGACCCATACTTCACCGTTGACGGCGTAAGTTTGGGTGGTCGTATCTTCTATAACGACTTTAAAGCTGATGATGCGGATCTCTCCAGCTATACCAACAGAAGTTATGGTATTGGCGGGAACCTGGGCTTCCCGATTAATGAGAACAATTCATTACGTCTGGGTCTGGATTACGTCCATAACGATCTGTCCAATATGGAACCACAGATTGCTATGTTCCGTTATCTGAACTCTGTTGGCCTGCAACCTGCTGTGACGACCAGTGACAACGCAGATGCAGACTTCAGCGCGGATGACTTCTTCGTGAATCTGGGTTGGGGTTATAACAACCTTGACCGTGGCTACTTCCCGACTTCAGGGACCAAAGCCAGCCTGAACGGTAAAGTGACTGTTCCGGGCTCTGATAACGAATATTACAAAATTACATTTGATTCAACCAGTTACTTGCCGCTGAATCAGGATCGTGATTGGGTGCTGATGGGTCGTGCGCGTGCAGGTTACGCAGATGGTCTGGGCGGTAAAGAAGTGCCGTTCTACGATAACTTCTATGCCGGTGGTTCAAGTAGTGTTCGTGGTTTCCAGTCGAACACCATTGGTCCTAAAGCAGCGTATTACAGATGTACTACCGCTAATACCTCCTACAACACTTGTCCGATTGATAATTCGGACGATGCAGTCGGTGGTAACGCAATGGCGGTACTGAGTGCGGAACTGATTGTTCCTACTCCATTCGTCAGCGAGAAATACGCGAACTCACTGCGTACTTCCCTGTTTGTGGACAGTGGTACAGTATGGGATACCGGTTGGGAAAATACCCCTGAGTCGCAGGCTGCGGGCGTTCCTGACTACAGTAAACCAGGAAACATTCGTGTTTCTTCCGGTCTTGCATTGCAGTGGATGTCTCCACTGGGACCATTGGTCTTCTCATATGCACAACCGATTAAGAAATATGAAGGCGATAAGGCAGAACAGTTCCAGTTTAACATTGGTAAAACCTGGTAACGTCCTGCCTGGGCAGAATTTGTTCAGCAGAATCGCAAAGGCCAGATGCTGAATTTGATACACGGGTTTCGGCCCGTGTATTGTTTTCTTATCGGGTGTTTTGTGTAATTTACTGTGCCATCTGGCACAAACGGGTGATGGAAGGAGTTTATAGTGAAAAAGTGGTTATATGCCGCAGGCCTCGGTTTAGTTATGGCTTCTTCAGCTAGCGTTCAGGCTGCTGATAAAATTGCTATCGTTAACGTAGCAAGCATTTTCCAACAGATGCCTGCTCGTGAAGCAGTAGCAAAACAGCTGGAAAACGAGTTCAAAAGCCGTGCGACAGATTTGCAATCTCAGGAACGTGATCTGCAAACCAAAATGCAACGTCTGCAACGTGATGGCTCTACAATGAAAGCCAGCGATCGTTCAAAACTTGAAAAAGACGTTATGGCTCAGCGTGAAGCTTTCTCTGCTAAAGCGCAGCAGTTCGAGCAAGATAACCGTCGCCGCCAGGCTGAAGAACGTAACAAAATCCTGAGCCGTATCCAGGATGCTGTTAAATCTGTAGCCAGCAAAGAAGGTTATGATGTTGTTATCGATGCAAACGCCATCGCGTATGCAAACAATGACAAAGATATTACTGCTGATGTGCTGAAACAGGTTAAATAAACATGTCTTCAATTCGACTGGCTGATCTCGCACAGCAGTTGGATGCACAATTGCACGGTGATGGCGAAATTGCCATCACCGGCGTTGCTTCAATGCATTCCGCACACTCTGAGCAAATCACGTTTTTATCAAACAGCCGTTACCGTGAACAGTTGGCTTCCTGCAATGCAGGTGCCGTAGTGTTGACCGAAGCGGATCTGCCATTTTGCCCTACAGCGGCATTAGTGGTTAAAAACCCTTACCTGACCTACGCGCGTATGGCGCAGTTGCTGGATACCACTCCGGCACCGGCACAGGATATTGCTGCGAGCGCGGTGATTTCTGACAGTGCAACTTTAGGTAAGAATGTCTCGGTTGGCGCAAATGCAGTCATCGAATCCGGCGTTGTACTGGGTGATAATGTCATCATCGGTGCAGGCTGTTTTATCGGTAAAGAAGCGAAAATAGGAGCCGGAACCCGACTTTGGGCCAACGTTTCTATCTATCATCGTGTTGATATTGGCGAACAATGCCTGATCCAGTCTGGAACAGTGATTGGTGCTGATGGCTTTGGTTACGCTAACGATCGCGGTAACTGGATCAAAATTCCTCAGTTAGGTACCGTCATTATTGGTGATCGCGTTGAAATTGGTGCCTGTACCACAATCGACCGTGGCGCGCTGGATGATACCATAATCAGCAACGGCGTTATCATTGATAACCAATGTCAGATTGCACACAACGTCGTGATTGGAGACAATACGGCGGTTGCCGGTGGTGTTATCATGGCCGGTAGTCTGAAAATCGGACGCTACTGTCAAATCGGCGGAGCCAGTGTTATCAACGGTCACATGGAGATTTGTGACCAGGCTGTCGTCACGGGAATGGGAATGGTAATGCGACCAATCACTGAACCTGGGGTATACTCCTCCGGTATCCCGTTACAACCGAATAAAGTTTGGCGTAAGACGGCTGCATTGGTAATGAATATTGACGAGATGAATAAGCGCTTGAAAGCTGTCGAGCGTAAAATCGAAAAAGACTAATTACCACCTACGATGCTGCTTTGTGTTCCCTTTGTTGAGTGAACCTGCGACATACGTTCCTATTTGCGGCCTGCCTGATGACCTTCTTTTGGGGTCTGGCAGGCCGTGTTATTGATGCCATCAGTTTTTATAGACAGGAAGAGTATTTTGACTACTGACACTCATACTCTGCGTATTGAAGAGATACTGGATTTATTGCCACACCGTTACCCGTTCTTGCTGGTTGACCGAGTGTTGGACTTTGAGAAAGGGAAATTTTTGCGCGCCGTGAAAAACGTTTCTTTTAACGAACCGTTCTTCCAGGGGCACTTCCCGGGTAAACCTATTTTCCCAGGCGTTTTGATTTTGGAAGCGATGGCTCAGGCCACCGGTATTCTGGCATTCAAAAGCGTAGGTAAACTGGAACCGGGCGAATTGTATTATTTTGCAGCAATCGACGATGCACGCTTTAAACGTCCGGTCTTACCGGGTGACCAGATGGTTCTGGAAGTTGAATTCATTAAAGAGCGTCGGGGCGTTGCTCGTTTCAAAGGTGTCGCGAAAGTTGATGGTGAGATCGCTTGCGAGGCATCAATGATGTGCGCCCGTCGCCGGGAGTCTTAATACATGATTGATAAAACCGCCTTTATTCATCCAAGCGCTATTGTTGAAGACGGTGCCGTAATAGGCGCCGGAGTCCATATCGGTCCTTTCTGCTACGTGGGATCCCAGGTAGAAATTGGTGAAGGTACTGAGCTTAAATCACACGTAGTGATTAATGGCGTGACCAAAATTGGCCGCGATAACCGTATTTTTCAGTTCGTTACCATTGGTGAAATTAACCAGGATCTGAAATATGCCGGTGAACCAACACGCGTTGAAGTCGGCGATCGCAACAATATTCGTGAGAGCGTTACCATCCATCGTGGTACCGTTCAGGGCGGTGGTCTGACAAAAGTGGGTAGCGATAACCTGTTGATGGTTAACGCACATATTGCCCACGATTGCGTCATTGGTAATCGCTGTATTTTGGCGAACAACGCAACCCTTGGTGGTCACGTTGAGATTGATGATTTCGCGATCATTGGCGGTATGACGGCGGTACATCAGTTCTGTATTATCGGCGCGCATGTCATGGTGGGGGGATGTTCCGGGGTTGCTCAGGACGTTCCTCCGTTTGTGATTGCACAAGGTAACCATGCGACACCATTCGGTATCAATATCGAAGGGCTTAAGCGTCGTGGTTTCGAAAAAGCCGATCTGCATGCTATCCGCAATGCTTATAAGTTACTGTATCGCAGCGGTAAAACGCTGGAAGAAGCCCAACCGGAAATCGCTGCAATTGCGGCTGAATTCCCGAAAGCTAAACCCTTCAGTGATTTCTTTGCCCGCTCAACGCGCGGCATTATTCGCTGATCTGCGCTACGGAAAACAATGCAAAAGCCTGTTCTGACAATTGGCCTGGTGGCCGGTGAAACGTCCGGTGACATTCTTGGCGCCGGGCTGATTCGAGCCTTGAAAAAGCATCATCCTGATGCCCGTTTTGTGGGTGTCGCAGGTCCGCTGATGCAGGCGGAAGGATGCGAAGCCTGGTACGAAATGGAAGAACTGGCGGTAATGGGCGTGGTAGAAGTTCTTGAACGACTGCCACGTCTTTTGAAAATCCGCAAAGATCTGACCCAGCGCTTTAGCGAACTCAAGCCCGATGTGTTTGTGGGCATCGATGCCCCTGACTTTAATATCACGCTGGAAGGTCGTTTAAAGCAGCGCGGCATCCGCACCATTCATTATGTCAGCCCGTCTGTCTGGGCCTGGCGGCAAAAACGTGTTTTCAAAATCGGCAAGGCGACAGATTTAGTTCTGGCATTTCTACCGTTTGAAAAAGCGTTCTATGACAAATTCAATGTTCCCTGCCGTTTCATCGGCCATACCATGGCTGATGCAATGCCGTTGCATCCTGATAAACAGGCAGCACGTCTGGCGCTGGGGATCCCTGATGATGTTCACTGCCTGGCATTATTGCCGGGAAGTCGCCATGCAGAAGTGGAAATGCTCAGCGGAGATTTCCTGAAAACTGCGTTGCAGTTGCGGGAAACCTATCCTGATTTGCACATCGTTGTACCGCTGGTGAATGCGAAGCGTCGCGAGCAGTTCGAGCGTATCAAGGCTGAAGTTGCGCCTGATTTACCTGCTCACTTGCTTGATGGTAAAGGCCGGGAAGCGATGATTGCCAGTGATGCGGCATTGCTGGCATCCGGGACGGCAGCGCTCGAATGTATGCTGGCGAAATGCCCGATGGTCGTGGGATATCGCATGAAACCATTCACGTACTGGCTGGCTGAGCGTCTGGTGAAAACACCGTATGTTTCATTGCCGAACCTGCTGGCAAGACGCGAAATCGTCACCGAATTATTGCAAACCGAATGTGTGCCTGAAAAACTCTCTGCTGCTTTGCTGCCTTTACTGGCTGACGGTGATAAAAGCCACGCGCTGCGTGAGACGTTCCTTGAATTGCATGAAAGTATTCGCCGTGATGCAGATGAACAGGCTGCTCAGGCCGTCATGGAGCTGGCAAAGCGATGAGCGATTTATATATCTATCCGCAAGCCGTATGTATCGCGGGTGTGGATGAAGTGGGACGCGGCCCGTTAGTGGGCGCTGTGGTGACAGCCGCTGTGATCCTCGATCCGGCCAATCCGATTAAAGGCCTGGCGGATTCGAAAAAACTGTCTGAAAAGCGTCGTGAGGCGTTATACATCGAAATTAAAGAGAAAGCGCTGGCCTGGAGTCTCGGGCGTGCTGAACCGCATGAAATCGATGAACTGAATATTCTGCATGCCACCATGCTGGCCATGCAAAGAGCGGTTGCCGGTTTGGGTATCACACCTGATATGGTGCTGATCGATGGCAACCGCTGCCCTAAACTTCCTATGGCGTCACAGGCGGTGGTGAAAGGGGACAGCAAAGTCGCTGAGATCAGCGCAGCTTCAATTCTGGCTAAAGTTACCCGCGACCGCGAAATGGTTGAACTGGATCTGCAGTTCCCTGAATATGGGTTTGCGAAGCACAAAGGTTATCCGACGCCGGTGCATCTCGAAAGCCTTGCCCGCCTTGGAGCAACAGCATATCACCGTCGAAGTTTCTCTCCGGTGAAACGCGCGCTCGGGCTGGCATAACGCGTCACTTGTTCCTGCCCCGTTTTACGGGGTATACAACCCTTAATTCACTCATTTCTGGACTCTGGATATGGCCGAACCTCGTTTTATTCATCTGCGTGTACATAGCGACTATTCCATGGTGGATGGGCTCGCGAAAGTGGGCCCGTTGGTGAAATGCGCAGCGTCACTCGGCATGCCCGCTCTGGCGATTACTGATTTCACCAACCTTTGCGGACTGGTTAAATTTTACGGTGCCGCTCACGGTGCCGGCATTAAGCCGATTATCGGCGCAGACCTGAATGTTCAGAGTGAAATCCTCGGCGATGAGCTGGCTCAGCTGACCGTTCTGGCGATGAACAATCAGGGGTATCAAAACCTGACATTGCTCATCTCCAGGGCCTATCAGCGTGGTTATGGCGCAGCCGGACCGATTGTCGATCTTGAATGGCTCGCTGAACTGAACGAAGGCCTGATCTTGCTTTCCGGCGCGAGAATGGGCGACGTCGGTAAGTTTCTGACCCGCGGCAATGATTTGCAGGTCAGTCAGTGTCTGGATTTCTACCAGCAATATTTCCCTGATCGCTATTACCTCGAATTAATCCGCACCGGCCGTGCAGAAGAAGAAAACTATCTTCATGCTGCCGTTGCGCTGGCAACAGAGCGTGGCTTGCCGGTCGTGGCCACTAACGACGTACGTTTTATGGTGCCGACTGACTTTGATGCCCATGAAATTCGTGTCGCTATCCACGATGGTTTTACCCTCGACGATCCTAAGCGTCCGCGTAATTACACTTCGCAGCAATATATGCGCAGTGAAGACGAAATGTGCGAGCTGTTTGAAGATGTTCCTGAAGCGCTGCAAAACAGCGTGGAAATCGCCAAACGTTGTAACGTGACCATCCGTCTGGGCGAATATTTCCTGCCGCAATTCCCGACCGGGGATATGACTACCGCAGATTTCCTGGTCGAAAAGTCAAAAATAGGTCTGGAAGAACGTCTCGAATTTTTATTCCCGGATCCGCAAGTACGCGCTGAAAAACGTCCTGAATATGACGATCGCCTTGATATCGAGCTCAAAGTTATCAACCAGATGGGATTTCCGGGATACTTCCTGATCGTAATGGAATTCATCCAGTGGTCCAAAGATAACAGCGTGCCGGTTGGACCGGGGCGTGGTTCCGGTGCGGGTTCTCTGGTGGCGTATGCGCTGAAAATTACCGATCTGGATCCTCTCGAATTTGACCTGCTGTTCGAACGTTTTCTTAACCCTGAACGTGTTTCCATGCCCGACTTTGATGTCGACTTCTGCATGGAAAAACGCGACCGTGTTATCGATCACGTCTCTGAAATGTACGGTCGTGAAGCCGTTTCACAGATTATCACTTTCGGTACGATGGCTGCCAAAGCGGTTATCCGCGATGTGGGACGCGTCCTCGGTCACCCGTATGGTTTCGTTGACCGCATTTCAAAACTGGTGCCACCTGATCCGGGGATGACGCTGGAAAAAGCGTTTGCCGCAGAACCTCAGTTGCCAGAAATTTATGAAGCTGACGAGGAAGTTAAGTCGCTGATCGACATGGCCCGTCAGCTTGAAGGTGTCACCCGTAACGCAGGTAAACACGCCGGTGGGGTGGTTATCGCGCCAACTAAAATTACCGATTTCGCGCCGCTTTATTGCGATGCCGAAGGTAATCATCCGGTTACACAGTTCGATAAAAACGACGTGGAATACGCCGGGCTGGTGAAGTTTGACTTCCTCGGCCTGCGTACGCTGACCATCATCGACTGGGCGCTGGCAATGATTAACGCCCGCCGCGAGAAATCCGGTGAGCCGCCGCTGGATATTGCGGCCATCCCGCTCGACGACAAGAAAAGCTTCGACATGCTGCAACGCTCGGAAACCACAGCGGTATTCCAGCTTGAATCTCGCGGCATGAAAGATTTGATCAAACGTCTTAAGCCCGACAGCTTCGAAGATATGATCGCACTGGTGGCGCTGTTCCGTCCGGGGCCTTTGCAGTCAGGCATGGTAGATAACTTTATCGACCGTAAACATGGTCGCGAAGAGATTTCCTATCCGGATATCCAGTGGCAGCATGAATCCCTGAAACCCGTACTGGAGCCGACTTACGGCATCATTTTGTACCAGGAACAGGTCATGCAGATTGCGCAGGTTCTTGCGGGTTATTCGCTGGGTGGCGCAGATATGCTTCGCCGCGCGATGGGTAAGAAAAACCCGGTTGAAATGGCCAAGCAGCGCGGCGGTTTTGAAGATGGTGCGAAATCTCGTGGAATTGACGGCGAACTGGCGATTAAAATCTTCGACCTGGTAGAGAAATTCGCCGGTTATGGTTTTAACAAATCTCACTCAGCAGCCTATGCTTTAGTGTCATATCAGACTCTTTGGCTGAAAGCGCACTATCCGGCAGAATTCATGGCGGCGGTAATGACCGCAGATATGGATAACACCGAGAAAGTCGTCGGTCTGGTCGATGAATGCTGGCGTATGGGGCTGAAAATTCTGCCGCCCGATATTAACAGCGGTTTGTACCATTTCCACGTGAACGACGAAGGTGAAATCGTTTACGGCATTGGCGCAATCAAAGGCGTGGGCGAAGGCCCGATTGAAGCCATTATTGAAGCACGTAATGAAGGCGGCTATTTCAAAGAGCTGTTTGATCTCTGCGCGCGTGCTGATGTCAAAAAACTGAATAAACGCATTCTCGAAAAACTGATCATGTCCGGTGCGTTTGACCGTTTAGGCCCGCATCGTGCAGCGCTGATGAGTTCTCTGCCGGACGCACTGAAAGCGGCCGATCAGCACGCTAAAGCCGAAGCGATTGGTCAGGTGGATATGTTCGGCGTTCTGGCCGAAGCGCCGGAACAGGTCGAAAAATCCTACGCTAACGTGATGCCCTGGCCGGAACAAACGGTGCTGGATGGCGAGCGCGAGACGCTCGGGTTGTATCTTACCGGCCATCCGATCACTCAGTATTTGAAAGAAATCGAGCGTTATGGCGGTGGTCAGCGCCTGAAAGATATGCACCCGACGGAACGGGGCAAAATGACCGTCGCAGTGGGACTGGTGCTCGCTGCACGTGTCATGGTCACCAAGCGCGGTAACCGCATTGGGATCTGTACACTCGATGACCGTTCAGGTCGTCTGGAAGTCATGTTGTTCACTGAAGCATTGGAAAAATTCCAGCATTTATTGGAAAAAGACCGTATCCTTATCGCCACAGGACAGGTCAGCTTTGATGACTTCAGTGGCGGGCTTAAAATGATGGCCCGCGATGTAATGGACATCAGTGAAGCACGGGAAAAATATGCACGCGGTCTTGCTATATCGCTGACTGACAGGCAAATTGATGACCAGCTTTTGAACCGTCTCCGCCAATCGTTGGAACCTCATCGATCGGGGACGATACCAGTGCATCTGTATTACCAACGAGAAAACGCAAGAGCCCGGCTACGATTCGGGGCGTCATGGCGTGTTACGCCAACGGACAAGCTGTTGCTGGATTTGCGAGGCCTGGTCGGTAGTGAGCAGGTGGAACTGGAATTTGACTAAAATAGGAATGCTATGAGTCTGAATTTTCTTGATTTTGAACAGCCGATTGCGGAACTGGAAGCGAAAATTGACTCGCTGACTGCAGTCAGCCGTCAAGACGAAAAATTAGATATTAATCTGGACGAAGAAGTTGCACGCTTGCGCGAAAAGAGCGTGGAACTGACTCGTAAGATTTTCTCTGATCTGGGTGCCTGGCAAATTGCCCAACTGGCGCGCCATCCTCGTCGCCCTTACACCCTGGATTACATCAAACATATCTTTACCGATTTTGATGAACTGGCAGGTGATCGTGCATACGCAGACGATAAAGCTATCGTTGGCGGTATCGCCCGTTTAGGTGAACGTGCCGTGATGATCATTGGTCATCAGAAAGGCCGTGAAACCAAAGAGAAAATTCGTCGTAACTTCGGTATGCCAGCGCCGGAAGGGTATCGCAAAGCGTTACGCCTGATGGAAATGGCCGAACGTTTCAAACTTCCAATCATTACCTTCATCGATACTCCGGGTGCTTATCCTGGGGTTGGCGCTGAAGAGCGTGGTCAGTCTGAAGCTATCGCCCGTAACCTGCGCGAAATGTCACGTCTGAATGTTCCGGTTATCTGCACTGTTATCGGTGAAGGTGGTTCCGGCGGCGCACTGGCGATTGGCGTTGGCGACAAAGTTAACATGCTGCAATACAGCACCTATTCGGTCATTTCACCGGAAGGTTGTGCTTCTATTTTGTGGAAGAGCGCAGATAAAGCGCCTCTGGCTGCGGAAGCAATGGGTATTGTTGCTCCGCGCCTGAAAGAGCTGAAACTGATCGACTCCGTTATTCCGGAGCCTTTGGGTGGCGCTCACCGCAACGTGGAAGCTATGGCTGCTTCTTTGCGTGCACAACTGGAAGCTGATCTGAGTGACCTGGATGTTCTCAGCACTGAAGAACTGCGCAACCGTCGTTATCAGCGTCTGATGACTTACGGCTACTGCTGATTTGCCAGTGATTTCGAAAAGGCCATGCTTATGCATGGCCTTTTTTATTGCCTGTTTTCCTGCTCAGACTTTCCTGCAATCTTAAAATCCTGTGTTTTGACCCAAACTCATCAGCAAAGGGTACACAGCAGGCACCAACCGTGTTTCTATTAATACCTGAGAGAAAAACAACAGAAGGATTTGTCAGATGAATATTATCGCTATCATGCGCCCGGAAGGGGCTTACTACAAAGAGGAGCCAATCCGCGAACTGGATAGCGCACTGACGCTTCTTGGGTTTCAGATAATTTATCCGCGTGATCGGGCTGACTTACTCAAACTCATCGAAAACAATGCCCGTATCTGCGGTGCAATTTTCGACTGGGATCAGCACAGCGAAGAGCTGTGTACCGAAATTAACGAGCTGAATGAATATCTGCCGCTTTACGCCTTCATCAATACGCATTCGACGCTGGACGTTGACGTCAATGAAATGCGTATGGTGCTGTATTTCTTTGAATATGCGCTGAGTGCGGCTGACGATATTGCCAAACGCGTCCGCCAGTACACTGATGAATACATCGACACCATTACGCCACCGCTGACGAAAGCGTTATTCACCTATGTGGAAGAAGGGAAATACACCTTTTGTACGCCGGGACATATGGCCGGCACTGCCTTTTTGAAAAGTCCGGTCGGAACGTTGTTCTATGATTTTTTCGGAGCGAAAACGCTGAAAGCGGATGTGTCGATTTCAGTCACCGAGTTGGGTTCTTTGCTCGATCACACCGGCCCGCATCTGGAAGCCGAGGAATATATCGCGCGGACCTTCGGCTCTGAGCAGAGTTATATCGTCACCAACGGGACTTCGACCGCCAACAAAATTGTCGGCATGTATGCGGCGCCTGCCGGAAGCACAGTGCTCATTGACCGCAACTGTCATAAATCACTCGCGCACCTGATGATGATGACCAATATCGTGCCGGTCTATTTACGCCCGAACCGCAATGCTTACGGCATTCTTGGCGGTATCCCGCAGCGTGAATTCACTCGCGAAAGCATAGAAAAGAAAATTTCCCAGACCGCGAATGCTACCTGGCCGGTTCACGCCGTCATTACCAATTCCACCTATGATGGCCTGTTGTATAACACCGATTACATCAAGAATACGCTGGATGTTCCGTCGATTCATTTTGATTCCGCATGGGTTCCGTACACCAACTTCCATCCGATTTATGATGGTAAAAGCGGAATGAGCGGCGAACGGATCCCGGGAAAAGTCATCTACGAAACCCAATCGACGCACAAATTGCTGGCGGCTTTCTCGCAGGCTTCGATGATCCACATCAAGGGCGATTACAACGAAAGCACCTTTAACGAAGCCTATATGATGCACACCACGACATCGCCAAACTATGGCATTGTCGCCTCGGCGGAAACTGCGGCGGCGATGTTGCGCGGAAATCCCGGACGGCGCCTGATCAACCGCTCAGTGGAACGTGCATTGCATTTTCGCAAGGAGATCCAGAGGCTTCGTGAAGAAACTGACGGCTGGTTCTTTGATATCTGGCAGCCTGAACATATTGATGAAGCGGAATGCTGGCCGCTGGATCCGGATCAAAACTGGCACGGTTTTGCTAATGCTGATGCCGATCATATGTATCTGGATCCAATCAAAGTGACCATCCTGACACCCGGCATGAACGAAATGGGCAAGCTGGAAGAAGAGGGGATCCCGGCGGCGTTAGTGGCGAAATTTCTCGACGAGCGTGGCGTGGTGGTAGAAAAAACCGGTCCCTACAATCTGCTTTTCCTGTTCAGTATCGGTATTGATAAAACCAAGTCTATGAGCCTGATGCGCGGCCTGACCGATTTCAAACGCAGTTATGATCTCAACCTGCGGGTCAAAAATATGCTGCCAGATCTCTATGCGGAAGATCCTGATTTCTACCGCAATATGCGTATTCAGGATCTGGCGCAGGGGATCCACAAGCTGATTGTTCGCCACGACCTGCCGCGTTTAATGCTGGAAGCGTTTGCTGTACTGCCGGAAATGAAAATGACGCCGTACGAAATGTTCCAGCATCAGGTTCGCGGACATATTGATGAATGCGATATCGATGAACTGATTGGCAAAGTATCCGCCAACATGATCCTGCCTTACCCGCCGGGCGTGCCGGTGGTGATGCCGGGAGAGATGATCACAGAGGAAAGCCGCGCGGTACTCGATTTTCTGATTATGTTGTGCTCGATAGGCGAGCGTTATCCCGGCTTTGAAACTGATATTCATGGAACGCGTCTCACAGAAGACGGGCGCTATCTGGTGAAAGTCTTAAAACTTCCGGAAGCGGAGTAACAAACAGCCCTCTTCGTGAGGGCTTTTTATTGACGATTCCGGACAGCCTGAGTAACGTTCACCACAGAAATCAACAGGACATGACTATGCTTAATCTTCGCCAGATCCACCACATCGCTATTATTGGTTCTGATTATCAGGCCAGCAAACACTTCTACTGTGACATTCTCGGATTCACGTTGCAGGGCGAATTTTACCGGGAAGAGCGTGATTCCTGGAAAGCCGATCTGGCGCTGAACGACCAATACACCATTGAACTGTTCAGCTTCCCGCAGCCACCTGAACGACCAAGCCGCCCGGAAGCCTGTGGATTGCGCCATCTGGCGTTCAGCGTGGATGATATCGAACAGTCCATTTCAGCGCTCACTGCGTCGGGTGTTTTCTGTGAACCGGTAAGAATTGATCCCTATACCGGTAAAAAATTCACTTTCTTCAACGACCCTGATGGCTTGCCGCTGGAATTATACGAATCCTGAAAATTCTATGAACTCAAAAACTGCCACGACATTTCTGACTGAACATTTGCACCATAAAATCGGTGACGCGCGAAAACTTTGCGTGGCCTTCAGCGGCGGGTTGGATTCTTCTGTCCTGCTGGCCGGGCTTGCAGAGCTACGTGAAACCACTCTGCCAAAAATTGAACTGCGTGCGCTGCATATTCATCATGGATTAAGCCAGTTTGCCGATGACTGGCTGGCGCATTGCCAGGCGTTTTGTCTTCAGCGGAACATCCCTTTTTCCGCCGTAAAAGTTCGGATCGATGCGCATAACGGCGGTATAGAAGCGGCTGCGAGAGCGGCGCGGTATCAGGTTTTTGCAGACCATCTGGCTGAGGACGAAATCTTACTGACCGCACAGCATCTCAATGATCAGTGCGAAACCTTCATGCTGGCGCTGAAGCGTGGCAGCGGCCCGGCGGGTCTTTCCGCCATGAGCGCGGACAGTTCAACGCATGGCTATCGTTTGTTGCGACCTCTGCTGGACGTCACCCGTGAGCAGCTGGAAGAATTCGCGACACAGTTGCAGCTACGCTGGATTGAAGACGACAGCAACCGGAATGTCCGTTTTGATCGCAATTTTCTGCGGCTGGAAATTTTGCCTGCGCTTTATCAGCGCTGGCCGCACTTCGCAGAAGCTACCGCTCGTAGTGCTGCGCTTTGCGCGGAGCAGGAGGCGTTGCTGGATGAGCTGCTCAGTGAGTCGCTCGCAATGTTGACTGACGAGCAGGGCAGTTTGTCGGTCGGAGGACTGAAGGCGTTTTCTGTCGTCAGACGATCTGCTTTACTGCGTCGCTGGCTGGCATTGCGTGGCGCAAAAATGCCATCGCGGGAACAGTTACAAAGAATATGGGATGAAGTGGCACTTAGCCGCGAAGATGCACAGGCACAGTTAGTGCTGGGTACGCTGATCATCCGGCGTTTTCGTAAACGTTTGTATTTATTGCCAGAACTCCAGCCGTTAAAAGATGTGGTGATCCGCTGGGATCCGGTTAAGAAGTTAATATTACCGGATGGACTGGGTTATCTGATGGCCGATCCGGATCCTGCCGCGCAGGCGGCTGAATGTGTCATCCGCCAGCCCCGTGTTGATGAACAGGTGACAGTGCGTTTTCAGGCGCAGGGAGTTATCGAAAAAGTCGGGCGGGATAGGGCGCGGCAGGCAAAAAAACTGTGGTCAGAATTAGGTGTGCCGCCGTGGCAGCGGGATCGGATCCCACTGATTTATTACAATGAACAATTAATAGCGGCACCGGGATGGTTTATCACCCGCCAGTCTCAGCCCGGAAATAATGAAGCGCAGTGGCAGATAGTCTGGTCGGCGGCGCAATAAACGTAAACTGCAGTTTATTCAGGGCGAACCTTATTTGCCCCAGGGAGTTGTGATGCAGGCAATATTCGCTGAAAAAACAGCGGGAAGAATAGTCACAGGGATCGTGGCGTTAATGCTGGTCAGTTTACCAGCCTTAGCGGGCGGAAATGTGGCTGACGGGAAAGAGAAATCCGCCAGCTGCGCGGCATGTCATGGCGCTAAGGGAAATGCAGTTAATTCGATTTACCCCAATCTGGCGGGCCAAAATGCAGATTATCTGACGCTTTCGCTGCATGCTTATAAGAAAGGGGAAAGAAATGGCGGACAGGCGGGTGTGATGCAGGCTTTCAGCTCATCATTGTCAGATCAGGATATCAATGATTTGTCTGCGTATTACGCCAGTCTCAAGCCGCTGGACTAATCCCGGCTCAGAAATGCAAACGGGCAATCCTGAGATTGCCCGTAAGGTAATGGAGGGGGATCTGCTATTCAGCGCTGACAACTACCGTGCCAATTTCCGGATGGCTAAAGCTTTCTATGTGATCTAAACGAAGATCCCGTTGTTCGCCGTTCGCCTCAACCACCAGATATTCCACTTTTTTACGCATTAACAGATCGTTGGCTTTAGCCTCAACAATTTCTCCGCTACGCATCTTCAGCGTCAAAACAAGGTGATGCTGGCAGGCGAGCTCGAGATTATCGTAGTCATCGCAATTGATGGGTTGGTACTCATCATTCATCGACATAATCGCTCACCAATAAGTTAGCGGCGGCATAGGCCGCCTGGTCCCTAACGGAAGACGGAAGTTCAGTGTTTGCTGCCACTTCGTCCAATGCTTTCAATACACAACCCAACGCATCGGGCACATATCCGAGATCGCCACTGGCGATTTCAGAATATCTACGGCGTACCAACTCACAGTATTGTTGCATAAGTTCTCCCTAAAAAGCGTATCCCTCTGAGGAAAGCGCAGAAAGATAAGCTCTCAGTATTTAACGACTATAGCACAGGAGAGTGTGAGTTATTAGCCGGCCTGTAAAGGTAAATCGTTTGCGTAAAACCATTATTGAGGATGACCATCGGGGGAAAACTGGTCGCGACAGGACGCTTTCAAGTACACTGTGCGTCTATTATCAAGGGGTTTACCATGGCGTTAAAAGCAACCATTTATAAAGCAGCAGTCAATATCGCCGATATGGACCGCAATTTCTTTCATGACGCTAATCTGACACTGGCACAGCATCCTTCAGAAACAGAACAACGCATGATGCTGCGTCTGCTGGCATGGATTTATCATGCTGACGAAAGACTGGTGTTTACCCGCGGATTAAGCGCGGAAGATGAGCCGGAAATCTGGCGTAAGAATGACCACAACGGTATCGAGTTGTGGGTCGAATTAGGATTACCTGATGAGAAGCGTCTGAAAAAGGCCTGTAACCAATCGCGCGAAGTCGTACTTTACGCGTATGGTGAGCGTGCGGCGAAAGTCTGGTGGTCGCAAATCGAGGGTAAAGTCAGAGGTTTTGAGAACCTGCGCATCCGTTATATAGAAGATGAGTTGCTGACTCAGCTAACCGCTTTCGGCACTCGTACCATGAATTTACAGGCGACGTTGCAGGACGGAACTATTTGGCTTTCTGATGCTCAGAGTAATTTGGAAATTCATTTTTCTGAATGGAAAGAGTCTGTTGTGAAAGAAGCCAGGTAATCAGCGTGCTAATCCTTTCCGGAAAACTGGAAATACCCGACAGCGAAATCGAATTAACTGCGATACGCGCTCAGGGGAACGGCGGACAGAACGTCAATAAAACCTCAACGGCCATTCATTTACGCTTTGATATTAAAGCGTCGAGTTTGCCAGAATATTACAAAGAGCGTTTACTGGCGTTCAATCATCATTCTGTTACCGCTGAGGGCTGGGTCATTATCAAGGCCCAGGAGTATCGGAGCCAAGAGATGAATCGCGAAGCGGCACTGGCCAGGCTTAGGGCATTGATTGCGCAGGCGATGGTGGTAGAAAAACCGCGTCGGGCAACGAAACCGACCCGCGGGTCTAAAATTCGACGGGTAGAAAGTAAGGTTCGCAAGGGGGCGACGAAAGCATTGCGGGGCAAGATACGTCAGCCCTAAATTTGTGCTGCAGGACAATTTTTATCGCAGCACTGTGGAATAGCAGTAGGGGAGAAACTGTGAAAAAAATCATTATTGGAGCAGTGCTGGCGCTCGGGGCGTTATCATTGTTCGGCTGTCATACCGCCGTATTTAATCATGAAAAACCATTGCAGGCGATGCAGCAAAGTTACAGCGGCGTGTTGCCCTGCGCGGATTGCAGCGGCCTGAAAACGTCACTTTTCCTGCAACAGGACGGAACATATATCCTGCAGGAAATTTATCAGGGAAGTAAAGATGGCGATCAGGTGTTCGCCAGTTACGGGCGCTGGGCGCGAACTGCCGATAAATTGGTGCTGACGGGTAACGATGGTGAGAAACGCTATTTCCATCCGAAAGATGAAAATCTGGAACTGCTGGATGTGAGCGGTGAGCCTATTACTTCTCAGTTCAATTATACCCTTAAGCCGGTGCAGCAAAGTTTGCCTAAGACGCCGATGGCACTGACCGGAATGATGCAATACAGCGCGGATGCCGCGTCATTTAAAGATTGTGCAACTGGTAAAGTGTTCCCGATGTCGGCAAACAAATCACTGGAAGAAGGCTATCTTGCGGCGCGTAAAGTACCCAATCAGCTGGTCTTCCTTTCCATGGATGGTCATTTCATGACAGAGCCTTCAATGGAAGAAGGGCAGATACAGAACGCTGTGGTGGCGGATAAAAACGTTAAGTTTGACGTAAGCAGATCCTGTCCTTAAAACCAAAGCACACTGAACTGCACTAACTGAATGGCACAAACAAAAATGCCCGCACTAAGCGGGCATTTTTTATAACAAACAATCGTTAGCCGATCTTAACGCGGGATCTGGCTCAGCAGGTACTCAACGATATCGCTTTGTTTAATCATCTGTTTTTCACCAGAGCGACGGTTTTTGTATTCCAGCTCTTCAGCATCCAGATTACGATCACCAATCACTACGTGATGCGGAACACCGATCAGTTCCATATCCGCAAACATGACGCCCGGACGTTCTTTTCGATCGTCGAGGATCACATCGATACCGTGTGAACGCAGTTCTTTGTACAAAGCTTCTGCTGCATCTTTCACGCGGAAAGATTTGTGCATGTTCATTGGCAGAATAGCGACCTGGAAGGGTGCGATAGCATCCGGCCAGATTATGCCGCGATCGTCATGGTTCTGCTCAATCGCCGCAGCAACCACACGTGTCACGCCGATACCGTAACAACCCATGGTCATCACCTGATTACGGCCATCTTCGCCCTGTACGGTCGCATTCATCGCTTCAGAGTATTTGGTACCCAGCTGGAAGATGTGACCGACTTCGATACCGCGTTTTATGACCAGCGTACCCTGACCATCCGGGCTTGGATCGCCGGCAACAACGTTACGGATATCGGCAACTTGTGGCAATGCAGCATCACGATCCCAGTTAATACCGAAGTAATGCTTACCGTCGATGTTAGCCCCTGCGCTGAAATCACTCATGGCGGCAACAGTACGGTCAGCCACAATTGGCATCGGCAGATTGACCGGACCGAGTGAACCCGGGCCAGCAGCAACGATTTCACGAATTTCGGCTTCAGTTGCGAAGGTCAGTGGTACAGCAATCTGTGGCAGTTTTTCGGCTTTGATTTCATTCAGCTCATGATCGCCACGCACCAGTAAGGCAACCAGTTTATGGCCGCTTTCTGCCGTCGCGTGAACCATCAGGGTCTTAACGGTTTTTTCAACCGGAACCTGGAACTGTTCGGTAAGTTCAGCGATGGTTTTGGCATTTGGAGTTTCAACAACACGCATTTCTTCGGTTGCTGCAGCGCGCGGAGCAGCCGGAGCCAGCGCTTCAGCGAACTCAATGTTAGCCGCGAAATCAGAAGAGTCAGAGAACACCACATCATCTTCGCCACTTTGTGCCAGAACCTGGAATTCGTGCGAAGCGCTGCCGCCGATAGAACCGGTATCCGCCAATACTGCACGGAAATCCAGACCCATACGGCTGAAGATCTGGCTGTAGGCTGCGTACATTGCATCGTAAGTTTCCTGCAAAGACTCCTGCGTCGCGTGGAACGAATAGGCATCTTTCATCAGGAATTCACGGGAACGCATCACGCCAAAACGCGGACGTACTTCGTCACGGAATTTAGTCTGGATCTGGAAAAAGTTCAGCGGTAATTGTTTGTATGAGCTGACTTCATTACGGATCAAATCGGTAATGACTTCTTCGTGAGTCGGACCCAGAACGAACGGACGATCGCCACGGTCAACGAAACGCAGCAACTCCGGACCATATTGTTCCCAACGTCCGCTCTCCTGCCATAAATCGGCGGGCTGAACTACCGGCATCGACACTTCAATGGCGTTCGCGTTGTTCATTTCTTCGCGTACGATGTTTTCAACTTTCTTGAGAACACGTAAGCCTGTCGGCAGCCAGGTATACAGGCCTGAGGCCAGTTTACGGATCATCCCCGCACGCAGCATCAGCTGATGGCTGATCACTTCCGCGTCGGCTGGCGTCTCTTTCAGTGTAGAGAGCAGATATTGAGTAGTACGCATGATGTTGTTGGTTCCGTTAGCACTGCAAATTGCAATCAGGCTGCCATTGGCAGCCAAAACGTAAAAAGTGGTTTAGTTTACCAGCGAGTTGCTGTTGCCAAAAGAGAAGCAGAGGAAATTTAGTCTTTGTCGAGCGACAATACCTGATTCAGAGAGCCCGTCACCCGCCAGCGGACGTTAAACTCCAGCAAGCGAACGGCATAATCCCGGTCTGCTGCTTCCCCTTTGCGGTAAGCCGGACGGGGATCCTGTCCTAAAACCTGCGTGATAAAACGGCGAAGATGCGGATATTGTCCCGCATGTTCAGCCAGCTGTATTTCAGCCTGAGGTAAAAATTCTACCGGCATGCCGGAATCCGGCGCGTGCTGAGCAAATCCGGCACGCGCATCAGGATGGCTTTCTGCAAAGGGAAGATAAGGCTTAATGTCCACGACAGGCGTGCCATCCACTAAATCCAGACTGCCCAATTGTAGAATGACATTTTGCCCCTGGCAGCGGATCCCTTTCAGCTCAACCAGAGACATTCCGAGCGGATTCGGCCTGAAGGTTGAACGGGTCGCAAACACACCGGTACGCGTATTCCCACCCAGACGTGGCGGACGAACAGTCGGACGCCATCCGCCCTCCATCGTCTGATGAAAAATAAACATCACCCATAAATGGCTGAAGTCTTCCAGTCCGCGAACGGCTTCGGGCTGGTTGTAAGGTGCGTGCAGATGTAATTCACCGCCACCATCCTCAATCAGACCGGGCTGGCGCGGAACAGCAAACTTCTCTTTATAGGGTGAATGAATCGTCCCTATTTGCTCAAAAGAAAATGAGGTCATTTAAACGTGACATTGAGGGCAGAACCCTGACAAATCGCCTGCTGGAAACAACCCGGCACACCGCTGATGATCTGGCATTGGTGCAGTAATACTGCATTGGCCTTCATATAAGATGCGCGGGTCAGCATTCTTTTGCGCGCGGCAGCGAGGCTGGGTGGTGCATCATTTTGATCGCCCTGGCAGGATTCGCCAGAGACTTCGCCTAAATCACGGAAAGGGCTACCAACCAGTGCTTCGGCATCTTTATAGAGTTTTACCGGGGCAGGACGAACCGGAGCCGGTTTAGGTTTTACTGGTTTTGGCTCTTCTTTAACAACGGGTGCAGGAGGGGTTGGCTGTGGATGTGGAGTCAGAGAACAACCCGCCAGCAAAAGCGCCGACAAACAGAGAGGTAAAGCACGCATGGTATATCCTCTGCTTTTTAATATGTTTACAGGAAAGAATGTGGCGTTATTGAACCAAGGTATTGAGGAAATAACAAGGCGGGCATATGCCCGCCTTGAATTTATTTATGAAAGTAATATTTACAGACTAATAGTCAGAGCAAAACCTGCGTACCTGACAGCAACGGATTACCAGCCTTTAACTGCGCCGCCGTTGAAGATTTTGTTCGCTGCAGCATTCACTTCATCAGACTGGTAAGCCTGAACAAATTTCTTCACGTTTTCAGCGTCTTTGTTATCTTCACGCGCAACGATCAGGTTAACGTACGGAGATTCTTTATCTTCTACGAAGATGCCGTCTTTCTCAGGAGTCAGGTTGATCTGGCTCGCGTAAGTGGTGTTGATCACAGCCAGAGCGATTTTCGCATCATCCAGTGAACGTGGCAGCTGTGGTGCTTCTAGCTCAACCAGTTTCAGGTTTTTAGGGTTCTCAGTCACATCCAGAACGGTTGGCAGCAGACCCACGCCATCTTTCAGTTTAATCAGCCCCACTTTTTGCAGCAGCAGCAGTGAACGGCCGAGGTTAGTCGGGTCGTTTGGCAGAGCAACCTGGTCGCCATCTTTCAATTCATCAACAGATTTGATTTTCTTAGAGTAACCGGCGATTGGATAAACGAAGGTGTTACCGACCGGAACCAGTTTGTAGCCACGATCTTTAATCTGCTGATCCAGGTAAGGCTTGTGCTGGAAGGCGTTAACGTCGATATCACCTTTGCTCAGCGCTTCGTTAGGTAATACGTAATCGTTGAAAGTCACCAGTTCAACGTCAAGACCGTATTTTTCTTTCGCAACTTTCTGAGCCACTTCAGCAACTTGTTGTTCTGAACCGACGATTACACCCACTTTGATATGGTTTGGATCTTGTTCTTTTGGTCCGCAACCGACTAATGCCAGCGATCCCAGAAGCGCGCCGACAACGGCAATGGATTTGAATTTGTTAGACATGTCCTTTCCTCAATAAACGGATTTAAATCATTCACAGGGTAGCTATTACAGCGGCTATTTCTTATTTATGTGTGACTGCTTTTACGATGCGGTCGCCACAAAATTGAATTAAATACACCAAAACCACTAACAGGACTAATACCGTATTCATCACAGTTGCGTCGTAACCGATATAACCGTACTGATAACCGATTTGTCCCAAACCACCGGCACCGACTGCGCCACCCATAGCAGAATAGCCTACGAGTGTGATCAGCGTGATGGTCGCTGCATTGACCAGACCAGGCAGGGCTTCCGGCAATAAGATTTTGCGGATGATCTGCATCGGCGTTGCACCCATCGCGCGGGAAGCTTCCACCAGACCACTTGGAATTTCCAGCAGGGCATTCTCAACCATACGGGCAATAAACGGTGCAGCCCCGACGGTGAGCGGAACAATCGCGGCCTGTAAACCGATGGAAGTACCGACAATCATGCGGGTGAACGGGATCATCCACACCAGCAAGATAATAAAAGGAATAGAGCGGAAAATATTCACCAGCGCTGACATCACGCGGTAGACGTTTTTATTCTCTGCAATCTGACCCGGGCGCGTCACATACAGCAGGACGCCAAAAGGCAGGCCAAGTACAAAACCAAAGAAACCAGAGGTCAGTGTCATCACGACAGTTTCCCAGATACCCCGGCCCATTAACCACATCATTGCCTCAGACATAACCGAGTACCTCTACTTTCACCTGATTCTCATGCAGGAACTGAATTGCTGCCTGAGTGTTTTCTTCTGAACCGTGCATTTCTGTCAGCATAATCCCGAACTTCACGCCGCCGGCATAATCCATCTGAGCACTGATAATATTGTTATTAATGTCAAAGCGACGTACGACCTCTGAAAGCAGCGGAGCATCGACCGACTGACCGGTGAATTCCAGACGCAATAAAGGTACGCGACCTGCTTCCGGTTGCGGCACCATACGAACGGCGTAATCTTCTGGAATATCCAGATGTAATGTGGACTGAATGAACTGCTGTGCCAGCGGAGTTTTTGGATGAGAGAACATCTCGCTCACTTTATCCTGCTCAATCAGTTTTCCGTCACTGATGACGGCAACCTGGTCACAAATACGTTTTACGACGTCCATCTCATGGGTAATGAGGAGGATGGTTAATCCCAGACGACGGTTAATGTCTTTCAGGAGCTCAAGAATGGCGCGGGTAGTGGCCGGGTCCAGTGCGCTGGTGGCTTCATCACATAGCAACACTTTCGGATTGCTGGCAAGTGCACGGGCGATCGCTACACGTTGTTTTTGTCCGCCGGAAAGATTTGCCGGATAGGCATCATGCTTATCTTCAAGGCCCACCAGACTCAGCAGTTCTGAAACGCGCTTTTTAATTTCAGCTGAAGACAGATTATCCAGTTCCAACGGCAATGCGACATTGCCGAAAACGGTGCGTGATGAAAGCAGATTAAAGTGCTGGAAAATCATCCCAATCTGGCGACGTGCGCGGGTCAGTGCTTTCTCAGAAAAGGACATAAGATCCTGACCATCAACCAATACCTGGCCTTTAGTCGGACGTTCCAGCAAATTGACGCAGCGAATCAGGGTACTTTTACCTGCGCCGGATGAACCGATGACGCCATAAATCTGTCCGGCAGGGACGTGAAGACTCACGTCAGAGAGTGCGACTATCTGGCGCGCACCTTGCTGGAAAACCTTGGTGATGTTTGAAAGTTTAATCATATTATTTTTTATTCTGTCTTTTCGCCGTGACGTGGTGAAATTAACTCTTCGGGGAGCGTCCCCGTAGCATGTCGTGGATGCTAAGGCGTCTAGACGTCTAAGTCAACCAGGTTAGCATTCTCACAGACAGTGAAAACATGCGATACTCACGCCATTAATCAGGCATCAGGAGCAAATTTGTGGCACAACCTGTTTCAGCAATCTTTCTCGACCGTGATGGTACTTTGAATGTCGATCACGGCTATGTACATGAAATCGATAACTTCCAGTTCATCGATGGCGTTATTGACGCTTGTCTTAAATTAAAGGAAATGGGCTTTCTGCTGGTGCTGGTGACCAATCAGTCAGGTATTGCACGCGGTAAATTTACTGAAGATCAGTTTATGACGCTGACCGAATGGATGGACTGGTCTCTGGCTGACCGGGGCGTCGATCTCGACGGTATCTACTTCTGTCCTCACCATCCCGAAGGCACAGTTAAAGAGTTTACCCAGGTTTGTGATTGTCGTAAGCCCCTGCCGGGTATGTTTTTAACCGCTAAAGAAGAGCTGAATATTGATATGGCTTCTTCTTATATGGTGGGTGATAAGCTTGAGGACATGCAGGCTGCTGCTGCTGCGGGTGTCGGACACAAGATTTTAGTGCGTACGGGTAAGCCTGTTACAGAACAAAGTGAAAGTGCAGCTGACGCCGTGCTGGAAAGCCTTGCTGCCTTGCCTTCCTTTATAGCAAAAGCGTAAAAACAGGGGGCTTTGGATAAAAAAACGGCAAACGAAATAAAACTGTATTTATTCGCTTGCCATTAAAATCTAACTCCCTATAATGCCGCTCCATCGACAGGGAACAACGTGAACAACATCACGAAGTCACCGGGTCGGAAAGATTAAAAACAGCGGCAACCGAATGAAATAAACGGTTGACACTGAATGAGGAAAGCGTAATATACGCCACCTCGAGTTAGCAAGCGAAAGCGCGTAACTCACTGCTCTTTAACAATTTATCAGACAATCTGTGTGGGCACTCACAAGACGATATCAGCCACTTCGGTGGCAAAAAATATCAAGTCTTAAAGAGTGACCAAGCAGTAATTCATTTAGTTGAATTATTACG
>NZ_JAFMOY010000017.1 GCF_019049625.1 Rahnella ecdela
CAATCACAAGGCTGATAAGCACAATGCTGTCGTGCTCTGCTGTACCAGTGATTTTCAGCAGTTTGTCATCGGTTTTGCCGCCATTAGCAACAGAACCCTGATTTACACCCTGGTCGTCATACACAGCATTGATAACCGGCGCAACAGGCGGGGTGGTGTCATGATGAGTCACTGCCACTATATCGTGAAGATCCGGGACATCAGGGCCGGCCAGCATGGCACTTTGCAGAGAGGAAACATGAGATTGGTTACCCC
>NZ_JAFMOY010000018.1 GCF_019049625.1 Rahnella ecdela
GTCACCGCGAAGTCCCTGGCCTACCTCGATCGCCACGCATTCACGACTAAAATTATCGACGACAGTCAGGGCACGGATCCGGCGTCCGTTGAACAGATTATCAGCAACGAAATCCATGCTCCAGCACTGATCCACATCGGTGACGGCCGGGCGGATATGCCTGTGCCTGGCCGTCACGTGGCGCCGCGGGCGTTTTGACCGCAGGTTCAGCCCTTCCAGACAGTAAATCCGATGGGTTTTCTTGTGGTTAACCAG
>NZ_JAFMOY010000019.1 GCF_019049625.1 Rahnella ecdela
GTTGTTTAAGAATATTGGCAATGGTCGGGTCTTCTTTCTGCAACCCTTGCGGTGCGCCAGGCATACCCACTTTACTCATGCCTGTACGGAAAGGCATCTGCCCGGTAATGAACGAAGAACGCCCGGCAGTTGAGCTCTGTTCAGCGTAGTAGGACGTGAACTTCGCACCTTCATTGGCAATACTGTCAATGTTAGGCGTTTTATATCCAAGCATTCCCTGGTTATAGGTACTTAAATTCCAGTAACCAATGTCAT
>NZ_JAFMOY010000020.1 GCF_019049625.1 Rahnella ecdela
TAGACGTTCCGGAGACCATATCCGCGTTATTACGCCAGCCATCAATCTGATAACGGGCAAAATCTTCGCCGTGCTGTTCGTCTTTAAAGCGTCCGGGATAATCAAATATTTCATAAGCCGCATGCTGGTAGGGCATCCGCCGCGGCTGGTCCTGAAATTGCGCCGGCCAGTTCGGGGCGGTGAAGGTGTAATCCTGCAACGTCACCTGCGAAGGCCGGATTTGCGCGCTGCGGCGGAAATTATTGATGCAATACG
>NZ_JAFMOY010000021.1 GCF_019049625.1 Rahnella ecdela
TGCAGTCGAGATTACAGGTTGAGCCGGAGGGTTTGGCCATCACGTGGAAACGTCGCTTATATTCCGGGCCTTTGCCATCAAATTTTTCAGCTGACGGGAGTGCTTTAACAGGCAATGTGGTGCTGTATTTCATCGCGCCTCCTGAATGGAATGCCGGGCAGTTTCCCGCCCGGCTTATGCCATGTATTAGTTATTCGCGTTGGCGCCCTGTTCGATCATCGCTGCCGCATCGGAAATCGTGAATGAGCCTGGTTT
>NZ_JAFMOY010000022.1 GCF_019049625.1 Rahnella ecdela
TGCAGTCGAGATTACAGGTTGAGCCGGAGGGTTTGGCCATCACGTGGAAACGTCGCTTATATTCCGGGCCTTTGCCATCAAATTTTTCAGCTGACGGGAGTGCTTTAACAGGCAATGTGGTGCTGTACTTCATCGCGCCTCCTGAATGGAATGCCGGGCAGTTTCCCGCCCGGCTTATGCCATGTATTAGTTATTCGCGTTGGCGCCCTGTTCGATCATCGCTGCCGCATCGGAAATCGTGAATGAGCCTGGTTT
>NZ_JAFMOY010000023.1 GCF_019049625.1 Rahnella ecdela
TTTGTTGCTGTTTTGCCGCCGTCAGCTGATCTGCTGGCTGGTGGTGGCGCTGCCGCTGATGCTGTATCTGCCGCAGGGTCACGCCAGCTGGCGCGATGCATGGATAAGCCCGGATATGCAGGGACAAAGGGCGTTTGATAAAGGGCAATATTCGCAGGCGGCAGAACGTTTTCAGGATCCGCTCTGGCAGGGGATCGCCTGGTATCGCGCCGGAAATTTTGTCGCGGCCACGTCAGCGTTTCGCCAGGCACCGCC
>NZ_JAFMOY010000008.1 GCF_019049625.1 Rahnella ecdela
ACCGCCATCAATAATGCATCCATTACTAACTCAGCGGTCATTCGTCCGCCCATGCTCCAGCCGATAACCCTGCGTGAGAAGAGATCAAGAACAACAGCCAGATACAGCCAACCCTCATGCGTCCTTATATAAGTCATGTCACTCACCCAATGCGTATTTGGGGTTGGGACAACGAACTGGCGTTCAAGGTAATTTGGACTGGCAAAAGAAGGCTTTCCGCCACCGTAATAGCGTCGTTTTCGGTATCCAGTCTG
>NZ_JAFMOY010000007.1 GCF_019049625.1 Rahnella ecdela
CCGATGCCGTTCTTCCATGAGTTGAAAACAAACTCTTTTTCCTTTGCCGTAAATGTACGTTTCATTCATTAATCCTCCGCTACCCCATGTTTTAGCATGGATGTTGCATTGATCAATTGAATCTACAAATGCCTTCTTCAGCAATCAGGCGCCGGATAAATTCGTAGTCGCTTTCCATAAACTGCACGCAAAACTCCCGCCAGTCGTGCCGGGCGCGAAACAGGGTATCGTATTTGACGATGCCCATTTCTTT
>NZ_JAFMOY010000006.1 GCF_019049625.1 Rahnella ecdela
CAGACTGGATACCGAAAACGACGCTATTACGGTGGCGGAAAGCCTTCTTTTGCCAGTCCAAATTACCTTGAACGCCAGTTCGTTGTCCCAACCCCAAATACGCATTGGGTGAGTGACATGACTTATAGTGTGCCCGGAGTTCAGGGCGAGCATGGACGCTCAAATGAACCACGAGTCTGTCTGGAATATTGAACCGGTAACTCACGATGAGAAACCCAACAATCCCACCGGGTGTGACGGTGGAG
>NZ_JAFMOY010000122.1 GCF_019049625.1 Rahnella ecdela
GCGGCAGTAGCGCGGTGGTCCCACCTGACCCCATGCCGAACTCAGAAGTGAAACGCCGTAGCGCCGATGGTAGTGTGGGGTCTCCCCATGCGAGAGTAGGGAACTGCCAGGCATCAAATTAGTAAAGAACGTGTTCCTTTTCCCCTGACAAGGAAAATAACAGGAACAAACAGGTATCAGCCGATTGCTGATGCGTGTGAAAGAACCGGTGGAGCGGTAGTTCAGTTGGTTAGAATACCTGCCTGTCACGCAGGGGGTCGCGGGTTCGAGCCCCGTCCGTTCCGCCACTTATTTGATTATGCCTGCTAATTTTAGCAGGCATAATGTTAAGCGTCATTTAGGGGCGTAGCTCAGTTGGTAGAGCACCGGTCTCCAAAACCGGGTGTCGCGAGTTCGAGTCTCTCCGCCCCTGCCATATTGAAACCCTTCGCGAAAGCGAGGGGTTTTTTTTTGCCTGTAATTTCTCCTCCTTTCAACCCGTGCTCATAAACCCTTCAATTAAATTCCTTCCTTGCCCGTTGTTGCACCATTTAGGCTCAATATGTCTTATTTTCCTGGTTGTTTTTTGTCATGTTTTGGCTGAATACATGCACTAATTGATTGTTATCCCCGTATGTGACCCCGCTCATGCTCCCTTTTTTCCAGTGTACTAAACCTAATCATCGTCCTGTGACGACAAACCGCTCCTGACAATACTGTTTTCATTCTTTTTCCTGACGTCGAGTCGTGAAAAATGAAGACAGAGGTCGGGTGAACGTCCTGGCCGTACCCTACGAGCCATAACAAAAAGTAGCTCAGACTACACGCGAGGAAAGAAACATGTACAAACGCTTATTTGTGGCAGCAGCAGTGGCAACAGCACTTTGTGGCGCAGCTCATGCAGCTCCGCTGGTTGTTGGTTTTTCGCAGATCGGCTCTGAGTCTGGGTGGCGTTCTGCAGAAACAAAAGTAGCTAAGTCCGAGGCTGAAAAACGCGGGATCACGCTCAAAATTGCTGATGCTCAGCAGAAACAAGAAAACCAAATCAAAGCCATACGCTCGTTTATCGCTCAGGGGGTGGATGCCATTTTCATTGCGCCTGTAGTGGCTACTGGCTGGGCTCCGGTTCTGACAGAAGCGAAAGAAGCCAAAATCCCGGTATTCCTGTTAGACCGTACAATCGAAGTCAGTGATCCTTCCCTGTACACCGCCGCTGTAGCGTCGGACAGCGTATATGAAGGTAAAGTAGCCGGAGACTGGTTAGTCAAAGATGTCGCCGGTAAGCCATGTAATGTTGTTGAATTACAAGGCACCGTGGGCGCCAGCGTCGCGTTAAACCGTAAGCAAGGCTTTGCAGATGCACTGAAAGCTGCGCCAAACGTCAAAATCATCCGTTCACAATCTGGTGACTTCACCCGTAGTAAAGGCAAAGAAGTCATGGAAAGCTTCATCAAGGCAGAACAAAACGGTAAGAACATTTGTGCCGTTTATGCCCATAACGATGACATGGCAATCGGTGCGATTCAGGCCATCAAGGAAGCCGGTCTGAAACCTGGCTCGCAAATTAAAATCGTTTCAATCGATGGTGTTCCTGACATCTACAAAGCGATGTTAGCCGGTGAAGCGAATGCTTCTGTCGAACTGACGCCTAATATGGCAGGCCCTGCATTTGATGCCCTGATCGCAATGAAAAAGGATGGCACTCAGCCGAAGAAATTCATTCAGACTCAGTCAGCGCTGATCCTGCCGGATATGGCGCAGAAAGAATATGACATGAAAAAAGACATGGGTTATTAAGCCGGTTTACCGGCTTGCTTTTGCGGCAGGCCGGTAAAAATTATTCCCTTTTCGCCCTCTGGCGAATGCAGCAGGAGTAGTGATGTGACGGATAATCCTGGTTCAGAAACACTGCTTGAAGTCCGCGGTTTATCCGTAGAGTTTCCAGGCGTGAAAGCACTGGAAAATGTCGACTTCACGCTTGAACGTGGCGAAATAGTGGCACTGTTAGGTGAAAATGGTGCAGGCAAGTCCACGATGATTAAAGCGCTTACCGGCGTTTATAGGCGCTCTTCCGGACACGTTTTCCTCAACGGAAAATCGATTGAACCTGTCAATACCGCTGATGCCCAGTCGCTTGGGATCGGCACGGTATATCAGGAAGTTAACCTTCTGCCTAATATCTCGGTTGCGGCGAATCTCTTCATCGGGCGCGAACCGACCCGATTCGGGCTGGTCAATCAGCGTAAGATGGAACAGCAGGCCGAAGCGCTTCTGGAAGGTTATGGCCTGCATCTGGATGTCAGCCAGCCTCTTTCCACCTATTCCATTGCTATCCAGCAGATAGTGGCGATTGCGCGTGCCGTTGATCTTTCTGCGCAGGTATTAATTCTCGATGAGCCCACCGCCAGTCTGGATGCCAAAGAAGTCAGCATGTTGCTCGATATTCTCATCCAGTTGCGCGACAAAGGTGTCGGGATGATTTTCGTCACCCATTTCCTCGATCAGGTTTATCGGATCAGCGACCGGATAACGGTTTTACGTAACGGCAAACGGGTGGGATCTGAACGTACTGCCGATCTGCCACGTATCGATCTGGTGCCGATGATGCTGGGGCACAGTTTTGATGAAAGCCTGCTTAAACGCACAGAGCACCGTAATGTAACGGGCGAGCCTTTGGTGGATTTCAAAGATTATGGTCGCCGCGGGGTGATTGAAAATTTCGATCTGAAAGTGCGACGTGGCGAAATCGTAGGGCTTGCCGGTTTACTGGGGTCAGGGCGAACAGAAACCGCGCAGCTGATCTTCGGTATCAAAGGCCATGACAGCGGCAGTGCGCTGGTTGATGGTAAATCAGAAACCATCACTACTCCCCGTAAAGCAGCGAAACTTGGGTTTGGTTACTGTCCGGAAGATCGCAAAACCGACGGCATTATCGGGGCCGCGACAGTGCGTGAAAATATCATACTTGCCTTACAGGCACAGCGCGGCTGGTTGCGTCCTCTGCCGATGAAAGAGCAGCATCAGATCGCCGAAAAATTTATCAAACTGCTCGGTATCCGCACACCCGGAACAGAGCAGGAAATTCAGTATCTCTCCGGCGGTAATCAGCAAAAAGTGCTTCTTTCCCGCTGGCTGGCGACCCATCCCCGTTTCCTCATTCTCGATGAACCCACCCGTGGAATTGACGTCGGTGCTCACGCAGAAATCATCCGTCTGATTGAGAAACTTTGTGATGAAGGGCTGGCCTTACTGGTCATTTCATCTGAACTGGAAGAGTTGTCGGGTTATGCCGACCGGATCGTGGTGTTACGCGACCGCCGTCATATTACCCAAATCGAGCAGGCTGAAATCTCCGTGCCAGCCATTATGAAAGCCATTGCGGCGCAATGAGGAGATATCGATGAGCAACAGGAGTCTGCCAATGACGGGAAGACCGCGCAAAGTAAGATTTGTGTTTCCTAAAGGTGCTACGCAAATCGGCGCCTTTATCGCCATATTAGTGATCGACAGCCTGGTCGCGCCCGGATTTTTCTCTATTCATATTCAGGATGGCCGTCTGTTTGGCAGCCTGGTGGACATATTCAATCGCGGCGCTCCCGTCGCATTGCTGGCTCTGGGGATGACGCTGGTGATCGCCACTGGCGGTATCGATCTTTCAGTCGGGGCTGTGATGGCAATAGCGGGTGCGACCGCGGCGACCATGACCGTTCAGGGATATCCGCTGGCGATCGTATTACTGGCGTCAATTGGTGTTGGCGCGATATGCGGCTTGTGGAATGGATTCCTGGTCGCCGTCCTGCAGATACAACCGATTGTTGCCACGCTGATGCTGATGGTTGCCGGAAGGGGCATCGCGCAGCTGATTACGGAAGGGCAGATCGTCACGTTTGAACACAACGGTTTATCGCAGTTTGGCAGCGGCTCTCTGTTCTATCTGCCAATGCCGGTGATTATTGCCGTCGTCATGTTGGTACTGGTGTGGGCACTGACGCGCAAAACGGCGCTCGGGCTGTTTATTGAATCTGTCGGTATCAACATCCGTTCTGCTTACAACGCCGGTGTAAATGCCCGTCTGGTACTGATTTCGACTTACGTTATCTGCGGCATTTGCGCTGCTGTCGCAGGCGTTATCGTGACGGCTGATATCCGCGGTGCCGATGCCAATAACGCCGGTTTATGGCTGGAGCTCGATGCAATTCTTGCTGTTGTCATCGGTGGCGGTTCGCTGCTGGGCGGACGCTTTAACCTGCTTCTTTCAGTGGTCGGTGCGCTGATTATTCAGGGGATGAATACAGGTATTCTGCTTTCCGGCTTTAAACCGGAGTTTAATCTGGTCCTGAAAGCCCTGGTGGTTCTCGCCGTGCTGGTGGTTCAGTCACCCCGCGTTTCATTAAGTAATCTGTTTCGGAGGAAGGGATAATGCTTAAAAGAAATCTGCCCCTGCTGATTACTATTGTGGTTTTTCTGGCCGGATATGCTTACTGCTTCACGCAGTTTCCGGGGTTTGCGTCCACGCGCGTATTCTTTGATTTACTGACGGACAACGCATTCCTCGGCATTGTCGCGGTCGGTATGACATTCGTTATTCTCTCCGGTGGCATCGACCTTTCTGTGGGCTCGGTTATCGCTTTCACGGGCGTATTGCTGGCGAAACTGATCGGCACTTACGGCGTAGCACCGGGTTACGCGTTCGTCATTGTGCTGCTGATGGGTGCGCTTTTCGGGGCGCTGATGGGCTGGATCATCGATACGCTGAAATTGCCTGCTTTCATCATCACGCTGGCGGGCATGTTTTTTGTGCGCGGGATGAGTTTTATCGTCTCGGAAGAATCGTTACCGATTAACCATCCGGTTTACGATTTTCTGGCCAATTATGCCTGGAAAATGCCCGGAGGAGGCCGTTTCACTTTACTGGCTCTGGTCATGCTGCTGGTGGTGTTCGGCGGGATTATTCTGGCGCATCGTACACGATTTGGTAACAACGTTTACGCCGTTGGCGGAAGTAATGTCTCGGCAGCGCTGATGGGAGTACCGGTTCGTCATACTACGATTCATATCTACATGCTCTCAAGCACGCTGGCCGTGTTATCTGGCATCATTTTTTCGCTGTATACGTCGGCGGGTTACGCACTTGCCGCCAGCGGCGTTGAGCTCGATGCTATCGCTTCTGTAGTCATTGGCGGCACGTTGCTGAGCGGCGGCGTAGGCACAGTGTTAGGCAGTCTGTTTGGCGTTCTCATTCAGGGGCTGATACAAACCTACATTACCTTCGATGGCACGCTCAGCTCGTGGTGGACCAAAATCGTGATGGGCGTTTTGCTGTTCATCTTCATCGGATTGCAAAAAGGCATGGGCACCTTCTGGACAGCCAGAAGAGCGCGTCATCCAAGGCCTGAGCCGTCCTGAACCAGAACGGCTTTCAGAAATTAGTGAGCAGCGGTGTTTTGAGTAACTGACGGATCAGAACCTGCTGATCGCTGGTTTGCAGCCAGACAGCGTACAGCGGGCGGATCACCGGAGGGATCTCTTCATGCACCGCCAGCTGCGGGTATTCCTTCGCCCAATGCGCAGGCAGGAAAGCGCAACCGCCGGTGTTTTCCAGCAACTGACGCGTCAGATGCGCAGACGTTGTTGTCAGCACCGGTTCCTGATCGCTGTTTTGCAGTTTTTCCTGCTGAGGAAAATCTGCGCCCCATTCCAGTTTCACATACGGGGGATGTTCTTCCCTGACCGTTTTCTGTGATGAAAAAAGTCGTAACGAGAAATTACCTAACAGCTGGCTTGAAAGCTCATCCATCTTCGGCGGTTCGGTGGTTATCAGTAAATCCAGTTGTCTTTCATGCAATTGTTTGACCAGTGACTGGCGAAGGGCGATGCGTGCCTCGAGCCTCAGCGTGCCTCGCTGAGTGTAAAGCGACTGCATCCAGGGTGTCAGATAGGCTTCCCAGAGCGATGCTGTCGCGCCAATCGACAATTCCGTGTGCTGTAATGAGCGCACTACCTCTTTTTTCGCCATCTGCCAGGTCGACATCAGATTCTCTGCGTAAGGCAGCAGGCGCTCTCCTGCGGGCGTTAAGCGGATGTTATTGCGATGCCGTGTGAATAAATTGGCGCCAAGTTGGGTTTCCAGTTGTCGGATACGAAAGCTGACAGCAGATTGCGTCAGATAAAGGGATTCCGCCGCCCGACCAAAGTGGCGAGTTCTACTGACCTCCAAAAAGGTTTTCAGTAATTCCGTGTCCAAAACTATCTCCAATATTTTTTGTCGTTAAGATTTAAATGTTTTGTTTTACACAATGTCAAGCCTAACTAATACTCCGCGCCATAACAGCACGACCATGAGAGAATTAGGAGCGTGTCAGATGGCGGAAAGCTTCACCACGACAAATCGTTTTTTTGATAATAAACATTACCCTCGCGGGTTCTCCCGGCATGGCGATTTCACCATTAAAGAAGCGCAAATGCTAGAACGTTACGGCTTTGCTTTTAACGAGCTGGATCTGGGAAAACGTGAGCCTGCTACCGACGAAGAAAAACTGTTCCTGGAGGTTTGCCGCGGTACACGTGAACCTGTGACAGACGCAGAAAAAGTGTGGAACAAATACATTGTCCGCACCCGTCGTCCGAAGAAATTCCACACGTTGTCTGGCGGTAAACCGCAGGCTGACGCTGTAGAAGACTACACGGAAAGCGATGACTAATGAAACGGGGCGATGCCCCGTTTTTTTATGCCAGACTCTTATGCAGAGTTAACAATAGCCTATCCATGCTGCGATAGCTCAGCGCCTCAGCAATATGTCTTCTTTCGATGGCCTCCACACCGCCCAAATCAGCCAATGTTCTCGCGACTTTCAGAATGCGATGCCAGGCTCTGACCGACAATCCCAGTTTATGCAGCACCTCTTCGAGAAATTCCGCATCCGCTTTGGTTAATACGCAGTACGTTTCCACTTCGCTGCTGCTCAGATGGGCGTTGATTTTTCCCGCGCGCTTTAACTGAATTTCTCTGGCGATCAGCACCCGTTCTCGCACTTGTGCACTGCTTTCCCGGAGAGTGGGAGTATGGTTTTGCTGACTCAAAATGCCGGGCGGCAGCAGCGGGACTTCAATCGAAAGATCGAACCGATCGAGGAAAGGCCCGGAAAGACGGCTCAGATAACGTAAAACCTGCTGTGGCGGAGTGCGGTTATGGATGCCCTGATAATGCCCGGTCGGACTGGGATTCATCGCGGCAATCAGCTGCGCTCTTGCCGGATAGCGGACTTTCGCCCTTGCGCGGGAAATCGTGATTTCGCCGGATTCCATTGGCTGGCGCAACGCATCCAGAACCTGCCGCTGAAATTCAGGCAACTCGTCGAGAAATAGCACGCCGTTATGGGCCAGCGATATTTCCCCCGGTCTGGGCAGCGAACCACCGCCGACAAGCGCACTCATCGACGTACTGTGATGGGGGGCCCGAAATGGCCGGACGCGTGAAAACCCGCCGTCTTCTTCCGGGTTATACACCAGACTGGCGATGGCGGCGGTTTCTAACTTTTCCTCATTGGTCAGCGGTGGCAACAATCCCGGCAAACGGCTCGCCAGCATGGTTTTTCCTGTGCCGGGGGGGCCTATCAGCAATAAGTTATGGCCACCAGCCGCCGCGACCTCCAGTGCGCGTTTGGATTGTTCCTGACCGATGATCTCAGAAATGTCAGGCTGATTTGCCTGAACCGGTGGATGAGTGGGAAATTCGATGGCAGGCAAATTGTCTTCGCCCTGCAAAAATGCGCAGACCTGCAACAAATGCCCGGCAACTTTTGCAACGCCGGGATCAAGCAGCGTCATTTCCGTTTGATTATTTTGCGGCAGGATGAGTATCCGGCCAGCTTTTTGCGCCTCAAGTGCCGCCGGAATTGCGCCATTCACGCTGCGTAACGCACCGGAAAGCCCGAGTTCTCCCACAAACTCGTATTCCTCGAGCTTATCCCCCTGAAGTTGCTCAGAAGCCACCAGTATCGCCAGAGCAATGGATAAATCATACCGGCCGCCTTCTTTAGGCAAATCGGCTGGCGCGAGATTTACGGTGATACGTTTTGCCGGAAAAGTGAATCCGCAGTTGATGATGGCACTGCGCACCCGATCCCTGGCCTCTTTGACGGTGGTTTCCGGTAACCCGACCAGTGTCAGAGCCGGTAAACCGTTGCTGATATGTACTTCGACCGAGACGCCGGGTGCCTGAACACCCAGTGAGGCGCGGGTATGCACCACGGCTAATGACATGCTTTTTCCTTTGCTGTGAGATTTCCTGACGGCAGCATGCCTGAGCCTGAAACTCTTGCGCAGAGAAGATTTGCACGATGCGTACCATCGCGAAGAAATAGTCTGTAAGTCAGCCAGTTAACACCAACAGATGCGAAGGACGCCGCAACTGCTGCAATACTCATTAACAGTTTGATGTGTTCGGAAACAAATTAGCCCGCTAATTAAGTTGCTGGTTATACAAAGTGAGGTGTTTAATTTGATTGTATTTAACAATAAATAAACAAATGCGAATCATTGATTAACATCTCGCGGCCTTACTGAGGGTTTTCCGGAACGCTCCGGTGAGTGCATAACCTACAGCTATTCCGGAATAGGGATACACCCATGTTTGGTTGGACTTCTCGGCAGCGTAACGTTGCCATCGCCAGCTTCCTGAGCTGGACTCTCGATGCCTTTGACTTCTTCGTTCTGGTCTTTCTGCTCAGTGATATTGCCACGGCGTTTCAGGTTGATATCAAACAGGTCACGCTGGCTATATTGCTGACGCTGGCCGTGCGGCCAATCGGCGCGCTGCTCTTCGGGCGTGCTGCGGAAAAATACGGGCGCAAGCCGGTGCTGATGGTCAACATCGCGTTGTTTTCATTCTTCGAATTGTGTACCGCGGCGGCACCATCGCTGACCGTATTCCTCATCCTTCGCGTCATTTACGGCATCGCGATGGGCGGTGTCTGGGGCGTAGCTTCTTCGCTGGCGATGGAAACCATTCCTGACCGTTCACGCGGCCTGATGTCCGGGATTTTCCAGGCTGGTTATCCTTTTGGGTATCTGCTGGCCGCTGTGGTCTACGGCTTACTGTTTAACGTAGTGGGCTGGCGTGGAATGTTTGTGATTGGTGCGGTGCCCATTTTCCTGCTGCCTTTCATCTGGTTCAAAGTGCAGGAATCACCCGTCTGGCTGGCCGCACGGGAACGCAACGAAAGCACGGCCCTGATGCCGGTGCTGAAGAAAAATTGGAAGCTGTGTGTCTACCTCGTGGTGCTGATGGCGGGCTTTAATTTCTTCAGTCACGGCACGCAAGATCTCTACCCGACCTTTCTGAAAGTTCAGCATGGTTTCGATGCTCATACCGTCAGTTTAATTGCCATAAGCTACAACATCGCGTCAATTATTGGCGGGGTCTTCTTCGGTGCGCTTTCTGAAAAGATTGGCCGTAAGAAAGCCATCATCATCGCCGCGCTGCTTTCCCTGCCGGTCATTCCATTGTGGGCATTCTCCGGCGGCTCGTGGATGCTGGGACTCGGGGCGTTTTTGATGCAGTTCATGGTGCAGGGCGCATGGGGCGTGGTGCCAACTTATCTCACCGAACTGGTGCCCGCCAACACGCGCGCTGTTCTGCCGGGGTTTGTTTATCAGCTCGGGAACCTGATTGCTTCAGTCAATGCGACGCTTCAGGCCTACATTGCTGAAAGTCACGGACACAATTACGGACTGGCGATGGCGATTGTGGCCGGTACCGTTGCTATCCTGATTTCTGTTCTGGTGGCATTTGGCCGCGATACCCGGGGAAAAGCCATTGCCGGAGCAATAAATAATCAGGCGGTCAATGATCACGCTAAGGTTTGATTTCTCTGACGATTTCTCGCGGATTATGCAACGGACTGCAAATAATAACGCAAGAAAAGTGTTGTCATTAAATAGCTGACTGTGATAACTCTGTAGGCAATCGTTCGCAATATGAATTACAGAAACCTAAAAATGAAAGCCCTTCTCCTCGTAGTTAGCCTAGTCGTGATTAGCGTGGTGGTGATTATTATCCCACCGTGCGGGGCTGCACTTGGACGAAGAAAGGCTTATTAAACAAGCCTGAACCTGAAAAGAAACCCCGCACCGAAAGGTCCGGGGTTTTTTTTTGGGGTCAGGAATTTCAGAGAACAGTGAAGCGGGGTCGGAAAATGAGCAACAGCATAATGTTCTGCACTTGTCGCAAAAAGGCAGGAGAATAAGGATGAACGGAGCACAGTGGGTAGTACAAGCGTTGCGTGCGCAGGGTGTAAATACAGTATTTGGTTATCCTGGCGGGGCAATCATGCCGGTATACGATGCATTGTATGACGGCGGCGTGGAACACCTTCTGTGCCGGCACGAGCAGGGCGCCGCAATGGCGGCCATCGGTTATGCCCGTTCAACCGGTAAAGTCGGGGTGTGTATCGCCACTTCCGGCCCTGGCGCGACCAACCTCATCACCGGTCTGGCCGACGCGCTGTTAGATTCCGTTCCGCTGGTGGCTATCACCGGTCAGGTAGGCTCCGCGTTCATCGGCACCGACGCCTTTCAGGAGATCGACGTTTTAGGTTTGTCCCTGGCCTGCACCAAGCACAGCTTCCTGGTTGAATCGCTGGACGCGCTGCCCGAGATCATGGCAGAAGCCTTTGCCATCGCCACTTCAGGGCGTCCGGGTCCGGTTCTGATCGACATCCCGAAAGACATTCAGCTGGCGACCGGCGAATTGCCACCGCATTTGCTGGCGGTAGAAGAAACCTTCCCGCATCCGGCAGCTGAACTGCAACAAGCCAGCGCGATGATCGCTGCGGCGCAAAAACCGATGATCTACGTCGGCGGCGGCGTGGGTATGGCGCAGGCGGTTCCGGCTTTACGTGAGTTTATCTCAGCCACCGGTATGCCGGCCGTCGCCACGCTGAAAGGGTTGGGCGCACCGGATGCCGCTGACCCGTGTTATCTGGGGATGCTGGGTATGCATGGCACCAAAGCGGCGAATCTGGCGGTTCAGTCCTGTGATTTACTGATTGCCGTCGGTGCGCGTTTTGATGACCGGGTGACCGGCAAACTGAATACCTTCGCGCCAAACGCGGCCGTTATCCACATGGATATCGATCCCGCCGAGCTGAACAAATTACGTCAGGCGCACGTGGCGTTGCAGGGTGATTTGAACTCCCTGTTACCGGCATTGCAGCAACCGCTGAGCATCAGCGCATGGCGTGACGAAGTGATGACGCTGAAAGCGCAGGGCGAATGGCGATACGACCACCCGGGTGAAGCGATTTATGCGCCGCTGTTGCTGAAACAAATCTCTGATCGTAAATCTGCCAGCACCGTAGTGACCACCGACGTCGGTCAGCACCAGATGTGGACTGCGCAACATATGCAGTTCAGCCGCCCGGAAAACTTCATCACTTCCAGCGGTCTGGGCACGATGGGCTTTGGCGTTCCGGCTGCCGTTGGCGCACAGGTCGCCCGTCCGGACGACATGGTGATCTGCGTTTCCGGTGACGGTTCATTCATGATGAACGTTCAGGAGCTGGGTACCATCAAGCGAAAACAGCTGCCAGTCAAAATCCTGTTACTGGATAACCAGCGGTTAGGAATGGTCCGGCAGTGGCAGGAACTGTTCTTTGACGGCCGCTTTAGTGAAACCAACCTTTCTGATAATCCCGATTTTGTGACGCTGGCCAGCGCATTCAACATCCCCGGCCAGCGTATCCACCGTAAAGACCAAGTCGATGCTGCTCTGAACGCGTTCTTCAATAGCGAAGGCCCATATTTGCTTCAGGTTTCCATCGATGAAAATGAGAATGTCTGGCCGCTGGTTCCACCGGGCGCAGGCAACGAAACCATGTTGGAGAAAATGTCATGATGCAGCATAACGTCTCAATCCAGGCCCGTTTCCGCCCTGAAATGTTAGAACGCGTATTACGCGTTGTTCGCCACCGTGGTTTCCAGGTGTGCGCGATGAACATGACCCCCATGGTCAATGCGGAAAACATAAATATCGAATTGACCGTTGCCAGCCAGCGCCCGGTAGATTTACTGTCTTCACAGTTACGCAAACTTATGGATGTCGCTTGTGTCGAGATCCAGCAACATACATCACAACAAATACGCGCGAATGCGTGAGTAAAGGAACGAGAGAATGACGAAGAAAGCTGATTACATTTGGTTCAATGGCGAGATGGTTCCGTGGGCAGAAGCAAAAGTTCACGTCATGTCACACGCACTGCATTACGGCACTTCCGTATTCGAAGGCGTGCGTTGCTACGACTCCCACAAAGGGCCGGTCGTATTCCGTCACCGTGAACATATGCAGCGTCTGCGCGATTCCGCAAAAATCTACCGTATGCCGGTTTCTCAGAGCGTGGATGAGCTGATGGAAGCTTGCCGCGAAACTCTGCGCAAAAACAATCTGGTCAGCGCGTATATCCGTCCGCTGGTGTTTGTCGGCGATGTGGGTATGGGCGTTAATCCGCCGGACGGCTACAAAACTGACGTGATCATCGCCGCTTTCCCGTGGGGCGCGTATCTGGGCGAAGAAGCACTGGAGCAGGGTATCGACGCGATGGTGTCTTCCTGGAACCGCGTTGCCGCTAACACCATTCCAACTGCCGCGAAAGCCGGTGGTAACTACCTGTCCTCCTTGCTGGTTGGCAGCGAAGCACGTCGCCACGGTTATCAGGAAGGTATCGCGCTGGACGTTCACGGTTATGTTTCTGAAGGCGCTGGCGAAAACCTGTTTGAAGTGAAAGAAGGCATTCTGTTTACGCCTCCGTTTACCTCTTCCGCTCTGCCGGGTATCACCCGCGACGCTATTATTAAACTGGCGAAAGACATGGGTCTCGAAGTGCGTGAGCAGGTTCTGTCCCGCGAGTCCCTGTATCTGGCAGACGAAGTCTTCATGTCCGGTACCGCCGCAGAAATCACGCCGGTTCGCAGCGTTGACGGTATTCAGGTCGGCATCGGTAAACGCGGCCCGGTCACCAAACAAATTCAGGATGCATTCTTCGGCTTGTTCACAGGCAAGACCGAAGACAAATGGGGTTGGCTGGATCCAATCAACCCACAATAATTTTAAGAATGAAATTCAGCAGGCAGCGATTTCGCAGCCTGCTAAACAGAAATGATTTGGAGTGAACAGAGCATGCCTAAGTACCGTTCCCATACCACGACTCATGGCCGCAACATGGCTGGTGCCCGCGCTTTATGGCGTGCCACCGGCATGACCGATGACGATTTCGGCAAGCCAATTATTGCCGTCGTCAACTCATTCACCCAGTTTGTACCGGGCCACGTGCATTTGCGCGACCTGGGTAAACTGGTTGCCGAGCAAATCGAAGCGTCCGGCGGCGTGGCGAAAGAGTTCAACACTATCGCCGTGGATGACGGGATCGCCATGGGTCATGGCGGCATGCTGTATTCACTGCCTTCACGTGAGCTGATCGCTGACTCCGTGGAATACATGGTTAACGCGCACTGCGCCGATGCCATGGTGTGTATTTCAAACTGCGACAAAATCACGCCGGGAATGCTGATGGCGTCACTTCGCCTGAACATTCCGGTGATCTTCGTTTCCGGCGGCCCGATGGAAGCCGGTAAAACTAAGCTGTCTGACAAAATCATCAAACTCGATTTGGTCGATGCGATGATTCAGGGCGCAAACCCGAACGTCAGCGATGCCGACAGCGAACAAATCGAACGTTCTGCCTGTCCGACCTGCGGTTCCTGTTCCGGTATGTTCACCGCTAACTCCATGAACTGTCTGACCGAAGCGCTGGGTCTGTCTCAGCCGGGTAACGGTTCATTGCTGGCAACGCACGCCGACCGCCGCGACCTGTTCCTGAATGCCGGTCGCCGTATTGTTGAGCTGACCAAGCGTTATTACGAGCAGGACGACGCAAGCGCATTGCCACGCAACATCGCCAGCAAAGCCGCATTCGAAAACGCCATGATCCTGGATATTGCCATGGGCGGTTCCACCAACACCGTTCTGCACCTGCTGGCAGCGGCCCAGGAAGGTGAAATCGATTTCGACATGACCGACATCGACCGCCTGTCTCGCAAAGTGCCGCATCTGTGTAAAGTCGCGCCGAGCACCCAGAAATACCATATGGAAGACGTTCACCGTGCCGGTGGCGTGCTGGCCATTTTGGGCGAACTTGATCGTGCCAATCTTCTTAACCGCGACGTGAAAAACATTCTCGGCCTGACCCTGAACCAGACGCTGGATCAGTACGACATCATGCTGACCAAAGACGAAGCGGTGAAAAAAATGTTCCGCGCGGGCCCGGCCGGTATCCGCACCACTCAGGCGTTTTCACAGGATTGCCGCTGGGACACGCTCGATGATGACCGTGCCGAAGGCTGTATCCGTTCTCTGGAACACGCGTTCAGCAAAGACGGTGGTCTGGCCGTGCTTTACGGCAACATCGCTGAAGCGGGCAGTATCGTTAAAACCGCAGGCGTGGATGAATCCAACCTGACCTTCCGTGGCCCGGCAAAAGTTTACGAAAGCCAGGACGATGCCGTTTCCGCAATTCTCGGTGGCAAAGTGGTGTCCGGCGACGTGGTAGTGATTCGTTACGAAGGGCCAAAAGGCGGGCCGGGCATGCAGGAAATGCTGTATCCGACCACGTATCTGAAATCCATGGGTCTCGGTAAAGAATGCGCGCTGATCACCGACGGTCGTTTCTCCGGCGGTACCTCCGGTCTGTCCATCGGCCACGTTTCTCCGGAAGCGGGCAGCGGCGGTCTGATTGCACTGGTTGAAGATGGCGACATCATCGATATCGATATTCCAAACCGAAAAATGGTGCTGGACGTTCCTGCGGCTGAACTGGCTGCACGTCACGAAGCCGAACTGGCTCGCGGCGACAAAGCCTGGACGCCGAAAAACCGTGAACGCGTGGTTTCTCTGGCGCTGCGTGCTTACGCATTGCTGGCGACCAGTGCGGACAAAGGCGCAGTACGCGACAAGTCTAAGCTGGGAGGCTGACAGCCATGGCGGTATCACAACCTCTACCCGACCAGCCGTGCGGCGCAGAATATCTGCGTGCCGTGCTGCGTGCGCCGGTTTATGAAGTCGCGCAGGTGACGCCTTTGCAGGTCATGGAAAAGATCTCTTCCCGGCTGGGTAACACCATTCTGGTGAAGAGGGAAGACCGCCAGGCCGTTCACAGTTTTAAACTGCGCGGTGCGTATTCGATGATTGCCAGCCTGACCGAAGACGAGGCCGCACGCGGTGTCGTCACGGCATCAGCCGGTAATCACGCGCAGGGCGTGGCGCTTTCTGCCACCAAAAAAGGCATCAAATCGCTGATTGTGATGCCGGTCGCGACCGCTGATATCAAAGTCGACGCCGTACGTAATTTCGGTGGCGAAGTGTTGCTGCATGGTGCGAATTTCGATGAGGCGAAAGCCAAAGCGATCACGCTTTCGCAGGAACAGGGCATGACGTTTGTGCCGCCGTTCGACCATCCGGCGGTAATCGCCGGGCAAGGCACGCTGGCGATGGAACTGCTGCAACAGGATGCGCATCTCGATCGCGTATTTGTTCCCGTCGGTGGCGGTGGTCTGGCTGCCGGTGTGGCGGTGCTTATCAAACAGCTGATGCCGCAGATTAAGGTGATCGGCGTCGAAGCCGAAGATTCTGCCTGCCTGCGTGCTGCGCTGGATGCCGGTGAGCCGGTTGATCTGGCGCGTGTCGGGTTGTTTGCAGAAGGCGTGGCTGTGAAGCGTATCGGTAACGAAACCTTCCGTCTGTGCCGCGAATATCTCGATGACGTCATCACCGTCGACAGCGATGCCATCTGCGCAGCCGTGAAAGATTTATTCGAAGATGTACGTGCGATTGCAGAACCTTCCGGTGCGCTGGCGCTGGCGGGGCTCAAGAAATACGTGCAGCAGCACAACATTCAGGGCGAGCGTCTGGCGCATGTGCTTTCCGGCGCGAACGTGAATTTCCATGGTCTGCGTTATGTGTCAGAACGCTGCGAGTTGGGCGAACAACGCGAAGCGCTGCTGGCGGTGACTATTCCTGAGCGCAAAGGCAGTTTCCTGAAATTCTGTCAGCTGCTGGGTGGCCGTTCGGTGACGGAGTTCAACTACCGTTATGCCGATGCGGATAACGCCTGCATCTTTGTGGGCGTGCGTTTGACGCGCGGTCACGCAGAACGTCAGGAAATCATCGACGAACTGAATCATGACGGTTATCAGGTAGTGGATCTGTCCGACGATGAAATGGCGAAACTTCACGTGCGTTACATGGTGGGTGGCCGCCCGACCAAACCTCTGCGTGAGCGGCTTTACAGCTTTGAGTTCCCGGAATCGCCGGGTGCTTTGCTGAAATTCCTGCATACGTTGGGCACGCACTGGAATATTTCGCTGTTCCATTACCGTAGCCATGGCACCGATTTTGGTCGCGTGCTGGCGGCGTTTGAGCTGAATGAAGAGGAGCCGGAGTTCGAGCAGAACCTCTCTGCTCTGGGTTATGACTGTCACAACGAAAGTGATAATCCGGCGTTCCGCTTCTTCTTAGCGGGCTAGAAAATCCAGGGGCCCAAACGGGCCCCTTTTTCTTTGCCATCATTTTGTCGCGAAGACCAGTTATAACAGCTGCCAGAACGCGTCGATCAGCGGTTCGTTCAGCCGTTTTTTCTGCACGCAAACGCCCAGTTCCAGCGGTGCGCCGAGCGTGACGTTATCCAGAATAGAAATACGGTTGCGCACCGGTTCCGGGCTGTTATCGACCACCACTGACGGAATGAGCGCGATGCCGCAACCTAGCGCGACCATCGACACAATGGCTTCATGGCCGGATACCGTGGCGTAAATCAACGGATTGCTCAGACGGTTGCGTTTGAACCACACGTCAATGCGTTTTCGCGCCGGGCCATGTTCCGGCAGGATAAACGGAATTTGCGACCAGTCAGGATGAGGTTCGCTGACTTGCGTACGAACCGCGCAAGGCAGGGAAGGGGAAATCAGGATCATCGGAATTTCGCCGATCTGCGTGAAATCGACGCTACCCGGCAAACTTTCCGGACGACCGGCAATCGCCAGATCCGCTTCGGTGGACTGCACTTTTTCCACCGCGTCGGCAGCATCGCCTGTGGTTAGTTTGATTTCGACCAGCGGATGCTGCGCACGAAAGCGGTCGAGGATTGGCGGCAGATGGCTGTAGGCAGCTGTCACCGAGCAGAACAGATGCAGCTCGCCGCTAAGCGTCGGGCCATGCTGATCCAATCCGCTGCGCAGTTGCTGGTAATGCAACAGCGTCTGCTGGGCAAAGTTTTTGAGTTGTTCGCCCGCACTGGTCAACTGCACGGTGCGGTTATCTCGCTGAAATAATGGCTGGCCGAGTTCTTCTTCCAGCCGCTGTATCTGGCGCGACAAGGTGGACGGGCTGACATGCATCGCCTTCGACGAACGCCCAAAATGGCGGCTTTCCGCCAGATGTAAAAACAGTTTCAGATCACGTAAGTCCATAAAGAATGTCCGGCTCTTTAGCGTTAAAGATGACTGACTAAGAGTATTGCATATTCTGCAACGTCATCTTCGTAATATATCAATTTAAGCAATGTGTCACATGACATATAGTGAATTCACGGCGTTCACCGGCTCACCGGTGAAACAAAAAATAACAGCACTTACCTCGATAGAACGGAGCAATACATGGCTAACTATTTCAACACACTGAACCTGCGTCAGCAGCTGGCACAACTGGGCAAATGCCGCTTCATGGGTCGCGATGAATTCGCAGACGAAGCCAGCTACCTCAAAGGTAAAAAAGTGGTGATTGTAGGCTGTGGCGCACAAGGCCTGAATCAGGGTCTGAACATGCGTGATTCCGGTCTGGATGTGTCTTACACCCTGCGTGCAGAAGCGATTGCTGAGAAGCGTGCTTCATGGCGTAAAGCGACCGAAAACGGCTTTAAAGTAGGCACCTACGAAGAACTGATCCCGCAAGCCGATCTGGTTGTAAACCTGACGCCAGACAAACAGCACAGCGCCGTGGTTAAAGCGGTTCAGCCTCTGATGAAAGATGGCGCGACGCTGGGCTATTCCCACGGTTTCAACATCGTTGAAGTCGGCGAGCAAATCCGTAAAGACATCACCGTGGTGATGGTTGCCCCGAAATGCCCCGGTACTGAAGTTCGTGAAGAATACAAACGTGGTTTCGGTGTACCGACGCTTATCGCGGTTCACCCGGAAAACGACCCGAAAGGCGAAGGCATGGCGATTGCTAAAGCTTGGGCAGCAGCCACCGGCGGCCACCGTGCGGGCGTTCTGCAATCCTCCTTCGTTGCCGAAGTAAAATCTGACCTGATGGGTGAGCAGACTATCCTGTGTGGTATGTTGCAGGCTGGTTCTCTGCTGTGCTTTGATAAACTGGTTGCTGACGGCGTTGATGAAGCATACGCAGAAAAACTGCTGCAGTTCGGCTGGGAAACTATCACCGAAGCGCTGAAACAAGGCGGCATCACGCTGATGATGGATCGCCTGTCCAACCCGGCAAAACTGCGTGCTTACGCGCTGTCCGAACAACTGAAAGAGATCATGGCGCCACTGTTCCAGAAACACATGGACGACATCATCTCCGGCGAATTCTCCAGCGGCATGATGGCTGACTGGGCGAACGATGACAAAAACCTGCTGACCTGGCGTGAAGAAACGGGCGCAACCGCGTTCGAAAATGCACCACAGTTCGACGGTAAAATTTCCGAGCAGGAATACTTCGACCACGGTGTTGTGATGATTGCGATGGTGAAAGCAGGCGTTGAGCTGGCATTCGAAACCATGGTCGCTTCCGGCATCATCGAAGAATCTGCTTACTACGAATCACTGCACGAGCTGCCGCTGATCGCCAACACCGTTGCACGTAAGCGTCTGTACGAAATGAACGTGGTTATCTCTGATACCGCTGAATACGGCAACTACCTGTTCGCTAACGCCGCTGTACCTTTGCTGAAAGAGTTCATGACCATTCTGCAGGCGGGCGATTTGGGCAAATCTGTTGCTGAAACGCAGGTTGATAATGCGCAGCTGCGTGACGTTAACGAAGCGATTCGTAACCATTCAATCGAGTCTATCGGCCGCACTCTGCGTGGCTATATGACTGATATGAAGCGTATCGCCGTAGCAAGCTGATACCCTTCATACTTCGAACTACAGATGCAAACAAAAGGGCACTGCATGAAAATGCGGTGCCCTTTCTTTTGGTTCTGGCAGAGTCAGAACTTAGTTGCGGTACAAAATCTTAATGATGTGGTAACCGAACTGAGTGTGCAGCGGGCCTTGTGGCTCGATCAGCGGCGCAGAGAAAACCACTTTATCGAAAGCCGGCACCATTGCGCCTTGCTTGAATTCACCTAAATGGCCGCCTTTCTTACCTGACGGACAGGTAGAGTGCTTCTTAGCCAGTTTCTCGAAGTCGCCACCGTTCTTGAGTTGTTCAAGAAGATCAAGCGCCTGTGCTTCTTCCTTTACCAGGATATGCATTGCTGCGGCAGTTTTTGCCATGATAAGACCTTTTTTGCGAGAGTGTTTCCAGGCGGGTAATGTAACATCTGCAACCACCTGAGTGGAATCCGGCCTGCGTTCCGGGATAAGAAATTGCGCTGTAAAGCCAGTCAATCTCGGACGATGTTTCTGCTACAATCGCCGTCCTTGTCTATCAGGTGAGCAAAAATACGCCATGCGATTAAACCCCAGCCAACAAAACGCCGTCGAATTCGTCACCGGACCCTGCCTGGTTCTGGCGGGGGCTGGCTCCGGTAAAACCCGGGTGATTACCAATAAAATCGCACACCTGATCCGTGAATGTGGCTACCAGGCACGTCACATTGCGGCCGTCACCTTTACCAACAAAGCCGCGCGCGAAATGAAAGAGCGTGTCGCGCAAACCCTCGGGCGCAAAGAAGCGCGGGGCTTGCTGATTGCGACATTCCATACGCTCGGGCTGGAAATCATCAAACGCGAATTTGCCGCGCTGGGGATGAAATCTAACTTTTCCTTATTTGATGATCAGGACCAGCTGGCGTTGCTCAAAGAATTGAGCGAGAAATGGCTGGAAAACGATAAAACGTTATTGCAGCAGCTGGTGTCGACGATCTCCAACTGGAAAAATGATCTGGTTGATCCTTCCCATGCCGCCGGTCTGGCGCGATCGGAACGCGATCAGATCTTCGCGCATTGCTACAGCCTTTATCACGACCACATGCGCGCCTGTAATATTCTCGATTTCGACGACCTGATCCTGCTGCCTACGCTGCTGTTGCAGAAAAATGAAGAAGTGCGTGAGCGCTGGCAGAACAAGTTGCGTTATCTGCTGGTGGATGAATATCAGGACACCAACACCAGCCAGTACATGATGGTGAAATTGCTGGTCGGTAACCGCGGCCGCTTCACCGTGGTGGGCGATGATGACCAGTCGATTTACTCCTGGCGTGGCGCACGTCCGCAAAACCTGGTGCTGCTGAAAGAAGATTTCCCGCAGTTGCAGGTTATCAAACTGGAGCAGAACTACCGTTCCACGCAGCGCATTCTGAAAGCCGCCAACATTCTGATCGCTAATAACCCGCATGTGTTCGAGAAGCGCCTGTTCTCTGAGCTGGCTTATGGGGAATCACTGAAAGTTGTGACGGCAAATAATGAAGACCATGAAGCGGAACGCGTCGTGGGGGAGCTGATCGCGCATCACTTCATTAATAAAACGGCGTATGGCGATTACGCGATTTTGTACCGTGGTAACCATCAGTCACGTCTTTTCGAAAAAATGCTGATGCAGAACCGTATCCCTTACCGGATTTCTGGCGGCACCTCTTTCTTCTCACGTCCTGAAATTAAAGACCTGCTGGCGTATCTGCGTGTGCTGACCAACCCGGACGACGACAGCGCTTTCCTGCGCATCGTGAATACACCGCGCCGTGAAATCGGTGCAGCGACGTTGCAGAAACTGGGCGAGTGGGCTAATCAGCGCAACAAAGGATTGTTCAAAGCCAGTTTTGATATGGGGCTGAGCCAGTCTCTGACCGGCCGCGGGCTGGAATCTTTGCAACGTTTCACGCACTGGATGGGCAATATTTCTGAACTGGCAGAACGTGAACCGGTCGCTGCCGTAAGGGATTTGATCCACGGCGTCGATTACGAAAGCTGGCTGTTTGAAACGTCCCCTAGCCCGAAAGCGGCTGAAATGCGGATGAAAAATGTCAATCAGCTGTTCAGCTGGATGACAGAAATGCTCGAAGGCACCGATCTGGATGAGCCGATGACGCTCACTCAGGTGGTCACGCGCTTTACGCTGCGCGACATGATGGAACGTGGCGAGAATGATGAAGAACTCGATCAGGTTCAGCTTATGACGCTGCATGCCTCGAAAGGTCTGGAGTTCCCGTATGTCTATCTGGTCGGTATGGAAGAAGGGCTGTTGCCGCATCAGAGCAGCATTGATGAAGACAACGTGGATGAAGAGCGGCGTCTGGCCTACGTGGGAATTACCCGCGCGCAGAAAGAGCTGACGTTTACCCTTTGCCGCGAACGCCGTCAGTACGGCGAGCTGATCCGCCCGGAACCAAGCCGTTTCCTGATGGAATTACCGCAGGACGATCTGGCGTGGGAAAGTGAACGTAAAGTGGTGAGTGCGCAGGAACGGATGGTGAAAGGACAGAGCCATCTGGAAAAAATCCGCGAACAGCTGGCGAAAGCCAAGGGCAGCAATTAAGCATTAATTACAAAAAAAGCAGAGGCTGATAACACAGGCTCTGCTTTTTGGTGATGATTTATCGAGCCAGCAATTACTGCTCTTCGACAAACAGCGGCCAGTGGACATAACTCTGCCAATGGCTTTCCTGTTCTAACTCTTCAGCGCGCAGCGGATGTTGTTCCAGCCATCCCTGCGGCACAATCACACTCAGTTCATCATCATTGGCGCGCAAACGCACCGCAGGCAATGTGTCGTCACGACGACGGCTGGCAAAGATAATCGCCAGTCGCATAATGCGGCAAAGCCGTTGCGCCTGACGCGGCGGAAGGGCGTTTTGTTCATTCAGCAGCGGTAAATCCAGTGTGCCATTTTGATTTTGCAAAAGCGTTGCCAGCAGCTTTTTTTGCGCAGGCGTGAAGCCCGGCAAATCCAGATGACGGATCAGATACGCGGCGTGATGTGGCGCTTTTTTGAAATCGACACTCAATCCGATTTCGTGGATCAGACAAGCGCTGTTGAGTAAATCACGGGCGCGGGCGTCCAGTTTCCATTCCTGAGCCACCTGCAGCGAGAAATTCTCTGCCAGCTGAGCCACGCGTTCGGCTTGTTCATTATCGAGCAGGTAACGGCGTTGCAGATTTCGCAGCGTACGCTGGCGGATATCCTGCTCAATAGGCAAATGCAGCATGCCGTAGACCAATCCTTCACGCAGCGCACCGCCCGCCAGAGTCATCATTTCGATGTTCAGCGTTTTGAAAATAGCGATCAGAATGGACAGTCCGCTTGGGAAAACCAGCGCACGTTCGAGAGTCAGGCCTTCAATTTCCAGCTCTTCCAGCTTGCCGCACTGAATGGCGCGCTGTTTGAGTTGCTGAAGTTTAGGCAGCGTGATGCGTTCATCCATGCCCTGAGCGACCATGATTTCCTGCAATGCCTGCACGGTACCGGAAGCGCCGACACAAATCTGCCAGCCGTTAGCTATCAGTTCAGGAGCAACAGGAAGGATCATATCGATCGCGGCCTGTTCCGCCTGATCAAAGTTCTCTTTGGCCAGATTGCGGTCGGTAAAATAGCGCTCAAGCCACGTCACGCAGCCCATTGAGAGGCTGAACAACGTAGTGGCCTGTGCGCCGACACCGGTGACCAGCTCTGTGCTGCCGCCACCAATATCAACGACCAGACGTTTATCCGGGCCACCCGTCGTATGGGCAACGCCGTGATAAATCAGACGCGCTTCTTCTTCGCCGGAGATGACCTGAATCGGACAACCGAGGATTTCCTGCGCTTTACCCAGAAATTCGTCGGCATTACTGGCAAGCCGCAGCGTTGCGGTGGCAACGACACGGATTTGGTCGCGGGGGATATCCTGCAATCTTTCAGAAAACAGCTTCAGGCATTGCCAGCCACGCTGCATGGCATCCTGAGAAAGCAGGTTTTGTTTATCCAGACCTGCTGCCAGACGCACTTTGCGTTTAATTCTGGCGAGGGTCTGGATACTGCCTGCCACCTCACGAACAACCAGCATGTGAAAGCTGTTAGAGCCCAGATCAATCGCTGCATACAGTGAGGTGGAGCTTAGCATAGGTTATCAGCCCGGACGTTTACGGTTGCTACGTGGTGCACTGCTGCGACGTGAAGACGAATTGCTGTTGCGACGCGGGCCGTTACCGGTACGCGAGCGGGCAAGACGTTTTGCAGGAGGCAAATCAGCTAACAGCGCATCGCTGTTGTATTTACTGACCGGAATGCTGTGGCCGGTGTAAGTTTCAATCGCCGGCAGATTCAGGGCATATTCTTCACAGGCCAGGCTGATGGAATGACCACTCAGACCTGCGCGACCGGTACGGCCGATGCGGTGAACGTAGTCTTCACAGTCGTCAGGCAGGTCATAGTTAAAGACGTGCGTAACGGCAGGAATGTGCAAACCACGGGCAGCAACGTCGGTTGCGACCAGAATATCCAGCGTGCCTTTGGTGAAATCTTCAAGAACGCGCAGGCGTTTTTTCTGCGGAACGTCGCCGGTCAGCAAGCCAACGCGATGACCATCGGCAGCCAGGTGGCCCCAGACGTCTTCACAGCGATGTTTGGTGTTTGCGAAGATAATGCAGCGATCTGGCCATTCTTCTTCAATCAGCGTCTGTAACAGGCGCATTTTTTCTTCATTTGAAGGGTAGAACAGCTCTTCCTGAATACGGTGACCGGTTTTTTGTTCCGGTTCGATTTCAATCGACTCGGCATTGTTCATGTTTTCGAACGCCAGTTCTTTCACACGATAGGAAAGCGTTGCTGAGAACAGCATGTTCAGGCGTTGATTAGCAGGCGGCATCCGGCGGAACAACCAGCGGATATCTTTGATGAAGCCCAGATCGAACATACGGTCTGCTTCATCCAGCACCACCACCTGAATCGCGCCCAGGTCGATGTGGTTCTGTTTGGTGTAATCGATTAAACGGCCAGTGGTTCCGATCAGGATGTCCACGCCGCTTTCCAGCACTTTAAGCTGTTTGTCGTAACCGTCGCCGCCATAGGCCAGACCTAATTTCAGTCCGGTAGATTCAGATAATGCTTCGGCGTCGGAGTGGATCTGCACCGCGAGTTCACGCGTAGGTGCCATGATCAAGGCACGCGGCTGGTTAGTCTGACGACCTTCCGCAGCAGGGTGAGAAAGCAGATAATGGAAAGTAGACGCTAGAAAAGCCAGCGTCTTGCCGGTACCGGTTTGCGCCTGACCTGCAACATCACGCCCAGCGAGCGTGATCGGCAATGCCAATGCCTGAATTGGCGTACAGTAATGGAACCCTTTCTTTTCAAGGGCTTCTACTGCCAGCGGGTGCAGGGCGAAGTCGGAAAACTTCTGTTCGGTCAAGTGTGTTTTGCTCATAGTGTGGTAGAATATCAGCTAACTATTGCTTTACGAAAGCGTATCCGGTGAAATAAAGTCAACCTGATGTTGGTTAATGCTACATCAACAAGGTAAAGATAATCCTTTGGAGTAAACATGAGCGATAAAATTATTCACCTGACCGATGACAGTTTCGACAACGATGTATTGAAAGCCGAAGGGCTGGTGCTGGTCGATTTCTGGGCAGAGTGGTGCGGACCATGCAAAATGATCGCTCCGATTCTGGATGAGATTGCCACTGAGTTCGAAGGCAAGCTGACCATCGCGAAACTGAATATCGATGAAAACCCAGGTACTGCACCTAAATACGGCATCCGTGGTATTCCTACCCTGCTGTTATTTAAAGGCGGCGAAGTCGCAGCAACTAAAGTTGGCGCACTGTCGAAAGGTCAGCTGAAAGAGTTTTTAACAGCTAATCTGTAATCGGTCCGGATGACCAAAGCCAGGTGTTTAGCGGGCTGCCGTGTTTTTCACATTGTCCGCTAGACGCCTGTCAAGAAGCGTGCTAAGTTTACACTTACTGCAAATAGAGCTTACCTGTAGTTTGATTCTTACGTTTTACTCTGTTGTGTCAAAAACATCTGCCTATAAAGTTTCTTTGAATAATAATTAAATTGAACTGGCACTGTGCTTGACCATCTAACGGTTTTGACAAAATCGGCTTTAAGACACCTTCAATATCAGCATTACCCCTCAAGAATCGCCCGCGAGCGACTGCCTGCGGCTGAATTTCTGGGCTGTTATTTGAGTGTCATACAATAAACAGGCATGGATGACCCTGCCATACCCATTCACGACAGATGTTCGAGACATACCCCGAGTTTAAGAACCCACCATTATGAATCTTACCGAATTAAAGAATACGCCGGTCTCTGACCTTATTGCACTCGGCGAAAATATGGGACTGGAAAACCAGGCCCGCATGCGCAAGCAAGACATTATCTTTTCAATATTGAAGCAGCATGCGAAAAGCGGAGAAGACATCTTCGGTGATGGCGTACTGGAGATATTGCAGGATGGATTTGGTTTCCTCCGCTCCGGAGACAGTTCCTACCTCGCAGGCCCCGACGACATCTACGTATCACCAAGCCAAATCCGCCGCTTCAACCTTCGCACTGGCGACACCATTTCCGGTAAAATCCGCCCACCTAAAGAAGGTGAACGTTATTTTGCCCTGTTGAAAGTTAACGAAGTTAACTACGACAAACCAGAAAACGCCCGCAGTAAAATCCTGTTCGAAAACTTAACCCCTCTGCATGCAAATTCACGTCTGCGTATGGAACGTGGTAACGGTTCAACAGAAGATTTGACCGCTCGCGTACTCGATTTAGCTTCCCCGATTGGCCGTGGCCAGCGTGGTCTGATTGTTGCGCCGCCGAAAGCCGGTAAAACCATGTTGCTGCAAAACATCGCTACCAGCATCGCGTACAACCATCCTGATTGCGTACTGATGGTTCTGCTGATTGACGAACGTCCGGAAGAAGTGACCGAGATGCAACGTCTGGTAAAAGGCGAAGTTATCGCTTCTACCTTTGACGAGCCTGCATCCCGTCACGTTCAGGTAGCCGAAATGGTTATCGAGAAGGCGAAGCGTCTGGTTGAGCATAAGAAAGACGTTATTATCTTGCTGGATTCCATCACCCGTCTGGCGCGTGCATACAACACCGTAGTTCCCGCTTCAGGTAAAGTCCTGACCGGTGGTGTGGACGCCAACGCCCTGCATCGTCCAAAACGTTTCTTCGGTGCGGCACGTAACGTGGAAGAGGGCGGAAGCCTGACCATCATCGCTACAGCGCTGGTCGATACCGGTTCTAAAATGGATGAAGTTATCTATGAAGAATTTAAAGGTACCGGCAACATGGAACTGCATCTGGCGCGTAAAATCGCTGAAAAACGTGTATTCCCTGCGATTGACTACAACCGCTCTGGTACCCGTAAAGAAGAGCTGCTGACCACGTCTGAAGAGCTGCAAAAAATGTGGATCCTGCGCAAAATCATTCATCCGATGGGTGAGATTGATGCGATGGAATTCCTCATTAACAAGCTCGCCATGACCAAAACCAATGACGACTTCTTCGACATGATGAAACGTTCGTAAGTTGGTGTAAAACTCAGTCTAACGCCACGCTCAGTCGTGGCGTTTTTTGCTTTTGGTAGCTACCATAATGCTACTTTGGGAAGATTGTCAGACTATTCGGATAATAGCTGATGGTTTTTCACATGCCCTTTCTTTACTTTGTCGGTAGATTGCCCGAGAAATGGCAGCAGATAAGGTCTTGCCCGAGACAAAACCATAACTGTCACCATAGGATATGATTTAAGGCTGTGAGGTTTATGATGTTTCCGATCCCCCGCGCCTTATTTTTGCAGAAGAGATCTCTTAACTGTGAATTTACTCAATATGAGTACTGAGCTAGCCAGTGTTTTTGTGTTTTCATTCCTCTTTTTATTCGTTATCCGGAAGATGGCGAATATTGTCGGCTTGGTTGACAGACCCAACTTTCGTAAACGTCATCAGGGGATGATACCTCTGGTCGGCGGAATTTCCGTCTACGCAGGAATTTGCTTTACCTTCCTGATCACTGATTATCGTATTCCTCACGCTTCGCTTTATCTGGCCTGTGCCGGATTGCTGGTGCTCGTCGGCGCGCTGGACGACAGATACGACATCAGCGTTAAAGTCCGCGCGCTTGTGCAGGCTGCAGTCGCTGTTCTGATGATGAGCTTCGCCAACCTTACCTTACGAAATCTCGGACATCTTATTGGTCCCTGGGAAATGCTGCTTGGGCCATTTGGTTATCTCATCACCCTGTTTGCCGTTTGGGCTGCAATCAATGCCTTTAATATGGTCGATGGTATCGATGGATTACTGGGCGGCCTGTCTTGTGTCAGCTTTGGCTCATTAGGCATCATCATGTATGACAGCGGGCATATGGAACTGGCGCTGTGGTGCTTTGCTATGATTGCGGCGACGCTACCCTATATCCTTCTAAACCTTGGAATTCTGGGGCCACGTTACAAAGTCTTTATGGGTGATGCGGGCAGCACGCTGATTGGTTTCACGGTAATTTGGATCCTTTTGCAAAGCACGCAAGGGGAATCACACCCTATGAACCCGGTAACCGCGCTCTGGCTTATCGCCATTCCTCTGATGGATATGATTGCTATTATGTACCGCCGTCTGCGTAAGGGAATGAGCCCTTTCTCAGCCGATCGCCAGCACATTCATCATTTGATCATGCGCGCCGGTTTTACTTCCCGTCAGGCTTTTGTTTTGATTACTTTGGCTGCCGCAATACTGGCGGCTATAGGCGTTATCGGAGAACATCTCTCCTTCGTGCCCGAATGGGCGATGTTAGTTTTATTCTTCTTCGCGTTCCTGCTCTACGGGGTCTGCATAAAACGAGCCTGGAAAGTCGCGCGATTTGTTAAACGAATGAAAAGACGCATTCGTCGCTTGACCGCTCATTAATCCTATATTTAAGCAGGGGCATACCAGCTGTGGATAAACCAGAAATGATCAGAAACCAGAACGAACACGACATCGAGAATGAACTCGATATTCGCGGCCTGTGCTGCACGCTATGGAAAGGTAAATTCTGGATTGCTGGCCTGGCGATACTGTTTGCTTTGGTGGCACTGGGTTCGTCTTATCTGATGAAACAGGAGTGGAGTTCCACGGCGATCACCGATCGTCCGACCGTGAACAACCTGTCTTCTTATTTCTCCCAGGCACAGTTCCTGCGCAATTTAGATATCCGTAATGCGCCGCAATCGGACGTCAGCCGTCCGGCGATTTCTGATGAAGCGTATAACGAGTTTGTGATGCAGCTGGCGGCCTATGACACACGCCGCGATTTCTGGCTGAAAAGTCCTTATTACAAGCAGCGTCAGGAAAATGACCCGCGTGCGGATGCCGTTCTGCTCGATGAACTGATCAATGATATTCAGTTTACCGCGCGTGATGCGGCAAAAGTCCCGAATGACATTGTTAAACTGACGGCGGAAAACGCCCCTGACGCCAATAAGCTGTTGCGTCAGTATGTTAATTTCGCCAGCCAGCGCGCGGCACAGCATTTATATGATGAACTTGAAGGCGCGTGGGCCGCTCGGACACAGTCCATGAAAGCCCAGGTGAAACGTCAGGAAGCCGTTGCGCAGGCCATTTTCGCCCGCACGACCAACAATACCGAGCAGGCATTAAAGATAGCTCAGCAGCAAAATATCAATAAAAGCGTGACCGATACGCCTGCCGAAGAGCTGCCAGATTCCGATATGTTCCTGCTGGGCGTACCGATGTTGAAAGCGCGTCTGGAATTATTGCAGGCTTCAGGCCCGGGTTTTGATCTCGATTACGACCAGAACAGCGCGATGCTTTCCACCCTCAATGTCGGCCCGACGCTGACCGCGAAATTCCAGACTTATCGTTATCTGAGAACGCCGGAAGAGCCAGTAAAACGTGACAGTCCCCGCAGGGTATTACTGATGATTATGTGGGGAATTGTCGGTGGTTTAATCGGGGCTGGCGTGGCCCTGACTCGTCGTAAAAATAAGAGAAACACATTGTGAAAGTGTTGACGATTTTCGGCACCCGTCCGGAGGCCATTAAAATGGCCCCGCTGGTGCTCGCTTTGTCGCAGGATGCGGCATTTGAATCCAAAGTTTGTGTCACGGCTCAGCACCGTGAAATGCTCGACCAGGTATTACGACTCTTTGAAATTACACCGGATTATGATCTTAACGTCATGAAACCGGGGCAGGGGCTGACTGAAATTACCAGCCGCATCCTGACCGGGCTAAAACCCGTTCTGGATGAGTTCCGGCCTGATGTCGTGCTGGTTCATGGTGATACGACGACTACCTTGTCGGCAAGCCTCGCCGCGTTTTATCACCAGATCCCTGTCGGTCATGTTGAGGCCGGATTGCGTACCGGTGATCTCTCCTCGCCCTGGCCGGAAGAAGGCAACCGCCTTCTGACGGGACATCTGGCAAAATGGCATTTTGCGCCGACGGAAAATGCCCGCGCAAATTTGCAGCAGGAAAATATTTCCCCGCAGGGCATTTTTGTCACCGGAAATACGGTGATTGATGCGCTGCTGTGGGTGCGCGACCGCTTTAGCAGTGATGCGTCGCTGGCTCAGCAACTGGCTGACAGCTATCCGTTCCTTGATGCCGCTAAAAAGTTGATCCTGGTCACCGGCCATCGTCGCGAAAGTTTCGGCGGCGGCTTCGAGCGCATCTGCTCGGCGCTGGCCGATATTGCCCGCCAGCATCCTGACGTACAAATCGTTTATCCGGTGCATCTCAATCCGAACGTCAGTGAACCGGTGAACCGCATTCTGCAAGGCATTGATAATATTGTTCTGATTGACCCGCAGGACTATCTGCCGTTTGTTTATCTGATGGATAAAGCGTACCTGATCCTGACTGATTCCGGTGGCGTGCAGGAAGAAGCGCCGTCGCTGGGTAAACCGGTGCTGGTGATGCGCGAAACCACAGAGCGTCCGGAAGCGGTGGATGCCGGAACGGTACGGCTGGTAGGGACAGACCCCGCTAAAATAGTAGAGGAAGTGAATCGCCTACTGGACGATGAAAATGAATACAACAGCATGAGCCGGGCGCACAATCCTTACGGTGACGGGCATGCCTGCCGCCATATTCTTGACGCTTTGAAAAATCATTGGGTATCACAATGAGTTTTAACACTATTTCTGTTATCGGCCTGGGTTACATCGGTTTACCTACCGCCGCCGCTTTTGCCTCCCGCCAGAAAAAAGTGGTGGGCGTAGATATCAATAAGCACGCCGTGGAGACCATTAACCGCGGGGCTATCCATATTGTTGAGCCGGATCTTGATGTGCTGGTAAAGCGTGCCGTTGACGAAGGTTTCCTGCGCGCAGTCACGCAGCCTGAACCTGCTGACGCTTTCCTGATTGCTGTCCCGACGCCATTTAAAGGCGACCACTTGCCGGATATGAAATTCGTCGAATCCGCCGCCCGCTCGCTGGCGCCGGCTCTGAAGAAAGGCGACCTGATTATTCTGGAATCCACTTCTCCGGTCGGGGCGACAGAGCAAATGGCGCAGTGGCTGGCAGAAGCCCGCCCTGATCTGAGCTTCCCTCAGCAGGCCGGTGAACAGTCTGATATCAACATTGCCTACTGTCCGGAGCGTGTTTTGCCGGGGCAGGTGATGGTTGAATTGATTAAAAATGACCGCGTGATTGGTGGCATGACCACGGTTTGTTCACAGCGTGCCAGCGATTTGTACAACATTTTCCTCGAAGGCGAATGCGTGATTACCAATTCCCGCACCGCCGAAATGTGCAAGCTGACCGAGAACAGTTTCCGTGACGTAAACATTGCCTTTGCGAACGAGCTTTCGCTGATTTGCGATGCGCAGGGGATTAACGTCTGGGAACTGATCAGTCTGGCGAACCGTCATCCGCGCGTAAACATTTTACAACCCGGTCCGGGCGTTGGCGGCCACTGTATCGCGGTTGATCCGTGGTTTATTGTGGCGCAAAACCCTGAGCTGGCAAGGATGATCCGCACGGCGCGCGAAGTGAACGACAGCAAGCCACACTGGGTAGTCGATCGTGTGAAAGCCGCGCTGGCTGATTGCCTGACCGTGACCGGTAAGCGGGCTGCCGACATCAAAATCGCCTGCTTCGGTCTGGCGTTCAAACCGAATATCGACGATCTGCGTGAAAGCCCTGCAGTGGAAGTGACCCATCTGATTGCTGACTGGCACTCAGGAGAAACCTGGGCGGTTGAGCCTAATGTGCATCAGCTTCCTGTTGCTCTCGCGGAAAAAGTCACCCTTCAACCGCTGGATCGTGCACTGAAAGAAGCCGATCTGTTGGTGATGCTGGTCGATCATAAATCGTTTAAAGCGATCCCCGCCGATCAGATCCAACAGTCATGGATTGTGGATACCAAAGGCGTATGGCGATAAACCTGTCGTTGCGCGCCGTGCTTGAACCACTCGTCTGGGAGAGTGAATTCTTCCGGCTGAAAAGCGCGCGACTGACACCGGATACCGCAGCGACAGATATTACGACGCAGGCGCTGGATAACTATGCGCTGGTGCAGGCAAAAGTGGATGCATCAGAAACTCACGCGCTGGACGCGCTTTCGACGCTGGGTTTCCGGCTGGCAGAGGGTGAAACTGACCTTTGCGTGGCGGTAACTGCGCAGGATAACGCACTGATGTCAGGCCGTCTGGCGGTGACGGGAGATATTGCGGATGTGACGGCGATTGCCCGTCAGGCATTTCGCCTCAGCCGTTTTCGCGCGCCCTGGTATCAGCCGGATGACAGCGCGCGGTTCTACGCGATGTGGGCGGAAAAAGCGGTCCTTGGCACCTTTGATCACCTTTGCCTGTGGGCAGACGATGAACAGGGCAACGGACTGGGATTTGTTACCCTGCGGCGTCTTTCTGCAGATGAAGTAAGAATTGGTCTGCTGGCTGTGAAACCTGAGTTTCAGGGACAGGGAGCGGGCAAAAAGTTAATGGCGGCTGCGAAAAAATGGTGTGCTGAACAGGGCGTGACGCGATTGTATGTCGCCACGCAAACCAGCAATCTTGCGGCTTTGAATCTTTATCACGCCAGCGGTGGCAAAGTCATCCGCACGGCGTACTGGTTGTACAGGTGAAACGATGATCCCTTTTAATGCGCCACCGATTGTGGGTACTGAAATTGATTTCATGCGCGAGGCGATGAGCAGCGGCAAACTGTGTGGCGATGGCGGATTTACCCTGCGCTGCCAGAAGTGGTTCGAACAACGTTTTAACTGCCCGAAAGTTTTGCTGACCCCTTCGTGCACCGCTTCTCTGGAAATGGCGGCGTTATTGCTCGACATCCAGCCCGGCGACGAAGTGATCATGCCGAGTTTCACCTTTGTCTCGACCGCTAACGCGTTCGTGCTGCGTGGCGCCAAAATCGTGTTTGTGGATGTCCGTCCGGACACCATGAATATTGATGAAACTCTGATTGAAGCGGCGATCACTGAGAAAACTAAAGTGATTGTTCCGGTGCATTACGCCGGAGTGGCCTGTGAAATGGACACTATTATGGCGCTGGCCGAAAAACATCATTTGTTCGTAGTGGAAGATGCGGCGCAAGGTGTGATGTCGACTTACAAAGGCAAAGCGCTGGGCACTATCGGTCACATCGGTTGTTTCAGTTTCCACGAAACCAAAAATTACACCGCGGGTGGCGAAGGCGGGGCAACGCTGATTAACGATCCGGAACTGATTGATCGCGCTGAAATCATTCGCGAAAAGGGCACCAACCGCAGTCAGTTCTTCCGCGGACAGGTGGATAAATACACCTGGCGCGATATCGGCTCCAGCTATCTGATGTCTGACTTACAGGCCGCGTATCTGTGGGGAAATCTCGATGCCGCGGAAAAGATAAACCAGCGTCGTCTGAGTATCTGGAATCAGTATTACGAAGCGTTGCAGGATCTGGCCGATGCGGGCCGCGTGCAGTTGCCTTCAGTACCGCAAGATTGCGTGCAGAACGCCCATATGTTCTATGTGCGCCTGAACGATATCGAAGACCGCGACGCGTTTATTCGTCACATGAAAGCGGCCGATATCCTGACCGTCTTCCATTACATTCCGCTGCACGCTTGTCCGGCGGGTGAAGATTTTGGTCGTTTCGCTGGCGTGGACCGCTTCACGACAAAAGAGAGCGAACGTCTGGTGCGTCTGCCGTTGTTTTACAACATGACTGATGACACGCAGCGCACGGTAATTGCGGCTATGCTGCAATACTTCGCCTGATATGTCGCTGGCAAAAGCGTCCGTCTGGACCGCCGGTTCCACGCTGATTAAAATTGGTGCCGGGCTTCTGGTGGTGAAACTGCTGGCTGTGGCTTTCGGACCTGATGGTGTCGGGCAGGCGGGGAATTTCCGCCAGCTGGTGACGGTGCTTGGCGTGCTATCCGGCGCCGGAATTTTCAACGGCGTCACCAAATACGTCGCCGAACATCATGAAAACCCGGAGCGGTTACATGCGGTTCTCGGCACGTCCTCCACGCTGATTTTAAGTTTCTCGACGGTGCTGGCGGCTGTTTTTCTGCTGGCCGCCGGACCGGTGAGTGTCGCGCTGTTCGGCCATGACCGCTATCAGGCGGTTGTCCGCTTTGTGGCTTTGATTCAGATGGGTATCGCCTACGCCAACTATTTCCAGGCGATCCTGAAAGGCTATCGCGATGCCATGGGCAACGCGCTGGCGGTGATCGGCGGCAGCCTGATCGGCCTTCTGGCCTATCTGCTGTGCTTTAAACTCGGCGGCTATGAAGGCGCGCTGGCCGGACTGGCGCTGGTGCCTGCGCTGGTTGTCCTGCCGGCGGGCGGTATGTTGTGGCGGCGAAAATCCTTCCCGCTGCACTATTTAAAACCGGGCTGGGATCGTTTTATCGCCAGCCATCTTGGCAAATTTACGCTGATGGCGCTGATTACATCCGTTACCTTGCCGGTAGCGTATGTGATGATGCGAAACCTGCTGGCGGAACATTACAGCTGGAAAGATGTGGGGATCTGGCAGGGTGTGAGCAGTATTTCAGATGCCTATCTGCAGTTCATTACCGCCTCTTTCAGCGTATATCTGTTGCCAACATTATCGCGCCTGACCGACAAACGGGACGTCACGCGCGAGATAGTGAAATCGCTGAAATTCGTTTTGCCTGCCGTGGCAGCGGTCAGTTTTACCGTCTGGCTGCTGCGGGACTTCGCTATCTGGCTGTTGTTTTCAAAACAATTTATCGCGATGCGCGATTTATTCGCCTGGCAACTGGTCGGCGATGTGCTGAAAGTCGGCTCGTATGTTTTTGGGTATCTGGTGATCGCCAGAGCGTCATTGCGCTTTTACGTGCTGACTGAAATCAGTCAGTTCGCGTTACTGACAGGTTTCTCTCACTGGCTGATCCCGATACACGGTTCTCTTGGCGCAGCGCAGGCTTATATGGCGACCTACATCGTCTATTTCACCCTGTGTTGCACCGTATTTGTTATCTATCGTAGACGAGCATGACAACGCTGATTCACGTTTTGGGATCTGACATTCCCCACCATAATGTCACCGTACTGCGCTTTTTTAATGATGTGCTGGCCGGATGCGCGCCAGAAAAGCTGATTTGTCATTTTATGGTCGCGGCGGCGGATGCTTCGGCATTTGCAGAATTCACGCGTCTGGATATTCGTGTTTATCCGGATAAAAAGGCGCTGGCGTCGGCGGTGATTTCCCGCGCGCAGGACCGGACGCATCACTTATTCTTCCACGGTCAGTTTAACCCGACGCTCTGGCTGGCACTGCTGACTGGCAAAATTAAAGCACGGCAGGTCAGCTGGCATATCTGGGGTGCAGATCTCTATGAATCGGCGGGCGGTCTGAAATACCGGCTGTTTTACCTCATGCGCCGGCTGGCACAGGGGCGTATCGGGCATGTTTTCGCGACCCGCGGAGACCTGATTCACTTCCATCAGCGCCATCCCCGAGTGCCGTCTTCGTTGCTTTATTTCCCGACCCGGATGGATCCGGCGCTGACGCAGTCTGCGGATTTGCCAGAGCCGGAAGGACCGGTGACGGTTCTGGTCGGCAACTCCGGCGACCGGACTAACCGCCATATTGAAGCGCTGCGTTCGTTGCATCAGCAGTTCGGTGCTGATATCCGGGTGATTATCCCGATGGGCTATCCGGTCAATAATGACGCCTATATTGAACAGGTTCGCAGTGAAGCGTTAAAACTTTTTGCGCCTGAAAACATTGAACTGATGACCGGCGCGATGGCGTTTGACGACTATCTCAATGTGCTGCGCCGCTGTTCGCTGGGGTATTTTATTTTCGACCGCCAGCAGGGCATTGGGACGCAGTGTTTGCTTATCCAGTTTGGTGTGCCATTTGTGGTCAGCCGTCAGAACCCGTTCTGGCAGGATCTGGCTGAGCAGCATTTGCCGGTACTGTTTTACGGGGATGCGCTGGATGCCAGAACAGTGGCAGAAGCGCGCCGCCAGTTACTGAGCGCAGACCGTGAAAATATCGCCTTCTTTAATCCGAATTACATTGCAGGCTGGCAGCAGGCCTTGCAGCTGGCGGCGGGAGACGCATCATGACGCTGACACAGCTGGGTGGCTTGTCACTGGTGTATGCATTCTCGCTGCTGTTCATTCTGACGCTGACGTATAAAGAGTTCCGCCGCGTGCGCTTTAACTTCAATGTCTTGTTTTCACTGCTCTATCTGCTGACTTTTTATTTCGGTTTCCCGCTGACCTGCCTGCTGGTTTTTCAGTTTGACGTAAAAGTGGTGCCGGTCGAAAACCTGTTGCAGGCCATGCTGGCAGCTACGTGTTTCTACGGTATCTACTACGTCAGCTATAAAACGCGGCTGAAGGCAAAGCGTGACGGGCCTTCGCGCCCGCTGTTTACCATGAACCGTGTGGAAACCCATCTCACCTGGATGATGCTGGCGCTGATTGCGGTGGTAACAGTGTCCATCTTCTTTATGCATAACGGTTTTTTGCTGTTTAAACTGAAATCTTACAGCCAGATATTTTCCAGCGATGTATCCGGTGTGGCGCTCAAACGCTTCTTCTACTTCTTTATTCCGGCCATGCTGGTGGTCTTTTTCCTTAAACCCGACGTGCGACGCTGGCTGTTTTTCCTCGCCAGTACCGTGGCGTTTGGTTTCCTGACCTATGTGATCGTCGGCGGAACCCGCGCTAATATCATTATCGCCTTCGCCCTGTTTTTATTTATTGGCATTGTCCGCGGCTGGATCAGCTTGTGGATGCTGGCGGCGGCGGGGGTGCTGGGTATCGTCGGGATGTTCTGGCTGGCGCTTAAACGCTACGGTCTGAACGTCAGCGGTCCTGAAGCCATTTATACGTTCCTTTATCTGACGCGCGATACGTTCTCGCCGTGGGAGAATCTGGGGCTGCTGCTGCAAAACTACGACAAAATCAGTTTTCAGGGGCTGGCGCCTATTGTGCGCGACTTCTACGTCTTTATCCCGAGCTGGCTGTGGCACGACCGCCCAAGCGTGGTGCTCAACACCGCCAACTATTTCACCTGGGATGTGCTGGATAACCATTCCGGACTGGCGATTTCGCCGACGCTGATTGGTTCCCTGGTTGTGATGGGCGGCGTGTGGTTCATCCCGCTGGGCGCTGTTGCCGTCGGTATGATCATCAAATGGTTCGACTGGTTATATGAAAAAGGCAAAGCAGACATCAACCGCTACAAAGCCGCTATCCTGCAAAGTTTTTGCTTCGGTGCGGTCTTTAATATGATTGTGTTGGCCCGTGAAGGCGTGGATTCCTTCTTTTCACGGGTGGTCTTTTTCTGCGTTGTTTTCGGGGCGTGTCTGGTAGTCGCTAAATTGTTGTATTGGATGTTTGACGCCGCCGGACTGATACGTGTCAAAATACCCCGCAGAAAAAACCTCATGGAGCCGCTGGCAGTAAGGAAGAGTCATGAATCTGGAGAATAACGTTCCGCAATACGATATCCGCGGGATACGCCTTTGGGGCTTTCGTGATATGGCGCATTTTCTCGATTACCTTTTTGCCGGCCACAAGGTGAAAACTGGTGCGCTGGTGGCGATGAATGCCGAGAAAGTGCTCACCGTCGAAAGTAATCCGGAAATGAGCGAACTGATTGGCCGCGCGGAATACAAATATGCCGACGGTATCAGCATGGTGCGGGCTATCCGCCGTAAATACCCGCAGGCGCAGGTTTCCCGTATCGCCGGTGCTGATCTCTGGGAGGGCCTGATGGAACGCGCCGGTCGTGAAGGAACGCCGGTATTTCTGATTGGCGGTAAACCTGACGTTCTGGCACAAACGGAAGAAAAGTTGCGCACGCAGTGGAACGTCAACATTGTCGGCAGCCAGAATGGCTACTTTACGCCTGAGCAGCGCGGCGCGTTGTTCGAACGCGTCAGAGGCAGCGGGGCCGCGATTGTGACGGTGGCGATGGGCTCACCGAAACAAGAAATCCTGATGCGTGATTGCCGTCTGGTTCATCCGGATGCGCTCTACATGGGCATCGGAGGCACCTATGACGTTTTCACCGGCCACGTTAAACGGGCGCCGAAAATCTGGCAAAACATGGGGCTGGAATGGCTCTATCGTCTGATTTCACAGCCCAGCCGTTTGCGCCGTCAGCTCAAACTTCTCAAATTCGTTCGTTATTACTACACCGGTCGTCTGTAACGAATTCGCCGTTCTGAATCTTCAGGACGGCGTGTCACCTCTCATTTCTTCATTTTTTGCCTGCCTTTACTACCCGCTCTGCATATCAATGCTTATCTTTCTCAATAGACGTTTGCAACTCTTCGGGAAATACGGAAACATAACGCCGTTTTTCCGCCCTATACGGGCATTTTCATCATAAAAATAACATTCCGGTCCTTCCGGAAGGCAAACACAATTACAGAGAAATTGAGGATCTATGGAGAATAAAGAAGAGAAGGGGGGTCTGCACCGGGGGCTTGAAGCGAGACATATCGAGCTGATTGCACTGGGCGGCACCATCGGTGTCGGATTATTTATGGGCGCGGCGAGCACCCTGAAATGGGCCGGGCCGTCAGTATTACTGGCGTACATTCTGGCCGGTGTATTTGTCTTCTTTATCATGCGCTCGATGGGCGAAATGCTCCATCTTGAGCCTGTCGCCGGTTCGTTTGCGGTATATGCGCATAAATATCTCGGGCCGTATTACGGCTATCTCACCGCATGGAGTTACTGGTTCATGTGGATAGCGGTGGGGATTTCCGAAATCACCGCGATTGGCGTTTACGCGCAGTACTGGTTCCCGGATTTACCGCAGTGGATCCCCGCGCTGGCGGCGGTCGCAATCGTTGCAGCAGCAAACCTGGCTGCGGTCAAACTGTATGGCGAAATGGAGTTCTGGTTCGCGCTGATCAAAATCACCACCATCATTGTGATGATCGTGGTCGGCCTGGCAGTGATTTTCTTCGGATTTGGTAATCACGGAGAAGCTGTTGGTTTTGCGAACCTAACGGCACACGGCGGTTTCTTTGCCGGTGGCTGGAAAGGTTTCCTGTTTGCGCTGTGTATTGTGGTGGCGTCCTACCAGGGCGTGGAACTGGTGGGGATCACCGCCGGTGAAGCGAAGAATCCGCAAGTTACGCTTAAACGTGCCATCAATAATATCCTGTGGCGTATTCTGATTTTCTACGTCGGCGCGATTTTCGTCATCATTACAATATTTCCGTGGAACGAAATGGGCACGCACGGCAGCCCGTTCGTGCTGACGTTCGCGAAGATTGGTATCGCTTCAGCGGCAGGCATCATCAACTTTGTGGTGCTTACGGCAGCGTTGTCGGGCTGTAACAGCGGCATGTACAGCTGCGGGCGCATGCTTTATGCGTTATCGCAGAATCGTCAGTTGCCTGCGTTTCTGAGCAACGTCTCGAAAAGCGGCGTGCCGGTTTACGGGATTGCGATAACCATCTTGTGTCTGCTGGTCGGTTCATGTCTGAACTACATCATCCCGAATCCTGAGAAAGTCTTTGTGTACGTCTACAGCGCCAGCGTATTGCCGGGTATGGTGCCGTGGTTTGTGGTGCTGGTCAGTCAGCTGCGTTTTCGTGATGCGCATAAAGAGAAACTGAAAAACCATCCGTTTAAATCGATTCTCTTCCCTTATACCAATTACCTGACGCTGATTTTCCTGGCGTGCGTGCTGGTGGGAATGGCAATTAATCCGGATACACGAGTTTCTTTACTGGTAGGCGGTATTTTCATCGCGGCGGTGTCGCTGATATACTTCGGCCTCGGTATGCACAAACGTGCCGCGCTGACGGTGGAAAAGACAAAATAACGCTGTAAGTCATGGGTGGGGAAGGGAAGGCGTTTACTTTTAAGGCGTATTGGATAAAGCGTAATCAAACGCAATATTTCTGAAAAAAAGCACTAGACAGCCAAGCGTTAAAACCGTAGTATCCCCACCCGCAACGGCGCTAAGCGCCCGTAGCTCAGCTGGATAGAGCGCTGCCCTCCGGAGGCAGAGGTCTCAGGTTCGAATCCTGTCGGGCGCACCATTTAGTATGCGCTAGAGTTGCGGTGAAATGTTGAAGTCTGACAGTTCACGTTAGTAGTTAGAGATATGGTGGCTATAGCTCAGTTGGTAGAGCCCTGGATTGTGATTCCAGTTGTCGTGGGTTCGAGCCCCATTAGCCACCCCACTCTAAAAATGATTTTGTGATTGTGACATGCGATGGTGGCGGAATTGGTAGACGCGCTAGCTTCAGGTGTTAGTGTCCTTCGGATGTGAGGGTTCGAGTCCCTCCCTTCGCACCACACACAAATTTCATTTAAATGATGCAGTTAGCATCAGAAAGTAGTAAGATGCACGACATCGGCGAGTAGCGCAGCTTGGTAGCGCAACTGGTTTGGGACCAGTGGGTCGGAGGTTCGAATCCTCTCTCGCCGACCACATTTGAAAAACCTGCTTTTAAAGCAGGTTTTTTTTCGTCTGAAGTAAATGAGGATGAGAACCTCCGAAGGAGGTTTGAGCCGAGCGAAGCGAGACAACGTTGCTTTAGCAACGACCCGCAGGGCAAGCATCGAAGATGCGCGTCATCCTCTCTCGCCGACCACATTTGAAAAACCTGCTTTTTTAAGCAGGTTTTTTTTCGTGTGTAGTATTCCAACTCATCTTGTTGTTTATCCGCGACATTCCTCTGTATGCCTGTCTCTTTCAGGAGACACTTATCTTATTGATAATTAAAGGGTCACATAAGCTGACATTCAAACGTCGTTTACCGGCGACAGAATGGCGGTTAACCGTGTGATGCCGGCCTCCGGCAAAAACTAAGCGCCATAGCCTGATAAAATAAAGTCGTTAATTATTATATAAATAGAAAAATTTAAACAGATACTTGCCATCCTGGCACGTGTCCTGCAATATTCCCGCCGTAGATGCTCATTCCACCCATTATGTTTGCTCCGGCTTCATAAACCTGGGAATGATGCAGAGCCAATTTACAGTGCCTATTGTCATCCTGACCGATATCGCGCAAGCGTTATCATCCAGAAGGCAAAACGTTGAGTGAGGCACTAAATCTGTTGTCCTAGACCTGATTGTTTTTAGACACTTGTCTTCCAGACAAGTGTTTTTTTTGCCTGAAATTTACGACCGCCATAAAAAAGGCTCCCGAAGGAGCCTTTTACAAACAGCAATTCTATTACGGTTGCTGTGAATTATTCAGCGTCAGCATCAGCCCTTCACGGCGCATCTCGGCCGCTTCTGCCGGTTTGTGCAGTTTATCCAGCGCGTCAGCCAGCCACGCATAATCATACGCGTCAGGACGTTGTTTCAGCGCTTCACGGAACGCATCGCTCGCCAGTTGCCATTCGCCATGCTTCATCAGCAACTGACCCAGCGTGCTGCTCAGCAACGGTGTGGTGCCGTTTTGTTTGATGAGCTGACGCAGAGTTTTCTCCAGCTGCTCAGGATTACCCGAACGGAGTTTAGGCATCAGCGCGACCAGACGGTCGTCGTACTGACGTTTCAGCCCGTCTAGGATCACTTCCTGCGCCAGATCCTGATCGTTGCATTCAATCAGATGCGTCGCCATTGCCACCTGCAACGCCACTTCATGACGGGTTTTGCGACTCTGATCTTTCCACCAGCGTTTCAGACCTTCGCTGCCTTCTTCTGCCATCAGCTGATTCATCATGCCGATATAGGCCTGTTCCTGAAGAACGCGGATTTCATCGTCACTACGAACATCGGCTTTGGCCATCGAAGGCAAAATTTCCAGCAACGAACCGTACGCGCCGGTACGCAGATAGGCCTGTTCCGCGAGACGTAAAACTTCCGGATGGCGTGGCGACTGCCCGAGTAAATGGTCAACGCCGTGGCGCGCGGCATGAATTTCACCCTGCGCCAGCTGAATACGCACGCGGGTAATATCCACCGGCATCTGATCGGTATCAGCGATTTCGGCCGCACGTTCCAGATACTGATTCGTGCGGATGTCATCGCCGCGCTGCTGTGCCGCTTCCGCAGCCAGTAAATAGTTCACCACCGGCTGTTCAGCGTGATCGGCATTGCGTGCCAGCAGTTTTTCCATCTGGCGATGATCGCCTTCTGCCAGTTTGAGCATCGCAGCATGAGTTTGCTTGCGTGCTTTAGAGCTTTTACGCCCGGCAAACCAACCGCGGGTACGTGCACCGGTGCGCAGAACGCGTCGCAGGATCCATTCAATAAAGAACAGCACCAGAATCAGCACGACCAACATAATGACTAAACCGGTGACGCTGGTTTCAATGTTGTAGTTGTCTGTCTGGATCAGGACATAGCCCTGGTGGCCGGCCAGAATCGGGCCGACAATAATCCCGGCGAAGACAATCAGGAATAACACGAAGACTCGTAACATGCGTTATTCCCCCTGCGTGGCGGCGGCGGGCTGCTGGAGCAGGTTACGCACGCGGGTCTGCATCAGCTTTTCCAGCAACGGCTGGCTTTTCAGCTCGTCAGGTACATCCATAGAAATGGACTGCTGGCTGAGATTATCCAGTTCTTCCAGGAAAGCTTTGGTTGACGGATCAGACGTATCAAAATAGGCGCGAACCCATGTCGATACGCTTTCCAGCGACTGTTTGTAGACTTCATCCTGATGACGCGGAACGGCCTGTGCGGCAATCAACAGGCGCGAACGGATATTCTCGCGCAGATACACATCCTGATTCGGGGCCAGCAACGGCTCGGCACTGCTATCACGGCGGCGTATGGTGATGAAGTCATCCATAAAGTTGTGCCAGCTTTTGGTCAGGTTCTGACGCCATTCCGTCATTGAACCGGACAGGCTTGAGCTGTCGTTGTCCATCGGGGAATCGTCAGTGTCATTGTCGGCCAGACGCAGGTTATCCACCTGATTTGACAGCTGATTCAGCTTAAGAATGATACCGTCGAAATCAACCTGTGCAACAGCAGAAAGGCTGCCCACGTCTTCGTTCAGCGCGCGGCGCACGTCAATCAGGCTCGGATCATTCATGTCCGCAAGGCTGGCATCGGCGCTTTTCAGCAGTGCGGCCGCAGTGGTGACATCCTGATCGCTCCACAGCTTGCGACCTGCGAGTTTCACCAGATAATCGGCCTGAGCCAGTAACCAGGTTTTGGCATCGCTGCCTGAAATGCTGGCAACTTTATCTTGTAACTCATTCAGCTGACGGCCATACGACGCCTGCTGGCGGTCAGCGGCCTGCTGGGTTTTATCCTGCTGAGCGAGCAGGGCGGCGATTTGCTGCTTATCCTGTTGCTGGCTTTTTTGCAGGGCATCAAGCTGTGCAGAAAGCGCCTCGTTGGAGGCGGCCTGGGCCAGCGATTGCTGGTGTCCGTGATAGTAAAGACCAGCACCAAGTGCGATCACTAATACAATCGCGATAGCGCCTAACACCGGCGCGGTACGTTGCTTTTTACGCAGCGTTGTCAGCTCCTGGTCACGGTCTGAAGCTTCTGGCTGGGGGCTCTCAACCGCTGGGGAGATAACAACATTCTCATCCGGCGCGGAAGGTTTTTTTTGTTCCGTCATTTTGGCACATCCCTTAGTCAGGTAGTTGTAATGCGCGGATCAGCGCATCATTGTCTGCATTCTCGGCAACCCGAACAGCACGCCAGCCGAGCTGGCGGGCGAGGGTTGCCAAACGTTCACTGACCACGACCAGATTACAGCGCAGTAACCATGAGTTTCGGTAGTAATCAGGAACTAACTGGTACAGCTGTTGCAGCATTTCTCCGCTGGTCACGACCAGCGTATCAATTCCGGCGCGTTGCCAGAGAGCGCTCTGTTCGCTGGCATCATAGTAAACCGGGCTGCGCTGATAACATTCGCAGTAGGTCACTTCAACGCCGCGTTCGGTGAGCGTTTCGGCCAGCAATTCTCTTCCGCCATTGCCACGCAATATCAGCGCTTTTTTGCCTTGTATGCGTTGCAACGCCGGGAGATTCAATAACATCTCGCTGGTTTCCCCATCCTGTGGATAGATAACCGGGAGACTGCTGGCACGATGAAACAGCAGGCCTGTGGTGCGGCCAATCGCATAATAGCTGACGTTATCCGGCCAGCGGGTGGCAGACTGACGTAATGCGCGATCGGCGTAGTTCACGGCATGTTGAGAGAGTACAAATACCAGATCCTGCTGATTTAATGAGGATAGCAGGTTCGGCAGCATTGCGAGCTGGTTCCCCGGCGCAAATTCAATCAGCGGAGAATGAAAGGCTACCCGGCCCAGTGTACGCAGCCGGTTAACCAGCTTTTCTCCTGCCGGAGAGGGACGGGTAACCAGAATGGTCATTGGGGAGCGTTCCCTTTATAGACCTCTTGCAGAATTTCACGTGCCCCGTTGGCCAGCAGTTCTTCGGCAAGTTCCACGCCCATACTGTGTGCGTCAGCGGCAGGACCGCGACGTTCGCCGGCCACCATCTGGCTGCCGTCGGGTGCGCCAACCAGCGCACGCAGCCACAGCTGGTCGCCGTCGAGTTCAGCGTAGCTGCCAATCGGCACCTGACATCCGCCTTCGAGGCGCATATTCATTGCCCGTTCAGCCTCAACGCGTACCGTGGTTTCGCGGTGCGCCAGGGGTGCGAGTAAATCGCGGGTGGTTTGATCGTCGAGACGGCATTCGATGCCGACGGCACCCTGTCCGACCGCTGGCAGACACTCTTCCGGCGTCAGCGCCGTACGGATACGATTCTCAAGACCCAGGCGTTTGAGTCCGGCGACGGCCAGAATAATGGCATCGTATTCGCCGTTATCGAGTTTGGATAACCGGGTGCCCACATTGCCACGCAAATCACGGATCACCAGATCCGGACGTTTCTGGCGCAGTTGGCACTGACGGCGCAGGCTTGAGGTACCCACTACGCTGCCATGAGGCAACTCGGCCAGACTGGCATAATGATTTGAGACGAAAGCATCGCGCGGGTCTTCGCGTTCACAAATTGTGACCAGTCCCAGGCCTTCCGGGAACTCCACCGGCACATCTTTCATAGAGTGCACAGCAATATCCGCGCGGCCATCGAGCATCGCCAGTTCAAGCTCTTTCACAAACAAACCTTTGCCGCCCACTTTGGCCAGCGGGGTATCTAAAATGATATCGCCCTTAGTGACCATCGGGACCAGTTCCACCTGCAAACCGGGGTGACAGGCCATCAGCTGGCTTTGAACATATTGTGCCTGCCACAGAGCCAGAGGGCTCTGTCGGGTGGCAATTCGAATGATTTTGTCTAACATGTTTGTTACCGTTTAACTGTCTCTGTGACCATCCTACCACTGACAATAGAAAGCTGTCAGCGTAAGAAGCCATTCGGAAAAGTAGGGCAACGGTTACTGCGGGGAATTGTTCCTTAATGGAACAGACGGTAAAATCCAGAGAAGCGGAAGAGTAATTGTGGTGCGTTACTTTCTTTACGGTCAATCAGCAAGGTGTTAAATTGATCACGTTTCCAGCAATTATTCGTCAACTATTTGCACAATCATGATTGTTCAAAGCATAAGCATCACGATAAATGACGGATTTGGAACGGGGTTATTTCCAGACACTGTATAATCAGGCGAAACGTCTTGTACCTCTACATCGAGACATTGAAGCAAAGATTGGATGCGATCAACCAGTTACGAGTCGATCGTGCGCTGGCAGCCATGGGTCCTGCGTTTCAACAGGTCTACACACTGCTTCCTGTCTTTTTACATCAACATCACCCTCTGATGCCGGGATACCTTGAAGGTAAGGTTCCGCATGGTATCTGCATTTTCACGCCTGATGAATCCCAGCAATCCTATCTGACTGACCTCGAAGATAAATGGGGCAGCGCACTTGAACCTACGGTTAAAGGCGAATTGCCGATAACCGGCGTCTATTCGATGGGCAGCACCTCCTCAATCGGTCAGAGCCAAAGTTCTGATCTGGATATCTGGGTCTGTCATCAGTCCTGGCTCGATAACGAAGAACGCAACCGCTTACAGCAAAAATGCAGCCTGTTAGAAAAATGGGCGGCCTCGCTGGGCGTGGAAGTCAGCTTCTTCCTGATCGACGAAAACCGCTTCCGTCATAACGAAAGTGGCAGTCTGGGCGGCGAAGACTGCGGTTCAACGCAGCACATCTTATTACTCGACGAATTCTATCGCACTGCGGTGCGTATGGCCGGTAAACGCATTCTGTGGAATATGGTGCCGGGCGAAGAAGAAGCCCATTACGATGAATATGTCCTTTCGCTTTACGCGCAGGGCGCCCTGACGCCGAATGAATGGCTGGATCTGGGCGGCCTCAGCACGCTTTCGGCGGAAGAGTATTTCGGCGCGAGTCTGTGGCAGTTATATAAAAGTATCGATTCTCCTTATAAAGCGGTGCTTAAAACGCTATTGCTGGAAGCCTATTCGTGGGAATACCCGCAAACCCAGTTACTGGCGATGGATATCAAACAACGTCTGCATCAGGGTGAGATTGTCAGCTTCGGGCTGGATCCTTACTGTATGATGCTCGACCGCGTGACCCGCTATCTCACCCAGATTGAAGACACTACCCGCCTCGATTTAGTCCGCCGCTGTTTCTATTTAAAAGTCTGCGAAAAACTCTCCCGGGCACGTGCATCGGTTGGCTGGCGTCGTGAAATTCTCAGCCAGCTGGTGGCGGAATGGGGCTGGGATGAAGAGCGTCTGGCGATCCTGGATAACCGGGCGAACTGGAAAATCGAACGTGTGCGCGAAGCGCATAACGAACTGCTCGATGCCATGATGCAAAGCTATCGCAACCTGATCCGCTTTGCCCGTCGCAACAATTTAAGTGTCAGCGCCAGCCCGCAGGATATCGGCGTGCTGACCCGTAAGTTGTATGCCGCATTTGAAGCGCTGCCGGGCAAAGTGACGCTGGTGAACCCGCAGATTTCGCCTGACTTGTCTGAGAACGATTTAACCTTTATTCATGTGCCGATTGGTCGTGCAAACCGCACCGGCTGGTATCTGTATAACCAGTCGCCGTCGATGGAATCCATCGTCAGCCATCAGCCGCTGGAATATAACCGTTATCTGAACAAACTGGTGGCGTGGGCCTATTTCAACGGTCTGCTGACGTCCACCACGCGCCTGCACATTAAAAGTGGCAGTCTGTGTGATATCGCTAAATTGCGCGAACTGGTGGCGGATGTTTCGCATAACTTCCCGCTGCGACTGGCTGCACCGACGCCGAAAGCGCTGTACAGCCCGTGTGAAATTCGCCACTTAGCAATTATCGTCAATCTGGAACACGATCCGACTGCGGCCTTCCGCAATCAGGTGGTGCATTTCGATTTCCGTAAACTGGATGTTTTCAGCTTCGGGCAGAATCAGGAATGTATGGTCGGCAGTATCGACCTGCTTTATCGCAACTCGTGGAACGAAGTGCGTACGCTGCACTTCAGCGGTGAACAGGCGGTGCTGGAAGCGCTGAAAACCATTCTGGGCAAAATGCATCAGGACGCCGCACCGCCGGAATCGGTGGAAGTGTTCTGCTACAGCCAGCATTTACGCGGCCTTATCCGCACGCGTGTTCAGCAGCTGGTGTCGGAATGCATCGAACTTCGCCTCTCGAGCAAACGTCTCGAACCTGGCCGTTTCAAAGCCGTGCGTGTCGCGGGACAAACCTGGGGTCTGTTCTTCGAACGCCTGAGTGTTTCAGTGCAGAAGCTGGAAAACGCCATCGAGTTTTACGGTGCGATTTCCAACAACAAACTGCACGGATTGTCGGTGAAATTGCAGACTGACCAGGCGCATTTGCCTGCGGTCATTGACGGCTACGCCAGCGAAGGGATCATTCAGTTCTTCTTTGAAGACAGCGCTGACGACATTGGTTTTAATATCTACATTCTCGACGAGTCGAACCGCGTCGAGGTCTATCACCATTGTGAAGGCAGTAAAGAAGATCTGGTGCGTGACGTCAGTCGCTTTTACTCCTCCTCGCACGACCGGTTTACCTACGGCTCAAGCTTCATCAACTTTAACCTGCCGCAGTTCTACCAGATTGTGTCCCTTGATGAGCGCATTCAGGTGATCCCATTTCGCAGCAACGCGTTATCTGCGACCTGCGCGCCTTTGCCTGAAACTGAAGTCGAACCTTCCCGGTTGAAACAGCAATTTCAGTTGCATTAGAAAAGACGTCCCAATCCCGGACACGCGGCAGAATATCTGGCTTTCCTTCTCCTTAAACCCTGAAAATGTGCCCGCGTGTTTTATCGATTCCTGTTGCTTTTCATGATCCACCTGCGATTATAGAGAGCTTGGTCGCATGAATTACGGGCATTCATAAAATGAAAAACGCTTTACGCTGGTCTCTGGCCGCGACGATATTATTTTCTCTCTCCGGTTGCGGACTGAAAGGGCCGTTGTATTTCCCACCACCGGAAAAATCAACGACTCAGAAAACCAGTAATGTTCCAGGTACTGCTAACGACGGTTCATCGCAGCAGAAAGGTGTATCACCAGAAGATCTCACGACTAATTCCAGAGATTAACCGGCCAGTGCCGGGGGTTTCGTGCAGTACTGCCGGAGCCCTTTCCTTCAGGGATCATCGCGACTGGATTTGACCAGCGGTAAACGGAGTCAGTTATGCAGTTCTCCAAAATGCACGGCCTGGGAAACGATTTTATGGTCGTTGATGCCGTCACTCAAAATGTCTACTTCTCGCCTGAGTTGATCCGCCGTTTGTCCGATCGTCACCGTGGCGTGGGTTTTGACCAGCTGCTGGTGGTAGAGCCACCTTATGACCCCGAATTAGATTTTCATTACCGTATTTTCAATGCAGACGGCAGCGAAGTGGCGCAGTGCGGCAATGGCGCGCGGTGCTTTGCCCGCTTTGTCCGCATTAAAGGTCTGACCAACAAACGCGATATTCGCGTCAGTACGCAGACTGGCCGCATGGTGCTGACGGTAACGGAAGATGAAGAAGTTCAGGTCAATATGGGTGAGCCGGTGTTTGAACCGCAACAGGTTCCTTTCCGTGCAGCGAAACCGGAAAAGACCTATATTCTGCGTGCAGAAGAGCGCACAGTATTCTGCGGCGTAGTGTCGATGGGAAACCCGCACTGCGTATTGCAGGTCGAGGACGTGTTAACGGCAGAAGTCGATGTCCTCGGGCCGTTGCTGGAAAGCCACGAGCGTTTTCCCGAGCGTGTGAACGTGGGGTTCATGCAGATCCTCAGTCCGGAAAGCGTGAAATTGCGCGTGTACGAACGGGGTGCCGGTGAAACACAGGCGTGCGGAAGTGGTGCTTGTGCCGCTGTTGCAGTCGGTATCCAGCAAGGGTTACTTGCTGAAGAAGTTCAGGTGGAACTGCCGGGAGGCAGCCTCGAAATTCGCTGGAAAGGGCCGGGTCACCCGCTGTATATGACCGGACCTGCCACTCATGTTTACGACGGATTTATTCATCTATGAACAATCTTGATGACCAGATTGAACCGGTGATAGCACTCGACGACGACAGCGTGATGCAATATCTGCTGCAAAACCCGGATTTCTTTATTCGCAATGCCCGCAGTGTCGAGCAGATGCACGTACCGCATCCGGTGAAAGGCAGCATTTCGCTGGTTGAATGGCAGCTCGGACGTCAGCGTCATCAGATTGCGCAGCTTGAAGAAGAAATTACCTTGCTGATGGAGCAGGCCTCGATCAACGAATCGTTGTTCGGACGGATGATCGAGTTGCAGGCCACGCTCGCGGCGGCCAGTAGTTTGCAGGATATGCTTAACCGCCTGCAACGCTGGGCGCGCAGTCTCGGACTGGCGGGCGCCAATGTGCGTCTGTTCAGTGAAGGCTGGCGTATCGGTGCCCCTTCTGATTTCACCCATCTGGCGGTGAGTCGCGGGGCGTTTGAATCAATGCGTATTCAGCGGCTGGGTGAAACCCCGCACTATCTCGGCGGCCTGAATGGTCCTGAACTGTTGCTGCTATTGCCGCAGGCCAAAGCTGTCGGTTCCGTCGCGCTTTCCCTGATGGGTGAGCAGGGCGAACTGGGCATGCTGATTTTCAGCAGCCGCGACCCGCAACACTATCAGCCGGGGATGGGCACGGTCTTACTCGATCAGCTGGCTAAAATGTTACCCGGCCTGCTGGAACGCTGGATAGAACGGGTATGAGCCACACCGAATCGCCTCTCTATCCCGCAGTGGAGGCGTTTCTGCGTTACCTGCACGTCGAACGTCAACTCAGTCCGCTTACCACCACCAATTACAGCCGCCAGTTAGAAGCCCTGATCGCCATTTCCGGCGAAATAGGTATTTCTCACTGGCAGCAACTCGATGCGCCAAAAGTCCGCATGTTACTCGCGCGCAGCAAGCGCGCCGGTTTAGGGCCTTCCAGTCTGGCGCTGCGCATGTCTTCGCTGCGCAGTTTTCTCGACTGGCTGGTGCGTCAGGGCGTATTAAGCGCCAATCCTGCCAAAGGGATTTCCACGCCACGCTCACCGAAACATCTGCCAAAGAATCTTGATGTCGATGAGGTGAATAAACTGCTGGAAATCGACCTCAACGATCCGCTTTCCGTGCGTGACCGCGCGATGCTGGAAGTGATGTACGGCGGCGGACTGCGTCTTTCTGAACTGGTGGGTATCGACTGTAAGCATATCGATATGGCCTCCGGCGAAGTGCGCGTGTTGGGTAAAGGCAGTAAAGAACGCAAGGTGCCGATCGGGCGCACTGCCGTCACCTGGCTCAAGCACTGGCTGGAACGCCGCGCTGATTTTAATCCGCAGGATGACGCGATGTTTTTGTCGAGCAAAGGCAGCCGTATTTCTGCGCGGAATGTTCAGAAGCGTTTTGCCGAATGGGGCGTGAAACAGGGCGTCAACAGCCATATTCATCCGCATAAACTGCGTCACTCGTTTGCCACGCATGTACTGGAATCCAGCGGTGATTTACGCGCAGTACAGGAACTGCTGGGCCACGCGAATTTGTCCACGACACAAATCTATACCCATCTGGACTTTCAACATCTGGCGACGGTTTACGACGCCGCGCATCCCCGCGCAAAACGAGGAAAATCATGATGAAGTTCTATCGTCCGCTGAAACGCATTGAAGCGATCACTTTCGATTTAGACGACACGCTGTATGACAATTACGATGTTATTCGTCGTACCGATTCTGAAACGCTGAAATCGATTCAGGGTTTCCATCCGTCACTGGCTGAAATGGCACCGGACACCATCCGCCTGATGCGTGCAGAATTGCTGGCAGAGGACGCTGAGATTTATCACGACGTCACCGAATGGCGTCGTCAGGCCGTATTGCTGGCAATGACGCGTGCGGGCCTGAGCGAAAGTGACGCGAAACTCGGCACAAAAGCCGCGATGGAAACCTTCGCCCTGTGGCGTAGCCGGATTTATGTGCCGGGAGAAAATCACGACGCGCTGGCCTCTCTTGCCGAACGCTGGCCTTTAGTGGCGATCACCAACGGCAATGCCGATCCGCACGCCTGCGGTCTGGCGCAATATTTCCAGTTTACCTTGCGTGCGGGCGATCATGGACGGGCGAAACCTTACGCCGACATGTATAAAAAGGCGTCGATGAAGCTGGATATTCCGCTTGAAAACATCCTCCATGTAGGCGATGACCTGACGACGGACGTCGCGGGTTCCGTGCGTTGCGGCATGCAATCGTGCTGGATTAATTTGCGCGAAGGCGACCTGATGCACATTAAGGATGCCCGCCTGTTACCGCATATTGAGATTTCGCAGTTGGCATCGCTGACAGCATTGCTATAATCCCTTCTTAAATTACTCTGTATAAATTCACAGTAGAAAAGCATTCACCTGGTGAGTGCTTTTCTCATCCTGACAAACGGTGCCTATGGACGTTTCTGACCTGCTCGACAGCCTGAATGAAAAACAACGTGAAGCCGTGGCCGCGCCGCGCAGCAATCTGTTGGTGCTGGCCGGGGCAGGCAGTGGCAAAACCCGCGTGCTGGTTCACCGCATTGCATGGCTGCTGGCAGTAGAAAAGTGCTCGCCATATTCCATTATGGCGGTCACCTTCACCAACAAAGCGGCGGCGGAAATGCGCCACCGTATCGACCAGCTGATTGGTACCAGTCAGGGTGGCATGTGGATTGGGACCTTCCACGGCCTTGCGCACCGCTTGCTGCGTGCGCACCATCTGGACGCTAATCTGCCGCAGGATTTCCAAATCCTCGACAGCGACGACCAGATGCGGCTGATTAAGCGCTTGATCAAAGCGCTGAACATCGACGAGAAACAATGGCCGCCGCGTCAGGCGATGTGGTACATCAACGGCAAAAAAGACGAGGGTTTGCGCCCACAGCACGTTGAAACGTATAACAATCCTGTCGAAGCGACCTGGTTACGCATTTATCAGGCCTATCAGGAAGCCTGTGACCGCGCCGGGCTGGTGGATTTCGCCGAGTTACTGCTGCGCGCCCATGAACTCTGGCTGAACAAGCCGCATATTTTGCAGCATTATCGCGAACGCTTTACCAACCTGATGGTGGACGAATTCCAGGACACCAACAGCATTCAGTACGCGTGGATCCGTCTGCTGGGGGGCGACAACAATAACGTGATGATCGTCGGCGACGATGACCAGTCGATCTACGGCTGGCGCGGGGCGCAGGTCGAAAATATTCAGCGCTTCCTGAAAGATTTCCCGAATGCGGAAACCATCCGTCTGGAGCAGAACTACCGCTCGACCAGCACCATTCTGAAAGCCGCTAACTCGCTGATTGAAAACAACAACGGTCGTATGGGGAAAAACCTGTGGACCGAAGACGGCGAGGGTGAACCGATTTCACTGTATTGCGCATTCAACGAACTGGATGAATCGCGGTTTGTGGTTAACCGCATCAAAACCTGGCAGGACAACGGCGGTGCACTGAAAGATTGCGCCATTCTTTACCGCAGCAATGCCCAGTCGCGTGTGCTGGAAGAAGCGTTGTTGCAGATGGCGATGCCTTACCGAATTTATGGCGGGCAGCGATTCTTCGACCGTCAGGAAATCAAAGATGCGCTGGCGTATCTGCGCCTGATGTCCAACCGCAATGATGATGCGGCGTTCGAGCGCGTGGTGAACACCCCGACGCGCGGCATCGGTGACCGCACGCTCGATGTGGTGCGCCAGACCGCCCGTGACCGTCAGCTGACCATGTGGCAGGCTACGCGTGCGCTGTTACAGGAGAAGGTGCTGGCGGGCCGTGCAGCGTCTTCCCTGCAACGTTTCACCGAACTGGTGGACGCGCTGGCACATGAAACGTCAGACATGCCGCTGCACGTGCAGACTGACCGGGTGATCAAGGATTCCGGCCTGTTCATTATGTATGAGCAGGAAAAAGGCGAAAAAGGTCAGGCGCGAATTGAAAACTTAGAGGAACTGGTGACGGCGACGCGTCAGTTCAGCTATCAGGATGAAGACGAAGACCTGATGCCGTTGCAGGCGTTCCTGTCGCATGCTGCGCTCGAAGCAGGTGAAGGGCAGGCGGATGCCAATCAGGATGCCACCCAGCTGATGACGCTGCACTCGGCGAAAGGTCTGGAATTCCCGCAGGTGTTTATCGTCGGGATGGAAGAAGGCATGTTCCCGAGCCAGATGTCGCTGGAAGAAGGCGGTCGTCTGGAAGAAGAACGTCGTCTGGCCTACGTTGGCGTCACCCGCGCCATGCAGAAACTGACCCTGACTTACGCCGAAACCCGCCGCTTATACGGCAAAGAAGTCTCACATCGTCCGTCGCGTTTCGTTGGTGAATTACCGGAAGATTGTGTCGAAGAAGTCAGGATGCGCGCCAACGTGTCACGCCCGATGAGCAACCGCAGCGTTGGCACGCCAACCAGCGTCAGCGATACCGGTTTCAAACTCGGTCAGCGCGTCACGCATCCAAAATTCGGTGAAGGCACCATCGTCAACATGGAAGGCAGCGGCGAACACAGCCGGTTGCAAGTGGCGTTTCCGGGCGAGGGGATCAAGTGGCTCGTTGCCGCCTACGCCAGGTTAGAAGCCGCAAACTAGCTTACTGGTGCTTTTGAGCTTGGGCAGTGCTCGCAATCCTCACGTACTTTAGTACGCTCCGGTTGCTGCGCGCTGTCCGCACTCAAAAGCCCTGCGCCGCTGACGCTTGCACAGCGGTGTATTAAAGGGCGAAAACCTCACCCACTTCGGCTTTCGCATACCATTCCAGCGTTTCTTTTACGCCTTCTTCGCCTTCCGGCGGCGTGCCTGACAGATAGTCTTGTTCCTGCACGGGCTGATACGCGCCATGTTTCACTTCAAAAATCACGCCACCTTCGTCGAGGGATAACACGCTGTGCCAGGTATTGGCCGGGATTTCCAGCAGACGGGTTTCTGCGCCGAGCCACAGACGGTCGGTGACTTTACCGCTGTTATCGTAAATCAGTACCAGAAAACGTCCGCGCAGGGCGGTCAGCATTTCCCAGGTGTGCGGATGGCGGTGGATGCGCACATATGTACCCGGTTCCATCGCAATTGCCAGACGTTGCACGTCATCTTCCGGTGCCGGATGGATATTCAGATTCTGGCGCAGTCGCGGGGAATGAGCGGCTTTGGTGATCAGATCACACAGCGTGTCCTGGTTTATTTGTTTAATCATTTCAGTCTCTGCCTGAGAAGCCTGGTATCGGAGAAATACGGTGTCTGAGTGTAGCCAAAAAAACGGCCAGACATAAGCCGGGAAAGGTTATCAATACCGCCTGAAATTTATGCATTAATGTTGCCAGAATAGATTTGTTGGCGGTTGACAGTCTTTTTATTACCGTCGTAACATGCGCGCACTATTATCAATGAGGAACTGCGCCTTGGACACACCCAGTAGATACTGGCTCAATAACCTGTTTTCCAGGTACCACTTCTAAGGCCCTCCTCATTGCTGATGGCCTTAGTGGTTGTCAGCGACCCCCGTTCTGTCGCTGTGAGTCAGATCTGAATTTGGTCTGAATTACGCCGGTGACTTTTTTCACTCCGTGATTTTCTGTGCTTCAACGCGTTGTCCACTTTCCGTAATTTTTGGGAGAACGGGCACATGCTGAGTGCTTTTAAATTAGAAAACAGCCGCTTATCCCGTTTAGAGCTGGACGAGTCAGACGATCTCAAAACTTCACTGTGGGTCGATCTGGTTGAGCCTGACGAGCAGGAACGTGAGCGCGTTCAATGTGAATTAGGGCAAAGCCTGGCGACGCGTCCTGAACTGGACGACATCGAAGCCTCTGCGCGTTTCTTTGAAGACGAAGACGGTCTGCACATTCACTCCTTCTTTTATTACGAAGATGCCGAAGACCATGCGGGCAACAGCACCGTCGCATTTACCGTGCGCGAAGGCCGTCTGTACACTCTGCGTGAGCGCGAATTACCGGCATTTCGCCTTTACCGTATGCGTGCCCGCAACCAGAAACTGGTCGATGGAAATGCTTATGAATTGCTGCTGGATTTGTTCGAAACCAAAATCGAACAGCTGGCGGACGAAATTGAAAATATTTACAGCGATCTGGAAAAACTCAGCCGCGTGATTATGGAAGGGCATCAGGGCGACGAATATGACGCCGCGCTTTCCACGCTGGCAGAACTGGAAGATATCGGCTGGAAAGTCCGTCTGTGTCTGATGGATACCCAGCGCGCGCTGAATTTCCTGGTGCGTAAAGCCCGTTTACCGGCAGGTCAGCTGGAGCAGGCGCGCGAAGTATTACGCGATATCGAATCCCTGCTGCCGCACAACGAATCCCTGTTCCAGAAAGTGAACTTCCTGATGCAGGCGGCGATGGGCTTTATCAACATCGAGCAGAACCGCATCATCAAGATTTTCTCGGTGGTATCCGTCGTATTCCTGCCACCAACGCTGGTGGCATCCAGCTACGGGATGAACTTCGAATTCATGCCTGAGCTGAAATGGTCATTCGGTTATCCGGGTGCGATTGCACTGATGATCCTCGCCGGTCTGGCACCTTATCTGTACTTCAAACGTAAAAACTGGTTATAACCGGACAGACAAAATTTCTCCCTCTCAGGCGCATTCTGAGAGGGAAATTCCTGCGTTGTTTCCCCCTGCGGTTCCCACCGGTGTTTGAAATATGTTAATAAAGAGCGTTGAATTCTCTTAACTACAGACCAGAACCCATGTTGATGGAAAGGATGGCTCCGGCGGGCCAGTGGTTTATCCTCGTTGTTGCCTCGCTTGTCCTGGGCATTATTTTTCAGACCTTCCATGTGCCAGCCGCACTGTTACTGGGGCCGATGATTATCGGCGTCATCATGGGGCTGCTGGGCGCCAGCGTGCGTATCCACCCGCTATTTTTCAAAATATCTCAGGGCATTTTGGGTTGTATGATTGCCCAAAGCTTGTCGCCATCGATATTACCCCCGTTACTCAATGACTGGCCGCTGGTGCTGATGGTGCTGGTCGCCACGCTGCTCGCCAGCGGACTTTCCGGTTGGTTGCTGGTGCGTTTTAGCCAGCTACCCGGCCCGACCGGTGCGTGGGGTTCATCCCCCGGCGGTGCCAGTGCGATGGTGGCTATGGCCGGTGATTTCGGGGCAGACGTGCGTCTGGTGGCGTTTATGCAGTATCTGCGCGTGCTGTTTGTTGCCACGGCTGCCGCATTTGTAGCGCGTATGGCGATGGGCGACAGCGCGTCGCTGGCGGCTGCGGTCGTGTGGTTTCCGCCTCTGACGTGGCGCTTTTTCGCCACGCTATTTCTGGCGCTGGCGGGCGTCTGGCTCGGGCCGCGCCTGCGTATTCCTTCCGGCGCATTACTGCTTCCGGCGGTGGTCGGTGCGGTCTTACATTCCACCGGAACCGTGACCTTAGAGGTGCCTGAATGGTTACTTGCGATGGCTTACACGCTGATTGGCTGGAGTGTCGGATTGCGGTTCACGCGTCCTATTTTCAAACTGGCATTGCGCACGTTGCCGCAGATGATTGCGTCGATTATCGGGCTGATGCTGATTTGCGGCGGTATGGCGTGGGTGCTGACCAAATTGCTGGGTGTGGATATGCTGACGGCGTATCTGGCGACCAGCCCGGGCGGGCTGGATACCGTGGCGATAATTGCGGCGGGCAGTCATGCGGATTTAGGGTTTGTGATGGCGATGCAGACGTTGCGTTTGATCACCATCCTGGCAACCGGTCCGGCGATGGCGCGCTTTATTTCACGCAGCGCTGTGCCCGCGTCCTCCTCGACGTAAACGGCCCTGCGTATAAAGCGCGTCGGTGATAAAGCACAGCAAGCCCACCCAGATAAACCCAAAGGTGATGAGCTGCGACGTATTGACGGTTTCACCGTAAAACACCACCGCCAGCAGGAACATCAGCGTCGGGCCGAGATACTGGAAAAAGCCCAGCGTTGAAAGCTTCAGGCGGGCGGCGGCGGCGGTGAAGAACAGCAGCGGAATGGTAGTAATAATCCCGGCAGCCATCAGCAGTAAATCCAGCGGCCACGGATTGGCGGCCAGATTGCTGGTCGGACTGTTGGCGATAAAGAACAGGTATATTCCCGCAACCGGCAGCAGCCACAGCGTTTCAATCAGCATACCGGTTTGCGAATCCACACCGATTTTTTTACGCAGCAGACCGTAAAAGGCAAACGTCAGTGACAGCCCGATGGCGATGATTGGTACCGAACCAAAAATCCATACCTGCACCAGTACCCCGGCAAAAGCCAGCGCGACGGCAAACCATTGTAAACTGCGGAACCTTTCCCGCAAAAACAGCATACCGAGCACCACATTCACCAGCGGATTGATAAAGTAGCCGAGACTGGCTTCCAGAATGTGATCATGATTTATCGCCCAGATAAAAATCAGCCAGTTCCCACCGACAAGCAGGGCAGTAATCAGTAACATGCCGACTTTCTTCGGTTGTCCCAGTACCCGCCGGACATCGCCCCAGCTGCGGCTGACGGAGAGCAGCACTAACATAAAGAAGAATGACCAGATCACCCGGTGAGTCAGAATTTCGTCAGCAGGAACCTGTTTGATCAGCTTGAAGTACGCGGGTGCGACTCCCCAAATTAGATAGGCGATGAAGGCAAAAATAACACCTTGCCGGGTACGTTGTGCGTCCATGAGGTACCTGAAAAAAAGTAAGGAAAGAAGCGGAGTTTACCTGATTTCAGCCGACCATATAGGTCGCCGTGGTCGTGGCAATGTGAACGCCGGTCTCGTTGTGCAGATCGACACGCGCCACAGAAACTTTATTGCCTGCGCGCACCAGGCTTGCCGAAGCAATAAAGTAATCACCACGGCCCGGACGCAGATAATCCACGCGTAAATCAATAGTGCCCATCTTTGACAGCCGCTGGCGCATTTCCGCTTCCAGCAACGGGTGATCGGGTTTGTCGCGGCGGATAAGCGAACTGGTCACACACACCAGACCGGCAGCGACATCCAGCACCGCCGCAATCACGCCGCCGTGCAGAATTCTTTGTGCGGCATTGCCAACCAGTTTGGTCTGGTTGGTAAATTTTAATTCTGCGTAGTCGCAGTCGAGACGTTTCAGCTCGAGGCCCAGTTCGCGGTTAAACGGCATATCGTAGACGAAAATATTGCCGATCAGTTGCAGGGCAGCCTCGTGGCTGAGAGATGAAGCAGACATGAATGAATTCCTGACGAAAACGAGTGGACCGTATGTTCGCCGAAAAAGTTAACGAAGTGTTGATTTTAGGTGCGACAGAAAGGGATTACTACCTGACGAACGATAAATGTATTACATATTCATGTGGAAATGTATTCGAGTGTAAAATACTCTGCTGCGAGATTTTTCTGCTTTTAGCCAGTAAATGACGGAACAGACAGCGGGATTATTTCAAAAAATAATTAATCAATAACTTAGGGTGAGGGTAAGGAATAATGCGTATAAATTGGGCTGTCGGGGCCACATTGTTGGCGTTGCCATTAGCAGGCTTTGCAGAAGAAGCCACGGTACAGGAAGTGCATGATAAACCTGCTGTGCGCGGAAGCATTATTGCGAATATGCTGCAGGAGCACGACAATCCGTTCACCTTGTATCCTTACGAACCTAACTTCCTGCTGTATACCGATACCAGCAATATCAATAAGAAAGCGATTCAGTCTTATGACTGGGCAAATGAAGCAAAGCATGATGAAGTGGAATTCCAGCTCAGTCTGGCGTTCCCTCTGTGGCGCGGTATTGCGGGTGATAACTCGGTTCTCGGTGGATCTTATACACAAAACTCTTTCTGGCAGCTTTCCAACCGCGCCGGGTCTTCGCCTTTTCGTGAAACCAACTATGAACCGCAGCTCTTCCTCGCCTGGGCGACGGATTATGATTTCCTCGGCTGGACGCTGCGTGAAGCAGAATACGGCGTTGTCCATCAGTCTAACGGCCGCTCAGACCCGACTTCCCGCAGCTGGAACCGTGTTTATGCCCGTTTCATGGCGCAACACGGCAACTGGCAGGTGGATTTAAAACCCTGGTACCGCATCCCTGAAAGCGATGAAAACGACGATAACCCGGACATCAACAAATACATGGGCTATTACCGCCTGAAAGTCGGTTATGCGTGGGGCGACAGCGTGTTCAGCGTGGAAAGTCGTTACAACTGGAATACCGGTTACGGCGGAGCAACCACTGGCTGGAGCTACCCGATTTCCAAGCAGGTTCGCTTCTATACTCAGGTCTTCAGCGGGTACGGTGAATCCCTGATCGACTATAACCACAAGCAAACCCGTATCGGCGTCGGTATCATGCTTAACGACATTATGTAATTCCCGCCATACGTCTGGTTGCAGTTGCGTTAGCGGCATTGCGGATAATTTAGGGTATATTATGTCGGTGCAGTACAGCCCCGGCGGCTTTTGGGCTTAGCCGGGTGGTTTGAACAGTTGGGGAATTGAGTGTCTACGGCGGCAGTGATAAACAAAGAAGAGCTGGCTCATCAGGTATTACGCGATACCTTCGGCTATCAGCAATTCAGACCAGGCCAGCAAACTATTATCAACACCGCCATTTCTGGCCGGGATTGTCTGGTAGTGATGCCAACAGGCGGCGGTAAATCGCTGTGCTATCAAATCCCTGCACTGGTGATGGATGGCCTGACGTTGGTCGTTTCGCCGCTCATTTCCCTGATGAAAGATCAGGTCGACCAATTGATGGCGGCGGGCGTTGAAGCCGGCTGCCTGAACTCGACCCAAACCCGTGACCAACAGCTGGAAGTGATGGCCGGTTGCCGCGCGGGGCGGATCAAAATGCTGTATATCGCGCCGGAACGCCTGATGATGGGCGATTTCCTCGAACAACTGCAACAGTGGAATCCGGCGATGCTCGCCGTGGATGAAGCTCACTGTATTTCCCAATGGGGTCACGATTTCCGTCCGGAATACCGTGCGCTCGGCCAGCTGAAACTGCGCTATCCGCAGTTACCGGTGATTGCGCTGACCGCAACCGCCGATGAAGCCACCCGTAACGATATTGTCCGTCTGCTGGAACTGAACGATCCGCTGATTGAAGTCAGCAGTTTCGACCGTCCGAATATCCGTTATACGCTGGTGGAAAAATTTAAGCCGCTCGATCAGTTGATCCGCTTTGTGCAGGATCAGCGCGGCAAAAGCGGCATTATTTACTGTAACAGCCGCGCTAAAGTGGAAGACACTGCCGCCCGCCTGCAAAGCCGCGGGCTGAGCGTCGGCGCGTATCACGCCGGGCTGGATAACGAAACGCGCGCCCGCGTGCAGGAAGGTTTTCAGCGCGATGACCTGCAAATTGTGGTCGCTACCGTCGCGTTTGGCATGGGCATCAACAAACCTAACGTGCGTTTTGTGGTGCACTTCGATATTCCGCGCACCATTGAATCTTATTATCAGGAAACAGGCCGTGCCGGACGTGATGGCCTCCCTGCGGAAGCCGTACTACTTTACGATCCGGCCGATATGGCCTGGCTGCGCCGCTGTCTGGAAGAAAAACCGGCTGGCGCGCAACAGGATGTGGAACGTCACAAACTCAACGCGATGAACGCGTTTGCCGAAGCGCAAACCTGCCGCCGTCTGGTGTTGCTCAATTACTTTGGCGAAGGTAAACAGAACGCCTGTGGTAACTGCGACGTGTGCCTGGATCCGCCAAAACGCTACGACGGTTTGCTGGACGCGCAGAAAGCGCTGTCAGTCATCGCACGCGTCGGGCAGCGTTTTGGTCTGGGTTATGTGGTCGAAGTGCTGCGCGGCTCGAACAATCAGCGTATCCGCGAATACGGTCACGAAAAGCTTTCGGTTTACGGTATTGGCAAAGAACACAGTAACGAGCACTGGACCAGTGTGGTTCGCCAGCTCATCCACCTCGGGCTGGTGATGCAAAATATCGCCATGCATTCCGCGTTACAACTGACTGAATCGGCACGTCCGGTGTTGCGCGGCGAAATCCCGTTACAGCTGGCGGTACCACGAATTCAGACGCTGAAGATTAAAAGTACTTCCCGCCAGAAAACGTACGGCGGAAACTACGATCACAAGCTCTTTGCCAAATTGCGCAAACTGCGTAAGTCGCTGGCGGATGAAAATAACGTGCCGCCATACGTGGTGTTTAACGACACGACGCTGCTGGAAATGGCTGAGCATCTGCCCGTCAGTCCGAGCGATTTGCTGGATATCACGGGCGTCGGGCAGCGTAAGCTGGAGAAATTCGGGCGACCGTTTATGACCATGATCCGTGACCATATCGATAACGGCGACGAATAAGAGTTCTGTTCCCTACCTACACATAATACAGAGAGTTAATCATGCTGATGTTATTCCTGACGGTTGCGATGGTTCATCTGATCGCGCTGATGAGTCCGGGGCCGGACTTCTTCTTTGTTTCACAAACCGCTGCCAGCCGGTCGCGTAAAGAAGCCATGATGGGTGTGATTGGCATTACGTTGGGCGTTCTGGTCTGGGCCGCCGTTGCGCTGATGGGCTTACATTTAATTCTTCAAAAAATGGCCTGGTTGCATCAGATTATTACCGTCGGCGGTGGCCTGTATTTGTGCTGGATGGGCTGGCAGTTGCTGAAATCCGCACGTGCTAAAAAGCAAAGCGGCGATGATACAACGGTGGCCTTGCCTGCCCGTGGTCGCACGTTTATGCGCGGACTGCTGACCAATCTTTCGAATCCTAAAGCCGTAATTTATTTCGGCAGCGTGTTCTCCATGTTTGTTGGTGACAGCGTCAGCGGCGGCGAGCGTCTGGGCATATTCCTGCTGATCGTTGTTGAAACCCTGGCATGGTTCTCGTTAGTGGCGCTGGTTTTTGCCCTGCCGAAAATGCGTCGCGGGTATCAGCGTTTAGCAAAATGGATTGATGGTGTGGCGGGCGTGGTGTTTGCAGGTTTTGGCATCGCGCTGATCATGAACCGTTAATCAGAAAAATTTTTAAAAAAAAGGGTTCGGTTGATACCGAACCCTTTTTGCATTCTGAAAGATTATACCTTTCTGGCACTCGCCAGCAGCACACCGACCAGCATAAACAGCGAGCCGAAAATGCGGTTCAGCAACTGCATCTGTTTCGGGGCTTTTACCCAGTTGGCGATTCGGGTGGCCAGCGTCGCGTAACCAATCATCACAATGATATCGACCACGACCGTTGTCGTGCCCAGTACCACGTATTGTGCAGCCTGCGGCTGGTGAGCAATGATAAACTGTGGGAATAGTGCGGCAAGAAACACAATGCTTTTTGGATTGGTAAGGTTCACCAGAATGGCGCGTTTGAACAGACGACGACGCGGCATACTGCTTGCGAGCGCGTTCAGGTCAATCGCACCGGCAGAACGCCACTGGCAAATACCCAGCCAGATTAAGTATGCCGCACCGAGCCATTTGAGAATTTCAAAGGCCATCAGTGATGATGAAATCAGCGCGCCCAGCCCGATACCCACCAGCACGATGTGGATGGTCAAACCGAGCTGTAAGCCGGCAATCGATGCCACGGCACCACGATAGCCGTGGCTGATGCCCGTACTCATGGTATTAATCGCGCCGGAACCGGGTGATAAACTTAAAATAGAAGTGGTGAGCAGGTAGGTTAACCACCAGTCCAGTGTCATTGCGAGACTCCCTGAGTACGTTTTAGGTTGTTTTATGGCACAATACGCCATTGTCTATAATTGCGCTATAACTCACAAATAACACTTTCTTCCTCTCCGTTTGACGACTCTGGATCATTGAATGCCTGTGAATTTTGCGAAGTGGTTAACACGTGAGAAGGAGTTTGCAGCCTTTGCGACCGGGCCTTTGCTGGATTTCTGGCGGACACGCGAAGAAGGTGAGTTTAGCGGCGTTGATGATGTGCCTATCCGCTACGTCCGGTTTTGTTCCCCTGAGCACGATAAAGTCATCGTGGTGTCACCGGGGCGTATAGAAAGCTACGTAAAATATCCTGAAGTGGCTTACGATTTATTCCATTGCGGCTACGATGTCATGATTATCGATCACCGCGGGCAGGGGCGTTCCGGGCGTATGCTCGACGATCCGCATTGCGGCCATGTGAAGCACTTTGACGATTATGTGGAAGATTTCGACCGCTTTTATCAGCTGGAGATTGCGCCGCGTCAGTACACTAAAAAGTTTGCGCTGGCACACTCCATGGGCGGTGCGATCCTGGCGCTGTACCTGGCGAAAAATCCGCAGAATTTCGATGCCGCGGCGTTACTCGCACCGATGACCGGTATTTATTTGCCGATGCCGGACTGGTTATCCCGCCGCATTCTTAACTGGGCAGAGAATCGTCCGGTTCGTCGCGATGGTTATGCGCTGGGTACGGGACACTGGCGGCCGCTGCCGTTTGTGGTCAACCAGCTCACGCACAGCCGCGCACGTTATCGCCGCAATCTGCGTTTTTACGCGGATTACCCTGAGTTGCAGGTCGGCGGACCTACCTATCACTGGGTGCGTGAAGGAATTGAGGCGGGGATGCATATCCTCAAAGAAGCCGAAAAAATCTCCACTCCTGTTCTTTTATTGCAGGCGAGCGAAGACCGTGTGGTGGATAACCGGTCCCATCTTGCTTTTTGTCAGGCCATGGCCGTTGCGGGGCACCCTTGTGAAGGGGAAAAACCGCTGGTCATCGAAGGCGCGCGCCATGAGATCCTGTTTGAACGGGACGACCTGAGGGCACAGGCGCTGGACGCTATCATGCGCTTTTTTGCGCGACAGCATTAATCCGCGGTTCGCCGCGCACAACTCCATCAGAGGTTAGAACCTAACGCTATGTACCATGTTGTTGCTTCCGATTTAGATGGCACGCTGCTATCACCTGATCATACCCTGAGCCCGTTCGCCAAAGAGACGCTGAAACTGCTGACACAGCGCGACGTGCATTTTGTGTTCGCCACCGGGCGTCACCATATCGACGTGGCGCAGATGCGCGACAATCTGGAAATCAGTGCGTACATGATCACCTCCAACGGTGCGCGCGTGCATAATACCGACGGCGATCTGATTTTCTCGCACAATCTGGATGAAGACATCGCCAGAGATCTGTTTGGCATCATGCATAACAACCCGGATATTCTGACCAACGTTTATCGCAACGATGACTGGTACATGAACCGTGACCGCGCAGATCAGGACGATTTCTTCCGCGAATCCGTTTTTAAATACAAACTGTTTGAACCGGGTTGGCTGGAAACCGATGGGATCTGCAAAGTGTATTTCACCTGTGAAGATCACGACAAACTGCTGCCGCTCGAAGAAGCGATCAATGCGCGCTGGGGCGACCGTGTTAACGTCAGCTTCTCGTTACCGGTGTGTCTGGAAGTGATGGCGGGTGGCGTATCGAAAGGCCATGCGCTGGAATATGTTTCCAAGCTGATGGGCTATTCACTGAAAGATTGCATCGCATTTGGTGATGGTCTGAATGACCTTGAAATGCTGACGATGGCCGGTAAAGGCTGTCTGATGAGCGGTTCGTTGCCGCGCCTGAAAGCCGCCATGCCGGATGCGGAAATCATCGGCTCCAACGCCGACGACGCCGTGCCGCATTACCTGCGCAAGATGTATCTGGCTGAAGAAAGCTGATCTGCTGTAAAACTAAAATCGTCATACCAAAGCAGGGCGTTTGCCCTGCTTTGGCTATCTTATTACCCGCTGAAATCAGCCATTTCTTGCCAGCTGCGCTTTGTGCTTATTCTCACTCAGCATGGTCAGCACCAGCAGCAGAACGGCCAGCACGCAACCCGCGATCATCACGATAAAACCGCCGTCCCAGCCAAAGTAATCCACGGTATAACCCACAATCGCGCTTGCCGCGACTGAGCCGCCCAGATAACCAAACAGACCGGTAAAGCCTGCCGCGGTTCCGGCTGCTTTCTTCGGTGCCAGTTCCAGTGCATGTAAACCAATCAGCATCACCGGCCCGTAAATCAGGAAGCCGATGGTGATCATACAGGCCATATCAATACCCGGATTGCCGACCGGATTGAGCCAATAAACCACCGTTGCGATAGTCACCAGCACCATAAAGAACACGCCGGTGGCGCCGCGGTTGCCTTTAAACACTTTGTCTGACATCCAGCCGCAAAGCAGCGTGCCGGGGATACCTGCGTATTCATAAAGGAAATACGCCCATGAGGATTTATCCAGCGCGAAATGCTTCACTTCTTTAAGGTAGGTCGGTGACCAGTCGAGAATGCCGTAGCGCAGCAGATAGACAAAAACGTTAGCCAGCGCGATATACCAGAGCAATTTGTTAGGCAAAATATACTGCATAAATATCTGTTTTGCCGTCAGTTCCTGTTCCGCAGACTCTTTTACATAGTCCGGCGGATAATCATTTTTGTACTCTTCAATCGGTGGCAGACCACAAGATTGCGGCGTATCACGCATGGTCATGAAGGCAAAGACGGCCAGCAGGATCGCGCCGAAAGCGGGCATATACAGCGCCGCGTGCCAGTCGTTAAACCATGCCATACCCAGCAGGAACAGCAACGGAGGAATACCGCCGCCGACGTTATGCGCGCAGTTCCATACCGACACCACGCCGCCACGTTCTTTCTGTGACCACCAGTGAACCATAGTGCGACCGCACGGTGGCCAGCCCATGCCCTGGAACCAGCCACACAGGAACAACAGCACGAACATAATGGCGATGCTTGACGTTGCCCAGGGCACGAAGCCCATAAACAACATCACCGCTGCGGCCAGAATCAAACCGGCGGGTAAAAACACGCGCGGATTAGAGCGATCAGAGACCGAACCCATAATGAATTTTGAGATGCCGTACGCGATGGAAATCCCGGACAGCGCAAACCCGAGATCGCCACGGGAGAAGCCCTGATCAATCAGATAAGGCATGGCCAGCGCGAAATTTTTGCGCACCAGATAGTAGGCCGCATACCCGAAGAAAATCCCCATGAAGATTTGCCAGCGGAGACGGCGGTAAAGCGGATCGACGTGAGCCTCATCAACAGGAGCTTTGTGGGGCGCGGGTTTAAAGATACTGAGCATAAATGCCTCCGATGGCATAAATCAGGTCGGACTCATCATGAGCCACGGATGAAATGGCGGAGCAAAGGTGTTCCAAAACGAACATCATTTTAGCCATTCGCGCACAAACGAACTGTGATTTATGACGGAATTGTTACATTTATATTACAGTGGAGGCGTCCTTTGTGAGAATGAGTAACAGTATAAGACAAAAAAGGCGGAGCCTGAGCCTCGCCTTTTCGCTTTACCACGCCTGAAATTACTGAATTTTCAGGGTGTTGATAATCGCTTCTGCATCGGTCTGCGCCTGCTGCTGATTATCTGCCGGCAGGGTGATTTGCATGGTCAGCAAATGGCTGTCGACTTTGCCCAGTACGATGGAAGAATAGGCTTTCTGACCCGCAGAGGTGATCACGGTGTCCAGTTGCTGCAATGTCTGACCATTCACCTGAATAGATTTATTGGTCACAATCTGCAGATTAGTATCACGGGCTTTCTGCTGATCCTGTAAACGACCCGCCAGAACGTCCAGCGATTCGGTGGTGTTATCACCCAGGATCACAATCACGGCTTTCTGACCGGTGCTGTCAGCGTACACGTGCATATTGTTTGCCTGAGTGCCCAGCTTGCCGCTCTGGTCGCTCATTCCCTGCGGCAGGGAAAAGGTGACTTTACCTTCCAGCAGGCTGACCGGCGCGGTCGCTGCCGCTGCTGTGGCCGCGGGCGCACTTTTATCTGCGGCAGGTGCGTCGGTGGTTTTACCGTCACACGCAGCCAGACCGGCGATCAATACTGCCATTCCCATCATTTTCGCGATATTACGCATCGGGCTTCCTTAAGTGGCCTGTTCACCAGGCTTACATGTTGACTTAACAGCCTTTATGGCAACCTATTCAGGCCACAAATGCAAGTCAGATTATGGCGCGATTTGTGTCTTACAGCGTACTTATTTAGTGCGCGCGGACGGCAGAATGCGGGTTATTTCCCTGCGCGGATAAACGCTTAAGCAGCATATTCAGCAGCATGCCGTACATCGGCAGGAAGAACACCAGGCAGATCAGCACCTTGAATGTGTAATCCACCATCGCGATTTCCACCCAATGCTGCGCCATAAAGGCATCGGTACTTTTGTAGAAAGCGATAAAGAAGAAGGACAGCGTGTCGCTGATATTGCCGAGGAACATCGAGGCCACCGGCGCAATCCACCAGCGGCGGTTCTGGCGCAGGCGGTTGAATACGTGAACGTCGAGTATTTGCCCCAGCACATAGGCCATAAAACTGGCGGTGGCGATCCGGGCAACCATGATATTCAGGCTGCTGAGCCCTTGCGCGCCTTGCCACTGTGCTTCAAAGAATAGCGCCGAGATGACATAGGAAATTGCCAGCGCAGGCACCATCACGGAAAGGATGATCCGTCGTGCCAGCGGCGCGCCGAATATACGCACGGTCAGGTCAGTGGCCAGAAAGATGAACGGGAAAGTGAACGCACCCCAGGTGGTATGGAAACCAAAAATGGAAACGGGCAACTGAACCAGATAGTTACTGGAAGTAATAATGGCAATGTGGAATAGCGAAAGCCATATCAGCGCGGAAAACCGCTGCTGAGCAGTAAAGGAGTACATATATGTGACCTTTTTTTATTAGCAGATTGGGGTGAGGGAACCCAAGAATATTTTTACTTTCGCAGCGATTATCGCGTGCGGCGCGCATAGTACCTGTTTGCGCACCGTTTGCGCAACAGATCCAGCGGTTAATTTTAGCGCAATGAGCCGTGTTTGTTGCGCCAGAAAACCAGCGGGTTAAACTATCCGCCTTTGCCAAACAACCGCCCATTCACGTAGGTAGATGTTGAGACACGAAATGACCGACCCCTTTATCAATCCCGACCATCAGCTTGATGCGCTGGGGCTGCGTTGCCCGGAACCTGTAATGATGGTTCGCAAAGCGGTACGCACCATGAAAGATGGCGAAACGCTGCTGATCATCGCCGATGATCCGGCAACGACCCGCGATATTCCCGGTTTCTGCCGTTTTATGGAGCATACGCTGCTGGCATCGGATACCGAAAACCAGCCGTATCGCTATTTATTATGTAAAGGTCTGGTCGAAAAACAGGGCTGAATGTTCAGCCCCATATTGGTTACTTCGATTTATTGCGCAACAGCCTTAGCGCATTGGCGGTGACCAGCGCTGTTGCGCCGGAATCCGCCAGCACGGCCAGCCACAATCCGGTCAGCCCCATCAGCGTGGTGACCAGGAAAATCGCCTTCAGCCCCAGCGCAATCGTAATGTTCTGACGGATATTTGCGCGGGTAGCGCGTGAAAGGCTGATCATCTGCGCCAGCCCGCTCAGGCGGTTGTGCGTCAGCGCCGCATCTGCCGTTTCCAGCGCGACGTCCGTTCCGCTTCCCATTGCAATACCAATGGTCGCGGCTTTCATCGCCGGTGCATCATTGATGCCGTCACCGACCATCGCTACCGGTTTCTGCGTATTCAGCGCGGTGACTGCCGAAACTTTATCCGCAGGCAGCAAGCCTGCACGGAAATCAATGCCCAGCCGGTCAGCGATGGTTTTTGCCGCACGCGGATTGTCACCGGTCAGCATCACCGCCGACACGCCGAGGGTTTTAAGTTTCTGCAGGGCTTCTGCGGCGTCATCCCGCAGGCGATCCTGCATCGCAATCAGGCCTATCGCGCTATCTTCCTGCAACACCACTACCACAGTTTTCCCGGTGGATTCCCAGTCATTAATTCGCGCAAGAGTCTCTGTTGTCAGGCTGTTTTCTGCCACACTTTTCGGCGCGAGCACCTGAATTTTACGGCCAGATACGATACCTTCAACGCCTGAACCTGTCAGCGCCCGGCGATCCTGCGCTGTGAGCGGTGACGGATTACTGGTTTTTGCACGGGCCAAAATCGCCTGCGCCAGCGGGTGATGGGAACCTTCCTCCACCGCCGAGGCCAGGCTTAACACCTCGCCTTCACTGGCACCGTTCAGGGTTAAAACGTCGGTGACTTCCGGCTTACCTTCCGTAAGCGTACCGGTTTTATCCAGCGCGACGGTTTGGATCAATGCCAGTTGTTCCAGCGCCGCGCCGCCTTTGATTAATGCACCCTGACGCGTGGCCGCTGCCAGTCCGGAGGTGATCGCCGCCGGAGTCGAAATCACCAGCGCACAAGGGCAGCCAATCAGCAGTAATGTCAGCCCGCGATAAATCCAGGTTTCCCACGAAAGCCCCATTGCCAGCGGAGGAACGATAATCACCAGCAGCGCCATCAGCATAATGACCGGCGTGTAATAGCGGCTGAAAGTATCGAGGAAACGCTCGATAGGCGCCCGGCGTTCGTCAGCTTCTTCAATCAGTTGCAGAATGCGGTCGATGGCGCTGTTACCGGGCGCGGAGGCCACTTCCAGATGCGCGAGCCGGTCAACGCACAGGCTGCCTGCGGGGACTTTTTCTCCGGGCATGCGGTCGACGGGGACTGATTCACCGGTCAGGGCACTTTCGTCGAAACTGGCGGCGCTTTGCAAAATGGCGTCGGCAGGCAGACGTGCGCCTGCGGCGATTTCAATCACGTCACCGGGAAGCAAACTGCTGACCGGCACGGTTTCAGATTTGCCATTTACCACACGCACGGCGGTATCGGGGATCAGCGCCATCAGCGATTTCACACCGCTGCGAGCCCGGCTGGCGGCAAAAGATTCAAGACGTTCGCCGACCATAAACAGCAGCAGCACCATCGCTGCTTCAGCGGTGGCACCGATAAATAGCGCACCAATCGCAGCAATGCTCATCAGTGTTTCGATGGCGAACGGTGAACCTGCGCGGGTCTGGCGGATAGCCTGGCGAAGTACCGGCCACAATCCCACCAGCGTCGTGGCAATAAACGCCATTTCACCCATTTGCGGGTTGAAATGATCGAGCACCCAGCTCAGCAGCATCAGAACCGAAAGGGCGATCAGCGGCAGCGCCTCTTTCAGACGTGATTCTTCCGGTGGCGGGGTGTTTTGTTTGTTATCGAGAGATTGCAGGGTGAAACCTGCAGCAGTAACGGCATTCTGCACGTTTTGCGTGATATCAAAACCGGCATCAATGACCAGTTTTTCAGTAGCAAAAAGCACTTTGGCGCGGCTGATACCGTCAATGCCGGACACGGCTTTTTCGATTTTGCGGGCACACGCCGGGCAATCCATTCCTTCCACTTTCCAGCTGTATTGCTGGCTGCCGGAAAGCGGCGTGCTGGGGTCATCTTCGCCCGGCGAGCCTTCAGCGCTGCTGTCATCTGAGGTGTGTAAGTGCTCACCTGTCTTCGGGGCGCAGCAACTGTCAGAGGTGGACGCGCAAGCCGAAGCCGCCAGCGGGGCTTTGTCACTGCAACAGCTGGCAGGATGTGTGCCGGACTGCACGGGCGTGCTGATTTTGTTGATATGCAGTGCAGGCGCGCGTTTGCCCTGACATCCGCAGCTACAGCTGTTGTTATTTTTCATTGGGATCATAAAGCCTCCGGTTCGAAACCGAGTGGAATTACTCCCATTGTAAACGTTGGAGTCAGCTCTAAGGTCAAGAACAATTTTCATATAGCGGAACCAGAACGGTTCCGCCGCAGGAATTTACAGGTAAAGCGACCGGACAATCAGGAAGTGTCCGCCGAAGTAACAGGCGGCAACCAGCGCGTCAGCCGCGCGAAACTTGACGCGGTATCGACTGACCAGCCAGAAAATATTGGCCAGCAGAAGCAGCGCTGCGCCGCAGAACAACGAAAATGCCATATCGGTACTGCGCGCGAAATACTGCTCGCCCGCCAGCCAGACCATCAGCAAGGTCATGGCGATGTAAGTGGTCACTGCCCACCGAAGCTCTGCCAGACGCGACCAGATCACCGCCAGCAATAGGGCGCCGATAATCAGCAACGTCAGCGGCAGCGGCCAGAAAAAGGTAATGGTCATCTGGCTGGCGAAACTGAGCGTATACAGCAGATGCGAGAGGAAGAACGCGCCGATGGCGTACATGAACCGCTCTTCAGGCAGCAGCAACAGGCCGTCTGCCACCAGCGTCGCCGCCAGCCCCAGCAGGATCAGATAGCTGTAAACATTGAGCGTGGGTGCCTGCCAGGCAAGCAAGAGCAGCAGTAATAACGTGACGGGCTTAAACACCCAGCGCTGCCAGCGCGGTCCGCGATAGCTGGCATCCACGAATAACCAGCCAGAGAAAAATACTGCGAGGAATGGCCAACTCATTGTTTATCCTTTTATGTTTCAGAACAGAAAATCAAACTAACGCAAGGATCTGCCTTCAGGAAAACGCATCCTGTTTTCCTGTACTCATCCTCAGTGTAGGAGAGTCGGCGTACCGCCGACAATCAGAAATCCCTGTATCGGACGGTGTGGTCTGTCCGCCTGTGGTAAATTGGACAGATAAATTTCCGTTTTTATCTTCAGCGAAGCCGCCCAAATAATGAATAAACCCCCGATGATTTTTGTATTGTTTGTTCTGGTGATTGCGATTTTCGCCACCCGCCAGTATTTCCAGCAGCGGCGGACAAATGCCGAGAATGATGCGGCGCCGCCGCGTTCGGTCAGCGTCGAGATCACGGCCAAGCGCGAATATTTATCCCCTAACCGCCGCTCACGTCAGCGCGAACATATTCCGGTCGAAGATAAGAAATACGAAGGGTACTTTAAACCGCTGAAGGGCGGTTCAGAGATTAAATTGCAACTGGATGAAACAACGTACAACGCACTGGCGAAAGGACAAAAAGGCGTGTTGACCGTGAAAGGGACGCGGTTTGTGACGTTTACGGCGCAGGACGCGCCGTAAAGCGGAGAACTATTTTTTAGACGGCAGCGGCGGCTGTTTTTTCTGCCACGCCATCAGTTCGAACACGCCGAACAGGAAAATTCGGGTTTGCAGCCACGGGCCGATGGTGTCCTTTTCCTTGCCCTGCGTGGCTTTAAGCAGCATCACCTGCAAGCCGTGCATGAAGAACATGAACACAATCGCCACGTCTAAAAAGTATTTGATCGGCTTCGGAAACGGGTGGATCAGGTTAAACGCCAGAAACGCCCAAATACATAACATCAACAACCGACCAATATTGATCAACATCTTACAGCTCCTGTTCTGGTGAGCCGGTTTCAGGCGTCACATCGCGATGGTAAAGACGATAAGCAACTTGTCCGGCGACTTTTTCGCGGTGCAGCCGCCAGCTGGCGGGCACATCCAACGTCCCGTGCTCGGCTTCTGTTTCGACATAAATCCAGGCTTGATCAGCCAGCCACTGGTTTTGCTCAAGCAGGTTCAGGGTGTCTTGCAGAATGCCTTTACGGAAAGGCGGATCGAGGAAAACCACATCAAAAGCATTTCCGGCTTTTGCCAGCCAGTTCAATGTATTGACGTTAAATACTTTCGCATCACCGGCGTTTAGCAGCGCCAGGTTTTTCTCTAATTGTTGCGCAACCGGGCGCTCAAACTCCAGCAGTGTGGCGCTGGCCGCGTAGCGGGACAATGCTTCCAGACCGAGTGCGCCGCTGCCTGCAAAACAGTCCAGACAATGCGCGCCCTGTAAAACCGGCGCCAGCCAGTTAAACAGCGTTTCGCGTACGCGATCGGTGGTCGGGCGCAGTCCCGGACTGTGTGGAACCGGAAGTTTGCGTCCGCGCCATTGTCCGCCAATAATTCGGATCTGGCCTGCGGCGGGAGTGTTGGGTTTCTTTGCCATAGTTCGCTTGTGTAATCCAAAGCCGTCGGCTTCGTTGCATATCGTTTGGAAGGCTATTCTACCGGTGTGCGGGCATTGGGCAAATGTTTAACATTGTCGATTGAAAAACCACCGGAATTCAATACGCGGGCGTGTTGCCTGAAGGGGAAAGTGATAGACTGCCTGACCATAACCCTATTAATAATCCGTTCGCCAGTCATTAACGGCGAGGAGTGAAGTTGTAAAATGGCAAAAGATAAAAAACGCGGTTTCTTCTCCTGGTTTGGCCGTGGCCGTCAGGAAGAAGAACAGCAGAAGGAAGAAATCCGCGAAGAACAGCCGGTTGTTGAAGAACTTCCTGCTGTTGAAGAACATCCGGTTGCCAAAGAGCAACCGGCCGAAGCGCCTGCGCGTGAAGAACCTGCTGAAGCGCCGGGTGTGCCGGTAGAACAACATCCGGGCGAATGGGATGCTGCGACATCTGCTGAGTCTGCCGCTGAAATCGCAACGGTGGCTGAACCGGCTCCTCACGTCGAACCTGAGCCAGAAGTTGAACCTGAGCCAGATGTTGAACCGGCACCAGAAGTGGAACCTGAGCCAGAAGTTGAGCCGGAACCGCTCAAGGATCCAGAACCGGTTCACGAGCAGGCCGCCGCTGAACTGGCAGAAGAAATTGTTCATATCACCGAGCAGGTTGCCGCGCAGCCTGCAGCGGTTGAAGACGAGTTTGTTGAATCGGCAGAAGAAATCGCCGAAGACGAACGTCTGGACGCCATTGATTATGTCGACGACTCTGCCGCTGCTGAAGAACCTCTGCCGGTGGCGCTGGATCCGATTGTTGTGTTACCTGCCGGTGAAACGGAGCAGGAACGTCCGACCAAAGAAGGTTTCTTCGCCCGTCTCAAACGCAGCCTGGTCAAAACCAAGCAGAATCTCGGCTCCGGTTTTGTCGGTCTGTTCCGCGGTAAGAAAATCGACGACGATCTGTTTGAAGAACTGGAAGAACAGTTGCTGATCGCCGACGTGGGTGTCGAAACTACCCGCAAAATTATTGCCTCACTGACTGAACACGCATCGCGTAAACAGCTGCAAGATGCTGATGCGTTGTACGGTAAGCTGAAGGAAGAAATGTCCGAAATACTGGCGAAAGTCGACGAGCCACTGGATGTCAGCGGGAAAACCCCGTATGTCATTCTGATGGTTGGTGTAAACGGCGTCGGTAAAACCACGACTATCGGTAAAATGGCGCGTCAGTTTGAAGCACAGGGTAAATCTGTGATGCTGGCGGCTGGCGATACGTTCCGCGCCGCAGCCGTTGAGCAGTTGCAGGTCTGGGGTCAGCGTAACAAGATCCCGGTGATTGCGCAGCATACCGGTGCGGATTCCGCGTCTGTTATCTTCGATGCCATTCAGGCGGCGAAAGCCCGTAATATCGACGTGCTGATTGCTGATACCGCCGGACGTTTGCAGAATAAAGCGCATCTGATGGAAGAGCTGAAGAAAATTGTTCGAGTGATGAAGAAGCTCGACGAAGATGCGCCGCATGAAGTGATGCTGACGCTCGACGCCAGCACCGGCCAGAACGCAGTGAGTCAGGCGAAATTGTTCAACGAAGCCGTCGGGCTGACCGGGATAACGCTGACTAAACTGGATGGCACCGCGAAAGGCGGCGTGATCTTTGCCATCGCCGATCAGTTCAGCATTCCGATCCGCTACATTGGTGTCGGTGAAGGTATCGAAGATTTAAGGCCGTTTAAGGCAGACGATTTTATTGAGGCACTTTTTGCCCGAGAGGATTAATACGGATGATTCGCTTTGAACAGGTCAGTAAAGCTTATCTGGGCGGACGACAGGCGCTTCAGGGCGTCAATTTTCACATCCAGCAAGCGGAAATGGCATTTCTGACCGGACACTCTGGCGCGGGTAAAAGTACCCTGCTCAAGCTGATTTGCGGCATTGAGCGCCCGAGTGCCGGACACATTTTGTTTGGCGGCCATGACATCAGCCGTCTGAAATCCAGCGAAGTGCCGTTTCTGCGTCGTCAGATCGGCATGATCTTTCAGGATCACCATCTGCTGATGGATCGCACCGTGTATGACAACGTGGCGATGCCGCTGATTATTTCCGGCGCCAGCACTGAAGATATCCGCCGTCGCGTTTCCGCGGCACTGGATAAAGTCGGATTACTGGATAAAGCGAAAAACCTGCCCATCCAGCTTTCCGGTGGTGAACAGCAGCGTGTGGGCATCGCCCGTGCGGTGGTGAACAAGCCTGCAGTGCTGCTGGCGGATGAACCGACCGGTAACCTCGATGGCGAACTGTCAGAAGGCATTTTGCGTTTATTCGAAGAATTTAACCGCGTGGGTGTCACCGTTCTGATGGCGACGCATGATGTGGGTCTGATTGCCCGCCGTAATTACCGCACGCTGACGTTAAGTCAGGGCCGTATGTCGTCGGGAGGGGTGTACTAATGGCGAACAGTCCGAATCCGGCGAAAACCGCGAAAAGCGCCCGCGCTGCGAAAAGTAAAGCCTTGCAGGGTGGCTGGCGTGAACAGTGGCGTTATGCGTGGATGAACGCGCTGGCTGACATGTTGCGTCAGCCACTGGCGACATTGCTCACGGTGATGGTCATCGCGATTTCCCTGACGCTGCCGAGTGTCTGTTATCTGGTGTGGAAAAACGTCAGTACCGCGGCCGAACAGTGGTATCCGACGCCACAGCTGACCGTTTATCTCGACAAAGCGCTGGATGATGACGCCGCAGAAAATGTGGTCAAAACCCTCAAAACCGAAGCGGGCGTCGATAAAGTTAATTATCTGTCCCGTGAAGAAGCGATGGGCGAATTCCGCAACTGGTCAGGCTTTGGCGGCGCGATGGACATGCTGGAGCAAAATCCGCTGCCAGCGGTGGCTATCATCACGCCTAAAATGAATTTCCAGGACTCCGCAACGCTCAACACCTTGCGCGACCGCGTGGCAGCGGTGCATGGCGTGGACGAAGTGCGCATGGATGACAGCTGGTTTGCGCGTCTTGCTGCGCTGACCGGACTGGTCGGGCAAATTGCGGCCATGATCGGCGTTCTGATGGTGATCGCTGTCTTCCTGGTGATTGGTAACAGTGTGCGACTGAGTATCTTCAGCCGTCGCGATACCATCAACGTCATGAAGCTGATTGGCGCGACCGACGGGTTCATTTTAAGACCATTTCTGAACGGCGGCGCGATGCTCGGTTTTACCGGCGCACTGCTGTCGCTTATCCTTTCCGAAGTGCTGGTACTGCGCCTTGAGAGCGTGGTGACGCAAGTGGCGCAAGTGTTCGGCACCACCTTTGACCTGCACGGTCTGGGCTGGGACGAAAGCCTGCTGCTGCTGATCGTCTCCGCTATGATTGGCTGGATCGCTGCCTGGCTGGCAACGGTTCAACATTTACGGCGATTTACACCACAGTAGCGATAATTTGCTATAATGTTCCCCTGCTGCTCAGTCTTTGTGTACAGGGGAACAGCCGTTTATTGCTATATCGTCCCATCTTTTCCTGCTTTCCCTGCAATGGCACAAATTCACTATCCAATAGTCAGTCTGTCACATACAGTCTTCAGACTGTTGAATCTGCCCGTGAACTTTATGTAAAATTCGTGGTCGAAGAGCAGCGAATATGAAGGGCTCGGCGTTGCTTTGTTGTCGCCAATAATGGCCAGCAACGTAGCGGTATCATCCCGCAGCAACGTGGTATAAAACCTGCATTACGTCATACATGAGAGGCTTGAATGACCAAAGAAATGCGCACTTTAGCATTAGTACCCCAAGGTAGCCTGGAAGCCTATGTTCGGGCCGCCAATGCCTATCCTATGCTCACCGCAGAGGAAGAACGGGCACTGGCTGAACGGCTGCATTACGACGGTGACCTGGAAGCAGCGAAAGAGCTGATCCTGTCTCACCTGCGCTTTGTTGCTCACATTGCCCGTAACTATTCAGGCTACGGTTTGCCACAGGCAGACCTTATCCAGGAAGGGAATATCGGCCTGATGAAAGCGGTTCGTCGCTTTAATCCGGAAGTTGGTGTGCGTCTGGTGTCCTTTGCCGTGCATTGGATCAAGGCAGAAATTCACGAGTATGTGCTGCGTAACTGGCGCATCGTGAAAGTCGCCACCACTAAAGCGCAGCGTAAGCTGTTCTTTAACCTGCGTAAAAACAAACAGCGTTTGGGCTGGTTCAGCCACGACGAAGTGGAGCACGTTGCACGCGAACTGGGTGTCACCAGCAAAGATGTGCTGGAAATGGAATCACGCATGGCCGCTCAGGACATGACGTTTGATCCGACACCGGACGATGAACCACGCGACGGCGCAGCGATGGCACCGATGCTTTATCTGCAAGACAAGAGTTCTGACTTTGCAGAAACCATCGAAGAAGATAACTGGGATCAGGACGCGACCGACAAACTTTCCTCTGCAATGGAAGGTCTGGACGAACGCAGCCAGGATATCATTCGTGCCCGCTGGTTAGACGACGAAAACAAATCAACCCTGCAGGAACTTGCCGATAAATACGGTGTGTCCGCAGAACGTGTTCGTCAGCTGGAAAAAAACGCGATGAAAAAACTGCGTATGGCGATCGAAGCCTGATCCCACTTTACGTAGCAACGAAAAAAGCGACCTTTCGGGTCGCTTTTTTTTATGCCTGAAATCTGATGCCGGATTTATGGTTTCTTCCAGATATTCCCTTGCAGTGAAAACCCGCATGCCTGCATAAATGCATCCAGCACCGGTTCCGGCTCAGCCTTCATCGTCCAGCTTTTTACCTGCGGCACTTGCGCCTGTAAATCTTCCATCAGATACAACCCGACACCACGACGGCGCGTCACTTCGCGCACCAGCAGATCACTCAGTTTAGCCTGATTGCCGTCGAGCGTGATTTTCACTGCGCCGAGAATGCGTTCATTGAACACTGCGGCAAACAGTGCATGGTCATTTTGCAGGCTGGCTTGCCAGTCGCTTTCAGTTTGCTCCGGCCAGATTTTTGCCAGGTCGATGAGATCCTGCGCGCTGAGTGACGTCAGTTTTTGGATAGTTAATTTCATGAGGCAGAAGGTCAGAAAAAGGGGGGCGTTTAGTGTAGCGGAATCCACTAAAAATCGGGCGTAACTTTTTTTGTACAGTAACAGGTCGAAAAGTTTTTTGGGGATCACTGCATAAGCGATAAATGTTGGCTTTAATCAATAAAGCCAGTGTTTACGACTGATTGTTTAATTCCACTCCACTTTTTCACCCAAATAAAATTCTGTTTACACCTCATATTTCTGATTGTGCTATTTGATTTGCAGAAGAAAATTCCTGTTTAATGATATGAATTATAAAGTCTTATTAGAAAATAAGACGAAATAAGCCGGTAACTCATTATTACTTATACCAAATTTCGTAAGTGACGATGTTTTGAACAGGCAAAAAAGAGCAAACCACAACACACATCAAACGGGGTAATCGGATGAAAGTAACTAAGGGTAAGATCTGGCTGGCAGGTTGTATTGCATTAGCAATGAGTCAGGCGGCATTCGCAAAAGACATCAAAGTCGCCATTGTTGGTGCTATGTCAGGTCCGGTCGCCCAGTACGGTGACATGGAATTTACGGGTGCAAAACAAGCCATCGCTGACATCAACGCCGAAGGCGGCGTGAAAGGTGACAAATTGGTTGGCGTGGAATATGACGATGCCTGTGACCCGAAACAAGCAGTCGCGGTAGCGAACAAAGTGATCAACGACGGTATCCGTTACGTGATCGGCCACCTGTGTTCTTCTTCCACTCAGCCTGCTTCCGATATCTATGAAGACGAAGGCGTGCTGATGATCACCCCGGCTGCGACCAACGCAGACCTGACCACCCGTGGTTATAAAATGGTGATGCGCACCACCGGTCTGGATTCCGACCAGGGCCCGACCGCAGCTAAATATATCCTCGACACTATCAAACCAAAACGCATCGCCGTTGTGCATGACAAACAGCAATACGGCGAAGGCCTGGCCCGTTCTGTACAGGACGCACTGAAAAAAGGCGGCGGCAACGTTGTTCTGTTTGAAGGTGTTACCGCGGGTGACAAAGACTTCTCTACGCTGGTGGCGCGTCTGAAGAAAGAAAACGTCGATTTTGTTTACTTCGGCGGTTACTACCCGGAAATGGGCCAGATCCTGCGTCAGTCAAAACAGGCCGGTCTGAACGCGAAATTCATGGGGCCGGAAGGCGTGGGCAACTCCTCACTGTCTAACATCGCCGGCGATGCCTCTGAAGGTATGCTGGTGACTCTGCCAAAACGTTATGACCAGGTTCCGGCCAACCAGCCAATCGTAGATGCGCTGAAAGCCAAGAAACTGGATCCTACCGGTCCGTTCGTCTGGACGACTTACGCCGCATTGCAGGCGCTGACCACCGGTATGGAACGCAGTGGCAGCATGGAACCGGCTGACATCGCTAAAAATCTGAAATCAGCTTCGGTGGATACCGTCATGGGCCCGCTGAGCTGGGATGAGAAAGGTGACCTGAAAGGATTCGAATTCGGTATCTTCGAATGGCATAAGGACGGCACGTCTACCCCAATCAAATAAATGCCCGGCATCCTTCGCGCCGCCTCTGCGTTGGCCGCCTTCATTCACCCCGGTCACTTACCTGTGTAAGCTCCCGGGGATTCATTCAGTTGCCGCCTTGATGCAACACGAATGATTTTGGGCATTATGTTTCAGAACAGCGCATTACTCTGCCCGGCGTCTGGTGTTATAAGAGGCGCCGGGTTGCAGTCTCAGCACAAGTTATCAAACCCTTGATTAATAAGGATAGGGTATGTCAGAGCAGTTCCTCTATTTCATTCAGCAGATGTTCAACGGCGTGACGTTGGGCAGCACTTATGCGCTGATCGCCATTGGTTACACCATGGTTTACGGCATTATCGGCATGATCAACTTCGCCCACGGCGAGGTGTATATGATCGGCAGTTATGTCTCCTTTATCGTAATCGCCGCTTTGATGATGATGGGTATCGACGCCAGCTGGTTGCTGATCGGTGCCGGTTTTATCGCGGCGATTGTGATTTCCAGTGCCTACGGCTGGAGCATTGAACGCGTGGCGTACAAGCCGGTGCGTAACTCCAAGCGTCTGATTGCACTGATTTCTGCCATCGGGATGTCAATTTTTCTCCAAAACTACGTCAGCCTGACTCAGGGCTCGCGTGACCTTGCTTTACCAAGTCTGGTGACTGGCCAGTGGAAACTGGGCGAGGCGAATGGTTTCGCCGCGACAATCAGCACCATGCAACTGATTATCTGGGTCGTCACGTTTGTCGCCATGCTGGCGCTGACGCTGTTCATCCGTTATTCGCGTATGGGACGTGCCTGCCGCGCTTGCGCGGAAGATCTCAAAATGGCCAGCCTGCTGGGGATCAGCACTGACCGCGTTATCTCACTGACTTTTGTCATCGGCGCATTAATGGCCGCTGTTGCGGGCGTTCTGCTCGGGCAGTTCTATGGCGTCATCAACCCGTACATCGGCTTTATGGCCGGGATGAAAGCCTTCACCGCCGCGGTTCTCGGCGGTATCGGCAGTATTCCGGGCGCAATGATCGGCGGCCTGATTTTAGGTGTGGCTGAAGCGCTGACCTCGGCGTACCTGAGCACCGAATACAAAGACGTGGTGTCCTTCGCACTGCTGATCGTGGTGTTGCTGGTGCTGCCGACCGGTATTCTCGGACGTCCGGAGGTTGAGAAAGTATGAAGCGCCTGAATCTGTTAAATGCGCTGGTTTCCGCTTTCGTGCTGCTGGTACTGGCGGCGTTCATCATGGGATTGCAGCTGAGCCTCGATGGCACCAAGCTGGTGGTCAACGGTGCCGGTGAAGTGCGCTGGATGTGGATCGCCATCGGCTGCGCCATCGTCTTTGTGTTCCAGCTGTTCCGCCCGTTGGTCAGCAGCAGCCTGAAAAAAGTCTCCGGACCGGGTTGGGTTTTGCCAAGCTTTGACGGCTCAACCCCGAAACAAAAACTGCTGGCGCTGGTGCTGATTATCGCCGCTATCGCCTGGCCGTTTATCGTCTCGCGCGGTACGGTGGATATTGCCACGCTGACGCTCATCTACATCATGCTGGGTCTCGGCCTGAACGTGGTGGTCGGTCTGTCCGGCCTCCTGGTGCTGGGCTACGGCGGTTTTTACGCCATCGGTGCTTACACTTACGCGCTGCTCAATCACTACTACGGTATCGGTTTCTGGGAAGCGTTACCGCTGGCCGGATTGGTCTCTGCGGCGTTTGGTTTCCTGCTCGGGTTCCCGGTTCTACGATTGCGGGGTGACTATCTGGCGATTGTGACGCTCGGCTTCGGCGAAATCGTGCGTATCCTGCTGCTCAACAATACCGAACTGACCGGCGGGCCGAACGGCATCAGCCAAATCCCGAAACCGACGCTGTTCGGGCTGGAATTCAGCCGCACGCCACGCGACGGCGGCTGGGACACCTTCAGTAATTTCTTCCATGTTGCCTATGACCCAAGCGACCGCATCATTTTCCTGTACATGGTGGCGCTGCTGCTGGTGATAGCCACCTTGTTCATCATCAACCGTTTGCTGCGTATGCCGCTGGGCCGTGCGTGGGAAGCGCTGCGTGAAGATGAAATTGCGTGTCGTTCTCTGGGTCTGAATCCGACCCGCATCAAACTGACCGCGTTCACCATCAGCGCCGCGTTTGCCGGTTTCGCCGGTACGTTGTTCGCCGCGCGTCAGGGCTTTGTCAGCCCGGAATCCTTCACCTTTGCGGAGTCCGCTTTCGTGCTGGCTATCGTGGTGCTCGGCGGGATGGGTTCGCAGTTTGCAGTGATTCTGGCGGCAATTTTGCTGGTGGTCTCCCGAGAGCTGATGCGTGATCTTAACGAATACAGCATGTTAATGCTCGGTGCGTTAATGGTGCTGATGATGATCTGGCGTCCGCAGGGCTTATTGCCTATGAAACGCGTCCATCTCAAACTGAAGTTGTCTAAGAAACAAATCGCGGATCAGGGGGAACAGGCATGAGTACGCAACCTCTGTTAGCGGTTGAAGGTTTGATGATGCGTTTTGGCGGCCTGCTGGCGGTCAATAACGTGGCGCTGAATCTCAACCAGGGCGAAATTGTGTCGCTGATCGGCCCGAATGGTGCCGGTAAAACCACGGTGTTTAACTGTCTGACCGGTTTCTATAAACCGAGCGGTGGCACCATTAAACTGCGCGACCAGCATCTTGAAGGCCTACCGGGGCAGAAAATTGCCCGTATGGGCGTGGTGCGCACCTTCCAGCACGTGCGTCTGTTCCGCGAAATGACGGTGATTGAAAACTTGCTGGTCGCCCAGCATCAGCACCTGAAAAGTGGTGTGCTGGCCGGTCTGTTTAAGACGCCGGGATTCCGTCGCGCTGAAGCGGATGCGCTCGATCGTGCCGCCGACTGGCTGGAGCGTGTCGGATTACTCGAGCTGGCTAACCGTCAGGCGGGGAATCTGGCTTATGGCCAGCAACGTCGTCTGGAAATTGTGCGCTGTATGGTGACGCGTCCGGAAATCCTCATGCTCGACGAACCGGCAGCCGGTCTGAACCCGCGTGAAACCGAAGAGCTGAACCAGCTGATCGCCGAACTGCGTAACCAGCACAACGTCTCAGTGCTGCTGATTGAGCACGACATGAAACTGGTGATGGGCATTTCTGACCGCATCTACGTGGTGAACCAGGGCACGCCGCTGGCGCAGGGCACACCGGCTGAAATTCGCAATAATCCTGACGTGATCCGTGCCTATCTGGGCGAAAGTTAATGGGTGAAGGGACAGAACAAGATGTTGTCATTTAATCAGGTATCCGCCCATTACGGCAAAATTCAGGCGCTGCACGAAGTCAGTCTGAGCATTAATAAAGGCGAAATCGTCACGCTGATCGGCGCGAACGGCGCGGGTAAAACCACGCTGCTCGGCAGTTTATGTGGCGAACCGCGTGCGACGAATGGCTCGATCATTTTCGAAGGGCAGGACATCACGCAGTGGCAGACCGCCAAAATCATGCGTGGCGATATCGCGATTGTGCCGGAAGCCCGCCGCGTGTTTTCACGTATGACGGTAGAAGAGAATTTGGCGATGGGCGGTTTCTTTGCCACGCGCGACCAGTTTCAGGAACGTCTGGAGCGCGTGTTTACGTTGTTCCCGCGCCTGAAAGAGCGCCGTATTCAGCGGTCGGGCACCATGTCCGGCGGTGAACAACAGATGCTGGCGATTGGCCGTGCGCTGATGAGTCAGCCGCGTTTGCTGTTGCTTGATGAGCCGTCGCTGGGGTTGGCGCCGATTATCATCCAGCAGATTTTCGATACCATCCAGCAACTGCGCGAAGAAGGAATGACCATCTTCCTGGTCGAGCAAAACGCCAATCAGGCGCTGAAACTCGCCGACCGCGGTTATGTGCTGGAGAACGGCCATGTGGTGCTGGAAGATACCGGCGCGGCATTGCTGGCCAACGAAGCAGTACGTGCGGCCTATCTCGGCGCATAAATTGAATTCGATTTTTGAAAATCTGTGATAAATCTATAAAACCGCACGGCAAGCGCTTTGCGGTTTTTATTTTGTCTATAAATTAACATCTCTCACATTCTTATAACTTTGCACATCATCAGGAACATGTCATGAACACAGAAGGTTTACTCGCCGCCCGTATGGTCAGGCTCAAAAGTTCGGCCATCCGGGAATTGCTGAAACACAGCAAAATGGAAGGCGTTATCTCACTGGCAGGTGGTATTCCTTCTTCAGCGCTTTTTGATTTCGACGGACTGCGTGAAGCCACACAACTGGCGATCACCGAACAGCCGGAACATGCTTTCCAGTATGGCCTGACCGAAGGCAGTTATACGCTGCGTGAGCGTATTGCTGAGCTTTGTCGGGAACGTGGCGTGGTGGCTAGCCCTGAAGATATCGTGGTGACCGCAGGGTCCCAGCAGGCGCTGGATCTGGTGATGCGCGCTGTGGTGGATCCGGATGATGTATTTGTGGTCGAGCGTCCAACCTATCTGGCGGCATTACAGACGCTGGAACTGGCTGAAGCCAAACTGCTTTCTGTCGGTTCTGACGGCGACGGTATGATTGTCGATGAACTGGCGGAACTGCTGAAAACGCAGAAAATCAAAGGTGTATATCTGGTTCCGACGTTCGGTAACCCGAGCGGCGTGACCCTGAGCCGTGCCCGTCGCGAGCAGCTGGTGAAACTGGCGGCACAGCATGAATTCCTGATTGTCGAAGATGACCCGTATGGCGAACTGCGTTTCACCGATGAACGCCAGCCGACGCTGTTTGAGCTGTCCAAGTCGCTGTTCGGTCATGCCGACAACATCATCTACACTTCGACGTTCTCCAAAATTTTGGCTCCGGGCCTGCGTCTTGGCTGGGTGATTATGCCTGACTGGTTGCTGCACAAAGTCGCGATCATCAAACAGGCCGCCGATTTGCACGCCAGCGCGCTGTCGCAGACTATCGCTGAATATTATCTCGGTCTGGGACGTCTGCCGAAGCAGATCGAAACCATCCGTGCCGCGTATAAAAAGAAATGTCAGATCATGGCCGAACTGCTGGAGCGCGAGCTGGGCGACGTGCTGACGTTTGAATACCCGAAAGGCGGCATGTTCCTGTGGGCGCGTTTTCGCGAGCCGCGCAACTGCGCTGACTGGATGAAAAAGACGCTGGAGCAGGGCGTGGTGTTTGTGCCGGGCGAATTCTTCTATGCAGATAACCCGGATCATTCGACCTTCCGTCTGTCCTTCGCGACCGCGACTGAAGAGCAGATGCACGAGGCGGTTGCCCGCCTGAAACGCGCGCTGTAATCCTCTTTTTTCGGTAACCCAAAGGCGCATCGTTCACCAGATGCGCCTTATTTTTTGCCATCTGTTCGTCACCTGCATTTAACGCTGCTGTAACTTCATTGTCATTTAACGGTTATTTTTCTGTCATTTAGCCGTGTCATTTTACCTGCGATTAAAAACGTTTCTTAACTTCCATTATTTCTCTGCACTTGCAGCACACCAGCAGAATTCAGGAGACAGGCATGTTCATCAACCTCAAAAAAACGGTTATCGGCACTGCGCTGACGCTGGCTTTCAGCGCCAATGCTTTTGCTGTGACAGAAATTCCATTCTGGCACTCTATGGACGGCGAATTAGGCAAAGAAGTGAACTCGCTGGCCGACCGTTTTAACCAGACGCACCCTGATGTCAAAATCGTGCCTGTCTATAAAGGCAAATACGACGAAAGCCTGGCGGCCGGTATCGCGGCATACCGTACCGGTAATGCTCCGGCGATTTTGCAGGTTTATGAAGTGGGCACCGCGACCATGATGGCCAGTAAAGCCATCAAACCAGTGTACGAAGTGTTCAGCGACGCGGGCATTAAAGAAGACGTTTCCCAGTTCGTGCCGACCGTTTCCGGTTATTACTCTGATTCCAAAGGCCGTCTGCTGTCCCAGCCTTTCAACAGCTCCACGCCGGTGCTGTATTACAACAAAGATGCGTTCAAGAAAGCCGGTCTGAATCCGGATCAGCCGCCAAAAACCTGGCAGGACATGGCCGCGTACACCGAAAAATTGCGTGAAGCGGGTATGAAGTGTGGATACGCCAGCGGCTGGCAGGGTTGGATCCAGATTGAAAACTTCAGCGCCTGGCACGGTCTGCCAATCGCCACCAAAAATAACGGTTTCGATGGCACTGATGCGGTTCTGGAATTCAACAAACCAGAACAAATCAAACATATCCAGATGCTGGAAGACATGAACAAGAAAGGTGATTTCACCTATTTTGGTCGTAAGGATGAATCCACCGCCAAGTTCTACAACGACGACTGCGCGATGACTACCGCCTCTTCCGGTTCACTGGCTGACATCCGTCAGTATTCCAAATTCAACTACGGCGTGGGCATGATGCCTTACGACGCAGACATCAAAGGCGCGCCACAAAACGCCATCATCGGCGGTGCAAGCCTGTGGGTGATGAACGGCAAAGACAAAGACACCTACAAAGGCGTTGCCGAATTCCTGCAATTCCTGACCACGCCGGAAATCGCGGCCGAATGGCACCAGAAAACCGGTTATCTGCCGGTGACGACTGCGGCGTATGAGCTGACCAAAAAAGAAGGCTTCTACGAGAAGAACCCAGGTTCTGACGTCGCCACGCGCCAGATGCTGAACAAGCCACCATTACCGTTCACCAAAGGCCTGCGTCTGGGCAACATGCCGCAGATCCGTACCATTGTGGATGAAGAACTGGAAAGCGTGTGGAGCGGTAAGAAAACCGCCAAAGAAGCATTAGACACCGCTGTTCAGCGCGGGAACCTACTGTTACGTCGCTTCGAAGCGTCAACTAAGTAATCCTGTTTGGCTCCCTCCCCTGCAAAGGTGAGGGAGCCAAACGCGTCATCGCATTAAAGAGTAAACCATCATGAGTTCACACCGTCCCGGTTTTGGTTGCAGCTGGTTGCCCTATGCACTGGTGCTGCCGCAGCTGCTGATCACCGCGATATTCTTCCTGTGGCCTGCGGGTCAGGCGCTGTGGTATTCGGTGCAGACGCTGGATCCGTTCGGACTTTCCAGTACCTTCGCGGGAATGACTAACTTCACGCAGCTGTTTCAGGACTCGTACTATCTCGACTCTTTCTACACCACGCTGAAATTCAGCTTTATGGTGGCGTTTATCGGGCTGGCCGTTTCGCTGTTTTTCGCGGCGCTGGTCGATCACGTGGTACGCGGCAGCCGGATTTATCAGACGCTGATGATCCTGCCTTACGCCGTCGCGCCTGCCGTGGCCGCTGTCTTATGGATGTTTCTGTTCAGCCCCGGTCTGGGCCTGATCACCCATTTCTTAGGTTCGATTGGCTATAACTGGAATCACGCACAAAACAGCGGTCAGGCGATGTTCCTGGTGGTGCTGGCGTCGGTCTGGAAGCAAATCAGCTACAACTTTCTGTTCTTTTTAGCGGCGTTGCAGTCGATCCCTAAATCGCTGGTGGAAGCGGCGGCTATCGACGGCGCAGGGCCGGTACGTCGTTTCTTCAATCTGGTATTACCGCTGATTTCGCCGGTGAGTTTCTTCCTGCTGGTGGTCAATCTGGTGTACGCCTTCTTCGACACCTTCCCGGTGATTGATGCCGCGACAGCGGGTGGCCCGGTGCAGGCGACAACCACGCTGATTTACAAAGTCTATCGCGAAGGTTTTTCCGGTCTGGATTTATCCAGTTCCGCCGCGCAGTCCGTGATTCTGATGCTGCTGGTTTGCGGCCTGACGTTCATTCAGTTCCGCTTTGTCGAGCGTAAGGTGCGTTACCAATGATTGAAAACCGCAGAGGGCTGGATATCTTCAGCCACATCATGCTGCTGCTCGGCGTGCTGGTGATTTTATTCCCGCTGTACGTCGCGTTTGTGGCGGCGTCGCTGGATAACAAACAGATTTTCGATGTGCCGATGACGCTGATCCCGGGCACGCATTTGTGGGAAAACATCAGCACTATCTGGACGCAGGGCGCGGGCAACAACAGTCCGGCATTCGGGCGCCTGCTGATCAACAGCTTCATCATGGCGATGGTCATCACCATCGGCAAAATCTCGGTGTCGATGCTTTCGGCTTACGCGATTGTCTATTTCCGTTTTCCGCTGCGTAACCTGTTTTTCTGGCTGATTTTTATGACGCTGATGCTGCCGGTGGAAGTGCGTATTTTTCCGACTGTTCAGGTGATAGCCAATCTGCATATGCTCGACAGTTACACCGGCCTGACGTTGCCGCTGATGGCGTCGGCGACCGCGACTTTCCTGTTCCGTCAGTTCTTTATGACCTTGCCGGATGAATTGCTGGAAGCCGCGCGTATCGACGGCGCAGGCGCGATGCGCTTTTTCTGGGACATTGTTCTGCCGCTGTCGAAAACCAATCTTGCGGCGCTGTTCGTCATCACCTTCATCTATGGCTGGAACCAGTATCTGTGGCCGATTCTGATCACCAGCGATGCCTCCATGGGCACGGCGGTGGCGGGGATTAAAAGCATGATTTCCTCCGGTGACGGCTCGACCCAATGGAATCAGGTGATGGCGGCCATGATCCTGACCTTATTGCCACCGCTGGCGGTGGTGCTCCTGATGCAGCGCTGGTTTGTGCGCGGCCTGGTAGACAGTGAGAAGTAACTGAAATGGCAAATTTGAAATTACAGGCAGTGACCAAATCCTACGACGGCAAAAACCAGATTATCCAGAGCATTGATCTGGACGTCGCCGACGGCGAATTTATAGTAATGGTCGGGCCTTCCGGCTGCGGAAAATCGACCCTGCTGCGCATGGTGGCCGGGCTCGAGCGCACCACTTCCGGCGATATCTACATTAACGACCAGCGTGTGACCGAGCTGGAACCGAAAGATCGCGGCATCGCGATGGTGTTCCAGAACTACGCGCTGTATCCGCACATGAGCGTCTACGACAACATGGCGTATGGCCTGAAAATCCGCGGCTTCGGCAAAGCGCAGATCAATGACCGTGTTGAAGAAGCGGCGCGTATTCTCGAACTCGGCCCGTTGCTCAAACGCAAACCGCGCGAGCTTTCCGGTGGTCAGCGTCAGCGCGTGGCGATGGGGCGCGCCATCGTCCGTGAACCGGCGGTATTCCTGTTTGACGAACCGCTGTCTAACCTTGATGCCAAGCTGCGCGTGCAGATGCGCCTTGAGCTGCAACAGCTTCACCGGCGACTGCGCACCACCAGTTTGTACGTCACCCACGATCAGGTCGAAGCCATGACGCTGGCGCAACGCGTGATCGTGATGAATAAAGGTATCGCCGAGCAAATTGGTACGCCGTCAGAGGTTTACCGTCGTCCCGCCAGCCTGTTTGTGGCCAGCTTTATCGGTTCTCCGGCCATGAACCTGTTGCCCGGCCAGCTGACCACCGACGGTACGTCGCTGGTGATGGAAGGCGGTTTTGAACTGCCGCTACCGGTTCCTCGTCCGGAGTGGGGCGGTCGCGAGCTGACGGTCGGTATCCGCCCTGAACATATCCACCTGACTGATGATATGCAAAACGGTATTCCGATGGTGCTGAATACGCTGGAACTGCTGGGCGCGGATAATCTGGCGCATGGCAAACTGGCGGGCAGCGGCGTTGTGGTTCGTTTATCGCATGAAGTATTCCCGACAGCCGGTTCGCTGTTACGCTTGGTTTTCCCGGCGAAAGCGTTACACTTTTTCGATACTGAAACCGGATTACGGATGGAATGAACATGAAAGCCTGGCCTTACCCTCGCATTGTGGCGCACCGTGGCGGCGGCGCGCTGGCTCCGGAAAATACGCTGGCGGCTATTGATACGGGTGCAAAATACGGTCATACCATGATCGAGTTTGATGCCAAACTGGCGCAGGGCGGGGAAATCTTCCTGCTGCATGACGATACCCTGAACCGGACCAGTAACGGCTGGGGCGTGGCAGGTGAACTGCCGTGGGAAAAGCTCGAACAGCTTGACGCCGGTAACTGGTACAGCGCCGCGTTTAAAGGCGAGAAATTGCCGCTGCTGGCGCAGGTCGCCGAACGCTGCGCGCGTCATGACATGATGGTGAACATCGAGATCAAACCGACGACGGGTCTGAATGAAAAAACCGGCACCGATGTGGCGCTGGCAGCACGCGAGTTATGGAAAGATCACGTCGTTCCACCGCTGCTTTCCTCGTTCGAATTCGATGCACTGGTTGCTGCGAAAAAAGCGGCACCGGAATTGCCGCGTGGTTTGCTGATCGATGAATGGCACGAAGACTGGAAAGCGCTGACCGATGAACTGGAATGCGTTTCCCTGCATCTAAACCATAAATTGCTCAACGAAGAACGCGTGCGGGCGATTAAAGACGCCGGTCTGCATATTTTGGTGTACACGGTGAATAATCCGGCGCGCGCCCGTGAATTACTGGGCTGGGGCGTGGACTGTATTTGTACCGATAAGATTGATGTGATCGGGCCGGATTTCGTCTAGAGCGAGGTAATGCGGATCAGGCGCAGTGAACACCGCGCCTGAAGGGGTGATTAAGGCGTTTGATTCAGTTTCTGATTCAGCGTCTGGTTATTCTGCTGGATCTGCAACCGTTGCTGATTGCTCTGGATTTGAGACTTCAGCTTCAGTTGCTGCTGTTGCTGACTGTTGAGCAGACTCTGCTCCTGCTGACGTTTCTGCATCTGCTGGTTGGTTTGCTGTTGCTGCTGCATCCGCTGTTGCGAAGGATTGTTCAGCAGCGGATCGTTCGGGTTCGGCACTTTTTCGACTGCGCTGGCGGTCTGAACGGCAAACAGCAGCGGCAGCGCGGCGAGCATTCCATATAAATATTTCATCAGTTCATCCTCCGTTTCCAGTCATACGTTAAGTGTATGCCATCGCAGCCATGTACGTGTCCTTTGAGCGCCCGTTTCCCTCAAAGCGTCGGGTTGCTCTCGTTTGCGCTATAATTGAACAGATGTAAACCACCTTCACGCTTCGCGGTTTCCTTCATTCCGTTACAATTATCCATCTTTATCATTTTAGGGCTCAACTGCCGTGCCTTTACTCATTATCACTACCATTTTGTGGGCTTTTTCATTCAGCCTGATCGGTGTCTATCTGGCCGGACAGGTCGACAGCGTGTTTTCCGTGTTAGTCCGTTTAGGACTTGCTGCGCTGGTTTTCCTGCCCTTTCTGCGCTGGAAAGGTCATCAGCTCACCACCATTTTGCTGTATATGGCGGTCGGCGCGATGCAGCTTGGCATCATGTATCTCATCAGCTTCGAAGCTTATCTTTACCTGTCGGTGCCGGAGTTCCTGTTATTTACGGTAATGACGCCGCTGTATGTCACGCTGATTTATGACCTGATCAGCGGGCGCAAAATCCGCATCGGGTATGCGCTCAGCTCGTTGCTGGCGGTGGCGGGCGCGGCGATTATCCGTTACGACCATATCAGCGAACATTTCATCATTGGCTTGTTGCTGGTGCAGGCGGCGAATATCTGTTTCGCCATCGGACAGGTGGGTTATAAACGTCTGATGGAAACCCGTCCGGTGCCGCAGCACACGGCGTTTTCCTGGTTTTATCTTGGGGCGCTACTGTGTGCGGTGGTGGCGTGGTTTCTGTGGGGTAATCCGCAAAAACTGCCGACCACGAATCTGCAGTGGGGCATTCTGATGTGGCTGGGGATCGGCGCTTCAGGCCTGGGATATTTCATGTGGAACTACGGCGCGACGCAGGTCGATGCGGGAACGCTTGGGATTATGAACAACTTTCACGTCCCGGCCGGGCTGCTGGTAAATCTGGCGATCTGGCAACAGCAGCCGCACTGGCCGAGCTTTATCATCGGTGCCGCTGTGATTATGTCCTCACTGTGGGTGCACCGGCGTTGGGTCGTGCCGCGTCGCGAACAAAAGGCAGATGATCGCACGCATGTTGCCGCGCCGAACGAATAAACGCTTCGGTTACCGGCTGACGCTGTTCGCCGTCGCGCACGGCGGCGTACAGGCGGCTCCATAAGCCATCGCCCAGGGTTTTGGTCACGATCAGACCCTGGCGCTCAAAACTCTCCACCACCCAGTGGGGCAGCGCCGCAATACCCATTCTCGCCGACACCATCTGGATTAATAACAAAGTGTTATCGACACTTTTCAGTGCCGGGCTGACGCCTGCCGGTTGCAGGAAATGCCGCCAGATATCCAGACGCTGACGCTGCACCGGATAAATCATCAGCGTTTCTGTGCTGAGATCTTCCGGCGTAATCACCGTTTTGGCTGCCAGCGGATGATCCGGTGCCAGCACCAGACGCACTTCAAAATCGAACATCGGGGAATAATGCAGACCGCTGCGTGGCAGAATGTCGGAGGTTAACACGATATCCAGCTCGCCCTGTTGCAGCGCGGGCTGCGGGTCGAAGGTCACGCCAGATTTGAAATCCATCAGTACCTGCGGCCAGTTCTGGTGGAAGCTATCCAGTGCTGGCGTCAGCCACTGAATACAGCTGTGGCACTCAATCGCGATACGCAGTGAAGCCTGATGTGGCTCATTACAGGCCTGCAACGCCTGCTGGATTTGCGGCAGCACCTGTTCTGCCAGATTCAGCATGATTTCGCCCTGCGGCGTAAAACGTAAAGGCTGACTTTTTCGCACGAACAACCTGAAACCGAGCCGTTGCTCCAGGTCGCTGAACTGGTGCGACAGAGCCGATTGGGTTTGATGAAGTTGCGAGGCGGCTGCGGCCAGTGACCCGGTGTTACGCAGTGCTTGCAACGTTCGCAGGTGTTTCAGTTCGATCATGAGGGTCCTTCACTGTGTCATGAATAATTTGCGCTTGTGGATTATACAGTACCTGCGGATTATGGATGTGTAAACATCTGGATGGCTAAACAGGAATTAAAAAGATGACGATACTGAATCACACTCTGGGTTTTCCACGCGTTGGTCTGCGTCGTGAACTTAAAAAAGCACAAGAAAGCTACTGGGCAGGCAATTCCACTCAGGAAGAACTGCTGGCAACGGGACGTGAACTTCGCGCCCGTCACTGGAAGCAACAATCTGAAGCCGGCGTGGATTTGGTGCCGGTGGGTGATTTCGCCTGGTACGATCACGTACTGACCACCAGCCTGCTGCTGGGTAACGTCCCGGCTCGTCATCAGAATGCTGACGGCTCTGTGGATCTCGATACCTTATTCCGCCTGGGCCGTGGCCGCGCACCAACCGGTAAACCGGCAGCGGCGGCAGAAATGACCAAATGGTTTAACACCAACTATCACTACATGGTGCCGGAGTTTGTGAAAGGGCAGAAATTCAAACTGACCTGGACGCAGCTGCTGGAAGAAGTGGACGAAGCGCTGGCGCTCGGCCACAAAGTGAAACCTGTTCTGCTGGGTCCGCTGACCTATTTGTGGCTCGGCAAAGTAAAAGGCGAGCAGTTTGACCGTCTTTCCCTGCTCAACGATATTCTTCCTGTTTATCAGCAGGTGCTGGCTGAACTGGCCAAACGCGATATTGAATGGGTGCAGATTGACGAACCGGCGCTGGTGTTGGAACTGCCGCAGGAGTGGCTGGATGCGTACAAGCCGGCGTACACCGCGCTGGAACAGAGCAAAACCAAACTGCTGCTGACCACCTATTTCGACAGCGTCGGGCATAACCTCGACACTATCCGCCAACTGCCGGTTCAGGGCCTGCACATTGACGCCGTTGCCGGTCGTGACGACCTGCAAAACGTCATCAGTAAACTGCCACAAGACTGGCTGATTTCTCTGGGCGTGATCAACGGGCGTAACGTCTGGCGTGCGGATCTGAGTACCTGGTTTGATCGTCTGAAGCCGCTGGTGGCGGGACGCAATGTCTGGATTGGCAGCTCCTGTTCACTGCTGCACAGCCCGATTGATTTAAGCGTCGAAAGCCGTCTGGATGAAGAAGTCAAAAGCTGGTTCGCCTTTGCCCTGCAAAAATGCGCCGAGCTGGCATTGCTGACGTCCGCACTGAACAATCCGACCACTGAAGCGCAACAGAAACTGGCACAATACAGCGCGCCAATTCGCGCCCGCCGCGGATCCACCCGAGTGAATAATCCGGCAGTGGGTAAACGTGTGGCAGCGATTACCGGCGCAGATATTGAGCGTGCGCATGTCTACACTGAACGCGCCCAAGCGCAGCGCGCCCGTTTCAATCTGCCCGCCTGGCCGACAACCACCATCGGTTCATTCCCGCAAACCACCGAAATCCGCGGCCTGCGACTGGACTTCAAACAAGGCCGTCTGGATAACACTAAATACCGCACCGGTATCAGTGAGCACATCAAACAAGCCATCAAAGAACAGGAACGCCTGGGTATCGACGTACTGGTTCACGGTGAAGCTGAACGTAACGACATGGTCGAATATTTTGGTGAGCATCTCGACGGCTTTGTCTTTACGCAAAACGGCTGGGTGCAGAGCTATGGTTCACGTTGCGTGAAACCTCCGGTGATTATCGGCGACGTCAGCCGTCCGCAAGCCATTACCGTGGAGTGGGCGAAGTATGCGCAGTCTCTGACCGAAAAACCGGTGAAAGGCATGCTGACCGGGCCGCTTACCATTCTTTGCTGGTCATTCCCGCGTGAAGATGTCAGCCGTGAAACTATCGCCAAACAAATCGCGCTGGCGCTGCGCGACGAAGTGGAAGATCTGGAAAAAGCCGGTATCGGCATCATCCAGATTGATGAACCGGCACTGCGTGAAGGCCTGCCATTGCGCCAGTCGGAGTGGAATGCGTATCTGCGCTGGGCGGTGGATGCATTCAAACTGAATGCTGCGATTGCCCGCGATGACACGCAGATCCACACCCACATGTGTTACTGCGAATTCAACGACATCATGGATTCCATTGCCGCGCTTGATGCCGATGTGATCACTATCGAAACCTCGCGTTCCGATATGGATTTGCTGGAATCGTTCAAAGACTTCGAGTACCCGAATGAAATCGGGCCGGGCGTGTACGACATTCACTCACCGAATGTGCCAAGCGTGGAATGGATAGAAGCTTTGCTGCGTAAAGCCGCAGATCGTATCCCGGCAGAACGCCTGTGGGTGAACCCGGACTGCGGTCTGAAAACCCGCGGCTGGCCGGAAACCCGCGAGTCGCTGGAAAATATGGTGAAAGCCGCCAAGCGCTTGCGCGCTGAGAAAGCGTGAAATAAAGAATCGTTGTGTTGTTGCTGAAACATTTGGGGCACTCCGGTGCCTCTTTTTTATTTTTACCTGACTAATAGAGTTTATTCCTTTTGTCATACTGCCTGATGTCATAGGCTGAATGACGCCTCCCTTTCTTAAGATATTGCGATAATACTCGTTAGGCGGAGGAAATTTCTTCCGGCTCAGACACACACGCAATTTATGAGTAATGGGAGTCATTATAATGAACATACTTATTGTTGATCCGCTGCCATTTTTTATACAAGGCATGGCATCTGGTTTAAAAAATATAATGCAGGACATTGAGGTGAAGGGGGTAATACACCCTGAGGATATTTGGGAGGTTCTGGAGGAGATGCATATTTCAGTGATACTGATTGACGGTGGTTCAGAGAACAGTTCGCAGCTTACATTACTTGATGACATTGCTGCCCGCTACCCGCATATCCGTATTATTGTCATGCTCATGAAGGTCAGAAAGGATTCGCTGAGGCGCTTTCTTGAGCACCATGCGATCGCGGTGGTGTCAAAGGAAGCCTCACTGGAAACGATTTTTCAGGTGATAAAAACCGCAAGTTGCGGAATGATTTGCATCCCTAATCCGGAAGGTGTTACTGAAATGGAGGGGGAGCAGGAATCCGTGATGAAGTTAAGTGACCGGCAAAGAGAAGTGTTAAAACTTATTGCGGCCGGTGAGTCAAATAAACAAATCAGCCGTCTTCTTAATATCAGTGCCGGAACAGTTAAATCTCATCTTGAATCTATTTACCGGCGACTTAACGTCAGAAACCGGACTCAGGCTGCCATGATGATGTCACCTGATGAATAATTTTTTAATAAACAATTTTCTGTCAAATAAACCACTTCATTTATAATTAAACTCCTTTTTTTATTTGATATACACCAGGGATTATTTATTCAACCAGCCACCGCTGCGTGATTTTTCAGACGCTACTTTGGTAACGTCCGAAAGATAATCAGGTTCCTGTCGTTACTTTTTTTTTGCTTTTCGTTACCGGTTTTTTTGTCCCGGCCACGATTGTCGTTGCCGCCTTTGCCCGGATACGTGGTTTTGCCGGTTTGCCTGGCGGCTTCACCCTGTCATTTTCCAGCGGCGTACCCAGCTTCCTCTTATCGCGTAACACCAGCCAGAAGTAATGGGTGGCGACCATCGCGATGCCCACATCCTTCAGCGCCCAGAACGGGATCTCATTGGCGTAAAGTTGGGTGCCAAAAATCAGATAGGGCAAATTCAGTGCGCCCTGCGCAGCAAAGCCCAGTGCGGCGACAATCAGGCCGACGCGATACCAGACCGACATCAGCAAAATACGCTCATTGAGCGCACAAAAGAAAATCATCACTGCGGTTACTGCATCGAGCAGGGTCAGCAGAAAAAATGCCGGCCATTCAAAGTGACTCATCTTATTCACCTCGCGTTGATTTATGAGTTGCGGCCCGTCTGCGCGGTGTTTTTGCGGCGGAAGGTGACGCAGTTGAAACGCCTTTAGCCCGCAAACCGCGCGCCACCCGTTTCAGTTCTCCGGCGACTTCGAGAATATCGCTGTCCTCCCGGCGGTTGAAAAAATTCGCCAGCCAGGCAATCACTCCGACACTCACTATTCCCAGGCCATAGCCCAGCCCCATTGCATTATCCGCCTGACTAAAATTCATCCCCAGCCAGCGTGACACCAGCCCGCCGAGGGCAAAAGTGGCCGCGACGCTGATGCTGCAAATAATCAGCCCGGCAGATAAGCGTCCGTGCTGATGCAGTTTTTTCGGTTGCCAGAAGAAAGAAATACTCAGCCCGCCGAATAAACCGGAAAAGGCCGCCAGTATCTGGCTGATGAGAAAGCTTTGTGAGGATTCAAGCATCACGGCTGCCATAGCGAACTCCTGTGAAAAGCGGTGCCACCGGCTGCGGCACCGAAGAGGAATAAAAACGGGCTCAGAAACAGATTAAAATTCCGGAGAAGTCATACTGCACGCCGTTGAGCGTCACCCTGTTGCCCACCGGCTGGTTGACCGCACCGTGGAAATTGGTGTCAGAATCGTAGGCATAAAAGCCCTGCGCGTTTCGCCCGAGTGCAATCCAGTGATCTCCGTTGTGCACCAGCGCCAGATAATAACCGGCGGCCTGGATCATTCCCTGAAGATTGGCGTTACTGTTGATGACCGCCGCCGCATGACCAATTCGCGTGGTTTCTGGCACAATTAACGGCACCATTGGCGCATGCATTAATGCCTGATTGACCATGACCTGCACCTGATCGTTAAATCCGCGGGCGATGCCGACGCGCACCAGACTGGAGGGCAGGGACCGGGGAGCTGGCGGGGTAAAAATGGCCGGATAGCCAGCGGGCAAAGCATTTTGCTGCGCAATAATATCGTTATATACCGCGGCGCCCGTGGGTGTATTTACCGGCAGGCCATGATTGCGGGCATTTAATAATGCCGCCAGAGCGAAGGCACCGCAGGCATTACCACCCGCAGGTTGCTGAAGCGTAAAGGTTTCAAACATGATGATACCTCTCAGTTAACAGATATAAGAAACGAACGGTGGGGTGAAAAAATATCTATATCATTTCAGATTACAGACAGGGTTTAATCATGACTCTGGATGTATTTTCATTTGTGCTTAAATAACGCTCCTGACTTTGTGGTGAATAAATAAGACGCTTTGCACTGCGATAACCGCGTACCGATTCCAGATCAGCGCTATACCATTTTTCGCCGCTCTTCTGCTCCGGCAACTGGACGCTGTCACCGCCAATCTCTCTCTTGTTCAGCACCCAGATTTTCCACAGCGAGTCCTGTGCCTTGCCACTCCAGCCCTGCTTTTTGGCAAATTCACTGGTGACATATTGTGGCGGTAAAACATCGTCCTTATTTAATGTCCGCAATAACTTCACCAGTCCGGATTCGTCATTAACAGGCTTGTTATTATTTTTGTCTAATTGCTGATTGGCTTCCTGTACTGCGGTATCACATTTTATTTTATCTTCCGCATCCGCTGTTGATATAAACATTGCCAGAAGGAATAAAGCATTCAGTGCCGGGAATAATCCGGAAAGTGTATTACGGGTAATGGGCATGATGTGAGTTTCCTGTATTAATAGGGGGCCGGTATTAATGAATTATCTCAGGCCAGGGTTATTTCAGGACTGACTGATAAATAAAGCGCGTTCAGCGGTGCGGCGACGGGTCAGCCCGGCAACCTGTTTGCCGCCCGCTTTATCCCAGCGCAGAAACTCATCAGCGGCACTCTGGTATTGTTGAGCATTCAGCACCCTCAGCAGCGTTGAGCTTTTCAGATTGCCGACGCCGAGATTAAAGGTGAATGACACCAGCGCATCAAACTGATTCTGCGTCAGTGGCACCAGAACGTACTGATTCACCCCTTTTTCACTGACTGCCAGATCACGGCGCAGCAGCGTTTCAGCCTGGGCTTCGGTCAGTGCCACATTAAACACTTCATCCGGCAGGATCAGATGGCCGTAGCCAATGGTCCATTTTCCGACGATATCCTGATATTTACTGAGGCTCAGTCCTTCGAAACTTTTGATCAACGCAATACCTTTTGCGCCGGTAGATAAACGTGGCTCACTCATCTGTTAGTACCTCAGTTGCGTTAGGTTTGGGTATGACCCGGTTGGTGTACTCATCAATCAGGCGCATCACACTTTCGGGCGGCTCCAGCACCGTGAACTGCATTTCGATATCCACATGGCGGCTGTCGCGGCCCTCCTGATTTTTGCTGGCGGGTGAAAGGCTGACGTGAAAACGACTGACATTTTCCTCGCCACCTTCAACGGGCAACTGTTCGACGCCGTCGGTACGGATGGTCAGATGAACTTTCATCTTCTCCAGCATCAGCCCGCGCGGGGTGGCCAGCGCGACCAGAGGGAGCTCGAAATGATGGTTATCGTCGAGCTGCATAATCATCGTGCGCGGCACCAGTGAACCGTCATCAAGGTGCTCAAAATAGGGATCGAGCGCCAGCATATACTGATGGGCAATCAACTGATTGGCTGCGCTTGCCGCTTGCTGCATGCCACGCGTCACTTCCTCCAGCGATACCGGCATCAGCCCTCCCGGAGGTGGCACAGGGGCCGAATTCCCGGCCGGAGGAACTGTTGCACCGGGCGGTACTTCACCTGAGGCTTTCCCGCCCCGTAACCAGCTTTTTAAAGACATAACCTGCTCCTGATTGAAAAGGCCCCGCGCTGGCGGCCTTCGGATAACACGTTGTCAGGCACAGGCTTTATCAGGCCGGTGCTTTTTCCGGTGCTTTCTCTGCGGAAGTTACGGTTGGTGTAAACGCATCCAGCTCCTTCTTATTCGCTTCCGCTGGCAAAACAGCCGGTTTGGTTGCGGCATCGGTCAGGAAGTCGATGACACGCATCAGCGCTTCTGGCGGTTGCTGACGTTTGATCTGGGTATGGATGCTGTATTTCGCGCGGGTATCGGATTTGCGGGTTTGTTCGGCTTTGTGCGAAACGCGCCCGGAAACTTTAACTTTGACCGGACCCCAGCCCAGAGTGGCTTCGAAGGAGCCTTCCGCATCGTCACTGCTTGAGCTCGATTCGCTCTGGGTGACTTCCAGCTCGAAATCGATGGTACCTTCTTCGATACAAATGATCGGATGGGTGATGGCGGCCAGCAGCGGAATGCGCATGGTCTTTTTCACCACGCCCTGGATCACGCCAGCCTGGTCAACGACGGTTTCGTCGTAGTCAAACTGAACGGCTTCGGCCTTCCCGTCTTTAATACACACGGAGAGTAAGAAGTCGGCATAGGCTTTACTGGCCTGAACCTGAGCTTTGATCATGGCCTGCAAAGGGCCGCCGATCATGTTCTCCAGCGGCAGGGCATTGATAACGGAACCAATAAATTGTGAATCCATAATATTTACTCCTGTTGGATAAGTGCGAAACGAGGTGCGGACCCGCAGGAGAAAGAATAAGGAGATAGCGGGTGGGAAAATATCGGTTGCCCGGCTGGAAATCAGGGATAAATGGCGGGGAGGGGGATCCGCCATCCGGATGGGCTGGCATGGCCTCATTCGTACTTTGTTACGTCTCTTTCAGCCCGCAGCTTACGGCGGCTGTGGCGCGATTGCGGTGCTGAATCTCATACAGTTTCCACGTACGACGTGGTTCTCCGCTAGGCTTAATTCAGGCTTCACTTTCTTTTTACTCACCAGACAGGGAGAAAATATGAACCGGTTTACAGACAAAGTCGTGGTAGTGACTGGCGCAGGTTCCGGCATGGGCGCTGCTTCGGCGCGGCGTTTTTCTTCAGAAGGGGCGATTGTGGTTCTTGTTGGCCGGACGAAGGAAAAGCTGGAGAAAGTCGCGAAAACACTGAGTAGTACGCAGTATTACATTCATCTGGCAGATGTTTCTTCCGCGGCTGATGTGGAGCGTATGGCACAAGTGATTGAGGATAAATTCGGTCGCGTCGACGTGCTGGTGAACGGCGCGGGCGTGGTGGTACAGGGCAATGTGACAGAGGCCAGTCTCGAGGACTGGCAGAAAATTATCGGTATCGATCTCAGTGGCGTTTTCTACTGCACGCGGTTCTTTATGCCCGCGCTGATTAAAAGCAAAGGTAATATCGTCAATATTTCGTCGGTGTCCGGTATCGGCGGCGACTGGGGAATGAGTTTCTATAATGCCGCGAAAGGCGGTGTGACCAACTTCACCCGTTCGATTGCAATGGATCACGGCAAAGACGGCGTGCGCGTTAACGCCGTATGTCCGTCGCTGACGTTCACGAATATGGCGGCTGGCATTAAAGACAATAAGCCGTTATTGGCGAAATTTGCCGAACGTATTCCGCTGGGGCGTGGCGCAGAGCCAGAAGAAATTGCCGATGTCATTGCGTTTCTCGCCAGTGATGACGCCCGCTTCGTAACCGGTGTAAATCTGCCGGTCGATGGCGGTCTTTCAGCCTCAAACGGACAGCCTCCACAGGCGTAGTTGCTGAAGAATCCGCGATAAAATTTGCTCTCACCGGCCCGCCACTTTACTGGCGGGCCATTTTTTCGCGGTCTGCCGCAAATTTGCGCCATGTTTTCCTTTCTCCGGGATAGTTTCGCTATCATGGTGGGGTTTCAGTACAAAGGTAGCCTGACCATGACTCATCTTCTTTTTCCCCTGTTATCTCCGGTACTTGAACATCCGGCGGGCATCCGGCAGGTGTATTTTGCTGGCGCTCAGCATCCGGTGCCGGAACTGGCTTATCAGGTGGATTTTCCGCGTCTTGAACTGGTTCTGGACGGAGTGCAGATGATGAAGTGGGAAGACGAACACGGCAATGTTCAGACGACCCGGATGCAGACTGGCGATGCGTTATTTGTTCCTGCAAAAGGCTGGAACAGCCCGCAATGGCAGCAGCCGGTGCGGACGCTGAGTTTTTTGTTTGGTAAACAACAACTGGGTTTCAGCCTGCTGAACTGGGATGGCGAACAGTTTTCTTCCAGCGAAAAAGGCAATGTCGGGCGGCGCGGGCCGCGTACCGGCGCGTTCATGTTACAGGCACTCAATGAACTGGCGTGGCATCGCCAGGATCAGCCCACGGCAAAGTTTCTGGTGAAAGGGCTGCTCAGCCACGCGCTGGATCTCTTCAGTTCATCGGTGCAAACCGTCTCACGCAGTCAGGCGTTGTTCGCTGCTATCCGTCAGTATATTGAAGAGCATTACCGCGAACCGCTGACCCGCGATTCTGTCGCCAAGGCCTTTTATATTTCGCCGAACTACTTATCGCATCTGTTCCAGAAAAGTGGCGGCGTTGGCCTGAATGAGTACCTGAATTATGTGCGGCTGGAACAGGCGAAGAATTTGCTGAAAGGGTATGACATGAAAGTCAGGGAAGTGGCTCACGCCTGCGGGTTTATCGACAGCAACTATTTTTGCCGGCAGTTCAGAAAGAGCACCGAAAGATCTCCTTCAGAGTACCGCCGTCAATACCGCAGCCAGTTTGAAAATGCCTGACTGCTGACCTGTTTCGAGGGATTTACGGTAAAACGATTTTTGTGCCCTGTGGCGATGTAGAGATTTTTTTTACGGCAGCCATCACTTTTTCAGGGGTACGTAAAAACGTATGAATGCCCGTCTGAACACAGCGGCTGTGAGCAAAACGTTCGCTTTGTTCCAGCTGAATTTCAGTGATCAGCAAGGTAATATCCGCCTGGGCAATATCCGCTTCAGACAGTAAATTCTCGACGCCCAGCGCACCCTGTGTTTCAACTTTTACCTGCCACTTTTCCTGTGCGCAGAGTTTTTCCAGACGCTCCGCCGCCATATAAGTATGTGCCACACCGCTGATACAAGCGGTGACTGCGACCAGTTTGAGCGACATAGTATTTCCCCTGATTTAAAAAATTTACCCACCCAGCGTGACTTTATAACCGTATTTTTCAGCCATCGCATAAAACGGCGCAATAGTTGCGGCATCCGGCACCTTTGTCTTATGCATCGAGTAAGTTTTGTCCAGCAACGGGTACTTTGCTTCGCCGTATTTATGGAAGGGTAGCAGATGGATTTCGGCTAAGTTGAAAGGCTGCAGGAAATCCAGAACCTGCTGCATATTTTCATTTGTCATTGTGAAACCGGGGATCAGCGGCAGGCGGGGAAGCAGATTAACGCCGCGCTCAGCCAGCGCATGGAAGTTTTCCAGCACTCTCGGCTGGTTCATATTGAGCACCGATCTGGCCTGCTGAGGATCCATAATTTTAAAATCGTACAGAACCTGATCGCAGTTTTCAGTCAGTGCAAGCAGATGAGGCAGTGGTGCATCGCCCGCGGTTTCTATTGCAGTAGAAATGCCCAGCACCCGCAACTCATCGAGCAGATCACCGGCAAACGAGTGCTGCATCAGCACCTCGCCACCGGAAAGTGTGACACCACCGCCCGATGAGCGGAAAAACACTTCATCTTTCAGCAATCGCGTCATCAGTTCTGACAGCGTGACATCCTCGCCGACATATTCCATTGCACCGCTCGGGCATTCGACAGGATCCTGTAAACAGGTGCGACAGTTCAGGCATTTTGCCTGCCGCTTGATCACCTGAATACGTGGCGACATCGATTCAGGGTTAGCGCACCACGGGCAGCGGTGCGGACAGCCTTTGAAGAAAACCAGGGTACGGATACCCTGGCCATCGTTGAGCGAAAAACGCTGAATATTGAAGATGCGCCCGCGCTTTTCCGCCTCTTGCGTGACGGGGATCCGCCGCTCAGAGCTGGTGTGCGGTGCGGCCGATAATGTCATCCTGGATCTCCTTAGACAGTTCGACAAAGAACGCGCTGTATCCCGCCACCCTGACGACCAGCCCGGCAAAATCCTGCGGACGTTTTTGTGCTTCGCGCAGCTGCTCTGCATTCACCACGTTGAACTGTACATGCTGCAATTTCAGACGGGTGAATGCCCCGAGGAAGTCAGCTAATTTATTCAGCCCCTGCTGGCCTTCGAGGGTCGATGGCGTGAATTTCACATTCAGCAGCGTACCGTTTGAGAGCAACATATTGTCGAGTTTACTGACGGATTTCAGCACAGCGGTCGGCCCCTGATGATCCTGCCCCAGCATCGGGGAAAGCCCGCCGTCCGCCAGTTGCTCACCGGCAAAACGACCATCCGGTGTGGCGCCGACCACTGCGCCTAAAGGCACGTGCGCGGAAACGGTGTAAGAGCCTGGCGTAAACTGTCCGCCGCGCGGGTTGCGGTACTGCTCAACTTCTTTGCAGTAGTAGCGTAGTAAATCGGCGCTGATTAAATCAACTTCATCGACATCATTGCCGTATTTCTCAAAGCGGTTAATCAGGCGCGCGCGAATGGCGCGGCCCTCCTCGCTTGCAAAGTTTTCGTTCAGCGAGGCCAGTAACTCGTCGAACGTCAGGCGTTGCTGGTCAAATACCATACCTTTCAGCGCATGTAACGAGTCGCTGAGGTTCGCGATGCCGATGCCCTGCACACCGGAGAAGTTATAGCGTGCGCCGCCTGCGGTGATGTCTTTGCCGCTTTCCAGGCAGCCTTCGATAAACGAAGAGAGCAGCGGAACCGGTGCCCAGTCGCGGTGACCGATATCGCAGATATTGCTGCCCTGCGCCATCAGCCGGACGTAATGACTGATTTTCTGGCGGATTTGTTCCATCAGTTCTGGATAACTGATGGTGGTGTTGCCTTCGTTTTCATGCAGCGTCAGTTCCATGACTTTTAGCAGGTTAAACATCGCTATGTCATGCAGACCGTAGGTCTTACCCGGAATGGATAATTCGACGCAGCCAACCACCGCATAATCTCGTGCATCTTCAAGGCGCACGCCGCGATTGAGAAATGCCGGAACCACCACTTCATCGTTGAAAATTTGCGGAATGCCGGTGCCGAGACGGATGGTTTCGGCGGTTTTCAGCAGGAAAGAACGGTCGATGAGTTCATTGACCCGCACGCCAAGGTTTGGCTGCGGCAGGCAAATATTCTGATATGCGTCCAGACACAGGAACGACAGTACATTGACAGCGCTGCGACCGGCGTCGGTCAGGCCACCCAGCAAAATGGTGTAACCGGTCGGGAATCCGGCAAAGTAACGTGCGCTGGAAGCCGAACGCAGCAGCACAATGTCGTTGCATTTCACCCACAGGCTTTCCAACAACTCTTTAAGGAATTCCGAAGATTCGCCGTGGGACAGTGAATGCTGATAAAACGGCAGCATGTACTGATCAAAACGCCCGAGTGAAAGCGAACTGGCGTTGGATTCATACTGCAAAATGACGTTCATGTACCAGAACAGCTGACAGGCCTGATAGAAATCCTGCGGCTTATTGCCGGAAATGTGCTGCGAAATGTGGCAAATACGGACGAGTTCTACTTTCCTTTGCGGATCTTCACACGCTTGCGCCATCTTCTCTGCCTGCGCGGCATAACGCAAAATGTGTCGTTGCGATGCTTCGAGCAAAATCAGTGCCGCCTGATAAAAGGCGTTATCCGGCGCAGCGTTAACGTGCTGCTTTAGTTCAGCGACTAAGTTATCCAGACCGCAACTGAGCAGGCGCGGGTAATCAATAATGATGTGCCCCTGGCCTTTGTCCGTCTGATTGATACTGAAAATCTGCGTTTTGGTGGCGGCTTTTACCTCTTTCGGCATCTAGCTGTTGATGAAATCTTTCATCGAACGCGATTCCCAGTAAGGGAAAAGTTGTTCGCGGTAAATCTGTTTATCCGGCTCAGAAATCATAAAGCGATCCTGCGGACGGGTAGAAAAAGCTTCCAGCTCTTTGAGCAGCCAGTAAGGATCCATTTCAGGAGAGATGATCCCCGCTCGCGGTTTTACGGTGCGGTTACCGGCTATCAGTTCGTCTTCACGCACGGTAATTTCCACGTGATCAAGAATATAGGCCGTCGCTTTTGCCCGGCGCACGACGGTGGGCTCACCCTCCGTCGTGCGATGGCTGGCAGTGTACAGCAGAGCCCGTTCCAGCGAGATTTCACGCGGGTCAGTGAAAAGTGCAGTTTTCAGACGTTCGATGCGGGAAGTCATCCTGTTCTCCTAACTTTCAATCCGTGACAGCGGCTTTAGCGAGATGCGCCGCGATTTTTTCCATAATGGCGTCCGCGCGTTTAACGGCATCGCTGATGGCGACGCGCACGGTGACTTTGCCTTTGAAACGCTCTTCCTGTTTGATGCCAATGTCTTTGGTCAGGATCACGATATCTGCTGCCGCCACATCTTCAGCGGTCAGTTCGTTTTCCAGGCCAATAGAGCCCTGCGTTTCGACTTTGCATTCCCAGCCTCTGGCTTTCGCCGCACGTTCAATAGATTCTGCGGCCATGTAAGTGTGAGCAACGCCTGACGGGCAAGCGGTGACAGCAATAATATGAGTCATAGTCTTATCCTTCTATTTTTTGCACAGAGATCAGTTAATTTCGAAATCCAGATCCAGGTCGGATTCCTTATGTTTTTTAGCGGATTGTTTTTTGGCAGCCAGATGTTTCAGCAGGTTGACGCACAGCGCAGTGACGACCATGCCGACCAGCAATGCACCGATGTAACCCAGTTTCCCCTCCACCACCGGCAGCACAATCAGCCCGCCCCAGCCGGCATAGCATTGCGTGCCAACCAGTGCGGCGGTGACGGCGGCACAGGCGGAGCCAATCATGATGGACGGGATCACGCGCAGCGGGTCAGCGGCGGCGAAAGGAATGGCGCCTTCAGTGATGCCGACGCAACCCATCAGCATGGCGGCTTTGCCCGCTTCGCGTTCTTCGGTGGTGTAATATTTACGGCCAATCAGTGTGGCAAAACCCAGCCCGAGCGGTGGTGTGGCGATGGCCACCGCAGCAATCGCAACCACCGTATACACGCCCTGCGCCACACAAATCAGCATAAAAGCATAAGCGACTTTGTTAACCGGCCCGCCCATGTCGAAAGCCAGCATCAGCCCCATAATGATGGCGAGCACAATAATGCTGCCCTGTTGCATGCCTTGCAGCCAGTGCGTGAGAGACGTGGTCAGCAGGCCGACCGGTTCACCCAGCCCCCACATCATGATCCCCGCCGTCAGCAGCGTCCCGATGATCGGGATCACGAAGATCGGCATCACCGAGCGCAGGATCTTAGGTACCGGGATCTTCTTGAGATAGAAAACGATAATGCCGCCGAGCAGTCCGGCGATGATTGCGCCGAAGAAGCCTGCACCAAAGGAGGCACCGACCCAGGCTCCGATGGCTGACGGAGCCAGTGCTGAACGGTCGGAAATGGAATAGCCGATATAGGCCGCCAGGAAAGGTACCATCAGGGTTAAACCGGCCACGCCGATATCAAACAGCTTTTTCAGATTCGGATCAGTTGCGGCATCCGGCACAGCGCCTTTGCCATACAGCATGACCGAGATAGCCAGCAGAATGCCGCCTGCGACCACGAAAGGGATCATATGAGACACGCCGGTCATCAGATGCTGGCGGGTATTTTTTAGAATGTTGAGTAAGTCTTTCATGATGAACTCCACGAAAACCGGTGTCAGGCTAAAAATCGCAAATATCAGCGTTCTTAATTCAAAAACCGCAGATACAGAAAGGCTATCGATCTCAACAATAGGCTGCTGACCGGGGCGCTAATAGTGGACAAAATTGTGTTTTACTGGACTTTTGTAATGTCAGAGCAAAAATGCGAGCAGGTTCAAATAACCCGAAAAATAGCGAGGTTTCTGCTAACTTTTGGCGTGTGAGCTGGCTCGCAAAAAACCACTGACAATACATTTGTCCAGCATTTGTCATTTTTGTCTGGTAGCTATCAGCGTCTCCTGACTCTTATCCTGCAATAAGCCGGTACATTGCACCGGAATTTGGGATGAGGATTCAGAAATGACCAAGAAGTTGAGCTTCACCTGCGTGCTGGTAAATGGTGTTCATGCCCGACCGGCCAGTCATATTGAAACGTTGTGCAACGGTTTCGGCTCCGCATTTGAATGGCATAACGTCCGTACTGACCGCTTTGCTGATGGCAAAAGTGTGTTGTCACTGATTGGTGCCGATATTTTACTGGGTGATGAATGCCATGTGACTATCGAAGGAGCGGACGAAGATGCGGCGCACGCGGCGCTGGCCCATTTCATTGAGCATCAGTTCCCGCTCTGTGATGAAGCCCTGCCTGAACATGATGAAAACGCTGAACTTGAGCCGCTTCCTGAATCCCTGATGAATCTTTCCCCGCTGGTTTTCCGCGCCCGTTCCGTCAGTGAAGGCTGTGCGCTGGGTAAACTGGTCAGCCTTTCCAGCGTCAATCTGGCGGCGCTGACGGATTTGCCGGAGTCTCAGGGAAAAGATAAAGAGCAAAGCCTGCTTTCCGCCGGACTGGCACAGCTTGAAAAATCGATCGAACTACAGCTGATGGCGGGTAGCGGAACGATCACCGCCGTGCTGGAAGCGCACCGTTCTTTGCTGCGGGATAACAGCCTGCGCGAAGCGTTGCTGAACCGAGTGGCGCAAGGCCAGAGTTGTGCGCAAAGTATTGTCGATACCGCCGCGCATTTCAGCGCGCAGCTCGCACAATCGTCCAGTGCTTATTTGCGTGAACGCGAACTGGATATTCGTGATGTCAGCTTCCAGCTTTTGCAGCAAATCTATGGTGAGGAACGCTTTGCTTCCCAGCAGGCGCTGAGCGAAGCCAGTATTTGCCTGGCGGATGAACTGACGCCGAGTCAGTTTCTGGAGCTGGATAAAAAACATCTCAAAGGATTGTTACTCGGCAGCGGGGGCAGCACGTCGCATACCGTGATCCTCGCCCGATCGTTCAATATTCCTTCGCTTGTCGGTGTTGATCCCAAACCGTTGCAGTCTTATTTGCAGCAGGATGTGCAGATCGACGGCGATCTGGGGCTGATTGCCTGTGCGCTCAGCGAGCCGGTGCGCCGTTATTATCGTCAGGAACAGGCTGTGCATCAGGCGCTGCGTGAACAGCAAAGCGAATATCTTGATAAACCGGGGTATACCGCTGACGGCGTGCGTCTTGAAGTCGCGGCAAATATTGCCCATTCAGTTGAAGCCAGCGCAGCGTTTGGCAATGGCGCGGAAGCTGTCGGGTTATTCCGTACAGAGATGCTGTATATGGATCGCGCCAGTGCGCCCTCTGAAGATGAGCTGTACAACATTTACTGCCAGGCCACGGAAGCCGCGAGGGGCAAAACCATTATTGTCCGCACCATGGATATCGGTGGCGATAAACCGGTTAATTATCTGAATATTCCTGCCGAAAATAACCCATTCCTTGGGTATCGCGCGGTGCGTATCTATCAGGAATTCCTGCCGTTATTCCATACGCAACTACGTTCGATCCTGCGCGCCTCAGCGCACGGAACATTGAAAATTATGATCCCGATGATTTCATCGATGGAAGAGATTTTATGGGTGAAAGAGAAGCTGGCGGAAGCCAAGCAATCGCTGCGCGGTGAGCAAATCCCGTTCGATGAAAAAATTCAGCTGGGGATCATGCTGGAAGTGCCGTCGGTGATGTTCATCATCGACCAGTGCTGCGAGGAGATTGATTTCTTTAGCATCGGCAGCAACGACCTGACGCAATATCTGCTGGCAGTCGACCGTGATAACGCCAAAGTGACCCGCCATTACAACAGCCTGAATCCGGCCTTCCTGCGTGGTCTCGACCACGTTGTACGCGAGGTGCATCGCCACGGAAAATGGATTGGTTTGTGCGGCGAACTGGGAGCGAAAGGCTCGGTGTTACCGCTGCTGGTCGGGCTGGGGCTGGATGAAATCAGTATGAGCGCGCCGTCGATTCCGGTGACCAAAGCGCGTCTGGCGAAACTCGACAGCCGCGAGTGCCGCTTACTGCTCAACCGTGCAATGCAGTGCCGCACGTCGCTTGAAGTGGAACACCTGCTGGCGCAGTTCCGTATGGCGGTCAACGATGCACCGCTGATCACGGCGGAGTGTGTAGCGCTCAATACCGACTGGCGCAGCAAAGAAGAAGTGATTAAAGGCATGGTTGATAACCTGATGCTGGCCGGTCGCTGCCGTTATCCACGCAAACTTGCCACCGACGTCTGGGCGCGTGAGGCGGTATTTTCCACGGGCCTCGGGTTCGGTTTTGCTATTCCGCACACAAAATCTGAGCACATCGAGCAATCGACTATCAGCGTCGCGAAACTCGCGCAACCGGTGCAGTGGGGCGATGAGGAAGCGCAGTTTGTCATCATGCTGACGCTGAATAAACATGCCGCAGGCGACCAGCATATGCGGATTTTCTCAAAGCTGGCGCGACGGATCATGCACGATAGTTTCCGCGATGCGCTGATGAATTCGACGACAGCAGCACAGATAGAAGCGCTGCTCAAACAAGAGCTTGAACTCTGACAGGAGAGGGTATGGAACTTTATCTGGATACGGCTGATATCAGCGCAGTAAAACGCTTATCCCGTATTTTGCCTTTGCAGGGCGTGACGACGAATCCGAGCATTGTGGCGAAATCGCAGGCTTCCCTGTGGGAAGTGCTGCCCGCGCTTCGCGATGCGTTAGGCGGTGAAGGAAAACTCTTTGCGCAGGTTCTGGCGAATCAGACTGAGCAAATGGTGGAAGAAGCTGAATTGCTGCATTCGCGCGTGCCGGGGCTGGTGGTGAAAGTGCCGGTGACAGCCGCTGGCCTTGCTGCGATTAAGATCCTGCGCACCCGTAAAATTCCGACGCTGGGCACTGCGGTTTACGGGGCGGGACAGGGACTGCTTTCTGCACTGGCCGGTGCAGAATATGTCGCGCCGTATGTGAACCGGCTGGACGCGCAGGGAGGAGACGGCATTGCGATGGTGGCGGAGTTGCAGCAATTGCTGTCACTCCATGCACCGCACGCCAAAGTGCTGGCCGCCAGTTTCAAAACGCCGCGTCAGGTTCTGGCCTGTCTGCTGGCGGGCTGTCAGTCGGTCACCATTCCGGTAGACGTGGCGGAGCAGTTTATCAGCGCACCGGCGGTACAGGCGGCAGTCGATAAATTCGAACAGGACTGGCAGGGCGCGTTCGGGCGATTGTCGTTGTAAACAGGTAACCAACTGAATTTAAATAAAAAGCCCGACAGGAAAAGCTGCCGGGCTTTTTTATTTACTCATTGCCGTGCTTTTTATTTCACGCCGTACTGGATAAAGAAATCCAGCATACGCTGCCAGCCATCGGCGGCGGCTTCAGCATGGTAACTCGGGCGATAATCGGCATTAAAGGCATGGCCCGCTTCCGGATAGACCACGATTTCCGCCGTGGCATTAGCCGCGCGAATGGCCTGACGCATGGTTTCAATCGTATCCAGAGGAATGCTGGAATCTTCTGCGCCGTACAAACCCAGGACCGGCGCATCCAGCGCGGCGGCGCGATCGACCGGCTGTGACGGACTGGTCAGCGTTTTATCACCGACCAGTTTGCCGTACCACGCCACGCCCGCTTTCAACTGCGGATTGTGCGCCGCATACAACCAGGTGATACGTCCGCCCCAGCAGAAACCGGTGATGCCCAATTTGGAAATATCCCCGCCGTGTTGTGCTGCCCAGTGCGCGGTGTGATCGAGGTCAGAAAGCACTTGCTGATCGGGCACTTTGCTGACCAGTTTGGCGAAAAGTTCGCTGATTTCGGTGTAATCACGCGGATCACCCTGACGAAAATACAGTTCAGGTGCGATGGCCATATAGCCCTGTTTAGCCAGGCGACGGCAGACATCCTGAATGTGTTCGTGTACGCCAAAAATCTCCTGCACCACCAGAACGATTGGCAATTTACCGGTGAACTGTTCCGGACGGGCGAGATAGGCGGGCATGTCTTCGCCCTGCGAAGGGATGGTGGTCTGGCCTGCGTGCAGACCGTCGGTATCAGTGTGAATGGTGGTGCTGGCGACGGGGGTGACAGCAGGAGCAAAGCTGGTCGGAGCCTGTTTCAGGGTAAGCAATTCTTCTTTTTTCATCGGGGTCTCCAGGCAAGTGTCCATACGAAAATCGGTGGCTATGGATTAAAACTATAGCCGGAAAGCATGAACAGCAAGGCGCAAGAGATGTTCTATAGTTAAAAGTTAATCAGGAAAGTCATCATGGAAGATTTACAGAACGTCCACAGAACGCCCGAAACCTTTGTCTGAGGAGCTATGTTCAATGTCAAAATCACCGTCTAAAGTGACCAAAAAAAGTGAGCCAAAACCGGTAAGCCGCGCCCCCGCCACGGGCATCAAGTCCTCACAACCTGGCCTTGGAGATCTGGCACCTGCTGATCGCGCTTATCAGCCTTCACCACAACCGACGCCGCCGGGAAAAGAGCCGACCGCTTCCGGGAGTGCCAAAAGTCCGAAAAATACCAATGCCAAACTCGATGCGTTAGAGCGTCATCGTAAAAATGGTGAAAAGCAGCCGCTGACCACCAATCAGGGCACCAAAATCTCTGATGACCAGAATTCGCTGAAAGCCGGTAACCGTGGTCCGACGCTGCTGGAAGATTTTATCCTGCGCGAGAAAATTACCCATTTTGACCACGAGCGCATTCCTGAACGTATTGTTCATGCGCGGGGTGCGGCAGCGCATGGCTATTTTCAGCCCTACCGCAGCATGAAGTCGGTAACAAAAGCCAGTTTCCTCTCTGATCCGAAAAAGAAAACGCCGGTCTTTGTGCGTTTCTCTACCGTTCAGGGCGCGCGCGGTTCGGCGGATTCCGTTCGTGATATCCGCGGCTGGGCCACCAAGTTTTATACCGATGAAGGGATTTACGATCTGGTCGGCAACAACACGCCGGTATTTTTTATTCAGGATGCGCATAAGTTCCCTGATTTTGTCCATGCTGTGAAACCCGAGCCGCATAATGAAATCCCGCAGGGCGCCAGCGCCCATGATTCCTTCTGGGATTATGTGTCCCTGCAGCCGGAAACCCTGCACAACGTTTTCTGGGCGATGTCGGATCGCGGCATTCCGCGCAGTTACCGCACGATGGAAGGTTTTGGTATTCATACTTTCCGTTTCGTGAATGCCAAAGGCAAAGCCACCTTTGTGCGTTTCCACTGGAAACCGCTGGCCGGAAAGGCCTCTTTGTTGTGGGATGAGGCGCAGAAACTGGCCGGGAAAGATGCGGATTTCCATCGCCGCGATTTGTGGGAAGCCATCGAAGCCGGTGATTACCCGGAATACGAGCTGGGCGTTCAGCTGATCCCGGAGGAAGATGAATTCAAGTTCGATTTCGATTTGCTCGACCCGACCAAACTTATCCCTGAAAAACTGGTGCCGGTAGAACTCATCGGCAAGATGGTGCTGGATCGTAACCCCGATAATTACTTTGCGGAAACCGAACAGGTCGCCTTCCATCCGGGACACGTGGTGCCGGGCATTGATTTCACTAATGACCCGCTGTTACAGGGCCGCCTGTTCTCTTACACCGATACGCAGATCAGTCGTCTTGGCGGGCCGAACTTCCATGAAATTCCGATTAACCGTCCGACCTGCCCGTACCATAACTTCCAGCGCGACGGTATGCACCGCCAGGATATCGATACCAATCCGGCGAACTACGAGCCGAATTCCATCAACAATAACTGGCCGAGGGAAACACCTCCGGCAGCGTCCGGCGGCGGTTTTGAAAGCTATCCGGAGCGTATTGATGCCGAAAAAATCCGTCAGCGCAGTCCGTCGTTTGCCGAATATTATGCGCATCCTCGCCTGTTCTGGCTGAGTCAGACGGCTGTCGAGCAGGATCATATTGCCGGGGCTTTCTCATTTGAATTAGCGAAAGTTGCACGGTCTTATATCCGCGAACGTGTAGTGGATTTACTGGCGCATGTCGATCAGGCGCTGGCGCAGACAGTGGCTAAAAATCTGGGGATTACGCTTTCGGCTGAAACCCTGAATATTAAACCACCGAAGCCGGTGAATGGCCTGAACAATGATCCGTCACTGAGTTTATACGCCAGCGGCAAAGGCACCATCAAAGGACGTCAGGTGGCGGTATTGCTGGGTGAGGGCGTGAATGCGGCGGATGTACTGGAAACCTTGCAGGCGCTTCAGGCGGCGGGTGTGCATCCAAAACTTCTGGCCAGCCATTTAGGGAATGTCACCGCCGATGATGGTTCTTCACTTCCGGTAGATGCCACATTCGCCGGTTCGCCTTCTATTACCGTCGATGCCGTAATTGTTCCTCACGGGCACATTGATGCCTTGCTGATGAACGGCGATTCCCGACATTACCTGCTTGAAGCCTATAAGCATCTGAAAGTCATCGGATTAAGCGGTGATGCACGCCGCTTCAAGTCGCTGCTGGGACTGACTGACGATGTGCCGGAAGAAGGTGTCGTCGAGGGGGAGAAAGCTGAGGGAGCATTACTGAAAACGTTCCTGCAAGAAATGCTCAAACACCGGATCTGGTCGCGCAGTGCGGCGGCAGATTCCGTTCCTGCCTGATTCGGCATCATCTGAAAACAGCCCGTCTCCGGTGTCGGAGATGGGCTGTTTAAAATCTCGCCAATCATCCATTTATTTGTGACTTGAATCACAAATTAAATGTATGTGTAATTCCTGTTGTTACATCATAGTGACGACCGTCACGAAATAACGTCACAATGTTCAGTAGAGTTGCCGGGTGTTCCTCCTGCCAATTTATGACCTTACACACAGAGGAGTTTGTTATGTCTCAGCCTGAAGTTTTCCATCTTGGCCTGGCCAAAAAAGATTTAAATGGCGCGACGCTGGCGATTGTTCCCGGCGACCCTGAACGCGTGGAAAAAATTGCCAAACTGATGGAGAACCCGGTTCGTCTGGCTTCTCACCGCGAATTTACCTCATGGCGTGCTGAGCTTGACGGCAAATCTGTGATTGTTTGCTCGACCGGGATTGGTGGTCCTTCGACTTCCATCGCGGTTGAAGAACTGGCGCAATTGGGGATCCGTACTTTCCTGCGTGTCGGCACCACCGGCGCTATCCAGCCACACATCAATGTGGGCGACGTTCTGGTGACTACCGCTGCCGTTCGCCTCGATGGCGCAAGCCTGCACTTCGCACCAATGGAATTCCCTGCGGTCGCTGATTTTGCCTGTACTACTGCGCTGGTCGCTGCGGCTGAATCTGTTGGCGCTGCCACGCACATTGGCGTGACCGCGTCTTCTGACACCTTCTATCCGGGTCAGGAACGTTATGACACGTTCTCCGGCCGCGTCGTTCGTCGCTTCAAAGAATCGATGAAAGAATGGCAGGAAATGGGCGTCATGAACTACGAAATGGAATCCGCCACCTTGCTGACCATGTGCGCCAGCCAGGGCCTGCGCGCGGGTATGGTTGCCGGTGTTATCGTAAACCGCACGCAGCAGGAAATTCCTAATGCGGAAACCATGAAGAAGACCGAAAGCCATGCGGTCAAGATTGTTGTAGAAGCCGCACGTCGGCTGATCTAATTTCCCGTCATCCTTCGATTCACAAGTGCGTTGGCTGCGCTGGCGAACCCGAATCACTGACTAATCACATCTATGGGCTGCCTCTGGCGGCCCATTTTTTGCCCTGTTAAACAGATCTGTTAAGGTCATGTTGGTAATGCGTCTGGAATAATTGATGAATTCCGGCTCCGTATCTCTGATTAAAGGAACTGCATTTTTGACTGTTCATGACCTTCTCGATTACACGACCACCTTTATCCGTGCACATCAGGTATGGGCCGCGCCTATCGTCTTCTTTCTGGCTTTTGGCGAGTCTCTGGCCTTTTTGTCGTTGCTCCTTCCGGCAACCTTTATCCTGCTGGGACTGGGCGCGATGATTGGCGAAACCGGTATTCCTTTCTGGCCAATCTGGGCCGCCGCTGCCGCAGGTGCTTTCTTCGGCGACTGGCTTTCCTATTGGGTCGGCAACCATTTTCAGGACCGGGTCGGTAATTTCTGGCCTTTCTCCCGCCATCCGCAAATGTTGGTTCGCGGCCATGCCTTTTTTGAAAAATGGGGCATGCCGGGTGCGTTTATCGGCCGCTTCTTTGGCCCGCTGCGCGCCGTTGTGCCGCTGGTTGCCGGGATCTGCGGTATGCCGCAAAAGTATTTTCAGATTGCTAATGTGACCTCGGCGCTTATTTGGGCCTTCGGCATCCTGGCGCCCGGCGCTTTCGGCATTCAGTGGCTGAGCCGCTGGTTTTGAATCCTGCTCCCTGTGACTGACCGCCGCAAGGGGGGAAGGGCAGAGAAATTCCCTTTTGGAAGACGTCTCGCAAAGGCTCAATGCAACAGAAAATAGACTGGACATCCATACAGCCTGACATTACCTTGGCCGCAAGAGACTTCAAGAGGGAAATCGCGTGGATATCAGCATTCTGACTGCCCTGGCAGCGGCGTTAATTGGCTTACTGGTGGGATGGCTCATCGCCAGTTTGCGACAACAGCAACAGCAAACGGAGTATGAAACGCAGCGCCGTTTGCTGGAACAATCGCTGGAACAGGTCAGGGTAGAAAACGATACGCACAAAAGCGAGCGGCTGTCGGGCCAGCAGCAACTGCGTGACGCTGAGCTGGAACTGCGAAAACTGCACAGCCTGCAAGCGGCGAGTCAGGAAAAACTGCAACTGCTGGCGCACTGGCAAAACGAGTGCGAGCAGCTCAATCAGGAACTGCGCGCTCAGCGGGAAATCAACAGCGCGCAGGAGGCAGAATTGCGTGAGGTTTCCACCCGTCTGGATGAAACCCGCATGGCGGCCGAAGAAAAGCAGCGTCTGCTGATCAACAGCGAACAGCGTCTGAGCAGTCAGTTTGAGAATCTGGCGAACCGGATTTTTGAACAAAATGGCCGTCGCGCCGACGAACAGAACAAGCAAAGCCTCGACAAATTACTGCTGCCGCTGCGCGAGCAGCTCGACGGATTCCGCCGTCAGGTGCAGGACAGCTTCGGACAAGAAGCCCGTGAACGGCATACGCTGGCGCACGAGATCCGCAATCTGCAACAACTGAATGTCGAAATGGCGCGTGAAGCCGTCAACCTGACCAAAGCACTGAAAGGTGACAACAAAACGCAGGGCAACTGGGGCGAAGTGGTGCTCAGCCGCGTGCTGGAGGCTTCCGGATTACGCGAAGGATATGAGTATCAGACGCAGGTCAGCGTGCAGGTCGACAGCAACAGCCGCATGCAGCCCGATGTGGTCGTACGGTTACCGCAGAACAAAGATGTGGTGATTGACGCCAAAATGACGCTGGTCGCTTACGAGCGTTATTTTAACAGTGAAGATGACGCTGAGCGTGAAATCGCTTTGAATGAGCACATTGCCTCGGTGCGCGGTCATATCCGTTTGCTGGGCCGCAAAGATTATCAGCAGCTGCCCGGTTTGCGCAGCCTGGATTATGTGCTGATGTTTATCCCCGTCGAACCCGCGTTTCTGCTGGCTATCGACCGGGAGCCCGAATTGATCAGCGAAGCCCTGCGCCACAATATTATGCTTGTCAGCCCGACGACTTTGCTGGTGGCGTTACGTACGATAAGCAACCTGTGGCGCTACGAACACCAGAGCCAGAATGCCAAACGTATCGCCGATCGCGCTGCGCGTCTTTACGACAAACTGCGGCTGTTTGTGGATGACATGGAGTCGATGGGGCAAAGTCTCGATAAAGCGCAGGGAAGTTATCGTTCTGCGATGAATAAACTCTCGCAAGGCCGTGGTAATCTTATCGGGCAGGTTGAGAGTTTTCGTGCTCTGGGTGTTGAAGTCAAACGGCCAATTAGTCCGTCTCTGGCTGAGATGGCTAAAGCGGAAAATGAACCTGAAGATACCGCATCTCTGCCAGATACCTCTGATGCGGAAGAAGAACAGACACTGAACCCGCGTGAGCTAAACCCGCATCAATAGACCACGCTTGCCCGAATGATCTGTAGTGCATTTCTGATTCAACGAATGAATCATTGCAATATGTTGAATCACCATCGGTGATGGGGCTTTCCTAAGGGTTCTGATACACTTCTCCCCAAGAGTTCGACTGAAAAAGCAGGCATATAAAATGGAAAAGCAGACGCAGGAAACCACTCATTTTGGTTTTCGTACAGTAGCCAAAGATGAAAAACAGGAAATGGTGGCAGAAGTCTTCCATTCCGTTGCGGCAAAATATGATTTGATGAATGACCTGATGTCTTTCGGTATTCATCGCATCTGGAAGCGTTTTACTATCGATTGCAGCGGTGTCCGTCAGGGACAACGTGTGCTCGATCTGGCCGGTGGTACGGGTGATCTGACCGCAAAATTCTCCCGTCTGGTGGGTGAGAAAGGCGAAGTTGTGTTGGCCGATATCAACGATTCCATGCTGAAAATGGGCCGCGAAAAGCTGCGCAATCTCGGTATCGTCGGTAACGTCAGCTACGTTCAGGCAAACGCCGAAGCGCTGCCTTTCCCCGATAATTATTTTGACTGCATCACGATTTCCTTCGGCTTGCGTAACGTCACCGAGAAAGAAAAAGCGCTGCGTTCAATGTTCCGCGTACTTAAGCCGGGTGGTCGTTTACTGGTTCTGGAATTCTCCAAACCTCTCCTCAAGCCTTTGAGCAAAGCCTACGATACCTATTCCTTCCACATTCTGCCGCGCATTGGTGAACTGGTTGCGCAGGATGCTGAGAGCTATCGCTATTTGGCCGAATCTATTCGTATGCACCCTGATCAGGAAACCCTGAAGGGCATGATGGGCGATGCCGGTTTTGAAAATGTGACGTATCACAATCTCACGGGTGGCATTGTCGCGCTGCATCGGGGTTTCAAATTCTGATATGGGTATGCCGATGTTGTTAACGCCGTTGCTGACTGCCGCTATCGAGACACCGCTTAATTTTCTGCTTTTCAAAGATCGCAGCATGAAGGCGGCGCGCACGCGTCTGGCAGGTAAAGTTTTACGTGTTGAATTGCAGGAACTGAGTGCGCCGCTGACGTTTGTTTTCAGCGAGCAAAAAATTGATGTGCTCGGGCAATGGGACGGCGCAGCTGATTGCACCGTCACTTCCCGGATTTCATCTCTGCAAAAATTACGTGACCGCCAGCAGTTGTCGCCAATGATGCGCAGTGGCGAACTGGTGGTCGACGGTGATATTTCCGTGGTTCAGCAGTTCTCTGCGTTGCTGGATATGGCTGAGTTTGAGCCAGCAGAATTCCTGGCACCTTATATCGGTGATATCGCCGCTCAGGGGTTAAGTCAGGCGGTTCAGGGTGGTTTTCGTTTCCTGCAAAAAGGTCTGAAGCACCAGCAAAGTTATGTGGCGCAGACGCTGACCGAAGAGTGGAAGATGGCACCCGGCCCGCTGGAAGTCGTCTGGTTTAGCGATGAAGTCTCTGCGCTGGTGCGCGAACTGGATGCGCTGGATAAACGTATCGAAAAACTGGAGGGCAAACCGTGACGCTTAGGGAAATGCGACGTTTATATCTGATTATCCGCATGTTTCTTATTTATGGCCTTGACGAACTGATCCCTAAAATCCGCTTAACGCTGCCGCTGCGAATGGGCCGTTATCTTTTTTTCTGGTTACCTCATCGTCATAAAGATAAGCCGTTGGGTGAGCGTATGCGTCTGGCGCTGGAACAACTTGGACCGGTATGGATCAAGTTTGGTCAGATGATGTCGACACGCCGCGATCTTTTCCCTCCGCATATTGCCGATCAGCTTGCTTTGCTGCAGGACCATGTCCCGCCGTTTGATGGTGCCAAAGCGCGTCAGCAAATTGATGCCGCGCTCGGTGGTCCGTTGGAAACCTGGTTTGATGAATTCGACCAGACGCCGCTGGCTTCCGCTTCGATTGCACAGGTTCATACCGCAATCCTCAAGGAAAATGGCAAACCGGTGGTGCTTAAGGTGATCCGCCCGGACATTTTGCCAACCATCGTGGCCGATATCCGCCTGATGTCGCGTCTTGCGGGCTGGCTGCCGATTTTGCTGCCAGATGGTCGCCGTTTGCGCCCGCGTGAAGTGGTGCGCGAGTATGAGAAAACGTTGCTCGATGAACTGAATCTGTTACGTGAAGCAGCAAATGCGATTCAGCTTCGTCGTAACTTTGAAGGCAGCCCGATGCTGTATGTGCCGGAAGTGTATCCGGACTATTGCAGCGAAAGCCTGATGGTCATGGAGCGCATTTACGGCATTCCGGTTTCTGATATTGAGGCGCTGAAAAAGCAGGGTACCAATATGAAACTGCTGGCAGAACGTGGCGTGCAGGTCTTCTTCACGCAGGTTTTCCGCGACAGTTTCTTCCATGCCGATATGCACCCGGGCAATATTTTCGTCAGCTACGAAACGCCGGAAGACCCTTGCTACATAGGGATCGATTGCGGCATAGTGGGTTCGCTCAATAAGGAAGACAAGCGCTATCTGGCGGAAAACTTCATCGCGTTCTTTAACCGCGATTATCGCAAAGTGGCTGAGCTGCATGTTGATTCCGGCTGGGTTCCCCGCGATACCAACGTTGAAGAATTCGAATTTGCTATTCGTACAGTCTGCGAACCAATTTTTGAGAAACCGCTGGCAGAGATTTCCTTTGGCAACGTATTGTTAAACCTGTTTAACACGGCGCGCCGCTTTAATATGGAAGTCCAACCTCAGCTGGTATTGCTTCAAAAAACGCTGTTGTATGTCGAAGGTCTCGGGCGTCAGCTTTATCCTCAGCTGGATTTATGGACCACGGCGAAGCCGTTCCTTGAAAGCTGGGTACGGGATCAGGTCGGTTTACCGGCGATGATCCGTGCACTGAAAGAGCGTGCACCGTTCTGGCTCGAGAAAATGCCAGAGCTGCCGGATCTGGTGTATCAGAGCCTGCATCAGCACAAGCTGTTGCAATACAACATTGAGAAGCTTTCCTCGCAGATTCATAACCAGAGTTCCCGTCAGGGTCAGTCTCGTTATCTTCTGGGAATAGGTGCGACGCTGTTGTTAAGCGGAACCCTTTTGCTGTTGGGCGACGTGAAGATTTATCCGGCCTGCCTGATGGCTGCCGGTGCTGTTTCCTGGTTAATCGGATGGAAGCGCGCCAGCTAATCATATTTGTTTTAAATTGAATGCCGTTTGCGAACGGCAATGAAAGTCGTTCCTTCCTATTGAGGTGAAAATAATGGGTGGTATTAGTATTACAAAAATCCTGATTCTCGTTGTTCTTGTGGTACTGCTGTTCGGTACGAAGAAACTGCGTGGTCTGGGTTCTGATCTGGGCGCTTCCATCAAAGGCTTCAAAAAGGCCATGAGCGATGACGACAGTCAGCCAAAAACCAAAGACGCGGACATTTCTCCAACTGATGCTGATTTCGCGGCTAAGTCTGTTGAAAGTAAGCCAGAAGCGAAAGCAGAAGACACCAAGAGCCAAAACAAAGAGCAGGTATAAGCCGTGTTCGATATTGGATTTAGTGAACTGCTGCTGGTATTGGTGATTGGCCTGGTTGTGCTCGGGCCGGAGCGTTTACCTGTAGCAGTAAGAACAGTAGCAGGCTGGATCCGTACGCTTCGTGCAATGGCTGCGTCAGTTCAAAGCGAATTATCGCAGGAGCTGAAACTTCAGGAATTGCAGGATAGCCTGAAGAAAGCGGAAGAGTCCGGTCTGAAGAATTTAACGCCTGAAATCAAAGCGTCTATGGACGAGTTGAAAGAAGCGGCAGAATCCATGAAAAAGTCGATCAATTCAGGGTTAAACCCTGCGGAGAAGGCGGTGGAAGAAGCCAAAGCTGAAGGCAATACCATTCATAATCCGGTTCTGGATGAAGCGGAAGCGCATCATGACGCAGGTGTTTCACCGGCAACGGCGGACAAAGTGGTTTCTGCTCCGGCAAGTGTGCCACAAAGCGCAGTTGAAGCCGCACTGGCATCGAATAAAACCGCTCATGCTGCTCAGCCATTGATGACACCAACGGAACCGGTGCCTGATACTTCTGTTGAGGTTGCACCGGTGACGAAAGCTGCTGTTGATGAAGCACCCGTTGCTGAACCTGCCGCACCCGTCAAACCGGCTTCATCAACCCAAACGACAGGTGACCGTTAAACATGGCAGTTGAAGATACTCAACCACTGATCAGTCATCTGATTGAGCTGCGCAAGCGCCTGCTGAATGCCATTATCTGCATTCTGGTGGTGTTCTTAGCGCTGGTTTATTTTGCAAATGACATCTATCAGCTGGTGGCCTCACCGCTGATTAAGCAGATGCCGATGGGCGCAAGCATGATTGCGACCGACGTCGCATCACCGTTCTTTACGCCAATCAAACTGACGATGATTGTTTCGGTGTTCTTATCCGCACCGTTCATTTTGTATCAGGTTTGGGCGTTTGTAGCGCCTGCGCTGTACAAACATGAACGACGTCTGATGATGCCTCTGCTGTTCTCAAGCTCTGCATTATTCTATCTCGGCGTAGCATTTGCGTATTTCGTGGTGTTCCCGCTGGCGTTTGCTTTCTTTGCGAAAACGGCACCCGTAGGCGTGCAGATTGCGACGGACATTAACAACTATCTCGATTTCGTGATGGCGCTGTTTATGGCCTTTGGCGTGTCTTTCGAAGTGCCTATCGCAATTGTGTTGCTCTGCTGGAGTGGCGTGACCACGCCGGAAGACCTGAAGAAGAAACGTCCGTATGTCCTGGTTGGGGCATTCGTGGTCGGCATGCTGTTAACGCCACCGGATGTATTCTCGCAAACGCTGCTGGCAATCCCGATGTATCTGCTGTTTGAAATTGGTGTGTTCTTTGCCCGTTTCTACGTTGGAGCACGCCGCCGGTCTGATGTCGATTCTGAGTCTGATACCGATCCGGATCAGCCTGCATAATCCTTATTCTGCTTTAAAAAACCGCCCTGATGGGCGGTTTCTGTTTCAGGACTCCCCATGTTTGAAATCGGTATAAATCTCACCAGCAGCCAGTTTGATAAAGACCGGCCACAGGTAGTGGAAAGAGCCAAAGCCGCCGGGCTGAGCGGTATGTTGATCACGGGTACATCTGCGCAGGAGAGTGTCGAAGCGCAAAAGATGGCGTCACAACATTCGGACTTTTGCTGGTCTACCGCAGGCGTGCATCCGCATCAGGCCAGTGACTGGAATGAGCAGGTTGCCGCAGGTATTCGCAAGCTGGCTGAATTGCCGAATGTTGTCGCTATCGGTGAATGCGGGCTGGATTTCAATCGCAACTTTTCACCGGCAGATCTTCAGGAAGCCGCTTTTACAGCGCAACTGGCACTGGCGAAAGAGTTGCAGTTGCCGGTGTTTTTGCATTGTCGCGACGCCGGTGAGCGTTTTGCCGCCTTACTGAAGCCCTGGCTGGCCGATTTGCCGGGTGGCGTGGTGCATTGTTTTACAGGCACCCGCCAGGAGCTTGAGCTGTATTTGTCCCTTGGCCTCTCGATTGGGATTACCGGCTGGGTATGCGATGAGCGTCGCGGACTGGAACTGCGTGAAATGTTGCCGCTGATCCCGGCTGAACGGCTGATGCTGGAAACCGATGCGCCGTATTTATTGCCACGGGACATGGAAAACAAACCGAAGAACCGTCGCAACGAACCGGCTTTCCTGTCGCATATCGTGGAAAAGGTGGCGCTGTGGCGGGGTGAAGACCCGCAATGGCTGGCGGATATTACCGATGCCAATGCGCGTAAGCTATTTGCGTTGCCGGAACGTCGCTGAATCTATTAAAAGGCACCGCTGAAGGGTGCCTTTTCGTCTGAATATGTTGGAAATGCCGGTCAGAGTTTCTGGAAATGGGTATTTTCAATGCTTTGGCGAACAGGCTGATTGATGAGGTTGAGCATCAGCAGCGAGCGAGCCTCGCCATCGGGCTCGGTATAAATGGCTTCGATACCGGCGAAAATACCGTCAGTAATGACAACCGAATCGCCTTCATACGGCGTATCAGGATCACGAACTTCAATCGTCGGCGGCTCCATCAGTTGTTTAATCACGTCCGGCTGAACGGTTGCCAGTTTTGTCCCAAAGCGGATGAAGTGGCTGACACCACGCGTTGCGTTGATCGTCGTGGTATGGATCCGCTCAGGGTCAAACTCAATGAACATGTAATTTGGAAACAGGGGCTCGCTGACCGCCGTACGGCGACCACGCACCAGTTTTTCCAGTGTAATCATTGGTGTCAGACAGTTAACCTGTTGGCGCTCAAGATGTTCTTTGGCGCGCAGAAGCTGACCACGTTTGCAATAGAGTAAATACCAGGATTCCATAGGTTCCCACATTAAAACGTTGAGCGGGGCAGCATACCAAAAGCCGCTCATGAGATACAGACGGTGCAAGTCTTTGCAGACGTTTGCTGATTGTCGACCCGTTATCTTTTATTATCGAAGAAAAGCACGTTCCTATCCCCTCTATTAGTCTTATTTTATCAGGAGAAGTCTCATGGAGTTGTTCTTACTGAGTAACGGTAAGCTGTCTGGCGAATCGGAGTTACTGGGCTACGCGAAAGCGCGTATCCAGACCATGTTGCAGGCCCGCAAAATTACGTCTGCCGTCCTCATTCCTTATGCGCTGATCCGCAGTGATTATGATGCGCGTGCGAAAGAACTTTCAGATGCGCTGAGCATTCAGGTCAGCAGCATTCATCATGCAGAAAACCCGGCTGAGGCAATTGCCAGCGCGGAATGTATTCTTATCAGCGGCGGAAATACCTGGATGCTCAATCAGTTGCTGCATGAAAACGGCCTGATCGTGCCGATTCAGCGCGCAGTGCGTGAACGCAATGTGCCGTATGTCGGCTGGAGCGCAGGTTGTAATGTCGCGACACCAAGCATTCGTACCACCAATGATATGCCGGTGCGCAATTCCGTGGTGCTGCCTGCTCTGGGTCTGTTCCCTGTGCAAATCAACCCGCATTACATTGACGCGCATTTAAGTGGTCACATGGGTGAAACCCGTGATGAACGCATTGCAGAATTCTGCGCGGTTAATCCGTCGGAATCCGTGATTGCGTTACGTGAAGGCAGCCTGTTGCAGGTTTCCGGAAATGATCTGAGTTATTTCAGTGCAAAAGATCAGGGCTTCAAGGTGTTCCGTCACGGACATGAAACGCAGGAATATCAGGATACTCAGGCGATTCAGTCTCTGGTACCTTTTAACTGCCAGTAATTTTCGCACAGTCCTCAATACGCACCGTCAGACCAGAAATAACAGGACTGACGGTTATACTGCTTTTTCGTTATCAGATTTTGCTTGTGGTAAGGGCTTTACTAAAAAGAAACCTGCTGATAACAAAAAAGCAGCAACAACCCCGGAGAGGCTCTATAATGCCCTCCTTCAACCCGGCGACTCAGAATTAGCATGAAATACCGTGATTTACGTGACTTCCTCTCGTTACTCGAAAAGAGAGGCCAGCTGAAACGCATTAGCCAGTCTGTCGACCCTTATCTGGAAATGACCGAGATTGCCGATCGCACCTTGCGTGCCGGTGGCCCGGCTCTGCTGTTCGAAAATCCAAAAGGCTATGACATGCCGGTCCTGTGCAATTTATTCGGCACACCGCAACGTGTGGCGATGGGCATGGGCAAAGAAGATGTCAGCGCGTTGCGTGAAGTCGGTGAATTGCTGGCGTTTTTGAAAGAACCCGAGCCGCCGCGCGGTTTTCGTGATTTATACGATAAAGCACCGAAGTTTAAACAAGTGCTGAATATGCCGACCAAAGTGTTGCATTCCGCACCTTGTCAGGAGCAAATCTGGGAAGGCGACGCCGTTGATATCACCAAAATTCCGGTGATGCAGTGCTGGCCGGAAGATGCCGCACCGCTGATCACCTGGGGTCTGACCGTCACCCGTGGCCCGAACAAACCGCGCCAGAATCTGGGCATTTATCGCCAGCAGGTGCTGGGCAAAAACAAAGTGATTATGCGCTGGTTGTCTCATCGCGGCGGCGCACTGGATTTCCAGGAGTGGTGCCAGCAGAATCCGGGGCAGCGTTTTCCGGTGTCCGTGGCGCTGGGTGCCGATCCGGCGACAATTCTGGGTGCTGTGACACCGGTTCCCGATACGCTGTCTGAATATGCCTTCGCTGGTTTGTTGCGTGGCAATAAAACCGAAGTCGTGAAGTGTATTTCTAACGATCTGGAAGTCCCGGCCAGCGCTGAAATTGTGCTGGAAGGGTACATCGAACCGGGCGAAATGGCACCTGAAGGTCCTTATGGTGACCACACCGGCTACTATAATGAAGTAGACAGTTTCCCGGTGTTCACGATCACGCACATGACCCAGCGTAAAGACGCTATCTATCATTCGACCTACACCGGCCGTCCGCCGGATGAACCTGCGGTTCTGGGTGTGGCGCTGAATGAAGTGTTTGTGCCAATCCTGAAAAAGCAGTTTCCGGAAATCGTTGATTTTTATCTGCCCCCAGAGGGTTGCTCGTACCGTCTGGCTGTCGTTACCATGAAGAAGCAATACGCCGGTCATGCGAAACGCGTGATGATGGGCGTCTGGTCATTCCTGCGTCAGTTTATGTACACCAAGTTTGTGATTGTGTGCGACGACGACGTGAATGCCCGCGACTGGAACGATGTGATTTGGGCGATTACCACCCGAATGGATCCCGCACGGGATACGGTTCTGGTAGAAAATACGCCGATTGATTATCTCGATTTTGCCTCTCCGGTTTCCGGGCTGGGTTCAAAAATGGGGATGGATGCGACCAACAAATGGCCGGGTGAAACGCAGCGTGAATGGGGGCGTCCGATTGTGAAAGATCCGGAGGTCACCGCGCGTATCGACGCTATTTGGGATGAACTCGCTATTCTTAATGATAAAGACGATGCGAAAAAATAATCGAATCTTTGTCCTACGCTTTGCTTTGATGACCCACAGAGGGAACGCATGACAACATTGAGCTGTAAAGTGACCTCGGTCGAGGCGATAACGGATACGGTGTATCGCGTTCGTCTTGTTCCGGAAGCGCCTTTCTCGTTCCGCGCGGGTCAGTATCTGATGGTGGTAATGGATGAGCGCGACAAGCGCCCGTTCTCGCTGGCTTCTACGCCAGCTCAACACAATGTGATTGAGCTGCACATCGGCGCGTCAGAACTGAATCTGTATGCGATGGCGGTCATGGATCGCATTCTGAAAGAGCAGGCGATCACCGTGGATATTCCTCACGGAGATGCATGGCTGCGTGAAGACGGCGACCGTCCGCTGGTGCTGATTGCCGGGGGTACCGGATTCTCCTACGTCCGTTCGATTCTTATCACCGCACTCGAACAGCAGCCGCATCGCGATATCTCCATTTACTGGGGCGGGCGTGAGCTAAAGCACCTGTATGATCTCGGTGAACTGGAAGCGATGAGCATTAATCATCCGAACCTGAAAGTGATCCCGGTGGTTGAACAGCCGGAAGATGGCTGGCAGGGCAGAAGCGGTACGGTTCTGAGCGCAGTTTTACAGGATTTCTCCACGCTGGCTGAGCACGATATTTATATCGCCGGTCGTTTTGAGATGGCTAAAATTGCCCGTGAGCGTTTTGTCGCGGAGCGCGGTGCGCAGGAAGACCGTCTGTTTGGTGATGCCTTCTCTTTCATCTGACCCTTTAAAGATGAAAAGAATGATGAAAAAGCCCGCCCCTGACAGGCGGGAAAACGGCAACTAAAGCGGGTAAGAATGATTTATAAAAAGCGGACTTTATGTCCGCTTTTTTGTTTTTGAAGAAAGAGGAAATCAGATGCGTTCGAAAACGGTCGCGATGCCCTGACCCAAACCGATACACATGGTCGCCACGCCAAACTGGACGTCGCGGCGCTCCATCAGGTTCAGCAGCGTGGTGGAGATCCGTGAGCCGGAGCAGCCGAGCGGGTGACCAAGCGCAATAGCGCCGCCGTTCAGGTTGACGCGGTCTTCCATCGTTTCCAGCAGTCCCAAATCTTTCACACACGGTAAGGCTTGTGCGGCGAAAGCTTCGTTCAGCTCGAACAGGCCGATGTCCTGCACGCTCAGTCCGGCACGTTTCAGTGCCAGACGCGTTGCCGGTACAGGGCCGTAACCCATAATCGACGGGTCACAGCCGACCACTGCCATTGCACGGATGCGGGCACGAGCTTTCAGACCTAAAGATTTGGCATGGGTCTCGCTCATCAGCAGCATTGCCGATGCGCCGTCGGACAGGGCAGAAGATGTGCCCGCCGTAACGGTGCCGTTGACCGGATCGAACGCCGGTCGCAGTGCCGCCAGTGTGGCGACCGTGGTCTCAGGGCGGATCACTTCGTCAAAATCATACCGGGTCAGTACGCCTTCTGCGTTATGGCCTTCGGTAGGAACAATTTCATTGGCAAAATGTCCGGCGACCGTGGCGGCATGCGCGCGCTGATGGGAACGCGCGGCAAATTCATCCTGCATTTCACGGCTGATCTGGTGCATTTTCGCCAGCATCTCTGCCGTCAGTCCCATCATGCCTGCGGCTTTCGCCACAGTTTTGCTCAGGCCCGGATGGAAATCCACGCCGTGATTCATCGGCACGTGACCCATATGTTCCACGCCGCCAATCAGACTCACTTGGGCATCACCGACCATAATAGCGCGCGCAGCATCATGCAGAGCCTGCATGGAAGAACCGCACAACCGGTTGACCGTGGTCGCAGGAACACTATGCGGGATTTCCGCCAGCAGTGACGCATTACGGGCAATATTGAAGCCTTGTTCCAGCGTCTGCTGGACGCAGCCCCAGTAAATATCATCAATATCTTTGGCGTTCAGCGCCGGATTACGGGCCAGAACGGCACGCATCAGATGCGCGGAGAGATCTTCAGCCCTGACGTGGCGGAATGCGCCGCCTTTCGAGCGGCCCATTGGCGTGCGGACTGCGTCAACAATGACTACGTTTTCCATGATTTCGGTCCTTATGCCTGATTACCGGTGCTGAGGTTTTCCAGCGGAGCCGCAACCGGATAGTAACTTTCATTGGTTTGCGCTTTGGCGCGTAACCCTTCCGGTGCCTGGTACATCGGCCCCAGATGTGCATATTGCTCTGTCATTTTCAGATATTCGGCGGTGCCAAGGGTATCCAGGTAACGGAAAGGGCCGCCGTGGAACGGAGGGAATCCGATGCCGTACACCAGCGCCATGTCGGCTTCGGCCGGACTGGCAATAATGCCTTCTTCAAAGCAGCGAACGACTTCGTTAATCATCGGGATCATCATGCGGGCGATGATGTCCTGCGGTGAGAAGTCCGCGTGTGCCGGTTTCAGATTGTCGGCCAGCAGGCTGATCGCCTGTTCATCGACTTCCTTGCGCGGTTTGCCCTTGCTGTCTTCGCTGTAACGGTAGAAACCGAGCTGGTTTTTCTGACCGAAACGGCGGTTGTCGAACAGCACATCCACGGCATCGCGATAATCGCGGGCCATACGTTGCGGGAAACCGGCAGCCATCACGGCCTGTGCATGGTGAGCGGTGTCGATACCGACCACGTCCAGCAGGTAGGCCGGGCCCATCGGCCAGCCGAACTGTTTTTCCATCACTTTGTCGATCTGGCGGAAATCTGCGCCATCACGCAGCAGCAAGCTGAAGCCGGAGAAATACGGGAACAGCACGCGGTTGACGAAGAATCCCGGGCAGTCATTGACCACAATCGGCGTTTTACCCATCGCCAGTGCGTAAGAGACGATACGCGAAATCGTTTTGTCTGAGGTTTTCTCGCCACGCACGATTTCGACCAGCGGCATACGGTGAACCGGGTTGAAGAAGTGCATACCGCAAAAGTTTTCCGGGCGTTTCAGCGAGGACGCCAGCTGATCGATAGGAATGGTTGAGGTATTTGAGGCCAGTACGGTATCGGTGCCGAGCAGAGATTCTGCTTCAGCCAGTACCGCCGCTTTCACTTTTGGATTTTCCACCACGGCTTCGACCACTACATTGGCGCGTTCGATGCCGCTGTAATTCAGCGTCGGCTGAATGGTTGAAAGCACTTTGGCCATTTTCAGGCCGTCGAGCTTACCGCGCTCCAGTTGCTTGTTCAGCAACTTAGCCGCTTCGTTCATGCCGAGTGTCAGGGACTGATCGTTGATGTCTTTCATCACCACCGGCACACCTTTCAGCGCAGACTGATAAGCGATACCGCCGCCCATAATACCCGCACCCAGTACGGCGGCCTGCTTAGGTTTCTCACTGTCTTGCGCCAGTTTTTTGGCTTTGCCTTTCACGAACTGATCGTTAAGGAAAATGCTGACCAGCGCGCGGGCTTCTTTCGATTGTGCCAGCGGGACAAAGCTGGCGGTTTCCAGCTGCAATGCTTCGTCGCGGCCCAGACGCGCGGCGGCTTCAATGGTTTTCACTGCGGTCATTGGTGCCGGATAATGTTTACCGGCATTTTGCATAACCATACTTTTGGCAACGCTGAAGCTCATCGCCGCTTCAATCTGGCTGAGTTTCAGCGGCAGACGCTTCGGGTCACGGCGGCTGTGCCATTCCAGTTTGCCGTCAACAGCGTTTTTCAGCATGGTAATACCGGCGTCGCGCAGTTTATCTGCTTCAACCACCGCATCCACCAGCCCGACTTTCAGGGCTTCTTTTCCGCTGATATTTTTACCGGCGGCGATAATTTCCAGCGCACTGTCGGTGCCAATCAGGCGCGGGAGACGCACGGATCCCCCGAAGCCCGGCATGATGCCTAAACTGGTTTCTGGCAGGCCAATACGCGCATCAGCGGTGCTGATACGAAAATCCGTCGCCAGCACGCATTCGCAGCCGCCGCCCAGCGCATAACCGCTGATGGCAGAAAGCGTCGGCACCGGCAGGTCTTCCAGGCGGTTAAAAATGCTGTTGGCGAAATCTAACCACTCATGCAGTTTTTCAGCTGGCGCATTAAACAGGGATAAAAATTCGGTGATATCCGCGCCTACGATAAACGCCGGTTTGGCTGAACTAAGCAGCAGACCTTTCAGGTCAGACTGTTTTTCAAGTATCGCAATCGCTTCGCCCAGGCTGGCGACCGTTTGGGTGTCGAGCTTGTTCACCGAGCCTGGAGCATCAAACACCAGCTCCGCGATACCGCCGTCGAGCCAGTGCAGGTGTAATGTTTCGCCTTGGTAGAGCATGTGTCTCTCCTGAATCATCTGGGATGATCTGGTATGACCAGATGCTTTCGAGTGTGGTTTTTATGTTAATAATTTGCAAATGAGATGTGTTTTATTTGCAGGCAAGATCACAAACCTTCCGGGACTATGGTCACGGTGAGGCTGTGGTAAGATGCTGCATCGTCTTTCAGGTGAAAAAAGGACAGTTGGATGGAATCGCTTACTACGCTTTATAAAGAACATATCGCCACGCTGCAGACGCGTGCCCGTGAAATTCTGCAACGTTCTCAGCTTGATGCGTTACTGATTCACTCCGGTGAATTGCTGACGACCTTCCTTGATGACCACAGTTATCCGTTCAAAGTAAATCCGCAGTTCAAAGCCTGGGTGCCGGTCACTCAGGTACCAAACTGCTGGCTATGGGTGGATGGCGTGAATGCGCCGAAGCTGTGGTTTTATTCGCCCGTGGACTACTGGCACAGCCACGAGCCGCTGCCGGAGTCTTTCTGGACCAAAGAAATTTCCCTGACGCCGCTGGCGAATGCCGATGACATCAAAGGTCAGTTGCCAGTTGATCTCAAGCGCGTCGGTTACATCGGTTCGAGTCAGGATCGCGCAATCAGCATGGGCATTCCTGCGGCGAACGTGAATCCGAAACCGGTGCTGGATTATCTGCATTATCATCGCGCTTACAAAACAGATTACGAACTGGCCTGCATGCGTGAAGCGCAGAAAGTGGCGGTGAGCGGCCATCGTGCGGCGAAAGAAGCATTCCTTTCGGGCATGAGTGAGTTCGACATCAATCTGGCGTATCTGACTGCCACCGGACACCGTGATACCGACGTACCTTACGGCAACATCGTCGCGCTCAATGAACACGCTTCCGTGCTGCATTACACCACGCTCGATAACCAGCCGCCTGCCGAAATGCGCAGCTTCCTGCTGGATGCCGGTGCGGAATACAACGGTTATGCCGCTGACCTGACGCGTACGTATGCCGCAAAACCGGACAGTGATTTCGCTGCGTTGATCAAAGATCTTAATACCGAAGAACTGGCGCTGATCGATACGATTAAAGCCGGTGTGCGCTATACCGACTATCATGTTCAGATGCATCACCGTATCGCCAAATTATTGAAAGCGCACAAGCTGGTGGTCGATATCAGTGAAGATGCGATGGTGGAACAGAACCTGACCGGGCCTTTCCTGCCGCATGGTCTGGGACATCCGCTGGGATTACAGGTACACGACGTGGCCGGTTTCATGCAGGACGACACCGGTACGCATCTGGCGGCGCCTTCGCAATATCCTTATCTGCGTTGTACCCGTGTCCTTGAGCCGGGAATGGTGCTGACCATCGAGCCAGGTTTGTATTTCATTGATTCGTTGCTGTTACCGTGGCGCGAAGGGCAGTTCAGCAAGCACTTTGCCTGGGATCGCATCGACGCAATGAAGCCTTATGGCGGCATTCGTATCGAAGACAACATTGTCATCCACGATAATCGTATCGAGAATATGACACGTGATCTGAAGCTGGCCTGATGCAGCCTTACTCCGTCCCCGCTGAGTCTGTTAGTTTCAGCGAAGAAATAAAGAAGAGCCGTTTCATCACCCTGCTGGCGAGAACCGAGGGGGTTGAAGCGGCGAAAGCTTTTATTCAGGAGGTCAGAAATCAGCATCCTGCAGCGCGTCATCACTGCTGGGCGTTTGTGGCTGGCGCGCCGGATGATTCTCAGCAACTGGGATTTTCTGATGACGGGGAACCTGCGGGCACAGCAGGCAAACCAATCCTCAGCCAGCTGATGGGAAGCGGGATCGGAGAAATTACCGCTGTCGTAGTGCGTTATTACGGCGGAATTATGCTGGGCACCGGCGGTCTGGTGAAAGCCTACGGCGGGGGAGTTCAGCAGGCATTAAAGCAACTTGTCGTGCAGCAAAAAGTTCCGCTGGCGGAATTCGCGGTGCAGTGTGATTACAGCCAGTTACAGCTGGTGGAAACGCTGCTTTCGCAAGTTGGCGGTCATATTTTACGCAGTGAGTTCGGCGCTGCGGTAGATCTCGTTCTGGCGTTGCCTGCTGCGGATGCACCGGCAACAGTCAGCCATTTATTCGATATCAGCCGTGGCACGCTTATCCTGCGTCCGGTTTCTTAAATTTTTCTATGGTTAATTCGCTGAGGAACGCACCAGCATGCATTTTCGTGCCATAACACGCATCGTGGGGGTGCTCGTCATCCTTTTCTCGGGAACGATGATCATTCCCGGACTGGTCGCTTTAATTTACCGTGATGGTGCGGGGCGTGCATTCAGTCAGACATTCTTCGTCGCCCTGACCATCGGGCTCTTACTCTGGCTTCCCAACCGGAAACAAAAGAGTGAGCTCAAGCCCCGCGAGGGTTTCCTGATTGTCGTGCTGTTCTGGACGGTGCTGGGCAGCGTCGGGGCACTGCCGTTTCTTTTCTCTGAAAGACCGAATCTTTCCCTTACCGATGCCTTTTTTGAATCTTTTTCCGGTCTGACAACGACGGGTGCGACCACGCTGGTCGGGCTGGATTCACTGCCGAAAGCGATTCTGTTCTACCGGCAGATGCTGCAATGGTTTGGCGGGATGGGGATCATTGTGCTCGCCGTGGCGATTCTGCCGATATTGGGCGTCGGGGGGATGCAGTTGTATCGCGCCGAAATGCCGGGGCCACTAAAAGATAACAAGATGCGCCCGCGTATTGCCGAGACGGCCAAAACGCTGTGGCTTATTTATGTTCTGCTGACGATTGCCTGCGCGCTGTCACTCTGGGGCGCGGGGATGTCGGTCTTTGATGCGATTGGCCACAGTTTCTCGACGATTGCGATCGGTGGTTTCTCGACGCACGACGCCAGTATCGGCTATTTCCATAGCGGCACCATTAACACCATCGTTGCGGTATTCCTGCTGATTTCCGGCTGTAACTACGGTCTGCACTTTGCGGTATTGAGCGGAAGAAACCTGAAGGTGTACTGGCGTGATCCCGAATTTCGTATGTTTATCGGTGTGCAGTTCACGCTGGTCGTCATCTGTACGGTGATTCTGTGGATCCACAATACCTACGGCTCACCGCTGGAAACGCTCAATCAGGCCTTCTTCCAGGTGGTTTCGATGGCGACCACGGCAGGGTATACCACAGACAGTATTTCCAAATGGCCGCTGTTCCTGCCGCTTCTGTTGCTGTGCTCTGCCTTTATCGGCGGCTGTGCGGGTTCCACCGGTGGCGGCCTGAAAGTTATCCGCATCCTCCTTCTTTATTTACAAGGCTCACGCGAACTGAAAAGGCTGGTTCACCCGAATGCGGTTTACACCATCAAACTGGGTAACCGTGCTCTGCCGGAACGCATTATTGAAGCCGTCTGGGGATTCTTCTCCGCCTATGCGCTGGTATTCATTATCAGCATGCTGGCGATCGTGGCGACCGGCGTGGATAATTTCTCGGCTTTTGCCGCGGTCACCGCGACGCTGAATAACCTTGGGCCGGGATTAGGCGTAGTGGCCGATAACTTTGCTTCAATGAATTCAGTGGCGAAATGGATCCTGATCGTCACCATGCTGTTTGGTCGCCTCGAAGTCTTCACATTATTAGTACTGTTCACGCCGACATTCTGGCGCGAATGAGTTTTAAGAAAGGGAAACAAGAATGAAAGCATTGATACTCTATTCAAGTCGTGACGGACAGACGCATGCGATTGCTTCTTATATAGCAAGTGAACTGAAAGAGAAGTGCAGCTGCGATGTCATCGATCTCGTTCATGCTGAACACGTCGATTTGAAAAACTATGACCAGGTCATGATAGGCGCTTCTATACGTTATGGTCATTTTAATCCGGTGCTGGATAAATTCGTTGAAAAACACGAGCAGACTCTGAACCAGATGCCTTCGGCATTCTTCGGTGTGAATCTGACGGCGCGTAAAGCTGAGAAAAGGACACCGCAAACCAATGCCTATGTGCGTAAGTTCCTGCTGGCCACGTCGTGGAAACCTGCGCTATGCGCAGTATTCGCCGGAGCGCTGCGTTATCCGCGATATCGCTGGTTCGATAAGGTGATGATCCAACTTATTATGCGTATGACAGGCGGCGAAACAGACACCCGTAAAGAAGTGGAATACACCGACTGGGAGCAGGTGGCTAAATTCGCTGAAGATTTTGGCCAGATATCGTATAAAAAATCGCATTAATGCGGACTAAATAGACGTATAGACCAAAAAGAAAGCATTCGAAAAGTTTTTTTTAATTAAGGGTTGCGGCCTTCTGAGAACTCCCTATAATGCGCCTCCACTGACCGGGAACAACGACTCCTCTAACGAGAACCAAGTCGACCAGTCAGGAAGAATCAACCCGGTGAAAACACCGCATCTTGTAAAA
>NZ_JAFMOY010000005.1 GCF_019049625.1 Rahnella ecdela
ACGTTTAAGACTAAGACGTTGATAGGCTGGGTGTGTAAGTGCAGCGATGCATTGAGCTAACCAGTACTAATGACCCGAGAGGCTTAACCTTACAACACCAAAGGTGTTTTAGAGTGACTCTGTGATTTGATTTTCAGCTGAATGTTCCGAGATTGGTTCGTATGGTATGGGCAGAGATGCTGGATACGGTATGAATGAAACAGAATTTGCCTGGCGGCAGTAGCGCGGTGGTCCCACCTGACCC
>NZ_JAFMOY010000003.1 GCF_019049625.1 Rahnella ecdela
TACCAGAAGCCCGAGCCGCAGCGTAAGCAGGACGATGCACTTCAGCATGAAGTAAAGCGCCTCAGGCAAGAACTTAAGCGAGTAACTGAAGAGCGGGATATCTTAAAAAAGGCCGCTGTAGATTCAACTTGTCAACGCAACACCCTTTTCAAAAACCTGTTTTGGCGTCTTAAATTTCAATGTTTTCCTCGGCCTGTTGTTTAATTGCTCTGCGACATGGTCTAGGTCTTCTTGTGAATGT
>NZ_JAFMOY010000004.1 GCF_019049625.1 Rahnella ecdela
GTAATAACCGCTGTGATGGAGGCCAAGAACCAGGCATAACCTGCGTACAGCATAAAAGGACGACATTTTTTTAATGAAGGCGTACTTCAGCCTGACGTTCTTGCAAAGTACGCGGCTGTAGATTCAATTGATCAATGCAACATCCATGCTAAAACATGGGGTAGCGGAGGATTAATGAATGAAACGTACATTTACGGCAAAGGAAAAAGAGTTTGTTTTCAACTCATGGAAGAACGGCATC
>NZ_JAFMOY010000002.1 GCF_019049625.1 Rahnella ecdela
AGTGATCTCCTCCCTGAAAACAGTGCCAGTCTAAACTGAAGTATCCGGTCTTTCTTTCATCTCACTGAGAGGCATATCAACCATGAAAAAGACCCGTTACACCGAAGAACAAATAGCCTTTGCCCTTAAACAGGCTGAAACCGGCACTCGGGTGGAGGAAGTGTGCAGAAAGATGGGGATTTCTGAGGCAACTTTTTACATCTATGGACTACCTCCGTT
>NZ_JAFMOY010000001.1 GCF_019049625.1 Rahnella ecdela
AGCCGTTCTGGGCCACGTCAACATTCTGCGCACCGGAATCATCCACCACGTCGGTGATAACCGGCGCGACTGGTGCGATGGTGTCGATGGTGAAGTCATAGGCGTTAGACGGGTCACTGACGTTACCGGCCGCGTCGGTCTCGGTGACGGTGATGTCGTAAGTACCATCAGCCAGCGCGTCCGGAGTGAACGTCCAGGTGCCATCGGCGCCGACCA
>NZ_JAFMOY010000121.1 GCF_019049625.1 Rahnella ecdela
TCGTAATAATTCAACTAAATGAATTACTGCTTGGTCACTCTTTAAGACTTGATATTTTTTGCCACCGAAGTGGCTGATATCGTCTTGTGAGTGCCCACACAGATTGTCTGATAAATTGTTAAAGAGCGTACGTTGCAAGACTTAACTCAGCAACGTGGGAGGCAGATAATACTCTTTCTCCCTGAAGAGTCAACCATTTTCTTTTACAAGATGCGGTGTTTTCACCGGGTTGATTCTTCCTGACTGGTCGACTTGGTTCTCGTTAGAGGAGTCGTTGTTCCCGGTCAGTGGAGGCGCATTATAGGGAGTTCTCAGAAGGCCGCAACCCCTAAAATACAAATAATTTACTGACCGCTGAATCTTTCATCAAATGGCGTTTAAAGCGACAATTCCTGGATACTTCTGAAGCCATATGACTGTAAAACAGGCAGCAAACTTTGCGCCTCCGCAGTCATCGCCATGCAGTAGGCGACACTCTCTATTTCAATACCGGCTTTTTTTACTGGAATAGCGACGTGAGAAGTCTCAATTAACCAGTGCGCACGTCTGGCAATCGCAGAACCGGAGTCGATCATGCGCGTGCCGTCGGGTAAAACCTGTGACAACTCTTGCGAAAGCAGCGGGAAATGCGTGCAACCTAATACCACGGTGTCTGGCGGTTCACGTAAACGCAGCCACGGATGCAGGATTTTCTTCAACGCCGCCAGTGAAACCTCTTCACCATGCAACTTCGCTTCGGCCAGTTCCACCAGCTCCGCCGAACCCAGCATCAGAATCTGGCAATCTGTCGCAAACCGCGCCACCAGATCGTGCGTATAAGGACGTTGTACCGTCGCGCGTGTCGCCAGCAATCCGACCACACCATTACGCGTTAATTTGGCCGCAGGTTTGATGGCAGGAACAACCCCGACAACTGGGCAACTGAATTTGGCGCGTAGTGCAGGAAGTGAAACGGTGCTCGCGGTATTACAGGCGATGACAATAATAGAGAGGGGATGGCGTTTCGCGACGGCGGTGACAATCTCAACCACGCGCTCAACGATAAACTCTTCGGATTTCTCTCCATAGGGGAAAGCCACATTATCGAAGGCATATATATAGTGCAGGTCCGGCAACATCTGCCGGACCTCATCATAAACCGACAACCCGCCGACGCCGGAATCGAAAACCAGCACCGTCGGACGGTCAGGAACTTGTGTTGTATCAGAAGGTATAGCTTCCAGAGAGGTAGTACTCACGTCCTGGTGTGGCATAGCCATAAGCCGTCTCGTAATCTTTATCAAACAAGTTGGCAATTCTACCACGAACTGTCAGGTGTGAGGTCACAGGATATGATGCCGCGAGATCCCATAAACTTACGCCGCCCAGTTTAACGGTCTGATTAGGATAGGTTCCGTAGTCGGTATCGTAACGCTGTCCCAGATACTGATAGTTGATTGACCAGTCGATGTCTGCAATGTTCCAGTCAATCTGATATTTCGCCTGCTGCTTCGCACGACGGACCAGAATCTCGTTGGTTGTCGCATTACGCGGATCAAGATATTCCAGTGTTATCTGGTGTTGCAGAGGACCGGTATCGAAAGAGCCCGTCCATTCCACACCTTTGATCGTTGCTTTACCGATGTTGTAGTAAGTACTGGTCGAGTCGTCGTAATTGATCATCTGATCGATGTCGTTACGATAGACATTCAGGCGCCAGCTGAGAGGCCCCGTCAGACCTTCCAGCCCGCCTTCCCATTGCTTACTTTCTTCAGGTTTAAGATCCGGATTACCGCCGTATCCGCTATAAAGCTGTCCCAGATTCGGCGATTTATAGGCGGTACCATAAGAGGCAATCAGACGATAACCGTCGATAAATTCCCATGCAGCACTGCTCTGCCAGGTAGTGTGCTGACCAAACTGGGAATTATCGTCGCTGCGCACCGCACCTTCGAGCGTGAAATCGCTGATTTTTTGCTGCGTGGTCAGATACACGCCTGTATTGTGCTGGTCGTAGCCATCGGCCAGATAGTTGGTTCCCGGCTCGGTAGTCAGTTTCTGCCAGTCCAGACCGGCACTGACTTCCCCTTTCCAGATCTGGAATGTATTCCCCCATTGCACGTTGTACTGGTCGGAGTCATCCAGAGACGCGGAAGAATCATACGGGCCGTATTTCGGATCGTAGTTGTAGTCTTTGACGTGGCTGTAGCTGCCGATAAGCTGCGTGGCGTAAATGCCATTCTGATAACGCAGGCCGGTGTCATAGGTCCGGCTGTAAAGCTGGCGGGTATCAATCAGCGGGCTGCCCGGAGAATCGTAGGCATCATAAGCCGTGCGGTTATCGAAACCATAGGCTCGCGCAAAGCCACTGATCTCCTCATTGAACTGATGCTGCAACGCCAGATACAGCGTTTTACTCATGAAGCCATCGCGATCGGGCTGCGGAATGCCGCCTGTTGCGCCGTCGGCAACCACATCAATACCGCGCGTATAGGTGTAATCCCCCGCAGCAGTCACTGTGGTGTTTTCACCAATCTTTTGCTGTGTAGAGCCGTTATAGTTTTGATAACCATGCGAGCCCACGCCTGCGCCGAGCGTCGTACCATCTTTATCGCGCGTCGTAATAATATTGACGACACCACCGATGGCATCGGAGCCATAGACCGCAGAACGCGGGCCGCGGATAAACTCAATGCGCTGAACCAGCGAAAGTGGGATCTGGCTGATATCGGCAGAACCGGAAATACCGGCCTGATTAAGGCGTACGCCATCGATTAAAACCAGCGTATGGCTGGAATTGGTGCCGCGAACGAATAAGGAAGATTGCTGACCCATTCCGCCGTTTTGCGCGATATCCACGCCCGGTAAACGACGCAACACATCGGCTACAGATTTAGACTGCCATCTGTCGATATCTTCACGCGTAACGACATCGGTCGGTGCGAGGACAGAAGAAACCGGCTGAGGGAAACGGTTAGCGGTAACCACCATATTATCGCTGCTGTTTGTAGAAGTGCTGTCTTGCGCCCACCCTGAAAAAGCCGTGACGGATAATGCCGTCAGCAGCACGTGCTTTTTAATTGTCATGAATCTAGCATCCAAACTTAATTGGCGGATGCCGCAGAGGATCACCGGCGGTATTTCGCGACGACGATGATTAATGCGACGTAACATCGGCAGGTCTTCGGACTTAGGATTTGCAGGCTCATTAATTACAGCGTAATTAAATGAGATACCCGCACCGGGCGATGACTTCCCATCCCTCTTTCTTCTTTCCTATATAAGGAGAGAGAAATAAGAAACAGTGTCTGCACAATAAAGAATGCTATCGCCGTGACTTCCCCATACCGCTGCGCGCCAGTTCCGGATTCACACCGGATTCCCTTTTAACTCAGTCAATGAGGCCGAAGCGCAATCGTACGATCAACCTATTTGGAAATCCAGACATCCGTAAGGGCAAGTAAGCTTTCACGATATAAATGTAACAATGGTGGACTTAACGGAGACATTCCCTACAATCCCCCGCTAAGTTTGTACATTCTTTCCCTGGTAGACGAGAAAACTGATGACGCCTGAAAACCTGCCCATTGAACAATACGACGACCAGCTGGCGGAAAAGACCGCACGTCTCACGGCGATGATGTCGCCTTTTAATGCGCCGCAGCCTGACGTTTTCCGTTCCCCTGTCAGCCATTATCGTATGCGCGCGGAATTCCGCGTCTGGCATGATGAGGGCGACCTTTACCACATCATGTTTGATCAGCAGACCAAAGCCCGCGTGCGCGTGGACCAGTTCCCGACCGCCAGCGAACTGATTAACCGCCTGATGCCGGTGCTTATCTCAGCTATCAAACAAGATCCGGCGTTGCGCCGTAAGATCTTCCAGATCGACTATCTGTCGACCCGCAGCGGCAAAATCATCGCCTCGCTGTTGTACCATCGTAAGCTTGATGACGAATGGCAGCAGGCCGCCACCGCCCTGCGCGACCAGCTGAGGGCTGACGGTTTTGATATCCAGCTGATTGGTCGCGCCGCGAAAACCAAAATCATGCTCGACCAGGATTATGTCGATGAAGTCCTGCCGGTCGCGGGCCGCGATATGATTTACCGTCAGGTAGAAAACAGCTTCACCCAGCCCAACGCTGAGATGAATATTCAGATGCTGGAATGGGCGCTGAAGGCTACAGAAAACTCGACCGGCGATTTGCTGGAGCTTTACTGCGGTAACGGTAACTTCTCGCTGGCTCTGGCGCGGAACTTCCGCCGCGTGCTGGCGACTGAAATCGCCAAACCTTCCGTCGCCGCCGCGCAATTCAACATTGCCGCGAACCATATTGAGAACGTGCAGATTATCCGCATGGCTGCCGAAGATTTCACTCAGGCGCTGAACGGCGTGCGTGAATTCCGCCGTTTACAGGATGTCGATTTAAGCGGATATGAATGCAACACGATTTTTGTTGATCCGCCGCGCAGCGGGCTGGATGACGAAACCGTGAAAATGGTGGCTGGGTACGACCGTATTCTTTATATCTCCTGTAATCCTGAAACGCTGTGTGCGAACCTGGAAACCCTGAGTACAACGCATAGCGTGACGCGTCTGGCGTTGTTTGATCAGTTCCCGTACACGCACCATATGGAATCAGGCGTTCTGCTGGAAAAAATCTGATTATCCGCAGATGAAAAAAACGGGCACCTCGGCGTGCCCGTTTCCCTTTACTGCACGACTCTTTTTACAGATAAACTCGCAAATATTCTGACAGGCAAAGGATCGCCATCGCCTGTCCGTAAGGCATCGACGTCAGCGCAATTTCACGGTAGAAGTCGAGATCATTGCCCATCGCCGTGCCGAATGACGTTTGCGTCAGCTCCCCGGCCGGATTGATGTGTTTGATCACGCCCTGAATGGCTTTCTCCGCCACCGGCGCGTAAGACGCATCGATATAACGTTTACGCACCGCTTTGAGAATGCCGTAAGCGAAACCTGCAGTCGCTGAGCTTTCCAGATAAGAGTGCGGATCGTCGAGCAGCGTATGCCATAACCCGCTGTCGTCCTGACATTTCGCCAGTGCACTGACCTGACTTTCCAGCACCTGCAATAAATAGCGGCGTGTCGCGTTGTTTTCCGGTAAATCCACCAGTTCAAGGAATTCAGGAATGGCAATCGTCAGCCAGCTGTTTCCGCGCGCCCAGCGGGCCTGAGCAAAGTTATGATGACCGTCGAACGTCCAGCCGTGGAACCACAGGCCTGTTTCGCGATCCATCAGATATTGCACATGCAGCAGAAACTGATACGTCGCCTCTTCGACAAACTCTGGGCGGTCGAGCAATTTGCCGATTTTCGCCAGCGGCAGCACGCTCATCATCAGCGTGTCATCCCACATCTGCTGATGGTTTTCGTTGTTATAAACGATGTGCTGCATCGCGCCTTTCTCGGTGCGCGGCATTTCGTACATCACCCATTCCGCCCAGCGTTCCAGATAAGGACGCCATGCTGCATTGCCGGTTTCTTCGTAACGATACGCCAGCGTCAGGAACGGACTCATGGTATTGACGTTTTTGGTCGGCGTGCCTTCCGCCAGACGCGCGGTAAACCAGTCGTCGATCACCGCCCGCATTTTTTCGTCGCCGGTCTGCTGATAATACTGATAGATACCGTACAACCCGATGCCGTGCGTCCACTCCCAGCCTGCCCAGCCTTTGGTATCAATCACGCGCCCGTCATCCAGTCTCAACAGGAATTCCCCGGTTTTATCTTCGATATTCACCAGATTATTAGTCACGTTATGGATCAGCGATTTCAGTTCGCCGCGTGAAATGAAATGTTCCGGCTGTCGCAGCAAAGCACTGTGTTTAACTTCAAAAACTTTCATGGCGTTCTCCTGTGAATTCAAAAATTACAAACGTCCCTGGACCGGCATTTCGGCGGTATTTTCGCGGGTCAGCTTTTCGGGTGGCGGGTTATTGCGATGCAGATAACCGATGTTGTTATTGCCCCACAGAGATTCGTATTTCATCCCTGTCAGCATTTCGACGGTTGCCCGGTCTTCCGGTGTGATTTGCTCCGGCACGATGCGGTTGGCATCACGCATTTTTTGCGTTTCACGGGTCAGCACACCGTGGGTTTTCTGGTTAAGATGGAAGAACAACGAGATGATGAAGCCCATACTGAGCATCAGCAACGACCCGATCACCAGCACACCAAGAATGGTATGGCCGACCGCCGGAACCTGCTGGTTTTGTCCGGATACAAATCCGGCAAGTTGTAAAATAATCCCTACCAGCATCACCGCGCCGGCCTGCGAAGCTTTACGGGTCAGCGTCATGACGCCCGCGAAAATCCCTTCGCGGCGCTGTCCGGTGATGGTTTCATCGACGTCAGCAATATAGGTATAGATATTCCAGGGCACATAGTTGATCCCGCCACGTCCGAGACCGGCCAGCGCGGAGATCAGCAACAGCAGGGACATCGAGTCGTTCATGCCGGTGTAATACAGTACGCCGTAAGAGATAGCGGCGAGCCCGAACAGGGAAACCGCCAGCCGGTAGGAAGGCGCCGGGCCGAAGCGGATACATAGCGGGATCATGCCGATCACCGCCACGAATTGCAGAATCGCCATCATGCCCATCAGATTGGAAGCAATCGCCGCGCTCTGCATCAACACGAACACTACGTAATACGTGAATACGGCGTTAAACACGTCCTGCGCGATATATCCGCCCAAATACAAACCCAGATGCTGACGGAAAATCTTGATGCGCAGCGTGGAGGACAGTTCAACTTTCAGGCGTTTCAGGCTTTGTGCCAGCGTCAGCTGCTGACGTTCGCGTTCAATTTTCTTCGTGGCTTCAGATTTGAGTTCTTCCGGACGTTCCCAGGTAAAGAAATAGACCAGCGTCAGGACGAAAGCACAAATCACCGCAAATACCAGGCTCGAATAGAAGAAGGAAATGGCGTTATCTTTGCCGAAATGCTGTAACAGAATCCCCGGCAGAAACGCAGCGAGGATGGCGGAAAGCTGCGCCAGGGCGATACGGGCGCCAGAGAATTTGGTTTTCTGTTTGAAATCATCCGTCATTTCCGGCACCAGTGTTTCATACGGTACCAGAATCATGGTGTAGACAATGTCGAACAGCAGATAAGTCAGCAGGTAATAGACGTATCCCATGTCGCCCACCCACATAAAGCTGTAGCTGAAGACACAGGGGATACCGAGCAGAATGAAGAACTTACGGCGTCCAAACCGTTTACCGAGCCAGGTATTGCCAAAATTGTCGGTGAGATAGCCCATCATTGGACTCAGTACCGCATCGGCGACGCGTGCGGTAGCAAAGATAAAGGTCGCCTCGATGGGTGAGAGTCCGCAGAACGTAGTATAGAAATAGAGCAGCCACGCCGCCGTCAGGGCTGTAGTTCCTGCCCCCAGAAAATCGCCAGAGCCGTAGGCGATGTAATTAAAGATCCCAATTTTACGTGTTTTCATTGCCGTCTTGCCCCTGTTAAATCACCTATAGGCGTAGGCTGAATGCGAACGAAGATTCATCGTCCGGCCATGATTCAAATTAACGAGGTGCAGGAATGAAAACCTTTTGGTTTTTGCCACTCAAACGAACTTTATGGCAAAGAAATAAAGAAGTGGGCGATCAATATCTAAATATTGAACATGGGTTTTATATTAATGAAATGACAGTTCATTAAATGAAAGAAAAATAAAAAAGGCAACCCGCAGATTGCCTTTTTTGAATATCAGAATAGGTTTTACTGAATTGAAGACTTGCGTTTTTTCAGCTTCAGGCCTATCCAGAACACCAGCGCCACACTGATCAGCGACGGCATGAAATTCGAACCCAGCTCAGGGTATTCCGCGCGGACAATCGTGCTGTAAAGCAGCAGTCCCAGCAGGAAACTGGCCGCTGCCAGCACCGGTAATCCTTTCGGCATTTCCCCTCTGTGGTATCGAACGTGCAGGCAATACACCGCTAATACCAGGGAAATGAGCGGGAAAATCGAAAATGTGACGATGGAGCTGAATAACGCATCGAAAGTGCCATTAATCGACAGCCCGGCAATCAGAGCCAAAACCAGAGTGCCATTATCCTGGTTCGGTTGTTCGGTCATCTTCTTTACCTCGGGTCTTATTATTGATGGGAGTCACAGCCGTCCGTTCCTGTTGACGGCGATACCAGTAATACGCGCCTTTGGAAATCATCCTCAACTGCAACACCAGCCGTTCTTCAAGCTGGCGACGCTGTGCAATATCCACATCCAGTGCTTCAGCACCGGCGTTGAAAACGATAATCACCATAGCTTCAGCCTGCGCTTCGGTAAAACTGCGCGGCATATGGTTTTCGAGTTGCAGATAGTCAGCAAGTTCCGCAATAAAATGCTGAATTTCGCGGGCGACAGCGGCACGGAAAGCCGAAGACGTGCCGGAACGTTCACGCAGCAGCAGACGGAATGCGTTGGGATTGTTACCTATGAACTCCATAAAGGTGGAGACCGACGTGCGGATCACACTGCCACCTTTGGCAATACGCTGACGCGCCTGACGCATCAGCTGACGCAGCATCAGACCGCTTTCATCCACCATTGTCAGACCCAGTTCATCCACATCGCGAAAATGCCGGTAAAAGGAGGTGGGTGCAATTCCTGCTTCGCGGGAAACCTCACGCAAACTCAGACTGGCAAAGCTGCGCTCGGCACTGAGCTGGCTAAAAGCCGCCTCAATCAGCGTGCGACGCGTGCGCTCTTTTTGTTGTGCTCTTACACCCATAACCTTCATCCGGATAGTATTCTTCTTTTTGATTATTCGCCCGTTACCGATTCACTATACCAAAATTTTTAACGGGCGGAGCCAAAGATACAACAGCATAAAGTGGGTCAGAATGTTGCTGCTTTACCATTAAATGACAACTGCATGTGGGGTAAACAGGTGTAATATGTTACTTTCTCGTTGTGATTTTGTATAAAAATAGGTTTCGAACTATGCCACAGCACTCACATTTTGATGCCATTATCATTGGCTCAGGCCCTGGCGGAGAAGGCGCCGCGATGGGACTGGTTAAACAAGGCGCCCGGGTTGCTGTCATCGAACGCTATAACAACGTCGGTGGCGGATGTACTCACTGGGGCACCATTCCTTCCAAAGCACTGCGCCATGCCGTCAGCAGAATCATCGAATTTAACCAGAACCCGCTCTACAGCGATAACTCGCGCACCATGAGTTCAAGCTTCCCGGATATTCTGCGCCATGCCGATTCGGTTATTAATCAGCAGACCCGTATGCGTCAGGGTTTCTATGAAAGAAACCAGTGCCAGCTTTTTTCCGGCGACGCCAGCTTCGTGGATGCCAATACAGTCAGCATCCGCTATGCCGACAACACGCATGAACAAATCACCGCTGATAACATCATCATCGCCTGCGGCTCGCGTCCTTACCGCCCTGCCAACGTCGATTTTGGTCATCCCCGCATTTATGACAGCGACCTGATCCTTGAACTGAGCCACGAACCGCGCCACGTCATTATTTACGGTGCGGGTGTGATCGGCTGCGAATATGCGTCGATTTTCCGTGGGCTGAACGTCAAAGTGGACTTAATCAACACCCGAGACCGCCTGCTCTCTTTCCTCGATCAGGAAATGTCAGACGCCCTTTCCTATCATTTCTGGAACAACGGTGTGGTTATCCGCCACAACGAAGAATTCGAGATGATCGAAGGCGTAGAAGATGGCGTGATCATGCATCTCAAATCCGGTAAAAAAGTGAAAGCCGACGCGCTGTTGTACGCCAACGGACGCACCGGTAACACCGACAAGCTGGGTCTGGAGAATATTGGTCTGGAAGCCGACAGCCGCGGTTTGCTGAAAGTGAACAGTATGTACCAGACAGCGTTGTCGCATATTTATGCGGTCGGCGATGTCATTGGTTATCCAAGTCTGGCATCAGCCGCTTACGATCAGGGCCGAATTGCCGCGCAGGCGATGATTCAGGGGGAAGCCAAAGTCCACCTGATCGAAAACATTCCGACCGGTATCTATACCATCCCTGAAATCAGCTCCGTCGGTAAAACCGAGCAGGAACTGACCGCGATGAAAGTGCCGTACGAAGTGGGTCGCGCGCAGTTCAAACATCTGGCACGCGCACAAATTGCCGGCATGAACGTGGGCAGCCTGAAACTGTTGTTCCACCGTGATACTAAAGAAATTCTGGGTATTCACTGCTTTGGGGAACGCGCCGCCGAGATTATTCACATCGGTCAGGCGATCATGGAACAGAAAGGTGAAGGCAATACTATCGAGTATTTCGTTAATACGACCTTCAACTATCCGACCATGGCGGAAGCCTATCGCGTTGCGGCACTCAACGGATTAAATCGCCTGTTTTAAGACGGCGGTTCGGTCCATATAAGGCTGCATATGCTCTTTGATGGCTTCAGCCAGTTGTTCGTAACGCCCGCGCAGTGGCGAACCGGGACGATATACCAGCGCGATAGTGCGTCGCGGTTCCGGTTTGTCACACGTCAGGTATGTGACTCCGTCACGGCTGCGCTCTTTTGGCACGGCCAGTGATGGCAGTAAGGTGATGCCGCTGCCCGCCGCGACCATGTTGCGCAGCGTTTCCAGACTGGTCGCACGGAAATGCGTATCCTCGTCTGCACCTGCCTGGAAGCAAAAACCTAAGGCCTGATCGCGCAGACAGTGTCCGTCTTCCAGCATCAGCAGTTTTTCACCCGCCAGATCTGCCATTGCCACACGATCGCGTGATGCCCACGGATGATCGTCATAGATCGCCAGTTTCATCGGCTCATCGAATAACGGCACTTCAATAAACGCTTCGCTCTCTTTCACCAGCGCCAGAATCGCACAATCGAGCTTTCCGCTGTCGAGCTGCGCCAGCAACTGATGGGTCTGCGCTTCATGCAGATACATTTCCAGTTTCGGGAACGTCTTGTGTAAGGAGGGGATTATTTGCGGCAAAAGATACGGTCCGACAGTCGGGATCAGCCCGATATGCATCGGCCCGGACATCGCTTCACCCTGCTGGCTCGCCATCTCTTTCAGCACTTTCACTTCTCGCAGCACCGTGCGTGCCTGATCGACCAGCAGCAAACCCGCTTGCGTAAACAGCACCTTACGGCTGGTTCTTTCCAGCAACATCACACCCAGCTCGTCTTCAAGTTTGCGGATCTGTCCGCTCAACGTTGGCTGGCTGACATGGCATGAGTCTGCGGCGCGACGGAAATGACGGAACTCAGCCAGTGCCACCAGATACTCTAAATCACGGATGTTCATTTTTCCTCCAGTCCCTATAAGGCAATGCGATAGTCGGTAACGATAGATAAGATAGCAATCAACGATTATATCTATCAACCTTTATCGTGAATAATGCATCCCAACGAGACGGCACGATCGTAAAGACATTCATTTTTATTTAGTAATTAGGAGGTTATTCATGTTTGCAAGCCAGGAAGGTAAACACGTACCGCAAGTTACTTTTCACACCCGTCAGGGCGACCAGTGGGTAGATCTCAGTACTGATGAGCTGTTTAAAAATAAAACAGTGATTGTCTTTTCACTGCCGGGCGCGTTCACCCCGACGTGTTCATCGAGCCATCTGCCACGTTACAATGAACTGGCACCGGTCTTCAAAAGCCACGGCGTTGACAGCATTCTGTGCGTTTCAGTGAATGACACTTTCGTGATGAACGCGTGGAAAGCCGAGCAAAACGCGTCCAACATCACTTTCATCCCGGACGGCAACGGTGAATTCACCAAAGGGATGGACATGCTGGTCGAGAAAGCCGATTTAGGTTTCGGCCCGCGCTCATGGCGTTACTCTATGCTGGTACGCAACGGCGTGGTGGAAAAAATGTTCGTCGAGCCAAACAAACCGGGTGACCCGTTTGAAGTGTCTGATGCCGACACCATGCTGAAATATCTGGCACCTGAATTCAAAGTGCAGGAATCCGTCTCTGTGTTTACCAAACCGGGATGTCCGTTCTGCACCAAAGCCAAACAAATGTTGCAGGAACGCGGCATTCAGTACGAAGAAATTGTATTAGGTAAAGACGCGACCACCGTCAGTCTGCGCGCCGTAACGGGCCGGGCGACAGTGCCGCAAGTCTTTATCGGTGGACGCCACATCGGGGGAAGTGACGACCTGGAGGTTTACCTCCATTCAGAAACAGAAGACCTGTGTGAAGTCGCACAATAATCTTCGATAAGAAACTGCTGTAAGAAGTAAGACAAGAAATCCCTGCATTACCAACAAAAAAGCAAAGTTAGACTACGTGAACTTTCGGCGGATCTCTGATCCGCCTTTTTTTTGTTTCACTATTCCCTTCTGAGATCACCGACCCTGTTTTCCAGCCACGCACCTGCGACACTTTGCGGTTCCTTTATGGCGAATGGCACAACGATGACGGCGCAAAAACCCCGCAATAAAATCACTCAGCAGGATGTCGCACGGCTTGCAGGCGTTTCGGTCGCTGCGGTTTCTCTGGTGCTCGGCGGTAAAGGCCGCATTTCGCCGGAAGGTGTGGAAAGAATTTATCAGGCGATTGACCAGCTGGGTTATCGCCGCGCCACGACGTCACCGCCCATCATACTTCCCCGTATCGGCCTTTTACTGCCGCATGGATGTGCCTTTTCGGCGACCCTGCTCCCGGAACTGGCGAACGTGCTGCAACAGGCCGGTTTCGCCGTCGCCCTGGCATATTCCACGCTGGCTCCTGCTGACGTTCTCGCTCAGACCGAAGCGCTGCTTTCTCAGGATGCCCGGGGGATGATGGTCTGCGGAAAATTACTGAACAGCCATCCGGAAACGTTACAGGCACTGAACGCCAGAACGGCGGCACGTCTCGTTGCACTGACGGGGATATGCGCACACCATCATCCGGGACCGGTTGCTGCCGTCCATCCCGATAATGCACTGGCGGCGCATATGGCTGCGGACGCGTTGCTGGAGCAACAACATCAGCATATTGCGTATCTTGGGGGCGAAAATCATTCGCTGGTCCGTGCCGAACGGCTCGGCGGGCTTTCCATTGCGCTGGGCAAGGCGGGCGTGGCTTTTTCACCGTCGCTCAGTTTTCCCTGCGCCGCCACGTTTGATGATGCATTACAGGCTGTCGCGCAGGTACTCAAACACAATCCCAAAGTCTCGGCAATCCTGTGCGATAACCCGACGGTTTTGCAGGCGGTTCATCACGCGCTCGCCAGCCGGTTACAGGCCAATAAATGGCGGCTTTTTTCGCGACGTATTGCGCTGACCGGTTTCGGGGAATGTGAGCAGTCGTTAAAGCTGCAACTGCCGCTGATTGCAGTCAGTCAAAACACCATCGCTACCCGCGCGCTGGTTTGCCTGCGGCATCAGCTGGAAGGTTCATCATTATTACCCGGTGATCCGCGGCTTACGGTCGCTCCGGCCTTCCTCTGACGCTCTTTCCCCCGGCATTCTGAGCAGGTTAAAAAAAACGGCGAAAAATTTTACCCGCTTTATTTATCATTCCTGACCCCTGCCTTTTGACGCTTTTTCCGCCAGCCGTGATGCTTACCTCCATGTTTTCCAAATGGTCAGGGTCAATGATCGACTTCTCCGCACATGCCCGGGACAGGGCAAATCATTTTCTTCATTTACTCGCACAATGGGTGGCAATTCCCTCGCCCTTCGACAGCGAAAGCCGCCACCTGCAAGCGCCTTTCGGCCAGGGCGTTGCCGATGCGCTGGCCTGGTGGCAAAAGCTCGGTGATGACGCAGGGCTTAACACACTCAATGTCGATGACCACGCGGTGCATATCGAATACGGCAGTGGCGACGAAATTGTGTATGTCTTTGGTCACGCCGATGTCGTTCCGGCGGGCGATGGCTGGCATTTTCCGCCGTATCAGCTGACGCGACTGGGCGACAAACTGATGGGCCGTGGCGTCGTTGATGATAAAGGCCCGATGATCGCCGCATGGCTGGCACTGGATATTCTGCGTGAACTGAAACTGCCGCTGGCACGCCGCATTCGTCTGGTCGCAGGCGGTAACGAAGAAACCGGCTTCCATTGTATCCGCCGTTATTTTGAATCCCAGCCGCAACCGGCTTTCGCTTTCACGCCTGACGGCAAATTCCCGGTGATCTACGGCGAAAAAGGCTCGTTGCTGGTTACGCTGACCGCTCCTGTGGAACAACCTGATTTGTCTGTGTCATGCGGCGAAGTGGTGAACTCCATTCCTGATGTCGCGCACCTGCGCGGCCTGTCTCTGTATTCCGGCGGCTGGACGCTGGAAGAAGGATTTACGCTGCTGGCAGAGCCGGAATGCGCCGATCACTGGCGTCTGTATGGCCGTGGAGGTCATTCATCAAAACCGGAAGCCTGCCTGAATCCAGTTGCCGCTACGGCGCAGTTACTTCATCAGCGCTTTAACGCCCGCTGGACGCAACAACTGATCGAAATCACAGAGCCGAAAACCGGACAGAACGGCGTGCGCTTTACGCTGGATACCGCCGGTGAATGCGGAAAAATCCTGCTGGTACCGACGGTGCTGAACATTGAAAAAGGGCTGATGACGCTGACGCTCAACGTACGTTATCCCGAAAATCTCAGTGCAGAAATGATTACTGAACGTCTTGCGCAATGGAATCACAACTGGCCCGGCAGCCGCCTTGAAATCCAGCCGGTTAAGCCGCCGAGTCTCTATCCGCCAGATAGCCCGCTGGTGCAGACGCTGCACGAAATTTATACCCGCCACACCGGCGATACACACCATCCTTCACGCACCACCGGCGCGGGCAGTTACTCCAGCGCGATGCAAAACGCCGTAATTTTTGGCTGCGAATTTCCCGACGGCTCTTCCGGTAATACCCACAGCGCAGATGAATACGGCAGCTTAAGCCACTTTATCAGCGCCATCGGTATTTACGCCGAAGCCCTTTACCGGCTGGCAAATCTGCCCGCCGCAACCAGTGAAAAAACGAGGTAACTGATTATGTCTGCGAAGAAACTGATTGCTCTGTGCGCATGCCCGATGGGGCTGGCTCATACCTTTATGGCGGCTGAAGCCATCGAAGTTGCCGCCCGCGCACGTGGCTATGACGTAAAAATTGAAACCCAGGGCGCCGACGGCATCCAGAACGAACTGACGGCGGAAGATATCGCCCAGGCCACGGTGATTATTCACGCGACCGGCATCACGCCGCAAAATATCGAGCGGTTCAACGGCGTGGAAGTGTACGAAGTCGAGCTGAAAGACGCGGTGAAAAATGCCGGCGGGCTGATCGACGAAATCGAAGAAGATCAGGGTCAGTAATTCCACTTTTGCTTTGTTAAGCGCAAGGAGTTTCCCGTGGCGATAAGAAAAAGAGTCATCAATACCGGTCACAGTCAGTCCTCCGATACCCCGGTACCCCCCTCAGAACCCGCAGGCAAAGGCCAGAGCCATGCCTGGAAAGAGTTCAGCAAACACATCATGACCGGTATTTCTTACATGATCCCGGTGCTGATTATGGGCGGCCTGATTGGCGCACTGTCGCAAATCATTCCGTATGTTTTTCTGAGGATGTCGCCGGATGAATCCATCATGGCGGCGCTCAACAGCGGGCGTTACACCGGCAGTTCCGTCTGGATGCTGCAAATCGCCAGCATCATGGAAAGCTTTGGGTTTACGTTGTTTGGCTTCGCTATCCCGATGTTCGCGGCGTTCACCGCCAACTCTATCGGCGGCAAAACAGCGCTGGCGGCAGGATTTATCGGCGGCTATGTGGCAATCAAACCGGTGGCCGTCCCTGCGCTGATCAGCGGGCAATGGGCGGCGGTCGCACCGGTCGCTTCAGGATTCCTCGGCGCTATCGTGATTGCGTTTGTGGTCGGTTACTTCGTCCGCTGGATGAATAACAACATCAAGTTGCCGCACAACTGGCTGGCGTTCAAAACCACCTTTTTCATTCCGCTGATTTCCGCAATTGTCGCAATGGTGCTGATGGTGTTCCTGATCACACCAATCGGCGGCTGGCTGAATACGCTTATCAAAGAAGCGTTGCAGGCCGCAGGCTCGGCGGGGACTTATTTCTACGCCACTTTGCTGGCAGCCGCGACAGCCTTTGACCTCGGCGGGCCGGTGAACAAAGCTGCCGGATTTGTGGCGCTAGGTTTCACCACCGAAAAAGTGCTGCCGATCACCGCACGCTGTCTTGCCATCGTCATTCCTTCATTCGGGCTGGGGCTTTCAACCGTTATCGATAAATGGCTGGTAGGACGCCGGGTTTACGATCGCCAGTTCAATCAGATTGGCCGCACAGCTATTTTCCTCGGCTTTATGGGGATTTCAGAAGGGTCGATCCCGTTCGCGCTGGAACGTCCCGGATTTGTCATTCCGGTGTACGTGATCGGTGCCGTTATCGGCGCGCTGCTGGGGGTTTCGCTGGGTGCCGTGCAATGGTTCCCGGAATCTGCCATCTGGGCATGGCCGCTCATCAGCAACATTCCGGCTTACCTGATTGGTCTGCTCGGTGGTTCGTTGTTTATCGCGGTGACCTGCGTGTTCTACCGTAACCGTTTAATCAAAAAAGGCCTGCTCGAAGTCGCCTGATACCGGAGATAAAAATGAGTCGTCAGCAACGTCTGGGCGTTCTGCGCCAGCATATGCAGGATCAGCATATTTCCGCTGTGCTTCTGACCGACAGGTTCAGCAAGTACGCGGTGACTGAACTGTACAGCGCGTCGGGTTATGTGCTTGTCACTCCAGCGCATCTGTGGATCCTGGTTGATGGCCGCTACAGCGCTGAATGCCAACAGAATAACCCGGACGTTGACGTGCTGACGCTCACCGCTGAGCATCCGCTCAGCCATTTCCTCAGGCTGTTTATCGGCGGAGAAAGGCTGTTCGCCGATGCCAGTCAGTTATCGCATCTCGCCTGGCAGGCGCTGGAAAGTCAGTGCGGCCTGGCACTTCAGCACTGGGATGCTTCAGCTCTGCGCGTGAATAAATATCCCGATGAAGTCGCCAAAATCCGTGAGGCTGCGACGATTGCTGACCACGCACTGGAAACGGTCATGCCGCTTATCCGGCCGGGGATCAGCGAAAAAGCGCTGGCGGATCATATCGAGATGGCGGTGAGACAAGCAGGCGGCAGTAAAACGTCGTTCGATACCGTGGTGGTGTCCGGCACGCGGGGCGCGTTACCGCACGGGCGTCCGACAGATAAAAAGCTGACGACCGGTGAACTGGTGACGATAGATTTCGGCGCGGTTTACCAGCATTACTGTTCGGATATGACGCGCACTTTCGCGCTGGGCAACGTCAGTGAAGAACTGAAAGCGATTTATGACACGGTGTTTACCGCACAGCAGACAGCACGCGACGCCGTACGACCGGGGATCCGCTGTCAGGAACTGGATGCCATCGCCCGCGATATTATTGCAGCAGCAGGTTTTGGCGAGTATTTCAGCCACAATCTGGGGCACGGTTTAGGGCTGGATGTCCACGAATCACCGGCGCTCAGCCCGCAAAATGCGCAGCCGCTGGAACCAGGAATGATCATCACCATCGAGCCGGGGATTTATATTCCGGGTCTGGGCGGTGTGAGAATTGAAGACGACGTACTGGTGACGGAAAGTGGTGGCGAGGTGCTGACCCACAGCCCGCGGGTGTGGGAAGAGATCTGTTTGTAGAACTGCGGTCGTTTGTAAAAAACCGCTCTCAATCTCCCCCTTCGCAGGGGGAGAAGCTAAAAGATTTACATCCCTAAACGCGCTTTCGCATCGGCAATTGCCTGCGCAACCTGCTGCGGAGAAACGCCGCCTTTGGCCGCACGTTTATCAAGACAGGATTGCAGTTCGAGAATGGCGTAAACGTCATCGCCAATCACGCTGCTGAATTTCTGCAAATCTGGCAGCGGCAATTCTTCCAGCGCTTTACCCTGATTTATCGCTTCCACGACCGCTTCACCGACAATATGGTGCGCTTCACGGAACGGAACACCTTTGGCAACCAGATAATCCGCCAGCTCGGTGGAGTTGGCGTAACCCTGCTGTGCGGCTTCTTTCGCACGCGGACGTTTCACCTGAATACCGTCCAGCACCAGCGATGCCATGTTCAGACAATCCATCCAGGTGTCGAGAGCGTCGAACAGCCCTTCTTTGTCTTCCTGCATGTCTTTGTTGTACGCCAGCGGCAGGCCTTTCATGGTCATCATCATGCCGGTCAGCGCGCCCTGCACGCGTCCACACTTACCACGGATCAGTTCCAGCGCATCCGGGTTTTTCTTCTGTGGCATCAGAGAAGAGCCAGATGTCACGCGATCGGACAAATCGATAAACGCCGCTTCACCGGTATTGAAGAAGATCAGGTCTTCGGCGAAACGGGAAAGGTGAACCATGCTGATGGCTGCGTTGGACAGCAGTTCAAGCACGTGGTCACGGTCGGACACGCTGTCGAGACTGTTACGGGTCGCAGACGCAAATCCTAACCAGCCTGCCAGCTGTTCGCGGTCCATCGGATACGCAGTACCGGCCAGTGCGCCACAACCCAGCGGGCTGACGTCCAGACGGGTCAGGGTATCTTTCAGACGGCTTTCGTCACGCGCCAGCATTTCAACATACGCCATACACCAGTGCGCAAAGGTCACTGGCTGAGCGCGTTGCAGGTGAGTGTAACCCGGCATCACGGCATCCTGATTGGCTTCGGCAGTCGCGACCAGAGCCTGCTGCAAATGATGCAGCGCGTCACCCAGCTCTACCACCTGCGCTTTACACCACAGTTTGATGTCGGTTGCGACCTGATCGTTACGGCTGCGACCGGTGTGCAGTTTTTTGCCGAGATTACCGACTTTGTCGATAAGCTTACCTTCAACCCAGCTGTGAATATCTTCCGCGTCGCTGGCTAAAATAGCGCGGGGATTGGCCCGGACCTCTTCCAGCAGTACGGTCAGGGCTTCTTCCAGCTGAATCTGTTCATCCGCGGTTAATACATTCACGGTTACCAGCGCTTTGGACCAGGCCACTGAGCCCACGATGTCCTGCTCTGCCAGACGGTAATCGAAACGCAGTGAGTCATTGAGTTCTTTAAACCGCTGATCCGCTGCCTGAGTAAAACGTCCGCCCCAAAGTGCCATTTTCCTGCTCCTGAATTTTTTATGCAAAAGGGCGCACTATGCTGCGCCCTTGAAAAGGGTATACCGAATGCGCCGCCGGTGCGTTACGCCAGAATACGTGTGCCGATGGCGACGCCGTTAAACAGTGCCGGCAATTGCTCAGCGTGGCGCCAGCTGGCGATATCCACCGGGCGTCCGAGAGAACGTGCGGCGTCCAGCGCGGCGTGAACTTTGACGATCATACCGTCGGTAATAATGCCCTGATCGATAAGCTGTTCGGCTTTCTCGGCGCTCATCTCAGGGATGCGCTGCCCTTTGCCATCGAGAATACCGCTGACGTCAGACAGCAGGATCAGATCCGCGCCCAGCGTGGCTGCCAGCGCCGTTGCCGCCTGATCCGCGTTAACATTCATCAGTTCACCGGCGGCGGTGATACCAATGGAACTGACAATCGGCAGATAGCCTGCGCCGGTCAGCGTGTTGATCAGTGCCGGATTGCCCGCTTCAGCTTTACCGACGAAGCCCAGAGATTCATCCAGCTGGGTCACGCTGACTGTACCGCCGTCGGCCAGAGACAGGCCCACCGCGTTGATGTGGTTTTTAACCGCCCACGCCAGCAGGGTTTTGTTGGCGCTGCCCGCGAGCGCGCCGGTGATGATATCAATCTGGTCAGCGGGAGTGACACGCAAACCCGCCTTTTTCACCACAGGCAGATTCAGCTTTTTCATCAGCTCATCAACCAGACAGCCGCCACCGTGAACAATGACCAGCGGGCGGTGATATTCCTGACGATAAGCCACTACCGCCATGAACAGGCGCTCAAGGGCTTCTTCATTGTCCAGCAACACACCACCTAATTTGATGACTAACGGATTCATAGCTGTTCGCGCCCCGACCGGTTGAGAATGTTAATTAATAACAATGGGTTTCATTTAATCTAACACCCTTGCGCATCTGAATAAACGCTCAGGGGTGGTTGTTTTGTGTCTGCTGACAATCTGACGGATTGTTAAAGCAGAGACTGCGTTTCAGGGAAGCCGAAACGGATATTCATGCACTGAACCGCCTGTGCTGACGCGCCTTTGAGCACGTTATCTTCCGTCGCCACTACAATCAGATGTTCGCCTTTCACCGCAAATCCGATATCGCAGAACGGCAAGCCGACCACGTCTTTCAGCGCCGGAACCCCTTTGGTGTACAAACGCACCAGCGGTTTATCGTGATACGCATTATGGAAGGCTTCCGCCACGTCCTGCTCAGTCACACCTGCGTTCAGACGGCAGGTGATGGTCGCCAGAATACCACGCGGGAAGTTGCCCAGATGCGGTGTGAAAATCACCGGCACGCCAAGGTGTTCGGCAATTTCCGGCTGATGACGGTGGCTGAAAAGCTTGTACGGCTGCAGGCTGACTTCGCAGAAGCTGTTACCGAGGGTGGCTTTACGGCCTGCGCCGCTGACGCCGCTGGTGGCGTTGATGACCGGCCACTGGCTGTCATTGAGCAAACCGTTTTCGATAAGGGGTTTAAGCGCCAGCTGTGAAGCCGTCGGGTAGCAACCCGGCACGGCGATCAGCTGCGCGTCTTTTAATTTGTCAGCCTGCCATTCGGCCAGGCCGTACACGGCTTTGTCGAGCAAACCGAGATGCTGATGCTCGAATCCGTAGAATTCGGTGTAAAACTCAGGTTTGCTGACGCGGAAGGCGCCCGAGAGATCAAACACCACGCAGCCCGCCGCCAGAAACTGCGGGGCTAAATCGTGGCTGACTTCATGCGCGGTCGCCAGAAACACCACATCGACACCTTTCGCTGCTTCAGCCACATCAGTAAGTGGCAGAACAGGCAAATCGACGATGCCTTTTAATTGAGGATGCAAATCAGAAAGCAATTTTCCTGCATCTGCACTTTGCGCTGAAACCGTTAAACCGGTTATGTTCATATGTGGGTGGCGATTCAGGTATGCAGCGAGTTCAGCACCGGCATAACCTGTGGCACCAACAATCAGCGTATTCAACATAGGGCTTGTTCACCTTCTCAATTTTTGGGTAGGGGCCGGATGAATTTTTTTCCGGTTTCCTTACGCGCTGGCTTATTGTATTTTTATTCACAATTATTGCATGAATATGAATACTACCCTAACTAAAGGCTGTCAACAGTGAAGATGAAATTACCTCCTTTTATTGAGCTCTATCGGGCGTTAATCGCAACCCCTTCCATCAGCGCGACAGACGCGGCTTTGGACCAGAGCAATGAGACGTTAATCAATTTACTGGCAGGCTGGTTCGGTGATTTAGGCTTCAAGGTCGAAGTGCAACCCGTTCCAGGAACGCGCCATAAATTCAATATGTTAGCCAGTACCGGTGAAGGCGCAGGCGGCTTACTGCTGGCCGGTCACACCGACACGGTTCCGTTCGACGACGGTCGCTGGACACGCGACCCTTTCACCCTTACCGAGCATGAAAATAAGCTCTATGGTTTGGGTACCGCCGACATGAAAGGTTTCTTCGCGTTTATCCTCGATTCCCTGCGCGATGTTGACCTGACCAAACTGACTAAACCGCTGTATATTTTGGCGACCGCCGATGAAGAAACGACGATGGCCGGTGCCAGCTATTTCTCCAAAAACGCCAAAATTCGCCCTGACTGCGCGATCATCGGCGAACCGACTTCCCTCAAGCCCGTTCGTGCGCATAAAGGTCACCTGTCGAACGCTATCCGCATCACCGGCCAGTCCGGTCATTCCAGCGATCCTTCGCGCGGCGTGAACGCCATTGAGCTGATGCATGAATCGATTACCCATTTAATGACGCTGCGCAATACGCTCAAAAGCCGTTACAACCACAGTGGTTTCGTCATTCCATATCCGACCATGAACTTTGGTTATATCAACGGTGGCGACGCACCAAACCGTATTTGCGCCTGCTGCGAAATGCACATGGATATCCGCCCGTTGCCGGGTCTGACGCTGTCTGAAATCAACGGATTACTCAATGAAGCGCTGGCGCCGGTGAGTGAACGCTGGCCGGGCCGTCTGGCAATTGAGGAACTGCATCCGCCGATCCCAGGCTATGAATGTCCGCCGGATCACCCGCTGGTGCAGGTGGTCGAAAAGCTGCTGGGTGTGGAAACGGAAATCGTTAACTACTGCACCGAAGCGCCGTTCATCCAGGAACTGTGCCCGACGCTGGTGCTCGGACCGGGTTCTATCGATCAGGCGCATCAGCCAGACGAATATATTGATACCGCGTTCATTAAACCGACTCGCGAGCTGATTTCTCAGGTCGTTCATCACTTCTGTTATCACTGATACTGAATGTCGGAATGATGAAGAAACAATCAGGGCGCTTGCGGGCGCCCTTTGATACTGTACAAACGTGCGATTAGCCAAACTGATATCGTCGCTGTTGTAATTAAATTTCAGCGACATCGCCAAAAAGACCATTTTTCATGTGAGTGATCGGGGCTTTTTGGGTTAAAACAGGGGTGGCTTTTAAAAAGTATGGCCAGGTTGGCAGGGTGAACGGGGCAAGAATGCCTGACGGGTGAAAGTTATTTACAGAAAATAAAAATTAAACGAGAGAACAGGTCAGAGGTAATATGAACGAACAATATTCCGCAATGCGAAGTAATGTCAGTACCTTAGGTAAATTGCTAGGCGACACGATCAAAGATACGTTGGGAGAGCATATCCTGGATCGTGTTGAGAAAATCCGTAAGCTGTCGAAATCCTCCCGTGCCGGAAACGACGCGGATCGACAGGAATTGCTGTCAACGCTGCAAAATCTCTCAAATGATGAGCTGCTGCCGGTTGCCCGAGCTTTTAGCCAGTTCCTGAATTTAGCCAACGTGGCGGAACAATATCACAGCATTTCGCCGCACGGCGAAGCGGCCAGCAATCCTGAAGCGCTGGCGCAATTGTTCGATCGTCTGAAATCCAAAAATCTCTCTGAACAGCAATTACGGGATGCCGTTGACCAGCTTTCTATCGAACTGGTTCTGACCGCGCACCCGACAGAAATTGCCCGCCGTACGCTGATCCACAAACTGGTCGAAGTGAATAACTGCCTCAAGCAGCTCGACCATAACGATCTGGCCGATTACGAGCGTAAACAAATCATGCGCCGCCTGCGTCAGTTGATCGCACAGTCATGGCACACCGATGAAATACGCAAAAACCGCCCTTCTCCGGTGGATGAAGCAAAATGGGGCTTTGCGGTAGTAGAAAACAGCCTGTGGGAAGGTGTGCCTGCTTTCCTGCGCGAACTGAACGAACAACTGGAAACCTCACTGGATTACAAAATGCCAGTGGAAGCCGTGCCGGTGCGCTTTACCTCCTGGATGGGTGGCGACCGCGACGGTAACCCGAACGTGACTGCGGATATCACCCGTCACGTACTGTTACTGAGCCGCTGGAAAGCGACTGACCTGTTCCTGCGCGATGTCGCAGTGCTGGTGTCAGAGCTGTCGATGACCGAATGTACGCCGGAGCTGCGCGAGCTGGCCGGTGGTGCGGACATCCTCGAACCTTACCGCGAAATCATGAAACAGCTGCGTTCACAGCTGACCAATACTCAGGTGTATCTGGAAGCCCGTCTGAAAGGCGAACGCGTTGCGCGTCCTCACGATTTGCTGGTGAAAAATGACCAGTTGTGGGCACCGCTTTACGCCTGCTACCAGTCGCTCCAGGCCTGCAACATGGGCATTATCGCCAACGGGCAGTTGCTGGATACCCTGCGCCGCGTGCGCTGCTTCGGCGTGCCGCTGGTACGTATCGACGTGCGTCAGGAAAGCACCCGACACACCGACGCGATTGCTGAAATCACCCGTTATCTGGGTCTGGGCGATTACGAAAGCTGGTCAGAATCTGACAAACAGGCTTTCCTGATCCGCGAACTGAATTCAAAACGTCCGCTGGTACCGCGTCACTGGGAACCGAGCGCTGACACCAAAGAAGTGCTCGACACCTGTCAGGTGATTGCCGAAGCGCCGGAAGGCTCGATTGCGGCGTACGTCATTTCGATGGCGCGCACGCCGTCTGACGTTCTGGCCGTGCATCTGCTGCTTAAAGAAGCCGGTTGTCCGTTCCCGATGCCTGTCGCGCCGCTGTTCGAAACGCTCGACGACCTGAATAACGCCGACGATGTAATGAAGCAGTTGCTCAGCATCGACTGGTATCGCGGTTTCATTCAGGGCAAACAGATGGTGATGATTGGCTATTCCGATTCCGCGAAAGACGCGGGCGTAATGGCAGCCTCATGGGCGCAATACTGCGCGCAGGATGCCCTGATCAAAACTTGCGAGAAAGCCGGGATTGCTCTGACACTGTTCCACGGACGCGGCGGTTCTATCGGCCGTGGCGGCGCACCAGCGCAGGCAGCGTTGTTGTCTCAGCCTCCGGGCAGCCTGAAAGGCGGCCTGCGCGTCACAGAACAGGGCGAGATGATCCGCTTTAAATTCGGTCTGCCGGAAGTCACCATCAGCAGCCTGGCGCTGTACACTTCTGCGATTCTGGAAGCCAACCTGTTACCGCCGCCTGAGCCGAAACAAGCCTGGGTGGACATCATGGAACAGCTGTCAGACGTGTCCTGCAAGATGTACCGCGGTTACGTTCGAGAAAATAAAGACTTCGTGCCTTACTTCCGCGCCGCAACGCCGGAACAGGAACTGGCGAAATTGCCACTGAGTTCACGCCCGGCGAAACGTAAAGCCAGCGGCGGCGTTGAAAGCCTGCGTGCAATTCCGTGGATTTTCGCCTGGACGCAAAACCGTCTGATGCTGCCAGCCTGGCTGGGTGCAGGTGCCGGTTTGCAGGCTGTGGTAGATGGCGGTAAACGCGACGAGCTGGAAACCATGTGCCGCGACTGGCCATTCTTCTCCACCCGTATCGGCATGCTGGAAATGGTGTTTGCGAAAGCGGACCTGTGGCTGGCGGAATACTACGATCATCGTCTGGTCGGTGAAGAGCTATGGCCGCTTGGTCAGCAGCTACGTGATCAGCTGGCGAGCGACATCAAGGTGATCCTGGCAATTTCAAACGATGATCACCTGATGGAAGACTTGCCGTGGATTGCAGAATCCATCGCACTGCGTAACGTCTATACCGACCCGCTGAACGTATTGCAGGCTGAATTGCTGCACCGTTCCCGCGAGCTGGAAAAAGACGGCAAGCAGGATGCGAATGTCGAACAGGCATTGATGGTGACGATTGCCGGCGTGGCAGCAGGTATGCGAAATACCGGCTAGTTATCGCTGAAAACGTCCAAATAAAAACCCGCGAATTCGCGGGTTTTCTTGTATTCAGGATTAGAGCAGGAAAGATTAAGCGCGAACCGGCACGGCGATTTCAGGACGCACGCCCAGCGTATGGCAAATCGCGTAACTCATTTCTGCACGGTTCAGGGTGTAGAAATGGAAGTCCTTCACGCCTTCGCGGCTGAGGATTTTTACCATATCCATCGCGATATTGGCACCGACCATTTTGCGGGTTTCCGCATCGTCGTCCAGCCCTTCAAACTGGCTGTTCATCCATTTCGGCACACGCACGTTAGTCATGGTGGCAAAGCGCGTCAGCTGCTTAAAGTTAGAGACCGGCAGAATGCCCGGTACGATTTCCACATCAATCCCCTGACCGGCGCAGCGGTCGCGAAAACGCAGGTAGCTTTCCACATCAAAGAAGAATTGCGTGATGGCGCGGTTAGCACCAGCATCAATTTTACGCTTCAGGTTAATCAAGTCTGCCTGTGCGCTTTTGGCTTCAGGATGCACTTCCGGATAAGCCGCTACGGAAATATCAAAGTCACCGACTTCTTTCAGCAGATGCACCAGATCGGTGGCATACATTTCCGGTTTACCGCCGCCTGCCGGTAAATCACCGCGCAGGGCAACAATATGGCGAATACCACTGTTCCAGTAATCTTGTGCAATCTGGCGCAACTCATCACGACTGGCATCAATACAGGTCAGGTGCGGTGCCGCTTCCAGACCGGTACGTTCTTTAATGCCTTTAATGATGCTGTGTGTGCGGTCTCGCTCGCCGGAGTTTGCACCATAAGTCACAGAGACGAACTTAGGTTTGAGGCTGCTGAGGCGGTCGATAGAGCTCCACAACGTGTCTTCCATCTCGCTGGTACGCGGCGGGAAAAATTCGAAAGAAACGTTAATCTGACCCTGTAACTCGGCCAGATTCTGGTTCAGCGCTTCGCGCTGGTTTGCGTGGAAAAAGCTCATAAACACTACCTCATGGATCACTGCGTTTTATTATGGTTCGTTATGATGGACGTTTGGACGTCTAAACGTATAGATAGAAAATGACGGAAAGCGGGCAAAGTGTCAACGTTAAAATGAGGGGAAAGGATGATTAATCTTCACGCAAACTGAAAGAATTTCACTTTGGCGAAGTTTTGCTGCGGGGAACATGAGGAAAAATGGAGATTTTTTACTCCTGCCCCTCATCAGAGGGACAGGAGTAAGGAATTACAGAAGTTGAGTCAGACGATTAAGGTCAGACTGCAATGCACCGGCGGTGACATCACGTCCTGCTCCCGGCCCGCGGATCACCAGCGGGTTATCGCGATACCAGCGGCTTTCGATAGCAAACACGTTATCGCATGGCAACAGGGAAGCCAGAGGATGATCCTCACGCACCGCTTCAACGCCAACGCGCGCTTTGCCATTCGCATCGAAACGCGCCACGTAGCGCAGCACCAGACCCATTTCGCGGGCAGCTTCCAGACGTTGCAGCATTTGCTGGTTCAGCGCCTCGCCGTCTTCAAAGAACTGATCGACAGAACCGGTCGCACAGCTTTCCGGCACCAGCGATTCCACACGCACCTGCGTCGGCTCGATGTCATAACCTGCTTCACGCGCCAGAATCACCAGTTTACGCATGACATCCTGACCGGATAAATCATCACGCGGATCTGGCTCCGTCAGCCCCTGCTGCCACGCTAAATCCACCAGTTCGGTGAACGGCAGCGTGCCGTCAAATTGCAGGAACAGCCAGGATAATGTGCCGGAGAAAATCCCGCTGATGGCCAGAATGCTGTCGCCGCTGTCACGCAGGTCTCGCACCGTATGGTTGACCGGCAAACCGGCGCCGACAGTGGCGTTATACAACCAGTGGCTGTCGGTTTTGGAAAACGCATCACGGATCTGGCGGTATTTGTTGGTATCAGACGCGCCCGCCAGTTTGTTGGCGCTGATCACGTGGAAACCGTAGCTGGCAAAATCCAGATACTGATCCGCCAGTTCGGCGCTGGCGGTAACGTCCAGCACCACTAAATCGTCATAAGGATGCGCGCGCATCCACAGGAACAACGATTCTTCATCGTGCGCCTGCGCTTCATCATCAAAGAAAGCCAGAGCACGGCTGGCATCCAACCCTTCGTAATTGAGCAGACTGCGCTTGCTGTCGACCACACCGGCCAGCACAAACTCAAAACCGCTGCGGGCAGAAATGTTCTTTTGCTCACGCGCAAACAGCTCCAGCCAGCGCGAACCGATATTGCCTTTACCAAACAGCATCAGACCAATTTGCTTTTCAGCGCGGAACAGCGTTTTGTGCAGCCCCTGAATCAGGTGCGCGGTCGGACCGATACGCAGAACGGCCACCAGACTGATGCCGTCTTCCGCCTGCCAGATAAACTCTACCGGCTGATCTTTCATTTCCTGATAGAAACGGTGGCTGTGCAGCGGATTCTTGCAAACGCCCGCACCGACCAGCGCTACCAGCGCCAGCCCTTCACGCAGCATCAGACGCGCCGGAAGTGCCGCTTCTTCGAGAACCTGCAACGCGCTGCCCGCCACTTCGGAGGTGTAGCAAAGTTGCAGCAAATTACGGTCCGGATGAATGCCGGTACACAGCGGTTTGATCTGCGCACGTTTAAGCAGCAGCTCAACATCTTTTTGCGCCAGACCAAAATCGTGGCCGGACGGAATGACCATTTCGATCAGACAGATATCATCGTGGCTGGTGACAATTTTTGCACCTGTACCGGAAGCCAGCACGCGCTCAATACGCGTTGAGCCTTGCTCCGGCTGGTAGCTGCAACGCAGCTGTAAATCGATATCGCTGCCGGAAACCGGCTGAAGCGTACGGGTGTGCAATACCGGGGCCGCCAGACGCGCCAGTTCACTGGCTTCATCGAGACGCAGCAACGGCAGCAGACACGCATCTTTTACTTTACGCGGGTCGGCGCTGTAAACACCGGCCACGTCACTCCATATAGTCACGCGGCTGGCATCGGCCAGTGCGCCAATCTGGGTGGCGGAATAGTCACTGCCGTTACGGCCAAGCAGCACGGTTTCACCCGCTTCGCTGCGGGCGATAAAGCCGGTTACCACCAGATATTGCTGAGGATGTTGTGCGAGAAGTTGTTGCAGCAGCGGATACGAACGGCCTTCATCCACCTGAGGTTGAGCAGCACGTTCGGCGCGCAGGAATTCACGGGCATCCAGCCAGGCGGCTGGTAATTCCAGTTTGCATAGCACCGCCGACATCAGGCGCGCAGACCAGACCTCGCCGTGCCCGACGACTTCGGCGTAAATCGCGTCAGTCATTTTGCCATCGAGCAAAACGGCCAAACGTTCGAGATCATGAATAAAGGATGCAATAAGCGGTTCGGCCATTTCCGGCGGTAACAGGCCGGTTATCAAATCACTCTGATAACGGCGCAAAGCCTGCTGAACCTGATGCGCGGCAATTCTGTCTGTCTGGCTGAGCTTCAACCAGCTGATCAGCTGGTTGGTTGTACTGCCCGCCGCCGACACCACCATCATGTCGCCCGGCTTCGCATACTCGGCCATGATCCCGGCAACGCGCAGATAACATTTCACGTCGGCCAGACTGCTACCACCAAATTTGTGCAACTGACGGCTTCCCGCCGGCGCTGCAACCGCTATTGCATTCATACTTACCTCGTTGCCACTGACTGGAATGCGTGTTCCAGATCAGCAATCAAATCTTCGCTGTCTTCAAGACCTACAGAAATACGGAGCAAGCTGTCAGAAATCCCGGCGGCTTTACGCGCTTCTGGCGCCATGCCAGCATGCGTCATGGTCGCGGTATGAGAAATCAGGCTTTCGACGCCCCCCAGTGATTCTGCGAGGGTAAATAACTTCAATTCTTTCAGGAAATGGCGCAGCTGAACTTCATCGCCGTTAAATTCAAAGCTGATCATGGCACCGAAGCCACGTTGCTGACGGCGGGCAATTTCATGGCCCTGATTTTCCGGCAGCGACGGATGATACAGCTTTTTCACCTGCGATTGTTTCTGTAAATAAGCAACAATTGCCAGTGCATTTTCCTGCTGCTGTTTCACGCGAACCGTCAGCGTGCGCAAACCACGCAATAACAGATAGCTGTCAAAAGCCGCGGCGGTCACACCGATGTTGTTCGCCCACCACGCCAGTTCTGTCGCGTGTTCAGCGGTCTTAGATATTACCGTACCGGCGACCACATCAGAATGCCCGTTAAGATATTTCGTACACGAATGGACGACTAAATCCGCGCCAAGCTGCAACGGATTCTGCAACGCCGGGCTGAGGAAGGTGTTATCCACCACAGTCAGCGCACCGGCGGCTCGGGATGCGTCACAAATCGCCTGAATATCCACCACGCGCAGCAGCGGGTTGCTTGGAGTTTCAATCAGAACCAGCTTCGGTTGTTCTTTCAGCGCTTCGGCCAGCGCCTGCGGGTCGCCCTGATCGACAAAGAGCACGCGATACGCGCCACGCTTGCTTAAACTGTCGAACAGACGGTAGCTGCCGCCGTAGCAATCGTGCGGCGCAACCAGTAAATCGCCAGGTTTCAGAAAGACCGTACACACCAGATGAATGGCAGACATACCGCTGCTGGTCAGTACCGCACCAGCACCGCCTTCCAGATCCGCCAGCGCCTTCTGAACCACATCACGTGACGGATTACCGCGACGCGAATAGTCATGGGCTCTTGGCTGGTTGAAATCTTCAAAGTTGTAAGTACTGGAAAGGTAGATTGGCGGAACTACACAACCATATTGCTGATCATTGTTCAGGCCACTACCCACGGCAATGGTGGCTTGCTTGTGCGTCATAATCATTTCTTCCTGACGAAATGCGGAGGATGAGGGTGTCAAGAGTAACGCCCGGGGATATAGACGTCAATACATCTGGACATCTAAACTTCTTTGCGTATAGATTGAGCAACAGAGCAATACCCGCTAAAATTATGGCGTTAATGAAGATGTCAGGCAGAACTGTCGCGCGGAGGTAGTTAAGCGCAAGGTGACAAAACGAACAATGCCGCAGAGGAAATCGTGAGATATCCCTGTCAAATTCCGACATTTATTTAGTGAGAACAGTGAAAATCGGGCATAATCACGCGGTTTTCAGAATTTTATTTTTTTGATAAATTTAAGGTGTCCCATGGCTGAGTGGAACGGCGAATATGTCAGCCCTTACGCTGAACACGGTAAGAAAAGCGAACAAGTTAAGAAAATTACGGTATCCATTCCGCTGAAAGTCCTCAAAATTCTGACTGATGAGCGCACCCGTCGCCAGGTGAACAACCTGCGTCATGCGACCAACAGTGAATTATTGTGCGAAGCTTTCCTGCATGCCTTCACCGGTCAGCCTTTGCCGAATGACGAAGACCTGCGTAAAGAACGCAGTGATGAAATCCCGGAAGCGGCGAAGATCCTGATGCGTGAACTGGGTGTGGATCCTGATACCTGGGAATACTGACAGCAGCAACGCAGAGATATGCTGAAAGACCGTGCGACACGTCGCGCGTTTTTTCAGTGTCTTTGTGAGAAGAGAAGATTTGTCTGGCGGGAAGTGAAACGACAGCAACAAAAAAGGCGCCAAAGGCGCCTTTTTTTGCTCTCAAGCGTAGCTTATTTGCTGCTTGGAACGCTGAAACGCTTGTTGAAGCGGTCAACGCGGCCACCGGTAGCCACTTCACGTTGCTTACCAGTGTAGAACGGGTGACATTCGCCACAAACGTCCAGGTTCAGATCATGACCCACAGTTGAGTGAGTTTTGATAACGTTACCGCATGAGCAGTTTGCAGTAACTTCTACGTATTTAGGGTGAATACCTTTTTTCATGGAAAACCTCTTCTTAAGGCCGCGTCGCTATCCAACCTTGTTCTGTCAGACACCACGCGTAGTGGATGATAGGCTTTGAGTACGAAATGCACCAAAGGCGGCGAATCATACAGAATCTCTGAGAACCGCGCAATGATGTTCATGCATTTCGAAGGACACAGTGTACACTATCTCGTCATTTTTTTATAGTCTGGACCCACAATGCCTGTTGCCCACGTTGCTTTACCTGTCCCCCTTGCCCGTACTTTCGACTATCTGTTGCCGCCTAACATGTCGGTTTCAAAGGGTTGCAGGGTCAGTGTGCCGTTCGGTAAACGCGACGCTATCGGCATTGTTGTTAACGTCAGTGAGTCGAGTGATTTTGGCCTGGATAAGCTAAAACCTGTTCGCGAAGTGCTCGACAGTTCCAGTCTTTTTACCCCTGATTTGTGGCGCATCCTGTTCTGGGCTGCAGACTATTATCATTATCCGATTGGTGAAGTGCTTTTCCATGCACTACCGGTTTTACTGCGTCAGGGGAAACCCGCCGAACTGACACCGCTGTGGCAATGGTTCGCCACCGAACAGGGACGCGCTACGCCGCTCGACAGCCTTAAACGCGCGCCTAAACAACAGCAGGCGATGGCCGCGCTGATGCAAAAACCGCTGTATCGCCATCAGGTCGCCGATCTTGATCTCACAGATACGGCGTTACAGGCATTACGCGCCAAAGGGCTGACGGATTTACGCAGCATCGCGCCCGCAACGCTCGACTGGCGCAAAGATTTCTCGGTGGTCGGCGAGCGTTTACGCCTCAATACCGAACAGGCCACCGCCGTTGGCGCGATCCGCAGTGAAGATCAGCAATTTTCCGCGTGGCTGCTGGCCGGTGTGACTGGTTCAGGTAAAACCGAAGTCTATCTGAGCGTGCTGGAAAACATTCTGGCACAGGGCCGTCAGGCGTTAGTGATGGTGCCGGAAATCGGCCTGACTCCGCAAACCATCGCGCGCTTTCGCGAGCGTTTCAGCGCACCGGTGGATGTGCTGCATTCCGGCCTCAACGACAGCGAACGTCTCGCCGTCTGGCTGCGGGCACGAAATGGCGAAGCGGGCATTGTCATCGGCACGCGTTCTTCACTCTTTACGCCGTTCGCGCGTCTGGGCGTCATTATTATCGATGAAGAACACGACAGTTCTTATAAGCAGCAGGAGGGCTGGCGCTATCACGCTCGCGACCTGGCGGTATACCGCGCGCATGCAGAAAACATCCCGATTATTATGGGCTCTGCGACGCCTGCGCTCGAAACCCTGCATAACGTGGAACTGGGGAAATATCGCCAGCTTAAACTGACCAAGCGCGCCGGGAATGCCAAACTCGCCCGCCAGAATTTACTGGATTTAAAAGGGTTGCAGCTGAAAGTCGGGCTGTCTCAGCCGTTAATTCAGAAGATGCATGAACATCTGAAAGCCGATAATCAGGTGATGTTGTTCCTCAACCGCCGCGGTTATGCACCTGCCCTGCTTTGCCACGAATGCGGCTGGATTGCTGAATGTCAGCGCTGCGATCACTATTACACTCTGCACCAGAATCAGCGTCAGCTGCGCTGCCACCATTGCGACAGCCAGCGCGCCGTACCGCATCAGTGTCCGCATTGCGGATCGACGCAGCTGGTTTCCGTCGGCGTAGGTACTGAACAGCTGGAAAAGGAACTCGCGCCGCTGTTCCCGGATACGCCTATCACGCGTATTGACCGCGATACCACCAGCCGCAAAGGCTCGCTGGAACAGCATCTGAATGAAGTCCATCGCGGCGGCGCGCGTATTCTTATCGGTACGCAGATGCTGGCGAAAGGGCATCACTTCCCCGACGTCACGCTGGTGTCATTACTGGATGTCGACGGTGCGCTGTTCTCGGCGGATTTCCGTTCTGCCGAGCGCTTTGCCCAGCTTTATACGCAGGTTTCCGGCCGTGCCGGACGTGCCGGTAAACAGGGTGAAGTGGTCCTGCAAACACATCATCCGGAACATCCGTTATTGCAGGTTCTTTTACAACAAGGCTATGACGAGTTCGCCAGACAAACGCTGGCGGAACGCAAGAGCGTGTTTCTCCCTCCTTTTACCAGCCATATTCTGATCCGCTCTGAAGATCACGATAATCAACAGTCCGCGCTGTTTCTCCAGCAGTTGCGTAATCTGCTCGAATCGAGCCCGCTGAAAGATGATTCGCTGTGGATTTTAGGGCCGGTTCCCGCCTTGCAGGCCAAACGCAGCGGACGCTTCCGCTGGCAGTTACTGTTACAGCATCCTTCACGGCGCGTTTTACAGCATCTGATCAAAAGTTCTCAGCCATTGATTGCCAGTCTGCCGCAGGCTAAAAAAGTGAAATGGACGCTGGATGTGGACCCGATTGACAGCTGATCCTGTAGGGAAATCCGCATAATTAGTCAGGATTTCTGCGTGATGGATCGAAAAAAGCATCTGCATCACACTTTTAATGCAAATTAGGTAACAAATCCTACTCACATTCTGTTTAGAATGTGATGTGCTACACATCATCGGTAGCCAGGTGAGGAATGTTGATGTTGTTGTGTCAGTTTGATGCTGTTGCAAGGAGAGAGACGTTGGAGCACAAGAAAGAATTACCCGCCGCGACAATGAAAGATGTGGCTGAACAGGCAGGCGTTTCAACAGCAACGGTATCCCGCGCGTTAATGAATCCGGAGAAAGTCTCCGCCTCTACCCGTCAGAAGGTTGATCAGGCCGTCATGGCTGTGGGTTATTCTCCTCACGCCTTGTCCCGCAACCTGAAACGGAACGAATCGCGTACGATTCTGGTGATCGTCCCGGACATCTGCGATCCGTTTTTTGCCGACCTGATCCAGGGGATCGAACGCACAGCGGCCGAAAGCGGTTATCTGGTGCTCATCGGCGATTGCGCCCAGCAAAATCAGCAAGAAAAAACCTTTATCAATCTGATCATTACCAAGCAAATTGACGGTATGCTGCTGCTCGGTTCCGATTTACCTTTTGATGCCAGCAAAGAAGAACAACGTAATTTGCCACCGATGGTGATGGCCAACGAATTTGCACCGGAACTGGAACTGCCTACGGTACATATCGATAACCTGACCGCCGCGTTTGAAGCTGTTCATTATCTTCTCAAACTGGGGCATCAGCGCATTGCCTGCATCGCGGGGCCGAAACATATGCCGCTTTGCCAGTACCGTTCACAAGGTTACGTGCAGGCGCTGCGCCGCAATGGGCTGAGCGTCGAAAGTCAGCTGACCATACATGGTGATTTTAGTTATGAATCCGGAGCACAGGCCGTTACCGAACTGATGTCACTGCCCGTGCCGCCTACGGCGATTTTCTGTCATAACGATATTATGGCGATTGGCGCGATGTTCCAGGCAAAAAAAATGGGTTTGCGCATCCCGGAAGATCTGTCGGTAATCGGCTTCGATGACATCAAGGCCAGCCAGTTTACCGACCCTCCGTTGACCACTGTCGCACAGCCAAGATTCCAGCTTGGTCGTCAGGCCATGTTATTATTACTTGAGCAGTTGCAGGGAAATCAGGTACAAAGCGGTTCACTGCTGCTCGATAGCGAACTGGTCGTGCGTGAAAGCACCGCCGCCCCAAAAGCGTGAGTCAGTTTTGAATGCTGTTCAGTGATTTTAATTTCAGCAATTGAGTTTTAATTTCAGTAAATGTTCAGGGTTGAGTAACATGACGCACTTCTTTATTCATCACGACACAGCGAAACGATAGTGGCACAAAGAGACTATGTAAGCCGTGGGCGCTCAGGAGCGCGGCGGAAAAGTACCAGCCGGAGTAAAAAACGCAGTTCCCCAACGATCTCCAAAACCATGGTGGTGTTAGCCGTTGCGGTGCTGGTGGTGTTTGTCGGTGGCCTCTATTTTATTGCGCACAATAAACATGAAGAAGCGGCGGTATTACCGACGCATGCTGTCCGTCCGGGTAATGGATTGCCACCTAAGCCTGAAGAACGCTGGCGCTACATCAAAGAGCTGGAAAACCGCCAGATGGGTGTGACTACGCCAACCGAACCGACGGCGGGCGGCCAGGTCGAATCCAAAACACAACTGACGCCGGAACAACGTCAGCTGCTCGAACAAATGCAGGCCGATATGCGCCAGACTCCGACACAACTGTCGGAAGTGCCGTATAACGATCCAAATCAGGCGACACAAACGCGCACAGCCCCAGCACAGCGTCAGGTTCAGCAACAGCAACCGGTACAAACTCAGCCGCGTCAGGTCCAGCCACAACCGACTTACACGCCGCAGACTCAGCCGGTACGTGCGCCGCAGGCTCAGGTGCAAACACAACCCGTTCAGCCAAAACCGAAACCACAGTTTAAAGAGCCCGTGAAAGAACCGGTGAAAGAGGCGGCGAAACCGCAACAACCGGCAGCGATCACGCAGGTCGCGCCAGAGAAACCGAAAGCGCAGGAAAAAACCCAGCACTTTCTGGTTCAGTGCGGTTCGTTCAAAGGGTCTGAACAGGCAGAATCCCAGCGCGCCAAGCTGGCATTCGAAGGTTTTGAAGGCCGGATCACTACCGGCGGTGGCTGGAGTCGCGTGGTCATCGGCCCGTACAACAGCCGTTCTGGCGCTGACAGCACATTATCGCGCCTCAAAGGTGCTGGCATCTCCGGTTGCATTCCCGTCGCAACCGGGGGTTGAAAACCCGTAATCCTCCCCCAATCTATACTTTCAATATGCCCCGTAAGTTTGTGAGACACGCTCAGTGTCCCGCAAACCTGCGGGGATCTTTTCCGTCTGCAACGAGGAACCGCTCGTGACAACAATTGTAAGTGTACGCCGCAACGGCAAGGTCGTTATTGGTGGTGATGGCCAGGCCACATTGGGAAATACCGTCATGAAGGGCAACGTCAAAAAAGTACGTCGCCTTTATAACGATAAAGTGATTGCCGGTTTTGCTGGCGGTACGGCTGATGCCTTCACGCTGTTTGAGCTGTTCGAACGCAAACTGGAAATGCACCAGGGTCATCTGGTGAAAGCTGCCGTTGAACTGGCAAAAGATTGGCGTACCGACCGCATGTTGCGTCGTCTGGAAGCTCTTCTGGCCGTGGCGGATGAAAACGCCTCGCTTATCATCAGCGGCAACGGCGACGTTATTCAGCCTGAAAACGATCTGATCGCGATTGGTTCCGGTGGCCCGTACGCACAAGCGTCAGCCCGCGCTTTACTGGAAAACTCAGAGCTTGGCGCACGCGATATCGTCGAAAAATCGCTGAGCATTGCGGGTGATATCTGTATCTACACCAACCATTTCCAAACTATCGAAGAATTGTCTTCTAAAGCGTAAGGATCGAAAATTATGTCTGAGATGACCCCGCGCGAGATTGTCAGCGAGTTAGACAGCTACATCATTGGCCAGGATAAAGCGAAACGCGCTGTGGCCATTGCTTTGCGTAACCGCTGGCGCCGCATGCAGCTTGATGAAGCGCTGCGCCATGAAGTCACACCGAAAAATATTCTGATGATCGGCCCGACTGGTGTCGGTAAAACCGAAATCGCCCGTCGCCTGGCTAAACTGGCTAATGCGCCGTTCATCAAAGTCGAAGCAACCAAATTCACCGAAGTGGGTTATGTCGGTAAAGAAGTGGACTCGATTATCCGCGATCTGACCGATTCCGCCGTGAAAATGGTGCGCCTGCAATCAATTGAGAAAAACCGTTACCGCGCCGAAGAAATGGCCGAAGAACGCATTCTCGACGTGCTGATCCCGCCTGCTAAAAACAATTGGGGACAGTCCGACGAAGCGCAGGAACCTTCTGCCGCACGCCAGAACTTCCGCAAGAAACTGCGCGAAGGTCAGCTCGACGATAAAGAAATCGAAATCAATCTGGCTGCTGCGCCAATGGGCGTTGAAATCATGTCCCCTCCGGGCATGGAAGAAATGACCAACCAGCTGCAATCCATGTTCCAGAACATGGCTGGTCAGAAACAGAAACCGCGTAAACTGAAAATCAAAGAAGCGTATAAGCTGCTGGTTGAAGAAGAAGCGGCGAAACTGGTGAACCCGGAAGAGCTGAAAGAGCTGGCTATCGAATCCGTTGAACAGCACGGTATCGTGTTCATCGATGAGATCGATAAAATCTGTAAACGCGGCGGCCAGAGTTCCGGTCCTGACGTTTCCCGTGAAGGCGTTCAGCGCGACCTGCTGCCGCTGGTGGAAGGATGTACAGTTTCGACCAAACACGGCATGGTGAAAACGGATCACATTCTGTTTATCGCTTCCGGCGCGTTCCAGACGGCCAGTCCGTCAGACTTGATCCCTGAATTGCAGGGTCGCCTGCCAATCCGTGTGGAACTGCAGGCGCTGTCGACAGAAGACTTCGAACGCATCCTGACTGAGCCAAGTGCTTCGCTGACACATCAGTACAAAGCGCTGATGGCAACCGAAGGCGTGACGATTGATTTCACGGCTGATGGTATCCGTCGTATTGCCGAGGCGGCATGGCAGGTAAACGAAACCACCGAGAATATTGGTGCGCGTCGTCTGCATACCGTTCTGGAGCGTCTGATGGAAGATATCTCCTATGACGCGAGTGAAAGTAACGGAATCTCCATAAACATTGATGCAGATTATGTTAGAAGCCACCTTGACCAGCTGGTAGCTGATGAAGATCTGAGCCGTTTTATCTTATAATTTGCTCATACGTTCCGAAAGTGATCTTCAGGGAGGCGTTTGCCTCCCTGATTTTTTTAGATTTCGGACTGATTCTTCACCTGAGCGAAATCACCTATGAGCACAATGACTCCCTGCACCCCGACAACGCCTGCCCGCGCGTGGCTCGAAAGCCTGCGTCCGAAAACGTTGCCCCTGGCTTTTGCCTCTATTGTCATGGGTTCTGCCATTGCCAGCCTGCAAGGCGTTTTCCATCCGTTAACCGCCCTTTTGGCGCTGCTGACCGCTGGTTGTCTGCAAATCCTGTCGAATCTGGCCAATGACTATGGCGACGCCGAAAAAGGCAGCGATACGCCCGATCGCGTCGGGCCTTTGCGCGGTATGCAAAAAGGTCTGATTACGGCCGCGCAGATGAAACGCGCCATCATGCTGACTATCGCGCTGACCATTGTTTGCGGGATTGCGCTGATTGCCGTCGCCTGCCACAAACCAAGCGACGTGGTGGGGTTCCTGATCCTCGGCCTGCTTTCGATAGGCGCCGCTATCACCTACACCGTCGGCACGCGCCCTTACGGTTACATGGGGCTGGGCGATATTTCCGTGCTGATTTTCTTCGGCTGGATAAGCGTCGCAGGGACATTCTATTTACAGGCGGGATATTTCGACTGGATTGTCATGCTGCCCGCTACGGCGACTGGCTTGCTCTCCACGGCCGTACTCAATATCAATAATTTGCGCGATATCGAAACTGACAGCGCGAATGGCAAGAACACGCTGGCAGTACGCCTCGGCCCGGTGAATGCCCGTCGCTATCATGCAACTATTCTGACGGCAGCTGTCGTGTGTCTGGCCATATTCTCCACCGTGCATTTGCATCACTGGACCGGCTGGCTGTTTATTCTGGCCATTCCGATGCTGGCGAACCACGTCATGCGGGTGATGAAGGCTAAAACGTCCACTGAGGTACGTCCCCTGCTGGAACATATGGTTAAAGCGGCGTTGCTGACTAACGTCTTGTTTGCAATAGGTCTGTTGCTGAACTGAGACAAGTTGGCCTGACGTGCGTTTATGGGGCCGCTTTTCACATTTAACAATTGATGATTTTGCCAACATCTGCCGGAAAGGGATATACTGAACACTCATGCAGCAACCAGATGAAATCCTATGAAATACGATACTTCCGAACTTTGCGACATCTACCATGAAGAAGTGAATGTCGTCGAACCCCTGTTCTCCAACTTTGGCGGCCGTACTTCATTTGGCGGGCAAATCACAACAGTGAAATGCTTTGAAGATAATGGCTTGCTTTATGATCTGCTGGAAGAAAATGGCCGTGGCCGCGTTTTAGTGGTCGATGGTGGCGGCTCTGTTCGTCGCGCATTGCTGGATGCCGGACTGGCACGCCAGGCATTGCAAAACGAATGGGAAGGCATTGTGATTTACGGTGCTGTCCGTCAGGTAGACGATCTGGAAGAGCTCGACATCGGCATTCAGGCGATGGCAGCTATTCCTGCGGGTGCAGGCAGTGAAGGGATCGGCGAAAGCGACATTCGTGTCAATTTTGGCGGCGTCACCTTCTTCTCTGGTGACCATTTGTATGCCGACAATACCGGCATCGTGTTATCAGAAGATCCGCTCGACATCGAATAACCCACTGTTTTCAGACACAAAAAAGGACGCCTTGGCGTCCTTTTTCATTTAATGGCGGAAGTACTCAGACTTCTTCCATTTTTCCCAACAGTGCGCGCAGACGATCCTGCCATACGTGTTGTTCTTCTTTCAGCTGCGCATTTTCACGCACCAGAGACTCATGGTTGCCGCTGGCCTGCTGAACTTCCTGAGACAGGGTGTTGTTCTGCTCTTTCAGTTCTTCGATTTCCATCTGCAACAGAGTGATGGTATCAATCGCTTGCTGAACTTTAGCTTCTAATTTCTCAAATACTTCAAATGACATTTTTCGGTCCCCTTATGTTCGCAAGGCGCACATCTTATGTTCTGCCGCATCGTCCGGACACGGCTCAAAAATTCCTGCACTCCGCCGATTTTCATAACAAATTCAAATCAGAATTTCGTATAAACGTCGGGTGTCTTAACGGGTGATTGTATGTAGCCAGCTTTGCCCTGTCTACCCAGAACCCCTTTATCCACGCAGTCTGTTGCAATTTAACAGGGCCGGGTATCAGGAAATGCTTAAAAAGCGGTGTCACTCACCAGAAATCGTCCTTAATACCGAATAACCTTACACTCCGCAATGCCATGTACCGGGATGTTCGTTTGGTTCAAATGCTGCCGTGAAATGTTAAATCATGGACTTTTTGCGCTGCATCAAGTTCCGACAATACGCGAAATCGCTCATTTTTATGACACAACACACAAAATTTGATTTCGCTATTTCTCGTTTATGCTCGTTAACGATAAATTCACATTACGTTCTCATTTAATGTTGAACGCCAAAATCCGATTACGTTCATGTACGACATAATAGAAAAACTATAACTAACCATTAACATCATCCTTTGCAGGATCAAACTATGAGCCAAACCATGAGTTCCACATTAAAAGGTCAGTGCATCGCTGAGTTTCTGGGTACCGGGCTAATCATTTTCTTTGGTGCGGGCTGTGTCGCAGCAATGAAACTAGCCGGCGCATCCTTTGGACAGTGGGAAATCAGTATCGTCTGGGGGTTTGGTGTGGCAATGGCCATCTACCTGACTGCCGCAATTTCAGGCGCCCATCTGAACCCGGCTGTAACCGTCGCCCTATGTTTGTTCGCGAACTTTGAAGGACGCAAAGTTCTGCCTTACATCATCGCGCAGGTCGCAGGCGCCTTCTGCGCCGCCGCACTGGTCTACGGCCTTTACTACAATCTGTTCTTCGATTTCGAGCAAAGCCACAACATGGTGCGCGGCAGTGTCGAAAGTCTGGATCTGGCCGGTATTTTCTCGACCTATCCAAACCCGCACATCAGCGTATTGCAGGCATTCTTCGTTGAAACTGTGATTACCGCGGTTCTGATGGCACTGATCCTCGGCCTGACCGACGACGGTAACGGCCTGCCGCGTGGTCCGCTGGCACCGCTGCTAATCGGTATTCTGATTGCGATTATCGGTGCATCAATGGGTCCTTTGACCGGATTCGCACTGAACCCGGCTCGTGACTTCGGTCCTAAACTTTTCGCGTACTTCGCTGGCTGGGGCAAAGTCGCCTTCACTGGTGCCCGCGATATCCCTTATTTCCTGGTGCCAATTTTCGGTCCGCTGGTGGGTGCTGCACTGGGTGCCGCCGGTTATAAAGCGTTGATTAGTCGCCATCTGCCACATCAGATTAATGTGCCAGTGGAAGACAAAGCGTCGCAGCCAACCAAACAGCGTAAGGCCTGATCGGCTAAACTGTTCCACAGCTTACTTATTCGCAGGATGAACATTATGTCAGCAGATACGACTCACGAAAAAAAATACATTGTCGCACTCGACCAGGGTACGACCAGTTCACGCGCCGTGGTTCTGGATCACGATGCCAATATCGTCAGCGTTTCACAGCGCGAATTCACCCAGATCTACCCTAAATCTGGCTGGGTTGAGCATGACCCGATGGAAATCTGGTCTTCACAAAGCTCGGTGCTGGTTGAAGTGCTGGCGAAAGCCGACATCAACTCTGATCAGATTGCCGGTATCGGTATCACCAACCAGCGTGAAACCACCATTGTGTGGGAAAAAGAAACCGGCAAACCAATCTATAACGCGATTGTGTGGCAATGCCGCCGTACTGCTGACATCTGTGAAAAGCTGAAAAAAGACGGCATGGAAGAGTACATCCGTCACAACACCGGCCTGGTAGTTGACCCGTATTTCTCCGGCACCAAACTGAAATGGATCCTCGATAACGTTGAAGGCTCCCGCGAGCGTGCTAAAGCTGGCGAACTGCTGTTCGGCACCGTCGACACCTGGTTAGTCTGGAAAATGACTCAGGGACGCGTTCACGTGACGGATTACACCAACGCCTCACGTACCATGTTATTCAACATCCACGATCTGAAGTGGGATGACCGTATGCTGGAAGCGCTGGATATTCCGCGTGAAATGCTGCCGGAAGTTCGCCCCTCTTCTGAAATCTACGGTCAGACCAATATCGGTGGTAAAGGCGGTACACGTATTCCTATCGCCGGTATCGCGGGTGACCAGCAGGCGGCGCTGTATGGCCAGCTTTGCGTACAACCGGGTATGGCGAAAAATACCTACGGCACCGGCTGCTTCCTGCTGATGAACACCGGTACTGAAGCGGTTGCGTCTAAAAACGGTCTTCTGACCACCATCGCCTGCGGTCCGCGCGGCGAAGTAAACTACGCACTGGAAGGCGCGGTGTTCGTTGGCGGGGCATCTATTCAGTGGCTGCGCGACGAACTGAAACTGATCAGCGACGCAACCGACTCCGAATACTTCGCGTCTAAAGTGAAAGACACCAACGGTGTTTATGTCGTTCCTGCTTTCACAGGTCTGGGTGCGCCTTACTGGGACCCGTATGCCCGTGGCGCAATCTTTGGTCTGAGCCGTGGCGCGAACAGCAACCACATTATCCGCGCAACGCTGGAATCTATCGCTTACCAGACCCGCGACGTTCTGGATGCTATGCAGGCTGACTCAGGCGCACGTCTGCAATCCCTGCGCGTGGACGGCGGCGCGGTTGCCAACAACTTCCTGATGCAATTCCAGTCAGATATTTTGGGCACCCGCGTTGAGCGCCCAGAAGTGCTGGAAGTTACCGCTCTGGGTTCTGCTTTCCTCGCAGGTCTGGCTGTTGGTTTCTGGAACGATCTGGAAGAAGTCCGCAGCAAAGCCACTATCGAACGTGAATTCCGCCCAAGCATCGAAACGACGGAACGTAATGTCCGCTATAAAGGCTGGCAAAAAGCGGTGGCACGCGTTCGTTCGTGGGAAGATCACGACGAATAATCGTCAGAGATTACTGCCAACACCACTTTCTGAAACTCCCCGCATGGGGAGTTTTTTTATGCCCATTCCCCGTTGTGCTAAAATCGCTCCACAGATGAGCCCTGCCTCACCGACCTCTTTTTTTCTTTCTACAGGCTTTCCAATGAAACGTGAATTAGCAATCGAGTTCTCCCGAGTAACCGAAGCTGCCGCGCTCGCCGGTTATAAATGGCTGGGCCGGGGTGACAAAAACCTTGCCGACAACGCTGCTGTACAGTCCATGCGCATCATGCTCAACAAAGTCGATATCGACGGCACTATTGTCATTGGCGAAGGAGAAATCGACGAAGCGCCGATGCTGTATATCGGCGAAAAGGTCGGTACCGGGAATGGCGATGCGGTGGATATCGCGGTCGATCCGATTGAAGGCACGCGCATGACCGCAATGGGCCAATCCAACGCGCTGGCCGTGCTGGCAGTCGGCGACAAAGGGTCTTTCCTCAATGCGCCAGACATGTACATGGAAAAAATCGCCGTCGGGCCGGGGGCCAAAGGTGCTATTGCTCTGAACCTGACGCTGGCTGAGAACCTGGTCAATATCGCCAGAGCGCTGGATAAACCACTTACCGAACTGACTGTCGCTGTGCTGGCGAAACCGCGCCATGACGACGCTATCCGTGAAATGCTGGCATCAGGCGTACGTGTGTTTGCCTTCCCCGACGGTGACGTGGCCGCAACCATTCTGACCTGTATGCCGGAAAGCGAAGTGGATGTTTTATACGGTATCGGCGGCGCACCGGAAGGTGTGATTTCTGCTGCGGTGATCCGCGCGCTGGATGGCGATATGCAGGGTCGTCTGCTGGCGCGCCATCACGTGAAAGGTGATACGCCGGAAAACCGCCGCATGGGCGAAGATGAGCTGGCGCGTTGCCAGGCAATGGGGATTGAAGCAGGTAAAGTGCTGCTGCTCGATGATATGGCGCGCAACGATAACGTGATTTTCTCCGCAACCGGCATTACCAAAGGCGACCTGCTGGAAGGCATCAGCCGTAAGGGTAATATGGCGACCACCGAAACGCTGCTGATCCGCGGTAAATCTCGTACTATCCGCCGCATCCGCTCGACGCATTATCTCGACCGTAAAGACGCCGCGCTGCACGAGTTTATTATCTGACAGGATACGATAAAGACAAAAAGCAGAGCTCAGGCTCTGCTTTTTTATGGGACCGGATGTGGTATCAGACCGTGTGGCCTTGCTCCTGATGACGGTTCGACATTGGCCACCAGCACAGCAAAATCAGTACCGCCATGGCAAACATCAGTAAACCCAGACTGAACTGACCTGTTTGCGGCAGCATGGCAGACATCCACGCCACCAGACCTGATCCCATATTCTGTAAACCACCGACAAGCGCACCTGCCGCCCCCGCCAGATACGGGAAAGGTTCCATCGCGCCCGTTGTCGCCAGCGGGAATAGCATGCCCGCGCCGAAGAAGAACAGCGAAGCGGGAACGATCAGCGTCCAGATATTCATAATGCCCAGCCAGCCCGGGATCCACATCGCCAGACCGGCCAGCAGACAACTGATGACCGAATGCCACATCAGTTGCTGGAAGCTTTTCTCAGTGCGTCCGGCATACCAGGCACCGAAGAATGCCGCAGGGATCGGCAGGATAAACAGGATACTGACCATCACGCCGCTCAGTCCAAGCACGCCGCCCATCAGCACGCCGCAGCTGGCTTCGAATACCGCCACACCGGCCAGCGCACCGACCAGCATGACCAGATAGCGGCTGAAATTGGCGTCGGCCAGCAATAAGCGCAGGCTGCCGAGCATTTTGCGCGGCGGATTGTCAGCCGTGAATTCCGGACGGGTTTCCGGTAACCAGCGGTACATGGAAAACGCCACGCCCGCACACAGGATCAACAAAAATCCAAAACTGGCACGCCAGCCCAGCCACGCCGACAGCGCGCCACCGATGACCGGTGCCAGCAACGGGCTGACCAGAATGCCCATGTTCAGCAGGCTGTTGGCATGACGCAGTGCGCCACCGTTATATAAATCACGCGGCATGGTTCGCGCCATCACACCTGCCACGCCGGTACCCAGCCCCTGAACCGCACTGGCCAGGATCAGCATATTCAGACTGGTCGACATCATGGCGCCCCCCGCGCCAATCAGGAAAATCATCAGACCGGTCAGGATCACCGGTTTACGCCCGACATTATCGGAGAGCGGTCCGTAAATCAGCTGCGAGCCGCCGTATGTCAACAGATAGGCTGCCATCACGCGCTGCACAGCGCCGGGTTTTACAGCCAGACTGGTTGCCATATCCGCGATATTTGGCACATAAATGGTTTGCGCCATCTGGCCAACGGCAACCAGCAAAATCAGCATTATAAGCAGGTGAATGTTTTCCAGTTTTTTCATTTTTCAGTTCATTATCAGACAGTGTTGGAAAAGTGCAGAACAAATAACCAGTAAAACTGCCGGATGTGCGGCGGCGCATAAGTTAACAAATTAGGATGAATAAGCGAGGGTCGCGGCGAACTCTCCTGTCCTCTGACTGGCAGCAGGACAAGCCAGCGGTGTAACGCTGGGTGTACGGAAATCGAGACTGGCTAACCGAAGCTGAACAGGCTGATAACATTTAACCGATAAGGGATCCCAAAAATTTGAAATAAAATCAGTCCTCAATTTCGGTATTCACGAATGAATCAGGAACAACGGGAGTTTTATGGCTGATTGGGTGACGGGAAAAGTCAAAAAAGTTGAGCACTGGACAGACAATTTGTTCAGCATCACGGTCAATGCACCGGTCGATCCTTTTACCGCAGGTCAGTTCGCCAAACTCTCTCTGGATATTGATGGCGAGCGGGTTCAGCGCGCCTATTCGTATGTCAATCCGCCGTCCAACAACGAACTGGAGTTCTATCTGGTCAATGTGCCGGAAGGAAAACTCAGCCCGCGCCTGCATGTTATGCAACCGGGAGACGAAATTAATATCACCAAAGAAGCCGCCGGGTTTTTCGTGATTGAAGAAGTGCCGGAATGTGAAACGTTGTGGATGCTGGCAACCGGTACGGCTATCGGGCCCTATCTGTCGATTTTACAGGAAGGGATCGGGCTGGAGCGGTTCAAAAATATTGTTCTGGTTCATGCGGCGCGCTTCGCAGCCGATCTCAGTTATCTGCCGCTGATGCAGCAGCTTCAGCGTCGCTATGAAGGCAAATTACATATTCAGACCGTGGTCAGCCGCGAGGAAATTTCCGGCTCGCTGACTGGTCGCGTACCGGCGCTGATTGAAAACGGCACGCTGGAAACGGCGGTCGGCCTGAAGATGCTGGCCGAAGACAGCCACGTGATGCTTTGCGGGAACCCGCAGATGGTGCGCGATACCCAGCAAATCCTGAAAGACACACGAGGTATGCGCAAACATCTCAAACGTAAGCCGGGCCATATGACCAGCGAGCATTACTGGTAAATCTGTGACCGCAAAACTAGCGGAATTTAACGTCGTCCGGTTCCGGGCCAAAACGATTTGTGCCCGGCGTACCGACAAACGCGCCGCAGTCGATAATCAGCATGATAAAAATCACCGACGGTGCCAGACGGCCTAATACCCAGCTCCAGGTTTGTGGCATCGCCGCTGCCCAGTTACCGGCAACCAGCATCCACGCCAGCACAAACAGCAATGCCCACCAGGCGGATTTATTGCGGTCATGCAATCTTTTCACCAGTACCGCTGCGGTCGGCCACAGTAAAACTACCAGCGCAAAACCGGCAGTCTGATAGGTGATCCATTCCTGAGCGGCAAAAAAGAAATCTGCCACCATCAGAATCAGCCAGCTGACCATCCAGAGCCAGAAATCGCGACGACCCAGGCGGCCGTTAAAAGAAAACAGTGCATGCTGTAACGTCATTGACAGTCCGTTCCGTAAAATACAATGGGAGTAAAATGTTAAATCACGCGGAGTGTAACCCACAGGCAACGGCGGCGAGAATCTTTACGCTCTCCTTTTGACATTACCCCCTGTTCCCCGCTTTAATCGGTCTGTTGAAACAAAATAAGAAACGCCCTATGACTTTTATAAGAAACGCCCTATGACGGTTGCTCAATCCTTATTACGTCTTGTGCTGCCCGCGCTGCTGATGCTGGCGTGCCAGAACACGGCGCTTGCCGATCCGCCGACCGATCACTCCGGCGCGGAAGAAATGCCCAAAGCACCTTACCTGTTGGCTGGTGCTCCAACTTTTGAAACAACGCTGATCAATTTCCGCGCAAAATACAACGAAGCCAATCCGACTCAGCAGATTGGTGAATTCCGTTCTATCAGCGATAAATCTCCGAACAGCTCCCTGACCCGTGCCGCCAGTAAGATTAACGAAAATCTTTACGCCTCGACGGCGCTGGAAAAGGGCACCGGCAAAATCAAAACGCTACAAATAACCTATCTTCCGATCCAGGGCGCAGAAGAAAAAGCTGCCCGCACGCTGGCGATAAGCTACATGGCGAACCTGATGCGTCAGTTTGATGCCACACTTTCGGTGCCGCAAAGCGTGGCGAAAGTGACGTCGATGATTGAGAAAGGCAAAGGTCAGCAGTTTTATAAACAGGAAGTGGGCGCGGTGCGTTTTGTGATTTCAGACAATGGCGAAAAAGGTCTGACATTCGCCGTGGAGCCGGTCAAGCTGGCATTGGCTGAGCCGTGAGATGACGGCTTTTAATGACAAAAAGCAAAGCCTTTACGTCCAATGATCTCTATACTGTTGCACAGGTAATCTGCTTATTTGGCAGAAATTTTAATCGACACTCGCGTCCCCTTTTGGAGGAAAAAACATGCGACATCCATTAGTGATGGGTAACTGGAAGCTTAACGGCAGCACCCACATGGTTAACGAACTGATTGCTGCTCTGCGTACTGAACTGAGCACAGTTGTAGGTTGTGGCGTTGCGATTGCTCCACCAGAAGTTTACCTGTCACAGGCTAAACACGCTCTGGCTGGCAGCCGTATCGCGCTGGGTGCTCAGAACGTTGATGCTAACCTGTCTGGCGCATTCACCGGTGAAATCTCTGCCGACATGCTGAAAGACATCGGCGCGCAATACATCATCATCGGTCACTCAGAACGCCGCACTTACCACAAAGAAAGCGACGAATTCATCGCGAAGAAATTCGGCGTGCTGAAAGAAGCGGGTCTGACTCCTGTTCTGTGCATCGGTGAAACTGAAGCAGAAAACGAAGCGGGCAAAACTGAAGCCGTTTGCGCTAAGCAACTGGACGCGGTTCTGAACACTCTGGGCGCAAAAGCATTCGAAGGCGCAGTCATCGCTTACGAACCCGTTTGGGCGATCGGTACCGGTAAATCTGCAACTCCTGCGCAAGCTCAGGCCGTTCACAAATTCATTCGTGACCACATTGCGAAACAAGATGCTGCGGTTGCTGAACAAGTGATCATCCAGTACGGCGGTTCCGTGAATGCGGCTAACGCTGCTGAGCTGTTCACCCAGCCCGATATCGATGGCGCGCTGGTTGGCGGCGCATCACTGAAAGCTGATGCTTTCGCAGTGATCGTGAAAGCTGCTGCAGAAGCTAAACAAGCGTAAGCCTGTTTCTTCTGCGCATAAAAAAACCCCGGCATGCCGGGGTTTTTTATTGTCTTCGGAAGACTTGCCTGGAAAGGCGATTAACGTTTGGTGATTTGGTCGAAAATACCGTCTGTAGCAAAATGGTCTTTCTGCGCCTGTGCCCATGTACCTGCTACCTGATCAATGGTGAACAGTTTCAGTTTCGGGAATTCAGAAGCGAATTTTTTCTCGACTTGCGGATCACGCGGACGGTAATAGTTTTCGGCCGCGATAGTCTGGCCTTCCGGTGAATACAGGTACTTCAGATAGGCATCCGCCACGCTACGGGTATCGCGTTTATCCACCACTTTATCAACCACAGAAACCGTTGGCTCTGCCAGAATCGATTCGCTTGGCGTCACGATTTCAAACTTGTCTTTGCCAACTTCTTTGGTCGCCAGCAGCGCTTCGTTTTCCCACGCAATCAGCACATCGCCGATACCGCGCTCAACGAATGTATTGGTTGCGCCACGTGCGCCGGAATCCAGCACTTCCACGTTTTTATACAAAGCTTTCACGAAATCCTGAGCCTTCGCTTTGTCATTGTTGTTGTGATGCAGGGCATAACCCCATGCTGCCAGATAATTCCAGCGGGCACCGCCAGACGTTTTAGGGTTCGGCGTAATAATCGACACGCCCGGTTTGATCAAATCATTCCAGTCATGAATTTGTTTCGGGTTGCCTTTGCGCACCAGGAAAACAATGGTGGACGTGTAAGGCGCGGAGTTGTCAGGCAAACGTGTGATCCAGTTTTTATCGATACGGCCGCGTTCGGCAATCGCATCAACGTCATACGCCAGCGCCAGCGTCACCACATCCGCTTCGATACCATTGATTACAGAGGTTGCCTGTTTGCCGGAACCGCCATGCGACTGGCGCACGGTGACGGTATCGCCGGTTTTAGCCTGCCAGTATTTGCTGAACGCTTTGTTGTATTGTTCATAGAACTCACGCGTAGGATCGTATGACACGTTCAGAATCTGAATATCTTTGGCAATTGCTCCGGTTGCCACCAACAGTAATCCCAAACCTACCGCCCATTTACGCATCGTACTCTCCCGAGATAGTTTCTATGGATTTCATTTATTTGTTCGTTAAGGAGAGCGTGCCAGATAAAAATGAAACGTATAAAGAATAAAAGGTTTTTTTCTATTACTTTATGGAATAACCAAGCGACAGGCGAAAAAAAACCTCCCGTAGGAGGAGGTTCTTTCTAAAGCGTAATTAACTGTATCAGAACAGTTTTTTCGCAGTGTCGTACCAGTCTTCTTTGAATTTGCTTTTCTTGTTCTCTGGCGCGATACAAACGGAGATGAGTTCGTGAACCATTTTCTCGTTTTCAACACCGACGCAGAAACCGCCCTGAGAATAGTCGCGGCCTTCTTCCAGCAGCAGGTCAACAGCATAAGCGCCCATGCGGGAAGCTAAGATGCGGTCGTAAGCGACTGGCGCACCACCACGCTGAATGTGACCTAATACCGTGCCACGCGTTTCGCGGCAGGTTTCTTTCTCAATGTATTTGGCCAGCTCTTCGATGTTATCTAACTTCTCAGTGATGGCGACGATCGCGTGTTTCTTACCTTTCGCGATACCTGCTTTGATTTCAGCAACCAGATCATCACGTTTGAATTCAACTTCAGGGATAGCGATAAATTCGCAACCACCGGCAATCGCAGCCGCCAGAGTCAGGTCGCCGCAATAACGGCCCATCACTTCTACGATAGAGATACGCTGGTGAGAAGAAGAGGTATCGCGCAGACGGTCAATCGCTTCTACCACAGTGCCCAGCGCCGTGAAGAAACCGATGGTGTAGTCAGTACCGGCAACATCGTTATCGATAGTGCCTGGCAGGCCGATACAACGGATGCCGCCTTCTTTGGTCAGCAAGTCTGCACCTGCATAAGAACCGTCACCACCGATAACCACCAGGCCATCAATACCGCGGTCTTTCATATTCTGCAGCGCCACTTTACGCATTTCCGGGTCACGGAATTCCGGGAAACGAGCTGAACCCAGGAAAGTACCGCCGCGGTTAATCATGTCTGAAACGCTGTAGCGATCCAGTTTGCGCATGCGGTTTTCGTACATGCCGAGGTAGCCATCTTCAATACCGTAGACTTCCAAATCTGCAGATAAAGCGGAGCGGACAACGCCACGGATCGCAGCATTCATGCCTGGGGCATCGCCACCACTTGTCAGTACACCAATTTTTTTGATCATGACTACCTCTGAACTTGTAGATGCAATTTCTTAAGAATCTTGAGCCAGCCTGTTGGGCGAATTTTTCTTGTGCAGCCAAAAGGGCTTACTAGCGTTTGAGCCTATAGTATAACAAAACACCGGTGCTGAATTGATTCAAGTCAGCAAGAATACGCATACACTGCTCTGTACTTCGCAATTTACTGATTCATACGGCTTTTACAAGATATTTCCAGTACGTTACGCGCAGATTTCCATCTTGTTAATTTCCGCTTCTGGGAACCCATCCCGAATTGAAGGCAAAAAAAACCCCACCTTTCGGCGGGGGAAGACAGGGATGGTGTCTATGGCAAGGAAAAACAGGGATCTTACTCGGTCGTGCTGGTACTACTCGTCTTCTGGGCAGAAGAAGGTTGTAAGCCAGATAGCTGCATTCGCATCTGTTGCATGCGCTGCTGGTGTTTCTGGTTTAGTACATCTTTTTGGTCAGGCGTCAGCAGATTAAACATCTGGTTGCGGATGCGGGCCATTTCGACCTGGCGATCCACCTGTTCCTGAGCCATTAATTCGGCTTGTGCCCGAACTGCGGCCTGATCAAACTTTTCGGCGGTAACCAACCTGTGCATCGTTTCTATCTGTTCTACATTTACATGAGGCAGATCTTTACGAGCCTGGTGCATCAGGTCACGCATTTGCTGGCGCTGCTGCTCAGTGAGATTTACACCATCAAACATGGTGTTGCGTTCCTGAGGCTTATCCAACATCGTGCTATCATGTTCTGCTGGCATCGCCGACACTGGTTTTGCGCCATCTGCTAAAACGACACCTGAACTCAGCGTCAGAAGCGTGGCCAAACCGAATGAAGCTGCCTTAAACATCACATACTCCTAAAGTCTTTATCGCTTAATCGCGAATCATTGAAAAGCAGTCTAAACCTGCTGCTGCAAACAAGCGTCAGTGCTTGTAAAAGTACGTAAAGTCATGGAATAGCGGCAATTGATGACGTATTTTGCGTCTAGAGGTAAATACAATGAATAAAATTTTGTTGGTTGATGACGACCGTGAACTGACTTCACTTTTGAAAGAATTGCTCGAAATGGAAGGCTTTAATGTTGTGGTGGCTTACGACGGTGAGCAGGCATTAGAGAAAGTCGATAATACCATCGATCTTCTGTTACTTGACGTGATGATGCCGAAGAAAAACGGCATTGAAACCCTTAAAGAATTACGCCAGCGCCACCAGACGCCAGTGATTATGTTAACCGCTCGCGGCAGTGAATTAGACCGTGTCCTTGGCCTCGAATTGGGTGCCGATGATTATCTGCCAAAACCGTTTAATGACCGCGAACTGGTTGCCCGTATCCGGGCGATGTTGCGCCGTTCCAACTGGAGCGAACAGCAGCAAACCAATGAGAACAACGGTTCACCGACGCTGGAAGTCGATGGCTTACAGCTCAATCCGGGCCGTCAGGAAGCCAGCTTTAACGGCGAAGCGCTGGATTTAACCGGTACGGAATTTACCCTGCTGTATTTACTGGCAAAACATCTCGGACAAGTCGTTTCCCGCGAACATCTGAGCCAGGAAGTATTGGGTAAACGCCTGACGCCGTTTGATCGTGCGATTGATATGCACATTTCTAATTTACGCCGTAAATTGCCCGATCGTCAGGACGGACATCCGTGGTTTAAAACCTTGCGCGGACGCGGTTATCTGATGGTTTCTGCTTCATGATAAACAGCCTTACGGCACGTATTTTTGCCATTTTCTGGTTCACATTAGCCTTGGTGCTAATGCTGGTATTGATGGTGCCGAAACTCGATTCACGCCAGATTACGCCGTTGCTCGATAACGAACAACGGCAGGGCCTGATGATTGAACAGCACGTAGAAGCTGAGCTGGCGACCGATCCTGCCAATGATTTGATGTGGTGGCGCAGGTTGTTCCGCGCTATCGACAAATGGGCACCGCCGGGTCAGCGTTTGTTGCTGGTCACCAGCGAAGGGCGCGTGATTGGCGCTCAGCGCAATGAAATGCAGATCGTGCGTAACTTTATCGGCCAGTCCGATAATTCCGATCGTCCGAAAAAGAAAAAATATGGCCGGGTGGAAATGGTCGGGCCCTTCTCCGTTCGTGACGGGGAAGACAACTATCAGCTTTACCTGATGCGCCCAGCCAGCAGTTCTCAGTCTGATTTTATCAATCTGATGTTCGACCGCCCGCTACTGTTGCTCATCGTCACCATGCTCATCAGCGCCCCGCTGTTGCTGTGGCTGGCGTGGAGCCTGGCGAAACCTGCACGTAAGTTGAAAAACGCAGCAGATGACGTTGCACGCGGTAATCTCAAGCAGCATCCTGAACTCGAAGCCGGGCCGCAGGAGTTCCTCGCAACCGGTGCCAGTTTCAACCAGATGGTCAGCGCACTTGAGCGGATGGTGACAGCACAGCAACGCCTGATTTCTGATATTTCCCACGAATTGCGTACTCCGCTGACCCGTCTTCAGCTGGCCACCGCGCTGATGCGCCGTCGTCATGGTGAAGGCAAAGAACTGCAACGCATTGAAAATGAAGCGCAACGTCTTGATGGTATGATCAATGACTTACTGGTGTTATCACGCAGTCAGCATAAAAATGAGCTGTCGCGCGAAACCCTGAAAGCCAATGAACTGTGGGAGGGTGTGATTGACGATGCGCAGTTTGAAGCCGAACAGATGGGCAAAACTCTGGAGGTTACGTCACCGCCTGGTCCGTGGAAGCTTATCGGCAATGCTGCGGCGCTCGACAGTGCACTGGAAAATATTGTGCGTAACGCCCTGCGTTATTCCCATCATCACATTGCGCTGAACTTCGCCCACGACAGTGAAGGGATCACCATCACCGTTGATGACGATGGCCCGGGCGTGAGTGAGGAAGATCGTGAACAAATTTTCCGGCCGTTCTATCGCACAGATGAAGCGCGCGACCGTGAATCCGGTGGTACCGGCCTTGGGCTGGCTATCGTGGATACCGCGGTTCAGCAGCACAGAGGCAAAGTCAAAGCTGAGGACAGCCCGCTTGGCGGCCTTCGTTTGATTATCTGGCTGCCGCTGCACCAGCGTTAAGTTTCTGCTATTCTGCGTCCCTCTATCAGGGGGACGCATGCTTAACATCGTTTTATTTGAACCAGAAATCCCGCCAAATACCGGCAACATAATCCGCCTGTGTGCCAACACCGGATGTCAGCTCCACCTCATCGAACCTTTAGGTTTCGGCTGGGACGATAAACGTCTGCGCCGCGCAGGGCTCGATTACCATGAATTCGCCCATATTAAGCATCACGCCAATTATGACGTCTTCCTGAGCAGCGAAAATCCGCAACGTCTTTTCGCACTGACCACCAAAGGCACACCCGCACATAGCGCCGTCAGCTATCAGGATAATGATTTTCTGTTGTTCGGCCCGGAAACCCGCGGACTGCCGGCATCCATTCTGGATAATTTGCCTGCACAGCACAAAATCCGCATTCCAATGCTCGCAGAAAGCCGCAGCATGAACTTGTCTAATGCTGTTTCGGTAGTTGTGTATGAAGCCTGGCGCCAGCTGGGATATCCGGGCGCACTGCTGAAAGAATAGCGTTGTGGAAGTGAAGACGATGGCATGCAGAATCATGCCATCGGAAATACCTGTCAGATACCGTCGCCGAATTCAAAACCCTGCGCAATACCGTTGAAATGCTGATCCATATCCATGGAAGGACGCTCGCTTTCCGGACGCCCGACAATACGCGCCGGAACCCCCGCAGCGGTAGTGTGCGGAGGAACTGACTGCAACACAACTGAACCCGCCCCGATTTTTGCGCCAGCACCCACTTCGATATTACCGAGTATTTTCGCACCGGCACCAATCATGACGCCTTCACGGATTTTTGGATGACGGTCGCCGCAGGTTTTGCCTGTACCGCCGAGGGTAACGGACTGCAAAATCGACACATCATTCTCAACGACAGCCGTTTCGCCAATGACAATTCCGGTCGCATGGTCAAACATGATGCCGCAGCCGATACGCGCCGCAGGGTGAATATCTACACCAAATGACACTGAAATCTGATTCTGGAAATAAATCGCCAGCGCTTTGCGATCCTGCTTCCACAGCCAGTTACCGATACGGTAAGCCTGTAGCGCGTGGAAACCTTTCAGATAGAGCAACGGTGTCGAATATTTATCGACCGCCGCATCGCGCTGATGCACTGCCAGAATGTCGCGGGCAGCGGACAAAATCATTTGTTCGTCGTTGCGGTAAGCTTCTTCAACCACTTCACGGATAGCCATCGCGGGCATGATCGGATTACCCAGCTTGTTGGCCAGAATGTAGCTCAACGCGCCGCCCAGCGTTTCATGTTTAAGTAACGTCGCATGGAAAAAACTCGCCAGCATCGGTTCACACTCAGCCAGTGCTCTCGCTTCTGATTTAATGTTATTCCAGACCAGCTCTAATTCTTCTAGCGACATCACTTTTCCTTACGACTTTGCAAGTTCGGGTAATAAAAAGCCGCCCTGTCGGGAATACCGACAAGGAGGCTATACTTTATACGCCTTTCAGTGGCTGTGTTTTTCGTCCTTGCTCGCACGGGCAAGCAAACTGATCGCTGCTTCACGCGCATCTTTACCGCAGTACAACACCTGGTAAATCTGTTCTGTAATTGGCATTTCAACGTTATTACGCTGCGCCAGAGCCCGTACTTCTTTGGTATTGCGATAGCCTTCGACAACCTGGCCAATGGTGTCCTGAGCGGTCTGAACATCCTTGCCTTGTCCCAGCATAATGCCAAAACGACGGTTGCGGGACTGGTTGTCTGTGCAGGTTAACACCAAATCACCCAGGCCTGCCATGCCCATAAATGTCGCGGGGTCAGCACCTAAAGCGGCACCCAGACGCGTCATTTCAGCCAGACCACGGGTAATCAGCGCGGTTCTCGCATTAGCACCAAAGCCAATACCATCTGACATTCCGGCACCGATGGCGATGACGTTTTTAATCGCACCGCCCAGCTGAACGCCGATAAAATCGGGGTTGCTGTAAACACGGAAGCTTTTGCCACAGTGCAGTAATTGCTGCAAATCTTCGGCAAAAGTGGCATCGGTTGCTGCCAGAGAGATTGCCGTCGGCATGCCAGCGGCCAGTTCTTTGGCAAATGTCGGGCCCGAAACTACGGCTAACGGTATGGCATCGCCGAGTTCTTCTCGCGCGACATCCTGCAACAGGCGACCGGTTTTTGCTTCCAGCCCTTTCGTTGCCCACACCACGCGCGCATCAGGCCGCAAATGGGGTTTCAGCTGACGCAGTACGTCACCAAATACATGGCTTGGCACCACAACCAGCACATTACGGCTGGCCGCTAACGCGACAGACAGATTGGTTTCGAGCAACAGATTATCGGGGAACGGAACATCAGGAAGGAATTCCTGATTACAACGGGCACGTTGTAAGGCATTGATGTGGTCGGGATTGTGTCCCCACAGCACAACGGGATGGCCATTTCTGGCGAGAGTAATCGCTAAAGCGGTGCCGTACGAGCCGGCACCGATCACTGTCATTGACGCATTGACGGTTTTCATCAGGCATCCTGATGCGGTTCAGCACCTTCGCCTTCAGCTTGCTGTTGCAGATAGTTCATGAACAGAGCGTCAAAGTTAACAGGTGCCAGGTTCAGTTGCGGGAAGGTACCGCGGGAAACCAGGCTGGTGATGCATTCGCGGGCATATGGGAACAGAATGTTCGGGCAATATGCACCCAGGCAATGCGCCATCTGGTTGCCATCGATACCGGAGATAGTGAAGATACCGCCTTGCTGAACTTCACACAGGAACGCAGTTTCGTCGCCCAGGGAGGAAGTTACGGTCACACGCAAGACAACTTCATATACGCCTTCAGCCAGCTGGCTGGAAGCGGTATCAAGATCCAGTTTAACTTCTGGCTGCCAGTCTTGCTGGAAAACCTGAGGCGCATTTGGCGCTTCAAAAGAAATGTCTTTGGTATAGATACGTTGGATCTGGAAAGCCATCTCGGTGTTATTTTGTTCTGACATGTGAGTAGTACCCTCGGGTTAATAGTCCTTTTAAACACTTAATGAAAAGCCGCAGTCGCCTTTATTAACCCAGTAACGGATCAAGGCCACCGCGGGCATCAAGCGCATGTAAATCATCACAACCGCCAACGTGCTGTCCATCGATAAAAATCTGAGGAACGGTTGAACGACCGCTGCGGGCGATCATTTTTTCACGTTTTTCTGCATCACCATCGATAGCGATTTCATCGAATGAAGCGCCTTTGCTGTTGAGCAAAGCTTTCGCACGATGGCAGTAAGGACAGGTTGCCTTGGTGTAGATTTCAATTTTTGCCATGGGTTCCACCTCAGAGTCGTAGAATTTAGTGCCGTAGCGGTTATCTGAACGTCATATTTACAGCGAATTCTTTACCGCAGGTCATTTACCGCGAACTAAAGGCAGGTTTTCACCACTCCAGCCGCTGATACCTTCTTTGAGTGTGAATACACGCTCAAAACCGGCAGCAATCAGGCCTTCAGCCGCAGTACGGGAAGTTTGTCCGGTGGCACACACCACGATAACTGGCTGTGCTTTATGTTTAGTCAGTTCACCCAGATTGTTGTTTTTGATGTCAGCAGACAACACATTCTGTGATTCAGCGATGTGGCCTTTGCGGAATTCTTCACGCGCGCGAACATCGACAACGATGGCATCTTCTTTATTAATCAGGCGTGTTGCTTCGCCACGGGTGATCTCTTTCACTTTAGAGAAACGTGTTTTAAAGGTGGTCACAATTACTGCAATCAGTAACGCAACCCACGCTAGGCTGAGAACCGGATGCGCACTGATGAACGGCATAATATCTTGCATGGGGTGTAGCAACTCCCGTCAGTTGGGGGAAAATTCAAGGCTTCAGAGTATACCTGCGCGCCGGAGCAATTACAGCCAGTAAGCGCGGGCGAATGCCACAATCTGCGGCACGTCTCGGAAAATTAACACGCCTTTATGCCGAAAGTTAACCCTCACCTCACCTCATCTTTGATCTCCTCCGGCTATTCACTTCCCGCACTGCGGTAAAATCTGCCGGCTTAAATGCCTTTAGCCGCGCCTGTTTATCCCATTTCAGCGGGCGAGCCTATTGAGCATTTCATCTTTTAAACTGAGGTCAATTGACATGTCGAGCAACAAAAAACCGATGGTTCTGGTGATTCTGGACGGCTACGGACATCGCGAAGAGCAACAAGATAACGCGATTCTGAACGCCAAAACGCCGGTGATGGATAACCTGTGGGCCAATAATCCGCACACGCTTATCGCCGCCTCCGGGCTGGATGTCGGCCTGCCTGACGGTCAGATGGGCAACTCCGAAGTTGGCCATGTCAATTTAGGTGCGGGCCGCATCGTGTATCAGGATCTCACCCGTCTGGATAAAGAAATCAAAGAAGGCGATTTCTTTAATAATAGCGTACTGACTGGTGCTGTTGACCGCGCAATCAGCGCAGGCAAAGCGGTTCACATTATGGGTCTGTTGTCAGCGGGTGGCGTTCACAGCCACGAAGATCACATTATGGCGATGGTAGAACTGGCGCACCGTCGTGGCGCGAAAGCGATTTATCTGCATGCATTCCTTGATGGCCGTGATACACCGCCACGTAGTGCAGAAGCAGCACTTAAACGCTTCTCTGAGAAATTCGCGCAAATTGGTACCGGTCGTATCGCATCCATCGTCGGTCGTTATTACGCGATGGATCGTGATAACCGCTGGGATCGCGTGCAGCTGGCTTACGATTTGATGTCTCAGGCCAAAGGCGCGTTCACCGCTGATAACGCACTTGGAGGTCTGCAGGCCGCATATGCCCGCGATGAAAACGATGAATTCGTGAAACCTACCGTATTGCAGGCAGCAGGTGAAGAATCTGCTGCGATCCATGACGGCGATGCAATGATATTCATGAACTTCCGTGCTGACCGTGCCCGTGAAATCACCCGCGCCTTTATCAACCCAGATTTCGACGGCTTTACCCGTGAAAAAGTCATTAACTTCGGCGATTTTATCATGCTGACCGAATACGCCGCTGACATCAAAGCCGCCTGTGCTTACCCACCAGCATCGCTGAAAAATACCCTCGGCGAATGGCTGATGGCGCACGGCAAAACACAGTTGCGTATTTCAGAAACCGAAAAGTACGCGCACGTTACCTTCTTTTTTAACGGTGGTATGGAAGACTCATTTGAAGGCGAAGACCGTATTCTGGTGAAATCCCCGAACGTGGCAACCTACGACCTGCAACCGGAAATGAGCTCGGTTGAACTGACGGAAAAACTCCTCGGCGCGATTGCCAGCGGCAAATACGACACCATTATTTGTAACTATCCGAATGGCGATATGGTCGGTCATACCGGCGTTTACGACGCCGCGGTGAGCGCCGTTGAAGCACTCGATAATTGCGTTGCTCAGGTTGTGGATGCAGTGAAAGCTGTCGGTGGCCAGTTGCTGATCACCGCCGACCACGGCAACGCAGAACAAATGCGCGACCCGGCAACCGGTCAGGCGCATACCGCGCACACCAGCCTGCCGGTACCGTTAATCTATATCGGCGGAAACGCGCAAGCGGTTGAAGGTGGTAAATTGTCTGATATCGCACCAACGATGCTTTCACTGATGGGCATGGAAATTCCGGCTGAAATGAGTGGCAAACCGCTGTTTATTGCGCGCTAATTTCCTTTAAAGCTCAGTTAAAAAGGCGTACTGACACCCGTTGGTACGCCTTTTTTGTTTGTGCATCAGCCGGTTGATTAGTGTTACGATACGATAAGGGACAGCCATATTGTCTATCATCCACGGTCGACAAGCGGAAAAAAGTTTGAGCAAATTCATTCATTTCAGCCTGATGAGAACCCGCCTTTCCGCTCAGGACAAGGTCGTATCCGCCTTCCCATCTTCAGCCTTATTGCTTTGTGCTTCTTTACTCTCTCTTTCCGTGAGTGTGCATGCTGACGACAATAAAGATCAGCTCAAAACCATTCAGCAAAACATCGCGGAAAAAGAAAAAAGTGTAAAACAGCAGAAACAACAGCGCGGCACTCTGTTGCAGCAATTGCAGGCGCAGGAAAAAACCATTTCCTCTGCCAGCAGCCAGCTTCGCGGAACTCAGTCAACGCTCTCCACGCTCAGCAAAGACATTGCCAGCCTGAATGCCTCAATAGATAAATTGCAGAAACAGCAAAAGACTCAGGAAGAGATCCTGGCGAAACAGCTCGATGCGGCATTTCGTATCGGCCAGCATAAAGGTTTGCAGCTACTGCTCAGCGGTGAAGAAAGCGACCGTAATGAGAGGCTTCTGGCATATTTCGGCTATCTGAATACCGAGCGTCAGAAAACCATCGAAGAACTGAAACAGACCCGCACCACGCTGGCTGAACAGCGTGTTTCTTTGCAATCAAAGCAAACACAGCAAAAAAGTCTGCTGACTGAACAGCAAACGCAGCAACAAAAACTCGAACAAGCGCGTGCCGCCCGTAAGCAAACCCTTACGGCGCTGGAATCCTCATTGCAAAAAAATGAGCAGAGTCTGACGGAACTGCGAGCCAACGAATCCAGCCTGCAAAACAAAATTGCTGCCGCTGAACGTGCCGCCAAAGCGCGCGCGGAAAAAGAAGCGCGTGAAGCCGCTGCCGTCAGGGCGAAAGAACAACAAGCGAAGAAAAAAGGTTCTACCTATAAACCGACCCAAAGCGAACAGTCACTGATGGCCCGAACCGGCGGTCTGGGACGTCCATCCGGGCAAAATATGTGGCCGGTTAACGGTTCGTTGATACATCGCTTCGGCGAACAACTACAGGGTGAACTACGCTGGAAAGGCATGGTCATTTCAGCACGCGAAGGCAGTGATGTCCGGGCGATTGCAGACGGACGCGTCATTCTGGCGGACTGGTTGCAGGGCTACGGGCTGGTTGTGGTGATCGACCACGGCAAAGGCGACATGAGTCTGTATGGTTACAACCAGGATGCGCTGGTCAGCGTCGGCGATCAGGTGAGAACCGGTCAGGCTATCGCGAAAGTGGGGAACAGCGGCGGACAGGGCCAGCCATCGCTGTATTTTGAAATTCGTCGTCAGGGCCAGGCAGTAAATCCACAACCGTGGTTGGGAAGATAGCATTGCGATATAAAAAGTCCGTTTTAGCTGCCCTTTGTGGTACTGCGTTTTTCGTTTGTCAGGTTCAGGCAGCGAAATTATCCATCCTGATTGATGACTTTGGTTATCGCCAGCATGAGGAAAACCAGGTACTTCAGATGCCTAAAGCGGTATCCGTCGCGATTTTTCCTAATGCGCCAGATTCGCAAATGATGATGAACAAGGCACATCAGCAGGGCCGGGAAATTCTGATCCACCTGCCGATGGCCCCGCTCAGTAAGCAGCCACTGGAAAAAGATACGCTGACACCTTCTATGAGTACCGCAGAAGTGAAACATATTGTCGATCAGGCTATCAGCAATATCCCGTACGCGATTGGTATCAACAATCATATGGGCAGCGCCATGACCTCCAGTCTGACCGGGATGGAAAACGTCATGCAAGCCATGAATGCCCACAACTTATTCTTTCTCGACAGCATGACGATCGGTAACACCAAGTCGGTTCAGGCCGCTCAGGGAACACGGGTGAAAGTGATTAAGCGCAACGTCTTTTTAGATGATGTGCAGAATGAAGCTGAAATCCGCCATCAGTTTGAACGGGCTATTCAGCTTGCACGCAAGAATGGATATGCCATTGCCATCGGTCATCCCCACCCGACCACGGTAAAAGTGCTGCAGCAGATGCTGTCGAATTTACCTTCCGATATCGTACTGGTACGCCCAAGCGATCTGCTCAACGAACCGCAGCGAAGCGCCCCGGCAGGTAAAGTGACCCGTACCGTGCCGTCGAAACCATCGCGTAAAGGCATCAGCATCTGCCGCGTGAAACAGCCTGTCCCTCAAATTTATGCCGATAGCATGTTTAAAGTGCTGGGTGAAAGTCTGTCTGCATTACCGGCAGTACAGTTTGTTGAACGCCAGTATTTAACGTGGACCACACTTTCTGGAAAATAGGATCCACAGACATTGACGGGTGTCAGGTTCTCATTTTGGAAAATGGATTTAAAACACTCATACAACATATTGATATGAATGGTTTTAGCTTCAGAATCAAATAACTAGAGCTTATAGGATTTGCCTCTTATAATGGGTAGCATATTTTTTTAACCGGGCTGAGCAAGGGCGCTAACCGATGGGACTAGATCGATCTAAAATTCTGCTGCTGGACAGCGGCAAAGAATGGGGAGGTGGCACCAACAGCATGTTGGAGCTGCTGAAAAGAATCGATCGTGAAAAGTTTGAAATCAGTTGCTGCTTTTACAATGATTATGCCCGCGATAACGGCGAAACAATCAGCCAGATATTGAACTCGCTCAATGTGCCGGTGTTTTTCATTCCCCAGGTCAGACAACCCACGTGGGCGAAAATCAGCAAAGAAATCCTGCGAACGCTGTTTTTCTTTAGCGGTAATTTGCGCCAGAAAGCCATTTATTCCGTCGATAAAATCTGGCGCATTAACCCCAATATCCGAAAAATTCATTCCCTGCTTGAGCTCGGTCAGTTTGATATTTTATATATGAATAATCAGCCCAGCTCTAACGTGGAAGGCTACTATTCGACCGCAGGCTTACCGACAGAAATCGTGCAACATTGCCGCATTGAACCGGTTCTTAACAGGGAGGTTGTGCGCATCGTTAACCGCTTCTGCCACAGCATTATCTCTGTTTCTCAGGGCGTTCAGGAACAATTGCTTAAACGTGGCGTGCGCAAAGAGCTGTGTTTTACCGTCTTCAACGGTATTGATATTCATCAGCCCTTGCCCGATGGCACCAGGATCCGCGAAGAACTCGGCGCAACGCAAGACACGTTCATCTTAGGCAGTATCGGCTCTCTGATTAACCGTAAAGCCCACCACTTCACTTTACTGGCACTCGACAAATTTAACCGCGCGTTCCCGGAAGCGAAATGGAAAATGGTGTTTGTCGGTGAAGGCCCGAATTTACGCCGTCTCATTCAGCAAGTTTCGGCTCTGAATATGATGGATAAAGTGGTATTTACAGGCTTCCAGAGCAATGCGCTAGAATATCTGGCGGCCTTTGACACCTTTATCTTAGGCTCAAAAAGTGAAGGCTTACCGCGCGTGGTACTTGAGTCCATGTTACTGAAAACACCGGTGATCGGGTCGAATGTCACGGGAACTGCTGAGCTGATTAAAAATGCAGAAACCGGGATGCTTTTTGAGTATGGCGATATTGAGATGCTCTTTAATCATATGAAAACGCTGTATCTCAACACCCATTTGCGAAGTGAAATCGCGGCGCAGGCAAACCTCAATGTCCGCGAAAAATTTGCGATTGAAAAATATGTCTCTGGCGTGGAAACCGTTTTAAGCAGCGTTAAAAAGAAACAAGGCTGAACATGTTTAAATTTCTAAATCCTAAATATCGTCACATTCTTTCACGCCACAATCTGCCATATGCCAATACGGTCTTAGCGGGAGCGCCGAAGAACAATATCACCTCTGTCGTCATTCCTTCCGCAGGTGCTGACTATATTGAAGAAGCTTGCTTATGCGCGGAATTTGCCGATAAATTCGCCACTCAGTTGCAGGAAATCGTCATTGTGACCGATCAGGATGCCAGCCTGTTCCGGCCTTTGCCTGAAAAAGTCCGGATCGTTACGCTTAATCCTGAAACCAAAACGGGTGATTATCGCTATAAACAAATTTATCTCAGCCGTCTGATTAAACTGCTGGCCCCTTTGCAGGCGAAAACTGACGGTATTTTGATGATCGATTCAGACCTGAATCTGCTGAAAATGCCTGAGATTCAGCTGCACGAAAACCATATTTATTCGAGTTTCCGTCAAGGCAAAATGATTGCCAAACTCCAGGGGTGCGACCCGGAAATTATTCCGGCGTATTACAAAAACAGCGTGCGGCCTTATATCGTTGACCACGTCAACGGCGCATTTTTAGCGGCGACGCGTAAAACCTGGGAACGTTTGTGTCCGCTGTGGATGATGTTTTTCAGAGATACCTGGAATATCCTGCCAGACAATCAGCCTCCAACGGATCAGCTGCCACTGGCGGCAATGCTCGATACTCTGGATATCAAAAGCGTCAATCTCGGCGACTGGATGAACTGGCCGGTTTCGAAGAAAATTGGCGGCACGCCGTCGGTTATTCCGAAAGAAGTCATTGGTGCGCATGGCGGTTTCCCGCTGACTGAATGGCAAAAATATCTGGCCTCGCCGGATAATGAGCTGCTGTTTAAAGGCCAGGATTACACCCGTAAAGTGCGATATCTGACAGATGTCGAGAAACAACAGGCAGAGACGGGCGCATAAAAATGCTCTTCAGGTCAGACAAAAGCCCGCCATTTCAGCGGGCTTTTGTCATATCTGCGAAAAGTCAGCTCACCAGTTAAGGATGACTTTTCCGGAATGTCCGGAACGCATCGCATCAAACCCTTTCTGAAATTCATCAATCGGGAAATGATGAGTGATCAAAGGGGTGAGATCTAAGCCGGACTGGATAAGAGCAGCCATTTTGTACCAGGTCTCAAACATTTCCCGCCCGTAGATCCCTTTAATAAACAGCCCCTTGAAAATCACCTGATTCCAGTCGATGGCCATTTCCGTGGAAGGGATACCGAGCATAGCAATCCGCCCGCCGTGATTCATGGCACTGAGCATGCTGCGAAACGCCGCCGGTGCGCCGGACATTTCCAGTCCGACATCAAACCCTTCCGTCATCCCCAGTTCTTCCATAACGTCCGGCAGGCTTTGCTGGCTGACATTGACCGCCCGCGTCACGCCCATTTTGCGTGCCAGTTCGAGGCGGTATTCGTTCATGTCGGTGATCACCACATGACGCGCGCCAACGTGTTTGCAAATCGCTGCGGCCATTATCCCAATCGGACCAGCACCGCTTATCAGCACGTCTTCCCCGACGAGATCAAAAGACAGTGCGGTATGAACCGCATTGCCCAGCGGGTCGAAAATTGCCGCCAGATCATCAGAAATATTGTCGGGGATTTTGAACGCATTGAACGCTGGCAAAACCAGATATTCCGCAAAGGCACCAGGACGGTTTACTCCGACGCCCTGAGCATTGCGACATAAATGCGTGCGTCCGCCACGGCAGTTTCGGCAATGTCCGCAGGTGATATGGCCTTCACCGGAAACACGGTCGCCAATGCTAAAACCTTTGACTTCCTGACCAATTCCGACAACTTCGCCGACGTATTCATGCCCGACCACCATCGGCACGGGAATGGTTTTTTGCGACCACGCATCCCAGTTGTAAATATGCACATCAGTTCCGCAGATGGCTGTTTTACGGATTTTGATCAGCAAATCGTTATGGCCCATTTCGGGCACCGGCGCATCCGTCATCCAGATGCCTTCTTCACGTCTGAGTTTTGCTAAGGCTTTCATGGAAACTCCTCAGGCGATCACGCCAAGTTTTTTGCCGATACGGGTAAAGGCTTCAACCGCCTTTTCGATTTGTTCGGTGCTATGTGCCGCAGACATCTGGGTGCGGATTCGCGCCAGCCCTTGCGGCACCACCGGATAAAAGAAACCGGTGACATATATGCCTTCCTGCTGCAAAAGTGCGGCAAATTCTTGCGCTAAACGGGCTTCGCCCAACATGACAGGAATGATGGCGTGATCGGCTCCCGCCAGCGTGAAACCAGCAGCAGTCATTTTTTCACGGAACATTTTGGAATTGCGGAGCACGCGCTCACGCAGTTCGCTGCCTGCTTCAAGCATGGACAACACTTTTAGCGAGGCAGAAACAATCGAAGGCGCTAAAGAATTGGAGAAAAGATAAGGACGTGAACGCTGGCGCAACCAGTCAATCACTTCCTGACGCGCCGCCGTATAACCACCGGAAGCGCCGCCCAGCGCTTTACCCAGCGTACCGGTGATGATATCTACCCGCCCCATCACGTCACAATACTCGTGAGTACCGCGTCCTTCGGCACCGACAAAACCGACAGCATGGGAATCGTCGACCATCACCAGCGCGTCAAAACGTTCCGCCAGATCGCACACACCTTTCAGGTTGGCAATCACGCCATCCATGGAAAATACACCGTCGGTCGCGACCATAATATGCCGGGCACCCTCGTCTTTTGCCTGCTGTAAGCGGGCTTCGAGTTCGTCCATATTATTGTTGGCATAGCGATAGCGTTTGGCTTTGCACAACCGGACGCCATCGATGATTGATGCGTGGTTAAGCGCATCTGAAATGATAGCGTCTTCTTCACCCAGCAGCGTTTCGAATAAGCCACCGTTAGCATCAAAACAGGAGGAATAAAGGATCGCGTCGTCCATACCGAGAAAATCTGCCAGACGATGTTCGAGTTCTTTATGAGTATCTTGTGTACCGCAGATAAAACGCACCGATGCCATACCGAAACCGTGGCTGTCGAGCCCTTCTTTCGCGGCCCGGAGAAGCTCCGGATGGTTAGCTAACCCGAGATAATTATTGGCGCAGAAATTGATAACCGGCTTGCCACCGGCGACAGAAACTTCAGCTTGCTGAGGCGTGGTTAAAATACGTTCTTCTTTAAACAGTCCTTCAACCCGCGCCTGATCGAGCTGGTCTTCCAACTGCCGATAAAACGAAACAGACATACAGTATTCTCCTGAAATGACTCATTCACGGAATACCTTACTAATCTGGATATGAAATAACGATGGAACCGCTCACAATATCTTAGTTTTGTAGCATAGTTCACGCCTTACGGTCTGAAACACAAGAATGCGTGTTATCGGACACCTTCCCAATGTGAGCTTCATAATGAAGTGTTATGATATTACCCAATTACAGGCTGCGCATGGTGCGCGGTTCTTCAAATGATTAAAGGTGGATCCCATGATAATCGTCACTGGCGGCGCTGGTTTTATCGGCAGCAATATTATTAAATCGCTCAATGATATGGGATACCGCGATATTCTGGTGGTTGATAACCTGAAAGACGGCACCAAATTCGTCAATCTGGTTGATCTGGATATTGCGGATTATTGCGACAAAGAAGATTTCATCGCCAGTATCGTTGCAGGCGACGATTTAGGTGATATTGACGCCATTTTCCATGAAGGCGCCTGTTCGTCCACCACTGAGTGGGACGGCAAGTACATGATGGATAACAACTATCAGTACTCTAAAGATATTCTGCATTATTGCCTGGATCGCAGCATTCCTTTCCTTTACGCCTCTTCTGCAGCTACTTACGGCAGCCAGAGCACCAGCTTTGTAGAAGACCGTAAATACGAGCAGCCGCTGAACGTCTATGGCTATTCAAAGTTCCTGTTTGACCAGTATGTTCGCGAAATTTTGCCACATGCAGAATCTCAGATTTGTGGTTTCCGTTACTTCAACGTCTACGGACCACGTGAAGGCCATAAAGGCAGCATGGCCAGCGTCGCGTTCCATCTGAATAACCAGATCAACGCCGGCGAGAACCCGAAATTGTTCTCCGGCAGCGAAGGTTTCAAACGCGATTTCATCTACGTGGGCGACGTGGCTGCGGTAAACCTGTGGTTCTGGCAGAACGGTGTTTCCGGTATTTTCAACTGCGGTACCGGCCGTTCAGAATCCTTCCAGGCCGTGGCAGATGCGGTGGTGGCGTACCACAAATCTGGCGATATCGAATACATTCCTTTCCCGGAAAAGCTGAAAGGCCGTTATCAGTCCTTCACTCAGGCCGATATGACCGCGCTGCGTAATGCCGGTTATGACAAACCTTTCAAAACGGTTGCTGAAGGCGTGACGGAATACATGAGCTGGCTTAACCGCACAGTTTAAGCCCTGCACATTGAGGAATGGTTAACGGTATGAAAATACTGGTGATTGGGCCGTCATGGGTCGGTGACATGATGATGTCTCAAAGTCTCTACCGCACCCTGAAAGCTGCGCACCCGCAAGCACAAATAGACGTGATGGCACCTGCATGGTGTCGTCCTTTGCTCGACCGGATGCCACAAGTCAATCAGGCACTGGCGATGCCATTGGGTCACGGTGCTCTGGAGCTTGGCGAGCGTCGCCGTCTGGGCGTTTCATTACGTGATACGCATTATGACCGCGCCTATGTCTTGCCTAATTCCTTTAAATCAGCGCTGGTTCCGTTCTTTGCGCACATTCCTCGGCGTACTGGCTGGCGTGGCGAAATGCGCTATGGCCTGCTCAATGATTTGCGGGTGCTCGATAAGGTGGCATTTCCGCTGATGGTTCAGCGCTACGCTGCACTGGGCTACGAAGCCGGGCGAATCAAAACGGCTGCTGATCTTCCGCAGCCCATTCTGTGGCCAAAACTTCAGGTCACCGAAGCCGAAATCACCGCCGTCAAAAACGCATTTAATGTCGATAATACACGTCCGTTGATCGGGTTTTGTCCGGGCGCTGAATTCGGTCCGGCCAAACGCTGGCCGCATTATCACTACGCCGTGCTGGCCGAAAAACTGATCAGTGAAGGCTATCAGGTCGCGCTGTTTGGCTCAGAGAAAGACAATGCGGCAGGGGAACAAATCCGCCTGGCGCTGACCGAAAATGCTCAGCCCTTCTGTTTGAATCTTGCCGGTAAAACCTCATTGGATCAGGCGGTTGTGATGATAGCTTCTTGTCAGGCTGTGGTCAGCAATGACTCAGGTCTGATGCATGTGGCCGCTGCGCTGGGAAAACCGCTGGTAGCACTATACGGGCCGAGCAGCCCGGACTTCACCCCGCCGCTCAGTCATCAGGCAAAAGTGATCCGCCTTATCACCGGCTACCATAAAGTCCGAAAAGGCGATGCCGAAGAAGGCTATCACCAGAGTCTGATTGATATTCAACCAGAGCAGGTTTATCAGGAATTAAGCCAGTTACTGAGCGCAAGGAAGGAGCTTTAATGCGGGTTCTCATCGTCAAAACCTCGTCCATGGGCGATGTTCTGCACACGCTTCCGGCGTTAACGGATGCCATGCAGGCTATTCCCGGGATCCGCTTTGACTGGGTTGTGGAAGAAGGTTTCACTCAGATCCCCGGCTGGCATCCGGCTGTAGACCGCGTTATTCCGGTGGCCATCCGCCGCTGGCGTAAAAACTGGTTTGGCTCTGAAACCCGGCAACAACGTTGTGATTTCAAACGTGAAGTTCAGTCCACCAGCTATGACGCCATCATTGACGCTCAGGGCCTAATCAAAAGTGCAGCGCTGATCACCCGCGTCGCCAAAGGTGAAAAACACGGGCAAGACTGCAAAAGCGCCCGTGAACCTTTCGCCAGCTGGTTCTTTAATCAGCGGCACGAAATTGATAAAAAGCAGCACGCCGTGGAACGAACCAGAGAATTGTTCGCTAAAAGTCTCGGTTATGAAAAACCTGCGAACCAGGGCGACTACGCCATTGCGGCGCGTTTCCTTTCACATCTGCCTGACGATGCCGGTCAGTATCTGGTCTTCCTCCATGCGACCACCCGTGCAGACAAACACTGGCCGGAAGAAAAGTGGCGGGAGCTGATCGGGATGCTGAGTACAACTAATCTACGCGTCAAACTGCCGTGGGGCGCTGAGCATGAATATCAGCGCGCATTGCGCCTCGCTGAAGGGTTCCCGTACGTGGAAGTCTTGCCTAAATTGAGCCTCGAGAAAGTAGCCGAGGTGTTAGCCGGTGCAAAAGCCGTTATCTCGGTGGATACCGGACTCAGCCATCTGACCGCCGCGCTGGATCGGCCGAATATCACCCTTTATGGCCCGACAGATCCGGGTTTGATTGGCGGGTACGGGAAGAATCAGTTTGTCCTGAAAGCAGAAAATAACTCGCTGGAGAATTTGCCGGCGGAACGCGTTTTTGAGCAACTTAACGATGTAATTTCTGCCGATAAGGAAATGGACTGACCATGAGCTATGTGATTATTTTCATTTTGCTGTGGCCATTCAAAATGCTGATGAAACCTTTTCATCAGCGCAAAGGACGCAATCTGGTCATCCAGACTGCCAAAATTGGCGATTTTGTTAATATCACGCCGCTACTCAAACATCTGAAAAAATCAGATGTGCTAATCAGTAAAACAGTGCTCCCGCTGGCGGGGCGCGATTCAACGATTGAGTCGTGCTTCCTGATTGAAGAATACAAAAATTCTCTGTTGGGCAAAATCCGTCTGGCATTCAAATTGCTTAACCGTTACGAGAATGTCTATCTGCTGCAACCCAACAGCACTAATGCGTTCTACGCTGCATTTTGTAATGCGAAATACAAAGCCTTTCTGATCGCCTACACCCGCAAGTGGTATCACGGGATTTTTTATCAGACGGCCGACGTGGTTCGCTTGCATCAAAAAACCGATTTCACACTGGAAAGTTACCTGAAGCTGGCAGATGCCAGTCTCAGTGCAGAAAGCTATTCTAAACATGCCACCTATCCCTTGTGGAAGCCTGAAAGAACGTTGCCGGAGCTAACTGAAAACAATAAGATTAAAATTGGCATCAGCATTTCGGCAGGTAATAAAGCTAAAACAATTCCGACGGCCGTATGGATTAAAATCCTCAATATTCTGGCCGGGATGCCTTGTCAGTTTTATGTGTTTGGTCCGGAAAATGAGCAGAAATATCTTGATCAGCTACTGGAGAAACTGGGCAATAGCGAAAATATCATCAGCTTAATAGGTAAACTCGAATTGCAGGAAGTTCCCTATGCGATTTCGCAGATGGATATGTATATTGCCTCAGACTCTGGCAACATTTATATCGCTGATGCCGTTAATATCCCGGTAGTTTGTCTTGCGGGCCCGTGCGACCTGACTGAGCAACATCCGACCTGCGCACCTTTGATTTTGACACCAGAAGACAAAAAGCTCATACCCGAATCTTTCATTTTCTCAGCACCTTATAAATTCAGGCACAGTGCAGAAGAACTCTTTGCATTAAGCGATACACAGCTGGATAAAATACGTTCATTCGTTATGAACAAAGTATTTCAGGGACAAAGCCATGTCTGACCATGAATATCTGAACTATCTCGAGTATAAAGAAGAGCTCGTGAACAATTTGGGGGTTTCACCCTTTCCTGTGGTTCATATTGCATTCGGAATAAACAATGCATATGCCCGCGGCATGGGGATTACTATATTTTCTGTATTAGAAAACAACCCTGAACTAGCATTTCATATTCATGTTTTTGGCAGTGTACTGGACGAGAAGTCAAAATCTCTGCTGCTTGAACTGGCAGTGGATAACCCACTCGCTATTACCTGTTACGTTTTTAAGGAGTCTGCCTTCTCCGATTTTCCGCTGATGGGTCGCTATCCACAGGCAATATATTATCGTCTGTTTACTCCTTATATTCTGGCTGACGTCACATCGAAATTTATCTATCTTGACGCAGACACCTTATGCTTAGGCAGTTACAAAGAGCTGAATGAGATGGATATCAGCTCTTATACGCTGGCAGCCGTGAATGATACGCAACGAGCCAGAAATAAGCTATGTTCTCAATTAGGCCTGACCAACAACAATTATTTTAACTCAGGTTTTTTATACATCAACATTCCTCAGTGGCTTGCGAAAAACACAACTGAACGGATAATTAAGACGCTTTCCTGTCAGAAAAATGAATTTAAATTCCCAGACCAGGACGCCCTCAACATCGTTCTTGAGCATGAAGTATTTCTGCTTCCTAAAAAATACAACTTTGTTTGCGACATAATTTTAAACAAAGTGGGAAAAAAAATAGCGATTCCGGAAGATACCATCCTGATCCATTATACCGGGAAGTGTAAACCCTGGCATATTTGGGGAATGGGAGAGCTGGCTGATATTTACGATCGTTATTATGCACAATCTCCGTGGCACGCAGTTCCACACGATATGCCTGTTTCGTATAAAGAGATGAAACGCTATGCGCAGGCGCTCTGGCACAAAGGCCGGTATGCGGCAAGTTTATGCTGGATGACTAAGTACATGAATAGTAAGATTTTCAGGAAGAGTCCTTTATGATCAGGCAGCTGATAACAGAGATTAAACAATCGTCCTTTGACGATAAACTGGCATCTTTATTTTTCTTATTTATTACAATTTCCATTTCCTTCTTTATGTACTCCGGGGAGGTAACCCGTAACTTCTTTTATATCGCCACCTATATCGCTGTAATCTACTTTATCTACCTCACCTTACGGGTTGAAAAGAAGATTTGCTTTCATCCGATAACCACGGTAGTTCTGCTACTGGGGATCAGTAAGTTGCTTTGGGTTATCCTCACCATAAATCATGAATATCCGCTAATCGCTTATCATTATCAAATTAGTGGGAAAAGACTCATATTAGCGTCTTTTATCCTGTATGCCATTGAACATAATATCCATAAATGGAAGATTCCCACACTGACAGTCCGCACAGGCATCTCCATTATGACGCTTCTGTTTATCATCATCTCTGTCACACGGATAGTTATTTATTTAAAAACTGGCGACAGAATAAAAATAAATTCTGATGCCCCAACTACCGGCGCTTATACATTCACTATTTTCTCGCTACTGGTGATGTACAGCCTGAAGTTTCATGGATTAAAACATTACAGGCTCATTTGTCTGGTAGTCATGACCATGACCTTTGGTGTTCTGGTAGCAACAGAAACCCGTTCAGCGGTCATGCTCTTTACCTTAATCAGCGCATGCAGCGTGCTTTACGATTTCGCGAAGAGTTCACATACCTCAAAAGTGATTTATGGCTTTGCTATTGCAGGGTTAATCATCGCAGCTGTTTTATCCGGCCACCCTTATTACAGCAAAGTCGTCAACCGTATAGATAATCTCCATAATGAAATCGAATCTTACGATGCCGGAGATCGTAATACTTCAGTGGGCGCACGTTTCTCAATGTGGCGTGCGGGTATCGATGCTTTTAAACATCACCCTTTCGGGCAGTCAGCTGACAGCCGGAATGCGCTTGCAACAACCTTCATCAATCAACATGAGGGAGGAAACCCGGAAGCCCTGCGTAATCTGCAATTCCATTTGCACAATGACATTATTGATACGATGTCATTACAAGGGATTTTTGGCGCATTGATTATGGTGCTTTTCTTCGCCACATTACTGCTCTATCCCTTCAGACTTGTTCCTAAAGGTTACGAGTTTTTATTACTTTCAGTTCCAGTTATTTACTTTAGTCTGGGTGATACTCAATTTTATAATCGCGAATCGCCGTATTTTATTGTACTGGTTTTTGCCTATCTGCTGATGCTGAGAATGAAGACTTCTTCAGTGCCTGAGAAACCATGATTTTCCGGGCCGAGCTCCCCGCCCGGTCCGGTTGCCTGATGTCCTTATCCGTGGAAACATTGTGTTATGACCCTTACAACGCCATCCGAAAACATTAAGCTCAGCGCGATCATCCCTATGTACAACGCAGGGGCGATGTTCCGGAATTTTATGGATTCACTCGTCGCGCAAACGCTGGATAGCCTCGAAATTATCATCGTTAACGACGGTTCTACGGACGGGTCAGAGCAGGTTGCACAGGAGTACGCTGAAAAACACTCGCATATTCGTGTCATTACTCAGGAAAACGGCGGAGTTTCGCGCGCGCGTAATGCCGGTCTGGATATCGCCCGAGGCAAATATGTGACCTTTCCGGATGCCGATGACGTCGTCTATCCGGATATGTATAAAACGTTGATAGAAATGTGTGAGCAGGACAGTCTTGATGCCGCGCAGTGCAATGGCGAACGCTACTTTGTCGGCTCAGAAAAAGTAAAACCACTCATCCCTGTGGATCGTTTAACTTCAACGGGTGTACTGGATGGGCCTTTGTGGCTGAAAACGGCGCTGGCGACCAACCGGTATTTACATGTGGTCTGGCTTGGTGTTTATCGTCTTGAGCTGATTAAAAAACAGGGGCTGTATTTTGAACCTGGTTTACATCATCAGGATATTCCCTGGACGACCGAATTCATGTTCAATGCCCGCCGCGTGAGATATACCCAAACCATCCTCTATCGCTATTACATTCACGGTCAGTCAATCAGTAATCAGAAACGCACCGGAATGAAAAATGTTGAATATCAAAGACATTATCTGAAAATCGCTAAAATGCTTGATGAGCTGAATGAGCAGTATAAAGACCGGGTAAAAATTTATGCGGAGTTTCCACGGCAGGTCACACGTGAAGCGCTGACGGTATGCCATTCTCTTCGTCGTGAACCTGATCCCGCGGCGCAAAAAGCCATGATTGAAGATATTTACACCTCCGGCACTCGCAGAATAATGCTCCGCAATGCCCGCGGCCCGAAGCAATGGTGGCAATTACTGTTATGGTTAAAGCGACTGCATAACTTGCGTAAAAAACTCGCCTGAGACCTTTAAGAAAGAGATGATTTTATTACCCAGACAATTCCTTTATAACTATTTCCTAAACGAAGTTATTTACCTTTCTATATCAGGCAGATAAATAACTTCACAGCGTAGGATTCTTCACCTAAAATCTATTCACTATATTCTAATATCAGATAATAGAATGCCTAACTCAGAAGCCAAGTACGCAGCCTTTATCCCCAGACGAATTTTGCTGGTGAAACTCCGTCATCACGGAGATATGGTGCTCACTACACCAGTGATAAACAGACTGCGACAGCATTACCCTGATGCTGAAATCGATGTGCTTCTCTATAAAGAAACCCGCCCGATCCTGAGCGAACATCCGGCGCTTTCCCATATCCATGTCATTGACAGAACATGGAAAAAACAAGGGATCCGCTATCAGTTACAGCAAGAATATAAGCTCCTGAAAGCCGTTCGTGCACGACATTATGATCTGGTGATCAATCTGGCTGATCAGTGGCGCAGTGCGCTGCTTTCATTGTTCACAGGAGCAAAAGTCCGGCTGGGTTTTGACTATAAAAAACGCCGTTCTCCGGTCTGGCGAGCGGGTCATACAGGATTGGTGACCACTGAAAATCACGGTATTTTGCATACCGTAGAACAAAACATGTCGATTTTATCTCCGCTGGGGATCTCCCTGGAGAATGCCCAAACGTCGATGCATTATTCAGAAAGTGATAAAGCTTTTTGCCAGCAGTTGCTTCTCAAACATAAGGTGACTGGCGGATACATCGTGATCCAGCCCACTTCCCGCTGGACGTTTAAATGCTGGGATGATGAGAAATTTGCCAATGTCATTGATGGACTGGCAGATACAGGGCTGACGATCGTCATGACTGCCGGCCCCGATAAAAAAGAGCTGGATATGGTGCGGAAAATCCAGGATCTCACACATAACCCGCAGGTTATTTCTGTTGCGGGGCAGTTGTCGCTTACGCAACTGGCCGCCATGATAGATGGCGCGAAACTTTTTATTGGTGTCGACTCCGCGCCTATGCATATGGCAGCAGCGCTCAATACGCCTTGTGTGGCCTTGTTTGGTCCGACAAAAATGCAGCACTGGCGCCCGTGGGGGAATAATAATACGACCCTCTGGGCCGGTGATTACGCCCCGCTGCCCGCACCGGATTCGATTGACACAAAAACCCAGCAGCGTTATTTGCATGCCATTCCGGTCAGCGATGTCATTGATGCTGCCAGGAGTTATCTGCATGACTAATTCTGCCGGTGCGAAAAGCATCCGTTTAGCGATCGTCAGACAAAAATATCGCCCGGATGGCGGCGCAGAACGCTTTATCTCCCGCGCACTGGAAGCGCTGGACGATCAGAATATCGACCTGAACATCATCACCCGCCAGTGGGAAGGTAAGCCTAATCCGAAATGGAAGATTCATCTTTGTAACCCGGCAAAATACGGTCGGGTTTCCAGAGAAAAAGGTTTTGCCGCAGCTGCGCAGCAATGCTGGGAGCAGGAGCATTTCGATATAGTACAAAGCCATGAGCGAATCCCGGGATGCGATATTTTCCGGGCGGGCGACGGAGCACACCGCGTCTGGCTTGAACAAAGGGCACGCGTCATTTCCCCTCTTCAGCGTTTTCTTACGCAAATCAGTCCCTACCATCGCTACGTCCTGCAAGCCGAAGAAGAAATGTTCCATTCGCCGGAATTGAAAAAAATCATCTGTAACTCTGAGATGGTAAAACGCGACATCATGCGTTGTTACGGCGTCGATGAAAGCCGGTTCGAAGTTATTTATAATGCTATTGATTCGCATAAGTTTATTCCGGCAACTGACGAACAACGCAATGCCTCGCGTGAAATGCTTTCTATCCCGGCAGAAGCTGTTGCGCTCATCTATGTGGGTTCAGGCTTTGAGCGCAAAGGTCTTAAACCTGCAATAGCAGCCATTGCCGCCAGTGACCGTTACCTCATCGTTGTCGGACAGGATAAAGATCAGAAAAAGTACGAATCCCTGGCAAAACAAGCGGGATGTCTCGAAAGAATCCGTTTCGCTGGCGTACAAAACAACGTGCTCCCTTACTATCACGCAGCTGACGGGATGATCTTACCGACGCTGTATGACCCGTTTCCTAACGTCATTCTTGAAGCGATGGCTTGTGGCCTTCCGGTCATCACCAGCCAGACCTGTGGCGGAGCGGAATTCATTCGGGAAGGCTATGAAGGGTTTGTTTGTGATGCGCTTGATGTGGCAAAACTCAGTGAATATGTGAAGAGAATTCCTTCCCGGCTGCATAATGCCGAAATGGGGAATTCAGCCAGAGAGCGTATTCTCCCTTATAGCCCGAAAAACCTTTCACAACAGCTGGTTGCGCTTTATCACTCGTTGCTGGCCTGATGCCATTGACGCTGACATGATGAGTCGATCACACTTATCTGGTAACATGTGCTCATCTATCCGCCGGGACTATTTTCGCTTCATGAAATTGACTTTCCCTAACGCAATGCCTGATAAAAGATGAATATTTTTTATAATATAATCATATATTTAATTCAGCCACTCATCTGGATCCGTTTACTGTTACGCAGCAGGAAGTCTCCTGCATATCGTAAACGCTGGGCTGAACGTTATGGCTTTTGCAAGGGGAAGGTTGTCTCGGGTGGCATCATGCTGCATTCCGTCTCCGTAGGCGAAACACTGGCAGCCATTCCTTTAGTCCGTGCTTTACGCCATCGCTATCCTTCCCTGCCGATTACCGTCACGACGATGACACCAACCGGCTCGGAGCGTGTTCAGTCGGCTTTCGGTAAAGGCGTGCATCATGTTTACCTGCCTTATGATCTGGCAGGATCGGTAAATCGTTTTCTGGATGAAGTGAATCCTAAGCTGGTGATCATTATGGAAACCGAGCTGTGGCCGAACCTCATCAGTGCCCTTCATCGTCGTCAGATCCCGCTGGTCATTGCCAATGCGCGCCTTTCCGCACGCTCGGCGAAGGGATATCAGAAACTGGGCAAGTTCATTCGTACCATTTTGCAACGCATCACCCTGATTGCCGCGCAAAACCAGGAAGATGGTGAACGTTTCCTTTCGTTAGGGCTGAAACGTAATCAACTCGCGGTCACCGGTAGCCTTAAATTCGATATCTCCGTGACGCCCGAACTCGCCGCCAAAGCCATTGCGCTGCGCAGTCAGTGGGCATCACGCCGTCAGGTCTGGATAGCGGCAAGTACGCATGAAGGTGAAGAAACCTTGCTGCTGGAAGCGCACAAAGAGTTGCTGAAAGCGCATCCGAACTTGCTGCTGATTCTGGTTCCGCGCCATCCTGAACGGTTCCCGGTTGCCTGTGAACTGACCCGTAAAGCCGGGCTTTCCTTCATTCAGCGCAGTTCCGGCGAAGTGCCTTCATCGGCGACTCAGGTAGTGATTGGCGATACGATGGGCGAATTAATGCTGCTTTATGGCATTGCTGATCTGGCATTTGTCGGCGGTAGTCTGGTTGATCGCGGTGGTCATAACCCGCTTGAAGCCGCGGCTCACGCCATTCCGGTTCTGATGGGGCCACATACCGTTAATTTCAAAGATATCTGCGCCAAGCTGGCTCAGGATGATGGTCTGATTACGGTGACGGATACCGCATCGCTGGTAAAAGAAATTTCGACCCTGCTCACTGACGAAGACTATCGATTGTACTATGGACGCCACGCCGTTGAAGTCCTGCATCAAAATCAGGGGGCATTGCAGCGCCTGCTGCATTTACTGGAGCCTTATCTGCCTGTCCGGAGTCATTAATGGCTGATAAAAAACGTTTATCCGTTGTACTGATTGCGCGTGATGAGGCCGGTTTGTTGCCGGAATGCCTCGAATCAGTCGCATGGGCAGATGAAATCATCCTGCTCGACTCCGGCAGCAAAGATGCAACGCAGGACGTCGCCCGCAGTTTCGGCGTGAAAGTATTTAAAAATACAGACTGGCCGGGATTCGGCAAACAACGCCAACTGGCACAAAGCCATGCCACCGGCGACTATATTTTGATGATCGATGCCGACGAACGTGTTACGCCTGAACTACGTCAGTCGATTGAAAACGTTATGAATAACCCTCAGGAAAATACCGTTTATAGCCTCGGGCGCAGTAACTTATTCCTCGGAAGATTCATGCGTCACAGCGGCTGGTATCCCGATCGCGTCAACCGTTTGTACCCTTGTGCATTCAGCTATAACGACGATCTGGTTCATGAATCACTGAACATCGGCAATGCTGTGGTCGTACCGTTGCAAGGTGATCTCCAGCATCTTACCTGTCGCAACCTTTTCACGTTTCAGCGTAAACAACTCAGCTATGCACAGGCCTGGGCGGAACAACGCCATCAGCAGGGGCGTAAGTGCAGTTTCTTCTCGATTATTTCGCATACACTGGGGGCATTCACGAAAACCTGGATACTTCGCGCTGGTTTTCTTGACGGAAAGCAGGGGTTGATCCTGGCAGGCGTCAATGCACAATATACGTTCAATAAATATGCTGCCCTGTGGGCGCTCAGCCATCAACTGCAAAAGTGAGCCGTCATGAGCACTAAGGCAATTTACCCTGGTACGTTTGACCCGATGACCAACGGACATCTCGATATCGTCACTCGTGCGGCGCTGATGTTCGACCATGTTATTCTTGCGATTGCGGCCAGTCCCAGCAAAAAACCAATGTTTTCGCTGGATGAGCGCGTGGCTCTGGCGACACAGGTGACGTCGCATCTGGATAACGTCGAAGTCATTGGATTCAGTGATCTGATGGCTAATTTTGCCAAAGCTCAGGGCGCTAACGTGCTGGTTCGTGGTTTACGTGCTGTCTCTGATTTTGAATATGAGATGCAGCTGGCGAACATGAACCGGCATTTGCTGCCGACGCTGGAAAGCGTGTTCATGATGCCATCTAAAGAGTGGTCGTTTATTTCCTCTTCTCTGGTCAAAGAAGTGGCGCGCCACGGTGGAGACATTACGCCTTTCCTGCCGCAAATCATCACTCAGGCACTGATGGAAAAAATCAGCGCCTGAATACGGTATCAGTGCTGACAGTTCGGGCAGAAAAAAGTGGTGCGCTGAGCGTGTTTCTTACTCTCAATAGGCGTACCACAAGCCCGGCAAGGTTCACCCGCTCTTCCGTACACCTGCAACTCCTGCGCAAAATATCCCGGCTTTCCATCAGACTGTAAAAAGTCTTTCAGCGTCGTCCCGCCCTGTTCAATCGAACGTAATAATACCGCTTTGATGGTACTGACCAGCAAGGCTGCTTCATCATGTTTGAGCGAATGTGCGGGTCTGTCAGGTGAAATGCCGGCAACAAACAAGGATTCGCTGGCGTAAATGTTCCCCACGCCGACCACCAGTTTGTTATCCATCAGCCACGGTTTGATCGGTAGTTTCTTCGTGCGGCATTTATCAAAAAGATAATCCGCCGTGAAATCTTCGCTCAGCGGCTCCGGCCCGAGATGCGCCAGGACATTGCTGGCGGTCAGATCAGAAGACCATAACCAGGCGCCAAAACGACGCGGATCGGTATAACGCAGCACATAGCCGGTATCCATCACCAGATCGACGTGGTCATGTTTGCCGGGCTCCGTTTCTTCCGGTAATACCCGCAAACTCCCGGACATGCCCAGATGAATGATGATCCAACCGGTTTTCAGTTCGACCAGGAGATATTTTGCGCGGCGCTGAACACTCAGAACGGGCTGATCGCTTAATGCTAAGATCTCCGCCGAGACAGGCCATCGTAAACGCGGATTGCGTACGACGGCATGGAGTATCGTGTGACCTTTCAGATAGGGTTCAATCCCTCTGCGGCTGGTTTCAACCTCAGGTAATTCCGGCATAATTTCTCCCTTAGCAGAATCAAGATCAGAGTGTGTCGCAGACACCGACATCAGGCAAATAAAAGTCGCTGAGAATAGAAATCACAAAATTCAGGCAATAAAAAACCCGGCCGGAGCCGGGTTTTTAGCAATCCACTAAAATTATTTAATTTTAGCTTCTTTGTAGATCACGTGTTGACGGACAACTGGATCGAATTTCTTCAGTTCCAATTTTTCCGGCTTAGTACGCTTGTTCTTCGTAGTGGTATAGAAGTGACCAGTACCAGCAGAAGAAACCAGCTTGATCTTCTCGCGAACACCTTTAGCCATGATGCAGTTCCTTAATACTTCTCACCGCGGGTACGCAGATCGGCCAAGACCGTCTCAATACCCTTCTTATCGATAACACGCATACCTTTAGCAGATACACGCAGAGTTACAAAGCGCTTCTCAGCCTCAACCCAAAAACGGTGGGAGTGCAGGTTCGGCAGAAAACGGCGTTTGGTCGCGTTCATTGCGTGGGAACGGTTGTTACCGCTCACCGGGCGCTTGCCAGTAACTTGGCAGACTCGGGACATGTCTATTCTCCAAAAATCAAATCAGCTCGAGCTTCGTATAGGGTATGGCCGCCTCGTCAGGCTTTTAGAGCCCATCTCAGCAAACTCCACTGAGAACCGACTCACTGTCGTCGGGTAAAAACCAATTCATCAGGTCAGAAACCTGCTGAGATAGGCTCTTAACGCCAAACCCAAGATTCTCAAAGGTGGCGTAGTATACGCTCTGTAGCGTAAGTGCTCAAGTCCCGAACAGCTAAAGATCCCTAAGGATCTTCAAAAAACGAGGTTAAATCCAACCGCGCTCGGCAAAAGATACCGTTTCTCCGTGACCTACAACCAAATGATCGAGGACACGGATCTCGAGCAGCTGGCACGCTCGAATAATCTGTTCAGTCACTTTTCTGTCCATCAGACTGGGCTCAGCCCGACCGGATGGGTGATTATGCGCCAGAATTAGGGCTGCCGCATTAACCTTCATCGCACCACGAACAATTTCGCGGGGATACACTTCTACGTGCCCAATAGTACCAGCAAACATCTCCTCATGGCGAATAACGCGATGCTGGTTGTCGAGAAAAAGTACCAGAAAGACCTCTCTTTCCCGAAAAACGAGCAAATTCTGTAAATATTCTCTGATAATCTCTGGGCTGAGCATCGCATTTTCGGCGCTAAGGTGACGCAGATAGGCGCGGCGTGATAATTCAGACACGGCGACCAGCTGGGAAAACTTGGCGACGCCCATGCCTTTAGTGCGAGCCATCGCGTCAAAATCTGCCATCAGTAACTGATGCAAAGAACCAAACTCCTCCAGCAGGTTCTTTGCCAGTTCCATCACATGCATCCCCCGGCATCCTGTGCGCAGGTAGATCGCCAGCAGTTCCTGATCCGACAGCTCTTTCGCCCCTTGTTGTAATAATTTCTCCCGCGGTGGCATCACGCCCGGCCAGAGCTCCTGTCGTTTCGTCATCCTGACTCCTTAATGGGCAGAGATTGTGGCACAACGGCAGACAACTCGTAATTTCCATCCGATCAGCTTGCGAGGCGTTACGCAGAATTTTTATTGCTCCGGTAATGGAGCATCGCCAATAGCTGTCATCATTGCGCGTTATGCTAAAATGTCGCTTCTTCCAGCTTTCAACCAATCGGACAATGATGATGACGGGACTTTCCGGCAAACATATTGTGCTCGGTATCAGCGGTGGTATCGCGGCCTATAAAGCACCAGAACTGGTACGTCGCTTACGTGAAAGAGGCGCTGAAGTCCGCGTCGTCATGACAGAAGCGGCGAAATCCTTTGTGACTCCGCTGAGCCTGCAGGCTGTTTCTGGTTATCCGGTTTCTGATGACCTGCTCGATCCGGCAGCTGAAGCGGCAATGGGTCATATCGAGTTAGGCAAATGGGCAGATTTAGTGATTATCGCCCCCGCTACAGCGGATTTGCTGGCCCGTATGAATGCCGGTATGGCGAATGACCTGCTGACGACGGTGTGTCTGGCGACAGCTGCGCCAGTCGCTGTGCTCCCGGCAATGAACCAGCAAATGTATCGCGCGACCGTCACGCAGGAGAATCTGCAAAGCCTGGCGGCGCGGGGCACGTTGTTATGGGGCCCGGACAGCGGCAGTCAGGCTTGTGGTGATGTCGGACCAGGTCGCATGCTCGATCCCCTGGTGATTGTTGATATGGCGAATGCGCATTTCTCTTCGCGCAACGATCTGGCGCATCTGAACATTATGGTGACCGCAGGTCCGACACGTGAGCCACTGGATCCGGTCCGTTTTATCAGTAATCACAGTTCAGGAAAAATGGGTTTCGCGATTGCTAAAGCCGCCGCAGAACGTGGTGCGCAGGTTACGCTGATCGCGGGACCTGTTATGCAGCAGACACCCGTAAATGTCCGTCGTGTTGATGTGGAAAGTGCCCTGGAAATGCAAAAAGCAGTGCAGCTTTCTGTTGGTTCTCAGCATATTTTTATTTCCTGCGCTGCCGTGGCAGATTACCGCGCAGAAACTATTGCTGATGAGAAAATCAAAAAGCAAGGCGATGAAATCACTGTAAAAATGGTGAAAAACCCCGACATTGTCGCGGGCGTTGCTGCCATGAAAGAGAACCGGCCATACGTCGTGGGGTTTGCCGCTGAAACCCAGAATGTGGAAGAATACGCGCGGCAAAAAAGGATCCGTAAGAATCTGGATCTGATTTGCGCCAACGATGTTTCACTTGCCGGGCAAGGTTTCAACAGCGATTCCAATGCCCTGCATCTTTTTTGGCCGGATGGGGATAAAATCTTACCGCTCAGCGATAAGTCCCTGCTTGGTCAACGTTTATTAGAAGAGATTGTCAGCCGTTATGATGAAAAAAATCGACATTAAAATTCTCGACCCGCGCATCGGTTCGACTTTCCCTCTACCGGCTTACGCGACACCAGGGTCCGCAGGTCTGGATTTACGTGCTTGTCTGGACGCGTCAGTAGAGCTGAAACCAGGTGAAACCACGCTGCTGCCAACTGGCCTGGCTATCCATATCGGTGATGCTAATCTGGCGGCGGTGATTTTGCCACGCTCCGGTCTGGGCCATAAACACGGCGTCGTGCTGGGCAATCTGGTTGGTCTTATCGACTCTGATTATCAGGGCCAGCTGATGGTGTCGGTATGGAACCGCGGCCAGACCACATTTATTATTGAACCGGGCGAGCGCATTGCACAGATGGTATTTGTGCCTGTTGTTCAGGCAGAATTCAATCTGGTGGAAGATTTTGACGCCAGTGAACGCGGCGCAGGTGGTTTTGGCCATTCTGGTCGCCAATAAGAACCTGTTCAGCACCGCAGATTTTGACGCGATATTGAACAGATCCTTATCACTATCAGACCGTAACAACGCGAAGGGAACTAAATAAGCCGCAGGATCACAGTGATTCATGCGGCAGTTGTGCGGTTTCTCCATGGTTTTAGCCGTTTTTTAGCAAGGGTCTATTCAGACATGGCAGAGAAAGAAACGACAAAAAGGAACAGGCGCGAAGAGATTTTGCAGGCGTTAGCGCAAATGCTTCAGTCCAGCGATGGCAGTCAGCGGATCACGACTGCGAAACTCGCCGCCAGTGTAGGTGTTTCAGAAGCAGCTCTTTACCGTCATTTTCCCAGTAAAACGCGGATGTTTGACAGCTTAATCGAGTTTATCGAAGACAGTCTGATCACCCGTATCAATCTCATCCTGCAGGATGAAAAAGATACCTTAAACAGAATTCGACTGATTTTGCTGCTGATTTTGGGCTTTGCCGAACGTAATCCGGGGCTGACCCGCATCATGACCGGTCATGCACTGATGTTTGAACAAGATCGCCTGCAAGGGCGCATCAACCAGCTGTTTGAGCGAATTGAAGCGCAATTGCGTCAGGTTTTGCGGGAAAAGAAAATGCGTGAAGGCAGTGGATTCATCAGCGATGAAACCCTGCTCGCCAGCCAGTTACTGGGCTTTTGCGAAGGAATGTTATCGCGCTTTGTACGCTCTGAATTTAAGTACAAACCGACTCAGGACTTCGATACCCGCTGGCCGCTTATCTCAGCTCAGTTGCAGTAAGCGCGGGAAGCAGGGACAAACGTCAGAAATCAAAAAGGGCCGAAAGGCCCTTTTGTTTTTCCCGCTACGGCTGAATCATTTTTCCATTTTCATCCAGCATCGCAGTCAGTAACGCCGTACCGTCTTCCCCGACCCTGAATGCACCATAACGCGCGCTGGCGAAACGCTCACCGTGACCTTCCTGGAAAAAGTAAGCATCCGTTCCCACCGTCAGTATTCCCGAATTCATATGATAGTTAACCCGCAACTCATCAGGTTTCAGCGGTTCACCTCTATCAAACTGCGCCTGAGTCACCTGCCGTTGCTCATTAACTGCCACAATAATTTTGCCACTGACGGGTAAACAAGTTACCTGCGGTTCAGAATCGCAAACCTGACGTTGCTGGTATAACTCCTGCTGCAAAGAGCGGGTAATGGCGTAACTTAGAGCCATGTAATCGCCCTGCATCAGGGAGCGCGGGTCCACTGGCGCAAGCTGCAATATCATCACAGCACCCTGTTTCAGCACCTGCTCTTTTTGCCAGATCCCGGCATTCACTGCGATCAGCGCCACCAGTATTACTAATCCTGCCAGCCATTTTCTCAAATTACTGGTTTGCATAAGTTTCCTCCTTATGCACCGGTATCAGTTTTTTGGCCGCAAACGCCAGCGCCAGCAGCACCACGCCTGTGACAAACAGTAAAAGGGATTTCTGCAACAAGCTGACGCCGAGGAAGTAATACCAGTCAATAACATACAGCGCGAGGAAACAGCCGCTGGCAGCCAAAATCCCCTGACTTCCCTGATAACGCGCCATCAGTAACAACCACAGGCCCAGGCCGATTCCCGGCGCATAAAAGGCTGCGATACCACACAAGATTGCCGCCACCAGAAGCAACGGGGATGAAGGCGTCTTTTTCACTACAGCCTGATACAAACATCCGAGTATTAAACCTGCGGCAATACCTGCGCCGGTTCCCAGCGAAAGAGTGAAATACCCTGCTGGACGCCAGAAAAAATCGAAGAGAAGCGAGGAATTAATAGCGGAAAAACACTGCAATATCAGGCCGGAAGGAATACCCCAGAGGAGAGGGAAAACTGCCTCAGCGCCTGTTGTGGCTTTTAAGTTAATTTGCTCCCTGAAAATCCACAGCCAGAAAATCACGATGGCAGCAATCAGCGCTGAAACTGCCCAAAAACGGGCGACCAACGGTAAATACATTCCGGCCAGCAAATTGCCGGAGAGGATCAGTAAAAATGTCAGCGCGGTTATCGCCATAAAGCGGAAAGTACGATCTGCCATTGCCAGCGCCATCACCGCAAGAACCGGCAATGAACAGAGTGAACCCACCAGAAAAGACTTTTCCCAGTCAGGCTCAAAGAGCAGAAAGAAACCAAAACAGAGGCCACAGGTTGCGGCTATCGCCCATGCCAGCCCGATATGATGCTTACTCACGCCCTGCACGCGCAAAAGTCCGCCCGCGACAAAGGCAAGTAGCAGCGAAGGAATAATCACCGTGGCAGCATTGGGATCGTTAAGCAGGCCGACAACATATAGCACCAGTATCAACAGGAGCAGAATGATCATCGCCGCCACCCAGCCACCAATACCCAGCGTCAGCCGCAGATACCAGGGGAGATGGGAGGAATGATCATATTGCTGAATCTCTTCAATTTGCGTCTGATTAAGCAAATCATGCTGGTGCAATTGTTCCGTCAGCAATGCCACTTCCGTGGCGGTAACCTCGACCGGCTGACTCTCATAGAGTTTGCGCCGCAAGTAGAGCATCAGGGCGCCACATCCCGCCAGCCATAAAGCCATCAGGCAGCCAAGCATAAACAGGCCGCCCACATCGTAAGAACTGTCGAACATCTGCATGATCAATACGCACCCGATGGCGGCTAAACTGGCGGCCCCCAGTGTCAGCATGCAAAGATCAGGATGACGATAGCGGTAGAAGAAGTAGCCCGCCAGCAAAACGAACAGCCACAAAGCCGCCACAAAGTGATGATGGGGACCGTAACCCCACCCGGATATATTTCCTGCCACGATGGACGTCAACATCAGCAGCAGAAAACCCGCCATCACGCGGGAGAACCAGCGACTGGCGAGCCAGGAATGAGGGTTGTGTTTAATGGCCCGCAGGGCAAGCACTTCACGCGTGACCAGGCACAACACCTGCATAATCAGGTAACTGTAGAGCGCGGTTGTGGGAAAATAGTCGAGGCCGTCGAATGCCGCGCTGTCCATCAGGGACATAGATACCGTGGCGTAATAGAGCTGAAACGTAAGATTGGCCAGCAACCACGAGCAGAACCACAAACTGTTCTGTCGGGCGATGAGGGCTAAAGGCAGGAAAACGAACAACCAGGCTCTGAACAATTCCCAACTGTCAGCGCCCGTCTGATAAATCTGGCCATAGAGGGCAAACAGCGCGCCAAAACTGAGACCGGCGGCCAGTAAGGCACTGCGCGCAAGTCCGTCATACCAGCGCCACCAGACGACAACGGCAAGCACAACCACCAGCAACTCTGCCAGCGCAAACTTTGCCATCTTCGGCATATCCGCCCAGTTCCAGGCGACAAAAAAAATGGCACCCGCGACCAGTGACAACAAACCCAGCAGCGAGAGTAAAGGAACAAGAAATTTTCGCCATTGCGGATAACCAGGCCGGACACCACAATAATCATAAATACGCTGACATTCAGCCGGTGTCAGGCTTCTGCCTTTAACCAGCTGCTCCGTCTGGCGACAGAGAAACTCTGCCGCCCGGGAAGGCATCCATTCTTTACTGTCCGCTTCAATTTCTGTCATGACATCCCTGCCTTTTGAACTGTTACCCGATATTAAACGCCATACTCCTGCCGGTAAGCCCGCACAGCAGCCAGATGGTCAGCCATTTCAGCTTTCTCTTCCAGATACTCAATCAGGTCAGCCAGCGTAATGATAGAAATCACTTTGCAATGATAGTCGCGCTCAACTTCCTGAATGGCGGAGATATCAGCACGTCCGCGTTCCTGACGATCCAGAGAAATCAGTACGCCTGCCAGTGTGGCTTTATTGGCACTGATAATTTCCATCGACTCACGGATGGCGGTACCGGCGGTTATCACATCATCCACCAGCATGATGCGCCCCTGCAACGGACTGCCGACCAGCAAACCGCCTTCGCCGTGGTCTTTGGCTTCTTTGCGGTTAAAGCAGTATGGCACATCGCGCTCATGGTGCTCGGCCAGCGCAACCGCAGTGGTCGTCGCGATCGGAATACCTTTGTAAGCCGGACCAAACACTAAATCGAAATCAATTTTGGAATCCACCAATGCTTCGGCATAAAAACGTCCCAGTAACGCCAGGTCACGGCCAGTATTAAACAAACCGGCATTGAAGAAGTAAGGACTGATGCGCCCGGACTTCAGGGTAAATTCGCCGAATTTCAAAACCTGTTTGTTCAGTGCGAACTCAATAAACTGGCGCTGATAGGCTTTCATTGATGGTCTCCTCGATAATGTCTTATTTCTTATTGTCAGCCCGCAGGCCATAAAAAAGGCGACTTCTCAGTCGCCTAAAAAAATTATTCCGCCAGCGCCGCTTTCTGCGCCTGGAAGATAGTGTCGATGCCCCCTCTGGCGAGGGCCAGTAAACCGAGCAACTCCTCATGACTAAACGGCTCGCCTTCTGCGGTGCCCTGCACCTCAATCATGCGGCCATCTTCCATCATCACGACGTTCATATCCGTTTCAGCTGCCGAATCTTCGACATACTCAAGGTCGCACAGCGCTTCGCCTTTGACAATCCCGACAGAAACTGCTGCAACCATGCCTTTCATCGGGTTCGCTTTCAGTTTACCCGCAGCCACCAGCGCATTCAGCGCATCGGCGAGCGCCACACAAGCACCGGAAATAGATGCAGTGCGCGTGCCGCCGTCTGCCTGCAACACATCGCAGTCGAGGGTAATGGTGAACTCACCGAGTTTTTTCAGATCCACCGCAGCACGCAGGGAACGGGCAATCAGACGCTGAATTTCCAGCGTACGGCCACCTTGCTTACCTTTTGCGGCTTCACGCGCATTACGCGTGTGAGTTGAACGCGGCAACATGCCGTACTCTGCGGTGATCCAACCTTGTCCCTGACCTTTCAGAAAACGCGGAACACCTTCCTCCACCGTGGCGGTACACAGCACTTTGGTATCACCAAACTCCACCAGCACGGAACCTTCAGCGTGTTTAGTGTAATGGCGGGTCAGTGTTACGGGGCGCACTTGTTGTGCATTTCGGCCTGCTGGACGCATGGATAGTTCTCCGGGTCGCGAATCATGTTTGGCTGCGCATTATACGGACTTCGCGAGGTAATGCCTATCATGACCCGCCCGCCGAGGCTATAATCGCTGCATCTTTATATTAACAGGTACGCATACATGATCAGAAGTATGACCGCTTATGCCCGACGCGAAATTAAGGGTGACTGGGGCAGCGCAGCGTGGGAACTCCGCTCGGTAAACCAACGTTATCTCGAAACTTACATCCGTCTGCCCGAGCAATTCCGCAGCCTGGAGCCGGTTGTCCGCGAGCGCATTCGTGCCCGTCTGACCCGCGGTAAAGTCGAATGTAATCTGCGTTTTGATCTCGATCCCGGCGCACAAAGCACATTGCAGCTTAATGAAAAACTGGCCAAGCAGCTGGTTGAAGCAGCTCAATGGGTAAAAATGCAAAGTGACGAAGGCGAAATCAATCCGCTGGAAGTGCTGCGCTGGCCGGGCGTAATGCTGGCCGAAGAACAGGATCTGGATACTATCAGCAACGAATTGCTGCTGGCGCTGGAAACAGCACTGGACGATTTCATAAGCGCCCGCGAAAGCGAAGGTGCGGCACTGAAAACGATGATCGAACAACGCCTCGATGGTGTCAGCGCAGAAGTCATTAAAGTGCGCGCCCAGATGCCAAACATTCTGCAATGGCAGCGTGAGCGTCTGGTCAGCAAGCTGGAAGATGCGCAGGTACAGCTGGAAAATCCCCGTCTGGAGCAGGAACTGGTTCTGATGGCGCAACGTGTTGATGTTGCAGAAGAGCTGGATCGTCTGGAAGCGCACGTCAAAGAAACGCACAAAATCATGAAGAAAGAAGAAGCCGTGGGCCGTCGTCTTGATTTCATGATGCAGGAATTTAACCGCGAGTCGAACACGCTGGCGTCTAAATCCATCAACGCCGATGTCACAACTTCCGCCATCGAGCTGAAAGTGTTGATCGAGCAAATGCGAGAGCAGATTCAGAATATCGAATAACTTTCCTGCCCCGCATAATAAAAACGCCTCAGGTCATCACAACCTGAGGCGTTTTTTATGCATTAACGGAGAAGGAAATTAGTTTTCCCAGCGTTTCAGCAATACGCAGGCGTTAACACCACCGAAACCGAAGCCGTTTGACAGCGCATACGTAATATCGTGTTTCTGTGCAGTGTTCCCGACGATGTTCAAACCGGCAGCTGCTTCATCTTTGTTTTCCAGATTCAGCGTCGGAGGAACAATCTGGTCGCGTACGGCCAGAATGGTGAAGATGGTTTCCAGACCGCCAGCCGCGCCCAGTAAATGTCCGGTCGCAGATTTAGTAGACGTCACCGCCAGCTTACCGTCGGTACCGAACAGGGTTTTAATCGCATTGATTTCACCCAGATCACCCACCGGCGTAGACGTTGCGTGAGCATTCAGGTGCTGAACTTCTGAAGGTTGGATCCTTGCCTGACGCAGAGCAATTTTCATTGCACGGCCAGCACCGTTGCCGTCTTCCGCACCCGAAGTCATGTGGTAAGCATCTCCGCTGGTGCCGTAACCGACAATCTCAGCCAGAATTTTGGCGCCACGAGCTTTCGCGTGTTCCAGTTCTTCGATTACCAACATGCCCGCACCTTCGCCCATGACGAAGCCATCACGTGCACTGTCGAACGGCCGGGATGCCTTTTCCGGATGATCTTCGTGACCGGTGGACATCGCTTTCGCCGCGGCAAAACCACCCAAACTAACAGTATCGATGGCCGCTTCTGCGCCGCCACAAAGTGCAACATCGGCTTCGTCATTACGAATCAGACGCACCGCATCACCAATCGCCTGAACACCCGCCGCGCAAGCCGTTACCGGCGCGCCAATCGGGCCTTTAAACTGATGCTTAATGGAAACCTGACCTGACGCCAGATTCACCAGGAATGAAGGAATAGTGAAAGGAGAAAGACGCTTAGCACCACGGCTGTCATTGGTACGCACAGCATGAGCTATCGCCGGGAAACCACCAATACCAGAACCGATGACAGTTGCAGTACGTTCCTGTTGTTCCTGAGTTTCTGCTTTCCAGCCCGCATCAGCAACGGCCATATCAGCAGCTGCCATTGCGAAAAGAATGAAACGGTCCATTTTTTTCTGGTCTTTCGGTACCACGAACTGGTCCGGATCGAATCCTGATTCAGGATCCTGTTCTTTGGTTTGTACCTGACCACCAATTTTCACGGTCAGGGTTTCAACAATCTCTTCCGGTAAAACACGGATACCAGACTGACCGGCCAGCAGGCGCTTCCAGATCGTTTCGATATCACAGCCCAGAGGACTCACAGCCCCCATGCCGGTTATAACTACTCGACGATGAGTCATAAAACATTCCTCTCTCTGTTTAGGACGTAAGTTTCTGCGGGTGCTTTTATGAACCGGCCAGAAACGGGTTTCTGAAAATAAGGCTGACAGTATGTGACGAATTACGATTTTGTAAACCCGTAACCAAAAATTTCATTATGACTATTTTGCCAGACTACGCAAAACCAGACTGGTGATCGCCTGAACGCGTTCTTCCAGCTGTTCCGGCGTTTTTTGCTCCAGCAACAACGGATGGGAGAACGGCGTAGTTACGCTGGTGATCGCCATGCAAACCTCATCCAGTGGCGTTTTACGCTCAAACTCACCGGATTCGCGCCCGTCGTTGACCACTTTCTCAACAATGCTGTACATCATAGCCCGGTGATTCAGAGTCGATTTCCACTGCTGAGCTGAAGCTGTGGCGGCCAGGTCATGTAATTTTCTGTCCTGGAAGAAGAGATCCAGGCTACGGGTCAGTAATGTTTTAAAAATAGATCGCAGACGCAGAGTCGCACTTTGGTCACTTTGTGCAATCAGCATCAGAGCTTCATCTATCTGCCCGACACGTTGCGAGCATATCGCTTCGCCAATAGCCTGTTTAGACTCAAAAAACTTGTAAATATAAGCACTTGAGACACCAATCGATTTCGCCAGATCGGCTACTGATGTCTTGGCATATCCATAAAGCCGGAAGTGCTCGAATGCCGCATCAATAATCTGTTCACGCCGTTCATGCTCGGCAGGTCCACGCTGTGTTAACGCAACCGGAATATCGGGCTTCATACACTCCTCCGGGCAGATAAAACAATTAAGCTGAGCGTCAGCGAGTGACGATTTTAATTAATCGTAACCTATAAACAGAGAAAATTCACTTCTGATAAGAAAGAGCGGGCTGGTACATAAACAGAAAGAGGAAGGCTAAAGTCACGAGCAATTGCGATTTTTCTAATCTAAAATAACCCGACATTCTTATTCATCCTTTCGCACAGGCAAGCCTCAGGGGTGAACGCATTAGATTTAGTAATTTCAAAATCAATGCAAAAGAAAAACTCAGTCGAGAGGCAATGGGAAACTCATTACTCTACGCGGCTACCGCTTTCTCATTACTGATTCGTCTGGCGCACATCGATGTTACTCACTGTTCTTTATATTATTGGGATCACCGCAGAGGCCATGACCGGCGCTCTTGCTGCCGGACGGCGCAAAATGGACTCCTTTGGCGTCATTATTATCGCAGCTGCAACGGCTATTGGCGGTGGCTCTGTCCGCGACATGCTGCTGGGGCACTATCCTCTGGGATGGGTCAAGCATCCGGAATACATTGTCATTGTGGCCGTCGCCGCACTCATGACTACCTGGCTGGCACCGCTGATGCAACACCTGCGCCGTCTCTTTTTAGTACTGGATGCGCTGGGGCTGGTGGTGTTTTCTATTATCGGGACACAAGTGGCTCTCGATATGGGGCATGGGCCTATCATCGCTTCCGTTTGCGCTGTCATTACCGGCGTTTTCGGTGGTGTCCTGCGGGACATGATGTGTAATCAGATCCCGCTGGTCTTTCAGAAAGAAATTTACGCTGGCGTTTCTTTTGCCTCTGCCTGGGTCTACATCGGGCTGCAATATTTCTCGCTGCCGCACAATCTGGTGGTGATCATCACCCTGCTGGTCGGTTTTATTGCCCGCCTGATTGCGTTGAGGTTCCGCCTTGGATTGCCTGTCTTCAATTATCCGCATTCGGACCATTAGCCCGGTTTCTATACCTCACTGAAAGGCAGGCAAATGCGCATGCCTTAATGCCTCGGCGATTGCGATAACCTGCGGATGATGAATAAATTCAAAAATTTGCTGCGCTCGTGTTTTCCCTATTCCTGCTGTCGCCTCCCACTCCTGCGAGTTCAAAGCTTTCAGCTGATCCCAGGAATGCTGATTCTCTGCAAATTTCAGTGCAAATGATGGAAAACCCATTGCAGAAAGCCAGTGTTGAAAATCTTTTTCCCGTGCCAGGGAAATCTGGGCAACCAGTTTCTGAGCCTGTTTAACGCTTATCCCCGGAACCTCAGCCATCTCTTTTTCGTTGATATCTAACCAGCTGACCAGCGAATCAGCAGGAAAAGCATCGAGCAACTTTTGCCAGGTTGCTCCACCAAATCCGGCCATATCTAACGCTTCTGGCCCGCTTAACCAGATCAGACGGGACAAGAACTGCTGCGTACAGCCAGGTTCAGGCGTAAAACAGGAAAAAGCATTGTATAGCTGCGGGTCTGGTAATTGCAGGACTTGGCGCTCGCTGACACGCCATACCACTTCATCAAGACGCGGTATTCCCTGCCCGGCCAGTGTAATGGCCACCTGATCGCCGGGGAGCACATCCCATTTTCGAAAACGGCTGACCGATCCCACGCTCACCTTATTCACCCATTTGTCATCCAGTCTGAGGCTTTTCAGATTCAGAATGACGGTGACTTTCCCGCTTCGCCCGATAGTCGTCGTGATGCCAGCAACTTCTGTGAGTTGTCTTGCCGGAGGATATTTCCATGCCACAGCCCAGCTTGCTGGCTTATTTTTCCAATATTTACCCGCCGGTTCTTCTTCCTGGCGGATGACTACCCCATCAGTCGCAAAAGGCAAAGGCTGGAGAAACCAAATATCTCGCCATGTAGCCACCTCATCAACAGAACTCACGGGCAGGGTGTACTGAGAAACCGCAGGAAAACCTATCTGGCTTAGTTTCTCAAGGCGAGAAGCCATACCGACAGGGCCATCCGGCCACGACCAGATAAAAATTCCCAGCTGATTCAATATGTCAGAAGCAGTAGTACGCATCATTGCACCCGCAACTTTCGATCGTGCATTCATGCCGCCATCAGCATTTTGCTGATGACCGGTCATCTTCAGATACAGCTCGCCCTGTAATACCAGTTCGGGACTGATATCCTTAATTTTGAGCGGGATAGCCGGGATCAACGAAGCTTTTGCCGTCCAGCTTTGCCCTTTTTCGCCATCACCGCGGCTTAACAACGCTGCCAGTTGTCCGTACCGGTAAACCAGCGACACAGCCACGCCATCTATTTTGGGTTGCACCCAAAGATTTTTACGCCCCTCCATCCAGTCTGCAACAGCCTGCTTGTCTCTCATTTTGTTCAGCCCTGTGTGGGAAACCGGATGAACAGAAATGGCATCATCCGCGCGGGGGATCACGGGTGCGGGTAATATCTGACCAGCGCATTGCATCCAAAAACTTTGTTTCTGTCGTAAATTGTCATACACAGAATCCTCCACCGGGCTGACGCCTGACTGGTGATAAGCAGTGTCCCATTGCGCAAGTTGTGCCGTGAGCTTGAGTGTTTCCTTTTCCAGATGTGTTGCCGGCCAGTCCGGGCACGCTCCATCAGGCAACGCTGCGCAAAAAGTAGAAAAATGGATAAATATCAGGCTGATAATCAATAATTGGCGCATTAGCACCTCCTTGTGGGTGCCAGTAAGCGCCCCGGGGAAGTACTGCGCCAGTCTCATTTTCTATTCCTGCGAGAGGCTTCCACAGATATTTAGCGAGTTGCTGTAACGAAAAGAAATTTTGGAATACGGCGCGTAAATCTGCCAAGAAAGGTTATTTTCCCGTGCGAAGTTACGATGAAATACGTCTGGGCGCTGCACCGAATGCGGCGAGCGTGTATACTGTGCGAGAGATCACTCTTCGCATACTTCCTATCAACCCATTCAGTTGAAACGTCATCATGGTTCAAGGCACGCTATATATTGTCTCCGCCCCTAGTGGAGCAGGTAAATCAAGTCTGATTCAGGCTTTACTTAAAACACAACCGCTCTACGACACACAGGTTTCTATTTCTCATACCACCCGTTCAATACGACCGGGCGAGAAACACAGCGAACATTACTTCTTTGTCTCTAAAGAAGAGTTTCGCGAGATGATTGAACGTGATGCCTTTTTAGAACACGCAGAAGTTTTCGGTAATTATTACGGCACTTCACGTGAAACCATTGAGCAGGTTTTAGCTTCTGGTGTGGATGTTTTCCTGGATATCGACTGGCAGGGCGCTCAGCAAATCCGGAAAAAAATGCCTCAGGCACGCAGTATCTTTGTATTGCCGCCATCAAAAGATGAACTTGATCGTCGCCTGCGTGGCCGTGGTCAGGACAGCGAAGAAATTATCGCAAAACGTATGGCGCAGGCTGTTGCAGAAATGACGCACTTTGCCGAATACGACTATTTAATTGTGAATGATGATTTTGATCTGGCGTTATCGGATTTAAAAACCATTATTCGCGCCGAACGTCTGCGTCTGAGCCGTCAGCGGCTCCGTCATGACGGATTAATCACCAAACTATTGGCAGACTGAAGTCACTTTCAGTATTATGCCCAGTCTTTCGTCACCCTGTGGAGTAGCACATATATGGCACGCGTAACTGTTCAAGACGCTGTTGAGAAAATTGGTAACCGTTTTGACCTGGTGTTGGTGGCTGCTCGTCGCGCACGCCAGCTGCAATCTGGTGGTAAAGATCCACTGGTTGCTGAAGAAAACGATAAATTCACCGTTATTGCCCTGCGCGAAATCGAAGAAGGCCTGATCACGAATCAGATCCTCGACGTTCGTGACCGTCAGGAGCAGCAAGAGCAGGAAGCCGCAGAGATTCAGGCAGTGACTGCCATCGCTGAAGGCCGTCGTTAATTAACGAAACGGATCTCACTTGTATATCTTTGAAAGCCTGAATCAACTGATTCAAAAATACCTGCCGGAGGAGCAAATTAAGCGCCTCGTGCAGGCTTACCTCGTGGCGCGGGATGCGCACGAGGGGCAGACACGCTCCAGCGGTGAGCCTTATATTACTCACCCGGTAGCCGTGGCCTGTATTTTGGCTGAAATGAGGCTCGATCATGAGACTCTGATGGCGGCGTTATTACACGACGTTATCGAAGACACGCCTGCAACTTACCAGGATATGGAACAACTGTTTGGCAAGAGCGTTGCTGAGCTGGTTGAAGGCGTTTCAAAGTTAGACAAGCTGAAATTCCGCGATAAGAAAGAAGCGCAGGCGGAAAACTTCCGCAAAATGGTCATGGCGATGGTACAAGACATCCGCGTCATTTTGATCAAACTCGCTGACCGTACCCATAACATGCGCACACTGGGCTCTTTACGCCCGGATAAACGTCGCCGCATTGCCCGCGAAACGCTGGAAATTTACAGTCCGCTGGCACACCGTTTGGGTATTCACCATCTGAAAACCGAGCTCGAAGAGCTGGGCTTCGAAGCACTCTATCCAAACCGTTATCGCGTCATTAAAGAAGTGGTGAAAGCCGCGCGTGGTAACCGTAAAGAGATGATCCAAAAAATCCTCTCTGAGATTGAGGGCCGTTTAACCGAAGCCGGTATTCAGTGCCGAGTGAGTGGTCGTGAAAAACATCTGTATTCTATCTATTGCAAAATGCACCTTAAGGAACAGCGTTTCCATTCCATTATGGATATTTACGCTTTCCGGGTGATCGTTAAAGACCTCGATACCTGTTATCGCGTATTAGGACAGGCACACAGCCTTTACAAACCGCGTCCAGGCAGGGTCAAAGATTACATCGCAATCCCAAAAGCTAACGGCTATCAATCCTTGCATACTTCACTTATCGGCCCGCACGGCGTACCGGTTGAAGTGCAGATCCGTACTGAAGATATGGATCAGATGGCAGAGATGGGGGTTGCGGCTCACTGGGCTTACAAAGAGAACAGTGAAACCAGCACCACAGCGCAAATACGCGCTCAACGCTGGTTACAGAGTTTGCTTGAGCTGCAACAAAGCGCAGGCAACTCCTTTGAATTTATCGAAAGCGTGAAATCGGATCTGTTCCCGGACGAGATTTATGTCTTTACGCCGGAAGGCCGTATCGTCGAATTGCCAGCAGGCGCGACACCGGTCGACTTTGCTTACGCCGTGCATACCGATATCGGTCATGCCTGCGTGGGTGCCCGCGTTGACCGTCAGCCTTATCCGCTTTCACAGCCGCTGACCAGCGGCCAGACTATCGAAATCATTACCGCACCGGGTGCCCGCCCGAATGCTGCCTGGCTGAACTTTGTCGTCAGCTCACGCGCTCGCGCCAAAATCCGCCAGATGCTTAAAAACCTGAAACGTGATGACTCCGTTTCACTGGGCCGTCGTCTGCTGAACCACGCGCTGGGCGCCGGTAAAAAACTGTCAGATATTCCGCCAGAAAACATCAAAAACGAGCTGGATCGTATGAAGCTCGCCGCGATGGATGATCTGCTGGCTGAAATTGGTCTCGGCAATGCCATGAGCGTTGTTGTTGCTAAAAATCTGATGGGCGATCAGTCTTCCATGGCAACATCGGGTACGCGCAATCTGCCGATTAAAGGCGCAGATGGCGTACTGATCACGTTCGCAAAATGCTGCCGTCCGATCCCAGGCGACCCGATTATTGCCCACGTCAGTCCGGGCAAAGGTCTGGTTATCCACCATGAATCCTGCCGTAACATTCGTGGCTATCAGAAAGAACCTGAGAAATTCATGGCCGTTGACTGGGATGACCATCAGGAAACGGATCAGGAATTCATCGCGGAAATTAAAGTCGATATGTTCAACCATCAGGGTGCGCTGGCAAACCTGACTGCGGCAATTAATGCCGCACAGTCGAACATTCAGAGTCTGAGCACCGAAGAAAAAGACGGTCGCGTCTACAGCGCCTTTATCCGCCTGACGACCCGCGATCGCGTTCATCTGGCGAATATCATGCGTAAAATTCGTATCATGCCGGACGTCATCAAAGTTACCCGCAACCGAAACTGATTGTTATGACCCCAGAACGTTATGCGCGCATCCGTGAAATGCTTGCGGCCCGACAGCCAGACCTGACGGTCTGCATGGAACAGGTGCATAAACCGCATAACGTTTCTGCCGTCATTCGCACGGCAGATGCCGTCGGCGTTCACGAAATCCATGCGGTCTGGCCTACCACCCGAATGAAAACGCTGGTCTCTTCGGCGGCGGGCAGCAACAGCTGGGTTCAGGTTAAAACACACAAAACCATTCAGGATGCCGTCGCCAAAATGAAGGCGAAGGGTATGCAAATACTCGCCACGAATCTTTCCGAAAAAGCCGTCGATTTCCGTGCGATTGATTACACCCGCCCGACCTGCATTTTGCTGGGTCAGGAAAAAACCGGTATCACACCGGAGGCATTAGCACTGGCAGACAGCGATATCATCATTCCGATGATCGGTATGGTGCAATCCCTGAACGTATCTGTCGCTTCAGCGCTTATCCTTTATGAAGCCCAGCGCCAGCGCGAAAACGCGGGATTGTATCGCCGCGAAACCAGTCTGCTAAGCGAAAAAGAACAACAGCGTCTGCTTTTTGAAGGCGGCTATCCTGTTTTGTCGAATGTGGCGAAGCGAAAGAAACTTCCGCGCCCTTTCATTGACGATCACGGGCAAATCGTTGCCGATGATGAATGGTGGTCTGCGATGCAAATGACGGTTAAGAAAAGATGAAAGGCCGCCTGCTCGACGCCATCCCGCTGACGTCGCTTTCCGGCGTCGGAGCCAGTCAGGCAGACAAACTCGCTAAAATTGGCCTTGAAACCATTCAGGATTTACTGCTTCATCTTCCTTTACGTTATGAAGACCGCACCCGCCTTTACACCATCAATGATTTACAGCCCGGCATTTTCGCAACTATAGAAGGCGAGGTGCTGCGCAGTGATATCAGTTTTGGCCGCCGCAGAATGCTGACCTGTCAGATAAGCGACGGCACCGGCATGGTGACATTGCGCTTCTTCAATTTTAACGCTGCGATGAAAAATAGTCTGGCCGCAGGCCGTCATGTCACCGCTTATGGCGAAATTAAACGCGGCACAATTGGCGCAGAAATTATTCATCCTGAATACCGCATTCAGGGTGAAAACAGCGAAGTGGTTTTACAGGAATCACTGACGCCGGTCTATCCGACAACGGAAGGTATTCGCCAGGCAACACTGCGTAAGCTGACCGATCAGGCGCTGGAATTGCTCGATACCGTCCCTATCGCAGAATTATTGCCGGAAGAACTGAGCCGTTCGCTAATACCACTTCCTCAGGCGCTGCATTTACTGCACCGCCCGCCGCCAGATATCCAGCTCGCCGATCTTGAGAAAGGTCATCATCCTGCTCAACGCCGCCTGATTATGGAAGAACTGCTGGCGCATAATCTCAGTATGCTGGCCGTCCGCGCTGGCACACAAAGCTATAAAGCCCTGCCGCTGCATCATGACGACCGGCTGAAAAATCAATTCCTCGCGTCCCTCCCCTTCAGTCCGACCGGTGCGCAACAGCGCGTGGTGGCTGAAATCGAGCAGGATCTGGCGAAAAGTTACCCGATGATGCGGTTGGTTCAGGGCGATGTGGGTTCCGGCAAAACGCTGGTGGCTGCTCTCGCCGCACTTTGCGCTATCGCTCAGGGGCAACAGGTCGGATTAATGGCACCGACTGAATTACTGGCCGAACAGCACGCCAATAATTTCCGTCAGTGGTTTGAACCGCTGGGTATTCAGGTTGGCTGGCTGGCCGGTAAGCAAAAAGGTAAAGCACGACAGGCTCAGCAGGATGCTATCGCCAGTGGCCAGGTTTCCATGGTGGTGGGCACACACGCCATTTTCCAGGAGCAGGTACAGTTCTCGTCATTGTCCTTGGTCATCATTGATGAACAACACCGGTTTGGCGTACATCAGCGTCTGGCACTGTGGGAAAAGGGGCTGCAACAGGGCTTCCATCCTCATCAGTTGATTATGACGGCGACACCCATCCCGCGAACACTGGCCATGACTGCCTATGCGGATCTTGATACGTCAGTGATCGACGAACTGCCGCCGGGCCGTACGCCGGTGACCACCGTCGCCATTCCTGATACACGCCGAAGTGACATTATCAGCCGCGTCAAAAGTGCCTGTGAGCAGGAGAACCGTCAGGCCTATTGGGTTTGTACGCTGATTGAAGAATCGGAAATGCTCGAGGCTCAGGCGGCAGAAGCGACCTGGGAAGGGCTGAAAGAAGCCCTTCCGGCACTGAATGTCGGGCTGGTGCATGGCCGTATGAAAGCGCAGGAAAAGCAGGCCGTCATGCAGGCATTTAAACAAGGCGAAGTGCAGCTTCTGGTGGCAACGACCGTTATTGAAGTCGGCGTTGACGTGCCCAATGCCAGTCTGATGATAATCGAAAATCCGGAGCGTTTAGGACTGGCGCAGCTGCACCAGCTGCGCGGACGCGTCGGGCGTGGAGCAGTGGCCTCGCATTGTGTTCTGCTCTATAAAACTCCGCTTAGCAAAACCGCACAGAAGCGTTTGCAAGTGCTGCGTGACAGTAACGATGGCTTTGTCATCGCCCAGCAGGATTTAGAGATCCGCGGGCCGGGTGAGTTACTGGGTACGCGCCAGACCGGCAGCGCCGAGTTCAAAGTTGCGGACTTGCTGCGCGATCAGGCGATGATCCCAGACGTCCAGCGTATTGCGCGCTATCTCCAGCAGCAGTTCCCGGAACATGCCAAGGCACTGATTGAGCGCTGGCTGCCGGAAAGAGTCAGATACACTAACGCCTGATCCACTCTCCCCAAAATCCTAAACCGCAAATTCATTATGAAAAATGATGTTTTGGCGTCTTCGCATTCATCCGAATTTTAATGTGACCGCTGCTGAACCGCTTTCTTCATTGGTTATTTGATGACCTTCACAGACTGAGGCAAAGCCGGTAACCGGTTTCATACCCCACCACTACACTGATGATAATTAAGGCAACCGTGTCTGAACTCTTCAACATAAGGCCAATATTATTATGAGCATCAGCCAGTCACTCTTTAATTTTATAGAACAAAAGATCAGCCCATTTGCTGCCCGGCTATCCTCACAACGGCATGTCATGGCGGTACGTGACGGTTTCATTTCAGCAATGCCGTTTATGATTGTTGGCTCGTTTTTACTGGTTTTTGTCCATCCGCCCTTCTCACCTGAATCCTCATGGGGTTTTGCCAGAAGCTGGCTGGCGCTTTCGGCCAAATATGAAGTGCAGATCCTGACGCCGTTCAATATGACGATGGGGATCATGTCGATCTACATCTCAGCATCGATTGCCTACAATCTGGCAAGAAGTTACAAACTTGACCCGTTTATGACGGCCATGCTGGCGCTGATGTCATTCCTGCTGGTCGCTGCGCCGCAGATTGATGAGAAGATGTCGACCGTTGCGCTGGGTGGAGTGGGAATATTTACCGCCATATTGGTGGCTATTTATGTGACAGAGCTGACGCGGTTGCTGAAAAAATACAATATTGGCATACGCTTACCCGAACAGGTTCCTTCAAACATAAAGCATTCGTTTGATTTGCTGATCCCGATTATTGCGGTGGTTGTAACCCTTTTCCCCCTGAGCTTGCTGGTGCAGTCAGGGTTCGACATGCTGTTGCCGCAGGCGATTATGGCGCTGTTCGAACCACTGATTTCCGCGGCTGATTCTCTCCCTGCGGTGCTGCTTGCCGTGCTGATTTGTCATCTGCTGTGGTTTGCCGGTATTCACGGTTCGGCCATCGTTTCGGGGATGCTGCAGGCCTTCTGGTTAACTAATCTCGGCCTGAATCAGACTGATCTCGCAGCAGGTTTACCGATGACGCACATCATGACCGAAGCGTTCTGGAACTTCCTGATTGTCATCGGGGGCTCTGGTGCGACCATCGGGCTGGTATTGTTGTTCTGTCGCAGTAAGTCGGCGCACCTGCGTACGATGGGTAAACTCAGTCTGGTTCCCAGCTGCTTTAACATTAATGAGCCGGTGATCTTCGGCACCCCAATTGTCATGAATCCGGTATTTTTTATCCCTTTCCTTCTTGCACCCATGGTGAATGCCGTTATTGCCTACACCACAGTTAAAACCGATCTTCTGCCGCATATGATTTCACTGGTGCCATGGACATCCCCGGCACCCATTGGTGCCGCCTGGGCGATGGGATGGGATTTCAAAGTGTCGATTTTGGTCATCATGCTGATGGCGCTTTCCATGGTGATCTACTATCCGTTCTTCAAGGTTTATGAGAAACAGCTGCTCACGCAGGAGAAAGCGGCTGAAGCGGAAGATCAGGCATTTAGCGAAAAGGCAGATGCTGCGCAATAAGAGGTAAAACTACAGGAGAAATTCAGGCACAGAAACCTAGCTTCTGTGCCTTTTTTTAGCTGATCGAAGGGAAGATGGGCAACATGAGGTAGAGCTTAATCACGATCGCATTGGCGATATCAATGAAGAACGCTCCAACCATAGGCACGACCAGAAAAGCGAGATGTGAAGGACCAAACTGGTTGGTGATTGCCTGCATATTGGCAACGGCGGTTGGCGTGGCGCCAAGTCCGAAGCCGCAATGCCCGGCAGCCAGCACTGCCGCATCGTAGTTTTTACCCATCACCCGATAGGTAACGAAAATCGCGTAAAGTGCCATCGCGATGGTTTGCACAATGAGAATGGCCATCATCGGCAACGCGAGTGATGCCATTTCCCAAAGCTTCAGGCTCATCAGCGCCATTGCCAGAAACAGCGAAAGACTCACGTTCCCCAGCACGGAAACAGCCCGGTCGAAAACGCGGTAAAAACCGAGCCATGCCATGACATTACTCAGGATCACACCAATGAAAAGTACGCACACAAATGTGGGGATTTCGAAAGCTGAACCTTGCAGAAGCACGGAAATATGGCTGCCTGCGGTCAGGCAGATGGCAATCAGGGCGATCGTTTCCACCATCACAAGCGGCGTGATCATCCGCCCGATAGTCGGCTTTTCGAATGCGCTCGGATCTGCGGCATCTTCCGGTGTGCCGTTTGGCGTAGAGGAGTGGCTGACCAGATAACGCGCCACCGGCCCGCCTATGATCCCGCCCAATACTAACCCGAAGGTCGCGCAGGCCATCGCAACTTCTGTCGCGTTTTCAAAGCCATAACGTTCGATAAACAGTTTACTCCACGCCGCGCCCGTTCCGTGGCCGCCGGAAAGCGTAATCGAACCGGCCAACAGGCCCATCAGCGGATCCAGCCCCAGCATTTTCGCCATACCGATACCGATAGCGTTTTGCATCATCAACAGGCCGATGACGACAAAGACCAGAAGGAACAATGACTTGCCGCCGGCGCGCAAGCTTGCAAGGTTGGCGTTCAGACCGATTGTCGCAAAGAACGCCAGCATCAGTGGCTCTTTCAGGGACATATCAAATCCGATTTCCCAGCCGAATATCTGATTGGCGATGAGCAACAGCAAAGCGACCAGCAATCCGCCAGCGACGGGCTCAGGAATGGTGTATTTTTTTAGAAACTTGACCGACTGGACGCATTTTCGTCCTAAAAGGAGTACCAGCGTGGCGGCAACCAACGTGCCATAGGTGTCGAGCTGAATCATTGAAAAACTCCATTTTAAAAAAATATCCAATAATATTATTGAGTTATAAAATTCTCATTCAAGTATCATTTCCCAGAGGCTGAATTAGAAGTCATAAAAGCTGCTATAAGCAAGAAAAACAGACCATAAACCTCTCCTTAACCAAAACTTCCCATCAAAAATTGCTGATAGCAAACGATTGCTTTTGTCGTTAATTTCAATAAAAATGCCCGCTTTGCCGCTTATTGGAATGCCATAACATGAGTTCGCAAACAGCAGAACAAGAAACACAGCAACCTGATGTCTCCCGCCAGCAAAAAAGTGAACTGATTTACCGGCTCGAAGACCGCCCGCCACTCCCTCAGACGTTATTTGCCGCCTGTCAGCATTTGCTGGCGATGTTTGTTGCGGTGATCACCCCGGCATTACTGATTTGTCAGTCACTGGGTTTACCTGCGCAAGACACGCAGCACATCATCAGCATGTCGCTTTTCGCCTCCGGTCTGGCTTCCATTTTACAGATTAAAACCTGGGGGCCGGTCGGCTCGGGATTACTCTCCATTCAGGGCACCAGCTTTAACTTTGTTGCGCCGCTTATCATGGGCGGAATGGCGCTGAAAAATGGCGGAGCCGATGTCCCCACCATGATGGCAGCACTGTTCGGCACACTGATGTTGGCTTCCTGCACTGAAATCATTCTTTCCCGATTCCTGCATCTGGCGCGCCGCATAATTACGCCGCTGGTTTCCGGCATTGTGGTGATGATTATCGGGCTGTCACTGATCCAGGTCGGACTGACGTCTATTGGCGGCGGTTACTCTGCCATGAGTGATCACACGTTTGGCGCGCCAAAAAATCTGTTGCTGGCCGCCGTCGTACTGGTGGTGATTGTTCTGCTGAACCGCCAGCGTAATCCTTACCTGCGCGTAGCGTCTCTGGTGATTGCGATGGCCGTGGGTTATCTGGCGGCATGGATGATGGGAATGTTGCCAGCGGTCGCGCCAGCCACACAGACAAACTGGATAACCTTACCGACGCCGCTTTATTACGGACTGGGCTTTGACTGGAACCTGCTGATCCCGCTGATGCTGATTTTCATGGTCACGTCGCTGGAAACTATCGGTGATATTACCGCGACCTCAGACGTTTCTGAGCAGCCGGTCAGCGGTCCGCTTTACATGAAGCGCATCAAAGGCGGCGTTCTGGCAAATGGCCTGAACTCGATGCTTTCTGCGGTATTTAACACCTTTCCGAATTCATGCTTCGGGCAAAACAACGGCGTGATTCAACTGACCGGCGTTGCCAGCCGTTACGTCGGTTTTGTCGTCGCGCTGATGTTGATCATTCTCGGTCTGTTTCCTGCCGTAGCCGGCTTTGTACAGCATATTCCGGAACCCGTTCTGGGCGGTGCTACCATCGTAATGTTCGGTACGATTGCCGCTTCCGGCGTACGTATTGTTTCCCGTGAGCGCCTGAACCGCCGCGCGATTATGATCATGGCGCTTTCACTGGCCGTCGGTATGGGTGTTTCGCAGCAACCCCTGATCCTGCAATTTGCGCCGGACTGGCTTAAAACCCTGCTGTCTTCGGGAATTGCTGCCGGTGGTATAACTGCGATTGTTCTGAATCTGGTTTTCCCTCACGAAAAGTAATCACCGGATGTAATCCGAGTGCAACAGCGGCAGCGGGTCTGGAACCCCTGCCGCTTTTTATTGTCTCCATTCTGCTAACCTGTTGAGAAAAATCGCGGTTTGCGGCATAAACAAAGAATCTTTTTTCCACTTTCCCGTTACAGGGCTCCAGACGATGAGATTTATCGGTAAAATTTTGCTGACGTTCGCCTTACTTCTGGTGCTGGCGATCGTGCTGGTGTACGTCCTATTACAAACCCGCTGGGCGGCTGGCTGGGTCAGCCGCTGGATAAGCGATAACAGCGAGTACCGCGTCTCCGTTGAGAAAATCGACCATAACTGGTCATCTCCGGGTCGCGTGACGTTAAACAATGTCGTCTTCGGGCAAAAGAATCAGCCGGAAATACTGAACGCAGGCGAAGTCGATTTAGATTTAAGCTGGCGTCAGATAACCGAGCCGCGCTTTTTTGACCGCCTGGTTCTGGCGAACGGGCGCCTCAACGTCAACCTTTCCCCGATGAATTTACCGTTGCAGGCCGATACCCTTCAGCTCAGCAAAATGGCGCTGACCGGGAAAATCGATGGATTAGATATTCAGGGACAGCAGATTAATGCCGGTATTTCACCGTGGCAGCCAAAACCGGCTCAGTTGCTGGGAGACAAAGCCGATTTCCAGCTGAGTGCCGCCAGCCTGACGGTTAACGGACTTCCGGCCGAAAATGTGCTGATTCAGGGCAAAATCAATAATAAGAATCTGACGCTGAGCAATTTTGGCGGCGATCTGGCGCGCGGTCAGCTGACCGGGAAAGCTACGCAGGCTGCCGATGGCAGCTGGAATATTGAAAACCTGCGCCTGAGCAATGTGCGTCTGCAAACCTCTAAACCGCTTTCTGCTTTCTTCGATGATTTCCAGACGCTGCCCAAAGTGACCATCCAGCGTCTGGATCTGATTGACGCGCGTTTACAGGGAACTGACTGGGCGTTCAGCGACGTGGATTTATCCGTGCAGGATCTGACGCTTGAAAAAGGCGACTGGCAAAGCGATGAAGGGGAAATTACCCTGAACGCCACCGATATGATTGATGGCAATGTGCATATTCAGGACCCGATCATCAGTCTCGACCTTTCGCCGCAGGGAATTGCTATCAAACAGGCGACGGCGCGCTGGGAACGCAGTTTGCTGCGCACCACCGGTAACTGGCTGCGTGCTAACAAACGTCTGCAACTTGATGAAGTTTCCATCGCGGGTCTGGAATATACGCTGCCGGAAAACTGGAAACAGCTCTGGAATCAGGCGCTGCCGGATTCGCTTTCTGAAGTATTCGTCAGCCGGTTTATTGCCAACCGCAACCTGATTATTGATATCAATCCGCAGTTCCCCTTCCAGCTGACCGCGCTTGATGGTCTGGGTAATAACCTGCTGCTGGCACGTAATCATCAGTGGGGGATCTGGAACGGCACGCTGAATCTGAACGCCAGCGAAGCCACCTTTAACCGCAATGATGTGCGCCGCCCTTCCATTACGCTGAATGCAAACGACAGTCAGGTGAATATTTCTGAGCTGAGCGCCTTTACCAAAGAAGGTTTGCTGGAAGCCACGGCGACCATTGACCAGCAGCCGCAGCGCCATTTCGCCGTGAAGATGACCGGTCGCTCTGTACCGGCTAATCAGCTGGAAAACTGGGGATGGCCGCACATTTCGCTGGAGGGTAATGCCAATATGCAGCTGAATCTGCAAGGGCAAATGCCGGCGAATGTAGATTACAAACCGACTCTGAACGGGACGTTGCAAGTGAATGGCAGCCAGGCGATTGATCAGAGAATGGTCAACGGACTGGTCACCGGCGCGCCAGCACCTGTCGCCCCGTAGTTCTTAACGGCCTCTTAAAAGCAAAAAAGGCACCGCAATCGCGGTGCCTTTTAATTGGTCTGAAACAAATCAGTTAATTTCAGGCTCCAGCGGTGCACCGGGTGCCGCAGGAAGGACCAGATAGGTCCCTTCAAACACCGCGCCATCCACTTCATCACCGTATAAATTCACCTCAAGCTGAACGCGGGCTTTACGTCCGCGCGCCAGACGGTCAAGGTCACCACTGACTGAGCCGAGATCGGCCACCGCACGAGGCCTGCCGGTCACCGGAGAACTGTAGCGTATATGGGCGTCGGCCAGCACGATGGTGCCGCCCAGATGCCGTTCACGCAGCAGCAGCCAGATCAAACCCCAGCCGGTCAGCGTTGCCAGCGAGAATAAACTCCCGGCGAATAACGTATGGTGCGGATTCTGGTTGCCTGTTTCCGGCATCGTGGTCACAAAACGCTGGCCGGTATACTGGCTGATCCGCACCCCCATTTTCTCACTCAGAGGAATATGGTCGTACCAGGCTTGTTGCAACTGCCCGCACCAGTCGGGGCGATGGAGAATGTCATCCAGCGTTTCAATAGGTTTAATCATCAGGAAGTGGCGGACCGGAGTCGTTTGCGGCGTGGTAATCTCGCCCTGATTCACAAAACCCAGTTTGGCAAAGAAGTCGACCGCGTCTTCGCGGGCACTACAGACTACGCGCTTTACCCCTTCCTGACGCGCCACAGACTCCAGAGTCATCGCCACCAGCGTTCCTAACCCTTTGTCCTGCACATCCGGATCAACGGCCAGGAAGCGGATTGAGGCTTCGTTATCGGCATTAATGTATAAACGGCCAACCGCGACCGGCTCGCCGCTTTCATCCACAACCATCTGATGATGCGCAATAGAATCGTAGGCATCCCGTTCGGAGCCTTCAGGTTGCCGCAGGGGTTTGCGCAGCATTTCCCAGCGAAATCGGTAATAGGCGGCCAGTTCTTTTTCGGTCGTCGGTACTCTCAGGTGATACATAGATGCTTTCTCTCCGGCGTTATGCCTTATCGATCAGACTTGTAGCCAGAAGGTCACCGGCCCGTCGTTCACCAGTGCCACTTTCATATCCGCAGCGAAACGCCCGGTTTCGGTCACAATGCCTTTCTCACGGCACTGCCCGCAAAAATACTGATACAACCGGTCGGCTTCCTGCGGCTCAGCACCGCGCGAGAACCCCGGACGCATGCCTTTTTGCGTGTCAGCCGCCAGCGTAAATTGCGACACTACCAGCAGACTGCCGCCAGCCTGCTGCACGTTAAGATTCATTTTGTCATTTTCGTCGCCGAAAATTCGGTACCCGATCACCCGTTCACAAAGGCGCTTAGCTTTTTGTTCGTCATCGCCCTGTTCAACACCCAGTAAAACCAGCAATCCCGGCCCTATCTGGCCGCAAACGTCGCCATCGATAGTGACACTGGCATTCAAAACCCGCTGAATTAACGCAATCATACAAATCCTTCAGACTGATTATTCTTCTGCCTTGTATTGAGCAGACTGCAATTTTCTCACGGAGCGAAACTCGCCAAGCGTGACGGTAATTTCGGCCCCAAGAAGCACGATACACCAGCTGACATAGACCCAGAGAAATAAAATGGGGATCACAGCCAGTACACCGTAAATCAACTGATATGACGGGAAAAGCTGAATGTATAAGGTGAAGATTTTTTTACTCAGTTCAAATAATGCACCGGATACCAGCGCGCCTATCAGCGCATCTTTTGCCGGAACTCTGACCGTTGGCACCACCTGATATAAAAGCCAGAACGTCACCCAGGAAATCAGTAACGGCAGAATACGCAGCGCATGGTCGATAAGGGAATGCACCCCGCTGAGGTTCAGCCAGTTCAGTGAAAGCAGATAAGAACTGACCGCCACGCTGGCCACCAAAAGAATTGGGCCGAGCGTTAATACCATCCAGTACACCGCAAAGGAGAACACAATCGGGCGCTTGGTTTTGCTGTTCCAGATTTTGTTCAGCACGCTGTCTACGGAGGCTATCAGAAGCAGTGCGGTGACGATTAACCCGCAGGTGCCCACCGCCGTCATTTTGCTGGAGTTGGCAACAAACTGTTCGAGATAACGCTGAATGGTATTGCCCGTCGCCGGCATGAAGTTAGAAAAGATGAAGGTTTTCAGCTGCGCGCTGATATCCGAGAACACCGGGAATAACGCGAACAGCGAAAATACCACAGCGATCAAAGGTACCAGCGAAAGCAAAGAGACATAGGCTAAATGGCCCGCGAGAAGCGTCAGGCCATCCTTGTCTGAGCGCTTTAAGAGCAGGACTGTGAACTTCCACAATGATTTTGGATAGTGGCTCAATGCCCTGTGCTGCATCCTTACATCCTTCAGGAAAAGTATTTCGGTACCGTCTGGTTATCTTCCACCCACACAGCTTCAATGCCTGCCGCGCGGGCAGCTTCAATATTCTCTGCCACATCATCAAAGAAAACTGCCTCGCTGGCAGTAAAGCCTTCTTTTTCCAGCACATGCTGGAAGATTTCCGGTTCAGGTTTTCGCATACCCAGATTTTGCGAAAGATACATTGCATCGGTATTGGCTTCGATTTCCGGATAGTGCTGAGGCCAGAAATCCAGGTGTAAACGGTTAGTATTCGACAGCACGACAACGCGATGACCTTCTTCGCGCAGCTTCTGGAATAAAGTGATGACTTCAGGACGCAGACCGACAAATACCGCGTGCCAGCCCGCACTGAACTGCTCGAAACTGAGCGCAATGCCCATTTCATTACACAGATCGGCTGCAAACTGTTCGTCGCTGATTTCACCCCGCTCGTGCTTCTGGAACACATCGCCCATTTTGAACCGCTCAGTCAGCGTGGCCAGCGGCGTTCCGCTGAGATGACTCCACACGCCAAGGACACGTTTGAAATCAATATCAATAATGACGTTTCCCATATCAAAAATGTACAGCATTGCACGCTCCTGATTTCAAAGATGACTTTTAACTTTAGCGGTAAAACGTACACCTGAACAGTGACAGAGTTGCGGTGTTTACCTCAGCGTTAGAAAAAAAGACAAAAAAAACAGGGTACCCAAAGGCACCCTGTTTCTGTGTAACGGCGAGCGTTAAAGAAGATTAACCTTCTTTAGGACCACGCATAGCACGTTTACGATCGTTCTCGGTCAGGTGACGTTTACGGATACGTACAGACTGAGGAGTTACTTCGACCAGTTCGTCATCATCGATGAATTCCAGAGCTTGCTCCAGAGACATTTTGATAGCAGGAACCAGAGTCGTTGCTTCGTCAGTACCGGACGCACGCATGTTGGTCAGTTTCTTACCGGTCAGGCAGTTCACGGTCAGGTCGTTAGAACGTGAGTGAATACCGATGATCTGGCCTTCATACACTTCTGCGCCGTGGCCCAGGAACAATTTACCGCGGTCTTGCAGGCTGAACAGTGCGAACGCAACTGCTTTACCCTGACCGTTGGAGATCAGCACGCCGTTCTGACGCTGGCCGATTTCGCCCGGACGAACGTCATCGTAGTGGCTGAACGTGGAGTACAGCAGACCGGTACCAGAAGTCATGGTCATGAATTCTGTACGGAAGCCGATCAGGCCACGAGCAGGGATCAGGTAATCAAGACGGATACGACCTTTGCCGTCTGGGATCATGTCTTTGACATCGCCTTTACGCTCACCCATGGCCTGCATTACAGAACCCTGGTGTTGCTCTTCGATATCCAGTGTCACGTTCTCGAATGGCTCTTGCATGCGGCCATCGATTTTACGGTTGATTACTTTAGGACGGGAAACCGCCAGCTCGAAACCTTCACGACGCATGTTTTCGATCAGAACCGACAGGTGAAGTTCACCACGGCCTGAAACGCGGAATGCATCAGCATCTTCAGTTTCTTCAACACGCAATGCAACGTTGTGCACCAGTTCTTTGTTCAGACGGTCAAGGATCTGACGTGAAGTCACATACTTACCTTCTTTACCGCAGAACGGAGAGGTGTTAACGCAGAAATACATGGTCACTGTTGGTTCATCAACGCTCAGCGCTGGCAGAGCTTCAACATTCGCCGGATCACAAATAGTGTCGGAGATGTTCAGTTCGCCCAGGCCGGTGATTGCGATGATGTCGCCCGCTTCAGCAATGGTCGCTTCGATACGCTCAAGACCCATGTGGGTCAGAACTTTACCGACTTTACCATTACGGGTTTTGCCTTCGCTGTCGATGACAGTGATTTGCTGGTTAGGCTTCACGGTACCGCGTTTGATGCGGCCGATACCGATGACGCCAACATAGTTGTTGTAGTCCAGCTGAGAGATTTGCATCTGGAAAGGTGCTTCCATCTCAACTTGTGGCGGAGCTACGTGGTCAACGATCGCCTGGTACAGCGGGGTCATGTCTTCGGCCATAGCATTATGGTCGTTACCCGCGATACCCATCAGTGCTGATGCATAGATGATTGGGAAATCGAGTTGTTCGTCGGTTGCGTCCAGGTTTACGAACAGGTCGAAGACCTGATCAACAACCCAGTCAGGACGCGCGCCAGGGCGGTCAACCTTGTTGATTACCACGATCGGCTTCAGACCATTAGCGAATGCTTTTTTGGTCACGAAACGGGTTTGCGGCATTGGGCCATCCATTGCATCCACAACCAGCAGCACCGAGTCGACCATTGACATCACACGCTCTACCTCACCGCCGAAGTCGGCGTGTCCTGGGGTATCCACGATGTTGATGCGGTAGTCTTTCCAATTAATGGCGGTGTTTTTTGCGAGGATGGTAATCCCACGCTCTTTCTCCAAATCGTTGGAGTCCATTACGCGTTCAGTGGCTTCTACACGCTCTCCGAAAGTACCGGATTGTTGCAGCAGCTTGTCGACCAGGGTGGTTTTACCATGGTCAACGTGGGCAATAATGGCGATGTTACGCAAATTTTCGATCACAGCTTTGCCTCAGGCATTAGAAATAGCGCGCTATTGTACACGTATTAAGCGAGGTTCTAAACAAGATCACAAGGATCTTGATGAAACAACTTATGGATGGTTACTTTGTGATCCCTTTCACGGTGCAAAAAGACCACTGAACCATTATGACGCACCGTTTTGGTGCCATGCATCTCAGAGTTAGCACCATTATAGTGCAGAAATTCCGTTATGGTGCATACTTATCGAGTGCAAGAGCCCTGTAAAATGGCGTTGTTTGCATTTTCTCAAAGTTGGCACACTTTTCGCTAATAGTTTTTAGGGTAAAAAAAAGTTTTTACAGGGTGAAGCGTCTGACCAGTCAAATAATAGCGCTGTTCAGTCCACACGCCAGTTCAAGTAAAGCTGTTATTTCCAACTAAAGACCAAAAATGGTTATTCGTTCCACGACGATAATGAGAAATTCGGGAGAACTAGTATGTCCGCTGAACACGTTTTGACGATGCTGAATGAGCATGAAGTGAAATTCGTAGATTTACGTTTCACAGATACCAAAGGCAAAGAACAGCACGTCACCATTCCTGCACACCAGGTTAGCGCTGACTTCTTCGAAGAAGGCAAAATGTTTGATGGCTCTTCAATCGGTGGCTGGAAAGGCATTAACGAATCTGACATGGTTTTGATGCCAGATGCGAGCACTGCTGTTCTTGATCCGTTCTACGAAGAAACCACTCTGATCATTCGTTGCGACATCCTTGAGCCAACTACGCTGCAAGGTTATGACCGCGACCCACGTTCTACCGCAAAACGTGCAGAAGACTTCCTGCGCTCTTCCGGTATCGCGGACACCGTTCTGTTCGGGCCAGAGCCAGAATTCTTCCTGTTTGATGATGTGCGCTTCGGCAGCAGCATCTCCGGTTCTCACGTTGCTATCGATGATATCGAAGGCGCATGGAACTCCAGCACCAAATACGAAGGCGGCAACAAAGGCCACCGGCCTGCAGTTAAAGGCGGTTACTTCCCGGTTCCTCCGGTCGACTCATCCCAGGATCTGCGTTCTACCATGTGTCTGACCATGGAAGAAATGGGTCTGGTTGTTGAAGCTCACCACCACGAAGTGGCAACTGCTGGCCAGAACGAAGTGGCCACCCGCTTCAACACCCTGACCAAAAAAGCTGACGAAATCCAAATCTACAAATACGTGGTTCACAACGTGGCTCACGCATTTGGCAAAACTGCTACCTTCATGCCAAAACCAATGTTTGGCGATAACGGTTCCGGTATGCACTGCCACATGTCTCTGTCCAAGAACGGTAACAACCTGTTCGCTGGCGACAAATACGGCGGCCTGTCTGAAATGGCACTGTTCTACATCGGCGGTATCATTAAACACGCTAAAGCGATCAACGCCTACGCTAACCCGACGACTAACTCCTACAAACGTTTGGTCCCGGGCTACGAAGCACCAGTTATGCTGGCTTATTCTGCGCGTAACCGTTCTGCATCCATCCGTATTCCACACGTATCAACGCCTAAAGCAATGCGTATCGAAGCACGCTTCCCTGATCCAGCGGCTAACCCATACCTGGCGTTTGCTGCACTGATGATGGCTGGCCTGGACGGTATCATCAACAAGATCCACCCTGGCGATGCGATGGACAAAAACTTGTACGACCTGCCACCGGAAGAAGAAGCAGAAATTCCAAAAGTTGCAGGTTCACTGGAAGAAGCCCTGAACGCACTGAATGAAGACCGCGAGTTCCTGACCCGTGGCGGCGTGTTCACTGACGACGCTATCGATGCTTACATCGGTCTGCGTAAAGAAGAAATGGACCGCGTGCGTATGACTCCGCATCCGGTTGAGTTCGAACTGTATTACAGCGTTTAATAAAAACAGCGTTTAATTTTCGAATTGAACCTGAACTCAGCGCCCGCCCTCTGACCGGCGCTGAGAGAAATACCTGACTGAAGGTCTGGCGGTAAGAAAAACCTTCAGCGTCAAAATTAAGTAAAACGATTTTATTTGTTGCCGTGGAAACTTTCAGCCCATCTCCGGATGGGCTTTTTTCTCCACACTCTTTCCTGCTTAACCCCTCTGACCCGTGATTTCGCCGGGTAGCGAGATAAAATGCACCCATCAGGTGCGGGAGACTGCGGTATGGCAACTGGCAAGCTGCCCGATGCTGGGCAGATCCTGAATTCTTTAATCAACAGCGTTCTGCTGTTGGACGACGATTTGGCTGTGCATTACGCCAACCCGGCGGCTCAGCAGTTACTGGCGCAAAGTTCCCGCAAACTTTTTGGCACCCCTTTGCCAGAACTGGTGGGATATTTTTCGCTCAACATTGAGTTAATGCGTGAAAGTCTGACAGCCGGACAGGGCTTTACAGACAGCGAAGTGACCTTAGTCGTCGATGGCCGCGCGCATGTATTGTCACTGACCGCGCAGATGCTGCCGGAGGGTTTCATTCTGGTCGAACTGGCGCCGATGGATAATCAGCGACGACTCAGTCAGGAACAATTGCAACATGCTCAGCAGGTTGCAGCCCGGGATTTAATCCGCGGCCTCGCGCACGAAATTAAAAATCCGCTTGGCGGTTTGCGTGGTGCAGCTCAGTTATTATCAAGAGCGCTGCCGGATCCGGCTTTGCTGGAATACACCAAAGTCATTATTGAGCAAGCAGATCGCCTGCGTAATCTGGTGGACAGATTGCTGGGGCCGCAACGACCGAGCCAGCACATTACACAAAGTATTCATCAGGTTGCAGAGCGCGTTTGCCAGCTGGTGTCGATGGAAAAACCCGATAACGTTCAGCTGGTGCGGGACTATGACCCGAGCCTGCCGGAACTGGCACACGACCCTGATCAGATAGAACAGATTTTATTGAATATCACCCGCAATGCCTTACAGGCGCTGGGGGAGGAAGGCGGCACAATTACACTGCGCACGCGGACTGCTTTCCAGATTACGTTACACGGCGTGCGTTATCGTCTGGCGGCACGAATCGATATTGAAGATGACGGCCCCGGCGTACCGGCACATTTGCAGGACACTCTTTTTTACCCCATGGTCAGTGGCCGCGAAGGGGGCACCGGTTTGGGCCTTTCCATCGCGCGCAGTTTGATTGATCAGCATTCGGGTAAAGTTGAATTTAACAGTTGGCCAGGACATACCGAATTCTCGGTTTACCTGCCTATTCGCCAGTGAGGTTCTTATGCAACGAGGGATAGTCTGGATCGTCGATGACGATAGCTCCATCCGCTGGGTACTTGAACGTGCGCTCACTGGAGCCGGTTTAACCTGCACCACGTTTGACAGCGGCAATGAAGTGCTTGATGCCATTGCGACTCAAACCCCTGACGTTTTGTTATCAGATATCCGTATGCCCGGGATGGACGGTTTAGCGCTGTTAAAACAGATTAAACAACGCCACCCCATGCTTCCGGTCATCATAATGACAGCACACTCCGATCTGGATGCCGCGGTCAGCGCCTATCAGCAAGGCGCATTTGATTATCTGCCAAAACCTTTCGACATTGACGAAGCCGTGGCACTGGTTGAACGTGCCATCAGCCATTATCAGGAACAACAGCAACCGGCACGCAGCCAGCCTTCGAGCGGCCCGACGGCGGATATTATCGGCGAAGCGCCAGCCATGCAGGACGTGTTCCGCATCATCGGTCGCTTGTCCCGCTCCTCAATCAGCGTGCTGATTAACGGGGAATCAGGAACCGGTAAAGAGCTGGTCGCTCATGCTTTACACCGCCACAGCCCGCGCGCCAAAGCGCCTTTTATCGCGCTGAACATGGCGGCTATCCCGAAGGACCTGATCGAGTCAGAATTATTCGGCCACGAGAAAGGGGCGTTTACTGGCGCTAACACCATCCGTCAGGGACGTTTTGAGCAGGCCGATAATGGCACGCTGTTCCTCGATGAAATCGGTGATATGCCGCTCGATGTGCAAACCCGCCTTCTGCGCGTGCTGGCAGACGGTCAGTTCTATCGTGTGGGCGGTTATGCGCCGGTGAAAGTGGATGTGCGCATTATCGCCGCGACTCACCAGAATCTGGAGCTGCGGGTTCAGGAAGGTAAATTCCGTGAGGATTTATTCCACCGCCTGAACGTTATCCGCGTCCATCTGCCACCGCTGCGTGAACGTCGCGAAGATATTCCGCGTCTGGCACGTTACTTCCTGCAAGTCGCGGCAAAAGAACTGGGTGTGGAAGCGAAAAACCTGCATCCGGAAACGGAAACCGCGCTGACGCGTCTGCCGTGGCAAGGCAACGTGCGCCAGCTGGAAAACACCTGTCGCTGGTTAACAGTGATGGCGGCCGGTCAGGAAGTACTGATTCAGGATTTACCGAGCGAACTGTTTGAAACCTCTGCCCCGGAAACCGGTGGTCAGAGCCTGCCGGACAGCTGGGCGACGTTGCTGGCGCAATGGGCCGACCGCGCCCTGCGTTCCGGTCATCAAAATCTTTTGTCCGAAGCGCAGCCTGAAATGGAGCGCACTTTGCTGACGACAGCATTGCGCCACACGCAGGGACATAAGCAGGAAGCCGCACGCCTGCTGGGTTGGGGGCGCAATACCCTGACCCGTAAGTTGAAAGAACTGGGCATGGAATAAAAGCCCAGATGCCAGAAAGCAAAACAGCCGCATAAGCGGCTGTTTTTGTTTGTAGCAATGAAATCAGATCACTCGGGAGAACTGCTGCTGACGTACCTGCTGGCGCAAATAAATATCAAAGCACATGCAGATATTACGGATAAGTAAACGTCCGCGTGGCGTGACCTGAATATGCTTATCACTCACCTCAACCAGCCCGTCCTCTGCCAGTGGTTTAAGCAGGGCCAGATCGTCGGCGAAATACTCGGTAAAGCGGATGCCATAATGTTGTTCGATATCGGCAAAACTCAGCTCAAAATGGCAGATCAGCGATTTAATCACATCGCGGCGCAGGCAATCGTCATCAGTCATTTCCAGACCGCGCCATAGTGCGTTCCCCTGCTCTTCCACTCTGGCGTAATATGTTTTGAGGTCTTTCTCGTTCTGTGCGTAGGTATCGCCCAGCATACTGATGGCTGATACACCCATGCCCAGCAAATCGCTGTCGCCCCGCGTGGTATATCCCTGGAAATTGCGGTGCAGTTTGCCTTCGCGCTGGGCAATCGCCAGTTCGTCGTCTGGACGGGCAAAGTGATCCATCCCGATAAAGCGGTAACCAGAGGCGGTCAGCGAGGCGATGGTTTCCTGCAGAATTTTCAACTTCTCTTCTGCGCCGGGCAGATCGGCATCTTTGATTTTACGCTGAGCGGCAAATAGTGTAGGCATGTGCGCGTAATTGAACACGCTAAGACGATCCGGGTTCAGCTCTGCAACACGTTGCAGCGTATAAGCAAAACTTTCCGCCGTTTGTTTCGGCAGGCCGTAAATCAGATCGATATTGGTGGAGTTGAAGCCCAGCGCACGGGCGCGTTCAATCAGCGCAAAGATGAAGTCTTCATCCTGTTCGCGGTTCACCAGACGCTGCACTTCTTTATTGAAATCCTGCACGCCCATACTCAGACGATTAAAGCCTTCGCTGCGCAGATGATCGAGCACATCCAGCTCAATTTCGCGTGGATCCACCTCAAGTGACATTTCTGCATCAGGCAGAATATCAAAGTGTGCCCTCAGAAGGCCCATCAGACGGCTTATCTGCGCTTTATTAAGGTAAGTGGGAGTACCACCGCCCCAGTGCAACTGACTGACCTGACGGCCCTTAAAGAGCGGCGCACGGTGGCTTATCTCTTTCTCAAGCACGTTGAGATATTCTTCGGCTTTATGCTGCTGACGGGTCACCAGTTTATTACAGCCGCAGAAATAGCAGAGCTTATGGCAGAAAGGGATATGCACATACAGGGAAAGGGAGCGATCAGGATAACGAACAGCCGCTTTCTTAAAAGCCGCATCGTCGTAGCTTTCGCTGAATTCGAGTGCTGTTGGGTAGGATGTGTATCGCGGACCTGAATAGTTGTACTTCTGGATCAGCGCTAAATCCCAGACGGTGGTCTGTTCTGACATGGGTGACTTACTCCTTCCGGCGTCGGATGCTGCCGGTTTCCCTTACAGGCAGGCTTTTGGCCTGCCTTACAAAGGTCGCTCTGCGCAAACGTGCTTTGGTTTTCGATAACCGTCGTAGTTTACCGAATAACCAAAGGAGATAACATGCAAAGAGTAAGGCTATTGCCGGAATGACCCAGCGCATCGCTTAGAAACCTTCTTTAGGATTCCCGCGTTTTAGCAACTGCATCATATCTTCGTTCTTCTCTTCTTCTTCGTCATCTTCGTCGTCGCCAAGTTCGATACCGAGGATTTCCATCAGAACATCAATACGATCCAGAGTCTGGTCAACATAAGCCTGATCTTCTGCGCTCAGCGCTTTGCCATCGTCGATAAGATCGAGCAGGGAATCCAGACGCTCATCATTTTCTAATAATGTCAGTTCTTCTTGCGGAGACATTTTTGGTTTTGCTTCCGGCTTCACCTGCGCCGCTTTCTTCGCTTTCGCTGCATTGTTTGTGACGGTTTCCACGATTAATGGCACAGCTTTTTTACTGCCGATACGTGGATCAGTTTTTTTAGCGCCAGCCCCGCTTTGATTCTGGGCAGCGTCCGGGTTTGCGCGTGAGCCTGCTTTGTGGCCACGGCGCTTGTTGTCACGCTTGCGTTCGCGCGCTTCGATATCAAGCTCTACACGACTTTTCTTCTTTGTTTTAGCTGTCGCGGTATTGGCGCGCGGTGCTTTCGCTGGCTGTTTCATGGCATCTGCTCTTAGGTGTGTACATTTAGTATAGATTTGCGGCGGAATCTAGCAGAAAGCGAACAAAGAAAAAAGGCAGCAAGTTAACCTTGCTGCCTTTTTCTTTCCTTCCGAAGAAGGATATTCCTCAAACACTTTCCCTGTATAGCGTCAACGTCCCGGTTTTTCCTTTGCCTTTCAGAGCCTCCGGCTCCGTTCGTCCGTAAATCGCGATGCATTTCCCGTGATCCCTGAATGCAATATTCGTCCTTGTGTCCGTTCTCGCCTTCACCGCGTAAGAAATACTTTACCCGACTGGCACAAAGGCTCAAGATACCCGCCTGCCGACATGTAGGTTTCAGAACCACATAATTTTTATCTTATTGAAATTGAATAACATTAAAAAACACGGCGACAAAATAAGCGAAATAACCCGCATCATGAATAGCAAATGTCTTACATCATGAAGGCAATTTCCCCCGCCTTCATCTCTGTGGTCCCTTCGCCTCATCATTCGGAATTTAAAAACACGAACGCATCTCGGCTCTGTTGCAGTTATAATCGCCAGCCAGATACTCATGCCTCACGGAGACGCACGCTTTGACCAGCCAAACTTACAACTATCATATGACCCATTTCGTCATGAGCGCCCCGGATATCCGGCATTTGCCATCTGACGCAGGCATTGAAGTCGCATTTGCTGGTCGTTCAAACGCCGGCAAATCCAGCGCATTGAATACTCTGACGCAGCAGAAAAGTCTCGCACGTACCAGTAAAACGCCTGGCCGTACTCAGCTCATCAACCTGTTCGAAGTGAAACCGGGGATCCGTCTGGTCGACTTACCGGGTTACGGCTACGCTGAAGTACCGGAAGAAATGAAGCGTAAATGGCAGCGCGCACTGGGTGAATATCTGCAAATGCGTAACTCGCTGAAAGGTCTGGTTGTGCTGATGGATATCCGCCATCCGCTGAAAGATCTCGATCAGCAGATGATTCAGTGGGCTGTGGATGTTGGTACGCCGGTGATGTTGTTGCTGACTAAAGCAGACAAACTGGCATCCGGTGCGCGTCAGGCGCAGATCAAAATGGTCCGCGAAGCCGTGAAGGAATTCATGGGTGATATTCAGGTTGAAGCGTTTTCTTCACCGAAGAAAATGGGCGTGGACAAACTGAGTGATAAACTGAACACATGGTTCAGTGAAATCCCACCAGAAGTGCTGGAAGAAGAGCTTTTTGACGAAGGCGAATAATTTTCCGCGCTTTAACGAAGAAATCTGTAAATAAAGAACACATCAGGGTGGCCAACAGGCTGCCCTTTTTTATGGCTGCAGCTTTATGACAGTCGGTCAGAAAACTGTCGTAACTCTGTGAAAAGCCCAATAAAAAACGCCCCAGACATAAATGCCTGGGGCGGCTAAAATATTCAGCCAAATCCGATTACGTGAAGTAAAAGGTCTGAAAGATAGAACATCTTACCTCTGTACCCTACGAGAGAAACTTTACCCTATTTCCTGACAGGGAAAAAGAACTTTTTGTAGTTTACTTACACAAAAATCGCGGTTTATGCGATCACCTTCATGATCTGAGCAGAGAATTCTGTAGCTTAATTACAAAAAAAGCTTAATAACTATTCACTTAGTGAGCCTGATCCCAGTTTTCACCCGTTCCGACATCCACTTTCAACGGAACTGCCAGCGACATACTGGCTTCCATCAGGTTGCGAATTTTTTCACTCGCTGCTTCGACATCATCTTTATGCACTTCAAACACCAGTTCATCGTGTACCTGCATGATAATGCGGGCACGCGGTGCGTCTGTCTGTTTCAGCCAGGCATCGACGCTTATCATGGCGCGTTTGATAATGTCAGCCGCGGTCCCCTGCATCGGGGCGTTGATCGCGGCACGTTCAGCACCTTTACGGCGCATGGCGTTGCTGGATTTAATGTCCGGCAGATACAGACGGCGGCCATCCAGCGTCTCAACGTAACCCTGTTCAGATGCCTTAGTACGAGTGCGCTCCATGTATTCCAATACGCCCGGATAACGCTCGAAGTACAAATCCATATAACGCTGAGATTCTTTGCGCGGAATATTCAGCTGGCGTGACAGACCAAAGGCGCTCATGCCGTAAATCAGACCAAAGTTAATCGCTTTCGCGCTGCGACGTTGTTCACCGGAGACTTTCTCCAACGGCGTACCAAAAACTTCTGCAGCGGTTGCGCGGTGAATATCTTTGCCTTCAGCAAAGGCTTTCAGCAAACCTTCATCTTTCGATAAATGTGCCATGATACGCAATTCAATCTGTGAGTAGTCAGCCGCCAGAATGATGTAGTCCTTTGGCGCGATAAATGCCTGACGGATACGGCGCCCTTCGTCATTACGCACAGGAATGTTTTGCAGATTGGGATCGCTGGAAGACAGACGTCCCGTTGCAGTAACTGCCTGATGGTAAGAAGTATGCACGCGACCAGACTGGGGGTTGATCATCAACGGCAGTTTGTCGGTGTAAGTCGATTTCAGTTTCGCCAGACCACGATATTCCAGAATAACTTTCGGCAATGGATAATCGAGTGCCAGCTCAGCCAGAACTTCTTCATTGGTTGATGGTGCGCCACCCGGGGTTTTCTTCAGGATCGGCAATTTCTGTTTTTCGTACAAAATGGCCTGAAGCTGTTTGGTCGAAGAAAGATTAAAAGGCTCTTCGGCCAGTTCATGCGCTTTGTTTTCCAGCTCGTTCAGACGAATAGCCAGCTCTTTCGAGTGAGCAGCGAGGATATTCTGATCAATCAACACACCGGTGCGTTCGATATGCGAAAGAACAGGCACCAGCGGCATTTCAATATCCGTGAACACCTTGGTCAGGGATTCACTTTCCTGAATGCGTGGCCAGAGTGCCTGATGCAATTGCAGCGTGACATCGGCATCTTCTGCCGCATACGGCGCCGCCTGCTCAAGCGCAATCTGGTTGAAAGTCAGCTGATTTTTGCCCTTACCGGCAATCTCTTCAAAGCCTACGGTTTTATGACCGAGATAACGATCGGCCAAACTGTCCATGTCATGACGCCCGGACACGCTATCGAGCACATAGGACTCGAGCATGGTATCGAAGGCGATACCTTTTAATTCGATGTCATAACGCAGTAAAACGCCGCGGTCGAACTTCAGGTTCTGCCCGACTTTCCGCTGATTTTCATCTTCGAGTAACGGCTTAAGTTGTTTAAGCACATCATCGCGATCCAGCTGCGACGGTGCATCAAGATAATCATGCGCCACAGGAAGATAAGCCGCTTTGCCCGCTTCCGTAGCGAAAGACAAACCGATCAGATTAGCCGTCAGCGTATCCAGACCATCCGTTTCGGTATCGAAAGCGAAAACGTCCGATGCTTTCAGATAACCGATCCACTCATCGAGAGTCGCCTGTTCCAGAATGGTGACGTAACCGTCCTGCGAAAGCTGGTTAGGTTCGACAGCAGATGCTGAAATCGTTTCTTCAGCCTGCGCGCCTTTCTTCGCTGATGCTGGCGCTTTTCCTGTCGATTTTTTGGCGCTCAGCCAGGTGCCGGATTCTACATCCGCCAGCCAGCGCTTGAATTCATAGCGACCAAAAAGCTTATGGAGTTCGTCGGCATCAGGTTCTGAAACCGTCAGCTCTGCACAGGTCAGATCCAGCTCAACGTCCGTTTTGATAGTCGCCAGCTTGTAAGAGAGGTAAGCCACCTCTTTATTATCCGCCAGTTTTGTGGCCATGGTTTTTGAGCCACGGAAACTTAGTGTCGACACTTTATCGAGATCAGCATACAGCGCATCGAGGCCACCAATGCCTTGTAAAAGCGCCTGTGCTGTTTTCTCACCCACGCCCGGTACGCCCGGAATGTTATCCGAGGAGTCACCCATCAGCGCAAGGAAATCAATAATCAGCTCTGGTGGAACACCATATTTCTCAACAACTTCATCTGGCCCTAGGATCGCGTTATTCATGGTGTTAATCAAAGTGACGCCCGGAGTAACCAGCTGCGCCATATCTTTATCACCGGTACTGATCAGAACCGCATGTCCTGCTTTCTCGGCTTCAAGTGCCAGCGTACCGATCACGTCATCGGCCTCTACGCCGGAAACGACCAATAATGGCAGCCCCATCGCTTTCACCATTTGGTGAAGCGGCTCAATCTGAGAGCGCAGATCATCCGGCATCGGAGGGCGGTGAGACTTATACTGTTCAAACAGTTCATCACGGAAGGTTTTGCCTTTCGCGTCAAAAACCACAGCAACGTGGCTTGGGGTGTATTGCAGCAACAGACTGCGCAACATATTCAGCACACCGTACATCGCGCCGGTCGGTTCGCCCGCAGAGTTGGTCAGCGGAGGGAACGCATGGTAAGCGCGATAAAGGTAGGACGAGCCGTCCACCAGGATTAAGGGGTTTTCTGCTATCTGGGCCATAACTCTTCTTTATTCGTGATCAGACATGCTCTAAGGATGCCATAGCCAGCGGGAAAGACGAACCTTGAGAAGGAAATTCATTGCGAAGTTGCGAGGGATCTCGAAGGATCACCCTGTGGATAACTTTGTGAATAGTTTTAATAGGAAATTAATACGGGATGTTAATCTAAAAAACCATCAGGATTTTAACTACGTGTTTCATCAGGTTATACGAATGGTTTATGAAATATTGATGTAATAGAAGTTTAATAGCTATTGTGGATAGTAATATTTATCGGAAAACTTTCTGGAGGGATTTTTATATTTACATCGATAATAATTTTCTGAATTTCAATTCTTTGAAGATATAACGCCAGCCCGAAAGCTGGCGTTAAGATCAGGAATTCTTATTTTTTGTTCGCTAAGAAGTTGATCACATCAGAATATTGTTTAACGTACATATCCATTGAGCTGGTATCAAGTCCGTCATTTTTAACCATATATTTGCCGTTCACAAATACAGAAGGAACGCCTTGCAGACCCAGATCAGCAGCGGCTTTCTCTTGTTGAACAACCAGAGATTTCACGACAAAGCTGTTAAGTGCGGCATCATAATCTTCGCCTTTCACACCCGCCTGAATAAAGACTTTACGGATATCGTCAGCATTCTGAACTGATTGCTGTTTTTGCACAGCATCAAACATCAGCGGGCTTACTTTGTCTTCAACACCCAGAGCAATCGCAACAGCCCAGGCTTGAGTTAATTGTTTACCCAGCGGCCCCAGGAATTCGACGTGATATTTGGTGTATTTAACATCTTTAGGCAGGTTCTTACGGATGTTGTCAGAGACATGCCAGACTTGTTCAAACTGGTAGCAGTGCGGGCAATAAAATGAGAAGAACTCGAGTACCTGTGGCTCATTGGCAACGGTTTTATCTAAAGTAACGTACTGTGCGCCATCAGAGAATTGCGCGGCAGACACACTGAAGGCCATAACCATACCAACCAATGCCAGGAATATCTTTTTCATATAAAGCCTATCTCCATTTAATTAAACTTCGAACATTAATCATGAATCAATACATTGGCATCAGCTGTAAAGGAGGTGCCTGTAATTTCTTAACTTGCTCAGTAAATGCCGCTATCTGGCTACGCCAGAAATCTTCGTCCTGCATCCAGGGGAAACTCTTGGGAAATGCAGGATCTTCCCAGCGACGGGCAACCCAGGCCAGATAGTAAACCATGCGCATCGCGCGCAGCGGTTCAATCAAAGACAATTCGCGGGTATCTAAATCAGCAAACTCTCCGTAAGCCTCCAGCAAGATATCTAACTGGAGCCTTTGCTCACTCTGATCGCCATGCAGCAGCATCCAGAGATCCTGTATCGCCGGGCCATTACGGGCATCATCCATATCGACAAACAACGGCCCGTCCCGCCAGAGAATATTCCCCGGATGACAATCACCATGTAAGCGTAGAGGTTGCCAGTCAGTATGCCAATAATCACATGTAGTGCGAATCAGCTGATCGGTTGCAGATAAAAAAGGTTCGCGTAAACTTTTAGGGATCAGCGGACATTGCGCGAGAACCTCTCGCGGGTGGACAAGATACTCGTCAAGCCCGATAGTGGGACGCGCCGTAAACAAGCTTTCACTTCCCACCTGATGAATACGTCCTAGAAAACGTCCGACCCACTCCAACTGGTCGAGATTATCGATTTCATACTGACGACCACCGACACTGGGAAATACGGTAAACATATATCCCTGATAATGATGCAGAGTGTTTTCGTTGATAGAAAGAGGGGCAACAGCAGGTATTTCCACATCAGCCATATCGAGAGAAAACTGATGCTCCTCGTGGATCTGTTCTTCTGTCCATCGCTCAGGACGGTAAAACTTCACCACATAGCGTTTTCTGTCTTCACCGAGAAACTGGTAAACACGGTTTTCATAGCTGTTTAATGCAGTGAGGCCGGACTCAGCAATAAGACCGACACTCTCTAACGCATCAAGGATAAGATCCGGCGACAATGCCTGAAAATTAAAAGCTGAATTGTTCATAACTTCATTCGGATTGGCCGCACAGAAAAATGACAATGGGAAATAGTATCATCTATTTTTGGCGGTTCGCATGAAGTTCACATAAGTTTACATCAATCTTTAATCACACCGCGGGCACGTAAAAGTGCAGTTTTAAAATCATTCTCATAGTCTTTCTTCAAACCCGGGATTTCAGCAGTACTGTCAGTACCACGCATTTTCAGGTGATAAATCAATGTGTCATCACTGAGTTCGCCTAATGGTCCCTGGTAACCACATTCTGTAGCCAGCTTCTGGATAAACTCCATCAGGTTCAGATCGCAATCTTCTTTCCATGCAGGATGCAGCAGTTCGATCAGTTCGTTCACGCGATGTTCTTTCATGATAATCCTTCTCCACTTGTTTTCAGACCTTAAAAATAACAGGGTTATTTCGTCAGGGAAAGTACAAGCTCACCGCAGAAAAGTTTAACCTGCGTGGGGGTAAATTAAGGCGTTACAATGACAGCAATAATGAGCTTTAGACAGGTGGGTAGTATGGATCGCAATAACATTACTGGCGTTATTTTAGCTGGCGGTCGGTCGAGCAGGATGGGGGAAGATAAAGGGCTGATTGATATTAATGGTCAGCCTTTATTTGAACATATCGCCCAAAGATTACGTCCCCAAGTCGGAGACATTTTAATCAGCTGTAACCGGAACTCTGAACGTTACGGGAGGGATTTCCAGACCGTCCCCGACATCAAACCCGATTTCTCAGGCCCTCTTGCCGGTATGCTTGCAGCGTTATCGGTGAGTAAAACAGAATGGGTACTTTTCGTTCCCTGCGACGTTCCCGCTTTCCCAGCCAGTCTCAGCCAATCATTGTCTGCCGGACTATCAGGTCAGAAAGCAGCCTATGCACGCGATACGGATCGTGAGCATCCGACACTTTGCCTTTTAAACCGCGCTCTGATCCCGACGTTGACGGCATATCTTGAAAATGGTGACAGGAAGCTGATGATTTTCCTTCATAATATAGGGGCAAAATCGATACTTTTCGGTGAATCAACGGCTTTTTCCAACCTCAATACCCCTGAAGATGTGACACTTTGGAAAACCCGCGGGCAGGATCTCTTAAGATGATAAACAACAAAAAAATTCCACTGCTTGGAGTAGCCGCTTACAGCGGGACGGGAAAAACCACATTGCTGAAACAGCTCATTCCCTACCTGCGTCAGCGTGGTATACGAACCGGTCTGATTAAGCATACCCACCATGATGTCGACGTTGATACACCGGGTAAAGACAGTTTTGAGCTGCGTAAAGCTGGCGCAGACCAGACGATGATTGCCAGCAATAGCCGGTGGGCGCTGATGACTGAAACTCCGGGTCAGGACGAGCTCAGTCTGGAATATCTGGCGACCCGTTTCGACAGTAATAACCTGGATATGATTTTAGTAGAGGGATTTAAGCATGAAGAAATTGATAAAATCGTGCTGTACAGGAAAGAGACAGGGAAACTACTGGAAAGCCTGATTGATAATCATGTTGTTGCAGTCGCCTGTGATGGTTTGTTCGATCCGGTTAAGCCTGCGATCAATCTCTTGAATATAAACGAGGTTGATAATGTAGGGGAATTTGTTATTCAGTGGCTGAAAAATCAGCAAAACTAGAGGTTATGTCCTTTTTCATTTCCTAAATTCCTCATAGCAAAAAGCCCTGTACGTCAGTACAGGGCTTTCCACTTATTTGATGCCTGGCAGTTCCCTACTCTCGCATGGGGAGACCCCACACTACCATCGGCGCTACGGCGTTTCACTTCTG
>NZ_JAFMOY010000120.1 GCF_019049625.1 Rahnella ecdela
CCACCACCGCCACTAGCAATAGCCACGATACCCGCAACCGCTGCGGCTGCGCCGCCAGCTATCCATTCCCACATGGTGTCATCTTCCGCGGTCAGGCATTTTTTGGGAAGTTTTGCTCGCTGTTCTTTTGATAATTCGCTGGTTTTAGTGGGGCAAGTAGTTTCTTCAACTTTATTCTTGCTTTGAATTTCTGTTCCCGCCAGCGCGTTATTACTGACCGCGAGGGCGATACATAAGGAGAGCAATTTCTTCTGCATAAGTTTATCCATTTGTTTATGTGACAATTCTTGGTGAAATGAGTACCGCCTACCGGGTCAGAAACGTTGAACAAATCTTTATAGAAGTGTTTTCTAAAATAATGACGGCAATCAATGCCGTAAATTACTATTTGCGTTAGCGAAACCCGTTATTCCGCAAGATAAAGTTTGTTTCATTGCTACTTGAAACGTACTAAACAATATCACAGCTTTTAATTAAAGCAGCCTGCCGGATCTATTAGAATTTAATAAACCATTATTTAGTATTTTTTAATTAAGTTTCTCTTAAACATGAAGTAAGCCACTCTAATGTTTTTAGGGGGTGTTAATTAAATAATATGCGTTATTATGTTCAAACTTGTGCAAATGACATTTGTGCCGATACTGCAGTTATCATTAGGCTCTGGTTTTTGCTGCACCGTTTCAATTAAAGAGAGCGAGCCTGACGGAAAATAATTTATGATCCTAAAATTTCAAACTACATTTCTAGCATTACTCGTCGGAACACTGTTAGGCGGTTCTGTTTCAGCGGCAACGGTCCAAAACTATTGGGAGCAGGAAGAAAAACCGGTAGCAATGCCGGTCAGCGTATCAACCGATACGTTACCTGATATTGGCATTACTGCGGGCAGTACGCTGAGTATTGGCCAGGAAATACAGATGGGAAACTTTTATGTCCGTCAGATGCGGGCTGCTACGCCTTTGATTGATGACCCGTTACTAGTGGGATATATTAATCAGCTCGGAGAGAAATTGGTATCTCATGCTTACTCAGTAAAAACACCTTTTCATTTCTATCTGGTTAATAACAATGAACTGAATGCTTTTGCATTTTTCGGCGGCAATGTTGTTATTCATTCGGGCATATTTCGTTACAGCGATAATGAAGATCAGTTAGCTTCAGTGATGGCACATGAAATTTCACACGTCACACAGCGTCATCTGGCCAGAGCGATGGAAGATCAAAAAAATAATGCGCCGTTCACCTGGGTTGGGGCGCTGGGGTCCATTATTTTGGCCACGGCCAGCCCGCAGGCCGGCATGGCGGCACTGACCACCACGCTGGCAGGCGGCCAGCAGAGTATGATTAGCTTTACGCAAGCCAATGAGCAAGAGGCCGATCGTATTGGTATCCAGGTGCTTGAACGGGCGGGTTTTGATCCGCAATCCATGCCTGATTTTCTGCAAAAGCTGGCCGACGAATCCCGTGGTTCAACCGCACCGCCGGAAATGCTGCTGACTCACCCGTTGCCCGACAGCCGCCTGGCTGACATTCGTAACCGGGCAGGCCAGATGGCACGTCCGCAACAACGACCCATTTCGAAGGATTTTCTGCTGGCGAAGGTGCGGGTCATGACGATGTATGCCGGGAATGACACGGAAGACGCGCGAGCATTAATACAGCAACTGCAAGTGGGTGGTTCGCATGAAAAAATCGCCGCGCAATATGGCGAGGCCATTCTTGCTTACCAGGATAAACAATATGATAAAGCCAGTGCTTTGCTATTGGTTCTGAACAGTCAGGCACCTGATAACGCGTGGTTCTTAGATGCGCTGACAGACGTGGATATTGCCCGTCAGCAGGCCGGACAGGCCGTGGCCCGGCTGGAAAAAAGCGGGGCAGTTATTAATAACCCCGTTCTTCAGCTCAATCTGGCGAATGCCTGTCTGGAAGCCGGGCAATACGCGAAAGCCCATAAAATTTTGAATAAATATACCTTTACGTGGCCGGATGACCCTAACGGATGGTCTTTGCTGGAAAAAGCCAGCGCGGCAGAAGGTGAAAGGGATCAGGAGCTCGCGGCGCGCGCTGAAGGTTTAGCCTTGAAAGGAAAGCTTGATGACGCGGTGACATTGCTTAAGCAGGCCAGTGCCTCCGGGAAAGGAAGCAAACTTGATCAGGCTCGCTACGATGCTCGAATTGATCAGCTCAGAGGGTTAGCCAAAATATTCGAAATATATACCAAAAATTAAAACAAACCCTTATTTGTAGTTGAGAGCCTTATTTTCATAAAAAGGATTATATGTAAATGACATCTTACTTCCATGCAGAATTAAGACTTCTGAAAATATTCGAAACTGTAATACGTTTGAAAAATATGAAAGATGCAGCAATTTCACTAAACATCTCATCGTCGAGTGTCAGTTATGCCATCAAAAAAATGCGCATCATTTATTCAGATGTGCTTTTTATTCGAATAAACAAGCAATTCACACCGACGCTTTTTGCCCTGAAGTTGCACAGCGAAATTCAGCCTATGTTACATTCGGCGGATGCCGGTACCCTTCGAGATTATGCCCCACTGCATAGTTACCCGTTGGTCATCTCGACTACGGATTTTGTCGCGAATAACGTCATTCCGCTAACCTTTAATCTGGCGAAGGAACAAAATATTGTTGGGATCAGGCTGGTGCCTTTACCGACTTCGCGCGTCATGTTTCCGGAAGTTCTGCTGGATAACAGCGTAGATGTCATTTTTGATTATGAACCTGTTTATCACCCGCAAATTTTGTTCAGAAAGTTGTTTAAGGAAGAAGTTTGTATAATATGCAGTAAAGATCACCCGCGTTTTTCTCAGTCAATCAACTATAAAAATTATATCTCGGAAACGCATGCGGTTCTTGAGGAACAACATCTGACCAAAGAGTGGAGTACCAACGGCGGGGACAATCTGCTGCCGGATGTTAACATCGGGTTCTGTTGTAATAATTACATTGACCTGCTCTCTGTTGTTGAAATCACAGAAATGATTTGCATCATCCCGATGAGCGTATTTCTAAAGTTGAATATGTCATTTGCAATAAAAATCCTTAACCACAATTTTGGATCTGGCTTTAAGGAACCTAACGTCTATATGAATTACCGGAAAAACCTCCATGAAGAAGACGGTAAAGATATTGTTATGAAACTGCTGAAAAAAATGCGCTAGGGAATTATTTTGTTAAACTGCGGCGAAGTTAATATTGGTACGCTGACAAATGTCACTAAAGACTGGCAAGGGTGAGGCATCGCTCGCGGGCAAGCGGCGAAAGCCGATTTATCAGGAGTTCACGGCCCGACCGGTGGGAAGTATTCCTGAAAAGTCTTGGGAGAAAACCCGTACTGACGGTCATGACGGTGCGGGTATCCATTGCAAGTTATAACGGATGCAAACCGAATTTCTAATACAACTCTTTACATTGGTTAATTATTTTTAAAATCTCGATGAAATTATTATTTTTAAGAGAGGATTTATTGTATGTAAGAAATAGCGTAACCGGCTCGGTCTGAAATTCACACTCCAGAATCTTAATGTTAAAACTCTTCGTAAATTTAGTGGCAAACCACTTAGGAATAAAACTCACGCAATTGGTTTTTTCGGCAATTGCCGTATTGGCAATAATAGAGCTGCTGCTAAAAGAAAACTCCCGATCACCAAAGTAACCATTAATATCATTTTGAACCCGCTTTACGCCCTCTGAGCCAACGGTTAGAAAAGTGGAGTTTTCAAACTTCATTTCTTCCAGTGTCAAAGTGTTTTTCAATCGTGGATGATCCTGACGGCAGACCGCCACAACGTGCTCGGTGATAAAGGGTTCCGTAATGGTAGAAAAACTGTAGAAAGGCTTGGTATCAAAAATAATATCCGCTTTGCGATAAATCAGAATATCTTCATCATTATCCATGATGGCATCTGAACTGATATGTGAAATTGTGCAATGCAGCGCGTCTTTTTCGATCTGAGCACAAATATCGGGCATCAGTCGTGCTGCGGCATAGGCCGTTGAATGAATGGTGAATTTGCTTTTTGTACTGGCATCATAAAAATAATCGAGACTGTTAAGCAGCTGGCTAAAACCTTCACTGAGGTGAAGGTGCAAGTTTTCGGCGACTGTCGTCGCCACAAAACCCTTTCCTTCGCGAACAAACAAGGGATCAGAAAAAACACTTCGCAGTTTAGTCAAAGACTGACTGACAGCAGAAGGCGTTTTACCCAAAAGATTTGCTGCATCAGAGACGCTGTTATAAAGATAAATTGCTTCGAAAGTGAGAAGGAGGTTCAAGTCGAAGCTTTTAATTTTGTTAATACTTGCGAGCAATGGGCTATCTTGCATGTAACCTCTGGAAAGTAAGCTGTCTATTACGATTTTTTCGGAAAAGCCAAAACTTCTTTTGATAATGAAAATTATAGCAGGATAAGAGTTTTTAGAGATGTTTTTATGCTTTTGCGTAATCTTACCGAAACCGATAAAAAACCAGTTAAATAAACAAGTTATAAGAAAGTGATTTTATCGTTCATCATTTTTATATAACCGACTAATTTTACATTAGGCAGGGGGAATGCAGGTTGTGAACGAATCTTTGACGCGCGGAAAAATTATAGTGATACACCTTCAGATAAAACGGATTTTCAAAAGCGCATAAAAAAGGGATGCACGACGCATCCCTATGATTATCAATATGAATGTTATTATCAGAAGTCGTAAGTCATAGAGACTTTCAGCGAGCGCGGATCACCCTGATAGATATAAGTGCCTGTGCTGTCGATATTTGACCAGTATTTCTCGTTGGTCACGTTATCAACCCCGGCACGCCAGACCATATCGTTCTGGTTGAGTTTGGTACGGTAGCGCACGCCAAGATCCAGAACGGTGTAAGAATCAATTTTCTTGGTATTGGCAGAATCTGCCCACTGTGAGCCGGAATGATTAATCATTGCGGTGGCCGTCAGGCCTTCCACCGGTTTGATGTCATATTCTGCGCCCAGCACCATGTTGTAGCGCGGTACACCAATCGCATCTTTACCGTTGTAGGCATTGTTTGCCGTTTTGGTCATTTCCGGATCGATCCAGGTCGCGCTGCCGTTCAGGCGCAGACCGAGTACCGGTTCGCCAAACACGTTCAGCTCAACGCCACGGTTACGCTGTTCGCCGTCCATGCCGTAATATTTATTGCTGTCCAGAATGCCAGAAGGTTTTTTGATTTCAAATAATGCAAGCGATCCGCCGACGCGATCGAAATCCGCTTTTACGCCCACTTCATTCTGTTTTGAATGCGCAATACCGGTTGTCGTACCGTAGTTTGTCGCGGTATTCGGTGCCACATCACCCGGCTGCAAAGACTCGGTATGGTTGGCGTACAGGGAAATAACTTTCCACGGTTTATACACAATGCCGTAGGTCGGCATCCAGCGGCTGTCGTCATAACGGGTTGACACATCTTCCGCGCCGGTCTTGTTGCTGTAGTTACGCACGACGACTTTCTGATGACGGGCACCGACGGTGAACAATACGGTGTCATCCAGCACGCCCATTGTGTCGCTTAACAGATAACCCTGCGTGCGGTTACGTCCGGTCGTTAAAGGATCGTTGTAATTACCGCCGGACAGATTTGGTGTCGGGTTCGGGACATTCGGAGTGTCATAGATGTTGGTGTTTTCTGCATTGGCGCCGTACGCCATACGCCAGGCTGTATTATTACGCGACGTCAGCGCGGAATAACCGAAGTTCACTTTATGGGTGATGAAAGCAGTATCGAAATTGCCGCGAATGCCCGCCATTCCACTGAAATTGTTGATAATGCGGTTCGTGTCCAGACGGCCAATCGTCGCCGTTCCGTCTTCATCTTTGAGCGCCGGAGAGGCGTAATCGCCGGTCTCACGTGAATGTTGCGCGCCCACGCCGCCATAAACGGTCCAGTTGTCAGTCACATCGTATTCAGCTTTTGCCATACCAAATTCGGACTCAATATTGCTGTATATCCAGTCCTGACTGTAGTTGTGGCTGTTGGACGGCACTTTCGGAACGAAATCCACACCGCTGATGTTCACGCCAAGACGAGCGTCATGGAAGGTTTTCTTCTGGTAGCCCATATCCACGGACGTGCGAAGACGGTCGCCGCGAAAATCGAGCCCGAGTGACGCCGCCGTGGTGCGTTTTTTCTCACCATCAATATCGGTTTCGCCTTCGCGGTTAACGGCATTGAGGCGCACCCCAAACTGGTTGTCATCACCGAAACGACGTCCCACATCCAGTGTGCCGCCGACCTGTGAGGACGAGGTGTAATCGACGCCCACGCGGGTGAGAGGTGTGTCATCTGCATGTTTAGGTTCGAGATTGATCATGCCGCCGACGCCGGTAGTCGCCGCACCGTTCAGCAATCCGTTGGCGCCTTTGAAGATTTCGATACGGTCGATCAGCGACGCATCCATTACCTGACGCGGAACCACGCCCGGCAATCCGCCATAAGTCATGTCATCGCCATCCAGTTCAAAGCCACGGATACGGTAGGTTTCGGCAAAGTTACCGTATCCCTGCACATTCTGGACCGTGGCATCGTTACGCACCACATCAGCAATGGTTTTGGCCTGCTGATCCTGCACCAGTTTTGAGGTGAAGCTCATTACGTTGAACGGTACATCCATTGCATTTTGTTCGCCGAGCATACCGAGACGACCGCCGTGTGCCACTTGTCCGTCGAGATATGCCGGAACCAGCTGATTGCCGCCCGGTTTGAATTCGTTATCCGGCGCGCTGACGATGGTCATGGTATCGCCCGACGCTGCGGTCGAAGACGTTGCCGGAGCAGGGGCGGTGGCCGCCATCGCGGGCAGGCAGGTGACGCTGACAAACAGTGCCAGCACCCTTGGTTTGAACCCTGTGAATGTAATGGAATCGCACATAATGTAACCTGTATGTAAAAAGGACTGAGAATCATTATTATTTGGATTTGCGATTATGCTTACGCTGCTTTCGGATGCAAGGAAAATCTAAGGGGACTCACTTATTTGGCGGGAACCCGCTGGGAGATCATAAAAAAAATCCACGGCATGGCGTGGATTTTGGTTAAAGCAGAGGTTTTATGTGCGGGTCGATGAGCGGAGCGAACAGCGCCTACTTCTTCTTATTCAGCATCGCCTGCAAATCAGCAAAGGGATTATAGGTGGCTGCACCGACATCATCTTGTGCATCTTCACCCGCCACGACACGGGTGCCGTACTGGTCGGCTTCCGTATACTTTGAGTGCTCGTGGTCATGACAGTACAGACACAATAACTCCCAGTTGCTGCCATCTTCCGGGTTATTGGTATGATCGTGGTCGATATGGTGAACCGTCAGTTCGCGAAGATTGGAATACACAAACTCCCGCGAACAGCGTCCGCATACCCACGGGTAAATTTTTAGCGCTTTCTCGCGATAACCGCTTTCAAGACGCTGGTAGTTTTTTGGAATGAGAGCCATGGAGATGTTACCCGTTACAAAGAGAAAATTTTATGAGAATGGCTCTAATATATCGCGGAATGGGGGGAGAGGAGAAATGAAAGTGCGCCCTGTGATCCACTGGAATGCATGGAAATGAAAAACCCACGCCAAAGCGTGGGTTTTATGCGAATGCAGAACTAAATCGCAGTTTAGACGTTAAACAGGAAGTTCATCACGTCGCCATCTTTAACGATGTAGTCTTTACCTTCTGAACGCATTTTGCCGGCTTCTTTCGCGCCTTGCTCACCTTTGTAGGTGATGAAATCTTCAAACGCGATAGTCTGTGCGCGGATGAAGCCTTTCTCGAAGTCGGTATGGATTTTTCCGGCGGCTTGTGGCGCGGTCGCACCCACAGGGATGGTCCATGCGCGGACTTCTTTCACGCCAGCGGTGAAGTAAGTTTGCAGGTTCAGCAGTTCGTAACCGGCGCGGATCACACGGTTCAGGCCCGGCTCTTCGATACCCAGTTCCGCCATGAATTCTTCACGGTCAGCATCTTCCAGCTCAGCGATATCAGACTCAACCGCTGCACAAACTGCCACCACTACAGAACCTTCGGCGTCTGCGATTTTACGCACGATGTCGAGGTAAGGGTTGTTCTCAAAACCGTCTTCGTTGACGTTAGCGATGTACATGGTTGGTTTCAGCGTCAGGAAGCTCAGGTAGCGGATAGCCGCTTTGTCTTCTTCGCTCAGATCCAGCGCACGCAACATACCGGCGTTTTCCAGCTGTGGCAGACATTTTTCCAGCGCAGCCAGTTCAGCTTTGGCGTCTTTGTCGCCGCCTTTGGCGCGTTTCTGCACACGGTGAATGGCGCGTTCGCAGGTATCAAGGTCAGACAACGCCAGTTCGGTGTTGATAACGTCGATGTCATCAGCCGGATCCACTTTGTTGTTAACGTGGATAATGTTGTCGTTTTCGAAACAACGCACAACGTGGCCGATGGCTTCGGTTTCACGGATGTTGGTCAGGAACTGATTACCCAGGCCTTCACCTTTAGATGCGCCTTTTACCAGACCGGCGATATCCACGAATTCCATGGTCGTTGGCAGGATACGCTGCGGTTTTACAATCTCAGCCAGCTGGTCGAGACGCGGATCAGGCATTGGTACCACACCGGTATTCGGTTCGATGGTGCAGAACGGGAAGTTTGCTGCTTCGATACCCGCTTTGGTCAGCGCATTGAACAGAGTAGATTTACCGACGTTCGGCAGGCCCACGATACCGCATTTGAATCCCATGTTTTTCTCACCTTAATAGCTTAGTTATCAAGCGATTAACTGTAACCGCACGATGTAATGACCATAATTCCCCGCATTATACACGTAAACGACATTTATCTCGATCCGCTTGTGATCTGCCCGCAGATCCTGGCGCGGATTAAACCTTGCCTCTGTTCCGTCATTTTTAGATACTTGTCACAATTTTTTAACTGAGCTGGAAATGTACCGGATGTCTTATGTTTAGCCCGCGTGGTCTGAAGTTGTCAGAAGTGAAGAATGAAACGCTGGCCGGATTTGTGGTGGCCGTGTCGATGATCCCGGAAGCGGTGGGGTTCTCACTGGTCGCCGGATTATCGCCGATTGTCGGTCTGCACACGGCCTTTATTATCGGGCTGGTGACGGCGCTGTTTGGCGGCAAACCGGGTATGGTTTCCGGCGCGGCGGGTTCTATTGTGGTGGTGCTGATGAGTCTGGCGGCGCAGCACGGCATGGGATATGTCCTGTGGGCGACGATTTTTGCCGGGATTATTCAGATTCTGATTGGCGTTTTTCGCCTCGGTAAATTTATCCGGCTGGTGCCTTTACCGGCGGTTCACGGCTTTGTGAACGGGCTGGCGATTGTGATTATGCTGGCGCAGTTGCACATGATTGCCGGGCAGGGGCCGCTGATGTACGGACTGGTTCTGCTGGCGATTCTGGTCGTGGTGCTGTTCCCGAAACTGACCAAAATTATTCCTTCTTCTCTGGCTGCGCTGATTGTGGTTTCCGCTGTTGCGATTGGTTTTAACCTGCACACGCTCCGCGTGGGTGACCTGGCGGACATCTCCGGAGCGTTGCCGCACTTCAGCCTGCCGGTTGCGCCGTTCAACACTGAAATGCTGAAAGTCGTGCTGCCTTATGCGGTGGTTATTGCTTTGGTCGGCCTGATTGAATCGCTGCTGACCATGACGGTGCTCGATGAAATGGGTAATCAGAAGGGTAACGGGAATCGCGAAAGCATCGCACAGGGCGCGGGGAATACCATCTGTGGTCTGTTTGGCTGTTTCGCCGGTTGTGCGATGATCGGGCAGTCGATCATCAATTTCACCTCCGGTGGTCGCGGACGGATTTCCGGCATGGTTGGCGCGATTTTGCTGATTCTGTTTGTGGTCAGTTTGTCGGGTTATATCGGTCTGCTTCCGGTCGCGGCGCTGGCGGGAATTATGCTGGTGGTCTGTTACAACACATTTGAGTGGAGTTCACTTCGTCGCCTGCGGCGTATGCCGAAAGCTGATGTACTGGTGATGCTGATTGTCACCGTCATCACCATTTTCACCGATCTGGCCGTGGCGGTGATAAGCGGCGTGATTATCTCGGCGCTGGTGTTTGCCTGGCAGCAGGCGCGTATCCGTATTCGTGAACACAAAACCAAAGGCTGTCTGGCAGTGTATAAACTGGACGGGCCGCTTTTCTTTGGTTCTGCTGCTACGTTTGCTGAACTGTTTAATCCTGAAAACGATCCGCAAAACGTGGTGCTGGATTTTGCCGGTACGCGGGTAATGGATTCGAGCGGGGTGGAAGCCATTGATAAGCTGACGGCGCGTTATCTTGATGCTGGTAAAACTATCCGCCTGCGCCATCTGAGCAATGATTGTGTGAGCCTGCTCAAGAAAGCCGGGCCGTTCTGCTCTCATGAACTTGACGATCCGCAGTATTACGTTGCGGAAGATACCCTCTGAAATTCTTAAGGTGCCGCCTGAAAACGGCACCTTTTTTATAATGATCTTCGCTGTTGTTCAACGTTCCTGATTTTCGATCTTCGTCTCATCCATAAGAAAGTCCTATAACACTTTGACAATTATTGAAAAATTACGTGATCTTGTTCACGTTTTGTTCGTGTTTTCTCATGTTAGGTTTAATTAGTCCTCAGTTAGGATTAATTAAAAAAACCGGCAAGTTTCCCCGCCGGACTTCGACAATGCAATCTTGCCTCCGGAGTTAACGATGAACGGGATAGACTATTTTGTCATGGCGCTGTACGCGCTGATGATTGTGATGACCACGCTGTGGGCTATGCGCAAAGTGGGCAACACCAAGGATTTCTTCGCCGCAGGGGGCAAAATGCCCTGGTGGCTTTCAGGGATTTCGCATCATATGTCCGGCTACAGCGCGGCGGTATTTGTCGCCTATGCCGCTGTAGCCTACAAGTACGGACTGACCATCTATTTCTGGTGGGCATTCCCGATTTCGATTGCGGTTTTCATCGGGTCAGTAATATTTGCGCCACGCTGGGCACGGTTGCGGATCCATATGAATATCGAATCACCGATGGAATATCTCTCGACACGCTATAACGTCCCGACGCAGCAGATTCTGGCGTGGAGTGGTGTGTTTCTGAAAACCTTCGACGTCGGCGCTAAATGGGCAGCTATCGCCATTATCATCAACGTGTTTACCGGGCTGGATCCGCTGGTGGGTATCGCGATTTCTGGCGTGTTGTGCCTGTTTTATACGGTGCTGGGCGGCTTGTGGGCTGATGCCTGTAACGATTTCGGTCAGTTTATCGTCCAGTTTATTGCCGCAATTGTGATGGTGGTGGCAGTGGCGTTCCATCTGGGCGGTTTTAGCAATCTGCTGACTATCTGGGACAGATTGCCCGCAGGCCACACCGACATCGTCGCCGGACCGTATTCGATGGGTTTTATTCTGGCGTATTTTGTCATTTACACACTGAGCTACAACGGCGGTACCTGGAATCTGGCGCAACGTTTTATCGCCTCGCCGCGCGGAAAAGATGCCCGCAAAGCCGCGTTACTTTCTTCGGTGCTGTATCTGGTCTGGCCATTAATTTTGTTTTACCCGATGTGGGCGGCGCCACTGCTATTCCCGGACATTGCTGACCCTTCACAATCTTATTCGATCATGGCGATGAATCTTCTGCCCAACGGTCTGATCGGACTGGTGCTGGTCGCCATGTTTACCCACACCTTGTCGATGACCTCTTCGGATTCCAACGCCATCACCGCCGTTGTGACCCGCGATATTCTGCCGGTATTGCTGCCTAAACGCTTTGGTCAGGGACAATCTTCACTGCTGGTGGCGCGCGTCACGGTGGTGCTGTTTATCCTCACCACGCTGCTGATTGCCGTGAATGCCAGCCGTTTTGGCGGCGTATTGTCGCTGCTGATTGTCTGGTTCGGCGGGCTGGTCGGGCCGATTTCTATTCCGATGTTGCTCGGGCTGTTGCCGTGGTTCCGTAAATGCGGATCGGCGGCGGCAATTACCTCATGGGCAGCGGGTGTCTCGGCCTTTTTCCTGGTCAAATTTGTGGTGCCGGACATGAGTACAGCGCAGATCGTCGCTATTCCGGTGCTGTTATCACTGGCGGTATTTATCATTGGCGGATTACTTCGCCGCCGTCCGGTCAGTGCTGAAGTGGATGTTTTACTGAATGCGCTGAATCAGGATCAGGCCGAAGACCTGCCTGCGCCCAAAGTGGCGGCCGCATACCAGTCAGAATCCCGGTAAGGGACTTCATTAAATACAGAAAAAAGCAGGTTTTGATATGACATCTCCGCGATATACCTCGCAGGCCGGAAGCCTGAATGTTGAAGTGTTTTCCACCCGTCTGGAAATGGGGCAGGCCGCTGCCCGCGATGCAGTCACGCATTTACGTCAGCGGCTTAAAGAGCAGGATCGCGTGCGGATAATCTTTGCCGCTGCGCCATCCCAGAACGAGTTTTTGGAATATCTGGCGCAGGCCGACGATATTGACTGGGCGCGTGTTGATGCTTTTCACATGGATGAATATGTCGGGTTGCCGGTCAGTTCACCGGCCTTGTTCAGCCATTATCTCACGACGCATTTATTCGACAAAGTCAGACCGGGTACGGTGCATATAATTCCGGCGGCGGGTGATGCGGCGCAGAACTGTGCGCACTACGCCTGCCTGCTGCAACAGGCGCCGGTAGATATGGTGTGTCTGGGAATTGGCGAGAACGGACATCTGGCCTTTAACGATCCGCCGGTGGCTGATTTTAACGATCCGCAGCCGATGAAAATCGTGGAGCTGGATGCAATTTGCCGTCAGCAGCAGGTGAACGACGGCTGTTTCCCTGCTTTAAAAGATGTGCCAACGCACGCGCTGACGCTGACTATCCCGACGCTGATGGCGGCTGCGCGCTTATTCTGCATGGTGCCCGGCAAAAATAAACATCAGGCTGTAATGCAGACACTGAACGCGCCGCAGTCGGTGGATTGTCCGGCCACGGTGCTTCGCACGCATTCTGCCTGCACGCTTTACACCGATATCGCAGGTTTCGGGGAGTTGCCGGATGAGTGACATCACGTTATGCGGCAGGGATTACCGCACGCAGCAGCCGGTGGAAATTGTGGCGCAGGATGGCATTATCAGCCAGATACGTCCGGCGACCGGCGGTCAGGATCTCCCGCTGATTGCGCCAGGATTAGTCGACTTGCAGGTCAATGGTTACGGCGGCGCTGATTTTAACAGTTTCCCTTTTACCGTGGATTCTGTGAAAGAAGTGACGCACGCGTTGTGGCAGCAGGGCGTCACGACGTTTATGCCGACGGTGATCACCAACGGTGCCGATGAAATCACCCAAATGGTCGCCACGCTGGCGGCGGCCTGCCGTGCGTTTTCGGGGGTGGAAAAATCTGTTGCCGGTATCCATCTGGAAGGGCCGTTCTTATCCCCGCAGGACGGACCGCGCGGAGCGCACAATCTGGCTCATATTAAGGCCCCGGACTGGGATCAATTTCAGCGCTGGCAGACGGCGGCAGAAGGGCGGATCCGCATGATCACCCTGTCGCCGGAATGGCCGCAGTCAGACGATTTTATTCGCCAGTGCGTCGCGAATAATGTGGTGGTTTCGCTCGGGCATACCGCTGCCAGCCCGGAGCAGATTGCCTCTGCGGTGAAAGCCGGGGCACGGATGTCCACGCATCTGGGCAACGGCGCGCATCTGACGTTGCCACGACATCCGAATTATATCTGGGAGCAGCTGGCGCAGGACGGCCTGTGGTGCGCGATGATCGCCGATGGCGAACACCTGCCGCTTTCGGTGCTGAAAACCTTTATCCGCGCCAAAAACGGCAGGGCGCTGCTGGTCAGTGACGTGACCAGTCACGCCGGAATGCCGCCGGGTTGTTACCATTCGCATATTGGTGGCGACGTGGTGCTGAGTGCAGAAGGAAGGCTGTCGATGGCCAGCAATCCGGCGCTGCTGGCAGGCTCGGTGCAGGGGCTGTTATACGGTGTGAATACACTGGTCAGCAATGAGATTGTCCCGCTGGCGGAAGCGATTCAGATGGCGTCATTGCGACCAGCGTCGCGCCTGAATCTGCCGGCAGCTCAGGGGTTTAGCCCCGGTGCGCCACTGGATGCCATACTGCTGCAACAGGCGTCGGACAATACCCTCCGATTGATGGCGACCTACAAAAACGGGGCGGAAGTCTGGCGGGGTGAATAGGTTGACGCGCGGATCCTCTGTCATGTAATAATGCGACGCTACGGTGTAACGCGATGGAAAGTCATGACATGAAAGACTCAGGCAAAGGACCCGCGCTGTTGCGCCAGTACAATGAAAAACGTGTACTGGCCTGGCTTCGCCAGCAAAAAATCAGTTCCCGTCTGGATATTTCGCGCGCGCTGGCACTGAGCAAAAACACCATTTCTCTGATTGTCGATGACCTGATTGCGCTGGGCTATGTGGAAGAACAGGGCGTGGCGCAAACCAGCAGCATCGGGCGGCCAAAAATTCACGTCGCGCTGAAACCGTTGGCAATAAAAGCGGCGGGCATCATGATTGAACGCAACCGCCTGCACTGGATGGTCTGCGATTATTTCTCGCAGATCATTGATGAAAAAACCATTTCCCTCGACACCTCCGAACCGCGCGCCGTACTGGCTGAAATCATGCGCCATTGCCAGCAACTGCATCAGACGTGGCCGGATCTGGTCGGCATCGGCATCGGGTTTCCCGGTATCGTTGATCACCAGCAGGGTATTTTGCACGTTTCCTCGCATCTGGGCTGGGGCGAAGTGAACCTCCAACCGTTGCTGAACTGCGCGGATGCGGTTCCGGTCAGCGTATGGAACAACGTGAAAGCGGCTTCCCTGATTGCCCGTCAGGGTGATGTGGCAAAAGATGATGACGCCTGTTTTTATCTGCGTATTGGTGAGGGGATCGGCGGTGCGCTGTTAACCGAACACGGCGTGTATTCAGGCGGCAGCTGGACGGCGGGCGAAGTCGGCCATTTAGCCGTGCTGCCCGACGGGCCGCTATGTTCATGCGGTCAGCGGGGCTGTCTGGAATCGCTGATCGCTTTTTCCGCCATCAACCGGCAACTCGAACAACGTCAGCCGGGTCTGAGCTGGGATAACCGTCAGCTGTCGGCAGAGATTGTAGACGACGTTATGGCGCAGGCCGGAAGATTGTTAGGTAAAGCGCTGAGTCAGATTATCCATTTAGTGAATCCGAAAACGTTGCTGATTGATTGCCCTTATAACAGCCATCCTTTATTCGTGGAAAACACGCTGACGGCGGCGCAGCAATTTACCCTGACGTTTGCCTTCAGCCGCACGTACATCAGCTTTGTGACGGAGCGGTTCAATCCCGCACAGGGACTGGCGCTGGCGATGTTCCAGGATTTCGAACAAGTCTCCCTGACGTAACATTCTTTAATAAACGGCTGGCAAAAACCCATTCTGCCGGTCGTCGCGTCTTGCTGATAAACGCTTACAATTCGTGGCAAAAAAACGGCTAAATTCATATCGCTGAAAATTCTGTAATGTTATACGGTTACGCTCGGTTGACTTCATCGCTGACTTACGTCCGCGTGCGGGTTATTTTTCTCCTCTGCCGGAGCGGACATGAGTATAAACAAGGCATCCGGGACTGAAGACGCCAGTAAACCTCTGCGTTTTCAGGCTGCCGCCTCCCACACACGCTGGCTGACCGGGCTCATCAACGGCATCATGGTGATCAGCAGCGTGCTGTATCTGATATTGCTGATGCTGTATATGGTCTCTCCGGATTCAGTCTGGCCGTGGCTGACCGGCAATATTATGGCCACCCTGTGGGTGTGCGCCGCCTCGCTGCAATGCGCCCGGCGCATCACCCGCTGGCGTGACCAACAGTTTGCGCCCCGCGATGAACCCGCCTCACCGGATAAACCTCCTGCTTTTCTGCATCGGCTGACCGCTTCGCCCAGGGTGCGCCCGCTGTTGCGTTATGTGGATGCACACGTCTTCTTTCAGGCACTTCCGGCGCTCGCCGCATTACTGCTCATTGTGCTGTTGTGGCAACTGCCGCTGCCCGCGAATGAAGCAGGCACTGCGGGGTATTTTGCCGGTTCATTCTTCATTCTCTGCGCTTTTGCAGTGCTGGTGCTGGAACGCCACTGGACGTTAAAAAATCCGCAGGAATGGCCGGAAGCGGCAAAACTGGCCCCGCTGTTACGCATGCTGATTGGCGTGTTATTGCTGAGTACGGCAGGGATGATGTTTGCCCGTGGCACGGCAGTCTGGCCTGCGCATGTGCTGGTGCTCACCGGAATATTACCGGCGCTGGTGGCGCTGGAGCTTTTCCTGCGCGCGCTGATGGCGCTGTTTTCGCCGCCGCGTGAGGGTAAAGAGCCGGAATTTATCGCGGGCAGTTTGCTTGCAGCACAAATTTGCTGGCCGCCGCGTCCGTTGCAGTTTGTGCAGAATGAATTGCATCAGCATTTCGGCATTGATCTGCGCCAGATCTGGGCATTCCATTTTATACGGCGTGCGCTGTTGCCGCTGGCGGCAATCTTACTGCTGACCGGCTGGCTGCTGACCGGCGTCAGTGAAGTTCCGCTTACGCAGCGGGGGATTTACGAATCCTTCGGCAAACCGGTCGCGGTCAGGCAGCCCGGTTTACATCTTGGTCTGCCGTGGCCTTTCGGACATACGCAAATGGTCGATAACGGCGAAGTGCATGAACTCACCACCGGTTCTGAAGAGCCGGTGACTGCTTCGCCGGTCATGGTCGCAGATACCGCTGAGGGCCCCGCGCCGGAAAGCGCCAACCGGTTATGGGATTCCAGCCACAGCAGCGACAAATCGCAAATTATCGCCAGTGCAGGGAACGACCGGCAAAGTTTTCAAATCATGGATATGGATGTGCGCTTTGTTTACCGCATCGGCATGAATGATGACGCGGCAACGGCGAGCCTTTATCACACCGAAAATATGCCGGTGCTGATCCGCAGTATCGCCAATCAGGTTTTGGTACATGATTTTTCCTCCCGCACGCTCGACAGTCTTCTGGGCAGCGAACAGATCCGTCTTGCCGCAGATATCGGCCAGAAAGTGCAAAGTCAGCTGGATAATCTTCACAGCGGCGTGGAACTGCTGGCGACGGTGATTGAATCAATCCACCCGCCAGCGGGCGCGGCGGACGCTTATCATGGCGTACAGGCTGCGCAGATCCTGGCGCAAAGCGCGATTGCCGGTGAGAAAGGACAGGCCGCACAGCAGCTGAATGCCGCGCAGCAATTTTCCCGTCTGGCGCTGGACGCCGCCAGCGCACAAAGCCATGAAAATCTCGATCAGGCGCAGGTCATGGCATTGCGGTTTAACGCCGAGAATAAGGCCTATCAGACGGGCGGACAGTCATTCCTGACCGGGCGTTATTTCAGTCAGCTGATGCTGGCCATGCAACAACATCCGAAAGTTTTGATTGTCGACAGCCGTATTGGTGGTGGAGCACCGCCGGTTCTGGATCTGAGAAATTACACCCTGCCATTTACGCCCGGAGCGGATAAAACGGCGCATTCTGTTAAAGCGGAGACTACCCGGTGAGTGATTCCCAACATACTCAGGCCCACGATCACGACGACCATACACATGGCGGGCATCATCACGGTGGCGGACATCACCATCACCATCATCATTCCGGCCCGGCGACACCGAAATTCTGGCGGCGGGCTGCCATTGCTATCGTAATAGTGGCGCTGATTGCCGCGTCTGCCTGTCTGGTACAGGTGCGTTCCGGCGAAGCGATGGTGATCACGCGCTTTGGTGATCCGGTGCGCGTGTTATTGAATCCGGGGCTGGCGTGGCATTTACCGGTTCCGCTGGAAACTGCGATCCCGGTTGATTTGCGTATCCGCACCACGTCGAGCGGTTTACAAGATGTCGGCACGCGCGACGGCCTGCGGATTATCGTGCAGGCTTATACCGTCTGGCAGGTGAAAAACGATCCTCAGCATGTGCAGCGTTTTATCCGAGCGGTACAAAATCAGCCGGATATGGCGGCCGCGCAGATACGGACGTTTATCGGTTCTGCGCTGGAAACCACCACCAGCGGTTTTGCGCTGGCTGATCTGGTCAATACCGATGCCGGCAAAATCCGGCTTTCCGGTTTTGAGCAGCATTTACATGATCAGATTGCTCGTCAGTTGCTCGATAGCTATGGCATCGAATTAGTACAGGTCGGCGTCGAACGCCTGACGCTGCCTTCAGTAACGCTGGATGCAACCGTGGATCGCATGCGTGCCGAACGCGAAACTATCGCCACCGAGCGGTCTGCCGAAGGTAAGCGTCAGGCGGCTGAAATCCGGTCTTCTGCCGAACGGGATGCCCGCGTAATGAAAGCCGATGCGTCCGTTAACGCCGCCAATATCGAAGCGCAGGCGCAGGTGCAGAGTGCGGCGATTTACGCTAAAGCCCGCGCCGGTAATCCTGAATTGTATGATTTGCTGCGCTCGCTCGATACGCTCAACAGCGTGATCACACCGGGAACGCAGCTGGTTTTACGCACCGATGCAGCGCCGTTTAAGCAACTGGCAGAAGGTCCGCCCGCGTTACCCGCTAACAATAACGGGCCGCGCCCATGAATCCATTAGCCCGTTTTCAGGGTAATGCCTGGTTTCAGGCGGGGCGTATGGCGTATCTGGCGCTGTTTGCTATGACGTTGATTGCTGCTGCCAGCTGGCTTTTCTCCAATGTCCGCCAGATTGAGCCGGACAAACGTGCGGTAGTGATGCGCTTTGGTGCTGTTTCGCGCACGGCCGGAGCCGGTTTGCTGCTGGCGTGGCCGGAACCCATTGAGCAGGTGCAAATATTGCCCGCCGCCGATCGGGTGATCGAACATCATGTTACGGCCTTGCTGAGAAAAGCCATTGTGCCTGCGTGGACCAATACCGGCGGCGAGAAAAGTGACGCTGTTGCCGGTGCCGGGTATTTACTGACCGGCGATTCCGGCGTGGTTCAGCTGGATGTGCAGGTGTATTACGTGATAACCGATCCGGTGGCCTTTGTGTTGCAGGGAGAACACGTGCTGCCCGCGCTGAACAGATTAACCGAGCACGCAGCGGTGGCGATTTGTGCCTCGCGGGATCTGGATACCATTCTGGTCGCACGGCCGGAAATGGTCGGCAACGGTAATCATATCGCCGAACGTCGTGAGCGGCTGCGCGGCGATTTGCGTCAGGGGATTAATCAGCAACTCGCCGCCCTGAATGCGGCGGGAAGCAACCCCGGAATCGAAGTCCGCCGCGTTGACGTGCAGTCTTCTTTACCGCCCGCCGCTGTCGATGCGTTCAACGCTGTGCTGACTGCCAGTCAGCAGGCGGAGCAGGATATCGCCAGTGCCGGTAATGAGGCCGCCCGCGTGCATCAGGAAGCGGTTCAGTCGGCAGATCGTTCCCTGCAAGTTTCGCAGGCTAAAGCCAGCGAACAGATTGCACGGGCTTCTGCCGATACCGCAACCATTGTTCAGCTGGCTGATGATCATTCTCCCGAATTGCTGTGGCGTTTATGGCGGGAGCGGATGCCTGCGATCCTCGCCCATGCTGGCAGCGTGACGGCGGTGGATCCCCATGACGACGCACATCTGATCCTGCCCGGACCAGACCGTCCATCCTCTCAACCCTGAGGTATTTGTCCTGTGACTTCTTTTACTTCTGAAGAGCCGTCCGCGAAAAGTGTACTGCTGACGCGAAATGAGCAGCGGAGTATGGCGGTGCAGCTGATTCTGGCGATGGCCGCTTTCGGATTACTGCTCTGCGGCTGGATCTGGCAGTGGCTGTTTCCTCAGCAAAGCGACGTCGGACAGATTCTGTTTGGCGTGGCTTCCCTGCTGGTGGCGGTACCGGTATTGCGTTCGGCGATATATAGCTTACGCAGCCCGAGTCTGCACGGTGTTACCGATCAGCTGATTGCGCTGGCGATGCTCGGGGCGTGGGCGACCGGCGATCTGATGACCGCCGCATTGCTACCGGGCATTATGATATTTGGTCATATTCTGGAAGAGCGCAGTGTGATCGGCTCGCAGGAAGCCATTGATGCGCTCAGCCGTCTGACCCGCAGCCGTGCGCGACGGATATTGCCGGACGGTGAAATTGAAGAAATCGATAACCATCAGCTGCAAACCGGTGACCGGGTAGAAGTTCGCGCAGGGGACCGGATGCCCGCCGATGGTCGCGTGATCTCCGGCAGCGCCAGTCTGGATACCGCGCCGATCACCGGCGAATCCGTGCCTCAGGAAGCACGCGCGGGTGACGACGTGTTCGGCGGGGCCATTAATCTGGACGGACTGCTGACTGTTGAGATCACGCGAACCGGCGCGGATGCCACACTGGGTAAAGTGATTGCGCTGATGCAAAAAGCTGAACATGCCAAACCGCCAATCACCCGTTTGCTCGAGCGTTATGCCGGACAATATCTGGTGCTGATTTTACTGATTGCCGCGGCGACCTGGTTTATCACGCGCGATGCCCACGCCATGCTGGCAGTGCTGGTGGCGGCATGTCCTTGTGCGCTGGTGCTTTCCGCACCGGCCACCGCGATTGCGGGTATCGCGGTGGCGGCGCGTCATGGGATCCTGATCCGCAGCTCTGCATTTCTTGAGGAACTGGCCGATCTCAACGCCATTGTGGTGGATAAAACCGGCACGCTGACGCACGGCGAATTGCATCTGCAACGCCCGGTGCTGGAGGAAAACGAGTCCTCTGAAGCGGTGCTTATTCTGGCGGCCAGTCTTGGCGCAGCGAGCAGTCATCCGGTCAGCCGCGCGCTGGCGCAGTTACTGCCTCGTGAGCAATATTTACCGCTGGAAGAGGTTTCAGAACAACAGGGCATGGGCGTGCGGGCGCGAACTGCGCAGGGCGAGGCGCTGCTGGGCCGCCCGGCATTTTTCAGCCAGAACAATATCGCGGTGAGTGATGTGCCTGAACATGACGGGCCGCTGGTCGGTCTGGCGCTGAACGGGCATTTTCTTGGCTGGCTGCTGCTGGCGGATTCATTACGGCCTGAAGCGCGGACCGCGTTAGCCGAACTGCGCCAGCTGGGGCTGCAACGTCAATTACTGCTGACCGGCGATCGCGCCAGCGTGGCACACCGTATTGCCGGAGAACTGGGCATCAGGGATGTGGTCGCTCAGGCTTTACCGGAAGACAAACTGCATCAGGTTTCCGCTGAGATTGCACAGGGTTTTCGCCCGATGGTGGTTGGCGACGGCATCAATGATTCTCTGGCGCTGAAAGCCGGAGTGGTGGGGATTGCGATGGGCGCAGGCGGCAGTGATATCGCGCTGGCCTCTGCCGATGTGGTGCTGATCGGCAGTGATTTACGCCGTCTCGGTACCTGTGTGCGCCTGAGCCGTGCCTGCCGCCGGACGCTGAAAATTAATGTCTTCATCGGACTGGGCTGGACGCTGGTGGTGATGGCCGCTGCCGCAATGGGATTGCTTGGCGTGGCGGGCGTACTGATTGCCGCACTGCTGCATAATCTCAGCACGTTGCTGGTCTTGGGCAATGCCGGGCGATTACTGCGTTTCGATGAGCCGCTCTGACCCGCAAACTGGCCGAAAGAGAAAGGTGTCGCGTCAAAACGGCACCTTTTTTACGTTTATCGCTGTATCACACCAGCACAAACATGCCGTAAGGATGGATTTGCAGGAAGAAATTATCGCCCGCGGTCGGTTGCAACTGCGTGGCGTTGACCTGCAACAGCAACGACTGTCCGTGCCATTCCACCGTCACTTCATACTGCGGTCCCATATAGGCCACGTGGGTTATCACGCAGCGCTGGCTGTCGTCGCCCTGCAAGCCCAGCGTGATCGCTTCGGGACGCACGCCCACTGTACATTGCTGCATACCCGGTGCGAACGCGGTGGGTTTCGGGATGTGATAGCCGAAAATCTCCACGGTATCGCGGTGCAAATCTGCCGGAAACACGTTGGCGTCGCCCATAAAACTCGCCATAAAGCGTGAAGCGGGCTGGCGGTAAAGTTCCTGCGGTGCGCCAATCTGCATGATCTTCCCCTTATTCATCACCAGTACCGTGTCGGATACCGCAAAAGCCTCGCTCTGATCGTGCGTCACGTACAGCGAGGTGATGTTGAACTGCTGTTGCAGTTCGCGGATTTTTTCCCGCATGCTGCGGCGCAGGTTGGCATCGAGGTTACTCAGCGGTTCGTCGAACAGCAGTACTTTGGGTTTGAGGATCAGCGCCCGTGCCAGTGCGACACGTTGCTGCTGGCCGCCGGAAATCTGGTCGACGAAGCGGTCTTCAAATCCGTCGAGATCAACCAGAGACAGCGCCTCGCGCACGCGGTCGCGGATCTCTGCTTTCGGCCGTCCGAGCATTTTCAACCCGTACCCGATGTTTTCCCCCAGCGACATGTGCGGGAACAGTGCGTAGGATTGAAACACCATACAGATGTCACGCTGCTGAATGGAACGATCAGTGACGTCTTCGCCGTCGATAAAAATCCGGCCTTCAGATGGCTTTTCCAGCCCGGCGACCATGCGCAGTACCGTGGTTTTACCGCAGCCGGACGGACCGAGCAGGGTGACCATTTTCCCTTTCGGGATCGCCAGATTCAGGCCTTCCAGTACCGTATTGCTGCCAAATCGTTTGGCGACATTTTTGATCTCAACAAAGTTCCTGGTGGTTTCTGCCGGTGCAGTGTGAACCGGGTTTTCAGTGGTCATTGTCATGTGAAATCGCTCCAAAATTATTGGCCGGTTTTGGCTTTTGAGCGGGAAATTCGCGCTTCGCCAACCAGATAGTCAAAGATGAAAATGATCGCCAGCATCACGACGATAAGGATTGAGCCGTAGGCAATCGCCACGCCGTATTCGCCGTCTTCCACACGATTGAGAATGTACGCCGTGGCGACGCGGGTATCCGGCGTAACCAGGAAAACGATAGCGCTGACGGTAGTAATGGCACGTACGAAGCTGTAAATCAGCGCCGACAGAATGGCCGGTCGCAGCAGCGGCAGCAGGATATACATCACCGTGCGCATCGAACCTGCGCGCAGGCTGAGCGAGGCTTCATCCAGCGATTTATCCAGCTGTCCCAGCCCGGCAATCCCGGCGCGGATACCTACCGGCACGTTACGCATCACCATGGAGATAATCACGATGGCTGCCGTACCCGTCAGATAAACCGGTGCGCTGTTAAAGGCCAGAATGTAGGAAATTCCCGCCACCGTGCCCGGTACCGCAAAACACAGCATGGTACTGAACTCAATGGTTTTTTTGCCACGGAACTGCTGGCGTACCACGATGTAAGCGATGAGCAAACCAAACAGCGCAGTGATTGGCGCAGCAATTCCGGCATAGAGCAGGGTGTCGAGCAGCGAAGGCCATGCACCGTCGGAGAGGCCCTGTCCAAATAGTTTGGTGAAGTTATCGAAGGTCAGCGTGTAATCCACCCCCCAGTTGACGGTAAAACTGCCGTAGAAAATGCTGCCGTAAAGCAGGGCATTGAACGCTATCCACACCGCCAGCAGGGCAGTGACGCCCCAGACTAAGGTCACCGGCAGCGGCTGAACGTCGCCACGTGAGGTTTTGCCGGAAATCGTGACGTACGAGCGTTTGCCAATCCACATGTACTGCACGCAGAACACCAGCAATGAGAACACCAGCAGGATCACGCCGAGCGTACTGGCGGCCTGATAATCGAGCTGTGCGCCGGTGATGTAGAAATAGATTTGCGTGGCGAGTACGTCGAAATTTCCGCCGAGCACCAGCGGGTTACTGAAATCCGCCAGTGACTGGACGATGACAATCAGAAAAGCATTCGCCAGCGCCGGTTTAAGCAGCGGCAAAAACACACGGTGAAAGGTCTGCCAGCGGCTGGCGCGCAGCGTATATGACGCTTCTTCCAGCGACGGATGAATGGTTTTAATGGCGCCGTCGAGGATCATAAATGCCATCGGCGTGAACGCCAGAACCTGTGCCAGCCAGATACCGGTGAAACCGTAAAGCCAGTTGGTGTTGGTCAGCCCGAACCCGTCGACCATCAGTTCAGTGACATAGCCTGAGCGGCCCATCATCAGCGTAACACCCAGCCCGACGATAAATGGCGGGGTGACAATCGGCAAAATCGAGAATATACGCCCGATAATCGCCGAGCGTTTGGCGATGCGGGTGGTGTAAATCGCCAGCACCAGCCCGAAGAAGGTACAACCGATCCCGACGGCGACGGATAGCAGGAACGAGTTCCAGATCACCTGCAAAATATGCGACTGACCGAGTACTGCCATAAAGGCCAGCGGCGCGAACTCTCCTGCGTCACTGGTAAACATCGGAATGAAAATCGCAATGCTCGGATAAATGATAAACACGGCGATCAGCGCGATGATGCAAATCAGCGATCCGAGCACGAAACGGTCGCCGCCCAGCCACTCGAGGCGTGCCAGCGCCAGCGAGCAAATCGCACCCAGGGCGATAAACATCAGAATGCTGCCATAGCCCAGACCGCGGCCAATAAGAGTCGCACTGACTATCATGAACAGCGCACAAAACACCGACCAGGCGGCGTCGAACTGATGACGACGTCGGGCTTCGAGACGCTGCGCGTGGCGGGGACGAAACAGTAACGCCATCGGCAGAACCAGCCAAAGCAGACTGAGATTCAGCCCCGACCAGCCGTACGCCGCGAGAATTTCATCCTGCGTCGATTCCAGCAGACCGTAATCCAGACTCCACGACGGCAGCAGCACAAAGCCGACCAGGATAAGCCCCAGCCAGCCGAAAACCGGATCACGGCGTCGTGTGTCGGGCAGGGTTAATGAATGAGACATACTGTCTCCTTATTAAGAGAAAAAAGGTGTTGGCGAAAATAATGCTGAGTGCGTTAACTCCCCCTTAGCTGGGGGAGGCGCAAAGCGCGTTCACTCAATAAGTACGCGGGCTTTTATTGAGACTCTTTGCCCATCTTCACTTCATTGACCCATTTGGTGATGAGCTCTTTACGCATATCGGATGCGCCATATTTGTCCATGTCGTAATTGATGAGCTTCAGGTCGCTCATTTTCAGCGAGTTCGGGGAGGTTTCTGCGGTGGTATTGGTCAGAATTTGATACGACTGGCCTTTTTTCCATGCCAGTTCCTGCGCTTCTTTCGATAATGCCCAGTCAACAAACAGTTTAGCGTTATCCAGATTGCGTGCGCCTTTCAGGATGCTGACGCCGCCGATTTCATAACCCGAACCTTCGCAAGGAGAGATAAGCTTCAGCGGTGCGCCGCTTTCTTTTTCCTGAGCATAATCATGCAGGAAGCCGATACCGATGGCAGTTTCACCGCGTGCGGCGTTACGCGCCGGGGCGATACCGGATTTGGTGTACTGGGAAATATTGCTGTTGAGCTTTTTCAGGTAATCGAAAGCCTGATCTTCGCCCCACAACTGTGCGAAGGTCGCCAGCGCGGTGTACGCGGTGCCGGAACTTTGCGGATCAGCAATCTGTATTTCGCCTTTGTAAATCGGATTGGTCAGGTCTTTCCAGCATTTCGGTTCTGGCAGGTTTTTCTCTTTCAGACGGTTGGTATTCACGCCGACGCCCAGAATACCGATGTATACGGCGGACGAGTAGTTACCTTTGCGCTTGGCCGGATCCTGGAAGTTCGGCATGATTTGCGCGAGGTTCGGGGATTTGTAAGCCTGCAACAAGTCCATTTCACCGGCCTGAGACTGTGGATCTAAGGTGCCGCCGTACCATATATCTGCCTGAGGGTTCTTTTTCTCGGCTTCAACTTTCGCCAGCGTGCTGCCGGAACCGTTGCGGATGAAGGACGTTTTGACGTCGTATTTTTCCCCGAAGGCTTTGGTTTCTTCTTCGCACATGGCGTTGGTGGCGCTGCAATACACCACCAGACGGCCTTTAGCCTGAGCAGCACCGGTGAAAGCCGTCATGGCGACGGCTGCGGCGAGGAGGGAATAAGTCAGAGTCGTTTTCATGGTGTTTACCTTTTCTTGTTATGTTGCAGGACAGAGAACCTTGTCAGTTGTCCGGCGGAGCGGACTGTAATTCGCGTTTGCTGATCCCGGCCATCATCATGGGCATCAGCAGCAGGCCGACGAACGCCGAAGCCATCGTCAGCACTGCAAAAAATCCCGACCAGCCGTAGTGTTGCATCACCACCGCCAGCGGCCATCCGGCCAGCGCCGCGCCGAGGTAGGCAAACAGACCGAGAAATCCGGTCACCGTGCCCGCCGCGTCTTTGTGTGAGTATTCAGTTGCCGCCAGACCAATCAGCATTTGCGGCCCGAATACGAAAAATCCGATGCTGAAGAAACTCAGCGCCAGCAGCCCGAAATGATGTACCGGTGCCAGCCACAGGGCGGTGACGGTCAGAAACAGCCCCAGAGAAAACAGTAAAATCATTGGTGCACGCTGCCCGCGAAACAGCAGGTCAGAGCCCCATCCTGCAAACAATGCGCCGAGCAGACCGCCGAGTTCGAAAAGTGACAGTGTCGCGTTTGCACTGAGTAAATTGACACCGTGATTCTCCGCCAGCCAGATATTGCCCCAGTCGTTGAGCGCAATGCGGATGAGGTACACCAGCACATATGAGACGCCAAGCAGCCAGATTGTCCGGTTCTGTAAAATCGTCCGGCGCAGGATCTGCGTCATGCTCATCGGCGGACTTTGCTGTTCCTGCCGCAGTTCCAGCGGATCACGCCGCCAGACGCCCACTGACGGCAATCCTTCCTGCTGCGGCGTACCGCACAGCTGACGGCAAAGCCACAATCCGAGGATGACCCCGACCGCGCCCGGCACCAGCAGCGCCGCCTGCCAGCCCCAGGTTGCGGCGAGTAATCCCGAGAGCAGCGGAACCGCCGCGCCACCGATGTTGATCGACGTATTCCAGCAGCCCCACCAGAAACCGCGTTCGTTGCGCGAATACCAGTGCGTCAGCAATCTGGCGCACGGCGGCCATCCCCAGCCCTGAAAGAATCCGTTGAGCGTCCACACAATCAGGAGCGCGGTCAGCGAATGGCAGAAGGCGAACAAAATATTCAGCACGCCGGTCATCAGTAATCCGACGCCCATAAACCAGCGGGCCCCGGTGCGGTCGCTGTAAATGCCCGAGATAAATTTCGAGCCGCCATAGGCCAGGTAAAACAGCGTGCCGAGCAGACCGATATCGCCTTTGGTCAGTCCCAGTTCCAGCTGCATCACCGGCATCGCGAAGTTAACGCTGCGGCGGGTGAGGTAGAACGCGGCGTAGCCAATGACCATCGACAGCAATAAATGCACGCGCCAGTAGCGGTAATTTTTATCCACTTCTGTGGCGGATAACGGCGTTGCTGTCATGGTGTTCTCCGGGGTAATGAGGTGAGTGTATGCATGTGTTTTACCGGGGGGATGAGACAAGGTTTTAGATGACTAGGAATTAGTCCTAGTCAGGGGGATGTTGTTTGCAAATCTGTGGGCAACTTAACAGTTATGCGGGTGCCATCCTGCTGATCAACCAGCCATTCACCGCCCAGCGCGCGGACGCGTTCTTCAATGCCACGCAGCCCGAAGCCTTCTTTCACAGGCAAGGTGAAGCCGATACCGTTGTCACTGACTGTCAGCACCAGCATGTTGAGTTGCACAGTCAGGCTGACGCGAACTTCGGTCGCACCGGCATGTTTATTGATGTTGTTGAGCAATTCCTGCACCAGGCGGTACAACGTGAAAATCAGGGTGTCATCGGAAGGTGCGTCGGTCAGGTGGTAATCGAGTTGAAAATCGATCCCCTGTTGCGCGAAGGCAAATTCATCTGCCAGGTGGTGCAGGGCTAACTCGAGCGACATTTCATCCAGTACCGGCGGGCGCAGCTGGCGCAATAACTGCCGGGTGGTGTGATGAATACGCTGTGAAAGCTCGCCAATCTGTCTGGCGGCGGCGTGGGTGGCCGGACCTGGGGGACTGCGATCGACCAGCATCGCTTGTATCTGAATGGCAGTAATATTCTGCCCGATTTCATCGTGCAGCTCGCGGGCGATTTCCTTGCGCACCGCTTCTTCTGTATGCACCAGCCGCTCTGTCAGCTGGCGACGGGTGTGTAATTCCTGCTCCAGCTGTAAACGGTAGCGGTTGAGATGTGATGCCAGTTGCTGCTGACGGCTGATGGCGATCCCCAGCCCGATGCCCAGCAGCGCCTGTGTGGAGAGAAACAGTTCCAGCTCGAGCAAATCGTGAAACGCGCCGCTCATCTGCCGCGTGACTGTGATCATCAGGCTGCCCAGCACCGCTGCCAGCACGCCACCCTGCCAACCGAAGGCGTAAGCCATCACCACGTTAGGCAGAAAGACCAGAATGATCAGCAGCCGTTCTACTTCCGGCGCCAGCGTCATTTGCAGACCGACGGCGAGGGCGAAGAACAGCGAGCACCAGATCAGCAGCGACGTGCGCAGCGGCGGATCGGGGATTTCCTGTGCCAGCAGGTTTTGCAAATGCTGTTGCTTGAGGTATTCATAAATCAGATAGATAAACGGCGTCAGGAGAATGCCGCCGGTGAAGGAGGCCAGCAGCGTCTGGCTCAGCGGAGAATTCAGCCACAGGCCGGGTACTGCCATCTGCAACAGGCTGTTACCGGCCACCGCGCCAAGCAGCAGCAAAAGTCGCTGCCAGTAAAGGGTAAACCGTCGCCAGAAATGCTGCACGAGGGCGGCGGGGATCAGACTGAGCAGCGGTGAAAGCAGGATGACCCAATGCGTCTGTAATTGTTCACTGTGCAGCCAGACGGCAATGCAAAATTCTGATGCCAGCATCACCGGCCAGTAACGGCGCGAAAGCAGGGTCATCAGTGCGAGGCGCAGACCCTGTGGCAGGAGCAGCATCGCCTGCTGACCATTTTGCGTAAGATAGAAACTGATCGACCACAATGCCACCCAGCACAGGCTGTAGAAAATGGCGAGAAACAGCGTCAGGCCAACTCTGCGCATCAGGCGAGAAGGTGGTGCTGTATGGCGAAGTGAACCAGTTCGATGGTGGTGTCGCACTGGAGTTTGCCGAGGATATTGGCGCGGTGAACGTGCACGGTTTTGTGGCTGAGTTCGAGCTGTTCGGCAATCGCCTTCACGCTCAGTCCGTTGACCAGCAGATCGAAAATCTCGCGTTCACGCGGCGTCAGCGCCTGCAAGGCTTTCGGCGTTTGCTGACTCTGGCGAAGCGCCAGCAGGGCATCGGAGCACAGATAACGACCACCGGCGTACACGGTGCGGACCGCCTGCACCAGTTCTTCCGGACCGCAGCGTTTAGTGAGATAGCCACCTGCGCCGGCATCCAGCGCACTTTGCACAAACGCGGTGGTGTCGTAAATGCTCAGAATAATGGCGCGGAAATCCGGTCGCTGCTGGCGCAAACGTGAAAGCAAACTTAACCCGCTTTCATCGGGCATAGCGATATCCATCACTGCTACATCAATATTCATTTTCAGCAGCGACGACCATGCATTCGCCGCCGACGCATACTGGCCGACAATCTGGATATCTGGCTCAAGACCGAGCAGTTGGGCAAAACCGGAACGCACCACAACGTGGTCGTCAATCAAAGCAACGTTAATCATCAGGCGTAACTGAATGTAAATGAGATTCGCATAATGCTCATGAATAGTTGCAGTTGGCAACAGGTAGCGGAGGAATTGCAGGGCAGGTAACGGAATTTGGGTTAGGGAGAGGGAAAAAGGAAAGGGCGCGTTTATCCGCGCCGCTTATACAACTCTTACAGTTCTGCTTTGAAGGTATGCAGACGGCGCATGGTTTTTTCCAGGCCTTCTTTCATCAGTAATTCGGTACAGCGCAGGGATTCATCAATGGCATCGTCAATCAGCTTTTGTTCACTGGCTGGCGGCTTGCCGAGTACAAATCCCACGACTTTGCTTTTATCGCCCGGATGACCGATACCGATGCGCAGTCGGTAGAAGTTCGGGTTGTTACCGAACTTGCTCTGAATGTCTTTCAGCCCGTTATGGCCGCCGTTACCGCCGCCCAGTTTGATTTTCGCCATACCCGGCGGGATATCCAGCTCATCGTGCGCGACCAGTATTTCATCCGGTTCGATGCGGTAGAACTGCGCCATCGCCAGAACCGCTTTACCACTCAGGTTCATAAAGGTGGTCGGCACCAGCAGACGGACGTCCTGACCGGCCAGTGACAGGCGGGCGGTGTATCCAAAAAACTTACTTTCTTCTTTCAGTTGCTGGTTGTGCTGGCGGGCGAGAAGATCAACATACCAGGCGCCTGCGTTATGGCGGGTCTGGGCGTATTCTGCGCCGGGATTGGCCAGGCCAACGATCAATTTAATGCTGCTCACGATTTTCGCTTCTTTATCCGGTGAGGTTTAGCGGGGTAGTTTACCTGTCGCGTTTCACTGTGCCAAACATCACTAAAAATAATTCGGGCCAGTTACGCAGAATATTGAATAGTTCATCAGGCTGACTATTAACCTTTCGAACCTATATGTCTGGAAAACGTAAAGATTTGTCGTTCAATGTTCTCTGTCTGTGATCGCTACCGCAAAGTGAACCGGATGGGACGTCTATAGTTAAAGGCAAGAAAAGACAAGACAGCAATGATGCTAAGACTATCGACAACTGGAGGTGACATATGAAACGTAAAACCGCACGCATGATCGGCAATGGTCTGATGGGACTCGGTTTACTTACAATGGTCGGTGGTGTTGGGTATTCCATCCTTAATCAGATGCCTGAACTCGGATTACCGCAATTCCTGGCGCATGGCGCGATTGGCAGTATTTTTGTCGGTGCCATTTTATGGGTAGCGGGTGCGAGAGTCGGCGGACATGAACGTGTCGCAGACCGTTACTGGTGGGTACGCCACTTCGATTCCCGCTGCACGAACGGCAAATCACACCGTCATTCCTGAGAGTTGTAAGGCATAAAAAAAACCGTTGTCGCTCACGCGATAACGGTTTTTGCATTTCTGTTTCTGACAAAAGCCTTCAGGCAAAACAAAACGCCCCTGAAAACAGGGGCGTGATGATTAATGCTCGAACATCGCAGAAATGGATTCTTCATTGCTGATGCGGCGGATTGCCTCAGCCAGCATGCCTGACAGGGTCAGGGTACGCACTTTTTTCAGTGCGCGGATTTCTGCGGACAACGGAATGGTGTCACACACAATCACTTCGTCGATGACGGAGTTTTTGATGTTTTCCACAGCATTGCCGGAGAAAATCGGGTGGGTAGCGTAAGCGAATACACGTTTAGCACCGCGTTCTTTCAGTGCTTCAGCGGCTTTACACAGAGTACCACCGGTGTCGATCATATCATCGACCAGTACGCAGTCACGGCCAGCAACATCACCGATAATGTGCATCACCTGAGAAACGTTTGCGCGTGGACGACGTTTATCAATGATAGCCATGTCGGTATCGTTCAGCAGTTTTGCCACAGCACGGGCACGGACAACACCACCGATATCCGGAGAAACCACAATCGGGTTTTCCAGATTCTGTTGCAGCATGTCTTCGAGCAGAATAGGGCTGCCGAATACGTTGTCTACCGGAACATCGAAGAAGCCCTGAATCTGCTCTGCATGCAGGTCTACAGTCAGAACACGGTCAACGCCGACGCTGGACAGGAAGTCAGCAACAACTTTAGCGGTGATTGGCACACGGGCAGAACGCACCCGGCGATCCTGACGTGCATAGCCGAAGTAAGGAATAACGGCTGTGATACGACCAGCGGAGGCGCGGCGTAAGGCATCAACCATTACGACCAGTTCCATCAGGTTATCGTTAGTAGGCGCGCAGGTGGACTGGATAATGAAAATATCTCCGCCACGTACATTTTCGTTAATTTGCACGCTTACTTCACCGTCGCTGAAACGACTGACGGCGGCGTCACCAAGGCTGGTGTATAAACGGTTGGCAATACGTTGTGCTAGTTCCGGGGTGGCGTTACCAGCAAAAAGCTTCATATCAGGCACGAGAAGAACCTCAGGCTTGCGTCCAGGGAAGACATTGGCTTTTGGCACCACCGGGCGGTGAGCGGTACCAAAGCATTATGCTCACGATACTTCTAAATCTTACTACTTAAATCTGTTGAATAATTGGCTGGCAAAGAACAGACACAAGACTGCTGTGACTCTCTACGCTTTGCCCGCAGTTCTCAACCAGATTTCGCGAAAACGGTGCAACGGCGAGATATTAACACCTTGCGCGACAAAACCCCGACTCCACGATGGCATTTTGTCCAAAACCTGACGGGCAGCAACTTCGGTGTCGAATTCTGCAAACACACAAGCGCCTGTCCCGGTCAGTCGCGACGGCGCGTATTCTAACAGCCAAGAAAGTAGCTGTTCAACCTCGTAAAAACGTTTTCTCGCAATCGGTTCGCAATCATTTGCGTAAGGCGTGTCCAAAAGCACATTAACAGGGCGTTTTGGTGTATTTCTGGTCAGTTGCGGATCGCCGAAAATCACCGGCGTCGGAATGCTGACGCCGGGATGCGCGATCAGATACCATTTTTCTGCCGGTTCGACGGGTTGCAAAATCTCGCCGATGCCTTCGGCAAAAGCGGCATGACCCATTACAAACACCGGCACATCCGCGCCGAGAGTCACACCAAGTTGCGCCAGCTCGGTATCGGAAAGTCCGCAATTCCAGATTGCATTCAGCGCCACCAGCACGGTCGCCGCGTTAGAAGAACCGCCGCCAAGACCGCCACCCATAGGAATACGTTTTTGCAGTGCAATGTCTGCGCCCTGAGACGTTACCGCATGCTGCTGCAACAGACGCGCGGCGCGCACCACCAGATTATCTTTGTCAGCCACACCCTCAACCGGCGTGGTCAGCACGATGGCACCGTCGTCACGGGCGTTAAAACTCAAACTGTCCCCGTAATCGACAAACTGAAACAGCGTCTGCAAATCATGGTAGCCATTCGGACGCTGGCCAGTGATATAAAGAAACAAATTGAGTTTAGCCGGAGAAGGCCACAATTGCTGTGTCATCTCAGTTTAGCGTCCAGTTATCCATTTTCAGCTTGATACGCTGTTCGCCCTGAGTCATTTCCAGACGCTGCGGCAGGGAAGGTTTGGCGTCATCATCATAGCTCTGATAGACCACGGTGCCCGCTTTGCCGTTCTGCGTGAATTTAACCTGAGACAGACGGTACTGGCTGTCGAGTGTGAAATCGGTGCCGTCACCCGGCAGGCCCAACATCCACAGACGCAGATTCGCCAGCGGAATCGACATGCCGGTCAGCTTCTGGATCATGTCATCAGGATTGTCACTGGTGTAATGCTTGCCTTCATTATTGGTCAGCTGCGCGATACCGCTTTGAACTTTAAGCTCCATTTCCGTGCTGCCCAGCGGATTGGTCAGCAGTAAACGATAGCTGTCCGGAGAATATTGTTGCCAGAAGAAGCGGGCATAGACTTTCTGTTTATCGGAAAGATACGCGAAAGAGCCGCGGGTCTGATAATGCTCAAGCTGTTTAACCTGAGCTTCATGTTCACGCCATTGCGGGGACGTCGGGCTGGTCGCCGGGCCTTTCGGCGCATTAATCGAACAGGCGGCAAGAACTAAGCTTGCAAGAGGAAGAAGGCGAACAAAGTGTGCTTTACGCATTGGCATAACAGATAAAATCCTTTGTGCTTTGGCGAAATGGGATGCCAGGGCAAATGTGGCGTGCGTCAGTTTAGCACAGCCGAAGCGCGGGATGATCTCAACCCTGCACAGATGATCGGCGATCAATCCGTTTTGGGACAATGCTGATTTGTAATTGGATTTAACCGATGGTGCTGTTCGCCTTTTATTGATCTCGCGCATCTTGTAGAATGCGCAGCAGACGTAAACCCATACTATTATAAAGTATAAGCCGATAACCGCTCCCGATATGACCCTGCTTGCATTAGGTATCAACCACAAAACAGCCCCGGTGTCTCTGCGTGAACGGGTAACATTTTCACCCGAGACGCTGAATCAGGCGCTTTCCAGTCTTCTCCAGCAACCGCTGGTGCAGAGCGGAGTCGTGTTGTCTACCTGTAACCGCACTGAGCTCTATCTCAGCGTTGAACAGCAGGAAAATCTGCAGGAACAGCTGGTGAAGTGGTTATGCGATTATCATCATCTCAGTGAAGATGAAGTGCGCAAAAGCTTGTACTGGCACCACGATAATGAAGCCGTCAGCCATCTGATGCGCGTCGCCAGCGGGCTGGACTCACTGGTGCTCGGCGAGCCGCAAATTCTCGGGCAGGTAAAAAAAGCCTTCGCGGAATCGCAAAATGGTCAGGCCGTTTCCGGTGAACTGGAGCGTCTGTTCCAGAAATCCTTCTCCGTTGCCAAGCGTGTCCGTACTGAAACGGATATCGGTGCCAGCGCTGTTTCTGTAGCGTTTGCCGCCTGTACGCTGGCGCGTCAGATTTTTGAATCCCTTTCTGATGTAAACGTGTTGCTGGTCGGTGCGGGTGAAACCATTGAACTTGTCGCGCGTCATCTTCATCAGCATAACGTGCGTCACATGATGATTGCCAACCGTACGCGTGAACGGGCGCAGGCGCTGGCAACGGAAGTGAACGCCGAAGTCATCAGCCTGCAGGATATCGATTCCCGTCTGGCGGAAGCTGACATTATTATCAGTTCCACCGCCAGTCCGCTGCCGATTATCGGTAAAGGCATGGTGGAGCGCGCGTTAAAAGCCCGCCGTAATCAGCCGATGCTGATGGTGGATATTGCCGTTCCGCGTGATATCGAACCGGAAGTGGGCAAACTGGCTAACGCCTATCTGTACAGCGTCGATGACCTGCACAGCATCATTCAAAACAACCTTGCACAACGCAAAGCGGCGGCCATTCAGGCCGAAACGATCGTTGAGCAGGAGAGTTCGAACTTCATGGCCTGGCTGCGTTCGCAGGGAGCCGTTGAAATTATTCGTGATTATCGCTCACGTGCTGATATTATTCGCGCCGACGCACAAGCAAAAGCTCTTGCCGCCATAGCGCAGGGCGCTGACGTCGAAGCGGTGATCCATGAATTAGCCCACAAATTGACAAACCGCCTTATTCACGCGCCAACCCGTTCTCTGCAACAGGCAGCCAGCGACGGTGATGTGGAGCGTTTGCAAATTTTACGCGACAGCCTCGGGCTGGGTCAGCAATAGTTCTCCTTTTCTCACAGGGTTAAACACCACGCATGAAGCCTTCTATTGTTGCCAAACTGGAAGCGTTACAAGAGCGCCACGAAGAAGTGCAGGCGATGCTCGGCGATGCCAGCGTTATTGCCGACCAGGATAAATTCCGCAGTCTTTCCCGCGAATACTCACAGTTAACTGCAGTTTCTGAATGTTTTCTGGCCTGGCGTCAGGCGCAGGAAGATTTAGAAACCGCTGAAATGATGCTTGATGATCCAGAGATTCGCGAAATGGCGCAGGATGAGATCAAAGAGTGCAAAACGAATATCGAAGAACTCGAAGAAAAATTACAGCTTCTGTTACTGCCAAAAGATCCGGACGATGAACGCGGGTGTTTCCTCGAAATTCGTGCAGGAACCGGTGGTGATGAAGCGGCTATTTTTGCTGGTGATTTATTCCGTATGTACAGCCGTTACGCCGAAATGCGCCGCTGGCGTGTGGAAATCGTGAGTGCCAACGAAGGCGAACACGGCGGCTATAAAGAAGTGATCGCCAAAGTAAGCGGCGAAGGTGCGTACGGTCAGTTCAAATTTGAGTCAGGCGGCCACCGCGTTCAGCGTGTACCGGAAACTGAATCTCAGGGGCGTATTCATACCTCGGCCTGTACCGTCGCCGTAATGCCGGAAATTCCTGAAGCCGAATTGCCGGAAATTAACGCCGGTGATTTGCGCATTGATACGTTCCGTTCTTCCGGGGCGGGCGGTCAGCACGTTAACACCACCGATTCCGCTATCCGTATCACCCATATTCCAACCGGTATAGTGGTGGAATGTCAGGACGAACGTTCTCAGCACAAAAACAAAGCCAAGGCGATGTCGGTGCTGGGCGCGCGTATCCGGGCTGCGGAAGTGGCAAAACGTCAGGCAGAAGAAGCCTCGACGCGCCGTAACCTGCTCGGCACCGGTGACCGTTCAGACCGTAACCGCACCTACAACTTCCCGCAGGGTCGCGTGACCGATCACCGTATCAACCTGACCATTTACCGTCTGGATGAAGTGATGGAAGGTAAACTGGACGCGCTGATCCAGCCGATCGTGCAGGAATATCAGGCCGATCAGCTTGCCGCGCTTTCAGAGCAGGACTGATGGATTTTCAGTCCTGGCTGCGTGACGCCAGCCTTCGTCTTTTTGCGGGTGAAAGCCCGAAACGTGATGCTGAAATTCTGCTCGGCTTTGTGACTGGTCGGGCAAGAACGTACATCATGGCTTTTGGCGAAACGCAACTTACCGCTGAACAACTTCAACAGCTCGAAACCCTGCTGGCGCGACGTGAGCAGGGTGAGCCGGTGGCGTATCTGACCGGAGAACGCGAATTCTGGTCGTTGCCACTGTCTGTTTCTCCCGCCACATTAATTCCGCGTCCTGATACCGAATGTCTGGTTGAACAGGCGCTGGAACGTCTGCCGTCAGAACCCGTCAGTATTCTCGATTTAGGTACCGGTACCGGTGCTATTGCGCTGGCGTTAGCCAGTGAACGACCTGACTGTCAGGTCATCGGGATTGATCTGCAACCCGATGCCGTCTGCCTCGCGAAACACAATGCACAAAAGCTGAATATCCCGAATGCTCAGTTTTTGCAGGGCAGCTGGTTTACGCCGGTCGCAGGAGAACGCTTCGCGCTGATTGCCAGCAATCCCCCTTATATTGATGCCACGGACACGCATCTTTTTGAGGGAGATGTGCGTTTTGAACCCGCCAGCGCGCTGGTGGCAGATAATGCCGGTCTGGCTGATCTCGCGCATATCATTGCCGCTGCACCCGCGTATCTTTTAGAGGGCGGCTGGTTATTGCTTGAGCATGGCTGGCAGCAGGCTGCGGATGTGCAAAAACTTTTCAGTGATGCCGGTTACCGGCAGGTCGCGACGGTGAAAGATTACGGCGGCAACGATCGCGTCAGTCTCGGGCAATGGCAACCGTAACGAATAATCATCCGCTTCTAAAACATCACTCATTAAGACCTCAAAAAGAAAGGAAAACAGACAATGGCGTATGTCTGGATTAAAAATCTGCATTTGCTGACAATCACGCTGAGCATTGCGCTGTTTGTCTTACGATTTTTTTGGAAATGGGCGGGTTCTGCTATGATGCAGAAACGCTGGGTGAAGGTGGTTCCACATATTGTGGATACTTTGCTGCTATTAAGTGGTATTTCGCTTATCTTCATCACACACTTTTATCCGTTCAGCCCACAGGGAACCTGGCTGACCGAAAAGATTTTTGGCGTTATTATCTATATTGCGTTGGGTTTTGTAGCCCTGAGCAAGCGACCAGTGAGTCAGAAAACCCGCTGGCTGGCCTTTATCCTGGCGCTTGCTTGCCTGTATGTGATTCTTAAACTGGCGCTGACGAAAATACCGCTGCTAATGGGATAACTATGAGTACCCTTGCTGATTTTGAATTTAACACCACCCGGCTCAGTGCCGGGGTGATCAAAGTAACAGAATCCGTGCGTTTTGATTTCAATGCGGACGAAGTTCGCCACCAGCTGCAATTGCTGGTCGATGAAGCGCGCAGCATCGTTCCTGTCGATCTTGATCAGGATCAGCAGCTCGAAGTGTTGATTGAACTGTTTTATCGTACCTGGGGTTTTGGGGGCGCAGGTGGGGTTTATCGCCTGTCGGACGCCATCTGGATCGACAAAGTATTGTCATCTCGCCAGGGCACGCCGGTTTCGCTGGGAGTGATTTTCCTGCATATTGCGCATGAACTGGATCTGCCGCTGATGCCGGTGATTTTCCCTACACAGCTTATCATGCGCGCCGACTGGCTCGATGAAGAGATGTGGCTGCTCAATCCAATCAACGGCGACACGCTCAATGAACACATGCTGAATGTGTGGCTGAAGGGCAACCTTGGCGTGACGGCAGTGATCGAAGATGATGATCTCGAGGAAGCGGAAAACACGCTGATCGTGCGTAAAATGCTCGATACCCTGAAAGCTGCGCTGATGGAAGAAAAACAGTTTGAACTCGCTCTGCGCGCCAGTGAAACGGTTTTGCAGTTCGACCCGGAAGATCCGTATGAAATCCGTGACCGCGGGCTGATTTACGCCCAGCTGGAATGTGACCATGTGGCGATCAACGATCTGAACTATTTCGTTGAACAGTGCCCGGAAGACCCGATTTCAGAAGTGATTAAAGTGCAGATCCACTCGATTGAGCACAAGCAAGTGACGCTCCATTAATTTATCATTACCTCTCGTTCCATCTGAATAATGTTGATAAAACAGCCGGTTGCGGCACATTCAGGTGAAGGATTTTTTACTAAAAGGCCAAAGTATGAAACATAAAGTGGTTAGCATTCAGGACATCAAAGTCGCCAACGATCTGCCGTTTGTTTTGTTCGGCGGGATGAACGTGCTGGAATCTCGCGAGATGGCGATGCGCGTTTGTGAGCATTACGTCACCGTGACCCAGAAACTCGGTATTCCTTACGTGTTCAAAGCGTCTTTCGATAAAGCGAACCGCTCATCCATTCATTCTTACCGCGGTCCGGGCCTGGATGAAGGCATGAAAATCTTCCAGGAACTGAAAAAAGCTTTCGGTGTAAAAATCATCACCGACGTGCATGAATCCTGGCAGGCACAGCCTGTTTCAGAAGTGGTTGACGTGATCCAGCTGCCTGCATTCCTGGCACGCCAGACTGATCTGGTGGAAGCCATGGCGAAAACCGGTGCTGTCATTAACGTGAAAAAACCACAATTCGTCAGCCCTGGCCAGATGGGAAACATCGTTGATAAATTCAAAGAAGGTGGCAACGATCAGGTTATTCTGTGCGATCGCGGCAGCAACTTCGGTTATGACAACCTGGTTGTCGACATGCTGGGCATGAACGTGATGATTAACGCCACTGGCGGTCATCCGGTCATCTTCGACGTGACTCACGCACTGCAAACCCGTGACCCGTTTGGCGCAGCTTCCGGCGGCCGTCGTGCACAGGTTGCTGAACTGGCTCGTGCCGGTATGGCGGTCGGTATTGCAGGTCTGTTCATCGAAGCGCACGAAGATCCGGCTCACGCGAAATGCGACGGTCCTTCTGCATTGCCGCTGGACAAACTGGAACCCTTCCTGGTGCAGATGAAAGCTATCGACGATCTGGTGAAAAGCTTCCCGGCGCTCGATACCAGCAAATAATCTGTCTCAGTCAGATAAAACAAAGGCGACCTTCGGGTCGCCTTTTTCGTTTAGTGATGGCTTTGCAAAGCATCTTGCAGAGAACTATAAAAACTCAGTTTTCCTTTCACCGGATGCATTCTGGCCCGGGCCATCGTTTTCAGTGGCTGGAAGGGGATTTCTGCAATACGCAGTTCCATGTCGTCCGGTAAGGCGTCGATATAGTGCTGCAAGGCGTTAACGCCGCCAGCATCCAGTACGGCCACGCGATCCCACAGCAACACAATCACTTTTTTACCGGAACTGCGCACCTGTAATTCACTGAAAAGACGTTCAGCCGCCGCGAAGAACAGCGGGCCATTAACGCGCAGAACCAGCATGTCATCCGCCGTTTCACCGGAAACTTCCGTCAGCCGCGTCAGTTTCGCTATCCGTCGCATAAACAGCAAGGATGCCATCACGATACCGGCGGTAATGGCAATCACCATATCAAACAGCACTGTCAGGCTCATGCAGGTCAGCATCACCAGGATGTCGTCTTTCGGCGCACGACGCAGAATATCCACGACTTTATGCGCTTCGCTCATATTCCACGCCACCATCAGTAGTAGCGCGGCCATTGCCGCCAGCGGCAACCATGAAAGCAACGGCGCGAGGATCAGCAGGGCGAGGATCACCAGCAGCGAGTGGATGACCGCCGATACCGGCGATGTTGCACCTGCGCGGACGTTAGCAGCGGAACGGGCAATCGCCGCGGTAGCGGTAATGCCACCAAAGAACGGGCTGACCATATTGCCAATACCCTGACCGATCAGCTCATTGTCCGAGTGGTGTTTCTTGCCGGTCATGCCATCAAGCACGACGGCGCACAGCAACGACTCAATCGCGCCCAGCATTGCCATGGAGAATGCGGCGGGGAGCAGCGCCTGCACCAGCGCCCAGCTCAGACCACTGCCGTCGGGCTGAGTCCAGGGCAGTGCGAACTGCGGCAAAATAGGCGGAATGCCGTTGCCCTGTGAACCGTCCGGTAACAGGAAATGAAAACGTGAACCGATGGTCGCAACCTGATGTCCGGCCTGCATGAAAATGGCCATGACCGCACAACCGGCCAGCAGAGCAGGAAGATGGCCAGGAACGCGTAATCCCAGTTTTGGCCAGAAGATTAAAACCCCGAGCGTCACAATACCAATCGCCGCATCACCGATATCAAGCGTCGGTAATGCCATCACCAGCGCAGCCACTTTACTCAGATAATGTTCAGGCACCCTTGCCATCGACAGACCGAAAAAATCTTTGAACTGCATCGTCCCGATAGTAATCGCAATACCGGAGGTAAAACCGAGCGTGACCGGCAGCGGAATGTATTCAATCAGTCTGCCAAAACGTGCCAGCCCCATCAGCAGCAACATAAAGCCGGACATTAGTGTCGCCAGCAGCAGGCCTGATAAACCGAACTGCTGCGATACCGGGTAGAGAATCACCACAAAGGCTGCGGTCGGGCCGGAAACGCTAAAGCGAGAGCCGCCGAAAATAGCGATAATAATCCCGGCAACCGCCGAGGTATAAAGCCCGTACTGCGGCGGAACACCGCTTCCAATGGCCAGCGCCATCGCGAGAGGGATAGCGATAATCCCGACGGTTACGCCGGCAATAGCATCTTTAAGTAAACGCTGAAGGGTATATTTTTCACGAAAACAGGCGTCGGTCAGAGCGCTGAACAGTCTGATACGGCGACTTCCTGATATATTCATAGGACGTAAACCACCTGGTGAGAAGAATTGATAATAACCCGGTGTTCCGTCACCGGAAATGTCATAGCCTACGCTTGTCTGACTCAGGTTGTGTAGACATAAATCAAGACGGGTTAACACTTTACGGCATAGTCTGCGTTTTATTGTAATGGGTGGCAATGTGATGTGCCGCCGGTTATTTCATATACGGATACGATGAAGGCATTCATCAACTATATTTAAGTTAATGCCCGTAAATCGACAGGGAATAGCGTGAGAGGACGCATTTATCTATGCCGGATATATTTTCGCTGACCAGCCTGTATGCGGATATTTGTGTTACGTACGCCACGCTTTCCATCAGCTTTTTTGTCCTCAGCCGCAGTGAACCTTTCACCTTTAAAGGATTGCACTGGAAACGGGTGGCATTCGGACTGGTTGCGGGGATGACGGCGCTGTATCTGCGGGGCAACCAGCTGGCGCTGACTGACAGCCTATCTTTCAGTTTTGAAATGTTGCCGATGATACTGGTGACTTTTTTTGGCGGCTGGCTCAGCGGGTTATGCAGTTATGTCGTGGCATTTTTCTTCAGCGGAATGTTCACGCTCAATAATTTATTTATCGCGATAATCCTCGGTACTCTGTTTTTGTTCCGTGTCTGGCAACGCCGTAAACACCGGGAACTTTACATTACCATTGTGCTGGTCGGTATTTTCCGTCTGGCGCTGGTTTCAGGATTGCATGGCATTCGGGTGCCGTGGACGGAGCTGATTTTTTATCAGGTCATTGCCGCATTATGTATGATCCTCTGTTATCACGCGCTGAATTATAAAGAAATCTACATGAGCAAAGTGTTCACCATTCGCGTGAAGGCGGCGACTGATGAACTGACGCAAATTAATAACCGGGCCAGCATTGATTACTGGCTGGCGCAGCGGCAAATACAGCGGGAAGCCTGCGGTTTAATTCTGCTTGATATCGATAACTTTAAACGGGTGAATGATACTCTCGGGCATCTGGCCGGTGACCGGGTATTAATTGAAATAGGACGTTTACTACGTCATCTGACGCGCAATGAAGACTTCGCCGGTCGCTATGGCGGCGAGGAATTTTTGATCATGACGTCGGCGTATGATCCCACGACGCTGCTGGCGATTGCGGAACGCATCCGCCATGAAGTCGAAGACTGTGTGATTATTCTGGAAGATGGCCGGGAACTTAAAGTGACGGTGTCACTGGGGGTTTCGCTGTATTTACCAGGAATGATTATCCGTAAGTCGCTGAAACTGGCAGATTTGTCTTTATATGAGGCGAAGCGAGAGGGTAAAAACCGCGTGGTGGCCAGCTCGATTCTGACACTCGCCACGCTCGGCGCCAGACGGCATCATTCCCACAGAATGTAAAAAGGAGCCTCTGCGGCTCCTTTTGTCTGTTGCACGACAACAAATTACTTCTGAGTGCCTTCTTCGATTTTCGGCGGATATGTCAGGTCAGCCGCTTTACGCATTTTTGCCACGTCTTTGGCGGTGACGGTTGCCGCTGCCGGATTACCGAACTGCGTGCTGACATAATTACTCAGCGTCGCAATCTGCTCGTCATTGAGCTGATTAGCAAACGACGGCATCATGATTTCGCCTTTATCCATATGACGCTGTACGCCGTTAAGGATCACCGAAACCTGATTACGGCTGTCGTAAGAACCGATGCTGGTGTGGCTGAACAGCGACGGATACGCATGGAATCCTTCGCCGCTGCCTTCACCGCCTTTTCCGTGACAGGCGGCGCAGCTGGCATTAAACAGCGCAGCGGCAGACTGGTCGATTGTCTGACCTGCGGCGCGCAGCGGATAAACGTCCTGATTTTTCTGGCCCCATTGATCACGGGGTTTGGTTTGTTTGTCATCACCGACTGCCGGAACCGAGCGGATATATGTGGCTATCGCATTCAGGTCGCTGTCTGACAGATGTTGCAAACTGTGCTCGATGGCTTCCGACATTGCCCCGGAAGCCGACGCTTTGCCCGGCACGAAACCGGTTTTCAGGTAAGTCACCAGATCCTGCTGCGACCAGGTGCCGATCCCGGCATTTTTATCCGGCGTAATGTTAAACGCTACCCAAGAACCTAAATCGCCGCCGGAAAACGCTTTGTCGGTATCCATGCCCATCGTCAGCGTGCGCGGTGTATGGCAGGTGCCACAGTGTTCCAGCGCATCTACCAGATAGGCGCCACGGTTCCAGTCCGCTGATTTGGACGGATCGTTTTTCAGCTCGCCTTTGTCGAAGTTAAACATTTTCCACACGCGCATGCCCCAGCGCTGATTAAACGGGAAAGACAGATCCGTTTCCGGCCCGGCGGAATGCACCGCAGGCTGCGACATCAGATAGGCTTTGATCGCCAGAACGTCTTCGCGTTTCATTTTGGTGAAAGAGTCGTAAGGCATCGCCGGATACAGCTGCTGTCCGTCTTTACCGACACCTTCACGCACCGCGCGCACGAATTCATCATCACTCCAGCTGCCGATACCAAATTCCTTGTCAGAAGAAATATTGGTGCCGTAAATCACGCCGAAAGGAGAGGCCAGCGGATAGCCGCCGCCGAATTTCGCGGTTTTATCTGCCCCCGGTGCGGTGTGGCAGGCCGTGCAGTCACCGGCGATTGCCAGATATTCTCCGCGTTTAATCATGTCCGCGTTGCCTGCTGCATCATCAGCCCAGGCGCTGACCGCTGCCATTAACGGCAGTGCCGCCAGCACGAATTTCATTTTCATTGCTCAATCCTCAGAAAATCAATCAGGCCAGGCTTTTCAGCACCGCGTCAGCCATACGTAATGCCAGTGCAGTTCCGGACAACGTGGAGTTAACCGTCGAAGCGGAAGGCATAATACCTGTACCGGCGATAAACAGGTTCGGGTGGTCATGCGTGCGGCAATTTCCATCCACCACCGAATCTTTCGGGTCGCTGCCCATGATCATGGTGCCGGTGATGTGCTGGTTGTTGTCGTAAACGCCACGCTTGCTGTACACCACTTCGGTGCCGCCCATCTCTTTAACAATTTTCTGGAAGTCGAGCATCGACTGGTCATAACCGCGGTGAACGTAGTCCGGGAATTTGTAATGCACTTCGAGACGCGGGATCCCCCATTCGTCCTTCTCGGTCTTGCTCAGAACCACGCGGTTTTCAGGTTCCGGCAGCATTTCCAGCAGACATTTCAGCTGAATGAAACGCTCTGACTGGTAGGTCAGTTTGTCGTTCAGCGCTTTGCCGTAATAACCCTGACGCACCAGACGCTCGGTCAGATAACGCACCGGCGAGGTGTTGGCGACGTCGATACGGAGTGCTGAACGGTCACGACGGAAATCACCATCACGCAGGTTGTTGATACTGCCTGGGCGCATCGGACCACGGCCGAAATACACGGGCTCATCGGCGTAAAATTCCACCGATGTACCCGGATGATCCATCAGATTGCGACCGACCATGCCGGAACTGTTGGCGATGCCGTCCGGATATTTGTCACTGGTGGACATCAGCAGCAGTTTCGGACTTTCAATGCCGTTGGCGGTCAGCACGAAGCGTTTGCCGGTGACTTTGTGTGCCACTTTGTCGGCATCGAGATAATGCACGGCGACGATTTCGCCGCTGTCATTGGCTTCAATTTTGTAGACCACTGCGTTAGCAATGACGCGCACACCGGCTTCAATCGCTTTTCGCGCGGAAATCCCGCCGTGATATTGCGCGTCAATCGGGCAGACCGGCATGCAGTTGTTATTGCCACAGCAGGCAGGACGGCCGTCGTAAGGAATACTGTTGCGCGCCTGCGGGCCGATACCCAGGATGTAACCGAGTTTGGCGATACGTTTGCTGATTCGGTCGAACCCGTAAGGCAGCGGGATACCCGGCAGCGGATAAGGCCGGGAACGCGGTGAATCCAGTGCATCGTCACCCGAAACCCCCATCTGGATTTCAGCCTCTGTGTAATACGGTTCCAGATCTTCATAACTGATTGGCCAGTCGCGGCCGACGCCGTACAGCGTTTTAATCTTCATGTCGTTTGGCAGCAAACGGAACGCCTGACCCGCCCAGTGCCAGGTTGTACCGCCAACGCCGCGCAGGTATTGCGCAGCATAGATATCCGGGCCTTTCTGGATCAGATAGTTGTTATCTTTTGGCTGAAACTTGGGTTGGGGAGCCCACGGCTTCGGTGGATACGGTTCGGTGAAATCACCTTTCAGGGGTGACTGGCGGAACAGTTCTACCGCTTCATCACGTTTGATGACGGGTCCCGAATCGAGCATCAGCACGGAAACACCGGCTTTCGCCATTTTCAGCGCAGCGAGCGATCCGGCGATACCGGCACCGATAACAACGACATCTGCATTCAGTGCATCAGCCATGAGCCGTCACCTCCGTGGAATTTTGTTGCGACACAGCGGGCTTGTTGACCCAGAAATTCGGTTCACCCGGCGCATAACTTGGCGGCAGCAGGTTATTTTTCAGCAGCTGATAGCTGACGATATTTTCGAATCCGATACATTTCTGGCTGCCGGGCTGACCGACCACGCCGAGATACCAGCCGCTGACCAGCTGTTGATACAACTGCGCCAGTTCCGCCGGTTGTGCGGCCAGCAACTGATGCAAATCGTCACCGACAACGTTGCTGTGCGTGGTGAAAAGTGTCGAAAGGGCCTCAAGCTGCGTATCGAGCTGTGCCTGATGCAGCCAGCTGTAGATTGCTTGTCCGAGGTGCGGTTCAAGCGAGTCCATGCCGGTCAGCTTTTTAGAAAGCGCCATAAAACTGTCTGGCATTGTCACAGCAGAAGCCAGCGGTGGCGCGGCATGGGCGAGGGTGGCAAACACACCACCGCCCAGCATCTGGCTACCGATACCCGCAACCATGACGCCCGCGGTGCCGAGGATCCAACGGCGACGAGAGAGATTGATCATGCTGAAAGTCCGTAAATGTTCCGTATAAAACGGCCACGGGCGTGGCCGTCAACAAGAAGGAGTGATTAAAAGTGCCTGTTATTTCAGGACGCTGGCCGCTTTTTCTGATGACTGATTATCGATTTCCTGCTTCGGCGTACTGACACCGACGGCACCGACCACTTCACCGTCAAGGGTCAGCGGGAAGCCGCCACCCAGTGCTACCGCGTGCGGGATTGCCAGCACAGTGGTTTCGCCGCCCTGCAGGCGTTGCATAAATTTCAGTGAAGGCGCGTGATAAAGCGCAGAGGTCCGGGCTTTGCCAATGGACGCATCGACGCATCCGGCAGGAGAACCATCGAGGCGCTGGAATGCGAGTAATGAACCAGATGAATCAACAACCGCAACGCAACCGGTGCTGTGTTGTTCAGCAATGGTGGCTTTAACACTGTCGATCACTTTTGCGGCCTGCGCACTATCGAGCTGAGGATGCCCGGCGGCGAAAGCGGAGGTGGAGGAAAACAGCAAAGCAGAGGCACAAATTACAGCACGTGCCGTGTGTTTTTTAACAGACATAGACTCATCCCTTGTAGCGGTAGCAAAACATTGCATAAAAAAGACACATAAAATAATTTAGTTAAATCAATATCTTTAAAACTCAACGGCGTCATCTGCTGAACACTTGATGTGTTTCTTAATGCCGCGCAGATGAAGCGGGTATTGAATTTTGTTTCCCGGATGTTAATTCAATTAACAAGCGTGAAGAAGTGACGGTTGCATATGGCAACTAATTTTCAGGAGGTTTTATGAGGGTATTTTGGGCAAAACGGGCTGGCAGGCCTTGTTAAATAAGGACTGAACATTTTGTGCGGTTATGTACCAGTTGATCCGTTTGTATTAACAAAATGTGATGAAGTTAACAAAAAAAGCCTCCCCGGCGGGAGGCTTTGCTGTAAACCGTTTGGGATTAGTGTCCCGGCTGCCAACTGCTCCGACATTCTTCGCGGCGGAAGCTCAGTACGCGGCTGCGGTTTGAAACGAGTTTGACGTTGTAGCCCTGGAAATAAAGACAGAAGGTTTTCTTCCACGGCCCGTCGGGTAATTCCACCAGCAGGCGTCCTGCACCCAGCGAAGTCAACTGTCCGCTGGCACGCTGTGTTCCCACACCAATCCGCAGTTTGTCACCGTCGATATCAAATGCCGCTTTTGACTCCGGATGATACCAGCGCCCCTGAACCATTTTCAGACAATCATTGGGCTCAACCGGCCTGAAATAACGCGGTGCATGGCCAATTTCTCCTTCAATGGCCTGACCATTCCAGCGTAAACGCATGGGCATATGCGCCGAAAGCGTAATGGCTTCGCCAGCGTCTTCACCCTCATACAAATTATCAGCGGAACCCAGATAGCTGGCGGTACCCTTGCTGACTTTCAGCCAGTAAGGGTCGGCGATGCTGGAATACAGTCCGTCAGGTAATGCGTTGCTGCGGGCGGGAAGGGGGGATGCCAGCAGGGCGGACATCACTTCCAGCGCATGTGTATACGCAGTGGTGTCTTCACGGTTGGAAACCAGCGCGATCCCGGCGTCCAGTTCCGGGTGCAGCAGGAAATAGGTTTTGTATCCTGCATGGGAACCGCCGTGCCCGTAGATCGTATGTTCACCGAGTTGCGACGAAGTGGTTCCCAGCCCGTAGGCAAAAGGGATATTGCCATTAAGATGGCGCTGCGCGGTCAGCGTTTTCAGCACGCCCGCGCCCGGTCCGCTGTCTGCCAGCAGGTTTTGCAGCCAGATGGAAAGCGAACGCACGCTGCCGGTCAGACTGCCGGAAGCTGAAAGATGCAAACCGGCGGCCGCTGTTTTCCAGCCGGTAGTGTCCTGCCAGTAACCTGGGATCAAGTCAGAAACAATATCAAACCAGGTTTCCGGTACGCGGAAGGCAATATCCAGCGGATGCGCGATGTGTTTTTGCAGCAGGTCTTCAAACAAAATGCCTTTTCGCCTGAGGATTTCTTCCACCAACCGGTAACCGGTATTGCTGTATGAAATCTCCGTACCTGCGGGAAAGTTCAGGGCGCCATCCTGCGCCAGAAATTCCATAATCGCGTCAGCATCGCTGACGTTATAAACCGAAATTCCCAGCAGGGAGAGCGTTTCGCGAACGTCCGGTAAACCGCCAGTCATGTCCAGTGCCTGACCGATGGTCACCTCTGACATCGGCGGCTTCAGGTCAGGTAAATGCTGGCCCAGGCGGTCATCTGTTGAGAGTCCGGCATCACTTTTCAGTAAGGCCAGCGCCGCGAATATATGCTTGGTGACGGAGGCGTAACGCACCACGGAATCAATGCTAAACGGCTCAGAAGTGGTCAGATTAGCCATACCGCCGGTGGCGAAACCGCGGAGTGTTTTGCTGTCGAACAGAGTGATTGCCCCGCCGGGCTCGCCGGGTTTATCCCAGTTTTTAGTGATGCGTTTTGCGGTCGCCTCAGCGGCTTGCCACTGTAAATCAGAGGTCATGAGAATCTCCACAGACTGTCTATCAGTGAATAAGAGGGCAGCCCAGACTGCCCGTGAGACCGGAATAATGTCCGTTTGTGCAACGGTTATTCGGGCTCCTCTAAACTGAGACTTAACGATCGTAATTCTGCTGTATGCGGATGGGTGACGTTGCCCGTCCGTAAATCGTCTGCGCTCAGAAGCTCGACCATTTCACCACCAATCATCACGCCAATGCTGGTGCAAAGATGCGTTACTACGGCCAGATTGTGGCTGACGAGAATATAAGTCAGTTTCCGCCGCTCGCGCAGGTCGCTCAGCAGGTTGAGGATCTCCGCCTGCACCGAAACATCCAGCGCCGAAGTCGGTTCATCCAGCAGTAAAATTTCCGGTTCCGAAATCATTGCCCGCGCAATGGCGACTCGCTGACGCTGGCCGCCGGAAAGCTGATGCGGAAAACGAAACCGCACCGCCTGAGGCAGACCAACTTCACTCAGGGCATCGGTTATCCGTTTCTCAATATTGAGAAAACCATGAACGATGAGCGGTTCGCTGAGAATGCGGTCAATGGTCTGGCGCGGATGCAGCGAGCCGTAGGGATCCTGAAATACCATTTGCACGCGGCGGAAGAAGCGTTTCTGACGCACGGCAAGCTGGTCTTCGCCGCCAATCACCATTTCTCCTGACCATGACTGATTGAGTCCGGCCAGGGCACGTAAAATGGTCGATTTTCCTGAGCCACTTTCACCGACAATCCCGAAGCATTCGCCGGGCGCAACGCTGAAACTCACGCCTTTCACTACTTCAGTATCACCAAAAGCAATGCGCAGATTGTTCAGAATAATTTTGCTGTTATCTAAATCCTGACAGATAAGAGGGGATTGATCAGTCATGAGGTTTTCCATGCTTCGTCACGCACCAGAACCGGCAGTCTGTCGCGAGGATGTTTCAGCGACGGCAGACATTCCAGCAGCCCGCGGGTGTAAGGATGTTGCGCTTTCAGCAGGTCGCCCGCCTGTAAGGTTTCGACAATACGTCCCGCATACATTACGGCCACGCGGTCGCAGAATTTGGATACCAGCGGCAAATCATGGCTTATCAGGATCAGTCCCATGCCGCGACTGGACACCAAATCATCCAGCAGGCGCAAAATCTCGGCCTGCACGGTGGCATCCAGCGCGCTGGTCGGTTCATCGGCAATCATCAGTTCCGGGTCGGGTGCCAGCATCATGGCGATCATCACGCGCTGTCCCATACCGCCGGAAACTTCATGAGCGTAACGCTCAGCGACTTTATGCGGGTCGCGGATACGCACCTGATCCAGCAGTTCTATGGCGGCGTTCATCGCCTGCTTTTTCGACCCGCCTTTATGCGTCTGCCACGCTTCCGCCACCTGTTTACCAACCGGCATTACCGGATTTAGTGAGTATTTCGGATCCTGCAAAATGAAGCCGACGCGTTTACCGCGGATCTGGCGCATCTGTTTTTCACTGGCATTGCGCAGGTCGATACCGTCGAAAGACAGTGTTTCGGCGCGGCATTTTGCGCTCGATGGCAGCAGGTTCATCAGACAACGCGCGGTCAGCGATTTTCCCGAGCCGCTTTCGCCGACAATCCCAAATTTTTCTTTGCCCAGAGACAGCGATACGCCGCGAACCGCGTCGAAACTGCCGCTGTTGGTCTGGAACGTAATATGCAGATCTTTGATATCAACCAGCATCATTTCTCCTTAGGATCGAGGACGTCGCGCAGGCCGTCGCCGAGGAAGTTGAACGCCAGTGACGTGACGAAAATCGCAATGGCCGGGATCAGCGGCACCCACCATTCGCTGAACAGGAAACGGCGCGCGGTGGCAATCATTGCCCCCCATTCCGGTGACGGCGGCTGTGCGCCCATCCCCAGAAAACCGAGGCTGGCGGCGGTGATAATGATCGAGCTCATATCCAGCGTGATACGTACCACCAGACTGGGCACGCACAGCGGCATGATATGGCGCAGCACAATACGCGCCGGTGTCGCGCCGGTCAGACGGCAGGCGGCAATATAATCCGTGCCGCGTACCTGCATGGTTTCGGCGCGGGCGAGACGGGCATACGGAGGCCATGCGGTGAGCGCGATCGCCAGAATGGCACTTTCGATGCCGGGTTTGAGCGCAGCCACAAAGGCCAGAGCCAGGATCAGACGCGGGAACGCCAGGAAGATATCGGTAATGCGCATCAGAATGCGGTCAAGCAATCCGCCCGCGTAACCGGCCACGCAGCCAATCAGCAGGCCGAGCGGGGCGACAATCGCCACCACGATAATCACCATTCCGAGCGTGATACGTCCACCGTAAAGAATACGGCTCAGGGTGTCGCGTCCCAGCTCATCGGTGCCCAGCCAGTGCAGGGACGACGGTTTTTCCAGCCGGTGCGCCAGATCCTGCGCGCCGGGGTCATAACTGGTCAGCCACGGCGCACAGACCGAAATCAGCAATACGATAAGTACGGTGAAAAGACCGGTGACGGCCAGCGGATTTTTGCGCAGACCAAGCCAGATGCGGTAACGACGTCCCCAGACGGCTTGTGTCCGGGTATGCGGAGTATCCGCCAGCAGCCAGGCGCGGCTGCCCGCACGGGGTTGAGATGTATCCGGTAGAGTGCTCATTTTACGCGGGGATCCAATAGTCGGTAGAGAAGGTCGGCCAGCAGGTTGAGCAGCACGTAAATCGCGCCGATCAGCAGTGTGGAGCCGATCACCGGGTTCATATCCGCATTCATCAGCGAGACAGTGAGGTATTGCCCGAGGCCCGGCCAGGAGAAGACGTTTTCAGTGACCACTGCACCTTCCAGCAAACCGGCATACGTCAGCGCAAGTACCGTAATCAGCTGCACGCCGACGGTCGGGAAAGCGTGTTTCCAGATAACGCGTTGCGCAGAAAGCCCCTTGGCGCGGGCGGTAATTACATATTCGCCGCCGAGTGCATTGAGCATAAAAGTACGGGTCATGCGGGTGATGTAAGCCATGCTGAAATACGCGAGGATCAGCACCGGTTGCGCCATATGCGCGAGAGCATCCCAAAATGCGCCCATGTCACCGGCCAGCAGAGAATCGACGGTAAGCAAACCGGTCACCTGGGGGATCATGTCCTGATAAATGATGTCCTGACGTCCCGGCCCCGGCGCGATACCCAGCGCGGAGTAGAAAATCAGCAGGCTGAGCAGCGCCAGCACGAACACCGGCAGCGAGTGACCCGCCAGACACACCACGCGGATGGTCTGGTCAATCCAGCTGCCCTGACGCGTTGCTGCCCACACGCCCAGCGGAATGCCGACAATGGCCGCAATAATGATGGCCGCTGTCGCCAGTTCCAGCGTGGCCGGGAAAAAGCGCGCGATATCGGTGGTGACCAGATTGGAGGTCAGGGCGGAACGGCCTAAATCACCGTGAAACACCTGACTGAGATAATGGAAGAACTGCATCCAGAGGGGCTGGTCCAGCCCCATTTCATGACGAACCCGTTCGACGACTGCCTGCGGGGCGTTATCGCCAACCGCAGCCAGAACCGGGTCTGTCGGCATCACGCGACCGATGAAAAAAGTCACTACCGACAGACCAAACAAAGTAAGACAAACGCTGATGCAGGTACTCAGAAATCCTTTGAGTCTCTTGCTCACGCTTTAACAACCTTCTCGTATGGGCTGGTGCTCATTACTGTTAATACCACGCCGGAAATGACGTTACGGCAGGCGGCGGTCATGGTGGGCTGCAACATGATGGCAAACGGACTGTTTTCCATATGTCTGGTCTGCAGCTCTTCGTAAAGCTTGATGCGTGTGGCCGGATCAGACTCTTTCAGCGCTTTGGTGCTGAGATCTGATATCTCTTTATCCTGCCAGCTGCAACGCCACGCCAGGGTGCGGCTTTTCGCTTTATCGGTGTTATCCGGATTGCTGCAAAAGGCTTCGGCGTTAGAGTTAGGGTCAAAGTAATCTGCGCCCCATTGGGTCATGGCCAGTTGCTGCTGACGTGCGCGCATTTTTGTCAGCACCTGACGGCTTTCGGCTGCCAGCAGGGTGACTTTAATCCCGACTTCAGCAAGGTTCGCTTGTAATGCCTGCACGATATCGGAAGAAGGCGAGGCGGAATAGTGATCCAGCGTGATTTCAAAACCGTTAGGGAAACCGGCTTCGGCCAGCAGCGATTTGGCTTTTGCCACATCACGTTTGTACATGATGGTATTTACCGCCGCCGGGAAACCTTCCGGCAGGAAGCTCTGATGAATTTTGTGAGTCAGCGGCACGATATGCTGCTGGATATTTTCGTAATCGATTGCCCATTTGATCGCCTGCCAGACCTGCGGTTTGGCAAGATTCGGGTGCGCGGTGTTGGCAGAAAGCATAAAGGTGCCGGCAATCCCTTTCTGTACCAGCGTGAAGTTTTTGTCCTTCATCAGCGGACGCAGCTGTTCGGTGGTCAGGTTACGCGCGATATCAATATCGCCTTTCTGCAACATTAACAGCTGGGCAGAAGGGTCGATGATATGACGCATGATGATGCGCTGGATTTTGCCCGCGTGCGGGTTGTTTTTGTTGCTTTCCAGAATCACAGATTCACTGACTTTCCAGTCACGCAGTTTGAAGGCACCGGAACCCGCGCTGTTTTTCTTCAGCCACGCATTACCCAGGTCATCACCCGCCTGATTGGCCAGACAGGCAGATTTCTGCACGATGCTGCCGACGTTAGCCGTCAGGCAATACAGCAGGAAGGATTCAGATGCCGGTTCAGTGGTCTTAATCACCAGCGTTTCGGCGTCAGGTGCTGTGATCAGGCCGTCGACGTTATCTTTGGTATAGCCGAACTGGTTGATGATGTACGCCGGGCTCTTGTCGAGTTTCACCACGCGTTGCAGAGAAAACGCGGCGTCTTCGGCGGTGACCGGTTTACCGTCCGCCCATTTAGCTTTCGGATCCAGTTTGAACGTGAAGGTTTTTTTATCGTCGGAAGCGGTCCAAGAAACAGCCAGATCGCCTTCGATTTCATCAGGGGAGGCCAGTTTTGGTTTCACCAATTGCTGGTACATATTGCCGGTAATTTCACTGCCCACGGACTCGAAACTTTCATGCGGATCAAGGCTGGTAATGATATCGAGCTGGATGGCCATCACCAGAATTGACGCTGGCGTGGCGGCAAAGACCGTGTCGAATTTCAGGTAGGACAGAACAGGTATTGCGGAGAAACCGGTAACAAATTGACGCCTGGTAACCATAACCACTCCCATCGTGTTGATATATAAAAGTAAAATTAAAAATCACGTTGGCCAACCCTTGACTAAACTCCGGACAACTGGCTTAAATGAAAAACCGTTGCTTTACACACCCGATGCTTCATATCGAAAAAACTAATGTGAAGCGTACTGTGCTTGTTCTCTCCTGGTGCAATTTCACGTTGTGAGTGCACCCTGGCTGAACAATTCTCCGTTGTCTTAGTCATGCTCAATCAAAGGTAGACCTTTTTTATGAATAACGTAGCGCACGGAACTGAAGAATTAATGCCGGTTTTTGATGGACATAACGATGTTTTGCTACAACTTTGGAACGAACATCGTCAGGATCCTGCACAGACATTCCTTCAGGGACCCGCCAGCGGACAATTAGACCTGCCGCGCTGTCGTGACGCAGGCTTTGCCGGCGGGCTTTTCGCCGCCTGGGTGCCTGCTCCAGATGTGGATCTTGCAAATAGCGTGCCTGATCGTACTGTGGACACCCGTTTTCTGCCGGAAGGTACTCAAAAGCATCCTGATTTTTCCCCGACACCTTCTTTCGATTTTGCACGTGATGTCACATTTGGCATGATGGCGTTCTTACTGAGAATCGAAGAGCAGTCCCAGGGAAAGGTGAAAATCTGTCGTACCGCGCAGGAGATCAGACAGTCGATAGATAACCATGCATTAGCTGTGGTTATGCATATCGAAGGGGCGGAAGCGATAGATGAGGATTTATATAATCTTGATGTGCTTTACAGCATGGGGCTGCGTTCACTCGGTCCGGTATGGAGTCGTCCGAACATCTTCGGCGAAGGCGTTCCGTTCAAATATCAGACATCACCGGACACCGGACCGGGACTGACAGATGCGGGTATCCGGCTGATCAAAGCCTGTAACCAGAAACGCATCATGATTGATTTGTCGCATCTGAACGAAAAAGGCTTCTGGCAGGTCGCTGAACTGAGTGATTCGCCGCTGGTGGCCAGTCATTCCAATGCTTACAGCATTTGTCCGCAGTCGCGTAACCTGACTGACAAACAGCTTGGCGCAATCAAAGAGAGCAGCGGTTTTGTCGGACTGAACTTTGCGGTGCCATTCCTGCGCGAAGACGGCAAACGCAGCGACGACACCGGCACAGATATCATGGTGCGTCACGTGGATTATCTGGTTGAACATCTGGGCGAAGACGGCGTGGGCTTCGGTTCAGATTTTGACGGGGCGTCTATGGCACCGTTTTTGAAGGACGTGCGCGGTTTACCTGTGCTGGTAGAAGCACTGCGTAAAGCGGGATACGGTCAGGTGCTGCTGGAGAAAATCTGCTACAAAAACTGGATTAATGTTCTGGAAAGAACCTGGGGCAAATGAGCGTCTGAAAGGGCGGTTACCCAAAAGAAAAGGCAGCCACATGGGCTGCCCTTTGCTGTTTGCGGCTCAGACTTATTTGAAGAAGTCTGCGCTGACGGTGAGGTTGCCACCGCTTTTGTTCTGCCACTGGCGGGTAATGTGGTAGAACTTGGCGCCTTTGGCAGCAGCACGGTTCGCCACTTCCTGCGAAACGTCAGTGGTGCTGTTGAAGTGACCGGTGAAGGTCGTGGAATCAAACGGCACCATCTGAGCAGCGGTCACGTCATTCACTTCCTGAATTTTCGCGCCGTTGGTTGCTGTGACGGTGTAACGTTTACCGGTAGAAGACTGAGTTTCAAAGAAACGGCCTACGTCACGGCTTGGACTGCCGGAAGACGCCACGCCAGGGATTTCAACTGTCTTCGCAGCGGCACCACCGGCAGCCAGTGCTGCTTTACCGGCTTCAGAATCAGCAGGGATAGCATCAGGCGACTGAACCACACGTTTTGGCGCATCTTTCTTATAAATAAACGCGGTGATGTACTGGTTACCGCCGCTGTTGGCATCAATCTGGCGTACGATGAAGAAGGAGTCAGCCCCTTTCTCTTTCGCGGCTTTCGTAATGGCATCGTTAACGTCTGGCTGACTGCGGTAGAAACCGCTGACAGTCACAGTATCAAAAGGCTCGAGTCCGTAAGCGACGTCTTTCGGCAGCTCTACCACGCCATTAATGACACGATAGTGTGGGTCTTTGCTCACTTCCGGCGCATCTTTTTTATAGATATCTGCAACTACACGCCAGTTACCGCTATTGTTAGAGCTGTTGGTATCTTGAATATAAAAATAATCTGCACCCAGCGTATCGGCTCGGCGGGACACGGCATCAGCCGCATCGCCCAGCGTGTTGAAACGCCCGGTAATAACAATGCGATCAAAAGGCTTAATGGCTGCAGCTTTCTGCGGGCTAATTTCCTGCGCGGCATGTGCAGCCGACAGCGCAGAAACAGAAAACAGGGCCGATGCGATGATCGTTTTTGTCAGCTTCATAAAAAATCCTTTCACCTTGCGCAGTAATGTTGAAACGTGCTGAATTCTTGATGTGTAACAGGTTAGCGGCCGATTATTGCATGTAACAATGCCGAGTGTCTCAGCAATTTATGGCAATAATGCGTGCGCCACCGACAATAACAGCTACTTTTTAAACCAGGCATAACTTATATAAGTTTATTGAATAATCCAAGTAGTGAAATAAATGTTAATTATTCACTATTTTCTAACTTTTATGCCCGACCTGAGCGGGTTATGGTAGAGAAATCCTCAGTGATAGATCGGGTTTAAAGCCCGTTCTTAGGTGGATTAAAGGCCTGTTTACTCAGGTTTGCAGCAGGTTTGCGGCCCATATCAACTTTTTTATTATTAATTGTCTGACTATCGCTGTGATACGTAGATTATTGATTAGATATTCAGTAGGTTATAAGCGGCCTGAGAAAATACACACCGGGGATTATTATTAACCGGCAGGCCTGAAGTTGAATTGTTATGACGATGACACAAATCATCAATGAAAAGGGTGAAGGGAATACTATGCGTATTGGTGTACCAAGAGAGCGGTTGACCAATGAAGCCCGAGTTGCAGCCACGCCGAAGACGGTGGAACAGTTGCTTAAACTCGGCTTTACGGTCGCTATCGAACAAGGAGCCGGTAAATTAGCCAGCTTTGACGATGCAGCTTATGAACTGGCGGGTGCATCTGTCGTCAGCGGCGATGATGTATGGCAATCAGATATCGTATTGAAGGTGAATGCGCCTGAAAACGATGAAATCGATAAATTACAGGCAGGCACCACGCTGGTCAGCTTTATCTGGCCTGCGCAAAATCCTGAGCTTATCCAAAAACTGGCTGACCGTCAGGTGACGGCAATGGCAATGGATTCTGTGCCACGTATTTCCCGCGCACAATCTCTGGATGCCTTGAGCTCAATGGCTAACATCGCCGGTTATCGCGCGATTGTGGAAGCCGCCCATGAATTTGGTCGTTTCTTTACCGGGCAGATCACTGCTGCGGGTAAAGTGCCGCCGGCAAAAGTCATGATTATCGGTGCCGGTGTGGCTGGCCTGGCTGCCATCGGCGCAGCAGGAAGCCTCGGCGCTATCGTTCGTGCTTTTGATACCCGTCCTGAAGTGAAGGAACAGGTAAAAAGTATGGGCGCGGAGTTCCTTGAACTGGACTTCGAAGAAGAAGCGGGCAGTGGTGACGGCTACGCGAAAGTGATGTCAGAAGCCTTCATTAAAGCGGAAATGGCGCTGTTCGCAGCCCAGGCCGAAGAAGTGGACATCATCGTGACCACCGCGCTTATACCGGGGCGTCCGGCACCGAAGCTTATCACCAAAGAGATGGTCGCTTCGATGAAACCGGGCAGCGTGATCGTCGATCTGGCGGCACAAACCGGCGGTAACTGCGAACTGACAGTGGCTGATCAAATTACCACTACCGAAAATGGCGTGAAGATTATCGGTTATACCGATCTGCCAAGCCGTTTGCCGACGCAGTCTTCCCAGCTGTACGGTACCAATCTGGTTAACCTGCTCAAATTACTGTGTAAAGAGAAAAACGGCGAAATCGAGATCGATTTTGAAGATACCGTTGTGCGCGGTGTGACCGTAGTGAAAGCCGGTGAAGTGACCTGGCCAGCACCGCCAATTCAGGTTTCTGCTCAACCTCAGGCGGCGAAAGCGGCGGAGCCGGTAGCAAAAGCTGAAGCTAAACCCGCGTCTCCGTGGACCAAATTCATCATTATGGCCGTAGCGATTGTGCTGTTTGGCTGGCTGGCGAATGTGGCACCGAAAGAGTTCCTCTCTCACTTCACGGTATTTGCGCTGTCCTGTGTGGTCGGTTACTACGTTGTGTGGAATGTCAGCCATGCGCTGCATACCCCGCTGATGTCGGTAACGAACGCCATTTCAGGGATTATTGTGGTCGGTGCCGTACTGCAAATCGGTCATGGCGGATGGGTCAGCTTCCTGTCCTTTATTGCCGTGCTGATTGCCAGTATCAATATTTTCGGCGGATTCACCGTCACTCAGCGCATGCTGAAGATGTTTCGTAAGAACTAAGGGGAATATATGTCTGGGGGTTTAGTTACAGCAGCATATATTGTTGCCGCTATTCTGTTTATTTGCAGCCTTGCCGGGCTGTCAAAACATGAAACATCCAAACAGGGTAACATTTTCGGCGTCACCGGGATGGCCATCGCGTTAATCGCGACCATTCTTGGTCCTGACTCCGGTAACGTTGGCTGGATCATTATAGCAATGGTGATCGGCGGTGCGATTGGTGTTTATCTGGCACGTAAAGTCGAAATGACCGAAATGCCTGAGCTGGTTGCGATTCTGCACAGCTTCGTGGGTCTGGCAGCGGTTCTGGTGGGCTTTAACAGCTATCTGGATCACGGTGCCGTTCCGATGGAAGGTGTGATGGAAAACATCCATCTCACCGAAGTCTTCCTCGGTATCTTCATCGGTGCCGTAACATTCACCGGTTCGATTGTGGCGTTCGGCAAACTGCGTGGGATTATTTCTTCCAAACCGCTGGCATTGCCACACCGTCATAAGCTCAATCTGGCGGCGCTGGTCGTTTCTTTCCTGCTGATGGTCATGTTTGTCCGCACTGAAAGCGTCGGCTTGCAGGTTGTTGCACTGCTGATCATGACCGTGATCGCTCTGGCGTTCGGCTGGCATCTGGTGTCTTCCATCGGTGGGGCGGATATGCCGGTTGTGGTGTCCATGCTGAACTCGTATTCCGGTTGGGCAGCGGCGGCGGCGGGCTTTATGCTCAGCAACGACCTGCTGATCGTGACCGGTGCGCTGGTTGGTTCTTCGGGTGCGATCCTGTCTTACATCATGTGTAAAGCGATGAACCGTTCGTTTATCAGCGTGATTGCGGGTGGTTTCGGGACCGATGGTTCTTCTACCGGCGATGCGGATGAAATGGGTGAGTATCACGAAGCGAGCGCGGAAGACGTGGCAGAACTGCTGAAAAACGCCAGCTCAGTGATCATCACCCCTGGCTACGGCATGGCGGTGGCTCAGGCACAGTATCCGGTTCACGATATTACCGCCAAACTGCGCGCCAAAGGCATCAAGGTACGTTTTGGTATTCACCCTGTTGCGGGGCGTCTGCCGGGCCATATGAACGTACTGCTGGCTGAGGCGAAAGTGCCTTACGACATCGTGCTGGAAATGGACGAAATCAACGACGATTTCAGCGATACCGACGTTGTGTTGGTGATCGGTGCCAATGACACCGTTAACCCGGCGGCCCAGGAAGATCCACGCAGTCCAATCGCCGGCATGCCGGTGCTGGAAGTGTGGAAAGCGCAGAACGTGATTGTCTTTAAACGTTCAATGAATACCGGTTATGCCGGCGTGCAAAACCCGCTGTTCTTCAAAGAAAACACTCAGATGCTGTTTGGCGACGCCAAAGAAAGCGTTGAGAAAATCCTGCGTGCTCTGTAATTCCTGAGCCGAAATGAAAAAGGCCAGTCATTTGACTGGCCTTTCTTTTATGCGTTATTCAGCGATTATTATCACTGATTACTCGTCGTCATCTTCTTCATCGTCATCTGATGTAATCGGACATTCAAAATCATCCGGTTTGATGGCCAGTAAATCGCATTTCAGATGATCGATCACCTGTTCGGTGGTATTCCCCAAAAACGCCGCAGAAAGACCGGTACGCCCGATTGCGCCGAGAACAACCACACCCGCCTGCAAATGCTCGGCAAGGTCAGGAATGACTTCTTCCGGCAAGCCTTTTTCCACATGGGTGAATTTTTCGTCGAGCTGGAATTTCTGACGCAATGCTTTCATCGCAATCAGGTGCTGACCACGGATAGCGTCATTGTAAACGCTCGGGTCAAAGTCAGGCAGTTCGATGGCGATGTTAATCGGCGTGACCGGATACGCGCCGACCAGATGAACTTCCGTCTGATTAACGTGAGAGGCCAGTTCGATAGTTTCTTTCACCAGTTTGATGTTGAGCGGGTCGTGATAGGGTTCTTCGCTGGAAAGGTTGACGGCGACGACGGCTTTACCGCCTTCAGGCCAAGGCTGGTCTTTCACCATCCAGACCGGGCAAGGGCACTTGCGCAGTAAATTCCAGTCGGTAGGTGTGAAAATCACGGATTCAAGACGGTCATGTTGATGTGCCATTTTCAACAGCAAATCATGATTTCCGGCGATCACTTCCTGAATAATGGCTTCGAAAGGTTTGTTGTGCCAGACCACTTTGACGTCGATGGAAATACCTGCTTCGGTATAATAGCGACACTGTTCTTTAATCCATTCTTCCCGTTCGCTGATTACGCTTTGTCGCATGCTGGTTCGCTCGTCTGGCGAAAGCATGGTGGTCATCTCATAAGAGAAATCATAAATCGACAAAAAGGCTTTGATGCTGCCGCCATTACGTTGCACCAGATATACGGCACGACGCAGCGCGGGTTGGTCATCCTGATTGGGGTCGATAGCAACGAGTAAATTCTGATACTTAGCCATGGGGACTCCTTAACACCTGTAAGAGAACGGCGGTCAGTGTATTAAGTACAGAGTAAACCAAGATTAAGCAATCGGATAGCGGAGAAATTGAGTCGGATCAACAAATTATTCCTTGATGATCCGACGCAATAATTATCAGGCGGCGCCTGACAGATTATGCAGAGACCGGAGCAGACTGACCGGCTAACAGAGAAAGCATTTCATGATTCTCAATCGTGATGTATTTACCTTTAACACTCAGCATTTCTGATTTCTGGAAACGGCCAAGCAGGCGGCTGATGGTTTCCACAGTCAGGCCAAGGTAGTTACCGATGTCGCCACGGGTCATCGTCAGGCGGAATTCGCGCTGCGAGAAACCGCGTTGAGCGAAACGGCGGGAGAGGTTATAGATAAATGCAGCCAGACGTTCTTCGGCATTTTTCTTAGAAAGCAACAGGATCATATCCTGGTCGCCTTTGATTTCACCGCTCATCAGTCGCATCATTTGCTGACGCAGGTTCGGCATTTTACCGGACAAATCGTCCAGAGTTTCGAACGGGATTTCGCAAACCATTGACGTTTCCAGCGCCTGAGCAAAGCTCGGATGCTGCAAGCCGCCGATAGCATCAAAGCCGACTAAATCGCCTGCAAGATGGAAACCGGTAATTTGCTCATCACCTTGTTCGGTAATGGTGTAACTTTTGATAGTCCCGGAACGGATGGCGTAAAGGGATTTCAATTCATCACCGGCTTTAAACAATGCCTGACCTTTTTGGATCGGCTTTTTCCTTTCGATAATGTTATCGAGCTGGTCAAGTTCATGCTCATTAAGCGTGAAAGGAATACAAAGCTGGCTAATGCTACAGTCCTGACAATGGATCGCACAGCCACCAGATTGGATACGTCGAATAATACGCTTTTCCGGGATCATAAGAGTCACTCTGGCAATATTGATATGGGTCAATTTTAACATCTTTTACGCCGAGTGATAAGTAGGTTAAAGGAGCGAAAAGAGCGAAATGTTAAAAAACCCCGATTTTAAAAGGTTTTTTTTAAATAAAAAATTGATCTGCACGCGCAATAAAGTGGAATTGAGAATCAATGAGATTTAAATGAGGATCAATTTATTGAAGAGAACAATATTTCAGACTATGCAAATACAGGCTTTAAATCAATTTATCGCAGTGAAAGAAGAATTATTTTTTGCCCGTTTCACATTATTTTAACCCTGAAACAAAACGCACAGGATTATGGCATAAACACTGAAGCGGATCGACTTTGATACCCATTCTCTTCACAACCGCTTACAATGCTCCATCCGTTTAGCATTCGTTTACTTTTAGGAAAGGTGTCATGCAGTCTGATTCCCTGGGTTTTCCGCTGGAAACAACCATTGTCTTTGTCGTCGTGGCGGTTGCCGCATTGTTAACTGACATCTTTGCGCATCGCAGTCATAAGCCCATCGGCCTGAAAAGTGCTTCTCTCTGGACGCTGTTCTGGGTTGCCGTTTCCCTGAGCTTTGCCGGTTTTTTGTATGTCCATCATGGCAAAGACGTCGCCAGCCTGTTCCTGACCGGTTATGCGCTGGAGCAGGTGCTTTCGATTGATAACCTGTTTGTCATTATGGCGATTTTTGCCTGGTTCAAAGTGCCGGACGGCTATCGTCACCGCATTCTATACTGGGGTGTTATCGGGGCAATCGTATTCCGCGGGATTTTCGTGGTGATCGGCACAAGTTTGCTGGCGCTCGGGCCGTGGGTCGAAATGGTGTTTGCCGTGGTGATTTTGTGGACGGCCATCCTGATGATGCGTGCCGGTAATGATGACGAAGAGAATGATGATTATTCAGATCATATCGCTAACCGAATGGTCCGCCGCTTCTTCCCGGTGTTTCCAAAACTGGTCGGCCCGCATTTTTTAGTGAGCAGTGAACAGGTTGAAGCGGAACTGGCAAAACCTGAAAATCAGGGCTTCAGTTTCACGGTGAAAAAGGGTGTCCGTTACGCGACGCCGTTGCTGCTGTGTATTGCCGTGGTAGAGATTTCTGACCTGATGTTTGCATTCGACAGCGTGCCTGCGGTTATCGCCGTCAGCCGCGAACCACTGATTGTCTATTCCGCCATGATGTTTGCGGTTCTCGGTTTACGTACGATGTATTTCGTGCTCGAAGCATTGCGTAAATATCTGGTGCATCTCGAGAAATCAGTGATTTTCCTGCTGTTCTTTGTAGCGGCAAAACTGGCGCTGAACTCCAGTAATCATCTGTGGCATCACGGGATTGAAATCAGCGCTATGGCCAGCCTGTACGTGGTACTGGGCGTTCTGGCGCTGGGCATTATTACCAGCTTGCTGTTTCCCGGCAAAAAAGAAGCCGCATAAGTCTTCGTAACAAACCGGTATAAAAAACGCTGCGATTGCAGCGTTTTTTGTTTGTACATGCCGAAAATCAACGCTAAACGTCGCCCTCATTATCCTTTTCCACCGCTTCATGAATACGGTCCAGCATATCGGGGAAGGCCGATTGCACGCGGCTCCAGCTCGGGATAAACGGCTTTTCGCTGGGTGTATCCACAAATGCCTGACCGGCTTCCATAATCGCGCCGGAAAACAGCTCCACGGCAGATTCCTCGCTGTGGCGGTCAAACGACAATCCATTCATTTTTGCGTCATTCTCAAACCCGTCAATCATATCCAGCGCATTACGGTAATAAGTGGCCTTCAGGATACGGAAAGATTCGCTGGTAATATTCACGCCAAGAATCGCCATCTTGCGGTAAAGCGCCTTAGTGATGTCGATACTCATGCGTTGCAGGCCGTTCGTCGCATCATCTTCGGACATCGGCTGGTGTTTATGATCGTAGGTATCGGCGATATCGACCTGACAAATACGCTTGGTCGCTGTATTGCGATGAAGTTCTGAAAGCACGCCGATTTCCAGCCCCCAGTCGCTCGGAATACGCAGGTCATTCAGAATGTCCGTGCGCATGGCGAATTCGCCGGAAAGCGGGTAGCGGAAGGTGCGCAGGTATTCAAGAAAATCAGAATGACCGTAAACAATTTGCAGTGATTTCAGTAGCGGGAAGACCAGAAGACGTCCCACGCGGCCATTGAATTTCCCGTCGGCGACGCGGGCGTAATAGCCTTTACAGAAATCGTAATGGAAATTGGGATTAGCCACCGGATACATCAGGCGAGCCAGCATATCGCGGCTATACGTGACAATGTCACAATCATGCAGCCCGACCACCGATGTGCGCCGCGATGCCAGTGTATAACCGGCGCAAAACCACACGTTGCGGCCTTTGCCCGGTTCATTCGGTGAAAGATTTTCTTTTTTCAGTTCTTCATCCAGCGCTTTCAGACGCGGACCGTCATTCCATAAAATACGGTGGCGCTGCGGAAGACGAGAGAAGAATTCACGTGCAAATAAAAACTGATCGCGGTCGGCGCGATCTAAACCAATAACGATTTCTTCCAGATAGGGGACTTTTGTCAGTTCATCGACAATGCGGGTCAGTGCAGGACCTTCAAGTTCTGAAAACAGAGACGGTAATATTAACCCCATCGAACGGCGACCTGAAAAAACCTGCAAATCGTATTCCAGTTCTTCGACTTTGCGGTTAGTCAGATTATGAAAATTGGTAATGACTCCATCCTGATAAAAATCGCTCATACGGTATTCTCCAATTTTAGAATAGATAAAATTATTGGAAGTCTTCTCTGTAAATACAGAACGATAAACAATGTGAAAACACTCGATTAATAAAGGTCATTTTCCTCTTCGAATTTGCCCTTAAAGGAGTGGGATAAAATGATTCAGCCCCTGACTCCAGCCTTGCGGGCCAAATTCGTCCGCTCGGAAAACACGTGTGATATCGTCACGATGCAATGGCATTTCATGGTCATGGTGGCCTTTAATCACCACCGCGTAATTCACTGCCTCCAGCATGGATAAATCATTCGGCCCGTCGCCAAGACCGATGCTGATCACCGGCTGTCCGCGTTTTTGCTGATAGCGCCCGGTCAGCCATTGCACGGCCTGACCTTTACCCGCTCCGGCAGCCATGACGTGCCAGAACCTGCCGCCGCGCGTCAGTGCCAGACCTTCGCGGGCCAGACATTTTTTCAGATGCGCAAAATCCAGATCATTACCAAACCACACCAGCGGTTCAGACGCTTCGCGCTGCATAGCAAGCTCAGCTTGTGGCTCTGATAAACCGGTCCAGACGGCGACCTGTTTGGGTGTCACATCGCCAAAACCGCGAAACTCAAAATCAAAACGCTGACGCAGTTCGACCAGTGTCTGGCGGATCTCACTGTAGCCCGCGCCGTTAATATGAAAAGGCGCTTCGTCACCGGTTCGCCAGTCGGACGGCAGATGAGTCATCGCGCCATTTTCAGCAATAAAAGGCAGGTGCGTCAGATGCAGAGCCGACTGCAATGTCGCGACTTCTGCGGGCGTTTTACTGGTCGTCAGAATAAGCGGAATTTTTGCCGCTGAAAGTTTATCCAGCCACGGTTGGGCCGGTTGCCAACTGTAATCATGATGATCGAGCAGGGAGCCATCAAGGTCAGTAAAAATAATCAAGGGATCGTCAAGGTAAGGCATCTTTTCTCCTCAATTTTGCCGGTAACAGACGCAAATCCTTCATGATTTATGTCTGTCCCAGCAGCTAAGTATAGATAGAAAAATGAGTTTTATTGAACACGACGCCATTTCAGGATTTTTTACCGGCGCAGGCCAGTTTGCTGGCAGCTTTACCCGCAGGAGGTTTACAGGGATAATTTAGAGCAGTCCCACCGCTGAAAAGAGGTAAGCAGATGAGCGAAGATGATGATTTATTCAGTCAGGAAATGGCCGGAGTTCAGCCACTGGCCTCGGATAAACGGGTGGTTTACCTCAAAAACTCAGCCACCGGACAGAAGGTCAGCATCGACGAGATGACAGAGAAACGTGAAAATCCGCTGACCACCGGCTTTTTGAATATCCAGCCGTGCGACGAGCCGCTGGAGTACAAACACGATGGGGTTCAGCAGGGCGTTCTCGACAAACTCCGTCAGGGAAAATATCCGCTGGAAGCCAGCCTGAACCTGCTGCGCAAACCGGTCGAACAGTGTCGTCAGGAGCTGTTTGCTTTCTTCTGCCAGGCACAGGCAGAAAATCTGCGGACTTTGCTTATCATCCACGGTCGTGGCCGTGATGATGAAAGCCACGCTAACATTGTGCGCAGTTATCTCGCCAAATGGCTGAAACAACTTGATGAGGTTCAGGCATTCTGTGTGGCTATCCAGAAAGACGGCGGTGCCGGTGCCTGTTATGTGGCGCTGAAAAAATCCGCGCAGGCGAAGCAGGAAAACTGGGAACGTCACGCCAAACGCAGTCGCTGATGTTTCCCTGTGACACCCAACTGAAAGTTTGTTGCAGCGTGGTTTAAGTGCAACCCCTTACTGTCCTGAGACTTTTTCATGCCCGGCTACGGGCACTTAATCGAGCTATTTTCATGTTTCTGAAACCGATTTATTTGCACTGCGCGCTGTTGCTCTGCGGCGTCACTCTCTTGTCTGCCTGTGATCGCAATGCGGCTGAACAGGGCGATGCGCTGGTGATCGAAGGTAAGACTATGGGTACGTTTTACCGCGTCAGTCTGGCGGGAGTGGATAAAAGTCGTGAAGCCGCGCTGCGCGAACAAATCGAGGCGCAGCTCAAAGAAGATGACCATCAGCTTTCAACATACAAAGAAGACTCCGTACTTTCGCGCTTTAATCAGTATCAGGGCAACGTGCCGCAACCCGTCAGCGCAGGCATGGCCGATGCAATTGTCACGTCGATGCGTATCGGGACGCTGACCGGCGGCGCGATGGATATTACCGTCGGCCCGCTGGTAAATCTTTGGGGTTTCGGGCCGGATAAACAACCGGTCAAAACGCCGACGCCTGATCAGATTACTGCCGCCCGGAAACTGACGGGATTACAGCATCTGAAAGTCATCCAGCAAAGTGACGGTCAGTATCTGCAAAAAGATTTGCCGGGAATGTACGTGGATCTTTCTACGGTCGGCGAAGGTTACGCCACTGATCATCTGGCGCGCCTGATTGAAGGTAACGGCATCAGCAATTATCTGGTTTCTGTCGGCGGTGCGGTAGTTTCACGCGGACATAATGCGAAGGGCAATCCGTGGCAGGTGGCGATTCAGAAACCGACGGATAAAGAAACGGCAGTGCAGGCGATTGTCGATTTGCAGGGCATGGGCATCAGTACGTCCGGCAGCTATCGCAATTACTATGAACTGGATGGCAAACGCCTTTCGCACATTATCGATCCCGCGACCGGTTCGCCGATCACCCATAAACTGGTTTCAGCGACGGTGATTGCGCCGACCGCGCTGGAAGCCGATGGCTGGGATACAGGGCTGATGGTACTGGGCACGCATAAAGCGCTGGCGCTGGCAGAAAAACAGCATCTGGCGGTGTATCTCATCACCAGGGAAGGCGACACATTTAAAAGCTATATGTCGCCGCAGTTCAAAGCGTATCTGAAAGACCCGCAATAAAGTCATGCTTCATACTAAAGCGTCCCGTGCAGCTTTTCTGCAAGAAAATCCAGGAACACGCGCAGCGCGGGCGACTGGCCTTTATGACTGGCATATAACGCTGAAATTGAAGACGGCACCGTTTGCCAGTCAGGTAGCAGATGCACTAATTTCCCGTCGCTCAGGCTCTGCCTGCACGCCATTTCCGGTAGCAGCCCGATGCCCATACCGTCAGCCGCCGCCTGACACAGAACCAGTAAATTATTGCTGATCAGGCGCGGCGTTAACGACACCTTTCGGCTACCTTCCTGCGGATGAATGAGTTCCCACCGCGTGCCGGCCCAGGGTGTTTTTCGCACCAGCGTTGGCAGATAACTTAGCTGATCGGTAGAAGGCGGCGCGGGTAACGCCGCGATAAACGCCGGACTGGCAACCAGCACATATTTCAGCGTCCCCAGCGGTTTGCGGTACAGCCCGGAATCTTCCAGAGGTTCGCTGTGCGAATGAATCGTCACATCAAAATTCTCCTCGAGTAAATCCACCGCGCGGTTGATGGCCAGCAGCTCCAGTGTGATATGCGGGTAACGTGTCAGAAATTCTGTCATCAGCGGAGCCACAACCATTTCCGCCATCATTACCGGTGTTGAGACCCGCAACAGTCCGCTGGGATTTTGCTGCAAATCATCGATGACCTGTTGCGCCGTTTGCGCCTGTTGCAGCAGTTTCTGGCATTCAATGGCGTAGCACTCGCCGGTGCTGGTGACAGAGAAATGGCGGGAAGTGCGTTGCAGCAACCGGACACCGAGGCGGGTTTCCAGCGCGTCAATCCGGCGGCTGAGCAGTGATTTGGAAACGCCCAGCGCCCGTGCTGCAGCGGTAAATCCCTGATGCTGCACGACGGCGGCAAACAGCGCCATATCATTGAGATTATCGTTCATCTTGCCTCCCGCGGTTATCGTTGCAAAATGACAACGATGTGTTGCCATATTAAATATTTCGCGTCATATCAACAACGATTATCCTGTGTTCATTCCGCTGAACATCTGCCAACAGGACATAAAAATGAAAATATTACATATCGACTCAAGCCCGTTTATTAACGATTCTGTTTCCCGCGAACTTTCCGCAATGATTGTGACGGAACTGTGTTCCCGTCACCCGGATGCGAGCGTGACTTACCGCGACCTTGGCACCACGCCGCCGCCGCATCTTTCCGCCGGTGCTATGAGCCTGCTGCACAATGCGCAGGACGTGGCGATCACGCCAGAGTTGCAGGTCGAACTGGACGGGATTTATCAGTCAATCGAAGAACTGATTGCCTGCGACGTGCTGGTGATGGGTGCGCCGATGTATAACCACTCCATCCCGAGCAACCTGAAAGCGTGGCTCGATCAGGTTTGCCAGAGGGGCAAAACCTTCCGTTATACCCCGCAGGGTGTTGTCGGGCTGATCCCCGGCAAAACGGCTTTTGTCGCTTCCAGCCGCGGTGGCATTTACAGCACACCGGAAACCCTACCGCATGATTTTCAGGAGCCGTATCTGGTTTCGATTCTGGAACTGATGGGCGTGGCGGATTGCCATATTATCCGTGCAGAGGGCGTAAGCCGTCAGGCCATTGGCCGTGAGAAAGGACTGGCGGAGGGAAGGGAAACGCTGCTTCAGATACTTAATAACTGAAACAGCGTTGCCCGGTTTTAATGTTTCGCGGTATTTATCAGCTCAAAAAGCACTACCGTGCGCGATGTGCAGATGTACTCACGGCCGAATTCGAAATTATGCTCGTTAACGTCATCCGGCTGGAAGGTATCGAAAATATGCCGCCAGCTTTGCCCGTGTGCAACGGAAGGCAGCGTAAACACCACGTCTTTATGTGAGGCGTTGAAAAGCAGAAGAACGGTGCTTAACGAGCCCTGACGCAGTAAACCGGTCGGTTGCGCGCGACCGTCCAGCAGCATCGCAATGCATTTGGCGTGCGGGTCTTTCCAGGCTGCATCGGTCATTTCCGGCCCCTGCGGCTGGAACCAGCTGACATCTTTCACGCCCAGCTTCTCGTGAACCGCACCGGTAAGAAAGCGCCCGCGATGTAAAATCGGGAAGCGCTTACGCAGCGCAATCAGCCGGTAAGTGAACAGCAGTAATGCCTGACCTTTTTCTTCGATATCCCAGTTAATCCACGCAATTTCAGTGTCCTGACAATAGGCATTGTTATTGCCATTCTGCGATCGCGCAAACTCATCGCCGGCCAGCAGCATCGGCGTACCCTGTGAAAACAACAGCGTCGCCAGCATATTGCGCATTTGCCGCAGTCGCAGTTCATTGATCGCCGGATCATCGGTCGGACCTTCCACCCCATAGTTGGCAGAAATATTGTTATCGCTGCCATCTTTACCGTTTTCACCATTGGCTTCGTTGTGTTTACTGGCATACGAAACCCAGTCATTGAGCGTAAAGCCGTCGTGCGCGGTAATAAAGTTCACAGAAGCGTAAGGCTTGCGACCACGATGATTAAACAAATCCGCCGAACCGGAAAGCCGTGTCGCGAACTGTGCCAGCTGGCCTTCATCTCCGCGCCAGAATTTGCGCACTGTGTCGCGGAAACGATCATTCCATTCCATCCAGCCGGGCGGGAAGCCGCCGACCTGATAACCGCCGGGACCGCAATCCCATGGCTCGGCAATCAGTTTGCACTGGCTGAGGACAGGATCCTGACGGCAGGTATCGAGGAAACCGCAACCTTCATCAAAACCGTAGCTTTCACGTCCGAGAATGGTCGCCAGATCAAAACGGAATCCATCGACCTGCATTTCCGTCGCCCAGTAACGCAGTGAATCAGTGACCATTTGCAGCACACGCGGATGGCTGAGATTGAGCGTATTGCCGGTGCCGGTATCGTTAATGTAATAGCGCTTATTGTCCGGCATCAGCCGGTAATAGCTGGCGTTATCAATGCCTTTAAAAGACAGCGTTGGCCCGAGTTCGTTACCTTCGGCCGTATGGTTGTACACCACATCCAGTATCACCTCGATGTTGGCGGCGTGCAGGGTAGCAATCATCTGCTTGAATTCGTTCACGGTATGCGTCGCCATATATTGCGGATGCGGCGCGAAGAAACTCAGCGTGTTGTAACCCCAGAAATTATGCAGGCCTTTATCCTGCAAATGCCGGTCGTCGGTAAAGGCATGAACAGGCATCAGCTCAACCGACGTCACGCCCAGCGAGCGAATATATTCCACAATGTGCGGGGTGCTCATGCCGGAGAATGTGCCGCGCAGATGCTCCGGCACCGCCGGATGGCGCATGGTGTAGCCGCGAACATGCGTTTCGTAGATCAGCGTTTTTTCCCACGGAATGTGTCTTTTTCGCGAGCGCGCCCAGGAAAAAGCGGGGTCGATAACACGACATTTTGGCAGAAACTCTGCGCTGTCGCGGTTATCAATATGCAGGTCTTTTTTCGGGCTCTGCATATCATAGGCGAACAGCGCATCGTCCCATTTCAGTTCACCGACAATCTGTTTGGCGTAAGGGTCGAGCAGCAGTTTGGCGGGATTAAACCGGTGTCCGTCATGCGGTGCATACGGGCCGTGCACGCGATAGGCATAAAGCAGGCCGGGGCGGGCATCGGGCAGATAGCCATGCCAGACCTCATCGGTGTATTCAGGCAGTTCAATCACGTCATACTGTTCGCCTTCTTCATTGAAAAGACACAGTTCGACTTTGGTGGCATTCGCGGAGAACAAAGCGAAGTTGACACCCAGCCCGTCCCAGGTCGCGCCCAGCGGCACGGGCAAACCTTCACGTACCCGGGTGGTATGCCCTGAATCGAAACTGCGAACAATCTCCCCGTCACTTGAGGGATGGATGATCCGCACGCCGAGTTCATCCACAGCGATATCAACCTGAGCATGTGAGGGAACGGTGCGAACTTCTTCCGTTATGGCGGTAGGTTTACTTGTCTTGCCGGACCGGGCCTTTGTCATACTCGACGTCACTCCATTTCAGGGAAATCTGACAAAAAATTGCCGAAAGAGGGCCATCTGCGCAAGCACAGACGATAACAACGAGTGTAGACCGGACTTTGGAACTTCTCCCGTAAACCGCCGAAAAGCTGTACAAGGCGCAAAGCTTCATTGATAGTGAAAGCGAAAAGGCTAGCCTGCTAGTTATTGTCTGACTTTCTCCCGAGGAATCCCCATGACCATCGCGTTACTCAGCCATGTCGATCTTGATGCTGGCTATCCTGACCGGTTCGAAGCGGCCGGTTTTACACTCTTTTTTGCCACAACGACCGAACAACGAGCCTCTCTGGATCCGCAGATAGCGCAGCAGATCCGCGCCGTGCTGACCATCGGCAGTATCGGTTTAAGTGCTGCAGAAATGGATAACCTGCCCAATCTCGAAATCATCTGTGCGCAGGGGGTCGGGTATGAACATATTGATGTTGAAGCAGCGAAACAGCGCGGTATTCATGTCACGCATGGTCCTGGAACCAACAATTCTTCCGTGAGCGATCACACGCTGGCGCTGATGCTGGCAATCACCCGTAAAATCCCTCAGTTCGATGCAGCCGTGCGTGGCGGCGAATGGAAAAAAGCCCGCTGGAATACGCCGGGAATGGCAGGGAAACGCTTAGGGATTATCGGGATGGGCAATATCGGCAGCCTTATTGCACACCGTGCGGCAGGCGGGTTTGATATGGAAATTGGCTATCACAACCGGCGTCCGTTGGAGGACACGCCATACCGTTATTTCCCGGACATCACCGGGCTGGCGCAATGGGCTGACTATCTGGTGGTCGCCACGCCGGGTGGGAAAGATACGGTCAGACTGGTGGATGCGGACGTACTTCGCGCGCTGGGACCGGATGGATTTGTGATTAACATTGCGCGCGGCAGCGTGGTAGATAGCAATGCGCTGATCGCCAGTCTCAGAAATCATGAAATTGCCGGTGCCGCGCTGGACGTGGTCGATGGAGAGCCGCAAGTTCCGGCGGACATGCTGACACTGGACAATCTGGTTATCACTCCGCACGTGGCCGGACGTTCACCCGAGTCTGTGGAAAACATGATGACGCTGGTGTTATCGAATCTGACTGCACATTTTGGCGGCAAACCGGTCATGACGCCGGTACCGCAATAGCACGTTTTCACCGGCTGTTTGCATCCTGATATAAACGCCGCCTGACGGCGTTTTTTTATGAGCAACATCCCGCCGTTAGTCGGAAAAAGCATAAGACACAGCTTTTTCTTATTTGTCTGGCATAGCAACAGATCGTAACAATAGGGTTTTGGCAAGCAAGAGGCAGACAGCGGTGAACTTTCAACAACTCAAAATTATACGGGAATCAGCGCGATGCAATTACAACCTGACTGAAGTCTCGAACATGTTATTCACTTCACAGTCAGGGGTCAGCCGCCATATTCGCGAGCTGGAAGATGAGCTGGGCGTTGAGATATTTATCCGTCGTGGTAAGCGTTTGCTGGGGCTGACGGAGCCCGGTAAAGAGTTGCTGGCTGTTGCCGAAAGGATCCTCAACGAAGCGCAGAACATCCGTCGACTGGCCGATGTATTCTCGAAAGAGGATGCCGGCGTTCTGACCATCGCCACCACACACACGCAGGCGCGTTACAGTCTGCCGAAAGTCATCAAAGCGTTTCGGGCGATTTATCCCGGCGTCCGTCTGGAATTGCATCAGGGTTCGCCGCAGGAAGTTCTCGCCATGTTGCTGAGCGGGCAGGCGGATGTGGCCATTGCCAGCGAAAAACTGATGAACGATCCGGCTGTGGCGGCGTTTCCATATTACCGCTGGCACCACGCGATAGTGGTTCCGCAGGGGCATCCGCTGACGTTGCAACATCCGGTGACGTTGCAGCATCTGAGTGAACTGCCGTTAATCACCTATCGTCAGGGCATCACCGGCCGCTCGCGCCTCGATGAAGCCTTTAACCGCGCCGCACTCACCGCGGATATCGTGCTCAGCGCGCAGGATTCCGATGTGATTAAAACTTACGTCGAATTAGGGCTGGGCGTGGGGATCCTCGCGGATAAAGCGTTCGAAGCTGCGCGTGATACCGGCCTTCAGCTGATTAACGCCGAGCATCTGTTCGAAGCCAATACCGTCTGGCTGGGGCTGAAAAAATCGCAATTGCAACGTAACTACGTCTGGCGGTTTATCGAATTATGTAATCCGGGACTGTCGGTGAATGAGATTAAAGAGAAGGTGTTTGCGACGGGCGGGGAACCGGTTATTGACTATCAGATTTAGAGAGCCAAAGTGGACGTGCCTTTAGGTCAACTTCAGCTTCAACTTCAACTTCAACTTCAACGTCAAGGTCGTGGGCGTCGGCCCACACCGACCAGAGACCCGGTAACGCGCGGGCCTCTGGACTCCGCGCTTTTCTAACTGCGCGCTGTCGCGGGTATGACGGACATGTTCCGGCGCATTAGTGAGTGGCGCAAATCCAGGTGCTTCGCACTGCCTTCTCTCGGTCTTCGAGCCGCAGGTCTCGAAGCCGCTCCGTTCAGCTGAATTTTTAGCACGCCAATCAACCTTTTTAAAAGATGAAAAACAGTCTGCCGTTGATTTTTAGATGGTGCGGGCGTTTGAGAAAACTTGCTGAATGAGAGGTTGCAGACCATAGGCTGCAATCCCGAAATGAAGGCACCGCGTAGCGGCGAGATTTCCAGCCTGTCGCAGGGATACCTGAAACATAGTGTCTGGCGAAGCGCGCAGTGAAAAGCGAAGGGAGATCCAAGAGGGAAAAAGCACGTTTCCCTCTTGGTCGGTTTCGGCGCGGTGAGTTATGTAATCGCTGCAATTGAGAAACCGAAATTTTCACGATTCAACGTTCAGATATAACTGCAATTAAGAAACCGAAATTTTCCAATCTAATTTTCAAGTCTTCACTGCAAGTGAAAAAAAAATTCTGAAGAAATAAAAAAACCGGTCATAAGACCGGTTTTTACCTTCGCTAAAAGCGAAACCTAAACTGCTGGTTTTGCGATCACATTACGATTTTCCATACGCACTTCCGCAATGTTCACGTCAATAACGTCGCTCTGACGATAGGCGACTTCGCCTTTAATCAGAACGGTGCCGGTGTCTGCGCTGCATACCAGTTCGTCGCGCACGCTGTGCAGGAACGGAGCAGGGATGAACGCCACGGCGCCGATATCTTGCAGACGCACGCGCAGACCGCCGCGGGTGACATCGATGATTTCAGCGCTGAATTTAACGTCAGTACCCACTTTATCTTCCAGATAACGGGCATACAGCCAGTCACCGACATCGCGCTCGGCCATGCGGTTGGCACGGCGGCGTTCTGCCAGCTGAACAGTCATGTCGTCCTGAGGTTTCTCAGCGGACTGTTGCAGGATCATCGCTTTCAGCAAACGGTGGTTCACCATGTCGCCGTATTTACGGATGGGTGATGTCCAGGTTGCATAAGCTTCCAGTCCCAGCCCGTAGTGCGGCCCCGGTGTGGTGCTGATTTCTGCGAAAGTCTGGAAACGACGAATACGGCTGTCGAGGAACTGCGTTGGCAGCGCATCCAGTTTACGGCGCAGCGCACAGAAACCTGGCAGCGTCAGCAGTTCTTCTGCATTGGCTTCAACGTCATTGACCTGCAACACGGTCACCGCGTTTTCAACCAGCAGCGGATCAAAACCTGTATGCACGTTGTAGACGCCGAAACCGAGGCTGTCGCGCAGGGCGATAGCGGCACAGACGTTGGCGGCAATCATGGATTCTTCCACGATGCGGTTAGCGATACGACGATGCTCAGCGACGATTTGCAGCACGTTGCCTTTCTCACCCAGTACGAAGCGGTAATCAGGACGGTCTTTGAACACCAGCGCGTGCTCGGTGCGCCATGCGCTGCGTACGTCGCAGACGCGTTTCAGCAGACGGATCTGAGAAGCAATGACATCGCTGGCCGGTTGCCATTCGCTTTTCTCATCCGCTTCCAGCCAGTCAGACACATCATCGTAAGCCAGTTTGGCTTTGGATTCGATGGTCGCGGCGAAGAAACAAATGTCGCTGCCCAGTGCGCCATCGGCGGCCAGCGTCACAGAGCACGCCAGAACCGGACGGCTGACGTCCGGCCACAGGGAACAGATGTCGTCGGACAATTCACGCGGCAGCATCGGGATATTGAAGCCCGGCAGATAGTTGGTGAATGCGCGTTTCTTGGCAATGTTGTCGAGATCGCTGCCTTCACTGACGTAAGCCGTCGGGTCAGCAATCGCGATGGTCATTTGCAGGGTGCCGTCGCCGTTGTCTTTAACATACAGCGCGTCATCCATGTCCTGCGTACTGCCGCTGTCGATAGTGACAAATGGCAGGGCAGTCAAGTCTTCGCGGGTCAAGCCTTCGTTGCGCAGTTCAGCGATATCAGATTTTGGCGCTTGACGTTCGAGATTATGACGTGCCAGCGTAACCCACCATGGCGCGAGATCGTCGGTACCGGTGGTGATCCATTCGGTGATTTCGGCCTGGAAGCTGTGATCGCCTTCTTTCAGCGGGTGGCGGCGCATTTCAGCCACACACCAGTCACCGTCGCTCACTTCATGATTGATATTGCGGGCAACGCGGCACTGAATGGAATCACGTAATAAAGGGTGGTCCGGAATGATGGAAAGACGGTCATCTTTCTTGGTCACGCGGCCTACAAAACGGCTGAGGAACGGTTCAACCAGGGTTTCCGGCTGGACGATTTCACGCTCTTTCTCAGTTTGCAGGGAGGCGATAACACGATCCCCGTGCATGACTTTTTTCATGTACGGAGGTGGAATGAAATAGCTTTTTTGACCGTCTACTTCAAGAAAGCCAAAGCCTTTCTCAGTGCCTTTCACGATGCCTTCGACACGCGGAGTCTGAGAGTGAAGTTGCTGTTTTAGCTGCGCGAGCAGCGGGTTATCTTGAAACATATCGTCCAGAGAATTGGGGGTTAATGTGGCTCGATTAGCGGCAGACAGTTTTACGCGATCTGGCCCCTTCGGGCAAGCAGCATCTGCCCCTTTCGCCTCATAACCCTGAAGCGAAAGAGGACATTTGCGCGATGTTACGCAAGTCTGACTTATGCGATACGTTGCAGGTCGACTTTTTGCTCGCAGCGACGGATAGTAACCGGCACGGCTTTGGAGGTAGGAGTGTGGGTCTGGTCGCCAAAACTGGACATCGGTATCAGCGGATTGGTTTCCGGATAATAAGCCGCCAGATTACCACGCGGAATGTCGTAGCTGACCAGTTTGAAACCGCTGACTTTGCGCTCGATGCCGTCATTCCACAGCGTTTCGATTTCCACCAGTTCGCCATCTTTCAGACCCAGATCGGCCAGATCCTGCGGGTGAATAAACAAGACTTCACGCTGACCGTAAACGCCACGGTAACGGTCATCGAGGCCGTAAATGGTGGTGTTGTACTGGTCGTGCGAACGTAAAGTTTGCAGGGTGAACGGCGCATTCTGGTCGCCCATCGGGATCAGCACTTCCGGCAGCGGGGCAGCGCTGAAATTCGCCTTGCCGCTGAGGGTGTTAAAATTCAGTTCAGCCGCTGCATTGCCCAGATAGAAGCCACCTTTGATGTCGCAGCGGGCATTGAAATCTTTAAAGCCCGGAATGGTCGCTTCGATGTGGTCGCGGATCAGATTGTAATCGTCAGCCAGCGCCATCCAGTCAAGGTATTTATCACCGAGAACGGCGTTGGCGATACCGCAGACAATCGCGGTTTCAGAACGCTGTTCTTTCGATAACGGAATACCGACGCCTTCGGACGCATGCACCATGCTGAAGGAGTCTTCAACGGTGATGAACTGCGAACCGGTCGCTTGCATATCCAGCTCGGTACGACCCAGCGTTGGCAGGATCAGCGCTTCTGTTCCCGGTGTCAGGTGCGAGCGGTTCAGTTTGGTGCTGATTTGCACGGACAATTCGAGATTGCTCAGCGCCTGTTCGGTACGCGGGGTATCCGGTGCCGCCGCCGCCAGATTACCGCCGAGGCAGATGAGGACTTTGGCTTCTTTACGCAGCATCGCTTCCAGCGCTTCAACGGTGTTGTGGCCTGGCACGCGGGGTGGCGTGAACTTGAAGTGGCTTTCCATTGCATCAAGCAACGCTTTTGGCGCTTTTTCATCGATGCCCATAGTGCGGTTGCCCTGCACGTTACTGTGACCACGAACCGGACACAGCCCGGCGCCCGGTTTACCGAGCTGACCAAACAGCAGTTGCAGGTTAGTGATTTCACGCACGGTCGGCACCGAGTGTTTATGCTGCGTCACGCCCATCGCCCAGGTACAAATCACGCGTTCGGCGTTCATATAAATAGACGCCGCTTCACGCAGATCCTGTTCGCTCAGGCCCGACTGTTCAGTGATTTTTTCCCAGCTGGTGTTATCCACTATGCCCAGATATTCATCCACGCCAGCCGTGTTTGCCGCAATAAAGTCTTCATCGAAGAGGGATGGCTGGCCGGAAGCGATTCGCTCACGATGAGTCTGCAACAGCGCTTTCACGATACCGCGCACGGCAGCCATATCGCCGCCGAGATTCGGCTGATAATACGCCGCACTGATACGACCGGCTTTCGGTGTAACTACTTCCAGCGGTTTTTGCGGATCGGCGAAACGTTCCAGTCCGCGTTCACGCAGGGTGTTAAAGCTCACCACTTTCGCGCCACGGTCGGACGCATGGCGCAGGCTGTGCAGCATACGCGGGTGGTTGGTGCCAGGGTTTTGACCGAAGACGAAAATGGCATCCGCTTTTTCAAAATCATCCAGACGGATGGTGCCTTTACCGACGCCGATACTTTGTTTAAGGCCAACACCGCTGGCTTCGTGACACATATTGGAGCAGTCAGGGAAATTGTTGGTGCCGAACATACGGCCAAAGACCTGATAAAGATATGAAGCTTCATTACTGGCGCGACCGGATGTGTAGAAATCCGCCTGATCCGGGCTTTCCAGACCTTTCAGATGGCTGGCAATCAGCGCGAATGCCGCGTCCCAGCTGACAGGTTCGTAATGGTCAGTTTCGCGGTTGTAACGCATCGGGTGAGTCAGGCGACCCTGGTATTCCAGAAAGTAATCGCTCTGTGCGCGCAATTTGCTGACGCTGTGCTGCGCGAAAAATTCCGGCTCGACCGCTTTGCGGGTGGCTTCCCAGCTGACGGCTTTCGCGCCGTTTTCGCAGAAACTGAAAGTGCTGTGGTTATCATCGCCCCAGGCACAGCCCGGGCAGTCAAATCCGCGACCTTTATTAACACGCATCAGGTTACGAAGGTTGGACAGAACTTTTTTACTGTCGAAGACGAAACGGGTGGTCGATTCCAGTGCACCCCAGCCACCGGCCGCGCCGTGGTAGGGTTTGATCTCAGTTTTGAATTTCATAGTTATGCTTCGCAGGTGAGTTTTGTCAGATCTTAAACATTCGGAACGATGAATTGTTAACCGGAATGTTAATTTTATGTCACAAGTTTAGGAGGGGTATGCGCTGCCGTCTAATCGAATGCCATGATGGTGTGATAGATTCCCTCTATCGCAGATAAATATCGGGGAATAACGCAAATAGCGCCTGAAAATCAGGGGCGGGACCGCGCTGCCAATCATTTTGAAAACAGCGGGTTGTGATAATGAAAGCTAATGGCCCCGGAGGAGGTGGTTTTCGGCGGAAATTAACACAAGTTGTAACAGTATCGTTTCATTATGAAATGCTTAGCAAAAGACTAAGGGTTTTTCTGCGAAGGGTTTTAGTGCACCCTATGCCGCAGATTTTTATTCCCTAGTTTTTTTATAGAGTGCGGCTCAGTTTTTGCCCCGGCTCTGTAGCGCGTTTAAGGAAGATTCAGTGAAACGTAGTGTAATTAGTGTCTTATCTTGTATTTTGATGTTCTCCGCAGGAAGTGCGAAAGCTATCGCACCACTGGATTTCCCTGTTGTCCCGCCGAGCATTGATGCGGCTTCTTTTGTGCTGATGGATTATGCCAGCGGTGATGTGCTGGCTGCCGGTAACCCGGACGACCGTCGCAACCCGGCCAGTCTGACCAAACTGATGACAGGTTATGTCATTGACCGCGCTCTGGATCATAAAAAAATCACCATGGATGACGTGGTCACCGTGCCTCAGGAAGCCTGGGTTGCTGGTAACAAAAGCCTGGAAGGTTCATCGCTGATGTTCCTCAAACCGGGTGACCGCGTGAGCGTGCGTGATTTGATCCGCGGGATCATCATCACCTCCGGTAACGATGCCTGTGTGGCGATGGCTGATTATGTCGCGGGCAGTCAGGATTCATTCGTCGGCATGATGAATCAGTACGTCACCAGCCTTGGCCTGACCAATACCCATTTTGAAACCGTACACGGTCTGGATGCACCGGGCCAGTTCACGACCTCATACGATCTTGCGAAGCTGTCACGCGCCATTATCGGCGGTGAACCTGAGGAATATCGTATGTATGCGGAAAAATCGCTGACGTACGACAACATCACCCAGCAAAACCGTAACGGCCTGCTGTGGGATAAAAACCTGCAAGTTGATGGCCTGAAAACCGGTCATACCGAAAGCGCCGGTTTCAACATTATTGCTTCCGCTACGCAGGGTGATCGTCGTCTGATTGCCGTCGTTATGGGCGGGAAAAGCTCAAAAGGGCGCGAAGAACAGGCGCGTAAACTGCTGACCTGGGGTTTCCGCGAATACACCAGCAAGCAGATTTTCAAAGCGGGTCAGACCGTTTCGGATGAGCACGTCTGGTTTGGTGCTCATCCTCAGGTGAAAGTCGGTTCCCTGAGCGATGTGTTCATCAGCGTACCGCAGGCGGACGCCGATAAACTGAAAGCGCAGTATGTGCTGACCAATCCGCAGATTGACGCGCCGCTGAAAAAAGGCCAGGAACTGGGCAGCATCAACATCGTGGATAACGGCAAAGTCATTAAAACCGTGCCGCTGGTCGCGCTGGAAGATGTTGCAGAAGGCGGGATCATCAGCCGTGCAATTGATTACGTGAAACTGAAAATCTAACTTCCACACCTTCCCCTCTCAGGAGGAGAAGGTTGGGATGGAGTATGGTTTTACACCCGTCTGATAAAATTCCTCATAACTTCACATCAAATTTCCCGGCCTGAAAATCGAGGATCGCCTGATTGATTTCCTGGGCGGTATTCATCACGAAAGGGCCGTGCGACACTACCGGTTCGTTGATTTTATCGGCATGACCGAACAGAAAAGTCACATCATCTTTTGCCGTGATCGTCACATTGTCTTCGCTGTTATCCAGCTCAATCAAATGCCAGGCCAGCGCTTCTGTGCCATCAATCAACAGACGTCCTTTAACGGTATACAGAAACACCTGACGCGCCGCCGGTGCGGGCAGGGTGACTTCGCTACCTGCGGACATCTGCACGGTCATTATGGTGACACCGGTCAGTGACTCTAGCGGTCCCGTCACGCCCGCCACACTGCCGGAAATCAGGTTAATCGTGCCGTGACCTTTGCTTAGCGGGATCTGCGGAATACCGTACGCCTGCAAACCAACATAACCCGGAGCTGTCATTTTCAGGCGCGACGGCAAATTCACCCACAGTTGCAAGATTTCCAGTTCACCGCCGTTTCGTTTGAATGATTCCGGCGACAACTCGGAATGGATCAGGCCGGAACCGGCAGTCATCCACTGCACGCCGCCGGGACCGATAATACTTTCATGACCGCCGGTGTCGCTGTGCGCCAATTCACCGCGCAGGATAAATGTGACCGTTTCAAACCCACGATGCGGATGCGGACCAAAAGGCAGACCGAGATTATCCGGTGCGTAAACCTGCGGGCCGTGATGATTGAGAAACAGGAAGGGATCGAGCTGTTCGAGCTGCGGTCCGGGCACCGGACGACGGGTTTGCAGATCACGAATATCATCGCGATACGCTTTATATTGCTGAACGATTTTACGGGTCATGACATGGCTCCGGTAAAAATAAGGCTTTTTACGAAGACTAGCGGGTCAGGTTTACATTGTCACAAATGATTGTTAACAAGGTGTAATTGGTTTTGATATCGCCGGGCGAACGGCTCACATTCACCCGGCGTGTGTGCAAGAATTCAGAATACTTTGGAGGAAAAATCAGTTTTCACTTCGCTTTCTATATAGGTATTTAATCCCCATCCGGCACGGGCGAGTTCCTTCATCTTCTCAAGATGTTCAGGGCCGGGGTGGCGGATGTCGTAAAGATAAACGTGATTGCTTTTAAAACGGACCTTGATTGAATTGGCATCAATCTGAAAGCTGACAACCTGTGAATCACCGCTTTTGTTGGCGTAATTTTCCATGCTGCATCCTGTTAGCTAAGCCTGATTTCGGGCGACATCTTCTATTAACCACGTCCGGCTTTCAGTTACAGGGTGATAGTTCACATTATCAGCACGTTAAGTCAGGATGATGGGGGTAATGAATGGCGGCAGCAGAAATAGCACGGTGAAACGGCACCCGCTGATAGCGGATGCCGTTATTTTGATGGGTTATTTCAGCAGGAACGAATGGTCAAAGGTACCGGTGACATTCAGCGCCACAGGGAGTAATCCCTGCTCATGATAGAAGTCTGCCGTTTGCTGTTGCTGCTTTTCGGTCGCGGCATCAATCGTTTGCCAGTAGGATTTGCGACGTTCGAACCCCAGTTTCGCGGCATCCAGCGGGAAGCCGATGATTTTCGCCAGTTTTTCGCTGTACGCATCCAGATTTTTATATGCCCAGACCTGCGCATCGCTCAGGCGTTGCAGGTAGTCGGCAATCGCTTCACGTTTGGCCTTATCTTTCAGCGCAGTGTCTGTTGCCGCCAGGAAGCTGTTACCCGACCATAAACCGCGGCCATTCACCACGACGCGCAAATGATCCTGCGTTTCGGCAAACGCGGTGTAAGGTTCCCACGTCGCCCAGACGTCCACGGAACCCTGCGTCAGCGCCAGTTTGGCATCACTCGGTGGCAGGAAACGGAAGGTCACGTCTTTGGCCGTCAGTCCGGCAGATGCCAGTGCTTTCAGCGCCACGAAATGCCCGATGGAACCCCGATTCGTGGCAATACTTCTACCTTTCAAATCCGCCGCGCTTTTAATCGGGCTGTCCGCTTTAACCAGTAGCGCGGTGCCATAAGCATCCGATTTATCCACGGCAATGGCTTTCACCTGTGCGCCTGCCGCTTCGGCAAACAGCAGCGGCGCATCGCCGATAATACCGACATCCACGGCCTGCGCATTCAGCGCTTCCGCCAGCGGAGCGGCGGCAGGGAATTCTGACCACTCAATTTTGTATGGCAGATTACCGAGCTTATTTGCCGCTTCCAGTTGTGCCCGCATATTGCCTTTCTGATCCGCTACGCGCAGGGTGATTTGTTCGGCATTGACCGCAAACGTGCTGCCAATCAGCGAAACGAGCAGCAAAAGATTTTTCACATTCACAAGCATCAGGGTTCCTTATACCAGCGTGGTTGCCGCGGTTTTATGTTGTGCCAGTCGCGCAGCGATTTTCTGCTTTGTCAGCGGGATCAGACTCTTGCCGTACTCGACGGCGTCATTGAGGGGATCAAAACCACGGATCAGGAAAGTGGTGATCCCCAGATCGTAATATTTCAGCAGGGCATCGGAGACCTGTTCCGGTGTGCCGACCAGTGCGGTCGAGTTGGAACCGCCGCCAATCAACCCTGCAATTCCCGTCCACAGGCAGGAATCCAGACGGTCGCCCTGTGCCACGGCCTTCAGCAAACGCTGTGCGCCGACACTTTGCGGTTTAGCCGCCAGCGCCTGGCCTTTTTCGGCCTGCTGGGCTGTGGCTTTAGCGAGGATTTCGTCAGCTTTGGCCCAGGCTTCTTCTTCGGTTTTACCCAGGATCGGGCGGAAGGAAATACTGAAATCGATTTCCCGCTGATGTTTTGCCGCAGACGCTTTCACGGCTGCGACCGTTTCTGCGGCGCTTTCCAGCGGCTCGCCCCACAGTGCGAACACATCGGCCTGTTTACCGGCGACGCGAATGGCGTCATCGGAAGATCCGCCGAAAAATACCGGCAACATTTTCTGATAAGGCTTAATGGCGGAGAAGGCGTTTTCAGCCTGATAAAACTCGCCCTGATGATCAAAGCCCGTTTCTGAGTACCAGCTCCGTTTCAGCACATCAATATATTCGTCCGTGCGCTGATAGCGGCCAGATTTAGGTTCGAAATCGCCGTCACGACGTTGCTCGGCATCGCTGCCGCCGCTGATGATATGCACGGCAACGCGGCCTTCAAGCAGATGATCCAGTGTGGCGAGTTTGCGCGCGGCCAGTGTCGGGGCGACAAAGCCGGGACGATGTGCCAGCAGAAAATGGATACGTGAGGTGCTGGCACCGGCGTGTGCCGTGACCAGAAATGCGTCGGGCTGATCGGATGCATACGCCACCAGAATGCGGTCGAAACCCGCATCTTCATGGGCTTTGGCGAAATCGGCGATGTATTTTTTATCGAAAATCGGACCGGTTGGCGGGATGATTTCAGAAGCCAGACGATGGCCGATCATTCCAATAAATTGCACGCTCATAAGCTGTCACTCCTCGGGTGAGGCCAGCGAATGAAAGTCTGCGCTGGCAGGAGTATTCACCTTAAACGGCAACTTACTATGTGAGAAATTCATTATCTTCATAAGCTAATATGAAAAATGTGCATTACACAAGGTGCGATAACAGACCAGGACAAGGGAAGAGAGGAGTTCGGGCAGGGGAAGTATGAAGGGAACATCACATATTAACCCTCCCTCTGAAAGAGGGAGGGTTAAGCAAAAACTATCAGGTTACTGCGAGTCCTGACTGGTGCCGGTTTTCGGGCTGGCAGCAGAACTGTCTCCCGCATCCGCAGTTTTGGTATAAACAATTTTCTGGCTGTCATTGCCGCAGTGGCCGACGACCTGTCCGCCGCTCTGATCCGCCTGATCGTTTGGCACGATATCCAGTTTGAACCCGGATTCAGGCAAACCGTTTGCAACAATTTTCTGAGTGATGTCTGCTTTGACGCTTTCGCAGGAAGCCTGCGCCATCAGCGGCGCCAACATCACAACAGCGAGACCAGCTAAGAGTGTCTTTTTCATCATTCATTCCTTTTATGAGAACCGCAGTATCAATAAGTCTAGCAGATATGCAGGGGGGTAAGATTTACCGCCCCCGCGGACAGACAATCTGGCAGGAAATAATTACGGTGCCATCAACTGACGGCCTGTACGGCGGTCAAGGCAGCGTTCGGTGTTCGGTTCCCAGTACGCATTGATGTTCTGGCTGGCTTCACACTTGTCGCGCAGATCAATAGAGTTATCGTATTTTGAGAAGTCCTTCTCGTTACGCTGATTTTTCATCGCGCGCAGACGCTGGGTTTCATTCCATTGTTCTTTGCTCTGACGTGCTTCTTCGTTGGTCATGGCATCATTGCCGGTACCGCCAAAGACACAGGTTCCGCCCGCACAGTTAGTGGCCGCCTGCACAGGAACCTGCCAGCCAGCAGTCATGGCCAGCAAAGCAACAGGGAGCATGGCGCGCGTCAGTCGGGTTATAAACGTTGTATTCATTAGCTAATCCTTTTTAGATATACACATCGCTCAGGCGAATCATTAAATTATAACATCCGGTGGAATGACGTCACCTTTTGCCTGTAAACTGGTTGATATCTTATTGAACTACGGACTGTAAACCTGGCTCAACTATGCTCAAAACATCTTTACTGTTCTTTGCCACTGCGCTGGCGGAAATCATCGGCTGCTTTTTGCCTTATCTCTGGCTGCGCAAAGGTGGCAGTATTCTACTGCTGCTTCCGGCGGCGCTCAGTCTGGCGGCGTTTGTCTGGCTGCTGACCCTGCATCCGGCGGCAAGCGGCAGGGTGTATGCGGCTTACGGCGGCGTGTATGTGATGACCGCGATGCTATGGCTGCGATTTGTCGATGGCGTGAAACTCAGCACCACCGACTGGCTGGGCGCGTGCGTTGCGCTGGCGGGGATGCTGATTATTATTTCTGGCTGGAAAGCGTCATAAAAGATTACTGCGACAATCTTTCCATCATCACGATGACTTTCTGAATCACGATTTGTGCAGCGCGGGAAAGCTGGCGGCGGGGCGCAACGCACAACGCCAGCGTCAGTGGTTTGGCCGTTCGTCCCTGCAAGGGCACAAACGCCAGCCGCTTTTCCTGTAAATCCGGTAACACATCCAGCAGGCTGAGCACGCCAACGCCGGCACCTTTGCGGATAAGTTCACGCATCATGCGTACGTCATTGCAGACGATCGACGGAGTTTCCAGCAGTTGGTAGCGGTTGTACAGCAATTTAGCGCGGGCGTTCACCATCAGCGGCTCTGAGGGAATAATCTGCCGGTAGGAAGCGATATCGCTGAAAGACAGCGATTCCTGCTGCGAAAGTTCGTGTCCGACCGGCATGGCAATGCCGATAGGTAATTCCGCAAACGCCCGCACTTCCAGCCCGGTATGCTCAACCGGATCCAGTAACAGCCCGAAATCCACTTCTGCCGAACTGACCTGCTCACTGATATTGCGGCTGTCTTCGATACGGATATCAAAGGTCAGATAGGGATGTTCTGCGCCCACTTGTGCAATCAGTTCTGCCACCATGCCTTCGCTGAGGGCGGCGATCATAGAAATCGTCACGTGCCCGCGTCGTAATCCCTGAATTTCATCGAATCGTTCCCGGGTGCGTGAAAATTCTTTTCGCCAGCGGCGGATATCATCGAACAGAATTTCGCCTGCGGACGTCAGTTTCAGTCCGGTAGGCAGGCGCTCAAACAGCGGGGTTTCCAGCGTTTGTTCAGCCTGCAATATCTGCCGGTTTATGGCCGAGGCAGAGACGTGCAGCACTTCCGCCGCTTTGCGCAAACTTCCTGTCCGGGCGACTTCTGTAAAATATTGCGAAAAACGGGAGAATGGCGACATGGGTGTACTAATTTATGCAGTGAATAAGTGAGATATCTATTATGGACTGCATCACTCAATTTTCCTAGATTGTGCGATGCCCCTTTGTAAAACAATCACCTCAGGTCGTTTTGCAGGCAAAGCGGGCAAATGACAGGGTTCGTCAAAACACGTTTTAGCTCGTGTGCCGCTATCAGTGATAGAAAGCGGGGCGAACGGTGGCATTTGCACCGCTGGCGCATGATCGTGTTTTGAAAAACAACACTAATAACAAGCGTGCACGTTTGAAAACCAGACTCAACGTGACCATGCGACCAAGAGATACCTTCTCATGTTAGAAAAAATATTTAAGTTAAAAGCTCACCGTACCAACGTGCGGACTGAGATTGTGGCAGGACTGACTACATTTTTAGCAATGGCCTATATTCTGTTTGTTAACCCGTCTATTTTGGGCGCGACGGGGATGGATAAAGGCTCGGTATTTGTGGCAACTTGTCTTGCTGCCGCAATCGGTTCCGCACTGATGGGCTTTATCGCCAACTACCCGATCGCACTGGCGCCGGGCATGGGTTTAAACGCCTTCTTCACTTATACCGTCGTGCTGCATATGGGTTACACGTGGCAGATAGCGCTGGGTGCGGTTTTCCTCTCAGCATGTATTTTCTTCGCGTTATCCATCTTTAAAATCCGTGAATGGATTATCCGCAGTATTCCGTTGCCCCTGCGCTCGGCGATTGCGGCGGGTATTGGTTTATTCCTGGCGCTGATTGCGCTGGAAAACGCCGGAATCGTCATCGCTAACCCGGCTACGCTGGTTGGTCTGGGCGACCTGACCAAGCCGGGTCCGTTGTTCGCGATGCTGGGCTTCATTCTGATTGTGGTACTGGAAGCGCGTAAAATTACCGGCGCGGTTCTGATCGGCGTTCTGGCCGTGACCGTTTTGGCAATCGCACTGGGCTATTCGCCGTTTGGCGGCGTAATGTCTATGCCACCTTCCATTGCACCGACCTTCATGCAGCTCGACATTAAAGGCGCATTCAACGTCTCGCTGATTAGCGTTGTGTTCGCGTTCCTGTTCGTGGATGTGTTCGACAACTCCGGTACACTGATTGGCGTGACCAAACGTGCAGGGCTGGCGGATGAAGACGGTAATATCCCGAAAATGGGCCGTGCGCTGGTGGCTGACAGTGCCGCTGCGTTGTTCGGTTCATTGCTGGGGACGTCAACCACCACCAGTTATATCGAATCTGCTGCGGGCGTGAGCGCCGGTGGACGTACTGGTTTGACGGCGATTGTGGTTGCCATTCTGTTCCTGCTGAGTCTGTTCTTTGCTCCGCTGGCGGGCAGTGTTCCCGCATTTGCGACAGCTCCGGCTCTGCTGTTCATCGCGGTGCTGATGACGTCTGGTCTGGCAGAAATCGACTGGAAAGATATCACTGTTGCCGCGCCGGTGACCGTCACTGCGCTGACCATGCCGTTTACCTACTCTATCGCTAACGGTATCGCGTTTGGTTTCATCACCTGGACGCTGGCAAAACTGCTGACCGGCCGGGCACGTGAACTGAATGCCGCGCTGGTTGTGCTGTCGATTCTGTTCGTGATTAAACTGGGCTGGCTGAGCGCGTAATCCGCTTTCGGTTATCAGAAAGGCGCGGGCAAGTTTGCCGCGCCTTTTTTGTTGTCCTGATAAAATGCAGGCAATAAAAAAAGCAGCCAAAGCTGCTTTTCTTGTAAATCAGGAAGCAAAATCACGCTTCTCGATGTACCTGCAAACCGGCCAGAGACTGGCTGACTGGCATCATTTCGATGCTGTTGATATTGACGTGCTCAGGCAGGGTTGAAACCCAGAACACGGATTCGGCGACGTCTGTCGCAGTGAGCGGGTTGGTGTTGTCGTAGGTTTTGCTGACTTTCTCATCGTCGCCTTTAAAGCGCACGTTAGAGAATTCTGTTCCGCCGCACAGGCCAGGTTCGATGTTGGTGACACGCACGTGGGTACCGTGCAGATCAGTGCGCAGATTCAGGCTGAACTGACGAACGAATGCTTTAGTCGCGCCGTAAACGTTACCACCCGCATACGGCCAGTTGCCTGCGGTAGAACCGATGTTGATTACGTGACCGGTATTGCGTTCAACCATGCCCGGCAGTACCGCCCGGGTCATGTACACCAGACCTTTGGTGTTGGTGTCGATCATCTTGTCCCAGTCTTCCAGCGATGCTTTGTCGGCTTTTTCCATACCGAGCGCGAGACCGGCGTTGTTCACCAAAACGTCGATATTGCGCCAGTCAGCAGGCAGGCTGTCGAGCGCATCCTGAATAGAAGCGCGGTTAGTGACGTCCAGCTCAACTGCGTAGAGTGCGTCTCCCAGTTCGGCTTTCAGGTCATCCAGACGCTCTTTGCGGCGGCCGGATGCAATCACTTTGTGGCCTTCTTTAACAAATCTACGTGCGATTTCTGCACCAAATCCGGCGGTAGCGCCGGTAACAAAAATAATCATCCCGGTATTCCTCTGTTTTAAGCAAGGTGCGCACGAGGCGCACAAAAGAAACTCTGTAAGTATTAACACAAAAATAACGAGACCGGCATCATCTACCGGTCTCAGTGCGTATCATTTTGTTGCGGTTACTTCTTCAGATAAGGCGCGATAAGCGATAAATCCACCGCAGAAAGACGGTCGGGTGCGGTCTGCGCCTGATGCCAATAAGGGTATAATAAAGGTAACTGGCTGACTTTATTAAGTCTTTCAATTTCTTCGTTTTTGAGAGTCAAATCAGCGGCGAGCAGGTTATCCTGCAACTGTGTGTCGTTACGCGCGCCGACAATCACTGAGGTCACCTGAGGACGGGCAATCAGCCACGCCAGCGCAATCTGCGCCGCTGAAACACCGCGGGCTTCGGCGATTTCTACCAGCACATCCACCACATCGTACAATGCGCTTTCATCGCGTACCGGCGGTTCGCCCCAGTCAGCCAGATGGCGCGTGCCTTCCGGTGCCGCCTGATTACGGCGGTATTTACCGGAAAGCAGACCGCCCGCCAGCGGACTCCACACCAGCACGCCGAGCCCCTGATCCTGCGCCACCGGCAGCAATTCATATTCCGCTTCACGTGCCTGCAGCGTGTAATGAATCTGCTGGCTGACCGGGCGGATATAATGATTCGCCTGCGCCACGCCCAGCGTTTTCATGATGTGCCAGGCGGAAAAATTCGATACGCCGACATATCGGACTTTGCCGCTGGAAACCAGATCATCCAGCGCGCGCAGTGTTTCTTCCAGCGGCGTCAGACCGTCCCATTCATGCAACTGATACAAATCCAGATAATCGGTGTTCAGACGTTTCAGACTGGCTTCGCAGGCGCGCAGAATATGATGACGGGACGAACCGCGATCGTTCGGGCCTTCACCCATCGGAAAACGGGCTTTGCTGGCGACCAGCACGTCGTGGCGTTTGCTGCCCAGGGCCTTGCCTAAAATGACTTCAGACTCACCGCCGGAATACACGTCGGCGGTGTCGAACAGATTAATTCCGGCATCGAGGCACAAGCCGATCTGGCGCTGTGCGGCGCCGACGTCAGTTTGTCCTGTTTTGGCAAATTTACCCTGGCCACCAAACGTCATGGTGCCGAGGCTTAAAACTGAAACTTTCAGACCAGAATGGCCTAACAAACGGTATTCCATGGTATTTCTCCATTTTACGGAAACGTGATTTCAGTCTGACCGTGCCATTATTTTTCCGGCACAGCCGGTCGGGTTACAGATTCTTTTTTACGCCGTATTTCATCGCCCGCGGTTTTGTCGAGCGTCAGGCTGTCCAGCGTACCTGCCAGCGAAAACAGACCAATGATGATAAATGCGATATGAAAAACGTCCGTCTGAAGTGTGTCGCTGGGCGGTAAAAAATGTCCGGCAATACGCAGGGAAAGCGCGCCGATGGCAATTCCCAGACCGGTAGAAAGCTGCTGAGCTGTATTAAACAGCGTATTCGCACCGCTCATCTGTCCGGCAGGAACCTGCGAGAATGCCAGCGTATTCAGCGCAGTAAACTGCATTGAACGGCTCATGCCACTGGCGAATAACAGCAGAAGCGTCAGCGCGGTCGGCACTTCTGGCGTCAGCAACGCACAGGCAAAAATCGTCGCAGAGTTCAGTAAGCCGTTAACCAGCATAATCGACTTAAAGCGGAAACGATGCAAAATCGCGGAGGTAAAAGGCTTCATCGCCAGATTTCCGGCAAAGACTGACAGTACCAGCAGACCGGCGTCAAAAGCACTCATGCCATAACCCAGCTGGAACATCAGCGGCAGCAGAAATGGCAGGGCGCCGATGGCTACGCGAAACAGTGAACCGCCATAAATCGTGACCGCGTAACTTTTTATTTTCAGCGCCACCAGCGGCAGCAACGGATAAGCGGTACGTTTCGAATGCCAGACGGCCAGCGCACCGAGGATCAGCGCGCCGCTGACCATTGAGACTGGCTTCCAGTCGATATTGCCCTGATTAAACATATCCAGTCCGAAAATCAGCCCGAGGCAGGCCGCACCGGTCAGCACTAAACCGGTGATATCAAACGGCACACCTTTTTCTCCAGGGATCTGCGGAATAAGCCTGCGGGCAAATAACAGTGCGACAACGCCCAGCGGAACATTAAGGATAAAAATCCAGTGCCAGGATGCGTAAGTGGTAATGAAACCACCCAGCGGCGGCCCGAGGATCGGCGCTACCAGCCCCGGCCAGGTAATCGTGGCGATGGCGCGGATCAGATCTGATTTTTGTGTGTTTTTCAGTACCACTAATCGCCCGACCGGCACCATCAGCGCACCGGCAAAACCCTGCAACATGCGTGCGGCCGTAAAGGTGCCGAGACTGACGCTGGCGGAACACAGCACCGATGCGAGAGTGAAAAGAACCAGAGCCAGCGAGAACACATTGCGCGTACCAAATCGGTTAGCAATCCATCCGCTGGCAGGAATAAACACGGTGAGTGTAAGAATATAGGCCGAAACACCGATATTCATATCCACCGGATGCACGCCGAAATCTTTCGCCATCTGCGGCAGCGCCGTAACGATAACCGTGGCGTCGAGATTTTCCATAAAGAAAGCCCCGGCGACCAGCAGCGGCAACGCAGAACCCGGTGGAAGAGAGAATTTTTTGTTAGAGAAGAAGCTCATAGAAGGTAAGCGCGCTAATGAAACTGGCAAAGCCTGAGCATAGCGCATTGGAGTGAGGCGTCAATGGTTTAGCATCTCCCCCGCAGAGGGGGAGATTTAAGCCGGGAAAACTAAACTTCTGCCAGCCTTTCTCCCGTTTGTGCATCAAACAAATGTATCGCTTCGCTGTCAGCTTCCAGATACAACGGCTGATCGGCACTGACACGAGCGCGTCCGGCGAACTGGACATGCAGCGGGAAACCGCTCCAGTCGATGTGCAGCAGGCTGCTTTCGCCGGTGACTTCCAGCAGCCGCAATGTGGCTGCCGGTTGTGCGCTGTGTTGTACCGGCCGGATATCGTGCGGGCGCAGGCCGAGCGTGACAGGCTGTCCATCGGCATGACGCGCCTGGAGCGCCCATTTTTCCGGCAATGCGAACCACAGCTGATTGCAGGTGACACCCGGCTGACCGGCGATATTCTGGAAAACACCGCTGAGCAGATTCATTGGCGGCGAGCCGATAAATCGCGCCACAAAGGTGTTCACCGGCTTGTCGTAAATCGACAGCGGGTCACCCTGTTGCACGATAAACCCGTCTTTCATTACCACGATGTTATCGGCCAGCGTCATCGCCTCGATTTGATCGTGCGTCACGTACACGGTAGTGGTGCGAAACTGCTGATGCAGGGATTTGATTTCTGCCCTTAACTCCATGCGCAGCTGGGCATCGAGGTTGGAAAGGGGTTCATCGAACAGAAACACTTTAGGGTTACGCACTAATGCACGGCCCATCGCCACACGCTGGCGCTGACCGCCGGACAAATCCTTCGGCAGGCGTTTGAGCAAGTGATCAATCCCCAGCACTTTTGCCGCCTGTTGCACTTTGGCCTGCTGCTCGGCTTTCGGTACTTTTTTCACCTGCATGTGGAACGCCATGTTCTCGGCCACCGTCAGGTGCGGATACAGCGCGTAACTCTGGAACACCATCGCGATATCACGATCGGCAGGGTCGAAATTATTGATCTGCTGCTTATCGAGCAGAATGTCACCGTCAGACAGGGATTCCAGCCCGGCCAGCAGGCGCAGCAAAGTGGATTTTCCGCAGCCGGACGGGCCAACCAGTACGGTGAAACTGCCGTCGGGAATAGTCAGATCCAGCGGTTTGAGGACCTGCACTTTGCCATAATGTTTGGCGACTTTTACCAGTTCTACCAGAGCCATTTAGATTTTCTCCACAAGGCCAAAAAGCGATTGCCAGTCAGGATAACGGCGCGGGGAACTGCTGATGGCACAACCGGCAACGCGTACTCCCCATTGCAGCGCCGTGGCAGGCGGCAGGCCATAAATCAGCGCGGATAAAAATCCGGCGTTAAAACTGTCTCCGGCACCGATGGTATCGACTACATCGACCGGTTCAGCGCGCTGGTGCAGCGTCAGGTTTTTAGCCCATAAATGCGCGCCATCCGGCCCGCATTTTGCTACACAAAAAGCATTGTCCGCCATTTTCTCCAGCAAGCTCAGCGCGGCCGAATCCAGCGTTTCGGCATCCGCCAGTCCGAGCGTTTCCACTTCATTGAGCAGTAGCGCATCGCAATACGGCAACCATTTTGCCGCCTGTTCACGTAACGTCTCGCTCCAGTCTTCCGGCGGCCAGCCGCTGTCTATTGCCACCTGATAGCCACGCTGTTTCAGCGTTGCCAGCAGTTGCGGGTATTGCGCATAAAGCGCGGTACACAGCCAGGTGCCGCAGAGCAATACCCAGTCGCCGGTCTGCGCTTTATCCGGGATTTGCGCCAGTACGTCCTGCATGGACAAACGCACGATGTGCCCCTGATTGCTGAAAAACGTCCGTTCGTGATCAGGATGCGTTACCCCAAACGTCAGCGACGTTTCGCAATCATAAGCTGGCCAGAGCGGTGCGCTTTCCGGGAACATATCAGCCAGCCAGCCGCTGAACTGGTCATTGCCCTGATTGGCGACCAGACGAAAAGGGGAGCCAAGCGCGGACAGCGCCAGCGCGCAATTACCGGCAGAACCGCCGGGGCGCAGAGAACTGCTTTCGAGCATCGCTTCAGTGCCTTTTTTCGGCCATTCCTGCAGCGTGCTCATGATTAAATCCACATTGATATTGCCCGTCACGTACAGCGTGGCGCGGGTTTCAGGTCGGGTTATCATTGATGAGGTTTCCCTGATGTTCATAATCAGCCCTTGCTGCCGCCGGCGGTTAACCCGCTGACCAGTGTTTTTTGCAGCCAGAGCGCAATAAAGAGCGGCGGAATGGCCGCAAGAATGCCGACGGCAGCAATCAGCCCGTCGTCGGTGGCGCGCCCGGCAGTGAAACCGGCAATGGTCACCGGCAACGTCTGGGCGTTGATATTATTGGTAAACAGCAATGCGTAGAAAAACTCATCCCACGCCAGCAGCCAGCCGAACATAGCGGAGGCGCCGAGCGCCGGTTTCGCCAGCGGCAATGTAATGCGCAGCAATACCTGCCAGTAACGCAGCCCGTCGAGGCGTGAAGCTTGTTCGATATCAACCGGAAGCGCATCGAACTGGTTTTTCAGCATCCAGGTCAGGAACGGCAAAATCATTGAGCAATACACCAGAATCAGCCCGATATGCGTGTTCAGCAGGGTCAGTTTTTCCAGAATGAAGTACAGCGGCAGCACGAACGCCACCGGTGGCACCATGTAAATCGCCAGACTGCCGAACAGCCAGCCGTCACGTCCGGGATAGCGGGAAAAGCTGTACGCAGCCGGAATAGCCAGCAGCAGTGAAATCACCGTTGCGCCACACGCCACCAGCAAACTGTTGCCCAGCGCGTGCAAAAACAGCGCGCCGGGTGTTCCGGCCTGCAAGGTCAGCAGGCTGGCGTAACGGCTGAAATCCCAGTGACGCGGTAGCCATTCGAGCGGAATGCGGGTCAGATCTTCCGCCGAACTGACGCTCATCAGGAACATCCATAACAGCGGCGCAAGAATAGAAACCGCCAGCACCAGTGCGGCGACATAGCGTAAAACGAGTCGGATTTTCTGTTTCATTCGGCGCTCCCTGAACGGCGCTGGCGCAATAACATCACCATATAAATCAGAATAAGCAGGGCACAGATCAGTGTCATAAGAATGGCGTAAGCTGCGCCGCTGCCTGCACGCAGATAGCTGAAGGATTCCTGATAGACAAAGAAACTGACGGTTTTCGTGCTGTCGAGAGGGCCCCCGCGGGTCATCACATAAATGATGTCGAAGACCTTAAACGCGTCGATGGTGCGCAGAATAAGCGCCACCGCCAGCGGAGCGGCAATGGCCGGTAAGGTGATTTTACGAAAACGACGGAATGCCGATGCGCCGTCAAGCCGTGCCGCTTCGAACAAATCCTCGGGAATGGTTTGCAGCGCCGCCAGCACCAGCAGGGTGATCAGCGGGTAGTTTTTCCAGATATCAGCGAACATCACGGCGTTAATGGCCGAAGACGGATCGCCCAACCAGCTGCGGTAGGCATCAATCAGCCCGAGCTGAGAAAGCAGGGCGTTGATGCTGCCGTAATCCGGATTGAAGTTCAGCCGCCACATGGTGGCGTTGACGATAGTCGGCAGTGCCCACGGCAAAATTACCAGTACGCGCAGGGCGCTGCGCCCCCAAAATTGCTGGTTCAGCAGCAGCGCAACCAGCACGCCGATAATGCCTTCGATAACGACCGAAACAACGGTGAAATACAGCGTACGCCAGAGTGCTGCGCGAAAATCAGGATCCGTCAGGGCATAGATAAAATTATCGCTGCCCACCCAGTTGGGCGCAGAACCGTCACCAATTAAACCGGCATCGGTAAAGCTGAGCCACAGCGTGCGGGCGAGCGGCCAGGCGGTCAGCAGAAACATCATCAGTAACATGGGTGCAAGAAGCAACCAGGCCTGACGGCGCTCGCGTTGGGGTAAAGTCAGCATTCAGTTTTCCCAGACCCGTCCGGCCGAAACCGGGCGGGCTTCATTGTTGTGTTGGCTTTAAAAACTTAACGTAAACGGTCAGCGGCGGTAGTTGCGGCTTCCATACCGTCTTTTGCCGGGGTTTTACCCTGCAATACCGCCTGAATGTTTTGCTGCAAAATGTTGGACAGACGCGAGTAGTCCGCCGTGACCGGGCGCGACAACATCACGTTCAGCGAAGTTTTCGCCGCTGCGATCAGCTGCTCCTGATCTTTCTGTACCGCCGGATCTTCATAAGAAGATTTCCAGATTGGCAGACTCAGTTTGGCGTATTTGTTCTGAACCGGTTGCGAGGTCATATAGCTGATGTACTCCCAGGCCTGATCCGGATGCGCGCTGGCTTTGGCAATGCCCAGACCCATCGAACCGTTGACGCCGGAAGCACCGCCTGCGGTTTCAGCCGGCGCCGGAATAACGCCGACGTCACCCGCGACTTTGCTCTGCTTCGGATCGTTGGCCATGTTGTACATGTAGGTCCAGTTCAGTGCGAAAGCGGCGTCGCCGTTGGAGAATGACTTACGTACGTCTTCTTCCAGATATTCGCGGGAGTTCGGGTTAGTCAGCCCTTTATCCAGTGTTTCTTTCATGTAGTTGATGGCTTTCATCGCGCCGGAATTGGTGAAGTTCAGCTTGCCGTCTTTGTAGAAATCGCCTTTAAACGCGGAAACCAGCGTGGTGTAGTCGCACAGCAACGCTTCGGACTGTGACCAGCTCCAGACCAGCGGGTATTTCACGATGCCTTTTGCTTTGAGGATCTCAGATTGCTTCTCAACATCAGCCCAGGTGGCAGGCGGGGTGGTGATCCCGGCTTTAGCCAGCATGGCTTTGTTGTAATACAGATATTTGGTGTCGAGGATCCACGGCATCCCCCAGCGTTTGTCTTTGTAGGTCACGGTAGAAATCGCGCCGTCAAAAATCTTGCTGCTTTCGTCGGCCGGAATACGGGCCGTCACGTCCTGCAACAGGCCGTATTTGTTGAATTCAGCAGGCCAGATGGCATCGAACAACACCACGTCGTAACCTTTGTCACCGGCACCGCGCGCGGCAACAATTTTGTCGTGCAGCGCTTCGTAAGGCACGAACTCCAGATTCACTTTGATATCCGGATGTTGCTTTGTGAAGTCTGCGGTCATGGCGCGGATATCCGCTTCGCTGTACGCCGCCTGGGTCATAAACAGGGCGCTGAGCGTAGTTTCCGCCAGTGCATTCACGGAATATCCCAGGGTGAGAGCAGAGAGGGCGCACAGGGTGGCCGCAGGGGTAAGTCGTAGGCTCATCGTCATTCTCCGAAACAGGGTTAAGTTTATTAAATCAATTTGATTGCTTTAATCGGCTAAAAAAAATGGGAAGGCATATTTCTGCCAGTCCCTGCGTCCCTGCCGGATTGTGCTACTGGGTCTGAAGGTGAATCTCAAAACAACTGAAAAGCGAATAGTGACTGACGATTATTATTAACATACCAATAACATTGAAAGCTGTGATGCGACCGTCATATTCATATTCTGTTAATTATAAAATCAATTTGATTGCTGTATTCAGTGCCAGCATACTGCCAGCAGGTTTCCCGTGGGGTATAAGCCGTGATAACAACTTCTGGCACTAATCTTGAGCACGCCCGTGCTCACAATCGTCGGGTGGTGATCGAAGCCATTCGCCTCAATGGTGAACTCACCCGCGCCGAAATCGCCCGGCTGACTTCACTGACGCCGCAAACCGTTTCAAACATTGCCACCGAACTCGAGCAGGCGGGAATTTTGTCTTCCCACCTGCCGCGTCGTGCGGGAGGGCGTGGTCAACCAGCAACGCCACTGACACTCAATCCTGACAGCGCCTATTCCATCGGCATCCATCTTGATCATCAGTCGCTGCTGATTGTGCTGGTGGATCTCACAGGAACCGTCCGCTTTCGCAAACTGATCCATGTGCAGAAACCTCAGCCAGAGCCCACACTGGCCCTTATCAATCAGGTTCTGCAAGAAATGCGCCAACAGGTGAAAATTGACTGGCGAAAAATTCTGGGCGTCGGCGTGGTGATGCCGGGACCGTTTGGCGTGGAAGGAATTTCGTCACAGGGGCCGACCACGCTTCACGGCTGGGATAACGTTGATATTGAAGCCCGTTTGAGCGCCGCGACCGGCTGGCCGGTGGCGCTGGAAAACGATGCGACCGTCGCTGCAATCGGTGAACGTTTTCACGGTGTGGCCAAGCAATTATCATCATTTGTGTATCTGTATATCGGCACCGGACTGGGTGCAGGCATCTTCACTGACGGGCGGATTTACACCGGTCATGCACACAATGCGGGCGAAGTCGGCCACATTGTGGTGCAACCGGGCGGGCGCGAATGCTACTGCGGGAACAAAGGTTGTCTGGAACGTTATGTTTCTTTGCAGGCGGCGTATGAAGCCTGCGGGTTGGATCCGATGTCAGCGATGCCAGAAGATCTGCTGAATGTCGATGAGAAGTTGTTTGATAAATGGCTGGATACCGCCGTTGAACCGGCGTTGCAGGCCATCAATATTATGGAATGTGTGTTCGATGCGCAGAGCGTGGTCATTGGCGGGACGATGCCTAAGCTATTGGTTGAAAAGCTGATTCAGCGCCTGACGCCGCTCTATAATTCGGTGCGCAGCCGTTACGCACAGAGTGCCCGGATCCGTCTCGGTATGTCCGGCAGTGACACCGCGGCGCTCGGTGCGGCGGCGTTGCCTATCTTCGACGAATTTAACCCGCAGTATGAGGTGTTACTGAAGTAATGTTCAGGCCGTCATAAAAAACATCCAGACGGTCTGACCGGTTGGTCAGATTTGGCATAAGCTTTGCAAATGTTCTGTTATCAATCTTGAACGTGAATGTTGCAGAGAAGGACAATGCCATGAGTCAGATCATCACCCGCGCCGTACGCGGCAATTTCTTCGATATCCGTGAGCTGGTTTTGCAGCCGGAAGATTTTGAAGCACAGGTGCGTTATATCGAAGATGGCCTGATGTTGCTCAGCGGCGGGCTTATCGCCTGGCTGGGAAGCTGGCAGGAAGGCGAGGGAAAGCTGGCGCTGGCACAAAAAACCGCCGGTCTGGAAATCGATGATTACCGCGACAAACTGATTGTGCCCGGTTTTGTCGATACGCATATCCACTATCCGCAAACTGAAATGATCGGCGCTTACGGCGAGCAACTGCTCGAGTGGCTGACCCGTTATACTTTCCCGACTGAACAGCAATATCACTGCGCTGAATACTCAAAGCGCATGTCTAAATTCTTCCTCGATCAGCTGTTACTCAACGGCACCACGACCGCGCTGGTGTTTGGCACCGTGCATCCCGAATCCGTCGATGCGTTATTTAAAGAGGCTGCCGATATCAATATGCGGCTGGTGGCGGGCAAAGTGATGATGGACAAAAATGCCCCCGACGCCTTGCTGGAAACCCCTGAAGAAAGCGAACGTGACACGCGGGCGCTGATTGCTCGCTGGCATAACCGTCAACGTCTGAGCTACGCGCTGACGCCGCGTTTTGCGCCAACATCTTCGCCGGAACTGCTGCAAAAAGTGCGGCTGCTGAAGCAGGAATTCCCCGATGTGTACATGCATACCCATCTGAGCGAAAACGTTGCCGAGTTGTCATGGGTGAAAGAGATGCACCCCGAACATCAGCATTATCTCGACGTTTATCATCAGTACGGCCTGACCGGTGAGCGCTGTGTGTTTGCGCACTGCCTGCATCTGGATGACAGCGAATGGGATTGCCTGCATGACACCGATTCAACCATCGCGTTTTGTCCGACGTCCAACCTGTTTCTCGGCAGCGGTCTGTTCAATTTGCAAAAATCCTGGCAAAAGCAGGTCCGCGTCGGGATGGGCACCGATGTCGGTGCCGGCACCACGTTCAACATGCTGGAAACGCTCTCCGAAGCTTACAAAGTCGGTCAGCTGCAGCGCTATCGCTTATCCGCATTCGAAGCCTTCTATCACGCCACTTTGGGCGGCGCACGGGCGCTGCATCTTGATGACAAGATTGGCAATTTCAACGCCGGTAAAGAGGCTGACTTTGTGGTGCTCGAACCCGGCGTCAGTGCGCTGCAAAAGTTGCGTGCTGCCAACAGCAAAACGCTGGCAGAGAAACTCTTTGTACTGATGACGTTGGGCGACGATCGCAACGTTTACAGCACGTATGTGGATGGCGAACAGGTCTATTCACGCGATGCTCAGCAGGGGGAACGCTGCGCATGATGAACAATGAAACGGGCGGTAAAGTCCGCGTGGCACGCGAGCGAACACTGGAAAACATCCACGCCGCTGCGATTGCAGAATTCAGTGAAAAGGGCTTCCAGGGCGCGACGACCCAGGCGATTGCTCAGCGCGCGGGGATCAAAAAAGCCCAGCTGCATTATTACATCGCCGGGAAAGAGGAACTTTACGAAGAGCTCCTACAGAAAGTGCTGAAAGTCTGGGGCGACATCATTCAGTTTGACCCGTCGCTCAGCGAGCCGGAAGCGGTGCTCAGCAGATACATCCGTAACAAACTCAACTTCAGTTTTGACCAGCCGGAACTGTCGCGCATTTTCACCAGCGAAGTCCTCGGAGGTGGTCATTATCTTCATAAATACTGGCCGCAGGCTTCGCAGAACATTATTGGCAAAGAAAACCTCATCCATCAGTGGATTGTGCAGGGCAAAATCCGCGCGCTGGATGCCCGTCTGTTCATCATGCATATCTGGGCCGTGACGCAGTATTACGCCGATTTCGCGGTGCAGGTGAAACATATGTACGGCAATTTCGAAGGCGATGAGCAGGCGCGTGAACACATCATTGATGAAGTCACCACGCTGATCCTCAACGGCTGTAAGAAAGGAGAGTGCGAATGATCCAATTTCTGATGAACGGCAGGATCCAGACGGTAAATCTGCCAGCCGATACTACTATTTTACAATATCTGCGCCGGGATGCCGGGCGTTGCGGCACTAAAGAAGGTTGCGCCTCCGGTGACTGCGGAGCCTGCACGGTGGTGCTGGCGGAACCGGAAGGTGATGCGCTGACTTACCGCACGGTCAATGCCTGTCTGACCTTTCTGCCCGCCGTACAGGGTAAACAGCTGATCACCGTTGAAGATCTCAGACATCGCGGCGAATTGCATCACGTGCAGCAGGCGATGGTGGATAACCACGCTTCACAATGCGGGTTCTGCACGCCGGGATTTGTGATGTCACTGTTCGCCCTGGAAAAACAGCAGCAGGCTTTCAGCGTGGCTCACACTCAGCACGCGCTTTCCGGCAATCTTTGCCGCTGTACCGGTTACCGTCCGATCATGGATGCGGCGAGAGCCATTTGTGATGCACCGCAGCCGGATCAGTTTGATACTGACGCACGGCAAACGCTGACAAAACTTGCCGCAATTCCCGCAACCCAACAGCCGCTTACGATTGATGCACTGGCCGAACGCTATCTCGCGCAACCTGATTCCCGTCTGGTGGCGGGCGGCACCGATCTGGCGCTGGAAGTCACGCAGCGGTATCAGCCGATCCCAAAACTCATTTCTCTGAGCCATATTCCCGAGCTCAAAACCATTACGCTGACCGGTCAGGCTATTCATATCGGCGCGGCGGCGTCTCTGAGCGACTGTATGCCGGTTTTACATGATGAATTCCCCGAGTTCGGCGAGCTGCTGGAGCGTTTTGCTTCCCAACAAATACGTAATCAGGGCACCTTTGGCGGCAACATAGCTAACGCTTCTCCCATCGGTGACGGTGGCCCTGTCTTGCTGGCGCTGGGGGCTTCGTTGTTACTACGGCGTGGCGCTGAACAGCGCGAATTACCGCTCGATCAGTTCTTCCTGGGCTACCGTAAAACTGCGTTGCAGCCGGGCGAATTTATCGAACAAATCCGCATCCCGCGTAATACCCCGGAGGCGCGCCAGTTACGAATCTACAAAGTGTCGAAACGGCTTGAGGATGACATTTCCGCCGTCTGTGCAGCTTTTCATATCGAAGTGCAAAATGGCGTCGTGGTTCATGCCCGTGTGGCGTTTGGCGGCATGGCAGAAGTAGCGAAAAGGGCCAGCGGCTGCGAGGCACAGTTACTCGGACAGCCGTGGCAGACGGCGACGGTCGAGCGCGCCTGTCTGGCGCTGGAGCTGGATTTCACGCCGATCAGCGATTTCCGTGCCAGCCGCGAATACCGCATGCAGGTGGCGAAAAATCTGCTGCGTCGCTGTCATATCGAAATGACTTCTCCTGAAACACTGATGCGGGTAACTCACTATGTCTGAATCCAAACCGGCAATTTCTCAGCATGAGATGGAAACCCTTTTCCGGGCGGGACTGCAAAGCGGCGTCGGTAAAAGTCAGAAGCATGAGAGCGCTGATAAACACGTCAGTGGCGAAGCGATATATATCGATGATCGCCTGGAATTCCCCAATCAGCTGCATCTGGTGCCGCTGCTCAGCCCTCACGCGCATGCCGACATTTTGCATATCGATACCGAGCCTTGTTATACCGTGCCGGGCGTGGTGCGGGTGATGACTGCTGAAGATGTGCCGGGCAATTTGGACATTGCGCCGCTGACTTACGGCGATCCGCTGATGGCGCAGGGCACTGTGCAATATGTCGGTCAGATTGTGCTGGTGGTCGCGGCAACATCAATGGAAGCCGCCCGTGCCGCCGTGGCGCTGGCGAAAGTAAAGTATCAGCCGCGTGATGCCGTGCTGACCGTGAAACAGGCGCTGGCGCTGGAACATTACGTGGAAGAGCCGCATCAGCACAAACGCGGCGACGCTGAAATGGCGCTGGCCTGTGCCCCGCACCGTTTACAGGGGGAGCTGGAAATCGGCGGGCAGGAGCATTTTTATCTTGAGACGCAGATTGCCTCGGTGATGCCTGGCGAAGACGGCGCGATGCTGGTGTACAGCTCAACGCAACATCCGACCGAAGTGCAAAAATTGGTGGCGTCGGTGCTGGATTTACCGATGCACAAAGTGGTGGTCGATATGCGCCGCATGGGGGGCGGTTTTGGCGGCAAAGAAACGCAGGCGGCGGGCACGGCATGTCTGGCCGCGCTCGCCGCGCATCTGACCGGCCGCCCGGCGAAAATGCGTCTGGCACGCCAGGATGACATGCTCATCACCGGTAAACGTCATCCGTTCCATGTCAGTTATGACGTAGGGTTTACTGATGACGGTGTCATTCACGGCATCGACATCAAACTGGCCGCTAACTGCGGTTATTCGCTGGATCTCTCGGGTTCTATTGTCGACCGTGCCATGTTCCATTCCGACAACGCCTATTATCTGGGGGATGCGCTGATCACCGGTTATCGCTGCAAAACCAATATGGCGTCGAATACCGCTTACCGCGGATTTGGCGGCCCGCAGGGGATTGTGGCGATAGAACATATCGTCGATCACATCGCCCGCGAACGGGGGATGGATCCCCTGACCGTGCGCAAAAACAATTATTACGGTCAGGAAACCCGCAACGTCACCCATTACCATCAGCCGGTCGGGCAGAATCTGTTGCAGGAAATGACGCAACAGCTGGAAGACAGCGCTCAATACACGGCAAGACGTGACGCTGTCACACAATTCAACCGCAACAATCCTTTTCTGAAAAGGGGGCTGGCGCTGACGCCGGTAAAATTCGGTATTTCCTTCACCGCCAGTTTTCTTAATCAGGCGGGCGCGCTGGTGCTGGTGTATACCGACGGCAGTATTCAGCTCAACCACGGCGGCACTGAAATGGGACAGGGGCTGAACACCAAAGTGGCGCAGGTGGTGGCACAAGTTTTTCAGGTGGATATCAGCCGCATACAGATAACCGCGACGGATACCGGCAAAGTGCCGAATACCTCGCCGACTGCCGCCTCCAGCGGAGCGGATCTCAACGGAAAAGCCGCGCAAAATGCCGCTGAAATCATCAAAAGTCGCATGGTTGAATTGCTGATGCGCGTTCATGATGCTCAGGAGACGGATATCACCTTCAGCAACGGTCAGGTGCGTGTCAAAAATCAGTATTTCAGTTTTGAGCAAGTGGCCACGCAGTGCTGGCTGAATCAGGTGCCGCTCTCCAGCACCGGTTACTACAAAACGCCGAAGATCTTCTACGACCGCAGCAAAGCGGCCGGTCATCCTTTCTATTACTTCTCCTACGGCATGGCCTGTGCGGAAGTGCTGGTGGATACGCTGACCGGTGAATACAAACTGCTGCGGGCGGATATCCTGCATGATGTGGGGGATTCCCTGAATCCGGCGATTGATATCGGGCAGGTTGAAGGTGGGTTTGTACAGGGCATGGGCTGGCTGACCACTGAAGAACTGGTGTGGAACGACAAGGGGCGGCTAATGACCAGTGGCCCGGCGGCCTACAAAATACCGGCGATTGGCGATGTCCCTCAGGATTTACGCGTGAAACTGGTCGAGAACCGCAAGAATCCGGAAGATACCGTTTTCCATTCCAAAGCCGTCGGTGAGCCGCCTTTTATGCTCGGGATTTCTGTCTGGTGTGCGATTAAAGACGCCGTTGCCAGTCTGGCAGATTACCGCGTGCATCCGCATATTGATGCGCCCGCAACGCCGGAAAGAGTGCTTAACGGTGTGAATCAGTTGCATTTTTCAGGTGACGTTGTCACTCATGCTTCTCCCGCTCACGTTAAAGTCACCGGCTAACGGAGGTTTATATGCGTACTGATGACTGGATAACCCGTCTGCACGACCTGCAAAGGCGCGGTGAACCTTGCGTGGTGGCGACGCTGGTAGATAATCAGGGGTCTACACCGAGGGATGCGGGCAGCAAGATGCTGATCACCGCCAGTCAGCAATTTTATACTCTGGGTGGTGGTAATCTTGAATTTCAGGTAACTGCCATTGCCCGTGAAATGCTCAGGGAGGAGGCGAAAACGTCCCGTTTCGAACGATTTTCGTTAGGCGCAAGGCTTGGACAATGTTGCGGCGGAATGGCATCAGTCCTGCTTGAGCCGTTGGGACAACCGCAGCCGCATGCAGTGGTTTACGGCGCGGGGCATGTCGGACGGGCGCTGGTGAATATTCTCAGCACGTTGCCTTGCCGTATCACCTGGGTCGATGCGCGCGCCAGTGAGTTTCCTGCGCAGGTGGATCCGCAAATTACCTGCATTGTTGATGAAGAACCGGAAGGTACCGTGGCGCAGATGCCCGCCGGCAGTTATTTCATGGTACTGACGCACGATCACCAGCTGGATTTCGCCCTCAGTGAGCGCATCCTGAAACGCGGCGATTTCCGATATTTCGGTTTGATCGGTTCTGATACCAAGCGTAAACGTTTCGATTACCGGTTGTCAGGTAAGGGGATTTCAGACGAACAGCTGGCGAGAATGCGTTGTCCGGTCGGACTGCCCGATGTACGCGGTAAACTTCCGGCAGAAATTGCGGTGGCGATCGCCGGAGAATTTATTGCCGCGTATGGCGCGTGCAGTCAGAGGATCAGCTGAGTTTTTTAAATTCAAAGGTTCCGCCGAGCGCGACGGCGTAACGACTGAGCGTATTGAGCGTGGGGCAAGCGATACCGTTTTCAAAACGACTGATGTTTTGCTTCTTCATTCCGGTGCGTTTTGCAATGTCTTCCTGCGTCAGGGATCCTGCAATTCGTATGGCTTTAAGATCGGCGACCCGTTCATAAAACAGTCACAAAACCGCAGTAATTTGTTTCCTCATCGAACAGGCCAGTGCCGCTATGAGGAAACCTCCGACGCATGTCTGCTATCCAGATCTCCCACCTGAGCAAATCCTTCACCACCCAGCCGGTGTTAAATGATGTCTCGTTGCATATCCGTCACGGCGAGTTCGTGGCGGTGCTCGGGCCCTCCGGTTGTGGAAAAACGACTTTACTGCGCACCATTGCCGGATTTGAGCCGGTCAACAGCGGTTCGATCACCGTGGGAGACCGTCTGTTTTCATCGCCTGACATTCATGTAGCGCCGGAAAAGCGCGACCTGGGGATCGTGTTTCAGAATTACGCGCTGTGGCCTCACATGTCAGTTGAAGAGAACGTGGCCTACAGCCTGAAAGTGGCGGGGATGGATCGCAATGAGCGTCGTACCCGAACAAAGGATGCGCTGGCGCTGGTCGGGCTGGCGGATTATGCGACGCGTCGCCCCTCGGATTTGTCCGGGGGACAGCGCCAGCGGGTAGCACTCGCTCGTTGTCTGGTAACCCGCCCTGGTGTGGTTCTTCTCGATGAACCGCTGGCGAATCTTGATGTGCATTTACGTGCGACGATGGAAGAGGAGTTCAGTCGTTTTCATCAGCATACCGGCGCGACGTTGCTCTATATCACCCACGATCAGCAGGAGGCGATGGCGATCGCCGACCGCGTGGTGGTGATGAACGAAGGCAAAGTGATGCAGTTCGCCACGCCGCAAACGTTGTACCGCGAACCGGCTAATGAAATGGTCGCAACCTTTATCGATGATGGCCGCGTTATTCCTGCAAAAAATATCCAGCGGGCAGAAAGCGGCATTGTGCTGGCAGAGATTTTAGGGTTGCGCTGCCGGTTGCGGGCATCGCCTGAGCAGATGGCTGTTGCCAGCGCGCAGGTTTCTGTTCACGCCACAGGTTTACGCTTTGCCGACACCGGTGAACAGGGTATCGCTGCGCGGATCACGCGGGTGATTTATCGCGGCGGCTATCGTCAGATTGACGTTGAACCTCACAGCGATCCTGAACTGCGTTTATCACTACATTCCCCGGCGGAAAAAACATGGCAAGCTGGTGACAACGTCACCTTTATGATTGCCGACGGATGGATAATTCCTCAGTAAATTTCATTTCTTAAAGACAGGGCTATGCACATGTTTAACATAATAAAATTATCTTCCTGCGCGCTGACTTTGGCTGCGGTACTGGCAGTTCCGGCATTTGCAGCAGAAACCGCATCAGGCAAGCTGGTGGTGTATACCTCGCAGGCACCGGAAATTGCGCAACAGACGATTGATGCCTTTAAAGCGGCTTATCCGAATGTTCAGGTGGAATGGACGCGTAATGGCACCTCGCAGTTAATGAATGTTTTGCAGACTGAAATGATGGCCGGGGACGTAAAAGCCGATGTATTGCTGGTAGCGGATTCCATCAACCTTGGTGCACTTAAAAAAGACGGCAAACTGATGGCCTATGCCGGTGCGCCGGTAGGAAATATCAGCCCGAATTTTTATGACAAAGATAAAACCTGGTTTGGTACCAAAATCATTGCCACGGTAATTGCGTATAACACTAAAAATGCCAAACCTGTCGACAGCTGGATGGCGCTGACTGAACCGCAAAATAAAGGCCAGGTTGCGGTGCCAAGCCCGCTTTATTCGGGTGCGGCGTTATATCATCTGCACACGGCGATTAACACGCCGGACATTGGCTGGGCGTTTTATCAGAAGCTGGCGGCAAACGGTATTACGCCGGAGGGCGGGAATGGTCCGGCGCTGAAAGCAGTGGCCAGCGGGATGGCGAAATACGGGGTGATCACCGACGCCGATATTATCCGTGCCAAAAAACAAGGCTCGCCGATTGATCTGGTTTATCCAAAAGAAGGGGCTTCATTTGTGACGGAACCGGTCGCCATTCTTTCCGGCGCGCACAACGTTCCTGCCGCAAAAGCGTTTGTTGATTTCATGCTGTCTGCTCAGGGCCAGCAACTGGTGGCGAAACAGGGTAACCGTCCGATTGATGCCAGCGTGGCAGCGCCCGAAGGTTTTGCGCCGATGGATTCCGTTAAATTGCTGACCCTCGATTCTGATAAAGCAGTAGCTGACGACAAAGCCGTTCGCGCAAAATTCACTGAAATTTTCGGCGGCTAACAGCACAGAGGGCGGGTCAATGAGCGTGATGAGTGAAATCCAGCGCCGCGCCACTTCTTCACGCCGCGGGTGGCCGGGCAGTGAGAAAGTGGTGCTATGGGGGCTGACGCTGCTGATAGGAATATTATCGATAGCGCCTTTGACGCGGTTGGTGTGGGCCGCGATCGCGCCTGATGGTGTGCCGGACATCACGCGGTTTACCCATCTGCTGGGTACCCGGAAAGTGGTGACCGCCACGCTGAATACGCTGACGATCGCCGTGGTCTCCACGTTACTGGCCATGCTGCTCGGAACCATTGCGGCACTGCTGATTGCGCTGACAAATCTGCGTGGCAAGCAGGCGTGGGTATTTACGTTTATTTTGCCGCTGATGATCCCCCCGCAGGTGACGGCGCTGGCCTGGGTACAGGCACTTTCGCCGTCGAGTCCGGTTTTGCAATTTCCCGGATTCAGTCTTCCTGCTGGTTCCCCTTCGCCGCTGTATTCGCTTCAGGGCATTATTATCCTGCTGGGACTGCATAATGCGCCGCTGGTATTTCTGATGGTGCGCGCCGGATTACGCAGGCTTCCGGCTGAACTGGTGGAAGCGGCACGCAGCGGTGGAGCAAAACCGTGGCGGGTGCTGTTTACGGTGATTTTGCCGCTGGTGCGTCCGGCTATTTTTGCCGGTGCGGCGCTCTCATTTGTTACCTCTGCGGGTAATTTTGGTATTCAGGCGATGCTCGGTATTCCGGGGCGGATCCCGACGCTTATCACAATGGTATATCAGCAACTCAACAGCGTGGGCGCATCGGCTCTGCCGGATATGGCGGTACTTTCATTGCTGATTGCCACGATTACGCTTGCAGGGCTGATGTTCAGCCGCTGGCTGGGCGGCCGCCAGGATGTGCGTATTACCGGTACGCCGCGTGCGCTTCATCAGTCACTCGGTCGCTGGCGTTTGCCCGTTGAGATTGCCGTGTGGGTATGGATGCTGCTGACACTCATACTGCCGCTTTCCGCCTTGCTGACCACTTCACTGACGACCGGCTTTGGTCAGGCACTGACGATGCAGAGTCTGACGCTGAGCAATTATGCGAATGCGTTGTTTGGTTATCCGGCTATCCGCCACGCGTTCATGACAAGTCTGGGACTGACCGTAATGACGGCGGTGATACTGACAATTGCCTCGCTGTTTCTGGCCTATTTTCTTAGCTGGCAACGCACGAGGCTGGTGCGTATTTTGCAGTTATCCACGGAACTGGCGTATGTATTGCCGGGAATTGTCACTGGTATCGCGGCAATTCTGTTTTTCCTCAGGCCGTTGCCATTACTGCATATCAGCCTGTACGGCACCCTCTGGATCATTCTGGCGGCTTATCTTTCTAATTTTATGGCGCTGGTATTGCGCCCGACACTGGCCGGATTCGCCCAGATTGATCGCTCGCTGGATGAAGCCGCACAAATCTTTGGTGCCGGATTCCTGCGAAGAATGCGCGATATCCTGATGCCGCTGGCCGCACCTTCAGCGATGGCAGGAACGATTCTGGTCTTTCTCACCGCGCTTAATGAAATTCAGGTGTCCATTTTACTGGTGACTTCCGGGACGCAAACCCTCGGACCGATGGTCGTCTTTCTGGATGAGGGAGGATCATCGACGCTGGCAGCCGCGGTGGGATGTCTGATGATTGGCGTGGTGCTGGGATTCATGTTACTGGCCTCGCTATTTGCACGGAAACTTCCTGAAGGCGTATTGCCGTGGCGGGTGTAAATCGTAAATGTCGTTAAACTGCTAAACAGGCAAAGGTTTGCTTTTTTCTGATGTGCTAACGTGCATGAACACACTGACGTCAGGAAGATGATAATGACTGATACCCTTCAATCACGTAAGCAGGCCCAACAAGAAGAAGACAGCAGACCTTTACTCATCAAAATTGTGCCGGTTGCCGGACAGAATCATCGCTGGTTATATCTCGGAAATAGCCCGGCGGCGCAGGATGCTTATTTGCTGCATCAGCACAATATTACCTCCGCACTGAATACGGCTGTGAATTTACAGCTCGGCAATCTGGCGTTACCAGACAGCACCTGGCTGCGGCGTACGCAAATCGGACTGATTGATGGCGCCGGGAATACCGTCACTCATTTGCTGGCAGGTGTGCTGGCGCTCGATGGTTTACTGGGGCAGGCCAGTCCGGGCAAAGTCAGTTATCCGCCGCATCGTGCCGCTAATGTGCTGGTGCATTGCCGTGGTGGGCGCAGCCGCTCTGTGGCGGTGCTGGCGCTGTATCTGTATTTTACCCAGTCAGAACGTTTTCCCACACCGCAGGCAGCGCTGACATTTTTACGTGAGTTGCGTGGTCTGGATGAGACTTATCCCTGCGAGCCGCTGATGACACTCATTCATCAGGTGGCTGAATTGCCCGCCAAAAGCTGGTTTGGCCGCATTGCCGGATCCTGAACAACGTTCTGTCGAGGTAGATTTGACGTCATTTACTAATGACGAAAGCAAACCGTTGATGTTAGCGTGCACGAAAACTGCCAGAAAGAGGCCATTTAGCATTCCATGAGTAATCCAACTACAACCGCCAAGCAGCTGGAAGTTCAGCGCATTGTCGACGTTTTATCAAAAGCCATCGCTCAGCAACGCCTGCGTCCCGGAGCACGTCTGGTTGAATCGCAACTCGTTGAGGCGCTGAGTGCGAACCGCAATCATGTACAGGTGGCATTACAGCGTCTGGCGTTACAACGCATTGTGACCATCGAACCCAATCGTGGTGCAATGGTGGCGCAGCCCACGGCAAAAGAAGCGCGCGAAGTCTTTATTGCCCGCCGCGCGATCGAACGCGCGATTGTTGAATGCATCGGACCGGACGTCATCCGCCGTCATCGCCATCGGATCACTACTCATTTGCGCGGTGAGCGTGAAGCGGTGCTGTCTGAGGACCGCCGCGCCGTGGTGCGGGAGTTAAGTGAATTCCATCTGATACTGGGCGAAATTTCAGGTAACGAAGTACTCAGCGAAATTTTGTCGAATCTGATGGTGCGCAGTTCACTGATTGTCGCGTTGTATCAGCGTAATGAAGTCCCTTCATGCCAGTGTGATGAGCATCAGGCGATCATTGATGCGCTGGAAGCCGGTGACAACACCCAGGCGGCAGAGATCATGCAAGAACATCTCGACGATCTGGAAGGGGTGTTGGATCTTGATGATGACGGCGCAGGGGAAGTGAATTTGCGGCAGGCGTTGTCGGATTTATAACGCGCAAAGGCAGGGCGCCCGTCAGTAAAACCGCTGACGGGCAATGTAGATTACGATGATTTCAAATCGCGCAGCTGCGCACGGTCATTGTAGAAACGTTTATAAGCCAGATAGCCGGCAATGATCGTTGATAAACTGGCCGTCGCCAGCAGCATAAACGTCACCATAATCTGATACTTGATGGCTTTAACCGGATCGATCCCGGCAAAAATCAGCCCGGACATCATGCCGGGTAAGCTGACAATACCCACCGTTTTGGCGGCATCGACCGTCGGGATCATCGCCGCCCGTATACTGTCACGAATAATCCTGCCTGACGCCATTTTTACCGGCGCGCCGAGGCTTAGCATCTCGAGAATTTTTTGCTGATTATCGAGAAAACGCTGATTCAGATTGCTGTAGCACAAACCCACCGCGACCATGGCGTTTCCGGCAATCATTCCCGAAATCGGAATAACCTGCATGGGCAGAAACTCAATCGAACCGCTCAGGAGCAGAATAGACAGCGTCAGCGTCGTGCCGACCGTGATCGCAATAAACGAAATGATAAAACCGTTATCAATATTGCGGCTGCGTTTTTTCGCATTCAGGGCGGCATTCACGCAGATGAACAGCACCATCAGTACCGTTAACAGGCTGTTATTGATGTCGAAAATGTATTTGAGCACATAGCCGACAATCACCAGCTGAACGACGGCGCGGGCCACGCTCCAGATAATGTCTTTTTCGAGGCCGAGTTTTTCTTTTTTGCTGACGAGCAGGGCGACAACCACCAGGATCAGCGCGAGAGCCAGAGACTGGTTGGTAATATTATGCTGATTCATGAGCCGTACTTCCTTGTGAATGACGGGTCAGGGTGACGACATGTTTCGCGTGGCGGATTTCATTCTGGTCGTGGCTTACCCACAACACGGCGATCTGCTCTTTGTCAGCCAGATCTGCGATTATCTCGTTGATGTTTATCTTATTTTCTTCATCCAGCGCGCTGGTGATTTCATCCAGCAACAGAACGTCCGGCAAAAATTGCAGATTGCGCAGCAGGGCGACGCGTTGCTTCTCGCCACCGGAAAGTTCCTGCGTGCGCTTGGTCAGCATGTCTTCGGTTAAATTCACCCGTTTCAGCCAGTCGCGAAGCTTGTCGTCATCGGGCTTTTTATTGCGGATCTGATAAGGCAGGGCGAGATTGTCATACACCGTTTCGCCAAACAGCGACGGTGTCTGAAAACAGTAAGAAACGCGCTGGCGATACGTTTCAGGCTTTATCTGCGAAATATCTTCGCCTTTAAACCACAGTTTGCCGCCGGTCGGGGTTTGCAGCGAAGCAATGATCTTCAGCAACGTACTTTTGCCGCTGCCCGAAGGTCCGGTCAGTAACGTGAATTCACCCGGATTGAGGGTGAGTGAAACCGGTTCCAGTAACGGGATATTATTGAGCGTAAAAGAGACGTCTTGCAGACGAAGGAGGTCAGTCGAGGTGGTCACGCCGGGAGGTCCTTGGTAACGGGCGGGTTTTTACTCCTCCCCCTTCGCAGGGGAGGAGTAAACAATATTACTGCGCCGGAACTGGCGCCGGAGCCGGAGTCACTGGCGTTTCCTGTTCAGGCGTCGGGGCTGGCGCTGCTGGCCCGCCCAGAATGCCAAACAGACCTGCGAATTCCTGCAACGTCATTTTCTGACCATTCAGGTCAACCTGATTGTCCGCGTAATGGAAGCTGCTGGAAATCGTGTCATCTTTCACGGTGGTCAGTTTAAACATCTGACCCATCGCGGCAATTCCCTGAACTTGCTGTTGAGCCAGTTTCGCGGCGTCATCGGCATTGTAGCCTTCGATCTGCGCAACCTGTGTGGTCACCTGAGTGGCCATCGGCAGAGGAATAGTGAGTTTGGCGTCAACTTTATTCACCAGCTGAGACAGCATCTGATCCTGCGTTTGTGCCGGTGTTGCAGCCGGGTCTTTCAGATCCAGTTGCAGGTTAAAGCTGCTTTCGCCCTTGCTGTTTTTCCAGCTAAGCGGAGCAATGCTGATGGACGGATTGCCTTTGAGAAGTAACGGCAGGTTTGCCAGCAATAAATCGGCCGCTTGTTGCTGATAAGCCGCAGGATCCAGTTCACCTTGTTTCATCAGCAAATCGCGAGACTGCTGATTGTAGTTATCAGCAAACTGTTTCAGCGCGGCGCCATCCAGCTTATCCAGTTTCAGGGTCAGCTTTGCTGAACCGAAATCCTGGCCCTGAATTTTCAGAGCGTCGATGGTGTAATCCTGCTGACCGCCAATGTTATTGCCATTTTCAGAGAATTTGCTCACCAGCTTGAAGTTGTCCAGAGAACCGGCGTCTTTGCCGTCAACGTTCACGAGTATTTGCTTCACGGTCAGATTCTGATCGCCAACGCCCACCTGGAACTTACCCTGATGGGTATCGCTGTCCATGCTAAAACCTGCCAGAGTCACTTTTTCAAGTTGTCCCCACTGGTTTTTAGAGGTCAGCGCGATGCTGTCGGTATTGGCATCGAGCTTCATGGCGGTCAGGTCTTTATCAACATCCACATTGATAGTACCGCCGGAGAAGGCCAGCTGGGTTTCGTCTTTCTGGTAAGTCACCGGAATGATATCAATGGCCGATGCACTCGCACCGCTGTAGGAAACGCGCGTGTCGATGGTGACCAGAGATTTTCCTTTGGTGACATCAAACAGGCCTTTAACCGTCGGCGTGTTTTGCAGCTCTGAATGAACAGATGCCATGCTCGGGATCAGATTGAGTTTTTTCAGCTGAGCGGCAGGGAAAGGACCGTGATCGATAGTTTCGATAAAGGCAATTTCGTCACCGGTTTTCAGCACGCTGCTGCCCGCGGTAGCAGCGGCGGCATCCGGGCGCAGAACAATGCGCATTTTGCTGCTGAACAGCCCGCGCTGGTAATCTTCATAGCTGACTTTCAGACCGGCTTTCGGATAAGCGTTTTGCAGCTGGCTGTTGGCGTTCGCAACCTGCTCATCCATATGCTGTTCAATCATTTTACCCGTGTACCACGAGACGCCTGTCCAGGCCGCGCCAAGGACTACAATGACGCTTACAGCGACTAATGACTTCTTCATATCTCTGTTTATCCTTATGAAATATCCCGAAAATAAAAAACGCCTTACGGCGTTATTAGTCCTCTGAGTGTAGCTGAATCAGCAAAAAAATCATCAAAATGGGGCAGTTAGCCCCATTTTGTTTAGGCTTTGGATCATTTCGCGAGTGTATTGAACACCCGTGCAATGCGACCGTTGCCGCTGACCGTCACCGGAGACTCACTGGCAGACAAGAAACATGACTCGCCGGGATTGAGCACCAGCGTTTCTTCGCCTTTTGCCAGAACGCTCTGGCCTTCAATACAGAAGACAATAGCTGCGCTGTCCTGTTCCAGCGTTTGCGGTTCTGCCGCAAGGCTGTGAATTGAAAACGCAAAATCTTCGACAGGAATAGGGAAGTTGAGTTCCGCGCCTTTGACAACCGGCGTGGTCAGTAATTCAGCTGCCGGTTTCGCATTGAATTTCAGGTTGGCCAGTAACTCTGGAATATCGATATATTTCGGCGTCAGACCGGCACGCAGAACGTTATCGGAATTCGCCATAACTTCCAGAGAAACGCCTTTCAGATAAGCGTGCGGAGTTTCCGCGTATAGGAACATGCCTTCACCCGGCTGGAGGGTGATCACGTTTAGGAGCAGCGGGGAGAACAGGCCGCTGTCATCAGGATAAAATTCAGAAATGCTACGAATGGTGTCCCACGGTTCACCGTGTTGCTCATCAAGCACGGACTTCAGAACGTCCAGCGCACGGGATTTGTCTTCACCTTCAAGGCTCAGCAGCCCGGCAAACAGGGTACGCAGATGGTCAACATCCGGGAAATTCAGGAAGCTGGCAATCAGCTGATGTGCGCCTGCAACAGGCTGCAGTAAGGAAACGATGTCACGCAACTCACGGAAACCGTTCATTGCCTGGAAAGACGTCAGGGCATAAACCAGCTCAGGTTTGTGATTGGGATCTTTATAGTTACGCTCGGCAGCGTCCAGAGGAATTCCGGCGGCATTTTCTTTCGCGAAGCCAATTTCAGCGGCACCTTTACTCGGGTGAACCTGAATGGAAAGCGGCTGATCGGCGCAAAGTACTTTGAACAGGAACGGCAGTTCGCCAAAACGTTTAGCGACTTTCGTCCCTAACTGGCCATTCAGATCAGCACTGATTTGCTCACGCAGAGAGACGGTCTGGCCGCTGGCGTTCTCAACCTGAGAACTGCTTTTAGGATGAGCCCCCATCCACAATTCGGCCATCGGCCGGTCTTGCGGGTCGGTAATTCCGTAGAGTTTGGTCAGAGCGTCTTTACTGCCCCAGGCGTAATTTTGTACACCGTTCTGCATCTTTTGCATTGCTTCATCCTGAATAGAAAATATTGCCGCCTAGTAAACAATGCCAATGCAGGCATTACAACTACGAAGCACCAAAAAGTGCCAAAGGCACCTATTTTCGGAACGGAGATCGAATCGAATTATACGTCCGCCTTATAAGTCACTATAATTAACGGGCCGCCAACGGATGCGTGGGAGCGCGTGCGGCAATCAAAAACCTGCAAAACCGCTGATTTAACCAACAAAAAAACCTGATTTACCATTGTAATAAGCCTCTAAGGAGACAGTAATGGCAGCAACACGCATTGAAAAAGACTCAATGGGGCCAATTGATGTTCCGGCAGATAAACTTTGGGGCGCTCAGACGCAACGTTCCCTGGAGCATTTCCGTATTTCCTCTGAAAAAATGCCTGAAGCGCTGATCCACGCGCTGGCTCTGACAAAGCGCGCCGCCGCCAGCGTGAATATGGATTTGGGGCTGCTGCCTGCAGAGCGCGCAAACGCCATTGTTGCTGCCGCTGATGAAGTGCTTGCCGGTCAACATCCGGCTGAATTCCCGCTGGCCATCTGGCAAACCGGCTCCGGTACCCAGACCAATATGAACATGAATGAAGTTCTGGCGAACCGCGCGAGTGAAATTCTCGGGGGCGAGCGGGGTGAAGCGCGTAAAGTCCATCCGAATGATGATGTGAACAAGAGCCAGAGCTCTAACGATGTCTTCCCGACTGCGATGCACGTTGCTGCCGTGATCGAACTGCGTGAAACGCTGATCCCTGAGCTGAAAGTGCTGCATAAAACGCTGGCAGCCAAATCGGATGCGTTTCGCGATATCGTGAAAATTGGTCGTACACATTTACAGGACGCTACGCCGCTGACGCTGGGTCAGGAAATTTCCGGCTGGGTAGCGATGCTGGAGCACAGTTTAACGCATATTGAAAACAGCATTCCTCACATTGCAGAGCTGGCGTTGGGGGGAACGGCAGTCGGTACCGGCCTGAATACGCATCCGGAATATGCGGTGCGCGTGGCGAAAGCGCTGGCGGAACTGACTAAACAGCCTTTTGTGACGTCGCCTAATAAATTTGAAGCGCTGGCCACCTGCGATGCGCTGGTTCACGGACACGGGGCGCTGAAAGGTCTGGCAGCCTCGTTGATGAAAATCGCCAACGATGTGCGCTGGTTATCTTCCGGCCCGCGTTGTGGTATCGGCGAAATTTCTATCCCAGAAAATGAGCCGGGAAGTTCCATCATGCCAGGTAAAGTGAACCCGACGCAGTGTGAAGCCATGACCATGCTGTGCGCGCAGGTGCTGGGCAACGACGTTGCGGTGAACATTGGCGGAGCTTCCGGTAACTTTGAACTGAACGTCTTCCGTCCGCTGGTTATCCACAACTTCCTGCAATCGGTGCGTCTGCTGGCCGATGGAATGCGTGGTTTTAACGAGCATTGCGCAGTGGGTATTGAGCCTGTCCGCGACCGTATCACTCAGCTGCTGAATGAATCGCTGATGCTGGTGACGGCACTGAATACGCATATCGGCTATGACAAAGCGGCTGAAATCGCCAAGAAAGCCCATAAAGAAGGGCTGACACTGAAGGGTTCTGCCCTGAAACTCGGTTATCTGACTGAAGAACAGTTTGATGAATGGGTGCGTCCGGAAGCGATGGTTGGCAGCATGAAGGCTTAAGAATATCTTCCAAAACAAAGCGAATGAGGTCCGGGAAACCGGACCTTTTTATGGCCGCTGTCTGTCGGTTATAGCGGATAGTCGGTGTATAAATGCAGGCGTTTGATCAGCAGACTCAGCGGTTGTGACTGCGGTTTGTACTTATGTTTAATGCTCGTAACATCGTAATCATGCAGTTCTCCTAACTTGGGGACCTGCATCATCGGAGAGCGCAGACACAAGACAATCAGCGGCAGCGGGCAGGGATGCTGTACCTGTTTCTGGCTGTTGCGATACCATACGCGCGCGATAGGCTGTACTTTCACCGGACGCTTAAATTTCAGCGCCGCATGCTCTGGAAGACGTTTCACATCGCTCATCTCCCGGTTAATATTTTCCATCCATTGCTCACGCGTATAAGGCGATACAGCGCGTCCGGCATTCAGGCTTTTCTCAAGCTGAGCCAGAACTTCGTCACGTGTCACGTTCTTAATAATATGCTTATTCGCCCAGCCAAAACGCACGGAATCCGGATCGCTCAGATACGTCACCGAGCGGTAGGCATTTAGCGTAATCAACCCGCGGAGATGGGTATGAACAAACTCGAAACGCTGTTCGCGGGCAAGGCCTGATTCCACGGTCACAATATGTTCCAGCTCGGCTTTCAGTTTGTTCACTTCCTCAATCAGAAGCAGGGCAGACTGATGCTCTGCGGCGTCGACGGCATAACACAACACACCTGGCAAACGGACGGCCGATTTACTGCTGACATTCTCGTTATTATGATGAATAAATAAACGCTGAAAATGCTGCAACGCCAGTTGCTGCGCAGCCTCGCCGGTGTGCGGTGTGACGATGATTTTGTCTGCGGGATTATGTTCTTCACCTTTGACAACTTCAGGAAGCGCAAAGACCCGTGCCTGCAATAATTCCAGCTGACTCAGGAAATGCCCCAGATCCTGCAACGCCAGTTCCAGTTCGTTAAAACAACCGTTCATCCGGGCAATTAAATCATAATCCGCCATAAACCCTCCAGTTAGTTACAACATACACTATAGGGCATAATGATAAAACGTGCACATATGAACTTCAGGGAAATCATCAGTTTCAGAGTTTTAGTCGCTTAACAGGGCGGGGATGAAAGTTTACCACGTCACGATAGTTGTCAGGTTAGAATAAAGGATGTTTCCGTTGCAGGAGTTCGCTATGACTGACCCTATCCGTTGTCCGTGGGGCACAAATGACCCGATGATGACCGACTATCACGACAGAGAATGGGGTAAGCCTGTACGCGACGGCAGAGCGCTTTGGGAAAAACTGATGCTCGACGGCTTTCAGGCCGGATTATCCTGGCGAATTGTGCTGAAAAAACGCGACGCGCTGCGGCTGGCTTTTTGCCAATTCGAGCCTGAGAAAGTGGCCGAGTTCACTGAAGAAGATGTCGAAAGGCTGGCGAATAACGCCGATATTATCCGCTCACGCATCAAAATTAGGGCAGTGATTAATAATGCCCGCGCGTATCTCGCGATGAAGCAGGCTGGAGAAGATTTCGGTGAATGGATTTGGGCACAAATCGGCGGGAAAGCGATTCAGCACGTTGGGCCGGTTCCGACCAAAGATGCGCTTTCCGAGCGTATTTCAAAGGATCTCAAAAAACGAGGTTTTAAATTCGTTGGCCCGACGATTGTCTATGCCTGGCTGGAAGCCACGGGTCTGATTAACACCCATCATCCCGAATGTTTCAGGCGCGCGCAGGTGGCAAAAGAAGCCTGATTTTACAGGCGTTTCTTTCAAATCATGTTTATCGAACATGATGCTTTTGATATTGTGACGGTGTCACTGACAGTTGCCTGACAAATGCGCGTCGCAGGATATCTACGCCCGAAAAACCGCACTCAGCGGCGATTTGTTTAATTGCCAGTTCGCCAGATTCCAGCAGTTGCCTGGCATGAAATACACGCTGCTGTTCAAGCCATTCCGCTGGCGACTGCCGGAGTTCCTGATTAAATAACCGGGTAAGATGTCGCGGGCTGATGCCCATATGCAAGGCCAGACTTTGCACATTGTGCGGGTAGTTAAGGGAATTCATCACCCAGCGTTGCACATCCTGCAACGCTGATCTGCCGCTCAGTGAGGCCTGTCCGTGACGGCTGAACTGCATTTGCCCGCCAGGACGTTTAAAGAACATCACCAGTTGTGCTGCAACATCCAGCGCAGTTTCCCGCCCGAGATCTTCCTCAACCATATTCAGCGCTAAATCGAGACCGGACGTTACTCCGGCCGCTGTCCGTAACGGCCCATCGGCAATAAATATGGCATCGGCTTCGACTTTTACCTGCGGATAATCTTCTGTCAGTTTACCGGCAACAGACCAGTGGGTGGTTACGCGCCGGCCATCGAGCAATCCCGCCGAAGCGAGCAGCAGGGCGCCGCTGCAGACAGAACCAAAACGTTTCGCATGCTGACTCCACCGCCTGATACCTTCTTTAAGCGCCTCATCGGCTAAGTGCTCGCCGAGTTGTGGCGAACCGGCTACAAGAAATGTGTCTACCGCGTCGGAAACAGGCGAATGCAGGGAAATGTCGGGCACCATCTTCGCACCGGAAGACGTGGGGATCACTGCCTGATCGCCGGTCGCCATAATACTCAGTTTATACACTTCACGACCGCGTTGCTGATTGGCTTCGGCGAACACGTCCAGTGGGCCGGAAACATCGAGCAACTGTACGCCGGGCACGGCGAGAATGATGATGTGTTTGGGCATTGAGAAGTTTCCTGTCGCAGAATGACTATTTGTCCTATATCGTCATTTCGCGACGATTGATGACATTTATCCTGCCGTTTATTCTTGTCTCATACAACCCAGCAGGAGAAATATTATGAGTCTGAATATCCGTGGTATCCGTATTCTGTTCAGTGATCCGCAATTCTCGCTGGCAGGGCTAAATTAGAAGAAGAAAAGGGCGCGGCGGTTAATTCCCGATGCGCCTTTTTTTGTATAATAATGACATCAGACCAATGTCATCAGATAAGGCGGAACTCAATCATAAACAGCTCTTTGAGACCCGGATAAATTTCGCTGATCACATCCTTTAACTGCTCCAGCGTCATATTTTCCTGCACGGCATGTTTGTCATTCAGATCGTCGAACATCACCTGCGTCACCGCAATTACCTCGATATTGCAGAAAAATACATTATCCTCATAACGGCTGACACACACCTTATCACCGGCAGAAAAGTTTGCATCACTGGCTTCGCGAAGGGTGATGGTTTTACGTCCGGCAAGAATGTCGTTTTCAAATCTGCCATAAAAGGTGATGTTTTTCATAAAGTTTCCATTAAGAGAAGAAAAGTTGTCGATAATTTTATATCGGCTGCTGCGTCCGCCCGCTGCGGTTCTGGTCAGGCAGCCCCGCGCAACGAGATCTGTCAGATGGCGGGTGGCCGTCGCCTTACTCACTTTCGCCACCTTCTGATATTGGCCTGCGCTGATCCCTTCGGCGAATCCATTATCGCCTCCGTCCAGTAAACGGTTCAGAACCTTGACCTGTTCAGCGGGGAGTCCGTTACTGTGATGCATCTGCCAGAAAAGTGTTTTTACCCGCGTCTGATCGATGCGCATGATCGCGGTATCTACGCTGGTTTCAAGCATTTTTAGAAACCAGCTGAGCCAGTCCGTTAAATCCATCGTTCCGCGCTGGGTGGCTTCCAGCACGTCATAATAGTCTTTCCGGTGATTCAGAATAGCTTCTGAAACGGCATATAAACGCACGCTTTCATGATCGGCCTGGAATAACGCCATGTCGGTCAGGGCACGGGTAATCCTGCCGTTTCCATCTTCAAAAGGATGAAGGGTGATAAACCAGAAATGAGCCAGCGCAGCGCGAAGAAGGGGATCCAGCGCCGCCCGATGTCGTGACTGATTATACCATTGCAAAAACGCAGTCAGGTCAGCGGAAAGTTGTTCGCGTGGCGGCGCCTGATAATGCACCTTTTCCTTTCCAATCCTGCCTGAAACCACACGCATTGTTGCGTCACCACGCCAGTCACCACGTCTTAAAAAAGCCGGTGCCGGCTCCGGAAATAACCAGCAATGCCATTGAAACAAAAGGGTTTCAGTCAGTTCACCGACATCTGAATTGAAAACATCCATCATTATTTTGGCTAAGCCCTCTGAACGTTCCGTCGTGGTTCCCGGAAGATGCCACGTGAGTCCTAAGCGTTTGGCCAGCGAAGAACGGACAGAATGGGCATCAAGTCGCTCATTCTCGATGGCCGATGACGCCAGAATATTGCTCAGCATCGCATCGAGAGAATATTCGGCAGCATCCTGACCGGGGCGTGATTCGGCTTTACCGACGAGTTTGCCCATTTTCAGGCGCGTCTGACGCAGTTGTGGCTGAATGATGTCATCATCCCAGTTGAACTGAGGCCAGTCTGGTGATTGCCAGATCCATTGCCGGTTATCCATTGAGGTTCCTGTGAGCCGATTAGTGACTTTATTCGGCTCATTATACGAGCCGAATAATAATTGTAAAACTCTCATTGGAGAGGCTGGGAGTGGGTTTTAAGTGGCCGTCGATTTATGTCAGATAAGCTGTGTTTTCTCTGGCAACGTCCTGTATCTTTGAAATTAGCCATAAGGGGGTGCGGACGATTTCTTGGACTCTCGGGAGAGAGTTAATGCATTCATATGAGGACAGGGTTCGGGCTGTTGAACTCTATTATCGATATGGCAAAAAAGCCTCTGTGGTCATCAGAGAATTGGGATATCCATCCATAAAACAGCTCGGTCGCTGGGTGAGAATTTATGAAGAAACTGGCGAATTACCGAGAGAATTAAAATCGAGACAGCGATACTCACAGGCGCAAAAAATCGCTGCTGTGGAACATTACCTGACGCATGGTGGTTGTCTGGCCGTTGTTAAGCAAGCGAGGCAACGACGATACAGCTCTTACTGCGGAGAAATAGGGCCGGCACCTGAAAATCTCCTTGCCAGAAATTTTCGATCCTGCAGCCCAAATGAGAAGTGGCTGACTGATATTACTGAGTTCCACCTGCCAGCGGGCAAGGTCTATCTGTCGCCCGTAATCGACTGTTTTGATGGCAAAGTGGTGAGCTGGTCGATAGGAACACGTCCGGACGCAAAACTGGTGAATGGCATGCTCGACGACGCGCTCGATACGCTCAGAGAAAATGAAAAACCGGTGATACACAGCGACAGAGGCGGCCATTATCGATGGCCGGGTTGGTTGGATCGTATTAATGCATCGGGTCTTAAAAGGTCCATGTCGCGCAAAGGTTGCTCGTCGGATAACGCGGCGTGTGAAGGCTTCTTCGGGCGGGTCAAAAATGAAATGTATTATGGCAGAAACTGGGCGAGCACGACGCAGGAAGAATTTATCTGCTTCCTGGACAGGTACATACGCTGGTATAACGAGAAGCGAATTAAATTATCATTGGGTGCAATGAGTCCGGTTAAGTACCGGC
>NZ_JAFMOY010000119.1 GCF_019049625.1 Rahnella ecdela
CTTCTGGTGCGTTATCGATCTGGTCGAATGCGCGTGCAGAACCGCCGTAGGTTTTAGCCAGAACGGTAGTGATTGCTGCAGTCAGGGTAGTTTTACCGTGGTCGACGTGGCCGATAGTACCAACGTTGACGTGCGGTTTGTTACGTTCAAATTTTTCTTTAGACACGGCTATATTCCTTACTCTTGTGCTCTCCCTTCATAGAGAGAGCACGGGATCATTGTGTTTAAACCAGTGGCTTATTTGCCACGAGCTTCAATAACGGCCAGGGCCACGTTATTCGGCGCATCATCGTACTTCAGGAATTCCATGGAGTAAGATGCACGGCCTTTGGTCAGTGAACGCAGCTGAGTCGCATAACCGAACATTTCGGAAAGCGGAACTTCAGCATGAATCACAACGCCAGTAGCGTTAGATTCTTGACCTTTCAGCATACCACGACGACGGCTAAGGTCACCGATGACGTCACCAGTGTTCTCTTCCGGAGTTTCTACTTCAACCTTCATGATCGGCTCAAGCAGAACTGGTTTCGCTTTCTTAAAGCCATCTTTGAAAGCGATAGAAGCGGCCAGTTTAAACGCCAGCTCGGAGGAGTCAACGTCATGGTAAGAACCGAAGTGCAGACGCACGCCCAGATCTACTACCGGGTAACCCGCCAGTGGACCAGACTTCAGCTGTTCCTGGATGCCTTTGTCAATCGCGCTGATGAATTCGCCAGGAATTACACCGCCTTTGATTTCGTTGACAAACTCATACCCTTTCGGATTTGTGCCAGGCTCTAATGGATACATGTCGATCACAACGTGACCGTACTGACCACGACCACCAGACTGCTTAGCGTGTTTACCTTCAACATCGGTAACTTTCGCGCGGATAGCTTCACGGTATGCAACCTGCGGCTTACCGACGTTAGCTTCAACGTTAAATTCACGACGCATACGGTCAACCAGGATATCCAGGTGAAGTTCACCCATACCTGCGATGATTGTCTGACCAGACTCTTCATCAGTCCAAACGCGGAATGATGGGTCTTCTTTCGCCAGACGGCCCAGAGCCAGACCCATTTTTTCCTGGTCAGCTTTGGTTTTCGGTTCTACCGCAACGGAGATTACCGGCTCAGGGAATTCCATGCGTTCCAGAATGATTACGTTATCTGGATCACACAGGGTATCACCTGTAGTCACGTCTTTCAGACCGATCGCTGCGGCGATATCGCCTGCACGAACTTCTTTAATTTCTTCACGCTTGTTAGCGTGCATCTGAACGATACGGCCCAGACGTTCGCGCTGTGATTTCACTGGGTTAAATACAGTGTCACCAGAGTTGACGAGACCGGAATAAACACGGAAGAACGTCAAGTTACCCACGAATGGGTCAGTAGCGATTTTGAACGCCAGAGCAGAGAACGGCTCGGAATCGTCAGAATGGCGAACTGCAGGAGTGTCTTTACCGTCATCCAACAGGCCGTTGATAGCTTCAACGTCGGTTGGTGCTGGCAGATACTCAACAACAGCATCCAGCATTGCCTGTACGCCTTTGTTTTTAAACGCAGAACCACAGGTAACCAGGATGATTTCGTTGTTCAGAACGCGCTTACGCAGAGAAGTTTTGATCTCTTCTTCGGTCAGCTCTTCGCCACCAAAGAATTTCTCCATCAGCTCATCAGAGCCTTCAGCAGCGGCCTCGACGAGTTTCTGACGCCATTCTTCAGCCAGTTCTTGCATGTTCGCAGGGATCTCTTCGTATTCGAAGGTCACGCCCTGATCAGCTTCGTTCCAGTTGATAGCTTTCATCTTCACCAGGTCAACAACACCGGTGAATTTTTCTTCCGCGCCGATTGCCAGTTGCAGTGGCACCGGAGTTGCGCCCAGACGTTTTTCAATCTGGTCAACAACTTTCAGGAAGTTAGCACCCATACGGTCCATTTTGTTAACGAACGCGATACGAGGAACTTTATATTTGTTTGCCTGACGCCATACGGTCTCAGACTGTGGCTGAACACCACCAACAGCACAGTAAACCATTACCGCGCCATCAAGAACACGCATGGAACGTTCAACTTCGATGGTGAAGTCAACGTGCCCTGGGGTGTCGATGATGTTGATGTGGTGTGGTTCGAACTGCTTAGCCATACCTGACCAGAAACAGGTGGTCGCAGCGGACGTGATGGTAATACCACGCTCCTGCTCCTGCTCCATCCAGTCCATGGTGGCTGCGCCATCATGCACTTCACCGATTTTGTGGTTTACACCGGTGTAGAACAGAACACGTTCGGTAGTGGTTGTCTTACCGGCGTCGATGTGAGCACTGATACCAATGTTACGGTAGCGCTCAATGGGTGTTTTACGAGCCATTTGATTCCTCTATAACTAGGACGTTCAAGTTCAGTTAACCCAAGCGGGTTGGCTTCTTGAAGCGCCCGCTTGGTTAGCATAACTACTGCGAAGTGATTACCAGCGGTAGTGGGCGAACGCCTTGTTGGCTTCAGCCATACGGTGAACGTCTTCACGTTTCTTAACTGCAGTACCTTTGTTCTCTGCAGCATCAGAAAGTTCGTTCGCCAGGCGGAGAGCCATGGATTTATCACCGCGTTTACGAGCAGCTTCAACGATCCAACGCATTGCCAGAGCATTACGACGAACCGGACGGACTTCAACTGGAACCTGATAAGTAGAACCACCTACGCGGCGGGACTTAACTTCGACAGTCGGACGAACGTTGTCCAGAGCGACTTCGAAAGCTTCCAGGTGGCCTTTACCGCTACGTTGAGCCAGGGTCTCAAGAGCAGTGTAGACGATTGCTTCTGCAGTAGATTTTTTACCATCTACCATCAGAATGTTTACGAATTTAGCCAGCAGTTCGGATCCGAACTTAGGATCTGGCAGGATTTTACGTTGACCAATGACGCGACGACGTGGCATGGAAATACTCCGTTGTTAATTCAGGATTGTCCAAAACTCTAAGAGTTTATTTTGACAGTAATGTAAAAATGTTTGGCCTTACTTAACGGAGAACCATTAAGACTTCGGCTTTTTAACGCCGTATTTAGAACGAGATTGCTTACGATCCTTAACGCCTGAACAGTCCAGCGCGCCACGGACGGTGTGATAACGCACACCTGGCAAGTCTTTTACACGACCGCCACGGATCAGGATCACGGAGTGTTCCTGCAGGTTATGACCTTCACCGCCGATGTAGGAGGTAACTTCAAAACCGTTAGTCAAACGTACACGGCATACTTTACGCAGTGCGGAGTTTGGTTTTTTAGGGGTGGTAGTATATACACGAGTACATACGCCACGTTTCTGCGGGCAAGCTTCCAGCGCTGGAACGTTGCTTTTAGCAACCTTCGTAGAGCGTGGTTTGCGTACCAGCTGATTAATTGTTGCCATTAAAAAGCTCCTGGATTTTGGTTCATAAACTACTTTGTAAACGCGTGATAAATCGCCCCACAAAAAGCATTAGCTAATATGGGGACGCAGAATTTTAGGGCTGACCTAAGAGGGTGTCAAGAAATATACAGCACATCAGTAAATCACCATGCTGTTTGCTGGGTGTGTTTCTCAGTCAGCGCGACGAATCCAGTATAGTCGATCAATGTGATTTTGTGCGAAATTTGACCAACCAATCCTCGGGCTGCCAGATCTTCGCTGAGGGCATAAACTGACTGAACATGCCGGCTGAGCAGGTTACAGGCCTCGCTGCCATCGATCGCAGCCAGTACGCCATCCTGCATCAGCAAAAGTGCATCTTCCTGAGTGACCAGCTTAACAATCAATGAGAAATCACATTGTTGCGGGGAACGGGCAAGAGTAAAAAGCATGAGGTTTCCTGATTTAAAACGTCATCACCACATCAAAACTGGCCAGACGTCCGCGAATTTCTGCCGCGGACAGCGGCTCCACATCCAGCACCCATTCATGTCCCACAGACAATCCACGTGACTTCAGAGAGTCCTCACAGACAAAGCACTGGTCGACGTCGTAAAGTGATAACACACCGAATGTGGCAATATAATTACGGGCGAGAATTTTTTCGGGTTGCTGTGCTGGCATGAGCTGAAAAACACCATCAGCCATAAAAAATACGCCGATCTCTTCCGTCAGGGCTGACGTTGCCAGCAGCGCATCGAGGCCTTCTCTTCCCGCCGAAGTGCCGTGCGGGCCCTGAGTAAATACAAACGCTATCTTCTTCATTGCCTGGTCCTGCCATAGTCCATCAGAACTGCACCATGCGGTCGCAGGTCAGCGACGCTTCTGCGAGGCTGCCCAATCCGGTCAGAGCAAAACCGGCTTGTAAATTCGTCTGACCGTGTCCCTGATTATGGGCTTCTGTTTCATCGATGACACCGCGACGTAATGCTGCTGCCACGCAAACATTGAGAGCAACCTGATGGTCCGCTGCCATACGCTGCCAGGATCTGACGAGGTCAAATTCATCGGAAGCAGGTGCAGAAAGCATATTGCCGTTAAGGACGCCTTCACGATAAAAAAACACGCTGCCCAGCTGATGACCGCAGCTTATCAACGCCAGTGCGAACTGATACGCTGCACTGGCTTGTTGTGTTCCGTATGCAGGACCGGTTACCAGAAGGCAATAACGCAGTTTCAACGCTCGTTCCCCACCAGATCCCCGCTTTTAAACTGGCGGATATACAGGTAAACCGTGTGCTTGGAAATATTCAGACGGTCAGCGACCTGATTGATGGCATCTTTGATATCAAAAATACCCTTTTCATAAAGATTCAGCACCACCTGACGGTTCTTCGCATTGTTGGAAACATTGCGGTCAGCGTTCACTTCTTCAATGGTGAATTCCAGCGTTTGTGCCACGAGGTCATCCACAGAAGAGGCAAAGTTTACCGACGATGCCACTTCCTGAGTTTCTGGCGGCATAAAGGTCTGAATAATTTGCGAGAAAGGTACGTCGAGATTCATGTTGATACAAAGAAGACCAATGACACGCTGCTCACGGTTACGAATGGCGATGGTGACAGATTTCATCAGCACACCACTTTTCGCACGGGTGAAATAGGCTTTGGACACATTGCTGTCCGCGCCGGTCATATCATGCAACATGCGCAGGGCTAAATCGGTAATCGGTGAGCCGATCTTACGGCCGGTATGCTCACCATTTGCAATACGAACCGCTGAACATTTCAGGTCTTCCAGTGAATGCAGAACAATTTCGCAATGCTCACCGATCAGCATCGCAAGCCCGTCCACCACGGCCTCGTATGAAGACAAAATCTCATGATCGACCTGGCTGAACGGACGTTGGTCCAGCAAATCCAGTTCACCGGTTTCGCCAGTTATAAGCGAATTAGACATCGAAGCTACCACCCTCTCTATCGCGCCTTCCAACGGGAGTCAGGACGCATTATTCATCATTTCACGGTCGTTACTGTATCAAAGACACAGATAAAACGGCCTTACGATTATATGGATCTGTGACGTTATGCCGGGGAAACAAAAGCGTCAAGTTATCATCATAGAGTAACCTCAATAAAATGAAGGCCGGGCCCGAAGAAAAGTTAAAGGCGAAAAAAAACCGCCGCATTTAGCGACGGTTTTCTGTAACAGCTCAATAGCAAATTAGTTTGCTTTTGGTGCCGCTTCAGCTTCAGCTGGTTTTTCAGCTGCTTTCGGGTCAGCCTTCGGTGCCGCTTTCACGTCCAGCAGTTCAACATCGAACACCAGAGTGGAGTTAGCAGGGATCCCCGGGACGCCAGTTTTACCGTAAGCCAGTGCTGGTGGAATGACCAGCTTGATTTTGCCGCCTTTCTTAATGTGTTTCAGGCCTTCGGTCCAGCCTGGGATAACACCATCAAGACGGAAGGACAGTGGCTCGCCGCGGGTATAAGAGTTATCAAACTCAGTACCGTCGGTCAGAGTCCCTTTGTAGTTTACTACAACGGTGTCACTGTCTTTAGGTGCTGCGCCAGTACCTGGTTTTTCTACCTGATACAGCAGCCCTGATTCAGTCTTCTTCACGCCTTTTTCTTTGGCGAAATCAGCACGGAATTTGTCGCCTTTGTCAGCATTAGCTTTAGCGTCCTGCTCCATCTTAGCCTGTGCAGATGCTTTCACACGGCCTTCGAAGGTTTGCAGAGTTTGCTCAATTTCCTGATCGGACAGTTTGCTTTTGTTAGCAAACGCATCCTGAACACCGGCGATCAGCTGGTCTTTATCCAGTTTGATGCCCAGCTTTTCTTGTTCTTTCAGGGAGTTGTCCATATAACGACCCAGTGATGCACCCAGAGCATAAGCAGCCTGCTCGTCGTCGCTTTTGAACTTGGTCTTATCTGTTGCTGCCGGTGCAGCTGCAGCGGCTGGCGCAGGAGCAGCAGCGGCCGGTGCGGTGGCTTCAGCAGCCATAACCTGAGTGGCATTCAGGGCAATTGCCATGGTGGTTGCCAGCAGAGTTACTTTAAACAGTGATTTCATCCATTTCTCCAAGACCAGAAGCGTATGACCTCTGGTAATAATTACGAAAGTTCGGCGGTTACTATAACTGTCCGTCTCACGACAAAACAATCTCTATACACGCCATTAGCGTCATATTCAGACCTTTTTTGCATCAATTAGTTTCGTCTGGCTATGAAGAGTCCGAGATAAAGCACCGCTGAGTTCAGGCAATTAAGCCGGTTTACGGGTAGAATCGCCGGTCTACAATACAGTATGGGGTTCCGGTCAGTGCTCAATCTGATCAACTTGAGCCGCACAATGAGGGAAAGATTATGGACTCAAACACCGTTGAACAACGTCTGGAGATGCTGGAAAACAAGCTGGCTTTTCAGGAAATCACTATCGAAGAACTGAATTTGATCGTCACCCAGCACCAGCTGGAAATGAGCAGACTGCATGATCACCTGCGTCTGCTGACAGATAAACTGCGCGCCAGCCAGCCATCAATGATTGCCGACCAGTCGGAAGAAACGCCTCCGCCACATTATTGATTCTGTTTCTGACGCAACAAAAAGGCGCCCATAAGGCGCCTTTCGTTTTTATCGCTTTGCAGGCAAAGTGATCAGTGGCAACCGCAGCCGCCGTTACCGCCACAACCGCCTTTTTTACCGTGATCATGACCGTGGTCGTGATCATGGTCGTGGCCGTGACCACCGCAGCAGCCTTCGCCGTGTTCATGGTCGTGATCATGGTCGTGTCCGTGTTCGCCGTGAACGTGGCCGTGAGCGAGTTCTTCTTCGGTTGCTTCACGGATTGCCACAACTTCAACGTGGAAGTTCAGATCCTGACCTGCCAGCATGTGGTTGCCATCGACAACAACGTGGTCGCCGTCAACTTCAGTGATTTCAACAGGAACCGGGCCCTGATCGGTGTCAGCCAGGAAACGCATACCCACTTCCAGCTCATCAACACCCATGAAGACGTCTTTAGGTACGCGCTGAACCAGGTTTTCGTCGTAGTTGCCGTAAGCGTCGTTTGCGCCAACATGCACGTCAAATACATCACCAATTGCATGACCTTCCAGCGCAGTTTCCAGACCGGAGATCAGGGAACCGTGACCATGCAGGTAATCCAACGGCGCGCTCACCGGAGATTCATCAACCAACACACCGTCTTCTGTACGTACCTGATATGCCACGCTGATGACCAGGTCTTTTGCTACTTTCATGATAACTCCTACCGTTGGAAACTCAATTTGTTGTCTGCGGGCGTTTCATAACGCACGCAACTTCGCTTAAGGCTAATTCAGTGACGGCCACTTTTCGATGAGATCATCCTGAAAAGCGCGACCGGATAAATTTGGCGAAGAGTGTAGCGGAAATCCGCGTCTCTGTACTACCAGCATAAAAAAACACGAGCAATAACGCTACTTCGGATCGAAAATACCAATCACCTGCTCTTCCGGGCGAAGCTTCTTGCTGACCTGAGCATCGGTCTGACGCTGATGGTGCCCGCACTTCACACACTCCACCACTTCAACCTGATCTTCCTGCCATAAAGCCAGCGTATCCATCGCCTTACATTTCGGACATACCGCACCAGCGATAAACCGTTTACGGGTTGTAGCCATGTTACTTCTCCTGAAAGTTGCGACATTGCGTCCGGTCATTTTTCATTCAGACGGCAAAATTATTTTTCCGCCAGCCGGACTATTCGTCGTCGTCCCAGCCATCTAGCTGACGACGTTCGTTATGCATTTCGCTCTGGAAGATATCCTCCAGCTCGCGCCGTGCTTCTTTCACACGGGAAATCTGCGCTACGTCGCCGCGATTTTGCGGCACCAGTTCACGCAGCATCCGCATGTCGAGACGGCGGAAATGTTGTTGCGCGCGATACGCACTGTGCGGATGCATACCCAGCGTGACAAGCGCCTTTTTGCCTAATTCCAGCGCACTGGAGAACGTCTCACGGGAGAAATTAGCTACACCGGCCTGCAACAGTTCATGCGCCTCAACACGTCCACGGGCGCGCGCCAGAATATTCAGATGCGGAAAATGCTGCTGACACAAATGCACGATGGTCATGGTGTCCGCGGGCTCATCACAAGTGATCACAATCGATTTTGCCTTTTCAGCCCCCGAAGCCCTGAGCAATTCGAGCTCCGTTGCATCGCCGTAATACACTTTATAGCCGTAGGTCCGCATCAGACCGACGGCGCTAATATCACGCTCAAGCACCGTGATGCGCATTTTATTTGCCATCAGCAAGCGTCCGATCACCTGCCCGAAACGTCCGAAGCCGACGATAATCACCTGCGGCTCATCATCCTGCACAAAATGCTTTTCGTCGCTCTCTTCACCGTCGTTGTAACGACGCACCAGGATCCGGTCGACCCATTGCATCAGTAGCGGCGTAGTCATCATTGATAACGTCACCACCACCAGCAACAAAGAAAGCTGCGATGAGGAAATCACTTTCTGCGCGCCAGCCGCCGAGAACAGCACGAAAGCAAATTCACCGCCCTGGCTCAACACGGCAGAAAACTGCAAGCGTACGGATGTCCGCAGGCCAAATATTCGCGACAACCCGTACAGCACCGCTCCTTTGACCGTCACCAGAATAATCACGCCTGCCAGAACCAGCAAAATGTGGGTGTAAAGCACGCCCAGATTCAGCGCCATGCCGACAGAAATAAAGAACAGCCCGAGCAGTAAACCCTTAAACGGCTCGATAGCGATTTCCAGTTCGTGCTGATATTCGCTTTCGGCCAGTAAAATCCCGGCGATAAACGTGCCGAGCGCCATCGAAAAGCCCAGCGTATCCATAAAGAGTGCTGAACCGAGCACCACCAGCAGCGCGGCGGCAGTAAACACTTCACGCACGCCGGAAGCCACAATCAGCCGGAAAATTGGTCGCAGCAGATAACGTCCGCCGATCAGCATTCCGCCAAAGGCCAGCACTTTCAGGCCGATCATTTCCCAGTTATTGCCGCCTTCGGAGCCGCCCGCAAGAATCGGGATCAGCGCCAAAGCCGGAATAACCGCGATATCCTGGAACAGCAGCACGGCAAAACCCAGCTGACCGCCTTCGTTACGCGTCATGCCTTTGTCACGCATAAGCTGCAACGCCATCGCCGTAGATGACATTGCCAGCCCGATACCGCCAATTACCGCGGCCTGCCAGGAAAACTTCGTCAGATAAAGCAGACCACCGAGCACCAGCGCAGTCAGGATCACCTGTCCAGCACCGACGCCAAATATTTGCCGGCGCAATGCCCACAGCTTGCCGGGATTCAGTTCCAGCCCGATGATAAACATCAGGAAAACCACGCCAAGTTCGGAGAAATGCAGAATTTCATCCACGTCGCGGATAAAACCCAGTCCCCACGGACCGATGGCAATACCGGCCAGCAAATAGCCGAGCACCGCACCAATCCCTAAGCGTTGGGCAACAGGCACGGCGACGACGGCGGCGAACAGAAACAGCAGGATCGCCATCGGAATATTGGAAACATCCATTATGCAATCCCTCCATGTGGCAACGGGGATTGCAGCCATTCGCCGTAAGCTTCGGCATGGCTTTGCAGCACATCAGGTTTCTGACGGCGCGCCCAGTAAATGATGATGGGCGTCATCCAGTGCATATGGCACATGGCTGAAGTCAGCTCGAAAGGACGCATAATGTCGGACATCGGGTAACGGTTATAGCCGCCCGCACGGTAAGCGCCCTCCGGTTCACCGGTCGTGACTACCGAACGCCAGTACTTACCATTGAGCGCATTGCCGCCTGCCCCGCTGGCAAAACCGCGCGCCAGCACGCGATCCATCCACTCCTTCAACAACGCCGGACAACTGTAGGTATAAAGGGGATGCTGGAAAACAATCACCTTATGGTCGCGCAGCAGTTGCTGCTCACGATGGATATCAATAAAAAAATCAGGATAGTGGGCGTACAAATCATGCACGGTGACATGTTCAAGCTGTTGTGCTTGTTGCAGTAAAACGCGGTTGGCGACCGAATCGGGTGATTCCGGATGGGCATACAGCAGCAAAACCTTTGGTGGCTGCGACATCAATACCTCCAAAGCGTCGTCAGGGTGCGGTTTTTCCGTTACCATGCTTCGCAAAGACAAAATGGGACGCGATACGTCTTGTTTAGATCATTATCATGACAATTTAACATACTCTCAACACGGCGCTTTATGATTGTTTTCTCCTCCTTACAAATCCGACGCGGCACTAATGTGCTGCTGGACAACGCGTCTGCGACCATCAATCCCGGCCAGAAAGTCGGACTGGTGGGTAAAAACGGCTGCGGTAAATCCACCCTGATTTCCCTGTTAAAAGGTGAAATGAGTGCCGATGCAGGCAACCTGACGTTTCCGTCTAACTGGGCTCTGGCCTGGGTAAATCAGGAAACGCCAGCGCTGGACGAACCGGCGATAGAGTATGTTATCGACGGCGACCGCGAATTCCGCCAGCTCGAAGCACAATTACAACAAGCCAACGAGCGGGATGATGGCCACGCCATCGCCACGCTGCACGGTAAACTCGACGCCATTAACGCCTGGACCATTCCGGCACGCGCCGCCAGCCTGCTCAGCGGATTGGGCTTTACTCAGAATCAGCTACAGCAACCGGTGAAATCGTTCTCCGGCGGCTGGCGTATGCGCCTGAACCTGGCGCAGGCGCTGATTTGCCGTTCTGATTTACTCCTGCTCGACGAACCGACCAACCACCTGGATTTGGACGCGGTGATCTGGCTGGAGAAATGGCTGAAAAGCTACACCGGTACGCTGGTGCTGATTTCCCATGATCGTGATTTCCTCGATCCGATCATCGATAAAATCATGCATATCGAACAGCAGTCGCTGAACGAATACACCGGTAACTACTCGTCTTTCGAACGCCAGCGAGCGACCAAACTGTCGCAACAGCAGGCATTGTTTGAAAGCCAGCAGGAAAAAGTGGCGCATCTGCAAAGCTATATCGACCGTTTCCGCGCGCAGGCGACCAAGGCCAAACAGGCGCAAAGTCGCATCAAAATGCTGGAACGCATGGAACTGATTGCACCGGCGCACGTTGACAATCCTTTTCATTTTAGCTTCCGTTCGCCGGAAAGTTTGCCCGATCCGCTGCTGCGCATGGAAAAAGTCAGCGCCGGTTATGGTGACACCACCATTCTGGAGTCGATCAAACTGAATCTGGTGCCGGGGTCGCGTATCGGCCTGCTGGGCCGTAACGGTGCCGGTAAATCCACGCTGATCAAATTGCTGGCGGGTACCATGCCGCCGCTTCAGGGTGATATCGGACTGGCGAAAGGCGTTAAGCTCGGTTATTTCGCTCAGCATCAACTCGAGTTTCTTCGTGCTGAAGATTCGCCGCTGCAACATCTGGTCCGTCTGGCCAATAAAGAAACCGAACAGCAACTGCGCGATTATCTCGGCGGATTTGGTTTCCACGGCGATAAAGTCACGGATCCGACGGGACGTTTTTCCGGCGGCGAAAAAGCACGTCTGGTGCTGGCCCTGATTGTCTGGCAGCGCCCTAACCTGCTGCTGCTCGATGAACCGACCAACCACTTAGATCTCGATATGCGTCAGGCGCTGACCGAAGCGCTGATCGACTTCGAAGGCGCGATGGTCGTCGTTTCGCATGACCGTCACTTACTGCGTTCCACCACCGACGATTTGTATCTGGTTCACGGCGGTAAAGTGGAACAGTTCGACGGCGATCTGGAAGATTATCAGCAATGGCTGGTGGACATTCAGCGTCAGGAAAGCCAGCAGGATGCGCCGGCCAAAGACGGTGGCATCAACAGCGCGCAGTCGCGTAAGGACCAGAAACGTCGCGAAGCCGATTTCCGCAACCAGACTCAGCCTCTGCGTAAACAAATCACCAAACTCGAAGCGCAGATGGAAAAACTGAGTACCGAGCTGGCATCCATCGAAGAGCGTCTGGCAGATTCCGCGATTTACGAAAACAGCCGTAAAACTGAACTGACTGAATGTCTGCAACAACAGACCAAAGTCAAAAGCGCGCTGGAAGAAACCGAAATGACCTGGCTTGATGCACAGGAACAGCTGGAAGAAATGTCGAAGGCCTTTGATCTCGACTAAATGACCGTCTGCCAGATAATGGAAAGGAGCCACGAGGCTCCTTTTTCATTTTATCTTAATGCCAGATCAACAACACACAAGCCGCAGTCAGAATACCCATCGCGATATTGAAGGTGTACCACGCGCGCTTGCTGCGCAGCAGGCGACCAATCACGGTACCGAACCCGAGCCAGATGATCCCAGAGACCAGATTCACCAGGAACATCCCGAGGCTGATACCGGCAATCGAATGGTTATACGCTGCGCCTGCCAGACTGAAACTCGCAACCGCCCCCAGTCCCATCAGCCAGGCTTTCGGATTGAGAAATTGCAGTAACCAGCCCTGATATAACCGGATCGGCTTCGGTGGCGGCGCACCGGTTTCCAGCTTTTCGTAGGCCGACGTCGCTATCTTCCACGCCAGCCACAGCAGGTAAAGGCTACCGGCGATTTTCAGGAAAAGGTGTAACGCAGGATAAACCGTGATCAGCCCGCCAACGCCGAAGGCCACCAGCAGCAAAATACTTTGCATACCGAGCATAATGCCGACCATCAGCCAGATTGAGCGTAAGAAACCGAAGTTAGCGCCGGACGTGGTTAACAACATATTGTTCGGGCCTGGGGTAATAGCGGCGACCCATAAAAATCCGAGCATAGAGAAAAATAAACCGAGTTCCATTTAATTTGGGTACTCCGACCCGAAAGATGTGCGATAGCATTGAAGCTAACAGCGTGATATTGATCGCACAAGAGCCTCTTAAGAGAAATTTATTCATCTTATGGTTGAATCCTTTCGTCCCCTGCGCGGGGCCAGTAATCCGCACATCCAGACGCTGTTACCGCGGCTGGTGCGCCGTCATGCAAAACTTAAACCTCACTGGCAAAGACTTGATACGCCGGACGGCGATTTTCTGGATTTAGCCTGGAGCGAAGACCCGGAAAAGGCGCGGCATAAACCGCGTATGATTTTGTTTCACGGTCTGGAAGGCAGCTTTTACAGCCCTTATGCCCACGGTTTATTGCAGGCGTGGAAAGACCAAGGCTGGCTCGGCGTGGTGATGCATTTTCGCGGATGCAGCGGCGAACCGAATAAACTTCAGCGGATTTATCATTCCGGCGAAACCGAAGATGCCCGCTTTTTCATTCACTGGCTCAGTGAAACCTATGGCGAAGTGCCGACGGGTGCCGTCGGCGTTTCACTGGGCGGCAATATGCTGGCCTGTTATCTCGGTCAGGAAGGCGAAAACTGTACCCTTAAAGCGGCCGTTGTGGTGTCCGCGCCGCTGATGCTGGAACCTTGTGCGTACCGACTGGAACAGGGTTCATCGCGGATTTATCAGCGTTATCTGCTCGATCAGCTCAAAGGCAACGCCTCGCGCAAACTGGCGAAATATCCGGGAACATTGCCGGTGACGCTGGCGCAACTGAAAGCCATGCGCCGCATTCGTGATTTCGACGATGCCATTACTTCAAAGGCGCACGGCTTTACTGACGCGCTCGATTATTACCGCCGTTGCAGCGGGATGCCGCTGCTGTCACAGGTCAGAACGCCGTTACTGATTATCCATGCCAAGGACGATCCGTTCATGACGCCGGACGTCATTCCGAAAGCAGAAGATCTACCGGATTGTGTGGAATATCAGCTGACGGAGCACGGCGGGCATGTCGGCTTTGTTTCCGGGAGCCTGCGTCATCCGAAAATGTGGCTGGAACAGCGCATTCCGGCCTGGATCGCTCCGCATTTAGAACCAACGACCGAACTTAAAAAGGAAGCATTGTTTTGATTATTCCCTGGCAGGAACTGGACGCCGAACTGCTCACCAGCGTGGTGGAATCCTTCGTACTTCGCGAAGGCACCGACTACGGCGAGCAGGAACGTTCTCTGGAGCAAAAAGTCGATGACGTGAAACGCCAGCTGAAAAGCGGCGAGATCGTGCTGGTCTGGTCAGAATTGCATGAAACCCTGAACATTATGCCCCGCGGCCAGTTCCGCGCAGGACAGGAAGAAGTGCCGCAGGATTGGTAAAAAGAAGTTTTAAGCCAAATTCCGAGTGATTGATCTTCCGACCAATCACTCTCATCTTATCCTCCCGCGATTGTTAAGCTTTACTTCTCCCCCCTTCCTGAAAATTGTGATCTTCATCGCAGCCTGCATTTTGCATCAGGTTTATCTTTGCGAAAATTTGTTTAACTCCATGATTTATTTATATTTATCAGAGTAATGGAACACTAAAAAAATCACTTTCTCATTAATGGATTGAAACGCACTCAAAGGAATGACCTGGGTGTGACCCGTTGTGGCAAGAGATCAATATGTTTTACGTGATGATGACTAACCCTGTTCCGAAAAGGGGTTAAACCAAGAATCCAGGGAGTGGAAAGCATGATAACCATAAATATTAATGGGTTAACGTTATGTCATAAAGGCAGTGGCGGGGTGACTCACAACACGTTGCCCGATGTGTGTAAGACACCTCCTTTTGCTGTTCCCGTACCTTATGACAACGAAGCGTATTCTGCCGATTTAACCAACGGCACCAGCAGCGTGTTTGCCGACGGCGGTAATATGATCGCCAATTTCGGCTCAAAGTTTGCACGCAGCGTTTTTGACGAGTCTGGCAGCATGGGTGGCATCAAGTCAGGGACTAACCGGGCAGAAGCTGACTGGATAAGCCATTCATTTAACGTATTTTTTGAAGGTCAGCCCGCCTGCCGGTTGACTGACAAAATGTTTATGAATCATCACAATACGGTAAACATGGCGGGGTTGTGTCAGGCCGATCTCACTCAGTTTGAATTAATCGATAAAATCTGTGAGGCCATTTGCAAATGCCGCAACCTCATTGCGCAGGAATTCAGGAAGCAAATAGATCAATTTTTCTCGGCTCCAGCACTGGGGCTGGCGCAAGAAATGATGAAGCGGTTTCTAAGTGATGACTCAGAGTTACCCCAAACCGTAGACAAAGGTTTAAAGACCGGTCCGCGCCAGCAATGTTTTGCGAAAGAGTTTAATCAGAAAGGAACAATTCCCTGGTACGGCGCAACACCGCAGGATCCGTGTTACCTGACCGAAGTACCTTATAAAATATTTTCAAAGGACCTTATTACGTCAGGCAGTGGCCGAACCACGTACAGCGAAGGCCCGACTGCTCCGGCATCGGTTAGAAGAGCGCTCGGCACAGCAAGGCAAATGGGTAAAGAACAAGTTGTTATCTGGGATCTGGTTGCCTTAAAAGATCCCGGGTTAACCGCTGAATGGGACAATATTCATCAAATTATTGAGATTAAGTTTGAGGGTGATGAAGCTACAAAAAATCAGAAAATCGCACTCAACGCAGGTATGCAGAAGAAAGTCCGCCTTATTTATGAGAAAGAGTGCGGCTGCGATGATAAGGATGACAGGGAAAAAGTGAGGATGCGACAAAAAGTAGAAGAATTTATCCGAAAACTCAGTGAGTCGGCTGCCAAAACCTTTGGTATCGCGCCGGGCGGCGGACCAATTCCCTTACTTCTGTAATCAGTTCACAAAGACAAATTTCACATCAAGGACTAAAAATGACCACACTGCAGGAGAGTATTAATATTTTCTCAGACTACCGCCTTGAAGAAGACGATATCACACGGTTTGAACCCTGTTTTTGCATCACCTTATTCAGTCTGGAAACCGTGACGAAGGAAAATGCACCCGAAAGCTTACTGACCCCCTATAAAGTTTTTTGGGAAGACTTCGGCAGTCAGGTTAACCGTATTCTTTATGACGGAAACCAGAGTTACGGAGTAAGAATTACCGAAAAAAATAAATCGGTTCCTTTTGAATGGCTGAGAAATGTCCGGAGTCGTATAAAAGATAATATAAGCGTAGAGCTTTATGCTGGGATTAATAAAAGGGACCGCAGGCTGCCCTTCCTCGACTGGGAATATAACAAGGCTTATCCTGAGTTAAGTCAACCTAGCCGTAGTTATTTCCGTATTTCATTACCCTTGTCCTGGCTGGCAGAGCGGGGTGTCAAAGGCGTTGAGGCTTACATTAAACGACTGACCGGGGACTTTCCTTTATCCTGGGGTTATGCCGGATTTGCGTTAGGTTTTGATGGTTGCGCAGTAGTAGGACACAAAGATTTAGAAGAATATATAAAACAGTGGATTAACCGACATCCCGGGATCATGTCACCCAATCCACGCATAGAATCATTGTGGACTGCGACAACAGACGGTATTACCAGTTTGGGTTGGATAACACTGTTAGGCGCTGAGTTTTGCCAACGGATGGGCGGCATCGCTGAGTTACAGCAGAAAATGTCTGCCATCGCAGAGGTTCAGGTCACTCCATTTGTGCAAAACGGCGTCCTAATCCGCATCGGTGAAACGCCGTTGCTGGGTGATACCATGAGAAATGACCGCCTCGACAGTTATCGCGCTGTAGCACAAAGATTAAAACCTCTTCATCGGATGGCCGAAAGACTGGACACGGATTATCTGTATGTCTCCGGTATGGATGATGAAGAAGAATGTAAAAAATGGTTCACCCGTTTTTTTGATCTGCCGGATATAAAATAAAATGCAGATTAACGATACACTTTGGATAATTGATAAAGAGCTAAGTATTGCACCGGTTTTAGAGATTATTTTCAGGTTTAAGAGAAATACGGAACTCGGTGAGTTTTTTGATTGTCTGTTTCCTTTATTATTAAATCTTGAAGCTTTTCCATTTTCGAATGAACAATCTATCAGCGTACTTTCGCACGATAAAGATCAGGGTGGATGGCCTGGAGCAATGACGCCAGAATTATGGTTGAAAATCCTGGCGGAGATGAAAGCAGCTGCAGTGCGAAAAATACGGAAAAAACAAACTGTTTTAAAAATTTGCGCAGTGGAGGCATTAACATCTAATTATATTGATGACCTTTGCATTTCTTTGAGTCAAAACAACTTTCCCGATCAGGCTTGTGTTGTTTCTGTTCAGCTCAGTACATCGCGGACTGATGCATGGGAACACCTGAAATATGTTCGTGACAATATTATCACAGCCATGAGTTCACGTTTTTTCTGGGCATCTTTAGGCTACCGGTTTGTTATGAATCCATTTGCACAAAAATCGGCTGTAGAAATGCAGGTATCCTGCATGCGCTATCTGGGCGCTGATTTACAAGATATCGTTTGTGTTCAGAACGGCTGGTGGTGGAATAAACTCAGAACTGTAAACTGGCAAACGACGATAAATTACGCCGATCCCGTGAAGGATGGTTGGGATGTACTCCCCGATATCGTCACATTTCTGACAGGCGAACACCCTTCAGTTTGTGATCGTAATAATATCGAACCCGATAACATGACCGTTTTTCACGAATACAAAAACCTTTCATCCAAATTGTCCCCATTCATAGTTGATAGGGATGACATGATATGGTCAGTGAATTGGGATCCTGATATCTACACGCGCTGGGCGAAAAGATGGAATGAAATTAATATTTAATACAACGTGGCCCGTGAGATATTTACTTCGGGAAAATCATCATAAAGAGAGATGGATATCATGTTTATTCCTGCATACCAGTTAGATTCATTTAAATCAGAACAAGAAGCCCTGACTTCGGCAGAAATGAGTGTCGAGGATCTGAAACACAGCGTACCGGCTATTGCCGTAAGCGGTGACGTTGCTGAAAACAGCCCGGCAAAAGTGATCGCTGGTGATGGAACAGTTGTGTTCGTTTACGAAACAGATGGCCGGTTAAGTCTTTGGTTCAGCGACGATTACTGGGAATGTGCCGGGCTTGATGACGCAGAAGAATTAATTGAAAGCGTCGAAGGCGGCATAAGTGCCGAACACTGGGCAATATTCGAAACGGAGTGATGACAACGTCGGTGTCGAACGCGGCGAAACCCTGACAGATCAATATTTTTTTAAAGCGCAGATCATGACCATAACTTTTCCGGTCTGCGCTTCATCGTTACGCAGTAAGAGGCTCACCCAACAATGGATTGCCTGCTACGCTCCTGTCACTTCTCGAATAATTATGGTAACAATAGGCTTAAATATGCGCAGCGTTAACACCAGGTCTTCACCCCCAGAAAAGACCACAGCGCGCTTGCCGGCATCACCTTTATGGAGAACAGCTCACTATGTCAGCAAAACATCCTGTCATTGCAGTGACCGGCTCCAGCGGAGCAGGCACCACGACCACCAGCCTGGCATTTCGTAAGATATTTCAGCAGCTTGGCCTGCGTGCGGCTGAGCTGGAAGGCGACAGTTTCCATCATTTCACCCGACCTGAAATGGATGCAGCGATCCGTAAGGCGCGTGACCTCGGGCGTCATATCAGCTATTTCGGGCCGGAAGCCAACGACTTTGGTCTGCTGGAAAAAAGTTTTATCGAATACGGTAAAACCGGTACCGGCCGTTCGCGCAAGTATCTGCATACTTATGACGAAGCCGTTCCCTACAATCAGGTGCCGGGCACCTTTACGCCGTGGCAGGCGCTCCCGGAACCGACAGACATTCTTTTCTATGAAGGGCTGCACGGCGGCGTCGTCGCGGACAAAATTGATGTTGCCGCTCAGGTTGATTTACTGGTCGGCGTGGTTCCTATCGTCAACCTTGAGTGGATACAGAAACTGGTTCGTGACACCGGCGAGCGCGGACATTCCCGTGAAGCGGTGATGGACTCCGTGGTGCGTTCGATGGATGACTATATCAGTTACATCACGCCACAGTTTTCCCGCACACATATCAACTTCCAGCGTGTGCCGACTATCGATACTTCGAACCCGTTTGCTGCAAAAGCCATTCCATCCCTTGATGAAAGTTTTGTAGTGATTCACTTCCAGGGACTGGACGATATCGATTTCCCTTATCTGCTGGCGATGTTGCAGGGCTCGTTTATCTCACACATCAAAACGCTGGTGGTACCGGGCGGAAAAATGGGGCTGGCGATGGAGCTGATTATGGCGCCGCTGGTGCAGCGCCTGATGGAAGGGAAAAAGATCGAATAACGGACTCAGGCGTCGTTCATCAGCAACTGACGGATAAACCCGACATGCAATGCGACGCCAATCTGTAACGCCTCTTCATCCAGACGAAAACGCGGGTTATGCACGCCGTAAGTCGCGCCAATTTTCTCATTCCCGCTGCCAATAAACAGGAAGCACCCCGGCACTTTTTGCTGGTAGGAAGAGAAATCTTCTCCGCCAAACAGCGGCTGAGTGACTTCATGCAGAGCTTGTGGTCCCAATGTTTTTTCGACCACCTGACGCGCAATCGTGCAGGCCTCAGGATGGTTATCACCGTTCACGTAGCCCCGTGTCCAGCGCAGTTCGTATGTTGCGCCATGCGCCGCCGTAATCCCTGCGATAATCTGCTCCATCACCTGCGGCACCTGTTCGCGCACATTGCTGTGATGAGTCCGCAGGGTACCGGCAAGTTTTACCCTTTCCGGGATCACGTTATAACTCTCACCACTTTGGAAGGTCGCGATAGTCAGCACCGGCACCTGAAGCGGATCAACACGACGCGCCACGACGTTTTGCAGCGCAGTGACGACTTCTGCGCCAATAACCACCGGGTCGATGCACAAATGTGGCATTGAACCGTGGCCACCTTTGCCGGTAATGATGATATCGAAGTTATCCGTGGAGGCACAGAATACGCCCTCTTTCAGCCCCACTTCGCCGGTCGGAGAATTTGGCATAACGTGCAGGCCGAAGATTTTTGCCACTCCGTCCAGCACACCCAGATCCACCAGTTCCTGTGCACCGCCAGGCGGCACTTCTTCTGCATGCTGGAAGATAAATCGCACGGAGCCATGCAACTCTGAGCGGCATTGAGTCAGCACTTTCGCAGCACCCAGCAACATCGCGGTATGAGCATCATGTCCGCAAGCGTGCATCACGCCAGGCACGGTGGAACAGAAGGGTTCATCGTTCTCTTCCTGGATCGGCAATGCATCGATGTCTGCCCGCAGCGCATACCTCGGCCCCGGATGTGCCCCTTTCAGATCAGCAATCACGCTGTTGGGCGTCAGATGTGTCAGGGTCAGTCCGCCGAAACTTTCCAGCTGCTCTGTGATGTACGCCGCCGTTTTATGCTCCTGAAAAGAGAGCTCAGGATGGGCATGAATATGTCTGCGCCAGCGCAGAACGTCCGCTTTGACTTCAGCCAGCATTGCATCGAAATTAAAAGTCATCACTCTTCTCCTCAGTTAAGCCACATCGCGCATTGGCGCACGAGGTTTCACTGCCAGCGGCAGGATAGCCAGACCGGCCATCACCATAGCCAGCGCCAGAAATACAAACGTAGAAAGATAGCCGTGGCTGGCGGTAATGAGATATCCCATCGCAATCGGCGCCACAAATCCGCCGAGGGTTCCGCCGGTATTAATGATCCCCATCGCCGCACCCATGACGTCAGAAGGCAGGCGTTTCATCGGCAGCGTAAAGACAGTCACAAAGGAGGTCATCAGGAAAACGTAGCCGAGGAACAGGAACAGCCCGGCCGTAACTGCCGATGCCGACGTAAAGACCAGCCAGATGCACAACGCGCTGAGCAGTGCGCAGCAGAAAATGACCTTCGGCTCATTGCCCTGCATGTATCGCCCGACCAGCCATCCGGTCGCCAGCGACGAAATCCAGATACCCAGTCCGCCGGTAGCAACCACCAGGCCGGATACGTCGAGCGACATCCCGCGCTGCTGCACCAGATATTTCGGCAACCACGCCATCAGGCCGTAAGACGGAATATTGATGCAGAAAATTGAGATAAACAGCAGCAGGACGATGGGATTTTTCAGCAACTCGCGATAACCGGTTTTCGCGCCCGGGCGGGCTTCCGCTTTCGGTGGATTGGGCACAAAAATCACAATCGCGGCAGCAATGGTGAACGCCAGTAATCCGAGAATAGAGAAGGAACCGCGCCAGCCAAGGTGATCAAGGCTGTACACTGCAATCAGCGGCCCGGCGGTCATCGCCAGCCCGGCGGAGGACAGCAAAATCGACTGAGCAAAAGTACGTTTCTCCACTGCAAAATTAGACACCACCGCTTTGGCGCATGATGCGGGATAACCGGAATGGCCGACGCCGGAGAGAAAACGGAATGTGACCAGTAATCCCAGGCTAAAGCCCAGTGCCCCGAAACACAGCGCGAAGCCGCCCAGCAGGAACAATGATGTGCCGAGCACTTTTTTATAGCCGAACCGATCATTCAGCCAGCCCGCGGGGATCTGAAACAATGAATAGGCCAGGAAGAAAATTCCGGTGATATATCCCAGCTGTTCCGGTTGCAGATTAAATTCGCGTTCAATCGGCAGTAATGCAAAGCCCATAACCGTTTTGTCGATATACACCACGGCATAGCCGACAAATAGCAGGAAGATCATCAGGGAACGACTTTTCATAGCGGATATCCCTTTTTGTTATCACTACGCCAGAGATTCGCCCTGTCGGGCAAAAAGTAAAATGCGACATACGTCACGTAATCAACTGAATAACAACGCATTATTTTCACATTGCTGACGCTATCAGCTTTACAGCGCGGCCATAAGATGCAATTTTTGGGCGGGTGATGCTTTTTACTGATAGGAGTCCAATGCGCTATTTGCCGAAATTACAGCAACTGAAGGTTTTCCAGCAGGTTATACGCAGTGGCAGTATTCGGGGCGCAGCGCGGGCGATGGGACAATCGCAGCCAGCCGTCAGCCGGACATTACGGGAACTGGAACAAGCGCTCGATACTCAGCTGATTGTGCGTGGCAATCAGGGGATGACGCTGACCGAAACGGGTCGGGCGTTTTCCCGCCGCATGCAGTTTATTCTGGAAGAACTCGAGCGCGCCGCGGACGAGATACGCCAGATTGACCAGTATTCTCAGGGTTCTGTCGCCATTGGATTATCCTCGCTGCTGGCGCTGACGGTCTTGCCGGGGCTGGCCGGAGAATTCAAGACGCAGTTTCCGCAGTCCAAACTGCTCATCAAAGAGGGGCAACTCTCCACACTATTACCTGCGCTGCGCGAGGGAAAACTGGATTTTGCCGTCGGTACCGCCGGACCGGGGTTACCGCTGGAGGATCTCGTGCGCGAACCGCTGTTCAGCGCGCCTTTCGGCGTTATAGCCCGGCGCGGACATCCGCTGGCGGGTGCCACCACGCTTGAAGAATTACAGTACGCACGCTGGTTGTTACCTGAAACGGATATGGGGTATTACCAGCAAATCAGGCTGTCGATGGGCGGATTTCATCAGCCGGCAGCAGAAATGCCGGTGCATACTGATTCGGTGGTGTGCGGGCTGAATATGGTATTGCAGACTGATTATCTGACTATTGTGGCGCGGGCGATGAAAGCGCCGTTCGGACTGGAAGACAGATTATGTCTGCTTAATATCGACGCCCTGCCGCAGGCGGAATATTGTGTACTTTATTCGCAAAAATCGCCGCTGACGTTTGCCGCGCGACGATTTTTGGATTTACTGCGCAACCAGTGCCAGTCCTACGACTGGACCTGATTTATTCGACGCTGATCACTTCAAAACTGTGAGTGATGGTTGCCGCTTTACCGAGCATCAGTGAAACCGAGCAATATTTTTCGGCAGACAGGCTGACCGCACGCTCCACAATTTTATCACTCAGGTCTTTACCGGTGACGATAAAATGCAGGTTGATATGCGTGAACAGACGCGGCGCTTCTTCACGGCGCTGTGACGTCAGTTTCACTTCGCAGTCACGGACATCGTTGCGGCCTTTTTGTAAAATTGACACCACATCAATGGCGCTGCAACCGCCAGCGGACATCAGCAACATTTCCATCGGGCTCGGCGCTTTATCGCCCGCATTGCCATCCATAGTAATCTGATGGCCTGACGCTGACTCGCCTAAAAACGTCAGCCCTTCTACCCATTTTACGCGTGCGTGCATGTCATATTCTCCCGGTGAATAAATTCGTCAAACTTTCCCCTCAGACTACCCTTTCACCTAAAATCTGGCAACGTAACCCGATCGCCATCATGCTGAAGCGAGACAACAGAAGACAGCATTGCAAACCTGTGCTACAAACAAAGCCGAAACATACTTTCCAGTGAATTGCGGTGACGGTTTTCGCGGTTTAAGAACAGAACCCATGGTGATAACGGCAATAATCAGGCTGTTTCACTCCGACACCCGCTTGCAGCATTTCTGGGGAGTTATATGCTGAAAGGGCGCTTTTGAATTTGAAGTGCCGTACAGGGAACTCTGAGCCCTGTGATTTTGGGCAGCGATAACAACAGAGGATAATAGCAAATGGTTCTCGGCAAGCCACAAACAGACCCGACTCTTGAATGGTTCCTGTCTCACTGTCATATACATAAGTATCCTTCTAAAAGTACGCTGATTCACCAGGGTGAAAAAGCCGAAACGCTTTACTACATCGTGAAAGGGTCAGTTGCTGTCCTAATCAAGGATGAAGAAGGCAAAGAAATGATACTGTCCTACCTTAACCAAGGTGACTTCATCGGCGAGCTGGGACTCTTCGAAGAAGGTCAGGAACGTAGTGCGTGGGTTCGTGCAAAAACTGCCTGTGAAGTGGCTGAAATTTCGTATAAAAAATTCCGCCAGCTGATTCAGGTTAACCCGGATATTCTGATGCGTCTTTCCGCGCAGATGGCAAACCGTCTGCAAGTGACGTCAGAGAAAGTCGGCAACCTTGCCTTCCTCGACGTAACAGGTCGTATCGCTCAAACCCTGCTTAATCTGGCTAAACAGCCTGATGCGATGACCCATCCGGACGGGATGCAAATTAAGATCACTCGTCAGGAAATCGGCCAAATCGTCGGTTGTTCACGTGAAACAGTCGGACGAATTCTCAAAATGCTGGAAGATCAGAGTCTGATCTCCGCACACGGTAAAACGATTGTCGTTTACGGCACACGTTAATCCATTAAAAATCGGCGCGACTGAACACTGTCGCGCCTTTTTTATGGGCTAAGCTTTACCCATGACGCTATGGCGAAGACTGTTTTACCATCCGGAAGTTAACTACGCGCTGCGCCAGACGCTGGTGTTGTGCCTGCCTGTTGGTATCTGCTGGTTGTTCGGCAATCTGCAAATGGGTCTGTTGTTTTCTCTTTGTCCTGCCTGCTGTAACGTCGCGGGTCTGGATACTCCGCACAAACGCTTTTTCAAACGCCTGATCGTCGGCGGCTCTCTGTTTGCCGTGAGCAGCATTCTGCTGCAAGTCATGCTGGAAAGCTGGCACATTCCCCTGCCGCTGATCATGCTTTCGCTGGCGCTATTGCTTGGCGTGACCGGCGAAATAAGCCCGCTGCATGCGCGGCTGTTGCCCGGCGCACTGGTCGCCACCATCTTCACGCTGAGTATGGTCGGCGTACGCCCGATGTGGCAGGCTCCGGTACTGTTCGCCGCAGGCACCGCCTGGTACGGCTTGTTCAACTGGGCGTGGTTTCGTATTTCAGAAGAACAGCCGATGCGCGAAACCCTCAGCCAGCTCTATCTTCAACTCGCGGATTACTTCGAAGCCAAATACAGCCTGCTGACGCAACATACCGACCCGGAAACCGCATTACCGCCACTGCTGACGCGCCAGCAGCAGGTCATCGACCTGATCGCCCTGCTTTATCAGCAACTGCACATGCTGCCGCAGCACGGACATCATCATCACCATAAGCGACTTTTTCAGCGTTTTCAGGTCGCGCTCGATTTGCAGGAACACATCACAGTGAGCCTGCATCAGCCGGAAGAAGTGCAGAAACTGGTTGAGGAAAGCCATGCCGAAGCGGTTATCCGCCGTAATGCACAGGTGATTTCTGCGCGTTTACGTGTCATTGCCGATGACATTCTTTATCACCGTTTATCCGAGCGGTTTACGATGGCGAATGAACTGGCTGCGCTGGAGAAAATCGCCGCACGCAACCCTGATAATCCGGTCGGCCAGTTTTGCTATTACCATTTCAGCCGCATTGCGCGACTTCTGCGTACCCAACGCCCGCTGTATCGCCGCGACCTGATGAACACTCAGCCGCGTTTACCGTTCTGGCCTGCGCTAAAAAGTTATCTCTCTTTTAAATCTTCCGCCCTGCGCAATGCTGCGCGTCTGGGGATTATTCTGGCAATTGGCAGCAGCCTGGGACTGTTCTTCAATCTGCCCAAGCCCTACTGGATTTTGCTGACCATCATGCTGGTCAGTCAGAACGGCTATAACGCCACACGCGTGCGTATCCAGCACCGTGCGCTGGGTACGCTGGCCGGATTACTGATTGCCGCCGGATTACTGAAACTGGAATTACCCGAGGGCATCACGCTGATGTGCATGCTGATCGTCACTCTGGTGTCGTATACGGTGCTGCGGAAAAACTACGGGCTGGCGATGGTCGGGATGACGGTCACGGCGGTTTACACCCTGCAACTGCTGGCGATGAACGGCGTGCATTTTCTGGTTCCGCGTCTGGTTGATACACTGATCGGCTGCGCGCTGGCTTTCGGTGGCACCATCTGGCTGTGGCCGCAATGGCAAAGCGGGCTGCTGCGCCAGAATGCGCATCAGGCGCTGGAAACCTATCAGGATGCCATCCGATTATTGCTTGAAGAAAATCCGGACACCCCGAAGCTCGCTTACACCCGCATGCAGGTCAATCAGGCGCACAATAAGCTTTTCACTTCACTGAATCAGGCGATGCAGGAACCGGGTTTTAACTCGCATTATCTGGCGGATATGCGCCTGTGGGTGACGCACAGTCAGTTTATCGTCGAGCACATCAACGCCATGACTATTCTCGCCCGCGAGCACTACATGCTGCCGGAGAAACTGGCGACGGAATATTTGCAGACCTGTGAAATCGCGTTGCAGAGTTGCCAGCAACGGCTGCTTTATGACGGACCGGGAAATGAGAGCACGCCGATCATTGCACCGGAACTGCATCCCGATATGCCGCTGACCGAAATGGAACGCCACCTGCGGCGCGTGATTTCGCACCTCAGCGTGATGCATACCATTTCGTCACTGGCGTGGAAGCAGAGGCCGCATCATGGGATCTGGCTGACGCGGAAAGCGTGAAGGGGAGCTCCTTTCAAATCCCCTTTTTACTGTGCGGAGGCCGCGCACTGACGGTCTTTTAAACGGATTGCGAAAGTTTCGGTTTCTCAAGTACGGTGATCATTTAAAGCGCTGCGCCGAAACCGCCCGAAGGATCTTAAATTCAACCGCAGATGGGATCGCAGGGCTTATCCCCCTACAACTTTCCCCACAGCCTTCTCAAACCGCTTCATCCCTTCATCAATATCCGCGAAGTCGATAACGAGCGATGGCGCAAATCGCATCACGTTAGGTCCGGCAATCAGCATCATCAGACCGAATTCAGCAGCGGCGGCGTGGAATTCACCCGCGCGGTTTTTATATGCGTCGGAAAGCTCAGCACCGATCAGCAGACCCTGACCACGGAGCTCGCTGAAAATCTGATATTTCTGATTGATGGCATCCAGCGCGCTGATGAATTTCTCGCGACGCTCGTTGATACCTGCCAGCACTTCTGGCGTATTGATAATGTCCAGCGCGGCTTCGGCGACGGCGCAGGCCAGCGGGTTACCGCCGTAGGTGGTGCCGTGTTTACCCGGCTCCATCACCGAGGCCACTTCTTCGGTTGCCAGCATCGCTGAAATAGGGAAGCCACCACCCAGCGCTTTGGCGGAGGTCAGAATGTCCGGCGTCACGCCGTAATGCATATAACTGAACAGCTTACCGCTGCGCCCCATCCCGCTTTGTACTTCATCGAGTACCAGCAGCGCCTGATGCTTATCGCAGAGCTCACGCAAACCTTGCAGGAATTCTTTCGTAGCCGCCGTCACACCGCCCTCGCCCTGCACTGGCTCGACAACGATAGCGCAGGTATGGTCGTCGATCACCGCTTTCACCGCGTCCAGATCGTTAAACGGTACATGCACAATGTCAGCAGGTTTCGGACCGAAACCGTCTGAATATTTCGGCTGGCCGCCGACAGAAACGGTAAACAATGTACGGCCGTGGAAAGCGTTATGGAAAGCGATAATCTTGCTTTTGTATGGGCTGTGGCGGTGCGAAGCATAATAACGCGCCAGTTTAAAAGCGGCTTCATTGGCTTCAGCGCCGGAATTGGCAAAAAACACGCGGTCAGCAAAGGTCGCGTCGATCAGCTTCTGAGCCAGTCGCAGCGCAGGTTCATTGGTAAATACGTTACTCAAATGCCACAGAGTTTCACCCTGTTCGTGCAACGCTTTTACCAGAGCAGGATGGCAATGGCCCAGCGCTGTCACCGCGATGCCCGCAGCGAAATCAACGTATTCCTTGCCCTGCTGATCCCAGACACGACTGCCTTTACCTTTAACGGGAATAAATTTCGCAGGTGAATAAACCGGCAAAATCACTTTGTCGAACGTACCCCGATCTACCGCTGATTTATCTGCCATAACCTTTCGCCCTTACTGATTGTGATATGAAAACATAATCATAAAATATGCATAAAAAATCACATACAGGCAAACAGAAATCGCACCTGATGGGTAAGTTATTTTTGCAGCGATGTTAACGAGGAACTAAACGGTTAGATTTTAAGGAAATTATCCAGAAGCTGATGACCCTGTTCACTCAGAATGCTTTCCGGATGGAACTGAACCCCGTGCAGCGGCAGGGTTTTGTGCATGATGCCCATTATTTCGTCGCGCCCGCCTTCCCGCTCGGTCCACGCGGTGACTTCAAAACAGTCCGGCAGCGTTTCAGGGGAAACCACCAGCGAATGGTAGCGGGTGGCCGTCAGCGGATTGTTCAGCCCGAAAAATACACTCTGGCCGGTATGGCGGACCGGAGAGGTTTTACCGTGGATCGCCTGACGCGCCCGCACGATTTTCGCGCCAAATGCCTGCGCCATTGCCTGATGCCCGAGGCAGACGCCGAGGATCGGCAGATGACCGGAAAAATGAGTGATGGCTTGCAGGGAAATCCCCGCCTGATCCGGCGTGCAGGGGCCGGGAGAAATCACCAGATGTGACGGGGTAAGTTGCTCAATATCGGTCAACGTCAGCTGATCGTTACGCATCACTTTCACCTCTGCGCCCAGCTCGCAAAAGTATTGATAGAGGTTGTAGGTGAAAGAGTCGTAGTTGTCGATCAGCAGCAGCATAGCGTTTCCGGTAAAAGTCGAAAATTTACCGGGCGATTCTACGCATTTTTCAGCACGGACTCAGTATTTTGTGGTTCTGATCGGGCCGATCAATGCTCATCATCAATTTCACTGATGACTTTGTTGAAGATGGCGACCAGATCGGTTTCATCGCCAAACACCGCCGTTTTATTGGCGGCCAGCCAGTTTTCACGGCTGATTTTGGACCAGTCAATGTCATAACCTGCGTGGATAACCAGCTGCTCGACAAAAATCCTCAGCACCCGCCCGTTGCCTTCGCGGAACGGATGCAGCAGATTGAGGCCGGTATAGTAATGCGCCAGCCTCTCCGCGAGCTTGTCCAGTGGCAATCCGACCAGAAACTCCTCGTCCTCCAGCTCCTGCATGAGACCGTTGCCTTCATTTTCGATGTATTCGAAATGGCAGAACTGGGTATCATCTTTGTAGATGTCGATCTCCCGAAATTCCCCTGCCCAGGGATAAATATCCTGAAAGAGCGACAGGTGAATAGCGCAAAGATGTGGCAATCCCATCACGGCCGGACCGAGCGGCATCGCCGCGGCGCGCAGTGCCGTAAAAGCCAGTTCAGCCTGTAGCAGGCGATGGGCTTCGCGGATTTCGAGAGAGTTTTTCAGGACATTGATGCCGGGATAGTAATAAGGATCCGCACCGGCCACGAGTTTATCGTTCATAGTGCCCCCTCAGTTCGGCCAGACGTTGTGCGATTTGCTCGTTATCCAGAGACACGACTTCCACCTCAAGGCCATCCAGCGCGCTGCTGGCCTGAAAGTTCTGCCGCTGACGTTCGCGAAAGAGTTTTTCCTGCTGTCTGAGTGTCAGTTTCTTGGCCATATTTCCTCCCTGGTTACCGCCATCGGGCGCATACCTTGTGGAGTTAAGTATAGACGGAGAAAAAAGGGCACCGGAAAACGCCCCCTAAACTCGGATTAATCGAAAATTACTTTTTACGGCCCCCCATAATCGAACCGAGTACGCCGCGCAGGATCTGGCGTCCTAAATCTCGCGCCATACTTTTGGCAGCCACCTGCACCACACCGTCGCGTTTGCCCCCGCGCGGACCGGTGCTGCCGAACAGAATGTCATTCAGTCCCCCCATCAGACCGCCGCCGGAAGACGTTTGTTCTGCCGGTTTTTGCGTGCCAGTCTGCTGCGGCGTAGTCACCGTGCCGAAACCTTGTGCGGTAATTTTTTCATACGCCGATTCGCGGTCAATACTGTCTTCGTAGCGGCCATACAGCGGGGACTGGTTAATCACTTTGTTGCGTTCATCTTCGCCCAGCATGCCCATTTTGGATTCCGGCGCGATCACCATCGCCCGCTGAACCACTTCCGGACGCCCTTTTTCATCAAGGAATGACACCAGCGCTTCGCCGACGCCAAGCTCAGTAATGGCTGTTTCAGCATCGAAAGCCGGATTCGCCCGCAGAGTTTGCGCCGCCGCTTTCACGGCTTTCTGATCCCGTGGCGTAAAGGCGCGCAGCGCATGTTGTACACGGTTACCCAGTTGTCCGAGCACACTGTCGGGAATATCCAACGGGTTCTGGGTCACGAAGTAAATTCCCACGCCTTTGGAGCGGATCAGGCGCACCACCTGCTCGATTTTGGTCAGCAACGCCTGCGGCGCGTCGTTAAACAGCAAATGCGCTTCATCGAAGAAGAACACCAGTTTCGGCTGCTCCGGGTCGCCCACTTCCGGCAGATGCTCAAACAGTTCTGCCAGCAGCCACAGGAGGAAAACAGAGTAGAGCTTCGGCTGATTGATAAGCTTATCCGCCGCCAGCAGATTGATAATACCGTGACCGCTTTTATCGGTTTTCATCAGATCATTGATATCCAGCATTGGCTCGCCGAAGAACTGGTTGGCGCCCTGACCTTCCAGCGTCAGCAGTCCGCGCTGGATGGCACCGATGGAAGCAGAGGAAATATTGCCGTACTGCGTCTGAAACTGTTTCGCGTTATCGCCGGTAAACTGCACCATCGCGCGCAAATCTTTCATGTCGAGCAGCAGCAGACCATTGTCGTCGGCAATCTTAAAGACCAGCTGTAATACACCGCTTTGCACGTCATTCAGATCCAGTAATCGCGCCAGCAGCAACGGCCCGAGGTCAGAAATCGTGGCGCGGATCGGATGGCCCTTCTCACCAAAAATATCCCACGGGATAATGCTGCACGACTGCGGCTGCCAGCCGGTGACGCCGATACTGGCAAGCCGGGCATTCAGTTTTTCAGAAGGCACGCCGTCTGCACCGATGCCGGACAGATCGCCCTTCACATCCGCCAGAAACACCGGAATGCCGATACGGGAAAACTGCTCGGCCATTCTTTGCAACGTAACCGTTTTGCCGGTACCGGTCGCGCCGGTAATCAGTCCGTGGCGGTTGGCCAGCGCGGGGAGGATCACCAGATCCTGTGCCGGTTTACCTTCATTCATGGCTTTTGCAATCAGACGGGCTTCACTCATTTCATTTTCCTTGAAAGTGGACGCAGGGCGTTCCTTAAAACCTATTAGTCAGCGGGATGGGCGTCAAGAAAGGGGCATAAAATGGGCAAGAAAAAGCCCCCGGCTGGCGGAGGCTTCATCTTCTACTAAAGAAAGGAACTGCAAGGCTAAAAAATTAAGGCAGGACTTTCGCAGACAAAATCACAATCGGCGTAGTCGGTACGTTCTGGTAAGGCCCGACGTTGTCCGTTTTCACCTGTGACATTTTGTCTACGACGTCCATCCCTTTGATGACTTTACCGAAGACGGCATAGCCGAAATCACGCTGACCGTGATCCAGGAAGGCGTTATCCGCCACGTTGATGAAGAACTGGCTGGTTGCACTGTCTTTATCCGCCGTACGCGCCATCGCTACGGTACCGCGCAGGTTACGCAGGCCGTTGTCGGCTTCGTTCTTAATAGGTTCTTTGGTCGCTTTCTGCTGCATATCCGCAGTGAAACCGCCGCCCTGAACCATAAAGCCCGGGATCACGCGATGGAAAATGGTGTTGTTGTAATATCCGCTCTGGGCGTAATCAACGAAATTCTTCACGGAAACCGGTGCCTTAGCACTGTCGAGTTCCAGTTCGATATTCCCTGCTGAAGTGGTCAGCATGACGTGAGTTTGTCCGGCAGCAAAAACCGGCGACATTGCAGTCAGGGAAAGCACCGCAGTTAAGGCCACCAAAGTACGTTTAAACATGACAATTCCTTTCCAAAAATACAAATAACAGATCCCACTGATTCTAAAGAGCCTTTAACCTCAGCGCCAGACCTTTACGGTTATTTACGCTTTACGGTAACTTTTTCAGATATTTCAAATTGTTACTACCAAATTCTGAAAGGTTAGCTGTTGAAATCAACGGGATAATCTTTATCGAGATGAAGAGTTGTTTTTGCAGGCAGAGTTTCAGCAATCACCGAGCCCATACGAATGGAATAGCGAACCGGGACTTGCCTGCGCACCGCATCAAAACCGCTTTCTGCGGGCAGGATCACCAGGCTGGCGGCGTTGCCACTTTCCAGTGCGTAACCGTCCAGATTCATAGTACGCGCACTGAAAGTCGTAATGAGTTTCAGCCCGTCGTTAATTTGCTGATAGCCCATCAGCTGGCAAACATGCAACCCCATGTGCAGCACCTGCAACATATTAGCGGTACCCAGCGGATACCACGGGTCGAACACATCGTCATGCCCGAAACAGACGTTAATACCGGCATCCAGCATCTCTTTGACGCGCGTAATGCCGCGGCGTTTCGGATAGGTATCAAACCGCCCCTGCAGATGGATATTCACCAGCGGATTGGCGACGAAGTTAATTCCCGACATCTTAAGCAGACGGAATAGCCGCGACGTGTAAGCACCGTTATAGGAATGCATCGCCGTGGTATGGCTGGCGGTGACGCGTGCGCCCATATTTTCACGCAGCGCGAGCGCTGCGACCGTTTCAACAAAACGTGACTGCTCGTCGTCAATTTCGTCGCAATGCACATCAATAAGCGCATTGTATTTTTTCGCCAGCGCGAAAGTTTTATGCAGTGATTCCACGCCGTATTCGCGGGTGAATTCGAAGTGCGGGATTGCGCCCGCGACGTCTGCGCCCAGCTTCAGCGCTTCTTCCAGCAGGGCTTCGCCGTCCGGGTAAGACATTATACCTTCCTGCGGAAACGCCACAATTTGCAGCGTCACCCACGGCGCGACTTCGGCTTTCACTTCAAGCATCGCTTTCAGCGCAGTGAGCGTGGGGTCAGAAACATCAACGTGCGTGCGCACATGCTGAATGCCGTTGGCGATTTGCCATTTCAGCGTCTGCCACGCGCGCTGTTTGACATCTTCATGGGACAGCAACCCCTTGCGTTCTGCCCAACGCTCGATGCCTTCGAATAATGTGCCTGACTGATTCCACGATGGCTGACCGGCAGTCTGAGTGGTATCGAGATGAATATGCGGCTCGATAAAAGGAGGTATTGCCAGCCCGCCTTCGCCGTCCAGAATATGTTCGCCGTAGTCGGCATTATCCAGCTGAGAAGCAATATGGCGGATCACGCCGTCTTCGATATCTATCTGCCACAGCCCTTCCCGGTCAGGCAGGCGTACATTTTTAATGATACGCAAAGGAGTTTTCGTCACGCGTTACCTCATCGTTTTCAGAAAGACTTCATCATCAGTGATTTTATAGCCAATCTAAGAACAATAGCCTGAAAGTGTTTATAAATCGAAAGGTTACATAAAAACCCAATGAAATCAGTCAAATACCACCTAAGGAGTATATTGGAACCGGCTTGATTTGTATCAATACCCCCTGTTACGCGCGCGTTATGTTTAGCCTTAGAAAATCAAATTTGAGGCAATTATGAGCAAAGTCAGACTCGCGATAATAGGCAACGGCATGGTGGGCCATCGCTTTATCGAAGATTTACTGGATAAAGCAGAACCGGGCCAGTTCGATATCACGGTATTGTGTGAAGAACCGCGCGTGGCCTACGACCGCGTGCATCTTTCCTCTTATTTTTCCCATCACACCGCCGAAGAACTGTCACTGGTTCGCGAAGGCTTCTACGAAAAACATAACGTCAATGTACTGATCGGCGAACGCGCCATTACGCTCAACCGCCAGGAAAAGGTCATTCATTCCAGCAGTGGCCGCACGGTGTATTACGACAAACTGATTATCGCGACCGGTTCCTATCCGTGGGTTCCGCCGATCACCGGTTCTGACGGTCAGGATTGCTTCGTTTACCGCACCATTGAAGATTTACACGCGATTGAATCCTGCGCCCGTCGCAGCAAACGCGGCGCTGTTGTCGGCGGCGGTTTGCTGGGTCTGGAAGCCGCAGGCGCGCTGAAAAACCTCGGCATTGAAACGCACGTTGTTGAATTCGCACCGGGCCTGATGGCCGAACAGCTTGATGTGATGGGTGGCAGTCAGTTACGCCAGAAAATCGAAAGCATGGGCGTGCAGGTTCATACCGCCAAAAATACCAAACAGATTGTTCAGGGCGGCACGACTGCCCGTAAAACAATGGAGTTTGCCGACGGAACTTTCCTCGAAGTCGATTTCATTGTGTTCTCCACCGGTATCCGCCCGCAGGACAAACTGGCGCGCCAGTGTGATTTAGACATCGCCCCGCGCGGCGGCATCGTGATTAACGATCAATGCCAGACCAGCGATCCGGACGTGTACGCCATCGGCGAATGCGCGTCGTGGAACCAGCGCACCTTCGGGCTGGTCGCTCCGGGCTACAAAATGGCGCAAGTCACCGCCGATCATCTGCTCGGTCGCGATAACGCCTTCACCGGCGCGGACATGAGCGCCAAACTGAAACTGTTAGGCGTTGATGTGGCCGGTATCGGTGATGCACATGCACGCACACCGGGCGCGCGCAGCTACGTTTATCTCGATGAAAGCAAAGCGCTCTATAAACGTCTGGTGGTCAGCGAAGACAATAAAACGCTGCTCGGCGCGGTGCTGGTCGGCGATACCAGCGATTACGGCAATCTGCTGCAACTGGTGCTGAACAGCATTGCGTTGCCGGAAAATCCGGATGCGCTGATCCTGCCCGCCTACGCAGGCAGCGGTGGCGCGGTGATCGGTACAGATGCATTGCCGGAAACCGCGCAAATCTGTTCCTGTTTCGACGTCACCAAAGGCGACATCATCAAAGCGGTTCAGGGCGGTTGCCATACCGTCGCAGCACTGAAATCAGCGACCAAAGCCGGTACCGGCTGCGGCGGCTGTATTCCGCTGGTGACGCAGGTGCTGAATGCCGAACTGAGCAAACAGGGCATCGAAGTTAACAATCATCTGTGTGAGCACTTCGCCTATTCGCGTCAGGAGCTTTATCACCTGATCCGCGTGGAAGGCATTCGTTCGTACGAGGATTTGCTGAAAAAATACGGCAAAGGCTACGGCTGTGAAGTTTGTAAACCGACCGTCGGTTCACTGCTGGCGTCGTGCTGGAACGATTATATTCTCAAACCGCAAAACACGCCGTTGCAGGACACCAATGATGTGTTCCTCGCCAATATGCAAAAAGACGGGACGTATTCCGTGATCCCACGCTCGCCGGGTGGCGAAATTACACCGCAAGGTTTGCAGGCGATTGGCGAAATCGCGGCGCAATACAATCTCTACACCAAGATCACCGGTTCGCAACGCATCGGGATGTTTGGCGCGCAGAAAGACGATTTACCGGCCATCTGGCAGAAGCTGATTAACGCCGGATTCGAAACCGGTCAGGCTTACGCCAAAGCATTACGCATGGCGAAAACTTGCGTCGGCAGCACCTGGTGCCGTTACGGCGTGGGCGACAGTCTCGGTTTTGGCATCAGCCTGGAAAACCGCTACAAAGGCATCCGCACCCCGCACAAAATGAAGTTCGGTGTGTCCGGCTGTACCCGCGAATGTTCAGAAGCGCAGGGCAAAGACGTCGGGATTATCGCAACAGAAAACGGCTGGAATCTGTATGTCTGCGGTAACGGCGGCATGAAACCGCGTCACGGCGATTTACTGGCAGCCGATCTGGATAACGCCACCCTGCTGCGTTATCTCGACCGCTTCATGATGTTCTACATCCGCACCGCCGATAAGCTGCAACGTACCTCAGTGTGGATGGACAACCTCGAAGGCGGCATCGACTACCTGCGTAAAGTCATCATCGACAACAAACTCGGGCTTAACGATCAGCTGGAAGCGGAACTGGCGCGTCTGCGCGAATCGGTCATCTGCGAGTGGCAGGAAACGCTGAACGATCCTGCGGCGCAAACCCGCTTTACCCACTTTATCAACAGCAGTCAGCGTGACCCGAATGTGCAGTTCGTCGGCGAACGTCAGCAGCATCGTCCGGCGCGTCCTGACGAGCGAATTCCGGTGACACAAATCGCCGACGGGGAGGAAGTATTATGAGCCAGTGGTTAACGCTTTGTTCTGTCGGTCAGATCCTGCCGGGCTGCGGTGTTTGCGCGCTGGCAGGCGATCAGCAAATCGCCCTTTTCCGTCCGTATGCCGATGAGCAGATTTTCGCGTTGTCGAATATCGACCCGTTCGCGCAGGCCAGCGTGCTGTCACGCGGGATTATCGCTGAACATCAGGGCGAACTCTGGGTGGCCAGTCCGCTGAAAAAACAGCATTTCCGCCTGACAGACGGCCTGTGTATGGAAGATGAAGTACATTCAATTTCAGCCTACGAAGTGCGTGTCCGCGAGGGGAATATTGAACTGAATACCGCCAGTCTTCAGGCGCAAGCCTGCTAAACTCCGCGCTTTCCACGCCGCCTCCGGGCGGCGTTGTTCTTTATTTAAAATAATGTCGCTTCAGGAACGTTGTCTCAGAGAATATTTGCTATGGATTACCTGCCCCTTTTTTGTCAGTTAAAAAACAGAGCCTGTTTGCTGGTCGGTGCCGGCGACGTGGCTGAACGTAAAGCGCGCCTGCTGCTTGATGCGGGCGCAAAACTGACGGTTAACGCCCTCGCCTTTACGTCGCAATTTCAGATCTGGGCTGATGAAGGCAAAATCCGGCTGCTGAAAGGCGAATTCTCCCCGCTGCTGGTGGATGAAAAATGGCTGGTTATCGCTGCGACCGATTCAGACCTGGTGAATCAACAAGTGAGCGAAGCCGCCGAACAGCGCCGCGTGTTCTGTAACGTGGTCGATGCGCCGGAAAGCGCCAGCGTGATCATGCCGTCGATTATTGACCGTTCACCGCTGATGATCGCGGTGTCTTCCGGAGGCAATGCGCCGGTGCTGGCGCGTTTGCTGCGTGAGCGTCTGGAATCCATTTTGCCGCAGCATCTGGGTAAACTTGCACAGGTCGCTGGCGGATTACGCGCCCGCGTTAAAGCACATTTCACCGATGCCGCTGAGCGCCGCCGCTGGTGGGAAAAACTGTTCAATCATCATCGTCTGGCGCAGTCACTGGCCAATAATGACAACGCGCAAAGTGGGCAATATCTCGAAGAACTGTTCAGCGAACCCGTCGATAAACGGGGTGAAGTCATTCTGGTCGGAGCCGGTCCGGGTGATGCCGGATTGTTGACACTGAAAGGTTTGCAGCAAATGCAGCTGGCCGATGTGGTGGTGTACGACCGGCTGGTTTCTGACGGTGTGATGAATCTGATACGTCGTGACGCCGAGCGTATTTTTGTCGGCAAACGCGCCGGACATCATTGCGTGCCGCAGGAGCGTATCAACGAAATCCTGCTGGAACAGGCGCAAATGGGCAAACGCGTTGTTCGGCTTAAAGGCGGCGATCCGTTTATCTTTGGTCGTGGCGGCGAAGAACTGGAAGCCCTGAAAGCCGCGGGTATCGCATTTTCCGTGGTGCCGGGAATTACGGCGGCCTCTGGTTGTTCAGCCTACAGCGGCATTCCGCTGACCCATCGTGACCATGCGCAAAGCGTGCGGCTCATTACCGGTCATGCGAAGCAGGATGGTGTTTTAGACTGGGCCTGTCTGGCTCAGGGTCAGCAAACGCTGGTGTTTTATATGGGCCTGACGCAGGCCGGGGAGATCCAGCGCCGCCTTCTGGAGAACGGGCTGGCAGCAGAAACGCCTGTCGCGCTGGTTGAAAACGGCACCAGTCAGACGCAGCGCGTGGTCACCGGCAGCCTTACTGAGCTCGAAAATCTGGCGAAACAGGTGCAGAGCCCGAGTTTGATTATTGTCGGTACCGTCGTGAATTTGCGTCAGAAACTGAACTGGTTTGCCAGCGAAACCCTTCTGTAACGTCTTTCTGCTCAGAGAATCTCCATTTATTTTATTAATCAATTCAGAGAAGTGAATTCAGATTCACTTCTCGCCCTCCACTTATAAGATAAATCTCATAACAGAATATAATTCCTGTTATCTCACCTTGTACATCCTTAATTCAAAATAATAACCCCTATCAAATGGAATATTCAGAATCTTCAACTTAAACTTTAATTACGCCAACTGTGGCGTAATCTCCCGTGGAGGGTCAAATCATGCGCCATGCCATTCATGTTGGTCATGTTAACAAGGTTGCCCTGGCAATCTTAGTCGCCCTGTCACTGGCTGCCTGTAGCGGCAGTGGCGGCGGCGGTTCTTCTCATACGGCAAAAACATCCACGACCGGAACGGCAACGACCGGCGATGGAACCACTTCAGGCAGTGACGGAACGAACACCGCAGGCAACGGTACCGGTACCGGTACCGGTACCGGAACAGGATCAGGGACCACTACGACAGGTGACGGCAGCACAACCGCCGGAAATGGAACAGGCACCGGAACAGGGACTGGGACTGGGACTGGAACAGGAACGGGAACGGGAACGGGAACGGGCACCGGCACAGGAACGGGTACCGGAACCACGTCAACCACACTCACGACCGGCACCATCCTGAGCAATGCGGGTGGAGCAGTCAGTGGCCTGGGGACACAAGTCAGCAGTATCGCCAGCCAGACACCGGTAGGTAATATTCCGGTGGCAGGCACCGGCGTAGTCACCATCATCGACAGCACCGGGAAAGCCGTGACGGACGTTGGCAGCGGTGTACAAAACGGCGTGGGACAACTCGGCACCAATCCTAATGCCATCGGGACAACTGTCGCCGGAGTTCCCATCGCCGTGGCTGATTTAGGCACCGGCGTTTCTGGCCTCGGGACTTCGCTGGCAGCCAATACCACCGGAACTCCGGTCGGCGGAGTCACCACCGCGGCTGGCGGACTGGTGAATAATGTCGGGAAAGTCGTCACCACAACGGGTAACGGATTAGCCACCAACGTGCAAACCGGCGCACTTTCGGGTGTGACAACAGCAGCCACCGGCGTGGTCACTCCCGTTGTCGCACAGGTACAAAACACAACCCAAACAGTGGGCGGCTCGACAGGTCTTGGCGCACCCGTTAATGGCCTGCTGAATCAGGTCGGCACTACGGTCAGCAACACAGGAACACAGCTCTCCACCAGCACGCCAGCGCTGGCCGGTCTGGGCACTGCGGTTACCGATACCGGACAGGCTGTTTCTAAAACCGGCACCATTCTGGTTCCGGCCAGCAGCAGCACGACGACAACGGCCAGTAATTCCGGCGGTATTTCGGCAGGTGCAGGCGCCTCTGTCTCGCAGTCAGGCGGTTTGCTTGCAGGTGTGGGGACCACCGTTGGTGGGATCACTGGCGGACTGGGTCTGAAGTTGAATAAAACACAGTAATCTTTCGTGATACAAAGCCCGTTCTCCGACTCTGCCGGAGAGCGGGTTTGCCCCTTCTGCTCAACTTTTGCCTGTGCGTTCAAAGGAATGTTTATGAGAATAAAATCCTGCATAGTGGCTTTATTGGGTTCTGCCATTGGTTACAGTTCGGCAGATATGTTTCCTACCCTGATCGACCCGAATAACCCGGCCAAACTGGCTGAGCCTATTTCACAGCCTCCGGCGAAATCACAAAAAATCAATTTACCCGCTCATTCCTCATCATCAAAAGAATCATCCCCTGGCGTGACGCCTCAGACACTGGTCGAGGTGAAACACATTCAGTTTGTCGGCGGCACGCAATATCCGCTCGATTCACTTGCCGCGCCCTTTGCCCCGTTTATCGGCAAGAAGGTGCCGGTTTCTTCATTGCTGGCGGCGACGGATTCCATTACCCAGCGCTACCATCGCGATGGGTTTATCCTCTCGTATGCCTATATTCCGACGGACAACTTCGAAGATGGCGTACTGAAAATTGGTCTGGTCGAGGGATATATTTCCGGAACCCAAATCCACAGCGACAATCAACAGGTCGGCCGCTGGCTGAGCAAATTATCGCAACATATCATGGCGGAGAAACCACTGACGCAGGATACCTTCGAGCGCTACACCCTGCTCATGCAGCGCACACCCGATACCAAAATCAGCGCAACAGCTAAAACACCGGACAATATTTACGGCGCAACCACGTTGAATGTCGATGCCACACGTCCGCGGAACTGGAATATCGCCACCGCCGTCGATACCCGTAAAGGCGACAGCTCTGCGGTGGTCAATGCCACGCTGAGTGGCCTGAGCACTTACGGTGAGCAACTGGGGATAGCGACATTAATCCCGCTGGAAAGTGATACCCGCAAAACCTACGCCGGTCTGAACTATCAGCAATATCTCGGTGACGATGGTTTGCTGATGCAACTGAAAGGCAGCTATTACCAGCAAAAAGACAAAGATTACAACACCATTCTGTTTCTGCCCAATGGCATCACGGTGGGTTCACAGGATAAGCAAACGCAATATAACGGTGGCGTGGTCTTCAGTTATCCGTTGCAGCTGGCGCGCAAAAAACAGTGGACGGTCAGCGGCGGCCTGGATTATCTCGACAAGAAATATGAGTACGATTTACTGGCAAGACTCGGCGATCAGAAACTGCAATTACCGCAGGTGAGTCAGCGGATACGCTATCCGGCAGCCGAGCTTTCCCTGACCGGATACCGTGAATACGATCAGGCATACTGGAATACCACATTCAACGTTCGTCAGGGCATTGACGGGCTCGGCGCAACCAATTCGACACCCAACGCCGACCTGACCTTTACCCGCTGGAAATTTAACGGTGACTCAGCTTATCTGTTTGATAAAAAATGGCGGCTCAGCGCTTCGGTTGAAGGTGACTGGTCGGATAATGATTTACCCGAGCCGGAGCGGGTGAATTTTGGGGCCCTGCATTACGGGCGCGGCTATCCGGACAGCGATGCGCAGGGGGATTATGGCGTCGGCGGGCAGGTGGAAATGCGCTATATCCACAGTCTGGAACAGGGTATCTGGCTGAAAACCATTCAACCTTACGCTGTGGTGGATGCGGCGCATACCGGTTTCAATCAGCAGGGATTACCGAAACAGAACCTGTCGTCTTACGCCATCGGCGTGATGTTTGGTGATAACCGCCATTACACGTTATCCGTTGAGGCCGCGCGACCGATCGGCGACGCGCCGCTCGACAGCTCATCCCGCGACTGGCGTTATAATGCGACATTTACCTATAACTTCAGTGCCGGTTCCTGATGTCCTGAAAATAAAAAACCACGTCCAAAGACGTGGTTTTTCGGTTTAGTGCAGGACCAGAATTATTCGTAGCTGACGAAGCCGATTGCTTCATAGGCTTTCTTCAGCGTTACGCTGGCACGGGCGCGGGCTTTCTCAGCGCCCTCTTTCATCACCTGTTGCAGGTAAGCTTCGTCACTGCGGAAGCGGTTAAAACGCTCCTGCACTTCGGTCAGCATGCCTGAGACGGCTTCGGCCACTGCGCCTTTCAGATGACCATACATCTGGCCTTCGAATTCAGCTTCCAGCTCAGGGATCGCTTTGCCGGTGACACCGGAAAGAATATCCAGCAGGTTAGAAACGCCCGGCTTGTTCTTAATGTCGTAACGGATGACCGGCGGCTCTTCGGAATCGGTCATCGCGCTTTTGATTTTCTTGGTCACCGCTTTCGGATCTTCCAGCAGACCGATAACGTTTTTACGGTTGTCATCAGACTTGGACATCTTCTTGGTCGGTTCCTGCAAAGACATCACGCGTGCGCCGGATTTCGGAATGAACGGTTCTGGCACGGTAAAGACATCGCCATACAGCGCGTTGAAACGGGCGGCGATATCGCGGCTCAGTTCCAGATGCTGTTTCTGGTCTTCACCGACCGGCACCTGATTGGTCTGGTACAGCAGAATGTCGGCCGCCATCAGCACAGGATAATCGAACAGACCGGCAGTGATGCTTTCGCTGTTGGAGGTTTCGTAGCGAGCAGACTTATCTTTGAACTGCGTCATACGCCCCAGCTCACCGAAATAGGTATAGCAGTTCAGCGCCCAGCTCAGCTGGCTGTGTTCAGGAACATGAGACTGCACGAAGATGGTACTTTTCTTCGGATCAATGCCGACCGCCAGATACAGCGCCAGCGTGTCGAGCGTCGCTTTGCGCAGTTTTTCCGGATCCTGACGCACGGTGATCGCGTGCAAATCGACGATGCAGTAAATGCATTCGTAATCGTCCTGCATTTTGACCCATTGACGCAGCGCACCCATGTAGTTGCCAATGGTCAATTCGCCGGAGGGCTGTGCGCCACTAAATACGATGGGTTTACTCATTTTATGCTTCCTGATCTTTTAAAGATGACAGCCCTAATGTGGGCAAAAGGTCGGCAAAATTATCCAGCACGCGATCGGGTTTGGTCAGCGCGATGGTTTCACCGTAGTTATAGCCGTAAGTCATGCCGACACACGGACAGCCTGCGGCCTGTGCAGCATGAATATCATTGCGGGAATCGCCCACGAATACCATTTCACTGGCACGAAGCCCCAGCAACGCTAACGTCATATAGACCGGCGCCGGATGCGGTTTTTTCGCCACGACGTCGTCACCGCCAATCACCACGGTGAAATAGCTGTCGATACCCAGCGCTTGCAGTAAAGGCGCGATGAAAGGCGTAGGTTTGTTGGTCACCAGCCCCATAGGTATTCCGGCTTCGGCCAGAGCGGCCAGCGTCTCTTTCACCTGCGGGTATAAACGGCTGCCACCTGCGGCGGTATCGGCGTAATAGTGATCGAATTTATCGCGTACATTCTGCAAAAATTCAGGGGATAAATCACCTTCGGCCCAGCGCACGGCGCGCTCAACCATGATATCCGCGCCATTACCAATCCAGGTGCTCAGGCGTTCAACGCCTGCGGCAGGCAAATTAAAATCTTGCAGCGCCAGATCCATCGCTTCTGAAAGACCCGGCGCGCTGTCGACCAGTGTGCCGTCGAGATCAAATCCTAAACCGAGGGCTTTCAGTGGCTCAGTCATGGGTGGCCTTAGCCAGCTCGCTGCGCATGTGGTCGATAACGGCGCGGTAATCTGGCTGATTAAAGATGGCAGAACCGGCGACGAACATATCAGCACCCGCCGCAGCGATTTCACCGATATTTTCAGCTTTCACGCCGCCATCAACTTCCAGACGAATGTCATAACCGCTGGCATCAATGATTTTACGAACCTGACGCAATTTATCGAGCGTGCCCGGAATAAACGACTGACCGCCGAAGCCCGGATTTACCGACATCAGCAGGATCACATCAAGTTTATCCATCACGTAATCGAGATAGCTCAGCGAAGTGGCAGGGTTAAACACCAGACCGGCTTTACAGCCGTGACTTTTAATCAGTTGCAGCGAACGATCAACGTGCTCAGAGGCTTCCGGATGGAAAGTGATGTAAGTGGCACCGGCCTCGGCAAAATCCGGGATAATGCGATCAACCGGTTTAACCATCAGGTGAACATCAATCGGCGCAGTAATACCGTAGTTGCGCAGCGCTTTCAGCACCGCCGGTCCCATCGTCAGATTGGGTACGTAGTGATTATCCATCACATCAAAATGGACAACATCTCCACCAGCTTCCAGTGCTTTGGCCGTGTCCTCACCCAGACGGGCAAAGTCAGCCGACAGAATGGACGGTGCAATCAAAAACTGTTTCATCCGCTTCTCCAAACGATAGGGTTATCGGTGGATTACCGCTGAACGGCAATCACCGGTAGAGCGCTAAAAGTTCATTCACCATGCTGCGTTTTGCAACTTTACTGCTGATAGTACGCCGCGCCGAAACACGGTGCAGATCGGCCTCTGCGTACCATTCCAGCGTTTGTGGTGTTTCGTGATTGGAAATCAGCACCGGCACGTCATTCTCACGGGAAAGCTGATGCGCCAACCGCGCCAGATTGCGCTGATCATCCATACTAAAACTGTTGGTGTGGTAAGCCGTAAAGTTCGCGGTCGCAGAAAGCGGGGCATACGGAGGATCGCAATACACCACCGAGCCAGTCTGCGCTTTCAGCAAAGTGTCCTGATAATGCTCACACACAAACACTGCATTTTTCGCTTTTTCAGCAAACCAGTGGAGCTCTTCTTCCGGAAAATACGGCTTTTTATAACGGCCAAAAGGCACGTTAAATGCCCCACTGAGATTGTAACGGCACAGGCCGTTATAACAATGGCGGTTGAGATAGAGGAAAAGCACGGAACGACGATAAGGGTCGCGGCTGGCATTAAACTCAGCCCTCAGGACGTAAAAACGCTCTGAATCATTAAACTCTGGCGTGAAAAGCACACGGGCATCACGCACAAATTCCGCCGTGCGTGTCTTCACAATGTTGTAGAGGTTGATCAGGTCGTTGTTGATGTCCGCCAGAATATAAGCGTCATACTCGGTATTCAAAAATACCGAACCCGCGCCAACAAAAGGCTCAATCAGGCAATCTCCCGCCGGAAGATGACGTTTGATGTCATCAATCAGCGGGTATTTGCCGCCAGCCCACTTCAAAAACGCGCGGTTCTTCTTCATGCCGTCAGTTAGCTACTTATACAATTCACAGCCGCGGATTGTATCCTGTTTTTAGACAGCAAATCGCGTTGAGATCAGTTTCATTTTTTCAGGTCTTGCTGTACCTGATGTACAGGTTTGACCCACGGTTTTTTAGCCTGAACTTCCGCAGGCAAGCTGGAAATGGCACGTTTGGCTTCTGCTGAAGAAGCGTAGTTACCACTGACCAGCACAAACCACGGCTTCCCGTCGCGGGCTGTCTGATATACCAGATAATTCTTCAGACCTTGCTGTTTAGCAAAGGCGTTCAGCGAGTTCGACTGAGAAGCTCCGCTTAATTGCAGGGTAAAGTGCGTACCCGGTGCTGACTTGATGGCCGCAGAACTGCCTGACGACGCGACAGAAGATGACGCCGCCGGAGCCTGAGCTGCGGAAGATTTAGAAGCCTGCGGTTTCGCCGCATGTGCAGTCTGGTTCGTTGCAGCAGGTTTGTGCTCTGCCGGTTTCGCCGTGTGCGCAGTCTGCGGATTACGGACAACCGGAGCCGGACGAGTATGCGAGGCTGTCGGCTGAGAACCTGCCGGTGCCTGGGTACGTGCAGAACCGTTAACGGTCGCCGGCGCCGTTGGCAAAGAAGTCAGTGACTGTGCAGCAGGATTCATACCGCCCTGCGCGGCATTATCGACCTGATTTTGCTGGGAGGATAATGCATCACTCATATCGCCTGGCAAATCCACACGCTCTTTCGCCTGACCGTTATCCGGAACTGGCTGAGCTTCTGTTGGTGTGGAGGAAACCGGCGGTAAACCGATACTCTTCGGTTGCTGGCCATCAGCAGGCTGCTGACCATTAACGGCCTGTGCCGTATTAGCCTGAGCTTGTGCAGAAGGCTGAGCAGGTGCTGCAGCATCGTTACCGGCAAGACTAATGTCTTTCGGACCGTTGTTCTGCTGGGCTGGCTGATTAGATGTTGGCGACTTCATGGCAGAGCCGATGCCGACAATCAGCAATACCAGCACCACAATACCGATACCGATCATCACGTACTGACGGGAAACAGCAACTTTTGGAATGGAAGGAGACGGTTTGCGGGCGCGCGGCGGGCGGCGATCGCTGGTGTCTGGTTTGAGATCGTCTTCCGGTGTTAAATCATCCATCTAAAACCTCCAACCCGGCTAAAAGCCTTAACTGGCTTTACGCGGAGCAACTATCCTGACTAAAAAATAAAGCTTGCTGGGCATTGGTGAAATCGGTCGTTATCTGGCCAACATTATGGCCGCAGTCTTAACGGCAATCTTCAATCGAAGCCAGCACCATTTCATGTGATACGCCGGAGCGTACTTCAGACTGACCAATTGCTTTTGGCAAAACCAGACGCAGTTCGCCAGCCAGCACTTTCTTATCACGCATCATATGCGGCAGATAAGACGGGGCGTCCATGACTTCGGGACCGGCCACCGGTAAACCTGCGCGGGTCAGCAACGCTTTCACCCGGGCAATATCACCCAGACTAAATTGTCCCAGACGATGTGCCGTATAACAGGCCATCATCATCCCGGCCGCTACCGCTTCGCCATGCAACCAGTTGCCATAACCCATTTCTGCTTCAATAGCATGGCCGTAAGTATGGCCCAGATTCAGCAAGGCGCGCAGTCCGTTTTCGCGTTCATCGGCCGCCACAACCTCAGCTTTCAGCTCGCAGCAACGACGGATGCAATAAGCCAGCGCATTCATATCCAGCGCCAGCAAAGATTCCATGTTGTCTTCAAGCCAGGTAAAGAAGTCGGCATCTAAAATAATGCCGTATTTGATGACTTCCGCGAGGCCCGATGACATTTCACGGGCAGGCAGAGTTCTCAGACAATCGAGATCAATCACCACCGACGCAGGTTGATAAAACGCGCCGATCATGTTTTTTCCGAGGGGATGGTTTACCGCTGTTTTACCGCCAACAGAGGAATCGACCTGAGAAAGCAGCGTGGTTGGCACCTGAATAAAGCGCACACCGCGTTGATAACTGGCTGCGGCGAAGCCGGTTAAATCACCGACGACGCCGCCGCCAAGGGCGACAAGCGTAGTATCACGTCCGTGCGGCTTTTCAAGCAGCGCGGAGAACACGTCATTTAGAACAGCCAGGGATTTGTATTGTTCACCATCAGGCAAAATCACCTGATCAACACGAACGCCTGCCTGCTCCAGCACTGAACGGATCGCGTCCAGATAGAGAGGGGCGAGGGTTTCATTGGTCACTATCATGACCTGATCGCCTGCCTTTACCGGCATAAAAGAAGCCGGATCGTGGAACAATCCGGCAGCAATCGTAATGGGGTAGCTACGTTCCCCTAACGTTACGGTAATCCTCTCCATGTCGTGCTCTGTGACCTTCTTTAACTGACACCCTCAGGCAATGATGGACACCAATAATCAGTTACTTTCCAGCATGTTAATAATCTGGTTGGCAACGACTTTGGCACTTTGATCATCGGTACGAATAGTGACGTCGGCAATCTCTTCATACAAAGGATTGCGCTCTCTCGCCAGTGCTTCAAGCACTTCACGTGGCGGAGCACTCACTTGTAATAATGGACGTTTTTTGTCGCGTTGTGTGCGCGCCAGTTGTTTTTCGATGGTAGTTTCAAGATAGACGACAACGCCACGCGCTGACAAACGGTTACGGGTTTCACGTGATTTCACGGAACCGCCACCTGTCGCCAGAACAATGCCTTGTTTTTCGGTAAGTTCGTTGATCACTTTTTCTTCGCGGTCGCGGAATCCGTCTTCGCCTTCTAAATCAAATACCCAGCCCACATCAGCTCCGGTACGTCGCTCAATTTCGTGATCGGAGTCGAAAAACTCCATATTGAGTTGCTGAGCTAACTGTCGACCAATAGTGCTTTTGCCGGCACCCATAGGCCCAACCAGAAAGATATTGCGTTTCTCTGCCATGTTTTTCGGTATTACTAAGACAATTCGTTGATGATAACCCGCCCCGCCAATCAAATTAGCGGCGGGACCTAAACTGAAACCTCATGAGCGATATAGTGCGAGATCAGAAAAAAATTATCTCAACACTCTTGGTAGTTTGGCAACCGAATAAATCACTTTGCACGCCGCAGGAGGGAAACCGTACGTTTTTATCGGCGTGTCTGTCGTAATAAAAAGATCACGGTGCTCAATTCGGTAACCCTTGTAAGCTAAATCGACGGCAGCGTCAAACGCAGAAGCCTCTTGCGACACAAAAAGTTGCATGCGCTCAACGTTATTGTGCAATTTACGTTAAGTCAGAATACCCACCTACTGTGTGTGGATTAGGGTCGGAGTGATGAAAATCACCAACTCGCGCCGCTGTTCATTTGTGTACTGATGTTTAAACAAGGAACCGACCACAGGAATATCGCCCAGCACCGGCACTTTGGTATCTGTTTTTTGATTTTTACGCTGGAATATCCCGCCGAGCACAATGGTTTCCCCGTCCTTGACCGTCACCTGAGTTTTAATTTCCTGCTTGTCGATAGCCAGCGCCTCGCCTTCTGACTGTTTGATACTTCTTCCCGGCATGTTCTGGCTTATCTGTAACGCCATCTGAATGCGCCCGTCACGCAAGATTTTCGGTGTCACTTCCATGCCGAGCACTGCTTCTTTGAATTCAATCGACGTGCTGCCGCTGGCACCGCTGGAAACCTGATAAGGAATTTCGGTACCCTGCTTGATACTGGCCGTTTGCATGTGCGCCGTCAGCAGACGCGGGCTGGCGATGATATCCACCTTATCTTCCTGCTCAAGGGCGGTCAGTTCCAGATCGAGGATCCGTCCGCTGATATGCGCCAGATTAAAGCCCGCCGTAAATATCGGATTTTCTACCGGCATGCCCATACTGAAATTGTTCATACGTACAGCTTTGGTGATCGGCTCATCACCGTTGAAACCCCATTGCACGCCTAACTCACGCAGGCTTTCACTGTTCATCGTCACGATATGCGCCGCCAGTTGCACCTGCTGTAGCGGGAAATCCATTTCTTTTACCCAGGGCGCAACTACGTCCAGCGCCTCCTGTGTATCGCGTAATAACAACGTATTCGTACGAGTATCGGCCGAAGCATTGCCCTTTACCGAGAGCAGTGACCCTTTTTGGGCATTCAGGCTCTGCGCAGTTTCTTTGGCATCGGCATACTGGAGCGGCACGGTCATGCTGATGATCGGGCTGTTCAGTGCCTGTTGCTCGGCGGCATCTTCCATTTTTTGTCGCTCAACCAGCGGGTCAGCGACCGGCGATACCAGTAAAACGTTGCCCTGTAATTCACTGGTGAGATGGCTCATTTTTAGGATAATATCAAGCGCCTGCTGCCACGGAACCTCTTTGAGCTTCACGCTGATTTGCCCTTCCACACCCGGAGCAGTGACCAGATTAAGCTGCCGGGAATCCGCCAGTGCCTGCAAAACCAGGCAGACCGGCGATGACGGAAACTCAAGAGAGATAAGCGCAGGGGCCGCGTTAACCGGACTGAGGCATAAGCACAGCAGAATAAGCGTCACTTTATGATTAATATATTTCATTATTTTCCTTTCCGTGGAGAATCAATTTTCTTACCTAACTGTAGAGTCTGACGCTGTAAACCGCATTGTGGCTCGCTGAGACTGAGTTCTGCCTGAGACGCGTTCAGGGTTTCGACCGTCCATGCCGGAGTTCCCACCTGATTACCTGCCTCGACTTTTGTCCACTGACCATCAGACGACAGCAGCCAGCCGGATTGCCTGCCATTCGCCTGCGAAACTCCGCTCAGGATCCATTCAGACATCGCAGAAACTCCGGGACACGTTGAGGAAGCCAGAGGTGAAAACGGATCCCTACCGGCTGCAGCGTTTGAAGATGAATCTGCGAATTCGTCTGTACCGGTGGTTTGTGTCAGCAGAAGCGATGCTTTTATACCAGAGGCCGTCACCCTGATATCCGGCTCACTGAACGTAGGATGTTCCGGACGTTGCAGCAACGCATAAAGAAATCGCGTCAGACCGGTAAAAGTCAGCTGCAAATCCAGCATTCCCTGTTCTGCTGTTTTCGTCTGCACGGCTGGCGTCCAGTGAAGCAGTTCTGCTCCGGCATCTTTCAGCGGCTGAGCAAATTGTTGCGCCAGCGGCAAACTCTCTCTTGCAAGAGCAACATTGCTTTGAATTTCCTGCCTCAGTACGCTCAGCGGGTGCTGACTCAGTAACGCCGCCTGCGACTGAAAAACGTTGCGCTGTGCGACTGCAATCGCCCGCGTCAGCGCATCCTGTTGCTGCCACAGTCCGCGAAGCACAAAGACATACAGCAACAAGATCAGTGCCAGCATACCGGCGACCAGCGTTAGCGCTCTTTGCCAGGCCGGTTTTTCCATCAGCGGCTCAAGACGTTCTGACAAAAACATCATCATGGCGCTTTCTCCTGCTCCGCCACCGGACGGGCTGACTGAAACCGGGTTTTCATCACAAAGCTCAGCATCTGGTCTGGCTGTTGCTGAACATCTGAAAGACTGACTTTGTCCAGCAAACCGCTGGCAGCCAGCACGTCGCGGAAAGATAAAATATCGTGATAAAAGCGCCCTTCTCCTTTAAACGTCAGCGCTTCCTGATGCTCCGTTATTTCAGTCAGCCGCACGTCTGCCGGTATCTGTGCGGCCACTAATTCCAGTAACTGAAGATAATCCTGACTCCGCTTCAGTCGCTTAAGAGCGGCCAGACGCTGCGCCTGCAGAGCTTTTACCTGCTCATCTGCCGTGTTCACATCCCGCTGCTGTCGTGAGAAAACCTGAACGGAAGTATTCAGTGCCGATAAATGCAGTTGCAGCAGGGCCCGTTCCTGAGCGAGAAAAGCAGCAAACGTCAGAAAGACGATCAAGATGACAGCCGGAAAACAGATAAACATCCTTAGCCAGTATCGGGTTCTGCGCTGCAGGCGAAGTCTGCGCCACGGCAATAAATTCACCTGCAGCATTAGCAGTCGTCCTGTCGCAGAGCCAGCCCGACTGCGGGCGCAAAATCACCCGGATTGGCGGGCAGCGGCGCAGATAACTGCGCAATGGCACTCAGAGGTGACCAGCATTGCATCGCCGCAGGCGGAGACATTCCGCTGAAAAAACACTCGCTGTGGCATAGCGCCGCCGCACGATATTGCTGGCGGATGCGTTCTGACAGCGACACGTCTTGTGGTGCGGTATCAGAAAAACCAAACTGAAAGGGCAAACTGTGCGGAGAGGCCCAGAGGAATGCGTCATCAAGCGGATGCACCAGCAGCGCATCTCCCGGAAGGCCGGCAGCAAAGGCCGCAACCTGAAGTGCGCAGGGGGTCAGTTCAATGGCATCCGGATAAAGCCGCGCCTGAGACAGACATTCCATCCACTGCTGGATTTCCTGTTGTCTGGCCGCCGTGACTACCACCTGATTGTCGCCGTGGGGATCCGCGCGGTAGTCCATCATCAGATGTTCCATGCCCAGCGGAAACTGTTTTGCCGCATGAGCTAAGATGAAGGCACTGCGGGCCGGTTCGCGTAGACGGGCATCCGGCGCCGCCATCCGTTGCTGCATAATGCGTTGTGCAGGAAGGGTAATTCGCAGAGAAAATGTCGTCGGAAGCGTTTTTCGCCAGCACGATAAAATGGCGATCAGTTGCGTGGTCTCATGTAATATCCCCTCCCGCAATGTGAAGGAAGGCAGCGGATGCTGCCACCAGTGACGTAATTGCCAGCCATGCCGCCGCCGCTGAACGGCGATCGCACGGGCAAAACCGGCTTGAATATCCAGACCTACCTGCCATGCTTGTAGTCGCATTTTCGCCCAATCTCCATATCGTCAGGTAAATAAAAGAACGTATCCATGTTGCTGGCTTGCCTTTATACTACCGCGCGGTTGTTTATAAACTGCCCAATTGACACTTAATGGGAAATCTCAGGTGAAGTTCGTAAAGTATTTATTGATTCTTGCAGTGTGTTGCATTTTGCTGGGAGCCGCCTCGATCTTCGGTTTGTATAAATATATCGAGCCTCAGTTACCCGATGTTGCCACTCTCAAAGACGTGCGCCTGCAAACTCCTATGCAGGTCTTCAGCGCGGATGGCGATTTGATCGCCCAATACGGCGAAAAACGTCGTATTCCGTTGAAACTCGACCAGATCCCACCGGAGATGGTGCATGCGTTTATTGCGACCGAAGACAGTCGTTTCTATGAACACCACGGCGTGGATCCTATCGGTATTTTCCGTGCGGCTTCCGTTGCGCTGGTGTCTGGCCACGCCTCACAGGGTGCGAGTACCATTACTCAGCAGCTGGCCCGTAACTTCTTCTTAAGTCCAGAACGCACGCTGACCCGTAAAATTAAAGAAGCGTTTTTGGCCATCCGCATTGAGCAGATGATGTCCAAAGATGAAATCCTCGAACTGTACCTCAACAAGATTTATCTCGGTTACCGTGCCTATGGCGTGGGTGCTTCTGCACAGGTTTATTTCGGTAAAGATGTCAGCCAGTTAACACTGAGTGAAATGGCGGTGATTGCCGGTCTGCCAAAAGCGCCGTCAACCTTTAACCCGTTGTATTCACATGACCGTTCGTTAGCGCGCCGCAATACCGTGCTGGCCCGTATGCTGGACGAAAAATACATCACGCAGGCGCAGTATGATCAGGCACGCGCTGAACCGCTGGTGGCGAATTATCACGCCCCGCACATCGAATTCTCTGCGCCGTATCTGACTGAAATGGTGCGCCAGGAAATGGTGAAACGTTATGGCGATAACGCATATAACGATGGCTACATGGTTTACACCACCATTACTAAGAAAACTCAGCTGGCCGCGCAGGAAGCCCTGCGTACCAACGTTCTGAACTACGATATGCGCCACGGCTATCGCGGCCCGTCTAACGAGTTGTGGAAAGTGGGCGAACCCGCATGGGATCAGGACAAAATTGTTCAGTCGCTGAAAACGCTGCCGGTCTATGGCCCGCTGTTCCCTGCTGTTATCACGGCAACGGATGACGCACAGGCGACGGCGACCATGTCTAACCGGGCGGTGATAAGCCTGCCGTTCAGTGGCATGCGTTGGGCACGTCCTTACCGTAACGACAATGCTCAGGGTGCGACGCCGAAAAAAGTGTCTGACGTGGTGCGCCCAGGTCAGCAAATTTGGGTACGTAAAGTAGGCGATGTCTGGTGGCTGGCGCAGGTTCCTGACGTCAACTCAGCTATCGTTTCGCTTAATCCAAATGACGGTGCGATTGAAGCACTGGTCGGCGGTTTTGACTTTAACCAGAGCAAATTCAACCGTGCGAATCAGGCAGTGCGTCAGCTCGGTTCAAACATCAAACCGTTCCTGTATACCGCAGCAATGGACAAAGGCCTGACGCTGGCGACCATTCTCAATGACATGCCGATTACCCGCTGGGATGCCGGTGCTGGTACAGACTGGCGTCCGAAGAACTCACCGCCAACGTATTACGGTCCGATCCGCTTACGCCGGGGTCTCGGTGAGTCTAAAAACGTGGTGATGGTGCGTGCAATGCGTGCGATGGGTGTGGATTACGCGGCAGAATATCTGCAACGTTTCGGCTTCCCGGCGTCTAACATTGTGCATTCCGAATCTCTGGCTCTGGGCTCGGCTTCTTTCACCCCGTTACAGGTTGTGCGTGGTTACGCCACACTGACTAACGGCGGTTATCTGGTCGATCCGTATTTCATCACTAAAATCGTTGATGAATCCGGTCAGGTTCAGTTTGAAACGAAACCTAAAATTGCCTGCCGCACCTGCAATATTCCGGTGATTTACGGCGATACACAAAAATCAGCCGTGCTGTCCAATGACAACGTAGAAAACGTTGCGACATCGACCACCGGCAACAATACCAGCGTTCCGACTCCTCAACTGGAGCAGGTTCCTCCTAACTCACCGCAGGTTGATGCCGCGCAGCAATACGCGCCGCACGTGATCAGCACACCGCTTTCGTTCCTGATAAGCGATGCGCTGACCTCTAACATCTACGGTGAACCAGGCTGGATGGGAACCGGCTGGCGTGCAGGGCGTGATCTGAAACGCCACGACATCGGCGGTAAAACCGGTACGACCAACAGCTCGAAAGATGCGTGGTTCTCAGGTTATGGCCCGAATGTGGTGACCTCGGTCTGGATTGGATTTGACGATCACCGTCGTGATTTGGGCCGTTCAACAGCTTCAGGCGTGATCCCTGATCAGATTTCCGGTGCGGAAGGCGGCGCGAAAAGTGCTCAGCCAGCCTGGGATGATTACATGAAAGCCGTGCTGGACGGCGTACCGGAGCAGCCACAAACGCCACCACCAGGCGTGGTGACCGTCACTATCGATAAGAGTACCGGTAAGTTGTCTGACGGCGGCGGTAACAGTCGTCCGGAATACTTCATCGACGGAACTCAGCCGACAGAACATGCGGTGCATGAAGTCGGGACAACCATCATGGATAACGGCCAGGAACACGAACTGTTCTGATGCGTAAGCTGTAAAGCAAAAAGCCGGTCTGCATAAAGCATGACCGGCTTTTTTAATGGCGTTTTATCAGGGATTCAGCGGACATTACGCGTCAGAAAATCATGCGCAAGGAACAACGCGCTGACGTTGCGGGCTTCGCAAAAATCAGGATGTTGCAGCAATTCCATCATGCGGGAAACAGGCCAGCGGGTTTGCGGCAATGGTTCCGGCTCATCCCCTTCCAGACTTTTCAGATAAAGGTCTTTGGCAATGACGATATTCATGCGGCTGGAAAAATAGGAAGGCGCCATTGTCAGTTTTGCCAGCACATCAAAATGTCGGGCACCAAAGCCAACTTCTTCCATTAATTCGCGGTTAGCCGCCTCCAGAATGCTCTCGCCCGGATCAATCAGCCCTTTAGGAAAACCCAGCTCGTAGCTTTCGATGCCAACAGCATATTCCTGGATTAACACCAGCTCATCATCAATGACAGGAATAATCATCACTGCTTCGCGATCTGAAGGCCGCATACGTTCGTAAACACGCTCTGCGCCGTTGCTGAAAGTCAGATCAACGGATTCGATGGTGAACAGACGCGAACGTGCTACGGTTTCCACCTTAGTGATTTTCGGTTTTTGCAGGTGTTGTGTCATTTCATCCCCAACTTATTATTCACCTGACCAGAGGTGTTCTAATGGGTTCGTTGTTCTGTTTAAAGACCGCTATCAGTGAGCATTGTGCGTTATTGAGAGCCGGAATCGCAATCTTTACTGCAAACCGGTTCAGCCCGCACTCATTTTTTGCACAAAAAGCCTCTAAAAAGTCAGCATAAAAAGCGCAAAAAGCATCCGAACGCTCACGCTGGTCACATTTTTGCTTTAACAAAAACGCTGACACATCAAAATAGGATTATACCGATACCAGACAGTTCTTAAATGCAGGTATCCTCAACCGTGGTATTTTTTGTGCTTAATATTCCGCCATATAATAATTAAATTCCTACCTAAAGGCACTCGCGCGCAGAATGTGCTTTCCATTTATGTATAATACTTTCACAGAGTTGACGTAAGTCACCCACGTCTGAACGGGGATCGGATGAGCACAGTTGTCGTGACATTGGTGTTGTTGTGTATCGCAATCATTGCCACAGCGTCTTATTTTTGGCTTGTATTGCGCCGCCGCCAACGCGACGAATCTGTCGTGCGTTTTTCCGCACCGAGTCAGCGCAAACTTTCGCAGAAAGAACGTGATGCCGTAGAACGCTACCTGCGCCAGCATGAAGGGCTCGGGCAGACGCCGATCACCCACCGTAATAATCTGATTATCCTGCAAGATAAACTGACGCTGACCACCAAAAGCGAAAATGTTTACAGTCTGAAGCGCGCGATCACCCGCTATGGCGTGGCGAGCGAAGACCCAAACAAATGGCGTTATTTCCTGGATGCGACTGAAATTCACCTGCCGCCTTTCTGGGAGCAGTACATCGCTCAGGAAAACGAAGTCGAGCTGATCAAAACGCAGACTCTGCCACTGGTGATTTCACTCAACGGTCATACTCTGGCCGATCACGTCTATGAAGGTCCGGCGCCGGTTTCAGCAGTAATTCCTTCTCAGCCGCAAAACGCGTCGATACGCCATGAAGAAAGTGAACATATCGAACTGGTAAAAGTGCGCAGCGAAACCCGCGAGGAACGCGCCCTGACCCGTTCGAACGGCGTTAAAGAAGCGCTGGCCGTGTCGGGTATTCTCCTGCTGTTATTCATCACGCTGCAAAGTCCGGTGATGTTCCTTCCGTGGATCCTGATGATTGCCGCAGCGCTGGCGGGCTGGGTTATCTGGCGGGTGGTGGCTGAACGTTTTGGTAAAAACCGTAAAGAAATCCATTGCCTGCGGGGTTTGCCTAAACGCTGGGGATTGTTTGGTGAATCCAAGCAAGGGGATATCAGCAATATTTCCCTCGGCGCTATCGACCTGATTTATCCGCCGCACTGGCAACCCTATATTGGTCGCGATTTGGGCCAGCCGACCGATGTCGAAGTGTATATGAACAGCCAGGTTGTCCGTCAGGGCAGCATTTTGTCATTGCATGATGAGGTCAAAAAATTCCCGCTACAGCTTTGGGGAAAAAATCTGGTGCTTGCCACCAGCGCATTCCTTCTGCTGCTGGCATTACTGGTGTATGTCCCCCTCGGTCTGCCGCTGAAACTCAGCATCGCATGGCTTCAGGGCGCGCAAAGTACGCAGGTTAACAGCGTTCAGGATCTGGAAAAAACCACGCTGCGTGTCGGCGATACGCTGAAAGTTCAGGGCACCGGCATGTGTAATGTGCCACCGTCAGCCAGCCGTACGGCCTCCGGTTATATGCCTTTCGATTGTTCAGCCATCTACTGGAATAACGCCACGCCGCTGCCTGTTCCGCAATCAGAAATCATTGAAGCGGCGACGGCGTTGCAGACGACTGTGAATAATCAGATGCACCCCGGCGAAAGTCCGGAGCAAAATATCAACCCGCAACTGGCAACCGCGATTGAGAAATCCGGCATGATCCTGCTGGATGATTTTGCCGATATCGTGCTTAAAACAGAAGCGTTGTGCGGAAACAATAATGATTGCGTACGTCTGAAAAACGCACTGGTCAATCTGGGGAACTCAAGCAACTGGAACTCACTGGTCAAGCGCGCGAAAGCGGGTTCATTGCAGGGTATCAACGTGCTGCTGCGACCGGTCAGTGCGCAGTCGCTGAGTGAACTGGTGAATAACGCCACCTCATCGTTCTTCATGCAGGAAACCCGACGTGCCGCTGACAGCCTGAACAGCCCGCCACCGGGCGGTTTCTTAATCAGTAACGATGAAGGCCGCGATTTAATTGAGATGCCGGTGCCACCTGTCGGGCTGTACGCAAATCCGCCGCAGGATCAGTGGAAACAGCTGCAACATTTATCAACTCTGCTGCTTCATACCCCGTTCAGTGCGCAGGGTGTGATCACCGGTATCAGCGTGGACGCTAACGGAACCCGTCATATTTCATTGCACAGTGAACCGGATATTTCCACGCTGTGGCGTTATCTGGGTACCAGCTTATTGTTATTCCTGTTGTTCGGCATTTTGCTGGTGAACAGCGTGATGTTTATCCGCCGCTTCGTAAAAGATAAGCGCCGTATTGATGATATCCAGCAACACTACAATTCGTGTTTCCACCCGACGTTAACGCCAGTCATGCCGCGTACCCTGGGCTGAAAACCACCGGGTGGCTCTGCGCCACCCGGTGAGATTGTGCTACCCTGATGCCCTTCCCTGCTTTTACTTTTTCTCTCCTGCGGCGCCCGCACCACTTCAGCCGCCAGGACATGGAGTTTTCATGCCCCCTGATTTTAACTGGAATTGTATTGATACCGTTTTGCTGGACATGGACGGCACGCTGCTGGATCTGGCGTTCGACAGTCAGTTCTGGTTGCAGGATGTGCCCTTAGCCCTCAGCCAGCAACGGTCTATTCCGCTTGAAAATGCCCGTCAGGTTATTCATGACGAATATCTGGCGGTGCAGCACACCATGAACTGGTATTGCTTTGATTACTGGAGTGAGCGGTTGGACATGGATATCTATCAGATGACCACTAACATCGGCAAAAATGCGCAACTGCGTGATGATACGCTGCCATTTCTGACGCATCTGCGTAACAGCGGACGTCAGACCATTTTGCTGACCAACGCGCATCCGCACAGTCTGTCCGTTAAAATCGAGCATACCGGTTTAGACCAGCACCTTGATTTATTACTTTCCACCCACACATTTGGTTATCCGAAGGAAGATCAGCGGTTGTGGTCTGCGGTACAAAAGCAAACGGGCTTTGATCCTGAACGCACGTTATTTGTCGATGACGGTGAACCCATCCTGAATGCGGCAAAAACCTTCGGTATCCGCTATTGTCTGGGTATAGAAAATCCGGATTCGACCATGGCAGATAAGTCATTTCAGGGCCATCCCTCCATTAATGACTTCCGTAGCCTGTTGCCCTCGATTCAACCCGTAACAGGCCCAGCTAAATAATTCCGGCAGGTTCAGGGGAGTTAGATGAAAGGTAAAACGGACGACGACGATAATGCAGTACGTCTCGATAAATGGCTGTGGGCGGCTCGTTTTTATAAGACGCGCGCTCTGGCTCGCGAGATGATTGATGGTGGCAAAGTGCATTACAACGGTCAGCGGGGGAAACCCAGCAAGCTGATGGAACTGAATGCCGAAATCACGCTACGTCAGGGAAATGACACAAAAACGATCACCGTTCTGGGGCTGACCACTCATCGCCGCAGCGCGGAAGACGCACAAAAACTGTATCAGGAAACCGACGCAAGCATTGCCAGCCGGGAGAAAATCTCCGAGGCACGCAAAATGAATGCTATGCCGCATCCGGACCGACGTCCGGACAAAAAGGAACGGCGGACCCTGATCAAATTTAAATATGGCGATTCTGAATAAATCGCCACAAAGAGAGAAAATTATGTCTAATCACGACCAATTGCATCGCTACCTGTTCAATCATCACGCCGTTCGCGGTGAACTGGTCTCGCTCAAAGAAACCTTTCGGGAGATTGTTGCCGGTCACGACTATCCGGCAGAAGTGCATAATCTGCTGGGCGAAATGCTGGTGGCGACCAGTCTGCTGACCGCGACCCTGAAATTCGACGGCGATATTACCGTACAGCTGCAAGGCGATGGCCCGCTGAAACTGGCCGTGATTAACGGTAATAATAAACAAGAATTGCGCGGTATTGCGCGTCTGCAAGGCGACATCGCCGAAGGCAGCTCTCTGAAAGAAATGATCGGCAACGGTTACATGGTTATCACCATTTCTCCGACCGTTGGCGAGCGTTATCAGGGCGTAGTCGGTCTGGAAGGTGAGAACCTGGCAGAGTGTCTGGAAAACTACTTCATGCAATCCGAGCAGCTACCAACCCGTATCTTTATCCGTACCGGAGAAGTGGAAGGCCAGCCAGCGGCAGGCGGTATGTTATTGCAGGTTCTGCCCGCGGAAGATACCGACCCGGAAGAATTCAGCCATCTGGCGCAGCTGACCACCACCATCAAGACCGAAGAGCTGCTGAACCTGCCGGCTAACGAAGTACTTTACCGCCTGTATCATCAGGAAGAAGTCACATTGTACGAACCGCAGGCAGTGTGTTTCCGCTGTACCTGCTCGCGTGAACGCTGTGCGGGTGCGCTACTGACGCTGCCGGATGAAGACATTCTCGAAATGCTGGAAGCTGATGGCAAAATTGAAATGCACTGCGATTATTGCGGTGCAGACTATGAATTTGACGCGATGGATATGGCGACGCTGAAAGCTGGCGGAGATGTTCACTCCGGTGATGACCACGTTCACTGATCGTTAACAACTTAAAACTGAGGGACTTTTTACCGAAAAGTCCCTTTTTTATTTCCTTCACATAACCTTTTTGCATACCTTTCGAGTTTTTCATCACAATTCTGGAAAAACATTTACATCTCCCGTTATTCTTTGAGACTTGTCGCGGTTAAAACGCGATAAATACCTACAATAACAACTGATTTATCCCTACCGAGGGATTCAAAGTTCAGTGAGGAGCAGGGAAATGCCTACGACTATCGGGATCACCGCCGAAAAACTCGCCCTTTATGGGATCCATCAGAATAGCGAAATCGTCTATAACCCTGATTACGAAACTCTTTTTAACGAAGAGACGGCGCCGGGTCTCGAAGGCTTTGAGCGCGGGCAGGTAACAGAACTGGGTGCCGTCAATGTCGATACCGGCATTTTTACGGGTCGTTCGCCGAAAGATAAATACATCGTCCGCGATGACACCACCTGCGATACGCTGTGGTGGTCTGATCAGGGCAAAGGCAAAAATGATAATAAGCCGATGTCGCAGGAAACCTGGACATCACTGAAGGCTCTGGTGAGCAAGCAGTTGTCCGGCAAACGTCTGTTTATCATTGATGCTTTCTGCGGCGCAAACGCCGATTCCCGCCTGAAAGTCCGCTTTATTACCGAAGTCGCCTGGCAGGCGCATTTCGTCAAAAACATGTTCATCCGCCCGACGGAAAGTGAGCTGGAGAACTTCGAACCAGATTTCATCGTGATGAACGGGGCGAAATGCACCAATCCTGAATGGCAGAAACAGGGGCTGAATTCGGAAAATTTCATCGCCTTCAACCTGACCGAACGTATCCAGCTGATCGGCGGCTCGTGGTATGGCGGCGAAATGAAGAAAGGCATGTTCGCCGTCATGAATTATCTGCTGCCATTGCAGGGCATCGCGTCCATGCATTGTTCGGCTAATGTCGGCGAAAAAGGTGATGTCGCGGTATTCTTCGGGCTTTCTGGCACAGGTAAAACCACGTTATCGACGGATCCGAAACGCAAACTGATCGGCGACGATGAGCACGGCTGGGACGACGATGGCGTCTTCAATTTTGAAGGCGGCTGCTACGCAAAAACCATCAAACTCAGCAAAGAAGCCGAGCCGGAAATCTTCAAAGCCATCAAACGCGATGCTTTGCTGGAAAACGTGATGGTCAGCGAAGATGGCAAAATCGATTTTGATGATGGCAGCAAAACCGAGAATACCCGCGTTTCTTACCCGATTTATCATATTGAAAATATCGTGAAGCCGGTTTCCAAAGCCGGACATGCCAGCAAAGTGATTTTCCTGACCGCTGATGCGTTTGGTGTGCTGCCGCCGGTTTCGCGCCTGACGGCTTCGCAGACGCAATATCATTTCCTTTCCGGTTTTACAGCCAAACTGGCGGGCACTGAGCGTGGCGTCAATGAACCGACCCCGACATTCTCCGCCTGCTTCGGTGCCGCATTCCTGATGCTGCACCCGACGCAATACGCACAAGTCCTGGTGAAACGTATGGAGGCCGCGGGCGCGCAGGCATATCTGGTGAATACCGGCTGGAACGGCACCGGCAAACGCATTTCGCTTAAGAATACTCGTGCGATTATTAATGCCATTTTAGATGGCACTATTGATGATGCCGAAACGTTCACTCTGCCGATGTTTAACCTGGCAGTTCCGACTGAGCTGCCGGGCGTCGACGCTCATATTCTGGATCCGCGCAATACTTACGCCAGCCGTGAACAGTGGCAGGAAAAGGCAGAGCATCTTGCGCAGTTGTTTATCGATAACTTTGATAAATATACCGACACACCGGCAGGTGCCGCATTAGTCAGCGCCGGACCAAAACGGTAGCCCGGCATTTATCCCCCATCAGGCGCGGGCTTCCGCGCCTTTTTTATTGCAACCGGTCAGGCGGCATTTAGAATGACTGCATTGCTGTCAGAGGAACCTCATATGGCGACTATTACCGTTCGTAATCTCGATGACGATGTGAAGGAATTACTGCGTATCGCGGCGGCCAAAAAAGGCCACTCGATGGAAGAAGAAGCGCGCTTAATCCTGAAACAGGCGTTAGTCCCCACTCAGCCTGACTTTGGTTTGGGCAGCCAGCTCCGCCAGCGTTTTTCCACCGTGATTACAGAGCCACTGGAACTGCCACCCAAATGATTATTCTCAACACTTCCGTCATTCTTGAGATGATCAACCCCAGGCCACAAAAGAACGTTCTGCAATGGCTGGACGCGCAGGACACCACACAACTGTACCTGACCAGCCTGAGCGTGGCGGCACTGTTCACCTGGGTTGAGGCATTGCCGGAGCATCAGCAAAAAGCCCCGCTTTCACAAGCGTTGCTGGAGATGCTCAATCATGATTTTGCCGGTCGTTTATTATCGTTTGATGCGGCAAGCGCCCTGTATTACCCGCAAGTAGCAGCCTCACTCAAAGCAGCCAGTATTGAGATGCCGGAACGCGACATTCAGCTCGCGGCTATTTGTCTGCATCACCAGGCGACTCTGGCGACGGATCAGGCAGACATGTTTACCCACACAGCCGTCGCACTGATTAATCCATGGGATGCGGGGGATACGCCGAGATGGCGGGAAGAAGCAGCAGAGTATTACGTGATGAGCAGGAAGAGCTGAATTGTGGGTTGCCATCCGAACGTGAGCTGTCGCCCACACCGTCTTAGGTCAAAACCGTGAGCTGCCGCCCACACCGGCCTTAAGGGTGGCTTATCGCCACCACCCTTAAGAATCCCCGGCTCTTTTACTGCGCGCTATCGCGGGCACGACGGGCATGTTTCGGCGCAGCGCGATAAGTGATCAACGGTATGAAGAAACCGAAACTTTCACCTGTCAGCCCTAATCCCAATCAAGCGGGAGATTATGCTCCCCTTAATCAAACCGGCTTCTGCTGAACCGCCACCGCTTTCAGCATCTCCACCGGTAACGGCAGATAGGCCCGGATCCGTAATCCCCCGCGGTCACTTTTGCCGATATCCAGCGTACCTGAATGAGCATCCACAATACGCTGAATAATCGCCAGACCCAGCCCGGTTCCGCTGGTAGTTCGGGCGCTTTCGCCGCGCACAAATGGCTGGAAGAGATGTTTAAGCTGGTCCGGCTCAATACCCGGGCCATCATCTTCAACCTGGAACCATGCGCGCTGGAGCTCACGACCGCTGCTGACTTTGATCCAGCCATCGCCGTAACGGGCGGCGTTGACTACCATGTTCACGACAGCACGCTTGATTGAAAGCGGGTGCGCATTCACCAGCAATTCACCGTCGGCCAGATCAGAGTCGATCTCACGCTCATAACCACTTTCTGTCGCAATCACTTCGCCCAAAATACCGTTAAGATCGGTGATTTCTGTGGGCATTTCCTGACCGGTGCGCAGATAATCGATGAACTGCTCAATGATGGCGTTGCACTCTTCAATGTCTTTATTGATCGACTCGGCGAGATAACCATCACCATCGCTCATCATTTCAGTCGCTAATCGAATACGCGTCAGCGGTGTTCGTAAATCGTGACTGACGCCGGCCATCAGCAAGGTACGGTCATCGGCCAGAAGTTTGACACCGGCGGCCATCTGATTGAACGCCCGCGTCACTGAACGCACTTCAGACGCGCCGTATTCCCGTAATGGCGGAGGAATAATGCCTTTACCCACTTGTAATGCCGCATGCTCCAGCTCGACCAGGGGTCGGTTCTGGATGCGGATAAACAGCCACGCGCCACCTATCGCCAGCAACATAATCGCCAGTGTGTAACGGAACAGCGGGGAGAAGTCCCCCTGATGGATTTCAGTAAGCGGAACACGCACCCAGATGTCAGGCGACAGCCAGGTTTTCAGCCACACAACAGGGGTATTTTTATTCACCTCGACGCGCACATCGGTAGGGCCACCGAGTTGCTGTGCCATCTGCTGACTGAGGAATTCGTAGTGCTGCGCCCAGCGCAGACCACTCTCTTCGGCGGCAGAGTTGGTATAAAGGGAAATGCCCAGCTCGCGGTAAATTTCGCGACGAAACGCCGGTGGAACGGCCAGCAACGTACCATCTTCCAGCTGCAAGCGATCGGTCATCAGCATACGCACTTCGTAAGCCAGGACCTTATTGAACTGCTGCAGACTGGGAAGAATGGCGAAGTTAAGCACCACCAGATAGGTCGTCACCAGGCTGACGAACAGCAAGGTGACGATTAATAACAGTGTTCGGGCAAACGAGCTACGCGGTGAAAAGCGTATTCGCTTCATGCCTTACTGCCGTCCGGCACAAATACGTAGCCCAGACCCCACACGGTCTGAATGTAACGCGGATGCGCTGGGTCTTCTTCTACCATGCGACGCAGACGAGAAATCTGCACATCGATAGAACGTTCCATCGCACTGTATTCACGACCACGTGCAAGGTTCATCAGCTTGTCACGGGACAGCGGCTCGCGAGGATGGCTCACCAGCGCTTTCAGCACGGCAAACTCACCACTGGTCAGCGGCATAGGCTCGTCTTCACGGAACATTTCGCGGGTACCGAGATTCAATTTGAACTTACCAAACGAAATCACCGCTTCTTCCTGAGAAGGCGCACCCGGCAGCTCATTCGCCTGACGACGCAATACAGCGCGGATACGGGCAAGCAGTTCACGCGGGTTAAACGGTTTTGGAATGTAGTCGTCGGCACCAATCTCCAGACCCACGATACGGTCAACTTCTTCACCTTTTGCGGTGACCATAATGATCGGCATCGGGTTACTTTGGCTGCGCAGACGACGGCAGATGGACAAACCATCTTCCCCAGGCAGCATCAAATCGAGAACCATCAGATGGAATGACTCACGAGTCAGCAGGCGATCCATTTGTTCAGCATTGGCAACGCTACGCACCTGGAAGCCCTGTTCAGTCAGATAACGTTCCAAAAGTGCGCGAAGGCGCATGTCATCATCGACCACCAGAATCTTGTGATTTTCTTGCATTTAAATCTCCCAAAGGCGTGAATGCCTGAAGCTTGTATTGTTAGAAATGTCAGCTAAAACAGACAGCGTTTAATGGTATATATTCTAGACGAAATTGTAACAATGATTATGGATTTCCTAATTTATCAACAATATCAGAGGAATCTTCTGCCACCTAAGGTTGGTTTGTTACGGTTTGTCGTCATGGGCTTCGGGTCATGCGTTGTACGGGTTCCTTAATTCTGCTCATAAATTGTCCATCCGTGCCTTCGACGTTCGGTAAAGCGACACTTTGTGAAACAAATATTTCTCCAAAGCGTCTCAATATATTACCCAGGCAGCCCGTGCATTAATATTTTTAAGAACCGGGTGCATTATACGAATTCTATTAAAGCGTTTAATTAAAAATATAACCCCATTCAAATCCGTTAGATTTTATATTTCCAAAAAAAAAGAAAAATCAATACCATGAATTAAATACAACCAACTGATCATGAAAACATATATATAACCTTTGTTTTTATATCAAAATTCATCACAATAAAATCCCTACCCTGTTCAATCGATAAAACAGTTGATAGACTCCGTTTTACACAGACGCCTCATTAATATTACTTACCTATTTTTAGATGCATCTGTGCTCCGATTTTTCAATGTTTTATTTCAGAATGGATGCAAAATGAAAAAGACAAATAAGCTCATAGTTGGCACTTTACTCCTGGCGTTAGCGGGAAGCAGTTATGCAATAGATGGTAAAATAAACTTCACTGGTGCTATTATTAAAACGGCCTGTGTGATTAATAATGGCAGCGATATAGATGTTCAGTTAGGAACTTATTCCGCTGCTCAATTTCAGCAAATCGGTGATACTTCACCTGAAATCCCCTTTACTTTGCCGCTGACAAATTGCCCTGTAGCACAAAAAGACACTGATCCGGTGCCGCACTTTATCATCTGGATGGAGGCTGAGGCCGTGGATGCTACTCACCCGAATCTGGTCAAACTGGGGAATTCTTTTAGTGATCCGATGGCAGACGGCGTAGGTATTCAGATTATGGATGCGGCGACAAAACAAGTCATGCTTCTCAACACGCTGCCAACATTGAGTTATGACATCAAAACAGCCACGATGAATGTCAATCTTCTTGCGAATTACAAGTCATTCAAAAATCCAACAGAAATTATCGCAGGACCGGCAGATGCCAGCGTTAATGTCACCCTGGATTATCGTTAAGAAATAGAGCCCGGCAGATTTTTTATAGAATCTGCCAATAAAATAATAGCCTTACCTTTTATTCATATCACTTACCCGAGAGTAATAAAGACATGCGTGAACTGATATGCTTTATTATTAAAATTTCAATAATATTTTTTACTTTCATTCAGGTAAGCTATGGCGGGGGGATTCTTGTCGGACAGACCCGTGTCATTTATAACGCCGATAAAAAAGAAGCCTCATTGCCACTGAGCAATAAATCTGAAAAAAATCCTTTTCTTATACAGTCATGGATTGAGAACGGCGATACTAAAACTCGCGGACCCTTTGTTGTAACGCCACCACTGTTTCGGCTCAATGCAAATGAAGACAGCAGTTTACGGATCTCATATACGGGAGGTGAATTACCTAAAAACAAAGAATCTGTATTTTATATTAATGTAAGGGCAATTCCTTCAACACCTAAAAATAGTCTCAATGAACTCAGACTCATTATAAATACCCGGATAAAACTCTTCTACCGACCGTCTGGTCTGGAAGGGAAACCTTATGACGCTTACAAATTGCTGCAATTTTCCCGCACGTCAGGCGGGCTAACTATTAAAAACCCCACACAGTTTTATGTGGTGTTCAGCTATCTCATGGTCGGAACTACCCTCTATAAAGATGTGGAAATGGTCGCTCCGGGCGGACAAATCACCGTCAAACTGCCGGAAAGTAATCATAGCAATACCATTGAGTGGAGCTCGATTAATGATTATGGGGGCGACTCCCGACCAGAAAAACGAGCGCTGTAGCAGTCACGGAAAAAACAATCAGTCAGACAAGCCTTTTGAAGTTCAGGGACGATAACAATGGATCACCCTCCGTTTGCAAAACATCCGGCCTGCTGCCGGCACCAGTTTCATCAGCACCGTTTATTTTTACTGTTCTGCATGACTGGCTTGGTGAATATCAGCGCAATGGAGGTTAAACCGGCGAGGGCTGCAGAAGCAGCTTATTTTGATCCCAACTACCTACAGCGTACCGGTCAGGAAACGGGAAATGTCGACCTCTCGGTATTTACTCTTAGCGATAAAGCCCAGGTTCCTGGCGTCTATGACACAGTGATTTATGTCAATCATGACAAAGTCCTGCAACAGAAAATCCGCTATGACGCTTTGCCTGATGGATCACTGGCACCACAAATTTCGACTGATTTACTGCGATCTCTGGGCGTGCGGGTCGATGCTTTTCCGACATTATCCCGCCATCAACATGATGCACCGCTAGGGGCTTTAACACAGTATATACCTGCTGCAACAGCCACTCTGGATTTCAACCGCATGAGGCTCGATGTCAGCATTCCACAGGCCGCGATGGATAAAAAAGCGAATGGCTATGTTGACCCCCAAAGGTGGGATGATGGCGTACCGGTGCTGTTTTCCAATTACTCATTTTCTGGCGCTCAGCGTAAGAATCAAAATAGCAACGATGACTCAAACCAGTATCTGAATCTGCAAAATGGATTTAACGCGGGCGCATGGCGCTTTCGAAACTACAGCACTTACAGCAGCAGTGACGGACAGCAAAGCTGGGACGCTATTGCCAGCTATGTCCAGAGAGACATTAAACGGCTCAAATCTCAATTGCTCATCGGGGAAAGTGCAACACCAGGTGATTTATTTCCGAGTTTACAGTTTACGGGGATTCAGCTCTCCTCTGACGATAATATGCTACCTGACAGCCAGCGCGGATTTGCCCCGACTATCCGGGGCATCGCCAGTTCTAACGCAGAAGTTACCGTCCGGCAGGACGGATACATTATTTATCAAAGCTATGTCGCGCCGGGTGCCTTTGAAATAAACGATTTATATCCTTCTTCTTATAGTGGCGACATGGAAGTCACCATCAAAGAAGCCGATGGCAGCGAACGTAAATTCAATCAGCCCTTCTCCGCTGTACCAATTATGCAACGTCCGGGTCGCCTGAAATACAGCACCACATTCGGGAAATATCGTTCCACTGATAATGAGGATAATGAACCTGACTTTGCACAGGGAACGGTGATTTATGGCATCTCAAACGAAATTACTGTTTACGCCGGCACACTCGCTTCACCCGATTATCTTTCCGGCCTGGTGGGTACAGGGTTCAGTCTGCTATCTCTGGGATCTATTTCTTTCGATATGACCCACGCGCAAACTCAGCAGGACGATGGGCAGCGCGACAACGGGCAGTCCTATCGCATCCAGTACTCAAAAAACGTTGAATCTACTGATACCAATCTCACTCTCGCCAGTTACCGCTATTCGACCAGTAAATTCTATGATTTTGATGAAGCCAATCAGCGGCAAAATGACAATGATTCACAAGATAATCATAAACGCAGCAAGCTCCAGCTCAGCATTAACCAGACGATATGGGAGGGCGCCAGCTTATATGTCACGGCTTACAAGCAAAGCTACTGGGGTGGGAGTGAGCAGGAAAAAAACCTCTCGTTCGGACTCAACACCAGCCTGAATGGGATCAGCTATAACGTTTCTTACTCCTACAGCAAATTGCAGGGAGACGAGGATGATCAACAGATAGCCCTGAATATCCGAATTCCGCTAAGCCGCTGGCTGCCGAACAGTTGGGCTACTTACAATGCAACCCATCAGAAAGGGGCGCAAACGCGGCAGCAAGCCGGACTCACTGGCACATTACTTGATGATAACCGGCTCAGTTACTCGCTCCAGCAAAGTCATGCTAATCAGGGCGGCAGTGACAGCAGTAGTCTGAATGCCTCTTATCGTTCGGCGTACGGTACGCTCAATACCGGTTATTACTACGATAAAGAATCGCAGCAAACCAGCTATGGTCTGGCCGGTGGCATCGTCGCGCACTCACATGGCATCACACTATCCCAGCCATTAGGGGACTCGTTTGCACTGATTGATACCAATGGCGCGAGCGGCGCGCGTGTGCAAAATATCCCCGGCGTCAAAACCGACTGGCGGGGCTTTGCTGTGGTTCCTTATCTCACGTCTTATACCGAAAATCATATCGTTCTGGACACTGCCACCCTGCCTGCCGACGTTGATGTCACGCAAAACTCCGAACTGGTCATTCCGAACAAAGGCGCCATGGTTGTCGCACATTTTGATGCGCACGTGGGCGTTCGCGCATTGATTACGCTTATCCAGCCGGGCGGTAAAAAAGTACCTTTTGGCGCAGTCGCGGTGAGCGAAGACCAGACGCAGGAAAACATCGTTGACGATGGCGGCCTATTGTATTTATCCGGGATCAAAACGGATGAACCGAGTGTTATCCACGTGAAATGGGGCACTACCGCCAGTCAGCAATGCAAAGCCACCCTTAATCTGCAACCAGCGGCCTCTCAGATTCAGTCGGTAACAGCCTCATGTCTTTAAGGAAATTCACATGAAAATATCCAAACCTGGAACCTCCGTCGCTTTATTCGTAATGACTGCGTTTCTCGCGGGGATTTATTCTGCGCAGGTTCGGGCCGGAGTCGCCGTGTGTGAACCGACGAATGGCAGCGCGGGGTCTTATGAAAATACGTTGATACGCAATTTACGCAGTCAGGAAAATGTCAAAGGAGCGTCCCTCAACCAGGCGATGAACAGCCCTCAGCAAAGCTATCACATCAGTTGTAATTGCACGGATTCAGATGCCTCAGCAGCCAACGGTGTCCTCATCATGTATAGCCTTGTGTCCTCACTACCGCTTGGACATGCGACCAATTACTATAAAATTACTGATCATCTTGATCTGATGACGCAAATCACTCTCCCCAAGAATGGTGATGTGACCGTCCCCACCAGTAAAGCCGTCAGTGACGGCACTCATCACTGGGACAAAGGCGGCACAGGCATTTGTCAGCAGCAAAAGACTCAGGATACCTTTGTCACCGGCTCGCAAGGGGTTCTGACGTTTTATCTCACGACACCGTTTGTGGGTGAAATATTAATCCCTCGAACAGAAATCGCCAGAGTCTATGCTTCTTCGGCAACCAGCGTAACGACCGCGCCGCCACTAGGTGCGCCTGTTGCAATTCTTTATATCAGCGGCACACTGACTGCCCCGCAAAGCTGTGAAATCAATCAGGGTGAAGTTATTTCCGTTAACTTCGGCACCATTCAGGCCAGCCACTTCACTAAATTGAATAATGCGCCGGATAATTACCGGCCAGTGACATTTGATATCAGATACGACTGCACATCTCAGGGATTACCGGTGATCCCCACAGGTGACAAATTACTGATGCTATTAGATGGTGCAGACGTGGAAAAACAATATTATCTGGTTGCACGGCGCAGGCCTTCTGACAACAAGGCTGATATCGGCATTGTGGTCGAGGATTCTTCGGGAATTTATATGCCATTCCTTCAGGGGGTTTTACCGATGAACCAAAACGGGCTTGGCAAAATTACCCTGACAGCGATGCCGATAAATCTGGTCGGGGGGGAACTTGATACCGGTGAATTCCAGGCAATGGCCACCCTGAGAGTGGACATACGCTGAAGCGGTCATTGTGCCGCGCAACACTCTCTAATGTGCCTGGCCAGCGCCCTCAGTTCACAATCTCAATACTGATCAACCGGCTGTCCGCGCGTCCGTGATCGTCCACGGCGCGGATGCGATACTGCCCATTGTTAATGGGCTGCCAGTCGATGGCAGATTTGCTGGCCGAGCTGCCAAGATAGATATCATCCACAAACCAGTACACCGTTTTACTGTCCGCATCGGTTACGGCGTTAAATGAAATCCGGTCGCGGCCCTGCTGGGACTGGCGCAGCGTATAAGTGGTGTTTTTCAGTGGCGATGTAATGCGCGGCGGATTGCCGCTCACGTCCACGCCCTCATCTTTGCAGTGGTTCACCGGTGGTTTGCGTTTGGGTAATCCGGCCTGAGCAAATACGTTGGCCAGATCAGATGGCCAGAATTCAAACACTTCCGTGCGAGTCTCGTCCTCGTCATAAGGCGGGCAGGCGACTTCACCAGTCAGTTTATCGAGCAGTACCGGGCGGTAAACGGTATCGACTTTGATTGGAGACTTTCCGGGAATAAACCAGGTTTTGCCTTTTTGCTGGCACCACGGCGTTGGCAAATCTCCGCTGGCAAGGCAGATGTCTACCCGCTTCACCCCTTTGGGCAACGAGCGTTTAGGCTCCTGCACGTCGGGATAACTGGCCGTAATGCTGTCGATAATATTGAAAAACAGCGGCGCAGCTGCGTCGGCACCGACAAATACGTTATTGCCTTTGCTGTCGAAATTCCCCTCCCATACCACTAATACGTAAGGGCCGAAAATACCGACACTCCATGCATCGCGAAAGCCCCAGGACGTGCCGGTTTTCCAGTACACCGGCAGCGAGGACGGTGCCTGAGCCAGCGTATCGCCCGGACGGCGGTGCTGACGCAGCATATCCAGCGTCATAAAACTGGCTTCTTCACTCAGCAAACGAACAGGAGTTGTCTGTTGCGGATCGTTTTTTTGCATCCGCAGCGGTTGCAGCACGCCGCGGTTCGCCAGCAATGCATACAGTTTTGCCAGTTCCTGCATTGTCACTTCACCGCCACCCAGCACCAGCGACAGGCCGTAATGGTTTTCACTGGCCATATCAGCCACACCGGAAAGCCGCAGAAACTGATAAAACGTCGGCTGACGCAGCTGCGATGCCACATAAACGGCAGGAATATTACGGCTGAAATTCAGGGCATCGGTCGCGGTCACCGGGCCGAGAAAACGCCGGTCAAAATTTTCCGGCGCGTAAGCACCAAAAGCAGAAGGCACATCCTTCAGGATGGTCATCGGATGCAGGACGCCCTGCTCCATCCCCAGCGCATAAATAAACGGTTTGAGCGCGGATCCCGGCGAGCGTTTAGCATTAGTGCCATTCACCTGCCCCTGAATGCCGCGGTTGTAATAATCGGCGGATCCCACCAGCGCACGCACGCCCATATCGCGGGTATCGACCAGCAGAACGGCGGCGTTGTGAATACCACGGCTTTGATTGCGGGTGATAAACGCGTTGACCTGTCGTTCAGTCAGTCGCTGCAAACCGGCGTCTATCGTGGTGTCAGTTCGGGTATCTGTTCCGGAAAACTGCTGATTTTGCTGACGCAGCTGTTCAATGAAATGCGGCGCAATATACGGCATCTGCTCGGGCTGGCGCAGTGCCAGCGGCAATCTGAACAGGGAAATCTGGCTGCTGTCTGTGGCGTATTGCGCCTGCCAGCGTACGAACAGACGGTTTCTCGCCTGTATCAGCGCACTGCCGATAACGCCGGTTTTAGGGTCAATGCGATAACTCGGTGATTGTGGCAAAACTGCCAGCGTCAGCGCTTCTGGCAAGGCCAGGTCCTTTGGTGCTTTATTGAAATAAATCAGGCTGGCTGCGCCGATACTCTCAATATTGCGGCCATACGGCGCACTGTTCAAATAGGCTTCAAGAATGTCGCGCTTGGAATAGCTCAGCTCAAGTTGTACCGCCCGCAGCACCTGCAAAATTTTGCCCGACGGTGTGCGGGTATTCAGATGCCAGTGCATGCGTGCCAACTGCATGGTGATGGTCGATCCTCCCTGCATTTTTCCGCCCGCCACATAACTGCGCCAGAATCCACGCATCAGACTGAACGGATTGAAACCGGGATTGTAGTAAAAACTACGGTCTTCATGCAGTAAGAGACCTTCCACCGCCAGCGGAGAAATCTGTTCCAGCGGCGTCCACAGACGATAACGATCGTCGTTAGCCAGTGTGATACGCATCAGCGTACCCTGCCGGTCGTAATAAACAGAGGAAAAGGGTTGTCCCTGAGAAAGTGGTGGATGGGGCCAGAGCCGGCATGCCAGTACGATCAGCGCCAGTAAAAAAAACGCCATCGCAATATTTTGCAGCAGACGTTTTGCTGTTTTGGAAAAGGCAGGAAAAGAGATCATCTTGCTACTCAGAACAGGTTACGCCCCGCCGTTAATGACGGGGCGACTGCGTTTTTGTTATTTTTTAGCAACAGCCGCTTCGTCAGCTGGCACGACAATCAGTTTTTTGTCACTAACGGAAAGCGCCTGAACTTCGCGGTCATACATCGCTTCACCGTAAGCTGGCGGAATCACAAAACTGCCGGTATTAGTGGCTTTAATCTGATACACAAACTCCTGCACATCAGTGCTGGCGCTGCCATAAATCACCACGCGGTCTTCACGAATATCGCTGTAATCCGGCGCCCATGTTGAACCCGATGCCGCCAGCGGTGACTGCCAGGACGCGGAAGCTTCTGCGTCACTGTTTTCGTCACTCCCGTCAGATTCCGGTTCCGGTGGCGTTTGCTGAATCACTTCGAAACCGCCCGGCAGCAAATCGACAATCGCCAGATTGCTTTGGCCTTCCGCTGAATTGGCGCGGACTTTCAGATGCACGTTGATCTTCTGCCCCAGCGTCACCTGCGTGACCGCATTGCCTTTTTCATCCGTGTAATCGCGGGTGATTTCCAGACCACGTGAAATCGCTTTCTTCGGCGCGGACAGGTCATAACCGGCCTGAGTCACCACATACCAGGCTGGCGCATTGTTGCCGTTTTCGATGCGAAGCGCCTGTGCATCCGCAGTGAAGTTCGCTTTAGCAAACAGCCCCTGAACCTGTGAAATCAGCTGTGGTTCCACATTTTTAGTTTTGCTTAACTGCGTAATCTTCAGCGCGTCCGGTGCAGTTGCCTGTGCCGCCACCTGCGTGGAATAACTCTCCAGCGCCAGAATACTCATCGCAGAAGAATACGTGGTATAGCGTTCCTCTTTCAGCGCTTTGACCATATTCTCCAGCACCTGCGGCGGAATAGCGGAAACCTTTTCCGGGAAGTGACGGGTGATCAGATACAGCCGCGTCGCGTCCTGCACCAGCGGATCAAAGTAATTTTGCGTCCACCAGGCTTTGTCATACGCCTTGCTCAGCTGCTTCCATGTCGGTTGCAACAACGTATTCGCTTCATCATCCATTTTAAGCAGACGATAAGACGACGCCAGATACATCGCGCTGAGATCGGTTTTCCATGTGTCCGGATAACGTTGCTGCAACGTGTCCTGCACCGACGCCAGCGAACTGGTGGTGATTTCACCCTGACGGGTCAGCAGATACACCGCCCACGCGCGCAGACGAAGCGTATACAAATCATCACTCTGATTCGTTGCCAGTTCGCGCAGTGCAGAATTTGCCTCTTCCAGCATACCGGCAGGCAATGCGACGCCAGCGGCTTTCGCTTCCAGCAGATATTGCACCACATAAGGCGTGACGAACGGATCGGTCTGCGGTGACGACCGCCAAAGGCCAACCGCACCGCTGTCATTCTGACGTGAACGTAATACCGCCAGCATATCTTTCAGCTGTTTGCTGCTTTCTGCCTGACTCTGTACGCCTTTCATCTCCGGATGGAGAGTACCGAGGATCAGAGGAACCGAGCGGCTGACAATCTGCTCAGAACAGTAATACGGATAATTCGCCAGATACTGTGACAACCCTCGGGTCAGCACCAGCGGCGAGTTGGAGACGGCCGCCGTACGTACCGCGTAGGCATCAAACATCTGGCGCAGATTATCGACGTTCTGGCTGCTGCCGCTCATGCGCCCCATTACCGACTGTGTGCGGAACGGCATTGCCGGACGCACCGACGTACTGATCGTCCGGCGGCTGGTTTTATCAGCGTACTTTTCATCTGAAACCCTGGCCTCAAACACCAGCGGTGCATCGCCCGGCAGGGCTTTGGCGCGCAGACGGAAGTTAACCACCCCTTCGCGTTTCTCAGCCAATGACAGGTTCTGATCGACGTTACCCACCACTTCCAATTGCGCCGGCACGCTCAGATGAATCGCTACCGGAATGCTTTTTCCGTTCAGCCCGTCGAGGTTATTGCTGACCCCGACACTGACGTCAAACTCATCACCCGGCGCTACCATCGACGGCACATTCGGCGTCATGATGAAGTTATCGCGCACGGTCGCAGAAGTCTGCGCCTTACCGATTTTGTCTGGCGTAACGGAAATCGCCATTACGCGGATTTTACCGTTGAAGTAATCCGGCACCTGATAATCGAACTGCTTCTCGCCGTTCACTTCAGTAATACCCGACCAGTACGCCACCGGCTTATCTCGTTTACGCTTGAACGGATTGACGTTCAGATCCAGCCCCTCACCGGCGTCACCGCCCGGCGCTGCGGCCAGCTGCATCAGTTTGCTGAACTCCGGCAGGATGAGATCGAGAATTTGCGAGCTTTCCACGCCCAGCTCGCGCTTGCGGAAGAAATATTCCAGCGGATCTTTCAGGCGATAACGCGCCACCTGCAAAATCCCTTCATCGACGGCAAACAACGCAACCTGCTGCGGACCATCCGTCATTACCGTCATCGCCAGGTTTTCGCCCGGTTTTATCACTTCAGGCGCATCGACTTCGAGGTAGTTTTGGCGCGCTTTTGTGCTGATTTTAAACGGCATCACGCCGTAGCTCAGCGGACTCATAAAGATTTCATTGGAATTCACATCACGCACGAACTGTACGTTGATGTAGCCATTGCCTTCCATTCCCGCAGGCACGCGGATTTTCTGCACCGAACTGGTGGTATCGGTGTGGAACCACTGCCAGCTGTAAACTTTATCTTTCTCGATAGTGATCAGCCCGCTGCCGGTATAAGGCGCGTTGATGGCCACTTCAATTTCTTCACCCGGCTGATATTGTGCCTGATTGAGTTTCAGTTTCAGCTCGGCATTTCGGTCGAGCGAACGGCTCAGATTGGCGTTACCGGCCACGGTGTAGCCGATGCGGTTCAGCACATTGCCTTTCGCATCTTCCACCACCAGCACGAAATCGCCCGGTTTATCCGTCGCCAGCGTCAGGTCATTGCCCTGCGCGGTCAGTGACAGCGGCTGTTCCGACAGCTGCACTTCTTTCATTTTTGACTGGTATTTGTAAACGCCAGAGTCCTGTTTGGTCAGCACAGAGATGTATTTCTGCTCGACGAGCGCAACTTTCAGGTCCGGCAACGCAATCTTATTCAGCGAAGGATCGACCGCAATCACGTTCAGATGACGAACGGCGTTGTGGTTGATGTAACCCAAATCGCCGTCGGCTTTCACCCCGACCAGATAGTCATAAGGCGAAACCAGTACCCGCGCCGTCGCGGCTACAGAACGGCCACCACCGGCCACAAAGGCTTCAGAAAGCAGTTGCAGCTGATAGGTCGCATCCGCGTAAGATTTCAGATCCAGCCCGATAGTCGCCGCGCCTTTTACATCGGTGGTACGGTCTTCCAGCTCTGTTTCAAAACCGTCGTTGTTCTGGCGGTTCTCGTAGAACGCGTAATCCGGGAACTGATCGAAGCTCGGATACATCGGGCGCAGCGTCAGTTTCGACGTCACACGCCGGTCCTGTGCAGGCGTGCCGAACAGGTTCTGCACGTCAATATTGGCCTGCAATTCAGACGGTTTCACCCAGCCTCGTTTACGATCTGGCGTCAGTTGCAGTGTGACCTTCAGCTGATCCGGCTCGAATTCTTTGACGTTGACTGAGGTATGACCCAGTAAAGTCGAAGACTCATTGTCTTTGCCGATCAGATATAAATAGACGTTCCATTCACCGGTTGGCGAATTATCGTCAGTCGTATAACTCAGCTCATTGAAACCGCTGGCACCAAGCGTCAGCGGGATAGTGCTCATCAGCTTGTCGCGCGGGTCATGAATTTCGGCACGCACCGGCACACCGGCCAGACCGTTGCTCCAGTCCGCAGCGCGCGTAATCAGGCCGATATTGAACGTATCCCCTGGACGATAAACGCCGCGATCGGAGAACAGATAACTGCTCAGCGTACGCGGATCGTTCGGGGTAATTTCACCGTCGACATCAAAACGGGAGAAATCGAGGCCGCGGTCATTATTTCTGTCCGCGGGCAGGAAGGACACATCGCCCTCTTTTTCGACCAGGAACATCACCGGCTGGCGCTCGCTGGTATACACGTCCAGCGCAGGGAAACGCACGTGGCCGTCCGCGCTGGTCATTTGCGTCAGCAACGTCACGCCATTTTTCGCGATGACTGAGACTTTCGCATTCGCCACCGGCGTGCCGCTGTGAATCGACTGCACAAAGACGTCGCGGGTTTTATCCTGCGAACGCTTGGCAATAATCCCCAGATCAGTCACTACCACAAAGCGGGAATCGCCTGCCGGTGCTTCGTCTTCGCTCTGGTAATCGTCCTGATACACATTGCCGTCGTCATCCGCTTCCGGTTTCACTTCCTTCTTCTTCGGATCCCATTCCGACAACGTCAGCAGGAATACGCCACGGTGTGAAGACGGATCGGTGGAAAGATAACGCGAGAGATCGACGCCCTGATAATTCACTTCACCCGGCTTGTCGTTGTTAACAGCGGTCTGATACTTAAAGTGCTCGGTAAAATACTCGTCATTAAGACGATTAAATTCTGCCGATGAATACTGACGGCTTTTGAACGACACGATGTGTTGCAGCTGGCTTGGGATCACCCGTTTGATATCCAGACGCATCCCCGGCACGTTGCGCGCCGCGACGCTGATCTGCTTATCGCCATTTACCGACAACAGCGAGCCCTGCGACATAAATTGCAGGGATTTCGGATAATCTGGCACCGCGACAATCCGGTAAACTTTTTCCGGCATTTTGTAGCCACCGGACGAGGTCAGAATGTTATCTATTTCCACCAGCATGGCGCGGTGCGCCGGTGCATCAAAGCGGAAACTGAACTGTGGCTGATAATCACTTTCGGCGTCATTGAGCTGAATATTCAGCGGCGTGGACTGCGCGAGAACATTATTTTCCACGCTGTCGACTTCCCAGCTGGCGTAATCATCCGGGCCTTTGGCTTCATCCTGATCGTTCGGATTATGCTGCGGCAGTAACCAGACTTTGACTGCCTGGCGGATATCTTTGTCTTTGACCGCATCGCTGAACCCGACGATCAGCGCACGCTGACCTTTCGCACCGTCGGCATCCACCACCTGCGCGCTGGCTTCGTTAACCATCAGGCTGTAAAGCGTAGGCACGGACACCGCGCCATTTCGGGCTTGCGTGGTCGGCGCAGAAGGTACTGACGCTTTCACGCCCTCACCGATTGTCACCCGCACGGAACCGCCGTGTTCGAGCGATTTAAGGGGTTCTGAATGCACCCAGGCATTGATTTTTTTCTGGTCGTAAACCACGGAATAATTGAGTTTCGACTGCGTTTTGGCTTTCCCTTCGGTCAGACCGAGAGAAATCTGTTTTTCAAAACTGGCCACATCCACCGGCGCGTTAAATTTAACGTTAAAAATCGCGCTGCGTTTTTGCGGGTCCTGCGGATCCTGATAGTACTCGGCCTGCCCCAGCTGATAATCGAACGCCGGTGCGGTGAATTCATAACGGGTTTTCGCCAGCTTGATTTGCGGCGCGAGCAGGACGTCAGGCGTGAAATCAACTTCATATTTCGTGCCCATCGGCAGCGGGTTTTTAGGGGTGAACACTAAGGTGTAGCCGCTGACCCATTTCCATTCGCCTTCGGTAGCCGGTTTCAGGGATATCCCTTTTTCGACCACTTTACCGACATCGGTAATCGGCGCGACGGAGTTGCGGAAATTGAAAATCGCCTGCTGCGGCGCGAGTTTTTGTGCTGCGTAATTGATGGCTTCCGGACCGCTGATACGCACGCTGGTATCCTGATACACCATCGGCGCCGGTTCGATGGGCTGTGGCCGGTTAAGCCACCAGTGCCAGCCGTAAACGCCCGCACCCGCGGCGCACAGCAAAACCAGAATCGCCAGACTGATGGCTTTAGGGTACTTATCCACTCCGCCTTCAAGACGCGTAAAACCACGTTTGAGGCCGCCGGACATTGCTGTCCACCAGGCAGGCGCGCGCCAGTCGATATTGCCGACGATCGGTTTAAAAATGCGCCCCAGCAGACCTGATACAAAGGCCAGCACGCGCAGCAGGCCTTTTATCAATGTAAAAGGCAGACGAAGTAAGAATTTTAATAAATCCATTTGTACCTGTACCCCAATCCCTGTAGATGGTTAAACGCGAGTGATATTTTTATTTAATTCATTATATTACGTGAAATATCTGAAGGTAAAAAAACGTAAGAAACCGCACAGAAGGATAATAGCTCTCTGGCTAAAAAGCCATCATATAAAGCGTAGCAGTGCGTCGGATTTTTCGGGCGATTTGTGCGCTGCCAGGAATGCGATTGTGTGAAACAATGGCGGCAGATTTATGTGCAGGAAACGGTGAGAAAGTGACAGGTAATATGAAAACGAAACTGATTACCCGTGAAGGCTACGACAAGCTCAAAACTGAGCTGGATTTCCTGTGGCGCGATGAGCGTCCGGAAGTGACCAAAAAAGTCACGTGGGCGGCAAGCCTGGGCGATCGCAGTGAAAATGCCGATTACCAGTACAACAAAAAGCGACTGCGTGAAATCGACCGCCGTATCCGCTATCTGACCAAATGTATGGAACAATTACGCATCGTCGATTATTCACCACAACAGGACGGCAAAGTGTTTTTTGGCGCGTGGGTGGAGGTGGAAAATGACGACGGCGACATCAAACGCTTTCGCATTGTCGGTTATGACGAAATTTTTGGCCGCAAAGACTACATTTCTATCGATTCTCCGATGGCGCGCGCCCTGCTGAAAAAAGAAGTCGGTGACAGTCTGATAGTAACCACGCCGGTTGGCGACGCGACCTGGTACGTCAACGAAATTGACTACGGGAAATGATCAGCTAACTCTCAAAACGCGCAGGCAGGCGGCCTGATGACTGGCATTTTTAGTCTTCAAACCGTATAACTGTGCCCTGCTTTTTTAAACGAAAGAACTGATACCAGACCTATGAATGATCAACTGAGCCGCATTATCGCAAGTGAATTGCAGGTTCGCCCGGAGCAGGTTGCTTCCGTGGTGCGTCTGCTGGATGAAGGTAATACCGTGCCCTTTATTGCGCGGTATCGTAAGGAAGTCACCGGCGGGTTGGATGATACCCAACTGCGTCAGTTGGACACCCGTCTGGGTTATTTGCGTGAGCTGGAAGACCGCCGCCAGACTATCCTCAAGTCCATTGATGAACAGGGCAAACTGAGCGAAGATCTGGCGAAAGCCATTAATACCACGCTGAGCAAAACCGAGCTGGAAGACCTATATCTGCCGTTCAAACCGAAGCGCCGCACGCGCGGGCAAATCGCTATCGAAGCCGGGCTGGAACCGCTGGCAGATTTGCTGTGGAACGATCCGCAAAACGAGCCGGATGCAACTGCCGCGAAGTTTATCAATGAGGATAAAGGCGTGGCAGATACCAAAGCGGCGCTGGATGGCGCGCGCTACATTCTGATGGAGCGTTTCGCGGAAGATGCGGCGCTGCTGGCGAAAGTCCGTGATTACCTGTGGAAAAATGCCCATCTGACTTCCCGCATGGTCGATGGCAAAGAGCAGGAAGGCGCGAAATTCCGCGATTACTTCGACCACCACGAACCGATTTCTCAGGTGCCTTCGCACCGTGCGCTGGCCATGTTCCGCGGCCGCAACGAAGGTGTCTTGCAACTGGCGCTGAACGCCGATCCGCAGCATGACGAGCCGCCAAAAGAAAGCTACGCTGAACAGCTGATCATCGACCATCTGGGTTTGCGTCTGAATAATGCGCCTGCCGACGTCTGGCGTCGTGCCGTGGTCAACTGGACATGGCGCATCAAAGTGCTGCTGCACCTTGAAACCGAACTGATGGGCACCGTGCGCGAACGCGCCGAAGATGAAGCGATCAACGTTTTTGCCCGCAACATGCATGATTTGCTGATGGCTGCACCCGCGGGTATGCGCGCGACCATGGGTCTCGATCCGGGCTTACGTACCGGCGTGAAAGTGGCCGTTGTGGATAACACCGGCAAACTGGTGGGTATCGATACCGTTTATCCCCACACCGGTCAGGCTGCGAAGGCCGCACAGCAGGTTGCTGCGCTGTGCATCAAACATAATGTCGAACTGGTCGCTATCGGTAACGGTACCGCGTCCCGCGAGACTGAGCGTTTCTTCGTCGAGCTGCAAAAACAGTTCCCGGCGGTAAAAGCACAGAAAGTGATTGTCAGCGAAGCTGGTGCTTCGGTGTATTCCGCTTCCGAGCTGGCAGCGCTGGAATTCCCGGATCTGGACGTTTCGATTCGCGGTGCGGTCTCTATCGCGCGTCGCTTACAGGACCCGCTGGCTGAGCTGGTGAAAATCGACCCGAAATCTATCGGTGTCGGCCAGTATCAGCACGACGTCAGCCAGTCACAGCTGGCGAAAAAACTCGATACCGTGGTGGAAGACTGCGTGAACGCCGTGGGTGTGGATCTCAACACCGCCTCCGTTCCGCTGCTGACCCGCGTTGCCGGTCTGACCCGCATGATGGCGCAGAATATCGTTAGCTGGCGCGATGAAAACGGTCAGTTCCGTAACCGCGAACAGCTGCTGAAAGTCAGCCGTCTGGGGCCGAAAGCGTTCGAACAGTGCGCGGGCTTCCTGCGTATCAACCACGGCGACAACCCGCTGGACGCTTCAACAGTTCACCCGGAAACCTATCCGGTGGTCGAACGCATTCTGGCGGCGACGCAGCTGGCGCTGAAAGAGCTAATGGGCGATTCGAATGTGCTGCGCGGTCTGAAAGCCAGCGAATTCACCGACCAGCAGTTCGGCATGCCGACCGTTACCGACATCATCAAAGAGCTGGAAAAACCGGGCCACGATCCGCGTCCTGAGTTTAAAACCGCGACCTTTGCCGATGGTGTGGAAACCATGTACGACCTGATGCCGGGTATGATCCTTGAAGGCTCTGTCACCAACGTCACCAACTTTGGGGCGTTCGTCGATATCGGCGTGCATCAGGATGGTCTGGTTCACATCTCCTCACTGGCGAACAAATTCGTTGAAGATCCACATACCGTGGTGAAAGCCGGCGATATCGTCAAAGTGAAAGTGATGGAAGTCGATCTGCAACGTAAACGTATCGCGCTGACCATGCGTCTGGATGAACAACCGGGCGAAGCACCGGCACGCCGCTCTTCCGCACCGGCGACAGGCGATAACCGCGATAACCAGAAACGTCCTGCGCAAAATAAACCGGCGGGCCGCAATGCCGCCCCGGCGGGTAATAATGCGATGGCCGATGCCCTGGCCGCTGCACTCAGCAAAAAACGTTAATTTTTCGCGTTTCCTGCCATACACGAAAGCCGCTGATATTCAGCGGCTTTTTTTATGTGTCTTTTTTCGACACTTTTTAAACTCAATCCTAATGAATCAATCACTGAGGTAAATCAATAAATCTCGCCTGTTGCAGGCATAGGATAGCCATGCGGTGGAGAAACCCGCGAAGAGGAACACCTCTTTTCTTTTGTCTCCATACGCGTACTAATTATGATAACTATTCTCGTTTGTACTTCTTTGCGTATTCAATACGCCGTCAGCCTCAGGCAGACAATTTCGCACCAGGGACAATTTCTGAGCAGTTTGTTCGCAACATAAATCGCTAATCAGTGGACTCACCGGGCAGGGACGCACGGCGCAGCAAGACCAAACGCCGTCACCCCATAACGCCTGACATCCTCGCGAGGAACTATGCAACTTCAATCGAAACGTGCTTATAAAATTACCGGCTTTTCTCATGAAATCAGTCCGGCCTATCGTCAGAAACTGCTGTCTCTCGGCATGCTTCCGGGATCATTCTTCAACATTATTCGCGTAGCGCCGATGGGCGATCCGGTGCAAATCGAAACCCGCCGCACCAGTCTGGTTGTGCGCAAAAAAGACCTCGACCTGCTCAAACTTGAGATCCTGGCCTGATATTTTTTAACGATGATTTAGAAAGATTGCTTAGCGCGGCTCTTTGAGTTTTCCGCGTTTTTTCCTTTCTCACACGTAGATCTGAACGTATGAAAGCACTGACTATTGGCCTGATTGGTAATCCAAACTCAGGTAAAACGACTCTTTTCAACCAGTTAACAGGTTCCCGACAACGCGTCGGTAACTGGGCTGGCGTCACTGTAGAACGTAAAGAAGGCCAGTTTGCCACCGCAGACCACCAGATTACGCTGGTGGATTTGCCCGGTACCTATTCACTGACCACAATTTCTGAGCAAACCTCACTCGACGAACAAATTGCCTGCCATTACATTCTGAGCGGCGACGCGGATCTGATGATTAACGTCGTGGACGCCTCAAACCTTGAGCGCAATTTATACCTGACCCTGCAACTGCTTGAGCTGGGCGTGCCCTGTATCGTCGCGCTGAACATGCTCGACATCGCCAAAATCCAGAATATTAATATTGATATCCCGGCGCTGTCTGCGCGGCTTGGTTGCCCGGTTATCGCGCTGGTTTCTACCCGCGCCAGCGGTATCAAAGAACTGAAAGCGGCCATCGACGAATTGCCACAAGTGGCCGCGCTGGAACGCGTGAAATACCCGCCGGTGCTGCAACAGGAAGTGGAAGTGCTGGCCGCTGAAATGCCGCAGGACATGGCGCTGCAACAACGCCGCTGGCTGGCGTTACAAATCCTCGAAGGGGATATTTACAGCCAGACACACGCCGGTAATGCGCAGGCATTATTGCCGCAGGTGAAAGCCCGTCTGGCAGAGCAAAATCTGGAAGATCCGGCGCTGCTGATTGCTGATGCGCGCTATCAGAGCATTGCTTCACTGTGCGCGGACATCAGTAATTCGCACCTCACCGCGCCGAACAAACTGACGCAGGTGCTGGACCGCGTGATCCTCAACCGTTTCCTCGGTGTGCCGATTTTCCTGCTGGTGATGTATCTGATGTTCGTGCTGGCGATTAACATCGGCGGCGCGCTGCAACCGATTTTCGATATCGGCTCGGCGGCGATTTTCATTCAGGGTATGCAATGGGTGGGTTTCACCCTGCACTTCCCGCAGTGGCTGACCATTTTCCTCGCGCAGGGCGTCGGTGGTGGTATCAACACCGTGCTGCCGCTGGTGCCGCAAATCGGCATGATGTATCTGTTCCTTTCCTTCCTTGAAGACTCCGGTTATATGGCCCGCGCGGCGTTCGTGATGGACAGGCTGATGCAGTCGCTCGGTCTGCCGGGAAAATCCTTCGTGCCGCTGATTGTCGGTTTCGGCTGTAACGTGCCGTCGATTATGGGCGCACGCACGCTGGATGCGCCGCGCGAACGTCTGATTACTGTGATGATGGCGCCGTTTATGTCCTGTGGCGCACGTCTGGCGATTTTTGCCGTCTTCTCTGCCGCCTTCTTCGGACAGGATGGTGCGTCGGTGGTGTTCTCGCTGTATCTGCTGGGTATTGTGGTCGCTATTCTCACCGGCCTGCTGCTCAAATACACCATCATGCGCGGTGAAGCCTCACCGTTTGTAATGGAACTGCCGGTTTATCACGTTCCGCATCTGAAAAGTCTGCTGCTTCAAACCTGGCAACGCCTGAAAGGTTTCGTGCTGCGTGCCGGTAAAGTCATTGTGATTGCCAGTATTTTCATCGGCGCACTAAACAGCTTCTCTTTCAGCGGACAGGCTGTGGATAACATTAATGATTCCGCGCTGGCCTCGGTCAGTAAAGTGCTGACGCCGGTACTGGCGCCAATGGGCGTTCACGCAGATAACTGGCAGGCAACGGTCGGTCTGGTCACCGGCGCGATGGCGAAAGAAGTGGTGGTCGGTACGCTCAATACGCTGTATACCGCAGAACATATCCACAATGAAGAATTCGACGCCGCTAACTTCCATCTGCTCGATGAACTGGGGGGTGCCGTAAACGAAACCTGGCAGGGCCTGAAAGACACCTTCAGCATCAGCGTGCTTTCCAATCCGATCGAAGCCAGCAAAGGTGACGGCGAAATGGGTGTCAGTTCGATGGGTGTCATGAGCACGAAATTCGGGACCGCTATTTCGGCTTACAGCTACCTGATTTTCGTGCTGCTGTACGTTCCTTGCGTGTCGGTCATGGGTGCGATTGCCCGTGAAACCAGCCGCAGCTGGATGACGTTTTCAATCTTCTGGGGACTGAACGTGGCGTATTCGCTGGCAACCTTGTTCTATCAGGTGGCCACTTTCAGCAACCATCCGGCGTATAGTGCGGGGGTTATCCTCATCGTGCTGCTTTTCAACGCCATCGTACTTACCTGCCTGCGCAAAGCTCGCAGCCGTGTCAGCCTCCATTTGCAGCCACGTAATATCGCGGCCTGTTGCGAACCGGCGACCGGCAACGACTGTCACTAGGAGATAAGATGACGACGCTGATTCAGGTTCGCGACTCTCTCGCGCTGGCTGGCCGGGCGGATGCCCGCCAGCTCAGCCTTCAGCTGAATGCACCGCAGCCGCTGGTGCAGGCCATGCTGGAGCGGCTGGTGGCGATGCACAAAGCAGAAACGATAGAAGCGGATGACAGCTGTCTGAGCGGCAGCTGTAAAAGTTGTGCCGAAGGCAAAAAATGCCTGACGGTATCTTATTCTCTCATCCGCTAACGCCCTTACTGAATAGTCGCGCTGCGGCTATTCAGTTATCATCGACAGGTCGCAACGGCCATCAATGCGCCGCAGGAGCCTGTATGATCGACAGTGAAATCACCTTCCGTAAACTCGAAATTTTCCTCGCCTATATGGAAAAACAAAACATCACCCGCGCAGCCGAGCAACTGGGTCTGAGCAGCGTGAGCGTACATCGCGCCCTACATTCGCTGGAGGAAGGATTACGCTGTCCGTTGTTTATCCATCGCGGCCGCAATCTGCTGCCTCTGCCCGCTGCCGAAGCGTTGCTGGAACATGCCACGCAGGTGATTGAGCAGATGGAGCACGGCATTCAGGCAACGCAGCGCGCTGCCGGTTTTGGGGATAAGCGCCTGAAAGTCGGCACCTTATATTCGCTGACGCTGGAAACCATTCCGCGCCTGATCATGGGGCTGAAACTACGCCGTCCGGAGCTGGAACTGGAGCTGGTGATGGGTTCTAACAGTGATTTGCTGCACAAGCTGGAAGACGGTCAGCTGGATGCCATCCTGATTTCGACCAGTGATTCGAGCGTGGATGCACAGCGCTACGATCAGTTACCTCTTTTTCAGGATGATATTTTTCTTGCCGCACCTGCCAGCGCAGAGCTGGCCTGCGAAGGAACCGCGGATTTACGCGATTTTAAAAAGAAGAAATTCGTTTCACTGGCAGAAGGGTTTGCGACTTACCACGGCTTTCAGGAAGCCTTTCAGGTCGCCGGTTTTGAGCCGGACATTGTCACGCGGGTGAACGATATTTTCTCGATGCTGAGTCTGGTACAGGCGGGCGTCGGTTACACGCTCATTCCCGGCAGGATGAAAGGGGTGTATGAAAATACGGTGAAGCTCCTGCCGCTGGCCGAAGCCTATCAGATGCGCCAAACCATCTCGCTGGTCTTCCCGCACAGCCGCGAGCACGATCCGAATCTCCTCGCCCTCGCCGCTGAAAGCCGGATGTATGCGCTAGCGAGCAGAAAGCGCTGAGAGATGTTCACTGTTTTGCGCAATCAATACGACCGGCCAATGCGTTTTAACAGGATGATCGCTCCAGATAGCAGACTCAGGAATGCTAACACCGTCATATCGCATTTTCGAACCGTCATAAGGATAAAATTGTCCTTTATCGGTATCAAGTATGAAAACCAATAATCCCGCTGAATCCTGCGCAAGGCGTTTCCACAGGGCGCGGCCGCCGGTGTAATGATCGTTATCACTCATCAAAGTGAGATGCTTGTTTACCACCAACGTTTCATACAATAACGTCGCCAAACGGTAATCCCGCATTCCAGAATTAACCACCACGCCTTCAACCTGAAATGCTTTTTCGTCCTCCCAGAACTGGCGCACCTCAAGCAAGTCATGGTTGTTCTCCCTGCGTGCAAGCTCCAGGGTCGCTACGACGTGGTGTCGTTTTTCGCCCCGGTTGTCAGTTCTGGTTTGTGCTTCTGCAATAGCAATAAACGGAATTTTTTCATCATAGATGATCAACATATCAATGTTGTTGAATCGTATCTCATCGATAATTTCAAACCGTCTGGCAAGAGTGGCTGGACTGTACGACCTTTCAAGCACGATCATTTGCGAATCCCCGCGAATTAAAACTGGCATGATATCCCTTCGTTCAGAGTGGTTGGACAATAGCACATTGCACAAAAATCAAACAGCGCAAGGCGTTTCAACACCAACCTACCATGCCTTTAATCAGCGTTCGTTTTCCCTTAACCGCGCTGCGAGACGTCCCGTAACATGCATCCCCGACTGGCATAAAGACAGCGCTTCGCCCTGATCCATTGCGCGGCGGGTCAGACCGGTCAGCACTGCACCGGGTGGCATTTCAATCGCCAGGCGCACATCGCGCTCATACGCCGCGACCATCGCATCACGCCAGTTGACGGTGCGCGCCATGTTCATGGCCAGATCGTCGGCAATTTTTTCCGGCTGCCAGTACACTCGCCCTGTCGTTCCGCTGAGATAACCGCAGGTCGGGCGGGAAATGTGAATCTCTTTAAATGCCCCGACCAGCTTAGCCGCAGGCTCATCCAGCAACGCACAATGCGACGGCACGCTGACCGCCAGCTGATGCGTTTTCTGCGCGCCCAGCCCTTTTGCAAGCTGCATCACTTGCGCCATCGCGGCGTCGCTGCCGGCAATTACAAGCTGGTCTTCAGCATTGATATTGGCGAGATACACCGGTGATTCAGTGTTGTTCACCTGCGCCACCAGTTCTTCCACCTGACTCTGACGCAGACCGGTAATGGCTGAAAGACCAAAACCCTGCGGATAAGCCTGCTGCATCAGTTCACCGCGCAGGGCGACCAGACGCACGGCATCATCAAAGTCGAGCGCTCCGGCAATCACTGCGGCAGGGAACGCACCAATCGACAGCCCGCTGCAAAAATCTGCCTCAATGCCTTCGGCCTGACACTGTTTCGCCCACACCACACCGGCAATCAGCAGACACAGCTGTACGGCGCGGGTGGAGCGCAGAGCATCGGCGCTGTCGAGCAGCAGAACATCTTCGGCAAGCGCATTGCTGGCCTGTTCAATGAGGGAATGCGTGAGGGGGTTATCCGGCAGGCGATGCAACATCTGTGGCACCTGCGGGCCCTGTCCGGGGAAAGTAAATAGGATTTTCATTGTGCTCCTTGCTTCTTTTAGCCGGGTTCAGTCCGCCGGCAATTGCCACGGGTCACGCACCAGTTGCGGGCCGGATGCCGTTTTCAGCATGACGTCACCGCCGCGCAGCCATTCACTGAGAGCAAATCCGCCCTGTGGCGTATTGATCTGGACATCGGTGCGGCAGGGAAGCCGCTGAAGCTGGTCGTAAAAATCAGAGAACCGGGAGGCATCCACCGGCGTGTCGCAGCGCACCAATAAATCAAGATCACTGTCCGCATGCATGACCGGGAGATCACTGACCAGCGCGTAAGCACAACTGCCCGTCACGCCCCACTGGAAAGGCAGATTCAGGCTGCTTAGCGTGATTAACGCCTGCACCGGTTGTTGGGAAACAAACGGCGAATGCAGCAAGGCATTGACGTCGCTGACCAGTGATTCGGGCGAGACGACCCGCACTACCACCGCCGGATCTATCCAGGCAGCGGCTCGCTGAATGCGGGTCAACCCGCGAATACCCACAGGAATTGCACCATCAGCACGCTTATCACGGCGCACCACCAGCGGCAGCGACGTGCGCCAGCCGGTGTTTACCCACGCGGGTAAAGTGTCGTCGCTTTGCAGCACTGAACGGTCGCTTATCCAGACAAAATCATGGGCACGCGGGTCACTCATCTTTCAACCTTTCTGATTAGTGCAATGCAGCCGTCAGAGAGATAAACAGCGGCAAGGTCACGATACACAATATGGAGCTTATCAGCAGCGACGCTTCTGCATCCGGAGACTGAACGCCGAAACGGTTACCGAACACGATACCGAAGAAACCGGCTGACAATGCAATCATCAGGATCGCCGTCACAGCAATCTGACCGCTCAGACCGAACGCCAGAACCAGACCCCAGGCAATAAACGGCTGGATCAGGTTTTTCGCGACACAAGACAACAGCACCGGAGCGTTAATTTTCAGTTTACGGGCCGACAGAATAACACCGGTCAGGAACAGCGCAGACGCGGTCGCGGACAGACCCAGCGGCTTGATCGATGCCAGGAAAATTTCCGGCATTTTAATGCCAATCGCTGACAAAATCACACCCAACAACGGTGCCCAGACGATCGGTTTTTTCACTGAACGCCACATCAGAACCGGCAGCAGTGCCAGAGAAGAACCCTGATTCTCGCCACTCAGACGCGCTTTCTCACGTTCAAGGATCAGCAGACAGAACGGTGTCATCAGCACGGAACCGCAGGCGATTGAAACCGCAACCGACAGTGAAGTCGACGGCGCCCCCCCCATCACACTGCTCAGAATGGGCAAACCGAGCGCCGCATAGTTTGGCAGTGCCACGGTCAGCGTCAGAACGGCAGCGTCCTGCGGAGTCTTTTTAAAGACCTTGGTGCAATTAAAGTAAATCGCTGCATAAGTTATCCACATGGCCAGAACCAGCACCAGGATCAGCGGTGACTGTTCCACAATGCCCGACCACGGGGTCTGTACGGTCGCTGCAAACAGCGCAGCGGGTAAAGCAAAATCCATCACGAAAATATTAAGTAAAGAGACATTCTGGTTATCCACCATTTTCGCTTTCCCGGCATAAAAACCGAGGATCATGATGACGAAAATAGGGGCAAGCGCGTGCAATATTACGTAAGTCATAGCGTTTTTCCTGAGGCAAAAAATGAATGCTCAGTCGGCGCCGGTGCGATGGTTTTTTTAGTATGACAGTCCAGTTGCAGACAACAGCAGGTTCTCACCCTGACGAATATGTCAGGGCGGAACCCGCAATGCGGCTGCGTCACGCTGTTTGCAGGTGCGTTACCGGTTGAGACTGAAAGTTTTAACGAATTACCATTCCTGACGCATCAGCTGGCGAACGCGCTGCGAACTTGCGCGGTTTTCTGCACCCAGACGGTTGCTGAGGCTAACGCCTTCTTTGCGAGCGTCCTGGATGTTTTGCCAGACAGCGTTTTGTACGCTGGTAATGTCGTCAGGTGTTGCCTTGTCCGGATCAGCGATGTCGAGCAGTTGTGACAGCAGCCCCAGAGTGGCGTAGTTTTCGATGTCATAAGCCATCGGCGGAATGGTGGCGGCCAGTTTTTCCAGCGCGTCCACGGAGCGTAAGGTAATGCGCGCGGCGGATTCTTTCCCCATCGCGTGGATCATCACGCCGTTATTTTTGAAAGCGATCAGCTTGTTAGCCTGATAACCGTGCGCCAGAAACGCACCGGACATCGCTTTGCCGACAATCAGCCCGACCACCGGATGTCCGGCCAGACGAGCTTTGGCATAAGCACCAGCGGCACCGGCCAGTGCCTGATGAATACCGAACGCTTCTTCGCGGCGACCATAAGCCTGACTTGGCACATCAATCACCGCCACGATGGCGCGTTTGATGCTGGCGCTGGCGTCAGCATCAATCACATCATTGACCACTTTTGCCAGATTCCAGCCTTCGAGCAGGCCGACTTCGCCACCCGCAGCACGCGGATACTGGTTATTTTTGTCCGGTACCACGGTGATGAAACGCACCGGCTGGTCATTCATTTTGCCGTCAGCCGCTTTCACGGAAGGGCAAAGACCGCTAACCGGTGTGGCGTCTTTGGTCAGTTGTGCGAACCAGTAATCACCCCGGCTGGCTGCATTGTTTGCTACGTTGCTCATGCGCGATCCTCCCGGTTAAACAAAGCTTCCGTCACGTCACGGCTGGCCTGCTGCGCGGTGTCAAAACCGGTCAGTTTTGGCAGGTAATAATCATAATTATCAGAACGATGTGTCGCTGGTACGCCCGCCTTAATAAAGGCCAGCACGCCGTCTTTGACTTCATTCAGGGAATCTTTCACCAGTACATCAACAAACCCGCTGTGATAGCGCACCTCGCCACCGGTCATGCTCCAGATAAACGGACGGTCGCGGGAATCGTATTCATCGATACCGGCTTCCTGTTCAATAACCTGCGGGCCATTGAGCCCCAGACGGGCTTCGCGGGTCACAATCAGATAGCTGCACAGTGCGGCGGCAATCGACATCCCGCCAAAACAACCGACAGTCCCGGCCACCACGCCGATCACCGGCGTATAACGGCGTAAATCAACAATCGCGGCATGAATATCCGCGATCGCAGCCAGACCCAGATTGGCTTCCTGCAAACGCACACCGCCAGTTTCGAGCAGCAGAACCGCCTGCGTCGGGATGCCGTTGCGGTTATCTTCTGCGGCAAGTTCCAGCGCAGCGGCCATTTTGGCACCGGACACTTCGCCCATACTGCCGCCCTGGAAGCTGCCTTCAATCGCAACGACCACTGCGGGCTGACCGTTAATCTGGCCTTTTGCGACCACCATGCCGTCATCGGCCTGCGGCACGATGCCCTGCGGTTCCAGCCACGGAGACATAACGCGTTCGAACGGCCCGAGCAGTTCGCGGAAAGTCCCGGCGTCCAGCAGTTTGCGGGCGCGCTGACGGGCACTCAGTTCGATAAAGCTCTGATCAGTATCAGTTGGCATTTTCAGCCTCCTCAAAGACCTGTTCGATACGCAGACGGGCAACCCCTGGTGTGGCGCCGAAATCATTAATGTCGAGACGGCCTGCCGGTAATTCGCGCAGCGCATTCAGACGGTTAAAAAAGTTCTGCCATAAGGTATGACTGCCGTCGACGGATGTGGTGACGATAATTTTCAGCGCGCTGGCTGTGTCGGGTTCATACAGCGCTTCTAAGTCGCCGGAACCTACCACGCCTGCTTCGGCGCGGCCTGCCAGCGGTTTTGCCGCCGGGTAGTTAAATTCAAAACGTTCCATAACACCTCTTTGTACTGATGTTAGTTAATTCGTGTCGGGTTCAGACCACGCTCACGCGGTCGAGGAACAGCGTCGCGGCCAGTAAATCAGCGGCACCGCCGGGCGATATGTTGTCCGACAGCATCCGGTGTTCGAGATGGTGCAACAGTTGTTTGCCTGCCATCGTGCTGGTGCCACCGGCTTCCAGTACGGCCTGAGCCCCCTGATGCATGCCTTTAAGAGCAGGCAAACCGCCGCGTGACAGCACACAGGTGTCGGCAAGCGTGGTCATCACCGCCAGTAAAGCATCGACCTGCGCTTCGCTTTCGCTCGCGCCGCGTGTCCGGCTGTGGTGAAGCTGCGGGAGTGCCCGGTCGAGAATATGCGGGAAACCACCCTGTGCTTCTTCACGGGCACCCGGCACCTGATAACGTTGCACGGCGTGCGAACCCTTACTGAATTTTTTCGGGCTGAAAGCATCGGGTAACGCTGCAATTTTCGCGGCGCGTTGCGCGATACTCAGTGGCAGCAAACGTTCCGGCTGCATGGCGACGGCGCTGACCAGCAGCCCCATCGCCCAGATAGCACCCCGGTGAGTATTCACTCCGCCGGTTTCGGCCATCATGTGTGCTTCGCCTGCACGACCTAAACGGCCCACTTCCTGGCGCAGGGCGATATCTGCCGGGCGCTGCCAGCTGTGTAAAGCCAGCAAATAGAAAGTGGATGTCAGGCTACGCGCCGAACGCACCATCAGATCCAACGTTAAATCCTGATGTGCGCCGGAACTCCGGCTGTCTACCAGCCCCGGTTTCGGGCTAAGCCGCGCTTCGTCGATCAGCGCCTGCGTCGCCGTTTCTGCCAGCCTTTCGGCCAGTTCTTCCGCTGTGAGTACAGCGCCAATCGTTAAAGTCTGCGGCATCGTGATTACCAGCTACGGAATTTGGCTGGCGGGTTATATAAACCGCCGGACCAGTCAACCAGTTCGCTCACGCTGCCTGCCGCCAGTAAAGAACGGGTGGCGTCGGTGCGGCGAATACCCATGTCTTCCGGGAAGACCACCAGTTCCTGACGACGCAGGTCGGCGACGCGTTTGGCGTCAACGCCCAGACCGATGTCAGTGATACCGGCTACCGCAGCGACCATCGCGCGGCGTTCTTCCAGAGAGCGGGCGCGGTGCAGATAGGCGATCCCTTCTTCGGTCAGCACGTGTGTCACGTCGTCGCCGTAAATCATCACAGGTGCCAGCGGCATACCGGATTCTTTACCCACATCGACGGCTTCAAGTTTCTCAACAAACGTCGGTTTGCCACCGGCCTGGAAGGTTTCCACCATCTGTACGACCAGTTTTTTACCGCGAGCCATCGGATCCGGCTCTTCAATCATGTCGAGCCAGGCTGGCGTGGAGTGACGGCGACCGTGCGGGTCATGGCCCATATTTGGCGCGCCACCGAAACCGGCCAGACGACCGCGGGTCACGGTAGAGGAGTTCGCCAGGCCATCGACCTGCAAGGTGGAGCCGATGAACATATCCACCGCATACTGGCCTGCCAGCTGACAGAACGCACGGTTGGAACGCATGGAGCCGTCAGAACCGGTGAAGAACACGTCGGGGCGGGCACGGATGTATTCTTCCATCCCCAGTTCGCCGCCGAAGCAGTGAACGGTTTCGACCCAGCCGCTTTCGATGGCAGGGATCAGCGTCGGATGCGGGTTCAGCGTCCAGTGCTTACAAATTTTGCCGCGCAGGCCGAGCTGTTCGCCGTACGTCGGCAGCAGCAGTTCGATGGCGGCGGTGTTAAAACCAATACCGTGGTTCAGCGACTGCACGTTGTGTTTCGCGTAGATGCCTTTAATCGCCATCATCGCCATCAACACGTGGACCGGTTTAATCAGACGCGGGTCACGGGTAAACAGCGGTTCGATGAAGAACGGCTTGTCGGCGACGACCACGAAATCAATCCAGTCGCCCGGAATATCGACGCGCGGCAGGTCGGTGTCTTCTTCGACCAGTTCATTAACCTGCGCAATCACGATACCGTTTTTAAAGGCAGCGGCTTCGACCAGCGCTGGCGTGTCTTCAGTGCTTGCGCCGGTATAAAGATTGCCTTTGCGGTCCGCTTTGAAACCGGCGATCAGTGCGATGTTTGGCACCAGATCGACGTAAAGACGGGAATAGAGCTCGATGTAGGTATGGATCGCACCGATTTCCATCTGGCCGTCTTCCAGCAACTGCGCAATACGCAGGCTTTGCGGGCCGGAGAAAGCGAAATCAAGCTTGCGGGCAATGCCGCGTTCGAAGAGATCCAGATGTTCAGCACGGCTGACGCTCGGCATGATCATATGTAAATCATGCAGCTTCTCAGGGTTCACTTTTGCCAGTGAACGGGAAAGGAAGTCAGCTTGTTTTTGGTTGTTACCTTCCATCACCACCCGATCGCCGGAGGCGATCAGCGTTTCGAGGATAGGAATAATTTTGTCGGTGGGTAAGACTTTACCCTCGGCCACGGAACGGACACTGTCGATACGCCGTTGTTTTTCGCTGCGGCGGGTGTCCCACACTTTCGTGGTCTGCGGATGTTGCGGCATGCCAAACCTCCCTGGGTTGAGCTTGCTGAAGTTTTCCCGGCGTGATGAAAAAAGAGGACGGTGGGAAGTTTCAGTCAAGTGGCGGTTGCATCACAATTGACCTGTTTAATTAGCCTGTTAAGTGTAGGAAGCGGTGAGATAACCATCAATTAAGGGCACTGACACTTCGTTACTCTGAGAGTAACGATTGAGGGGAATTCTTTAAAAACAGTTTGATACAGAACAAGGAATGGGAGCAATCACGCAAAAACAGGCGAAAAAAAGGGATGCGCCAGGCATCCCTCTTTTGCAGATCAGAGAATTATTTGAAAACTTCTGCGGTAGCAGTGATTTTCTTTTTCTCCTGCGCAGCGATAACGACGTAGTATTTCCCGCCTTTTTCATCAGCCAGTTTGGAAAGCTCATCTTTAGCATCCATTGGCGCAGTGTATTCATTGCTGGTGGTGACGGTACCCAGGCTGGTGTAACCCTTTTCTTTGGCGTCTTCTTTGCTGATCATCTCAGCGGCCATTGCATTCACAGAGAACAAACCTGCCAGAACAGCTGCAATAATAATTTTATTTGATTTCATGACATTACCTCTAAATTGGATGAATAATTTTGTAAGAAAGCAGTCAAGATATGAACGGCAGGTGAATCTGTGCTGGCACGAACCTTCCTGGTCAACCACCAGATTTCTCCCCAGAGACACAAACGGGTAATGGAAAACCTTCCCCCTCTCACCTCCGCCATCTATCGGCTTAAGTATTAATCACCTTCGGGAATTATCCAGAAATTAGTAAAAAATATTTACATTGATTTTCATTCTGCAATCAGGAACCGTCGGACACACTCACAAAACGCGTCCGGATGAGAGATAAACGGTGCATGCGCTGCTTTTTCAATGACTTCAGAATCAGAGCCCGGCAGTAACGCATCCAGCAACGGCACCACTTTTCGCGGTACCAGCCCGTCGAGCGCGCCGTAAATGCGCAATAACGGCAAAGTCAGCTGCGTCATCGGCTGGCGTAAATCGGACGTGCGCAAAATATCCAGTCCGCCGTTGAGCACGTCCACCGGTGGCATAGGCAGATTCAGAACGATCGATTTCAGCAAACGGGCATCCTGACGCGCACTGTCGCTGCCAAGGGTTTGCAACGCCAGAAAACGCTCGACCGTTCTCTGGAAATCTTCGCTCAGCTGGTGCTGAAAACCCTGAAGCACGTCAGGGCGGATCCCCGGCCAGTTTCCCTGCGCCGCGTCTTCCTGAGCGGTAAAGCGGGGAGAAGACGCCACGGTAATCAGTTTTTCCACGCGCTGCGGCGCGCTCAGCGCAATCTGGCTGGCAACCAGCCCGCCCAGCGACCAGCCCATCAGCGAGGCCTTTTGTGGCATAGCCGCCAGGACCGTATCCGCCATTTCCGCAAGCGTCATCGCCCCGAAACCTTCACTGCGGCCATAGCCCGGCAGGTCGATCAGGTGCAGACAAAATTGCGGCGCAAGTCGCTCTGCGGTGTAACGCCAGACTTCGGCATTCAGCCCCCATCCGTGAAGCAGCACAAGATGGCGATCTCCTTCGCCGATTGTCTCCTGGTAAAGCGTGTTCATAGCGTATTGTCCGTGTCTGTCTGAATGGCAAAAGGAACCCGCCACTATGCTAACAATTGCCAGCCGCTGTTGGCTATGCCAGTGTCCGCTGCATCTCGCGGTTCAGGGTATTTGCAGCCTGTGCCAGAAACATTTACCCGCCGCACCGCCCTGCTGTCTGCGCTGTGGATTACCGTCTTCCGGCGGCGAGACCGATTGCGGACGGTGTTTGCTTAAACCACCGCCATGGGATGCGATGATTTTCGCCAGTCCTTATGAAATGCCGGTAAGCGGACTGGTTTTGCGGTTCAAATTCTCCAACCAGCCGGAGCTCGACACCGCCCTGGCCCGTTTGCTTCTCCTGCGCTGGCAGGCACGTTACCGGATGCGCAATCTGCCCAGACCCGACGTACTTCTCAGCGTGCCGCTGCATCAGAAACGCTATTTCTCACGTGGCTACAATCAGAGTGAATTGCTGGCAAAGCCGCTGGCGCGCTGGCTGCATTGTGAATACCTGCCCGATGCCCTGAGCCGTGACAGGCGCACAACGTCGCAGCAAAGTCTGACCGAAAGGGAAAGGAAGTGGAATTTGCGTAACGCCTTCACATGCCATGTCAGTCTGCGGGGTAAACACGTGATGCTGCTGGATGACGTGGTGACGACCGGCAGCACGGTGCGTGAAATCAGTAAAATTCTTCGCAATCAGAGGGTTGCTTCTGTGCAAATCGCCTGTATCTGCCGGACATTACAGACATGAGCACGTGCTGCTAACACCGGCGCAACACTGAGGGTGACGGGTAAAAACAAAGGGCGTATTATAACCAACTAGAGTAGTCAACTATTGAGCGAATGTTATGATCCTTATTACCGATGCTGCCCAAGAGCACTTTGCCAAATTGCTGGCAAGCCAGGAAGAAGGCACCCAAATCCGCGTATTCGTGATCAATCCCGGTACGCCGACCGCAGAATGCGGTGTCTCCTATTGCCCACCTGACGCCGTAGAAGCGACGGATACCGAACTGAAGTTCGAGAAGCTGTCTGCTTTTATCGATGAATTAAGCGCGCCTTATCTGCAGGACGCGGTCATCGACTTCGTCACCGATCAGCTGGGTTCTCAGCTGACGCTGAAAGCGCCGAACGCCAAAATGCGTAAAGTGTCTGACGATGCGCCACTGATGGAACGTGTTGAATATCAGCTGCAATCGCAGATTAACCCGCAGTTAGCCAGCCACGGCGGTCGTGTTTCCCTGATGGAAATCACTGACGACGGTATCGCTGTTCTGCAATTCGGCGGCGGCTGTAACGGCTGTTCCATGATTGATGTCACCCTGAAAGACGGCATCGAGAAAGAACTGCTGCAAAACTTCCCTGAACTGAAAGGCGTTCGTGACCTGACTGAACACCAGCGCGGCGAACACTCTTTCTACTGATCAACCGTTGATCAGCCGGAACATAAAAAGCACCCTTCCGTTGGGTGCTTTTTTTATGCCTGCCTGCGCTGGTTCAAATCAGCCAGCAGCGCATCAATATGCTCATCGCCAAACATGTCCTCCAGCATTCGTGTCAGTTTTCGCCGCCAGTTGGGGTATTCGGTATTGGTGCCGGGCACATTCACCGGCAGATCCATATCCAGCCAGTCTTCCGGTTGCAGGCCGAGTAACGCACTGGCACTTCCCGCCAGATAACGCTGTAACCCGCTATTAATCAGCGGCGTCATGGGCATACCTTCGGCAATACGAGACGTCGATTTCGGCACGCACTGTGTCAGATGTAGCGCATTCAGCAATCCCTGTTTGCTGTTTTCACGCTCCCCGCGCAGTTTCTCCAAAACCTGCGGGTCCGGATAAACACCCAGCGATGCGCCGAGCGTTAAATCGCCACCCTCCCAGTAACCGCGCAGCGTCGGCAGGTCGTGCGTGGTGACCGTTGCCATCGCCTGGGAAACATAGTCTTGTGGCGGACGGTAAACGAAGTTTTTATCGTGCTCGAAATACAATACTTTGTAGGAGTACACGCCGCTGTTACGCAGGCTGGCGACAATCTCTTTTGGTACGGTACCGAGATCTTCACCAATCACCATGCACTCATGACGCTGACTCTCCAGCGCGAGAACGCCGAGCAAATCCTCCAGCGGATAGCGGACGTACGCGCCATTCCCCGCCTCCTGATCCGCCGGTATCCACCACAAACGCAGTAAACCCATCACGTGATCAATACGCAGTGCCCCGCAATCCGCCATATTCGCCCGCAGCAAATCAATAAATGGCTGATAGGCACGGGCTTTCATTTCATGGGGATCAATGGGTGGAAGGCCCCAGTTTTGCCCCTGCGGCCCGAGAATATCCGGCGGTGCGCCGATGGTTGCTTTCAGGCAATACAGCGCCGGATCCGACCAGGTTTCCGCCCCGCCCTGCGCCACGCCAACGGCCAGATCACGGTACAAACCGATGGGCATTTTCAGTTCGATACTGTGCTGATAACATTCAGAAAACTGCGTATGTGCCAGCCATTGCTGCCACTGATAAAATTCGATTTCGCTGGCGTACCGTTCACTGAACTGCGCCACGTCAGTACTTTGAGCATCGCGATAGGCTTGCGGCCACACCGGCCAGCCCCACTGTCCTAAATCGAGATCGCGCAGATGCACATGCAGCGCGTCGAACAGCGCCTGTTGCCGCAGACTGTCGCCGCCAAGTTCGACGAAACGACGGAAATCCTGCTTACGCGGGCTGTCTTCCGTCAGTTCGCAAAACAGCGGCCAGGCGAGTTTCAGCGCTACGGATTTCAGCGCCATCACCAGCGAATAATCGACATAATCGGTGCTGCGCGCCTGCAATAACGCGTCATGCGTTTCGATGGAATTCCACCAGGTTTGCGCCGCACTGCTGGCGGCAAATTCTTCGACGGCATTCACGTCGATATAAGTCAGATTCAGCCAGCGACGGGACGACGGACTGTACGGGCTGGCACTTTGCGGATTTGCCGGATACAGCGAATGAATGGGATTGAGTCCGACGAACGCCCCGCCACGTTTTCCAACTTCTTCGACCATTTTTTTCAGGTCACCGAAATCACCCACACCCCAGTTATTTTCAGAACGTAGCGTGTAAAGCTGAACCGTCGCGCCCCACAGTTTTTTGCCTTCCAGCAATGCCTGCGGTTCATAACAGCGCGGCGGCACGACAATAATCCGGCACGTCCAGACATTATCATTTTGCGCTAATGTCAGCTGATGATAACCCGCAGGCAGCGCTGCGCCGAGGTTCAGCACTTTGCCTGCCTGAATTTCTCCCTGCTTATGACTGCCATTTTCAAGCGTCAGCTGCCAGGTGAATACGCCGGTGACTTCCGGTGTCAAAAGCACTTTTTTGCCCTGCGTAAAGACTTTAACCGGCGGCACCGGCGTGACATCGGGCACCCCGGACAGATCACGCCCCATTGCCGCGAGGAGGGCGGCACGCGTGTCATCGGATACTGTTTCGACGTCATCGGTCATATTGATAAAACTGTCTAAAATCCCAGCCCGGCGGGCTGCCTCAACGAGTTGCTTATCCTCCATGTCTGCTCCTATCGTTTGGCCTGCCAGATACGCTGCTGATAATCGCGGATGGAACGGTCAGCGCTGAACATCCCGACGCGCGCCGTATTCAGCAACGTGCGGCGCGTCCATTCATCGGCATTGCGGAACAGCGTATCGACCTGTTTCTGCGCTTCGCAATAAGCTGCAAAATCCGCCAGCACCAGATACGGATCGCCGCCATCGAGCAGGCTGTGAAGCATCAGATCAAAAGCTTTCTTGTCCCCATTGGCATAAAAGCCGCTGGCCAGTTCATCGAGAATGGCCTTGAGATGTTTATCTTTTTTTACCAGCGCTTTCGGCTTGTAGCCCTTTTTCAACTGCGCTTTCACTTCATCGACCGTCAGGCCAAAGATAAAGATATTGTCCTCGCCGACCTGTTCGGCAATTTCGACGTTTGCCCCGTCGAGCGTGCCTACGGTCAGCGCGCCGTTCAGCGCCAGTTTCATATTGCCGGTGCCGGAAGCCTCTTTCCCTGCGGTAGAAATCTGCTCAGAAACATCCGCTGCCGGGATCATCAGTTCAGCCACCGACACACAATAATCCGGTATGAACACCACTTTGATACGATCGGCAACGATCGGATCGTTATTGATCTTCTCCGCCACCTGATTGATCGCATAGATAATATTTTTAGCGAGGTAATAACCGGGCGCGGCTTTGGCACCGAACAGGAAAACACGCGGCACGATGTCGAGTTTCGGGTTATCACGGATCTGACGGTACAGAGAAAGAATGTGCAGCAGATTGAGATGCTGACGTTTGTACTCGTGCAGACGTTTTATCTGCACATCGAAAATCGCGTCTGGATTAAGTCTGATCCCCATGCGATGCCAGACGTATTCTGCCAACCGCACTTTGTTGTCATGCTTGATTTTGCGGTACTGCCTGCAGAATTTTTTGTCTTTAATGCCGTCTTCCAGACCTTTCAACAAATCCAGATTGCTTACCCACCTGTCGGTTTTCAGACGATCATCAATCAGCGCGGAAAGCGCCGGATTACACTGTTTCAGCCAGCGACGCGGCGTGATGCCGTTAGTCACATTGTGGAACTTCTGCGGCCACAGCTGGTGATATTCCGGGAACAAATCTTTCACTACCAGATCTGAATGCAGCGCTGCCACGCCATTGACGGCAAAACCGGCGACCACGCAGAGATTCGCCATGCGCACCTGTTTGTCGTGATGCACGGCCAGCTTCGCCCAGACAGCCTCATCGCCCGGCCACTCTTTGCTGACCAGTTTCTTAAAGCTGGCGTTGATCTGTTTGATTATCTGGAAATGGCGCGGCAGCAGACTGCGCACCAGCCGCTCGTCCCAGGTTTCCAGCGCTTCCGGCATTAACGTGTGGTTGGTGTAAGCGAACGTGCGGCTGGTAATGTGCCACGCCTCATCCCAGCTCAGCTGATGCTCGTCAATCAGCACGCGCAGCATTTCAGGAATGGCGATGGTCGGATGCGTATCATTGAGCTGGATGACTTCATAATCCGGCAGCTCGCTGATTTTGCGGCCATGAAAATGGTGACGCCGCAGGATATCGGCCACCGAACAGGCGCACTGGAAATACTGCTGCATCAGGCGCAGACGTTTACCGGCCTGATGATTATCATTCGGATAGAGCACTTTGGTAAGTTTGGCGGCTTCGACGCCCTGCTGTTCGGCTTTCAGAAACTCGCCGTCATTAAACTTTTCGAGATCAAACGGATGCGGATGCGTGGCCTCCCATAAACGCAGCGGCTGCGTGATGCCGTTGCGATAGCCCATCACCGGCAGATCCCAGGCCTCGCCACGCAGGGTAAATTCCGGCTCCCAGCGCGAGACGCCCTGTTCGTTTTTAACGATTTTACCGCCGATCCCGACGCTGACCGCCAGTGAACTGTTATGACGGAACCACGGGTAATCGTTGCGGTGCCAGTCGTCCGGCGACTCTTTCTGTTTGCCATCGACAAAGCGCTGGCGGAATAAACCGTACTGATAATTCAGGCCATAACCGATACCGGGCTGCCCGACCGATGCCATCGCATCGAGATAACAGGCCGCCAGACGCCCCAGTCCGCCGTTGCCCAGTGCAGGATCGATTTCTTCTTCCAGCAGGTCAGTCAGATTGATATCGAACTGTTCCAGCGCAGTGGCAATTTTTTCGTACCAGCCGAGATTAATCAGGTTGTTGCCGGTGAGACGCCCGACCAGAAATTCCATCGAGATATAGTTAACGTGGCGCGTGATTTTTTTGCTTATGCTGCCGGCGGTATCATTTTGCGGCGGTAACTGTTCAGCGACGGCGGCACTGACCGCGTGCCACCACTGATGCCGGGTCATATCTGAAGCTGAAGTGAGTCCGAATGCTTGCCACTGGCGGGTGAGCGCCGCCAAAAAAACATCCTGCTTGAACGTGATCTTCGACATAGGGCAGTCTCTTTTCTGTCTGAGGGGACGGAATGCTTCCGTGAGAAAAAGCCTGATTGCGTGTACTACACAAAATAGTTCGAGATGCAGGAAGGCGGCAACTAAACGAATCCCGAAGAGCTGACATAAGTCAGTGATTCGGGTGAGTGAGCGTAGCCAACGCCCCTGCGGCTTGAACTATGATGGGTAAAAAGTGTGATCCCAATACACTTATGTATAAACCCTATGTCGAAAAAATGCTCACTTCTCTTTGTTTCTAAAACCGTTGGTTATTTCTGTCCGTAATACGCATCCGGCCCGTGTTTGCGGCTGAAATGTTTTTGCAGCAGGTAATCATCCATCGGGGTCTGGGTGCGCCGGATTGAGCCCGTGATCCATGCCATTTTGGCGACTTCTTCCAGCACGACGGCGTTATGAACCGCCTGCTCAGGCGTGGTTCCCCAGCAGAACGGTCCGTGCTGGGCGACCAGAATACCCGGCATATGCAGCGGGTCGGTGCCGGTCAGCGCTTCGACAATCACTTTGCCGGTTTCCAGTTCATATTCTCCGTTCACTTCATGGTGCGACAACGGTCGCGTACAGGGGATGGCACCGGCAAAATAATCGGCATGCGTGGTGCCTAGCGGCGGGATGGCAATACCGGCCTGCGCCCAGGATGTCGCATACGTAGAATGGGTATGCACAATACCGCCAAGCTGCGGGAAACGGGCGTAAAGCTCTAGATGCGTGGCGGTGTCGGAGGATGGTTTGTAATGCCCCTCCACGACTTCACCTTCCAGGTTGACCACCACCATATCGCTGGCCTGCATTCTTTCGTATTCCACCCCGCTCGGCTTAATGACCACCAGTCCGCGCTCGCGGTCGATGCCGCTGACGTTACCCCACGTAAAGGTCACCAGACCAAACGCGGGCAGCGCCATATTGGCCTCAAAAACAGATTGTTTCAGCACGTCCGTCATACTGTTTCCTCAATATTCAGCCCGGCTTTCTGCATTTTATCGACCACCCAGGCGCGCGCGTTACGCACTTCCTGCATCGGATCGGCTGCGGTTTCGCTCCACATCTCGATCAGATACGGCCCGCGATAACCGCTTTTTTGCAACGTGGCAAAACAACGTTCAAACTCCACCACGCCACTGCCGAACGGTACGTTTTTGAATACACCGGGCTGCGTGTCTTTGATGTGCACGGCGACAATATGTCCCGCGCCACTTGCCAGTTCCATCTGCACGTCGTTGTCCCATGCCGACAAATTGCCGATATCAGGATAAAGCTGGAACCAGGGATTATTCAGGTAATGCGCGTAACCGAGCGCTTTACTGATCGAGTTCATCAGCGGGTAATCCATAATTTCCATCGCCAGCGTAACCTGTGCGCGGCTGGCCATTTCGACCGATTCCTGTAAACCGTCGCGAAAACGCTCGCGGGTATGGTCGTTGGCCTGCTGGTACCAGACGTCATAACCGGCAAGCTGGATCACACGGATCCCCAAATCCTGCGCCAGTACGATGGCTTTACGCATGATTTCCAGCCCGTGATCACGGGTTTCATCATCTTCTGCACCGAGCGGGAACCGCCGGTGTGCGCTCAGGCACATCGACGGAATACGGATACCGGTGCGCGAAATCGCGTCCACCACGCTCAGTCGCCGCTCGCGTGACCAGTCAAGCCGCGCCAGCCGGTTATCGGTTTCATCCACCGACATTTCAACGAAATCAAAGCCCAGTTCTTTCGCCATAGTCAGGCGCTTCAGCCAGTCTTCACCGGCGGGTAGCGCTTTTTCGTAGATCCCGAGCGGAACGGCTTTATGCATCATGCGATGTTCCTTAGCCCCAGAGCTGGCGGATAGATTTTTTGAACTGACGCGCCGCATCAACCGGATCTTTCGCATCACGGATACTGCGTCCGGCGATGAAAACGTGCACCGGAATGTCTTTAAACAGCGGCAAATCTTCCAGTGCCAGACCGCCGGTGATGGTCACCTTGAAGCCCATGCCGGAAAGGCGTTTAATCGCCGTGATATCAGCATCGCTCCACGCCACACCGGCGGCCTGCGCGTCGCGGCTGCGGTGATAAACCACCTGCCGGATACCGGCTTCATGCCATTCCTGCGCCTGTTCCCACGTCCAGTACCCCGTCAGTTCAATCTGCACATCACCATTGAATTCGTTCGCTACTTCCAGCGCACCTTTGGTGGTGTTGATGTCGGCGCAGCAAATCACCGTCACCCAGTCAGCATTGGCTTCGAAACACATACGCGAGAGGATTTTTCCGGCATCAGCGATTTTCGCATCGGCCAGCACGATTTTTTCCGGATACAGCGCTTTCAGATCACGCACCGCCCGCACGCCTTCTGCGACACATAAAATCGTGCCGACTTCGATAATGTCGACTTCGCTGGCGATCAGCCGCGTGGTTTTGTAGGCGTCTGCCATTGACTGGTTATCCAGCGCCACCTGCAACATCGGTAATGACTGAGACATCATGAATTCCTTCTCTGCTTACGAATTAGTGAACCGCCGTAGCGGAAGTCTGGTCGATCAAATCCAGTACCTGCTGCGCGGTAGTGCAGGCACGCAGGCGGTCAAAATTGGCTTCGTCAACAAACAGATTCACCACCTGCATGATGCCGATTTCCTGATGCGTGTTGGAATCCACCGCCGCCATCGTAATGAGGATATCCACCGGATCGTTATCCTCATGGTTAAACACCAGCGGCGTTTTCAGCGTGACCAGCGCAAAACCCGTTTTCAGCACACCTTCTTCCGGACGCCCATGCGGCATCGCCAGCCCCGGTGCAATCACGAAATATGGCCCGAACTGTTTAACGCCATCCAAAATTGCCTGGTAATAGCGCGGCTCAACCACACCGGCTTCCACCAGCATATCGACGCCAATTTTCACGGCGTCCTGCCAGGTTTCTGCTTCTGCATTCAGGCGAATCGAATTGTTTTCAGCCAGTGAATCTCGCAGCTTCATAAAGCTCTCCTTACTTTTTCAGCGACGACGGAAAGTGCGCGTTGATCACTTCCATCACTTTCGGACCGAAATCTGCCGCCGACAGCATGTTGCGCACGCCGACAACGTATTTATTGCCGCTGACGGTGATTTCATCCGCTACATGCGTGGAGGCGACAATAATGTCGGCGCCGCTCAGCTCTGATTTGTATTCCCCCACTGCGCAGCTGTTCATAGTGTGATCCACGCCTTCCTGCGTCAGAAACTGGCCGATTTTCATCTTCATGATCATCGAACTGCCCTGCCCGCAACCGCATACCGCCAGAATTCGTACTGTCATGGGAACCTCGTTGATTTGTCAGAAAAAATTAGTGAGAAGTGGACTGATTAAGTACCTGTTTTTCCGCATCTTCTTCAGCGCGCAATGTGCGACCGGCGAAGAACATGTAGAGCAATGCGATGACCGCGATGACGCCCATAAAGGCCATGCCGATGCTGAAGAAGCCCTGCATCATTGGCGGCGCCAGAATCGACCAGTCGGCCATGCCCATCCAGGCGCTCAGGCCGGTGAGTTTGATGGCCCAGACGCAGCCAAAGATTTCGATCATTCCCATCACCAGACAAATTTTCAGCGCCGCGCGCCAGCCGCCGAAGTGGTTGGCAAACACACCGATGGTGGCGTTGGAGAAGAACATCGGGATGAAACCGGGGATGATCATGATGGAAGAGCCCATGCCAAACAGAATGGCAACGGCGATCAACTGGCCGATGGTGCCCCACATGAAGCCCCAGACCACGGCGTTCGGCGCAAAACTGTAAATAGCTGCGCAGTCGATCGCCAGAACGGCACCGGGAATTAAACGCTGGGAGATGCCGTTAAAGGCTTCGGTCAGTTCAGCGACGAACATTCGCACGCCCTGAATGATGATGAAAATCGCTACCGCAAACATCAGACCGGTTTGCAGGATGTAAATCGTCCAGTGGGTTTTTCCGGCCATTTGCTGCAGGGTATCGAGACCGAAGGAACAAAGAATAATGCCGAAGAACACAGTCATCACGATGGCGGTAGAGACGATATTGTCGTGGAAAATATTCAGCCAGCCCGGCAGTTTCAGGTCTTCCACGCTCTCTTCTTTCTTGCCCAGATACGGCGCAATTTTATAGGCAATCCACGAAGCAAACTGCTGCTGATGACCAATCGAGAACCCGCTGTTTTCCGTCACGGCCTGCGTCGGTTTGTACATCATGTTCGACGTAATGCCCCAGTACAACGACACCAGAATCGCTGTCGACCAGATGGTGGTCCACATCGGATAACCCATGATGAAGAAGAACACCGCAATCAGTCCCGCCTGCTGGAACATGATGTGGCCGGTGAGCATGATGGTACGAATGCCGGTAATACGGCGGAAAACCACCATCAGAATATTCAGCCCGAGTGCGATAAGTACCGCATAGCCGACCCAGCTGTAGGCGTCACCCATGCGTTCAACCGTGGCCATCATCGAGGCGTAAGTATCCGATATAGCACCGTTGATGTGGTAAACCTCTGAAAGTTTTGCCACAACCGGTTTGAAGGTGCCGGTCAGAATGCCGGATCCTGCCTGAAGCAACATAAAGCCGATAATGGTTTTGATCGTGCCCTTGATGATCACCGTCGCGCTTTTTCTGAGCAGGATGTAACCGAGCATGGTCACAATACCCAGCAGCAACGGCGCGTTGGTCATTACCTGATTAAAGAATACGGTGAAGATGGTGTAGAGGAATTCCATAAGACTCTCCGTCTGACCTTGTTTGATCTTCCTGCCGCTTCACAAATGCGCCAGAAAGTGAGGGACAGACGCACTCTAATGCTCACAACAAATCAGATAAAGATTCACAATGATTATTTGTGAGCAGTCTCGCAAGATATCGTCAGGAGATGAATTTCCACATACATTAAAAAACATTATTATTCATATATTTCAATTAAATAATTCACATTACAAACATTCTCCGCATAATCAATTCATCTCATAACCTCAACTCTCACCCCGGATTACGTCAAATACACGACCATTAAAATCATTGTCACGCTGAGTTTTCGGTGATAACTTCCTCATAAATAAATCACATATAATCATTAAATGATTTATTGTGACGTCGTTATTCAGAACTAACTCAGATGAGGGAATACTATGAGCAAAGTAGAAACGATCAGCCGCGAATCCTGGATCCTCAGCACTTTTCCGGAATGGGGCACCTGGTTAAACGAAGAAATCGAGCAGGAAAAGGTCGCGCCGGGCACGTTTGCCATGTGGTGGCTGGGCTGTACGGGGATCTGGCTGAAGTCTGAGGGCGGTGCGAATATCTGCGTCGATTTATGGTGCGGCGTCGGTAAGCAAAATCACAGCAGCCCGCTGATGAAAACTGGCCACCAGATGCAACGCATGGCTGGCGTGAAGAAGCTTCAGCCAAATCTGCGCACTACGCCGTTTGTACTCGATCCCTTTGCTATCAGGGAGATCGACGCGGTGTTATCCACCCATGATCATAATGATCATATCGATGTGAACGTCGCCGCCGCCGTGATGCAAAACTGCGCTGCCGACGTACCCTTTATCGGCCCGCAAACCTGCGTAGATTTATGGATGAGCTGGGGCGTTCCTGCCAGCCGCTGCATCGTGATGACGCCGGGCAAAGTGGTGCGAATTAAAGATGTGGAAATTCACGCGCTGGATTCCTTCGATCGCACGGTGCTGATCACCCTGCCCGCTGACCAGAAAGCCGCAGGCGTATTGCCGGATATGATGGATCAGCGCGCGGTGAATTATCTGTTCAAAACACCGGGCGGAAACCTGTATCACAGCGGCGATTCACACTATTCCAACTACTATGCCAAACACGGCAACGAGTATCAGATTGATGTGGCGCTCGGCTCTTATGGCGAGAACCCGCGCGGCGTTACCGATAAAATGACCAGTGTGGATATGCTGCGCATGGCGGAATCACTGAACACCAAAGTTGTTATTCCGTTCCACCACGATATCTGGTCGAATTTCCAGGCCGATCCGCAGGAAATCCGCGTGCTGTGGGAGATGAAAAAGGATCGCCTGAAATACAGCTTCAAGCCCTTTATCTGGCAGGTCGGCGGTAAATTCACGTATCCAGACGATAAGGATAATTTCGAATACCATTATCCGCGCGGATTCGAGGATTGCTTTACGACAGAAACGGATCTGCCTTTTAAATCCTTCCTTTAAGACATCCTCCGAACAAGCGGAGGCGAAATGCTCCGCTTGTTCATAAACAATGCATTTTGCATTTATGCTCGTTTATAATCATGGAATAATCATTTAACGATTTTGCGCGGAGCCACCATGACTGAGCCACAACGCCACAATGCCATTCTCGATCTCCTGCAACGTCAGGGGCAGATTTCGGTCGCAGATGTGATTGATCAATTTGATATCTCACCGGCCACGGCGCGTCGTGACATCACCAAGCTCAACGAACTGGGAAAATTGCGTAAAGTGCGCAACGGCGCTGAAGCCGTCAATCAGCCGCGCCATAACTGGACGCCGCTGAACATCCATCAGACACACAATCTCAACGAGAAAATGCGTATTGCCAAAGCCGCTGCGGGGCTTTGCCAGCCGGGTGAAAGTGTGGTGATTAACTGCGGTTCGACGGCGTTTTTGCTAGGCCGCGAAATGTGCGGAAAAGATATTCAGGTCATCACCAATTATCTGCCACTGGCCAATTATCTGATTGAGCAGGAACATGACAGCGTGGTAATCATGGGCGGTCAGTACAATAAAAGTCAGTCAATAACGCTGGCACCTCAGGACGGTGACGCCAGTCTGTATGCCGGACACTGGATGTTCACCAGCGGTGCCGGGCTGACCACTGACGGCCTGTATAAAACCGACATGCTGACGGCGATGGCCGAGCAGAAGATGCTGAATTACGTTGGAAATCTGGCGGCACTGGTCGACAGCAGCAAAATCGGCCAGCGCGCGGGCATGCTGTTCAGTCGCACCGAGCAAATCGACGTTCTGATCACCGGCAAAGAAGCCGACAGTGAAATTATCGAACAATTACGTCAGAAAGGCGTGAAAGTCATTCTGGTTTAAGCATTACCCCTGCATTTCATCTGGTCTTAGTCGGGCAATTATTGGGTAGAATAGCGGCATAACCTTTTATGAGGCGCCACCAGAATGGAACAATTTGAAGCAATCAGCGTAGAACAAGCGCATACCCGCCTGCATTCAGGCGAAGCTGTGATGGTCGATATCCGTGACCCGCAAAGTTTTGGCGCAGCACATGCACCGGGCGCTTATCACCTGAGTAATGACAGCCTGCCCGCGTTCATCCAGCAGGCTGACGCCAAAACGCCGGTGCTGGTGATGTGCTATCACGGCATCAGCAGCCGTGGCGCCGCGCAATTCCTGATCTCTCAGGGTTTCGAATCGGTGTACAGCGTTGACGGCGGTTTCGAAGCCTGGTCAAAAACCTTCCCGCAAGATATCGAAGCCTGATCCCTCCCTTTATTTGCTTACGGCGCAAGCTATAGTCTTTATAACCAGGCTAACAAGTTTGCGCCGAAAATGTTCTTAAGCTGAAAAAGCTACCTTTCTCCAGTGTTGATATAATTTCCGTCTACTATCGACAGGATTTCAAGATGAAACATCTGAACACTTCACGTTCTTTAGGGTTGCGTACGCTCGCCGTTCATGCCGGACAACAGCCCGATACCGTCACCGGCGCGATTGCCACGCCAATCACCGCCACGTCGGCCTTCTCTTATCCGGATTTTGACAGCGGCGCACGCCGTTTCAGCGGTGAAGAACCGGGCTATATGTACAGCCGTTTCGCCAATCCGACCGTGACCGTTTTCGAACAAAAACTGGCGGCGCTAGAAGGCGCAGAAACCGCAGTGGCCTGCGCGAGTGGCATGGCGGCAATCAGCGCAACATTGTTCGCTTTACTGGTTCCGGGCGATGAAATCATTCATATCGGCACGCTGTATGGCGGCACCGAAGGCGTGGTGCGCAACCTGCTGCCGCGTTACGGCATCAAACCGGTTCACGTCGCGGATGTGAGCGAACTGGAAGCTGCATTCACCAAAAACACCAAAGTGGTGCTGGTAGAAACGCCAGCGAATCCGGGGCTGGATATCGCCGATCTGGCGGAAATCGCCCGTCTGTCCAAAGCGGCCAATGCGGTCAGTGTGGCGGATAACACCTTTGCCACGCCGTATCTGACACGTCCCCTGGAGCTGGGCATTGATATCGTTTTGCATTCCGCAACCAAATACATCAGCGGTCACGGCGATGCGACCGGCGGCATAGTGGCCGGTTCCGCCACGCTAATCACGCCAATCCGTACCCTGAGCCTGAAACAGTTCGGCGGCAACCTCAGCCCGTTCGAAGCCAGTCTGATGATCCGTGGCCTGAAAACCCTGCCGCTGCGCGTTGAAGCCAGCTCATTAAGCGCACAGGCAGTGGCGGAATTCCTCGACGGACACAGCGCGGTCGGCACCGTGTTTTATCCTGGACTGAAACAGCATCCCGGTCACGCCACGGCATCTAAACAAATGAAACTGTTTGGCGGGATTATGGCGATTGAGCTGAAAGGCGGTCTGAACGCGGCGCGGACTTTCCTCGATAAGCTGAGCATCATCACGCAGGCGGTTTCTCTCGGCGACACCGATTCGCTGGCCTGTCATCCCGCATCGACCACGCACAGCGCTGTCGCGCCGGAAATTCGCCGTCAGAGCGGTATCACCGACGGACTAGTACGCATCAGCATTGGTATCGAAGACACCGACGACCTGATAGCCGACCTGCAACAGGCGCTGGAAGGGTTGTAAGCTCTCAATATTTGCAGCACCGTCATCAGGCGGTGTTGCAAAAGACTTCGATCCCCATCACATCACTACAATTATTCTGTTTCCGTTAATGACACCGCATTTGTAATTTCCCCTTCCCGCCCTGTCTGACGTTATAATCGACTTCCTTCACGCTGGCAGATAAGGTATTGCCCTAAAATGACGGCAGCAAATCAAACAATTAGGGAAACCGCTTAACGCTATGGTGCGCATTCTAAATCTGAACAATCCCCGTCTCGCTCAGGCGTTTGTCGATTACATGGCAACCCAGGGTTTTACACTGACCATAAAACTAGAAAGTCAGGAAGTTCAGCTCTGGCTGGAAGACGAATCCCGTCTGGAAGAAGCCGAAAAACAGGTCGCGCTGTTTGTCCGCGACCCGCTGCACCCGCGTTATCAGGAAGCCAGCTGGAAAACCGGAAAAGCGCAGCCGCATTTAAAAATGTCGCACACCCCGTTTCTGAAAAGTCTGCGCAGCCGCGCGGGCCCGCTGACCATCGGCATGATCGTGTTATGTCTGGCGGTGTTTATCCTGCAACAAATGGTCGGTGACGAATTAGTCATGAGCTGGCTGGCGTGGCCGGACAGTTCACGCGTCTTCCAGGTCTGGCGCTGGTTTACACCTGCCCTGATGAATTTCTCGTTTGTCGCATTACTGATCAATCTGGCCTGGTGGTGGTATCTGGCCAGCCAGATTGAAATGCATCTGGGCAGCGGAAAACTATTCACCGTCACGCTGATTTCTGCGTTAATCAGCGGCTGGGGCCAGTCGATGGTCAGCGGCGTCTGGTTTGGCGGATTATCGGGCGTGGTGTACGCGCTGATGGGTTATGCGTGGCTGACCGGACAACTGAAGCCGGAAAGTCGTTTATACGTGCCCGGCGGATTGCTGGTTATATCTCTGATCTTTATGTTTATCGGTTATGCCACTGGTGGCGCAGCCGTGGCTAATGCCGCACACGCCTTTGGCCTGGGTCTTGGGCTGGTGATGGCATTTGTTGATACGCGCTCACCGCGCAAAAAACGCAAGTAAGCAGGGGATTCGGGTGAAACAAACACAACGCCATGATGCGATTATCGATTTAGTCCGCCAGCAGGGTTATGTCAGTACCGAAGAGCTGGTGGAACATTTTGCAGTCAGCCCGCAAACTATTCGCCGTGATCTCAATGATCTGGCCGAACAGAATAAAATTCACCGTCATCACGGCGGCGCGGCATTACCTTCAAGCTCGGTGAATGCGGCGTACAACGACCGTAAAGTGATGTGGTCAGAAGCGAAAGCGCGGATTGCCGCGCGCGTTGCCAGCCAGATCCCCGACGGTTCGACCTTATTTATCGATATCGGCACAACACCGGAAGCCGTGGCACATGCGCTGCTTAATCATAAAGACCTGCGCATCGTCACCAACAATCTGAATGTCGCCACGCTGTACAGTGCGAAAGATGACTGCCGTCTGTTCCTCGCAGGTGGCGAAGTCCGCGCCCGCGATGGCGGGATCATGGGCGAAGCAACGCTCGATTTCATCTCTCAGTTCCGACTCGATTACGGCATTCTCGGCATCAGCGGCATTGATATGGACGGCTCTTTGCTCGAATTCGATTATCACGAAGCGCGAACCAAACGCGCGATTATCGAAAACTCCCGCTGCGTCATGCTGGTCACCGACCATTCTAAATTTGGCCGTAACGCGATGGTGAACCTCGGTAAAATGGATTTAATCCACTATATGTTTACCGACAAACAGCCGCCGGACAGCGTTAAGCGCATCATCGAAAAATACGACGTTCATCTCGAGCTCTGCTGATTTCTGCCTTTTTGAGGAGCGCGAAATGTGCGCTCCTGCATTTCCCACTCTTCTCTCCTCTCTTCAAAACGAACAATTTCGAAAAATTCCACGCTTCATCGCGTTCGGTTTCGTTCCCTCTTTGCCGTTATGCTCGAAACCGACACAAAAATGTTACCTTCATCACGCATAATTGTTTTTATTTGGTTAACGCTTGGCTTGTTTGTCGATTCTCGATTACAATCGTGAGCGAAAACGAACATAAAAGAGCTATTGCGAACATCTGGAGGAAGATGACGTGGAAACCAAAGACTTGATCGTAATTGGTGGCGGTATTAATGGTACCGGCATCGCAGTAGATGCAGCTGGCCGCGGGCTGTCTGTTCTGCTGCTTGAAGCGCAAGACTTGGCCTGCGCGACCTCTTCGGCCAGTTCGAAACTGATCCACGGTGGCCTGCGCTATCTGGAACACTACGAATTCCGTCTGGTTAGCGAAGCGCTGGCTGAACGTGAAGTGCTGTTGAAAATGGCACCGCATATTGCGTTCCCGATGCGTTTCCGTTTACCGCATCAGCCGCATTTGCGCCCGGCCTGGATGATCCGCGCCGGTCTGTTCCTGTATGACCATCTGGGCAAACGCACCAGCCTGCCGGCCAGTAAAAGCCTGAAATTCGGCAGTGAATCCGTGCTGAAATCCGAGCTGACCAAAGGCTTTGAATACTCCGACTGCTGGGTTGATGATGCGCGTTTAGTGGTCGTCAACGCACAGGAAGTGGAAGAGCGCGGCGGCGAAGTCCGTACCCGCACCCGTGTGACCCGCGCCTGGCGTGAAGACGGCCTGTGGATGGTCGAAGCAGAAGATATCGACACCGGCAAAACCTATACCTGGCGCGCCAAAGGTCTGGTGAACGCCACCGGCCCGTGGGTGAAACATTTCTTCGACGACGGCCTGAAGCTGAAATCGCCATACGGTATTCGTCTGATCAAAGGCAGCCATATTGTGGTGCCACGCGCGCACAATCAGCCACAGGCCTACATTCTGCAAAACGAAGATCACCGTATTGTGTTTGTGATCCCGTGGATGGATGAATTCTCGATCATCGGTACCACCGACGTGGAATATCACGGTGACCCGAAAGACGTGAAAATCGATGATAAAGAAATCGGTTATCTGCTGAAGGTCTACAACGACCACTTTAAGAAACAGCTGACCAACGAAGACATCGTCTGGACTTATTCCGGCGTACGTCCGCTGTGTGATGACGAATCTGATTCACCGCAAGCCGTAACCCGTGATTACACGCTCGACGTTCACGATCAGGACGGCAAAGCGCCGCTGCTCTCCGTGTTTGGCGGCAAGCTGACTACCTACCGTAAACTGGCGGAACACGCGCTGGAAAAACTGGTGAAGTACTATCCGAAAGCCGGTCCGGCGTGGACCAAAACGGCCGTGCTGCCCGGCGGTAAACTGAATGGCGACCGCGATACTTACAGCGCTAATCTACGCACCCGCTTTAAATGGTTACCAGAATCGCTGGCCCGTCGTTATGCGCGTACTTACGGCAGTCAGACGGAATTGTTCCTCAATGACGCGACCAGCCTGGAATCGCTGGGCGAAGATTTCGGTCATGGATTCTACGAGGCTGAACTGCGTTATCTGATGGAAAAAGAGTGGGTTTCACAACTCGATGATGCCATCTGGCGCCGCACCAAACTCGGCATGTGGCTGGACAAAACCCAGCAACAACGTGTCGCCGAGTGGCTGGAAACACACAAACAGCAGAAGAAACATTTGTCGCTGGCGTCTTAAATTCTCTCTATCCCTTTCTAAATCCCTGACCTTTCCCGTCGGGGATTTTTTTATTTATCTCACTTCACTTTTTCTGCTTTCCTTGCGTTTGCGACACCCGTCACACCAAACGTTCTTTTCTGCGCCTACTCTCACCCATCTTCTTGATTTGGTTATATTTGTTTGGTTTATGCAACAGTAAATACACCTCTTTCAAATCAATCATTCCACGGACGTTTCGATAAAAGGATTTACCCCATGACCGGATTTCCGGCGGCACGGCAGTTTGATATGACCGCCATTGGCGGCCAGATTGTTCAAGGCTCGCTGGGCGTAATGATTGGCGCGCCGACCGGTGTGGCGTGTTCGGTCTGCCCCGGCGGGGTCAAAGAAGGCAGCCCCGTTAACCCGTCGCTGGGGGCCAAAGTCCTGCCAGATGAGACCGATATCGCGCTGCCCGCGGCGCTGCCGTTTGTGCTCAGCCGTTCGTACAGCAGCTATAAAACGGATACGCCCGCGCCGGTCGGGCTGTTCGGCCCCGGCTGGACCGCGGCGGCGGACATCCGCCTGCAAATTGGCGCGGACGAACTC
>NZ_JAFMOY010000118.1 GCF_019049625.1 Rahnella ecdela
CGAACGATTGAAAGTGCTTTCATCGGGTTCCCATCAGCTTAAGATAATCGATTGATTCTAAAACATGACACTCGATAAATCATATCCTCGCTAGAATGGTCGTTTTACTGAATGCTCAACTATTAAGGTCCGCTCCTGGCACACAGCAGACAAACAGATGACACTGAAGGTCTGCTGTGTGCCAAGAGCGGTCGTTTCACCATTAGTCATCTTGGTTCGGACTGGTAATAAAATTCTTAATGCTACTGAAATACAGCTGGATTAAGCATGGTCTTCATTAGGCGCACATCTATTCGTTCAACAAGAGGTTGCCTTTGTCGAAGGAAAAGACATTATATCCTTTTAAGTTAAAAGGGCTTTTATGATTGATTCTGCATGCACATCAATCGGGCTGATCCTGTTTCCAGCTCTCACTCAGCTTGATCTTACCGGCCCTTATGAAGTTTTCGTAAGAGCGCCAAACACAAAGGTTCATCTCATCTGGAAAAACTTGGACCTCGTGGTTTCTGATCGAGGTATGGCTATACAGCCAACAACCACATTCAACGCATGTCCCGAACTGGATGTAATTTGTGTCCCGGGTGGTCCAGGGCAGATAAACCTGATGGAGGACGAAGAAGTCCTTTCGTTTATCCGGACTCAAAGTAAACAAGCAAAACTCGTGACTTCGGTATGCACTGGTTCGCTTGTTTTGGGCGCAGCAGGACTTCTGAAGGGATACAAAGCAACTACGCACTGGGCTTCTCTGGATCAGCTCGCTTTGTTAGGTGCAGAGGCAGTGAGTGAGCGAGTAGTGCGTGACCGCAATCGTATAACTGGCGCAGGTGTGACGTCAGGTATAGATTTTGCTCTCAACGTCGTGTCAGAAATGTTCGGAAGTGACATCGCTCAGAATATTCAGCTGCATATGGAATACGACCCAGCCCCTCCCTTTACCTGTGGCTCACCCCGCACAGCATCTGAAGAACAGCTACAAAAAGCACAGGAACAGGCTGCACCATTTATTGAAATGAGGCGGCAGGCTACTTTAAAAGCAGCAGCCAGACTTAAGAACTAAGGGTATATCGGAATTTCTCTCTTCACTTACCAACGTCAGCTCCTAGCACGGAGCTGACATGCGAGTGTGAATGGTCCGCTATGAGCGAGGAGCGGAAGTACGCATTTTCTCTCTCAGTTGATTGAGGAATTACTAACTGGGCATAAAAATCAGCCATACAAATAAAACAGGTATTCTGAGCGCGCCATGAATTTTGGGGGTAGCGGGTATCAGAATTCGATGTAACGTATATTGTGTCTTTGCACCTTACATTTCGTGTTTAAAGAGGATTATGAATAATAAAATTATCGTGGGTGTGTTGCTTGCATGCGTTTCCGGTAGTGTTTTTAGTGAACCTTTACAAGAAGATAGTCAACCTATATCGCTGAAATTAAGTGATAATTCTTTGAAAGAGGTAAATACCTGCGAAGATTTTATCGCGCTTCGCCGTGCGGGTAAGACGGTGACCGACTTGCCTAATTTGCCCGACCGCTTTGCTGATATGGCCAGAGGCTCATTGACTAATTGCTATCTCACGACCTACACCAAAGATCATGGATTAACCGAAATTAAACCGGCTTCGCAAGCCCCGACTCTGAAAGAAATAGTAGATCATTTCCCTGCGTCCGCTGCAATTGCGATTAGCAATGAAGAAGTCGCTAAAGTTAAATCACTTTACCAAAATAAAACCATACGACAGAAAGAACCGGATTTGAAACCTGATAATAATGGACGCATGGTTTCTACGAAATCTGCTGATGGCTACCTGATAAGCAATCACCGAACTTTTAAGGATAAAGACGGGAAGATTATCGATTTTATCACACTGGGCAAGTTTGTAACCCAAGGTACATGGGGGGAGTCCACGACTTACGAGATTCTTTCCAAAAGCAACCCGGTGTGGAAAATTCAGGAGATTAATGAAAACGCCCCACTTTGGTGAAGAAAGGCGCTGATTAGTGCGTTTTTCTTATTAATGACCAGCAAGTGCCTGTTGGAAATTGTGTGCAGTATCGGCGTTTCTCTTATCACCAATTCCCGTACGATGAGATTCAGTCGCTGCAGTCCCACAATCTCCCCGATTCACCGCAGCATTAAATTTTGGGAATTCATTGCGTAAGCGTGGAATTCCCAAGTTAAATCCCATATCTACAAGTCCAGTTTTAGCGTTATCGGTAAAACGATCATAATCCCCGCAACCCTTTCTCAGTTTCTTGTACATCCGCAATACAACATTCAGTGGCGCCCGGATGATGACTTGCGCATCGAGTCGGAGCAACTGCGCTACCGAGAATTGATAAATGGCCCCGACTATCCCGCCTCATGGATTTTCCCCTGCTGGCTGGACAACTGGAGCAATGCCTGGATGTGCGCTTCCTGCGACATGCCAATTTCGGAGCGCACTTGCTCGAACCCGAGGCGCTGTCGTGCAATTCCAAAATCCGTCAATGGTTATCACCCTGCGCCGACACTTTTGGATGGAACAGAAAAAGATAATTTGGAAACAGTGTGTCCCATCCCCCGTTTTGGCTGATGCTTTCCTTAGCAGGATGCTTTATGTTGGTTACACTCAGCTGCAAGGTATACCCATGATAACAGTAGAGAAATCAGATCCATTTTCTTCAGAATCCCATCGCTTAATCGAAATGCTGTCAGCAGAACTTGCCGCTATAACTGGTGATAACGGCAAAAGTAATTTCACCGTTGAAGCATTGAGTGATGACAAAGCTTTATGGGCATTAGCAAAGAATTCTCACGGCAAAGCTATAGGATGCGGTGCTATACGGCCTTTAACGCAAAATATAGCCGAGCTTAAAAGAATGTTTTCAGACCGAAGTGTGTCAGGTATTGGCGGTGCTTTACTCGCTTTTCTTGAAACATCTGCAAAAGAGATGGGATATACCGAACTTAGGCTGGAAACCCGGCTCATCAACTATCGGGCTGTAAATTTCTACGAGAAAAATGGTTATATCCGTATTGAGAATTACGGCCCATATATAGGCAGGACAGAAGCTGTCTGTTTCTCAAAGCCATTGCATTGATTTTCTTCACAGAATGAAACTCAGGCAGGGAATGCGTTGAAGCAAAGCGGTATTGCCAGAGATGAGCTATTTATTACCACAAAATTGTGGTTGCAGGACACCCGTTACGAGGGAGCAAAAGCGCAGTTTGAACGTTCGATCAACCGCTTACAGCTCGATTATGTCGATTTATATCTGATCCACCAGCCTTATGGCGACGTGCATGGCGCATGGCGTGCGATGGAAGAGTTGCAGCAGACAGGAAAAATCCGTGCGCAAAGAACGAATGGCAGAGAATATTCAGGTGCTCGACTTCGAACTGAGCCCGGAAGAGATGAACAAAATCACTGTGATGGACACCGCGACCAGTGCGTTCTTCTCGCACCGTGATCCGGCGATGGTCGAATGGCTGACCGCCCGTAAACTGAATGTCTGATCCGACTGACCTGACATCAGCCGGTGTAGCGCAAAACATCTATCATCAGCGCAAACGCCGGCGGATGTTGTTTTCTGCTTGGGTAGTAAAGGTAATAGCCCGGAAACGTCGGGCACCATGCATCCAGCACCTGGATCAGTTCCCCGGCTTTGACCCGCTCCTCAACCATATCTTCCGGCACGCAGGCAAGACCGAACCCTGACAGCGCCGCGTCGATTCTTTCAGACAGCAGATTAAACGTCAGTTGCCCTTCCACCCGCACCCGCAGCGGTTTCCCCTCTTTCTCGAATTCCCAGTGATATAAGCCACCGGCGGTCGGCAGGCGCATGTTGATGCACTTGTGATATTGCAGCTCATGCGGCGTCTGCGGAGTCCCGTTTGCGGCGAAATAGTCCGGTGAACCGATGACCACCATACGAAAATCGGGACCGATGCGCACAGCAATCATATCCTTATCAACGCTTTCACCCAGACGCACCCCGGCATCGTAGCGACCATCGACAATATTGACGAAACCGTTATCCACCCGCAGTTCGACATTTATCTCCGGGTATTCTTTTAAAAAGGGCTTCAGCTTGGGCCACAACAAGTTTCTTGCGGAATGTTCCCCTGCCGAAATACGTATATTGCCGGAAGTCGGGCCATTGATCTGAACAAGCGTTTCGAGCTCCTGCTCCAGATCCGCAAGTCGTGGCTCCAGGCAGGCAATAATCTTTTCGCCGATTTCAGTCGGTGCCACACTTCGGGTAGTACGGGTCAAAAGGCGGATATTTAAACGTTCTTCCAGCGCTTTAACGGCATGACTCAGCGCAGACTGAGAAACCCCCAGCTTACCCGCTGCTTTGGTAAAACTTCGTTCTCTCGCAACGACCAGAAAAATTTGCAGCTCGTTGAAGTTTTCTTTCAGCATGGGTTCTTTCCTTTAGTGACCGGCTCCCGCATAGGGATTTCTCATCTTATATTCTGAAACACGTTGGTTTTTACCAAAAGACCTGACTGTTGTATATATGATGCCCCGTTTAAAAAATTTCTCAGGCTAAGGTGCAACAGATGTTTTCTAAGCATTATGAAGTAGATGAAAACCATATCGATTTTCAGGGTGTCGTGGACGGCTTGTATTATCCCTTCTACATGGAATGGACGCGTCATGCTTACATGCGGGAAGCGCTGGGGATTGATATCGAAGCGGAGTTTGCTCAGGGCAATATGTACATGGTGCTGGAATATTCGCTGCGCTTTCGTAAAAGCCTGCAAAAAGACGACAAGGTTGAAGTAACCTGCGAACTGGCGCGCAATGAGAAGCGCAACCGCGTTAACTTCGTTCAGCAGATCAAAGTGGAAGGTGTGGTGTTTGCCGAAGCCACTTTCGTGGCGACCTGTCTGACTAACGGACGTCCTTCAATGCCGGATGCGGTGAAGAACGTGCTGGCCCTGCTGCCGGAATAAACTTCCTCGCAAGAGAATGCCAGTCACACCGGTGGCTGGCATGGTTTTTAGAGCGTATTTATCACAAGCGTTTCAGGGGATGTGAATAATCTTTTGCGTCGTCGCCATCGCGGAATCGAACGGGCTCATGTTGCGGACAATCTTGACCATCACGCTGGCACCCAGCCACAGCTGATACAAACTTTCCGCCACCGTGCGGGGAGTATCATCAATGGTCAGCGATCCCTCATCCACGCCGGTTTCTAACGCCTGCGCCAGCCGCGAGATAATTCCCGACGTCCCGGACAATAGCGTTAAACGCATCGTGTCCGAAAGATCCGCGACTTCCGCGCCAAGTTTCACTGCCAGACATTTGCCCTGACAGTCGGAGAATGACTGAGACTCCTGCCATAGCTGCCAGTAATTCATCAGCCGCTGCGCCATATTCAGACCGGGCTGGCTCAGCGCGCGGTCAAGATCAGCCAGATAATCTTCAAAATAACGCTCAAGCATCCCCACACCAAATGCCTCTTTCGAGCCAAAATAATGATAGAAAGACCCTTTGGGCACGGCCGCGTCTTTAAGAATTTCATTCAGTCCGACAGCAGAAAATCCCTTACCAGCCATAATGCGCTGGCCAGTTGCAAGGATGTGCTCGCGGACGTCATTGTTATGGTGTTGCGTTGCAGTAGTCATAGGCTGAATTTACCAAAAAACTAGACCAGTCGTCTATGAGCGAATGGTGGGACACGATTATTTCATGACCCTGCGCCCGCTCATCCCGCAACATTAACATGTTGAAACACGCTCAGCGGAGTGACAATAGAGCCCGCCACCCCGCGTGAAGAGCCTTTATGCACTCAGCTGTTTAATCAGCAGTTCTGCCGCTTCTGCTGAAGAACCCGGATTCTGACCGGTGATCAGCAATCCGTCGATCACCACATACGAACCCCAATCCGGACCTTTGGAATAGATGCCGCCTTTGGCGATCAGCTCATCTTCCACCAGGAAAGGCACCACATTGGTCAGGCCCACCGCTTCCTCTTCGGTATTGGTAAAGCCGGTCACTTTTTTACCCTCAACCAGTGGTTTTCCGGCAGGCGTTTTCACGTGGCGCAGTACGCCCGGTGCGTGACAAACCAGCGCGACAGGCTTGTCTGCCGCCAGAGATGCTTCAATTAACGCAATGGAGTTTTTATCTTCTGCCAGGTCCCACAGCGGACCGTGGCCACCCGGATAGAAAACAGCGTCGTAATCCGCCTGTGAAACGCTGTCGAGACGAACCGTTGAGGCGAGCTGAGCGGTTGCCTGCGCGTCGGCTTCGAAACGATGCGTCTTCTCAGTCTGGAAATCAGGCTCATTGCTTTTTGGATCCAGCGGCGGATTGCCACCGTTTGGCGAAGCCAGCGTAATTTCTGCTCCGGCGTCTTTAAATGCGTAGTAAGGCGCGGCCAGTTCTTCCAGCCAGAAACCCGTTTTACGGCCTGTGTTGCCCAGTTTGTCGTGTGAGGTGAGAACCATAAGAATCTTCATAGCAAATCTCCAGCGTGTAGAATTATTATTGAATTAGACCAGTCGTCTATTTATCAGCTAAAAAAATATCCGAACAGACGTTGGACCCGGCCAGAACGGTTAGAGTGTGATATCGCCCGCCCTCCGTAACCTTGACGCTAAGCTAACAACTATTAGACCAGTCGTCTAGTGATAATTTAAAAAACTTTATATCTGACCTTTTGGGGTCCCCTTTCCGATCCGATGGCTGACGGTGCGCGGTCAGCCGCCGGATGCTCCTCATCAATCAGCGGTTCTGTTTGTATTAACTGGCTCGTCCTTAGCCGATCAACTTTGACCTGCCCGCCAGCGGCGCAACGAATAACTGCAAAGCCGATACCCCCAGCAGGGCAGCAAATGCCAGTGTCCAGTCATTGTTGTACTGATGCAGCATTCCGAAGAACAGCGGCCCTGTCGCAGCCACACCGTATCCCACACATTGCGCCATCCCTGAAAGCTGAGCGGCCTGACGGTGATCTGCCGCACGCAGATTAAACAGCGAAAGGCAGGTCACCATTGATGCGCCTGCGCCCAGACCTGCAATCACCAGCCAGACCAGCGCTGCCGCCGGGAACAGCCATAAGCCGAGCAGCCCGACAAAGATAGCCAGTGAAGCGCAAAAACCGATCATACGCTGGTCTTTCAGCTTTTTGAGAAGGGAAATACTGACCACGTTGGCAATTACGGCGACGGCCTGATAGACGAACAACAGCCAGCCGGCACTTTCCTGACTGATACCGGCAAACTGCGCATAGGGCGTAAACCAGTCGATCAGCGTGTAAAACACCATCGACTGCATCGCCATGAACAATGAAACCTGCCAGCCGAGCCATGATTTCCAGGGAGATCGCAGTTTGTCGGAAGCCGGTGTATGAGCTGCATGTGCGGCTGATGGCGCTTTTTTCAGTAACGGCATCCATGCAAACACGGCAATGATCGCAGGCACAATCCAGATCCCCAGCGACAGTTGCCAGCCTGCCCCGCTCATCTGTCCGAGCGGCACGGCGATGCCGGATGCGACGCTGGCGGTGATTGCCATCGTCGATGCATACAGGCCGATGTACTTTGCAGTGTGGTGTTTGAAATCACGCTTGATCAGCGGCGGAAGCAGGACATTCGCCGCCGCAATTCCGGCGCTCAGAATCACCGTACCGGCCCACAGTCCGCTGGCATAAGGCGTTATGCGGACCACAGAACCCAGAGCTATCAGGCATACCGCGCCCCATAAACTTTTCTCCAGTCCGATGCGGTTTCCGCCCCACGACGCCAGCGGCGCAATGGCTGCAAAAAGTATCAGGGGAATAAAATTCAGCAGACCTGCTGCGGAAGGACTCAACCCGAATGTCGCACAAATATCACTCAGCACCGGGCCGGTGGAGGTGATTGGCGCGCGCAAATTGGCCGCAGTCAGCAGAATAATAAAAAGGAAAAAACCGGTATCGGAACTAAGGGAAGAACGCGTAGAGGAATGCTGAAACCATGTCATAGATATACCGCACCATGAGCAGGCATAGCCTGCAGAAAGTGCGTTGGTTGACGTTAACGCTTACGCAACAGGGCTGGCACCCTGATGTCTGCCGCACATAATATTGGGGGAGCCGGCGCTTGTAAAGGTCCGGAATTCACCGCTAAGCCAGAACTTCCACTGACTTAACGGTGGTCTGATGTCAGACAAACGCGGTTACAGGTCCCATTTTCCGCCGGTGATGAGATCGATATCCTGCGGGCGCAGGCGGATCTCAGCGGCGCGGCGGTGTGCCTGCATACCTTCGGTGCGGCTCTGACGAACGGCGGGTTCGGCGACTGAGGCAATGCCGTGGTCGTCGATCCACTGATGCGTACAGATTTTCACATACGCCCCCACCCACAGGCCGCCGGTATATCGCGCGGCGGCCATCGTCGGCAGCGTATGGTTGGTGCCGCAACATTTATCCGAGAACACCACGCTGGCATTTTGTCCGATAAACAGCGAACCATAATTGCGGATTTTACCGGCAGTGGCATGAGGATCGCGGGTATGCACCTGCAAATGTTCCGTCGCCATGTGGTCGGCCCAGGCAATCAGCTGTTCTTCATCCTGACACACCACAATTTCGCCCTGCCGTTTCCAGGCTTCGCCAGCCGTGGCGGCGGTAGGCAGCGTCTCCAGTTGCCTTTCGATTTCCGCCAGCGTTTCACTGGCAATGCGCGGGCTGGTCGTTGCCATACCGACGCGGGTGTGAACGTCATGTTCAGCCTGCGCGAGCAGATCGGCAGCCAGCATGCGCGGATCGGCGCTGTCATCAGTGATGACGTAAATTTCGCTTGGCCCGGCCAGCGCGTCGATGCCCACTTTCCCGAACACCTGACGTTTCGCCTCATTCACAAAAGCATTCCCCGGCCCGACAACTTTATCCACCGCCGGAACAGACTCCGTGCCCCACGCCATGGCCGCAATCGCCTGCGCGCCACCGACTTTGAAGATGCGGTGCGCGCCCGCCAGATGACAAATCGCGATCATCGCCGGATGCGCACCCGGCGGCAGACAGGCGATGATCTCATCACAGCCTGCCACCACCGCCGGTACGATAGACATCACCGGTGCCGACAAAATCGGGTATCGCCCGCCGGGGACATAACATCCCACCGTCTGAATGGGAATAATGCGGTGCCCGAGATGCACACCCGGCAGTGTCTCGACTTCAAGAGGTTTCATGGTCGCCAGCTGCGCCTCGGCAAAACGCTTCACCTGCGCAATGGCAAACTCACTGTCCCTGCGGGTCTGCGGATTGAGATCTGCCAGCGCACGTTCAATCTCCGCTTCAGATACTTCAAACTGGTCGGGCGTCGTCTGGTCGAACTTGGCAGAATACTCGCGCAGTGCCGCATCGCCACGCGTGCGCACCTGCTCAATAATCTGATGAACGGTTTCGGTCAGTGACCTGTCAGCCTGCGCATCCTGCCCCTGCGGGCGTTTAAGAAACTGCACATCCTCCGCATTAATCTTGCCCATGACTTACTCCTCCATTTGTCCCAGTTTGATTTGCGCCAGCAATGCCAGATGGTCGTATACCACCCATTCATCGATGATTTTGCCTTTCACAATGTGGTAATGAGACATCCCCATCACAAACAGACGTTCGCCGGTCGGTTTGCCGAGCTCGCCATAACCGAGGTGATGCCCTTCCATAATCCAGCGCACCGCCACTTTGGTGCCGCCTTCGTCACAGGGATTGGAACAGATGTGCTGCGGCATCCATGCGCCGTCCGGGATCATGCCAATCAGTGCCAGCGTCTGGTGAATAACCGCTGCCTGACCGTATAACTCTTTCAGCATCGGACCGTGCCACTGCACGTTTGGCGCATAGACATCTTTGATTTTGCCCAGCATGCGGCGGTTATAGATTTCGTGCAGCCAGCGCAGACACTGTTCTTCGGTATCGGTATGCGCAATCGAAACATCGCATTCCATTTCAGGCGGATACTGCCCGACCATGCGGCGGTTCTCGCCGATATCGGTCACGCGGAAACCTTTATCGAACTGCTCTTTCGCCATATCGTAAGCAATGACATCGGTGTCCAGGCCGAGCTGCTTCATCACCGACATGTTGTCGCTGACCACCCACTCACGATAAATTTTATTCTCGTGGATCATGCAGTCAGCGACGGTACGGGTAACAAACGTACGCTGGGTCGGTTTGCCGAGATGGCTGTGTTGCGTGTGACGGCCGGTGCCGGTCACCAGATGCGAGGTATAGAAACCATCGACGTCGTTACCATTCCAGATAACCTGCGTGGCCATGCCGCGACGCTCCGGGAACGCCACCAGACGCTGGAGGGTGTCATGAACCACCTGCTCGCGGTTATACATCGTGCCGAGCGCATTATATAAAACACAGTTGTGGGTGTAGTGGGTGTAAATTAATCCGACATCCCGCTCATCCCATATTTTATGAGTACATCGCACGATGTAATCGACAATATCGGTATAACAGTCATCAAAACCTCTTAATGATTGTACGCGCGGGCGTTTCTCCGGGACTAAATCAACAAAGTCACGACGTTCAACCTGTAATACAGATTCTTCGCGTGCGGATTTGGTATTCGTTTTCTCAGCAACTACCGGTGTTTTATTTGTGGCTTCAGTTGAAGACATATAACCTCCTGCGTTGTTTTGATGCGCCGCGCTAATACCCGGCACTGTTATTTAGGGATGAAGAACTCCCTCACCAGAAAATGGCGATAATGCATTGGATTAATTCAGACAACAGTTACCCCCCGATAAATTAATATCGATTTATCAGAAGAGGACTTTCAGGGGGGAGATCCCCCCTTTATTAAGTAAAGCGCTATTAATTAAAAATCTGTGACCAGATGGCTAATTCATCTACCCCAAGATATTCGCGGATAATCAGACCGTCGCGCAATTCCAGCTGGCTGATACCGGTGATCGACACCGGACGGCGCGTCGGTGCGCCAAATTTTCCGTAGCCATCGTGCCAGGTGAGCATTGACCAGCGCAGCGACAGGCGGATCGGTTCATTCGCATCACGGCGCACAATCAGATGATGCAGCTGAGTTTCACAATCGGCAAATGACGCGCGGTAACCGGATAAATAGCCGCCGATATCCTGCTCACCGGTGCGCAACACATGCCCCGGCCCGTGCAACGTGGCAGCAGGATGATATAAACCCGGCACCACGCCACTGTTACCGCCCGCCCACATCGACAGATAGCGTTCCACCAGCCCGGCCAGCGGGCCGTCAACGTCATCCCCTTCCGGACCTCCCGCCCAGCGGGCATCCATTTCTTCCGGCGACACGTTTTCCAGCCCGGCCTCGCGGCGCACCAGTGCCAGTTGTTGGGCAAAATCCCGCACATCCAGACCAATCTGCGAAACGATGGCCGCGCGATCCTGCAATAACCACTCCTGACGTACCGCGCCCTCAGCGCAAACGCGGTCGGCCCAGGTACGCACCCAGACAGACTTACCGCTCGGATGCCCGAAAAAGCCTTCGCCCTGATGCTGGATACAGGCCAGCGTGCGTTGCGCGGCGTAATATTCATCGTGCGGTGTGTGAGAACACAAAATATCTTCGGTCAGCACCGTGCGCTGCGGAAAGCTGTGCATCGCCTCCAGCGTCAGACGCATAAACTGCGAGAGGTCGTTCAGCTGCTTTTCGGGAGTATGGAATACCACCGGATTGGCATAAAAATCAGCCAGCTGGCCAATGTCCTTTTGCTCCCAGACGACATGGGTCAGCGTGAGGATAAATTGCTGTATCGAATCAAACTGTGGGCTAAACCCCGGCAACCTGCTCATTCAACCTCCTGCGGCTGGAATAATGACAATCCCTCTTTCTCGACCACGCCGAAATGCGGACGCCGCGCGGAATGGCGGACGATCAGCGCACCGGCGACCACCACCTGCTCCGGCTCAATATTTTCGCTTTCAATCTGTTTCATCAGCAGCGCGACCGTCGCATTCACCATCGCCGTCACCGGTTGTGATGCCGAGGTCAGCGCGTATGAAGGCCAGCCAGACGCACCGGTGTCGTCATAGCCAATCACCGACACATCCTCAGGAATGCGCAGACCAAACTCGTAGCGGGCGACATCCATCACCGTCAGCGCCATGTGGTCGTTGGCGGCAAAAATCGCATCGGGCGGAGCAGAAGAAGAAAAGAGTTCCTGAGCCGCACGCGCGGTTTTCTGTGCATCATAATCGCCCTGCACCACCCGGATATCCTGAACACCTTTTGCCTCAAGTGTGCTGACAAAACCCTGCTGGCGCGCCAGATTCACCGAGGAATCAGCAACCCCGGCCACATACGCAAAGCGTTTATGCTCACCGGCCAGCAGGAATTCTGCAATCTGGCGCGAAGCGGCGACGTTATCGGTATTGACGCTCGACGCGATGCCCGTCTCTTCGCTGCGGTTAAACAGCACCACGGGGATCCCTGCGGCTAGACACTCTTCGGAAAGTTCGAGCGACAACGACACGGAAGCCAGCACGATGCCATCAACGCGGTACTGCATAATCTGGTCGAAAATCCGGTCCACATTGCCGTCACGATCGCCGACAAACAGCAGCAGATGATAATTCAGCTCGTCGAGCTGTTGCGCCAGCGCTTCCAGCACCTGTGGATAAAACTGGTTATCAAAATAGGACATCACCACGCCGACAATGCGTGAGCGGGCCGTGTTCAGTGAACGGGCGATGGCATTCGGCCGGTAGCCTATTTCACGTGCGGCTTTCAGCACCTTTTCACGCGTGGCCGGTGAAATACTGGCACCCGGCGTAAAGGTTCTCGATACCGCTGACTGTGATACTCCGGCGAGCTGCGCGACATGTTGTGATGTCACGGGCCCAAAAGTCTTACGTTTCATTGCCGCTGTTCCTTATCAACATTCCCGTTATCGCCCTAATTTCTACAAACATCTTTTACAAACAAGGCGTTGCATCAGTCTAACGTACCGCGCGGAGAACGCCAGTCTGGCGGTTTACCCCTTCGCAGGAATGTCTGTTTTTTATACTTACACCATCTTTGCATGCGTATGCAACAACCAAAAATATTTTTTTCACATTTACAATCTTAACCTTTACAAAATTGAAACCTTTTCGTAACTTCAGTTTTTGAATACGTATTCATGCATTGCAAACACGCCGTCAATTTTTACCGGGGACAGGGAGCAGGAACCAAAGGAATGAACCGGTTAATGCCGTACTTGATTGGTCACAACCCATTAATTTTAAGAGGTTTACCACCATGTTTCGTGCACTCTTCAGTCGTTCAGAAGTGAGACTTTTTTTTACTATCAGTGTGTTGTTTTTTATCTGTATCCACAGCATCGACGCGTTTCTGGCACCGATGCTGATCAGCGAAGGCATGCAGCCGGAGATTGTGGGGATCATCATGGGCGCCAGCGGTCTGGCGACGCTGTTCGTGCGTTTTCCCATTGGTATCCTGTCGGATGTGGTAAAAAGCCGGAAGATATTTATCCAGTTCAGCCTGCTGCTGCCGCTGGTCACCTGGCCGATTGCCTATCTGGAACCGAACGCCGTGACGCTGTATCTGGCGAAAGCCGCTGACGGCTTCACCGCCGCCACCTGGGTGCTGTACAACATTCTGTTCATCCGCTATTTCGACCGCAAAGATGCCCCCGCTGCCGTGGCGCTGCTGGCGCTCGCCGGACCGCTGGGTGTGTTTCTCGGCAACTGTATCGGTGGTGCGCTGATCCACTTTATCGACAAAAGTATTGGTTACTTTGTGTCGAGCGCGGCGGCGCTGCTGGCGCTGATCCTCACCACCCGTATCAAAGAATTCCACGATGCCGCACAGGCACCGACGCTGAAAGCCTGTATGACCAGCGCAAGACGTCAGCTGGGTGACTCATCAGTGTGGTTAATCGGCCTGCTGGCGACCATCGTGATTTTGGTTCCTTTCGCCACCCGCGATACCCTGACGCCGATATACGCACAACAGCTGGGGGCTAAAGCCGGGATCCTCACCCTGCTCAGCAACATCCATCTGGTTTTCTACGCACTGGCGATCGCGCTGTGCAGCTCGGTGTTTTATAAACGTCTCGGGCTGGTGAATACCGCGCTGGTGGGCATTGTCTTGCAGGTGATTTCCAGCATCGGCATCCCCTTCACCGCCAATCTTTATGTGATCTATTTCTTACAGGCAATTGCCGGATTCTCGTTTGGTATGGCATTCGCCGTGTTTATGTCGCTGAGTGTGGTTAATACGGTTGAGGATGAGCAATCCACGCGCATGGGGTTGTTTCAGACCATCTACTCCTGCGGAATGTTTGTCGGCCCGGTCTTAATGGGGCTGATGTTGCAGCACATTAATTTATCTTCCGGCTATTACCTGATTGGTGCCCTGTCCGTGGTGGCCGCCCTGATGACACCGATGGCCGCACGCAGCGTGTATCAGCGGCAGGTAAAGAAACCGGCGGTGCAGAATGAACACGCCCATCTGACGCCAGTACAGGATTACGTGAAGAAAGCATAAACACCCGGCGTTATTTAATTTTCTAATAATTCAATTCACCTGTTTATTCTGGCGGTGTCGCCACGTCTGAAACAGGCAAGGAGATCTCATGGCTCAGTATTTAAAAACAAGTAAATCATTATCTGAACGTCAGCAGGCAAACAAAGAAGTCAGTATTATTGTCGAAAATATTCTGGCGGATATTGAACAGCGCGGTGATCAGGCAGTGCGGGAATTATCCATTAAGTTTGATAATTATGACCGTCAGGATTATCGCCTGTCTCAGCATGAAATTAATGCCTGTGTAAAAAAGTTAACGCGTCAGAATATTAAAGATATTGAGTTCGCCCAGGAGCAGGTATTTAATTTCGCCACTCAGCAACGCGCCTGTTTGTTAGATCTGGAAGTTGAAACCCGTCCGGGCGTTATTCTCGGGCACAAAAATATTCCGATTAATGCCGTCGGATGTTATGTGCCGGGCGGAAAATATCCCCTGCTTGCCTCGGCGCATATGTCGATTATTACCGCTAACGTCGCGGGGTGTTCGCGCATTATCAGCTGCGCCCCGCCGTTCAACGGACAGCCTGCGCCCGCCATCGTCGCCGCGCAGGCAATGGCAGGCGCAACGGAAATCTACGCATTAGGCGGTATTCAGGCGATTGGCGCGATGGCGCTCGGGACACAAACCCTGCAACCCGTCGATATGCTGGTTGGGCCGGGTAACGCTTTCGTGGCCGAAGCCAAGCGCCAGCTGTTTGGCCGCGTGGGGATCGACCTGTTCGCCGGGCCAACCGAAACGCTGGTGATTGCCGATGAAACCGTGGACGCCGAAATGTGTGCCACCGATCTGCTCGGTCAGGCCGAACACGGCGTGACCACACCCGCCATTTTACTGACTAATTCCCTGAAACTCGCCCGCGAAACCCTGCGCGAAGTGGAACGCCTGCTGACGCAACTACCAACGGCGGACATCGCACGTTTGTCATGGCGCGATTATGGCGAAGTGATTGTCTGCGACAGCTACGAAGAAATGCTTCAGGAAGCGGATCGCATTGCCTCGGAACACGTTCAGGTGATGACGGACCGGGACGACTGGTTCCTTGCCAACATGACCAACTACGGCGCGCTGTTCCTTGGCCCGCGCACCAACGTCGCTTACGGCGACAAGGTGATCGGCACTAACCACACGCTGCCGACGCAGAAAGCCGCCCGTTATACCGGGGGACTGTGGGTCGGCAAATTCATGAAAACCTGTACCTGGCAGAAAGTGGTAAATGATGAAGCCTCGGCAGAAATCGGCAGTTATTGCTCGCGCCTTTGCCAGTTAGAAGGATTTTCCGGCCATGCGGAACAGGCCAATATTCGGGTACGCCGCTACGGTCATCAGGAAGTGCCTTACGCCGGTTCGGTGCCTGCGGAAGATCTCGGGAAAGCGTCGTGATGATGGCGCTTCCCCGTTCGCCGGATTTTCGCCTCGACAACCGCCGCGCGCTGGTGACAGGCGGTTCCCGTGGGATCGGTTTTGCGGCAGCCGTGGCACTTGCCCGCGCCGGGGCGCAGGTGTGGATAGTCGCCCGACAGGCGGCGCAACTGCGGGAAGCCACAGAACTGGCCGCCACCGAAGGACTGACGCTGCATACCGTGGCGCTGGATATCACTGACACCGCGCTGGTTGCGGACATCCTGAGCGGACTTCCTGACTTCGACATTCTGGTCAACAGCGCCGGACTGGCGCGTCATCAGCCGTTTCTGGAGGTCAGTGAGGAAAACTACGATGCCGTGATGGCGCTTAACCTGAAGGCGACGTTTTTCCTCAGTCAGCAGGTCACCCGCCGGATGAAGCAGCGCCGCATCGCCGGATCCGTCATTCATATCTCCTCGCAGATGGGACATGTCGGCGGCCCGGATCGCAGCGTGTATTGCGCGTCGAAATTCGCACTGGAAGGGTTAACCAAAACGATGGCGCTGGAACTGGGCGAAGCAGGTATCCGCGTCAATACGCTCTGCCCCACCTTTATAGAGACCGAACTCTCGCGTGAAAATCTCGCCTCACCCGCGTTCAGCCGTTATGTGCTGGACAACATCAAACTGAAACGTCTCGGCACGCTGGAAGATGTGATGGGACCGGTGGTGTTTCTGGCGTCATCGGCGTCGGCGCTGATCACCGGCGCGTCGCTGATGGTAGACGGAGGATGGACCGCCACATGACCTCACTCATCAGCCCTTTTCCTTTGCTGGATAACCATCAGGTTCCGCTGGTGTTACTGGGCGGAACCTTATGTAACGCACGTCTCTGGCAACCGGTGATCGAACATCTCAATGTCAGCAGCGTGCAGACCATCACGGTCTGCGGTGCGGATTCGGCGAAGGCGCCTTCACAACAGCTTCTGGCCGCGTTGCCGCCGCGCTTTTATCTGGCGGGATTTTCTCTCGGCGCCATCGTGGCATTGGAAATGATGGCTCAGGCACCGGAACGTCTCGCCGGACTGGCGCTGTTATCCGTCAATCCGTTTTGCGATGCGCCCGCGAATGCTGCTGGCCGCCGGAATGCTGTTCAGGAAGCCGCACTTTCCGGTGTCGGTTCCTGGCTGAGTGCCACCCTCTGGCCGCGTTATGTCGCGCCCGACCGGCTGGAAGACTCGGCCTTACATCACACCATTGTGCAGATGGCGCAGGAATGCGGCACGGAGACTTTCGCCCTTCAGACTGAAATTGCCATTACCCGCGCCGATCACCGCGAAGCACTTGCGGCGTTTACCGCGCCGGTGCTGGTGATAGGCGGCGCTCACGATGAGATTTGTACCGCCGAACATCATCAGGCGGTGGTTTCCGCCGCTCCCCGCGCCCGCCGGATAACCCTTGCCGACAGCGGGCATTTTCTGCCTTTAGAATCCCCGCAGGCGGTCGCCACTGCCCTGCGTAACTGGATACAGGAGTCTTACCATGCGTAAAAATCCGCTTAAAGCGGCCTTCCGCCAGCAGCAGCCAATCATCAACGGCTGGCTGGCCATTCCCTCCGGCTATAGCGCGGAGATCGCCGGACATCAGGGCTACGATTGTGTCACCGTGGATTTACAACACGGCATGATCGACTTCGCCAGCGCGCTGTCGATGTTACAGGCTATTTCGTCCACACCCGCCACACCACTGGCGCGCGTAGGCAGCAACGAACCGGCGCAGATCATGCGGCTGCTGGATGCCGGTGCATGGGGGATTATCTGCCCGATGATTTCCACCCCTGAACAGGCGAAACAGTTTGTCGCAGCCTGCCGTTATCCGCCGCTGGGTAACCGTTCTTTCGGTCCGGCGCGTGCGCTGCTGTATGGCGGTAAAGATTACCCGCAATACGCCAATGAAGAGATCCTGACGCTGGCGATGATCGAGACGCGTGAAGGGCTGGAGCATCTGGATGCCATTCTCGATACCGACGGGCTGGATGGCGTGTTTATCGGTCCGAACGACCTCTCGTTAACGCTCACCGGGCAGGCCAGCGCAGAATCCCAGCATCCTGAGATGCTTGAGGCTATCGAACATGTTCTGACCCGCTGTCACGCACACCAAAAACTCGCCGGGATTTTCTGTACCTCCGGCGAGGCCGCCGCCAGCCGTCTGGCGCAGGGCTTCCATTTCGTGACCCCCGCCAACGACGTCATGCAACTCGGTCGTGCTGCACGCGAAGCCATTGCGGCGGCGCAGGGTAAAACAGCGCCAGTTCGCGGCACATCCGGCTATTAATAAGGGCATAAAGGAGAAACAACATGCAAAACATCACCCTGACACAAGAAGAAGCACAACGCCGTCTGGTTCGTCCCGAAGACCGGGTTTCCTGTAGCGTGGCGTTTATCGACTGCAAACTGCCCGGTTCACACCTGAAACAGAACTTTTCCTTCGTCGGTCCCGGCGTGACCCAGTCCGCCTCGCAGGTGGTGAATATCCCTGAAGCGCACGGTTTTAACATTGGTGCGGCGGCGATGCCTAAAGGCGTGACCAACAACCTGCATCTGCATTTCACCGCCGAAGTGTTTCTGATCCACGAAGGCAGCTGGCGTTTCCGCTGGGGCGCGCACGGCGAACATGAAGCCGAGTTCAGCGCACCGGCCATTTTGTCGATCCCGACCTGGATTTTCCGTGGCTTTACCAACGTCAGCCCGCAGGAAACTAACGGATTGGTATTTACCGTTCTTGGCGGCGATAACACTGGCGGGATTATCTGGCATCCGTCGATTCTGGATGCCGCCAGCGAACACGGGCTGTATCTGAGTCGTGACAATATGCTGATAGAAGTCGAAGCGGGCAGCCCGCCACCGGCTAAATCAGAACTTTTGCCGCCGCTGGCTGCTGAACATATCGCCGCCCTGCGTGATTATTCTGTTGAGGAGATGAGCCGCCGCGCCGTGACCGGTGAACAGCGAGCCTGGTCGCAGAACGCCCTGCTGGATTCGGTGCTGCCCGGCCACGGCGCAGAACTGGCACCGGTGATTGGTTACGGCATTTCACAAGACCGCAGCTCTGCCCCGCCGATACTCAACCCGCACGGATTTTCCGTTGAGTGGTTGCGCATTCAGAACCAGCATTGTGTCGGGCGGCACCTCTGTCCCGACGTGCAGGTTTTAATGGTATTTAAGGGGACGCTGGAAGTGACCTACAACCATGATGGCGAAGAAGTAACCATCGTCGCCGCAGAGGGTTCCGTGGTATCTGTTCCGGGCAACAGCTGGCGCAGTTATCGTGCAATTGACGGTGAAATGGAAGCCACGCTAACCACCCGCGGGGATCATCGTAAACGCCTTTACTGGGATGCAGACATCATTGCGCGGGCATCTCAGGAAGATCGTTGTGTGGATCCCGACGGATATCTTGCGACCGCCAGCCTTCTGCCATCCACGGCGCGAAGAGCGGGTGATAAAATCGCGCACGCCATCTGACCTCGTTTCTGCGACCTTCAGGCTAACTTTGCACAGGGTTACCCCCAGATTTTGTGGATAACCTTGTGCGGTTGGGATAAGTACAAAAGCACTTCTCCTCTTCTTAACTTTTCACCGTCTTAAATGCCGGGTCGGTAATGCCGTGGTGTATTTGACCTGACTGAGGGCAAAACTTGAGCGGATGCTGGCGACGCCTTCAATCTGAGTGAGACATTCAGTGATCAGCAGCTGATATTTTTGCAGATTTTCCACCACGATCCGCAGCAAAAAGTCTGATTCTCCGGTCATCAGATAGCATTCCATCACCTCGGGACGATCGCTTATCGCATCGGTAAAATGATTCAGCGAGTCTTTATCCTGTTGCTTCAGAGACACATGCACAAACACATTCACCGCCAGCCCGAGACTGAGCGGATCGACCAGCATCACCGAGCCACGCAGCACGCCTTTCTCTTTCATCTCCGTCACTCTTCGCCAGCACGGAGACGCAGATAAACCAATACGCTCGGCTAATTCGGCATTGCTGATATCAGCATTCGTCTGCAGCAGATCCAATATGTGCAGACTGGTTTCGTCCAGCTCAACGGCATTGTCAGGCAAAATTATTCTCCATTAGCATTCTTTCAGAACAGAATTACCCATAATAATGATTCTGATGGACAATAAGAACAGTTTTTCCACCACCGGAAAAATAGAATATCCCTCTGATAAAAAAGAGAGTGTTCTGTATGCGCCAGGAAAATAGTTCAGCAATTAACGTAAGCTCCGGTTCCTCATCAATGAAAGGCACCGTGTGCTGGCTTTTGGTCATGGTGTTGTTGTGGGGGCTGAGCTGGCCTGCCACCAAACTGGCGCTCAATGAAGTGCCGCCATTGTGGCTCGGGGCCATCAGGTTCGGCAGCGCTGGCGTTTGCCTGTTTATCTTCGTTGCCTTCAAAAAACAACTTCGCTTGCCCGCGAAAAGCGACCTGCCGATTGTGCTGAGCATCGGGGTTTTACAGATGGTGGTGTTCACCGGTTTGGGCATGATTGCCATGCAATATACCGATACCAGTCATGCGGTTTTACTGGCTTATACGACGCCTTTATGGGGCATTGTCTCTTCGTGGCTACTGCTGCGCCATACTCCCACCGCCATACAAATCTGCGCCCTGGTTATCGGTCTGGCAGGCATCGGTTTGATTTGTTCACCGCTGGAAATGGACTGGTCAAAACCCGGCGTAGTGATGGGATGCGCGTTTCTGATCACGGGTGCTATTTCCTGGTCGCTGGTGATTGTGCATGTCAGACACCATAAATGGACGGCCACGCCTTTGTCGCTGGCCCCGTGGCAAATGCTGATCGCCACCCTGCCCCTGATTTGTATTGCCCGGCTGATTGATGGTTCGCCGCTAGAGATCCATCTCAACAAGGGGCTCCTCGGGTTACTCTTTTTCATTGGCCCGATCGCCACATCCGTGTGCTTCGTGATTTCTTCCGAATACGGTCGCCGGATAAGCGTTTTCGCTATGTCCAACTTCACCCTCGGCGTACCGCTTATCGGTGCGCTGGCATCAATCGTGTTGCTCGGCACGTCTTTATCTGGTCTGTTCCTCTTCGGTCTGGCACTGGTTTTCGCCGGAGTCTCCATGACCGCATTTTCCTCTGCGAAGCGCCAGCAGGGATAACGAGGTTTTAATACCGCCACGGAAACGGATACGTCTGTGGCTCCCGCTTAAGAATTTTCCATTTCCCGCACTTATAATTATACTGTGTGCATAACCAGTATTTTATGGATACAGAAACAGATGTGGAAAATGAACTCTATTAAGCGGCAGCTGAACCATGTTTGCCCTCGTTGATGTGAACTCCTTTTACGCGAGTTGCGAAACCGTGTTCAGGCCGGATTTGCGCGGGCGGCCGGTGATTGTGTTGTCGAACAACGACGGCTGCGTGATTGCCCGCAACGCGCTGGCTAAAAAGGCGGGGATCCCGATGGGTGCGCCTTTTTTCAAGGCACGCGACGCTATCCGCCAGCACAACGTGGCAGTGTTTTCGTCGAACTACGCACTGTATGCCGACATGTCGAACCGCGTGATGGAAACGCTGGAACGGCTGGCACCTGCGGTGGATATCTATTCCATCGACGAAGCCTTTCTGGATATCACCAATATCGAAAACTGCATCTCGCTGCATGATTTCGGTAAAGAGGTGCAGAAAACCATATGGAAAGAGACGCATCTGTCAGTCGGCGTGGGGATTGCGCCCACTAAAACGCTGGCAAAACTGGCGAACTATGCAGCGAAAACCTGGAAAGGTACCGGTGGCGTGCTGGATTTATCGCAGACAGTCCGTCAGCGAAAACTGATGAATCTGGTGCCGGTGGAAGAAGTCTGGGGCGTGGGGCGGCGCATCAGTAAAAAGCTCAACATGCTCGGGATCACCACGGCGCTGCAACTGGCCGACTGCCCTTCTGCGCTGATCCGCAAACATTTCAGCGTCGTGCTGGAACGTACCGTGCGCGAACTGTGCGGCGAATCCTGTCTGGCTTTCGAAGAATCCGTGCCCACCAAACAGCAGATAATCTGCTCGCGCTCTTTTGGCGAGCGCATTACGGATTATCAGGATATGCGCGAAGCCAGCTGCAATTACGCCGTCCGCGCAGCGGAAAAACTGCGCGGAGAACATCAGTATTGCCGCTACGTGTCGGCGTTTGTGAAAACCAGCCCGCACGATCCGAAAGTCCCCTATTACAGCAATCATGCCGGGATCAAACTTCTGACGCCGACGCAGGACAGCCGCGATATTCTCGCCGCCGCCGTACGCTGTCTCGAGCAAATCTGGAAACCCGGTTATCGCTATCAGAAAGGCGGCGTGATGCTGGGCGACTTTTTCAGTCAGGGCGTCGCTCAGCTCAATCTGTTTGATGAATATCAACCCAAAAGAAACAGCGAACAACTGATGGCGACGCTGGACGAGTTCCACAAAAAAGGCACCGGCAAAGTCTGGTTCGCCGGTCAGGGGATCCAGCGCGGCTGGTCGATGAAACGCGAAATGCTGTCACCGGCCTATACGACAAGGTTTAATGAGCTGGTGAAAGCGAGGGTGTAGTCCGGGCATCACCCGGACTGTTGATAACCGGCGGGGGTTATTTCAGGTTTTCGTTAAAGAACGCGGTCAGTTTCGCAAAGGGGATCAGATCGGTGCGGTCGTAAAGATCGACATGACCGGCACCCGGTACGATGTACAACTCTTTCGGCTGGCCCGCACGTTTATAGGCATCTTCACTGAATTCTTTTGAATGTGCCTGATCACCGGTGATAAAAAGCATCGGACGCGGCGAAATAGTCTCAATATCGTTGAAAGGATAGAAGTTCATGAATTTTACGTTGCTGGTCAGCGTCGGGTGCGTCGTCAGTGCAGAAGTTGATCCTGCTGGCGTAAACTCGCCGCGCGGCGTGCGATAGAAATCGTAAAACTCTTTCTCAATGGGTGAAGAATTTTCATCAATTTTATGCGGCGACCCGCTGGTATATTTCGTTTCACCGCCGGTAAATTCGGTATAGCGTTGCTCCGCTGCCTCAGCAATGACTTGTTTACGCTGCGCAAGGGTTAACGAATTATTGAGCGCGTGACGATTCGCCGCCCCCATGTCATACATGCTGACCGTCGCAATCGCTCTCATGCGCGGATCAATTTTCGCCGCACTGATAACGAAACTGCCGCTGCCACAAATTCCCAGCACCCCGATGCGGTTTCTGTCGATAAACGGGCGCGTGCCGAGGTAATCCACAGCCGCGCTGAAATCCTCTGCATAGATATCCGGTGCGACAGCATTGCGCGGTTTACCTTCGCTTTCGCCCCAGAAAGAGATGTCTATCGCCAGCGTGACAAACCCCTGCTCAGCTAACTTTTGCGCATACAAACTGGAGCTTTGTTCTTTCACCGCCCCCATCGGATGCCCGACGATAATGGCCGCGTTTTTCGCACTTTCATTCATGCCTTTCGGGATAAAAAGACTCCCGGTCACATTCATCTGATACTGGTTTTTAAACGTCACTTTTTGCAGCATCACTTTATCGCTTTTATAAAAGTTATCTGCACCTTCAGACATATCGGCAGCCGTGGCAGCGAACGAGCTGACCAGCAGCCCTAATAACATCGTAAACACTCTCATGGAATTATCCTTAATCAGGTATTTCGGTGAATGGACATCAGTTCGTCCGGTTAAAAATACTTGTGTGGTCAATGGTCATTGCGGGAAGTGATAAACGTCAGTCCGGACGCCAGTACCAGCAATGCGGCGCTGACAATAAACGTGCTTTGCCAGCCGATATGGTCAAAGGCGACTCCGCCTAAGGTCGAACCCAGCGAAATCGACAGTTGCACCACAGCGACCATCAGCCCGCCCCCGGCTTCGGCATTATTGGGGAAGGTTCTCGCCACCCAGGACCACCAGCCGACCGGTGCTGCCGTTGCCACCAGCCCCCATAACGCCAGCAGAATGATCACGATCCCGGACGAATGGCCAAGAACCATCAGCATGATGGCGATGAAGGCCATCAGCAGTGGGATCACCATGAGCGTGAGATAGAAACGCTTATTCAGAAACGTGCCGATCAGTAATGTCCCGGCAAAACCCGCGACGCCAATCGCCAGCAAAATGAGGGACAGCATCTCTGCACTGACCCGTGTGACGGTTTCCAGGAACGGGCGGATATAGGTAAACAGCGCAAACTGCCCCATAAAGAAAATCCCGCACGCAGCCATACCCGCCAGCACTAAAGGATTTTTGAATAACCGAAAAACGTTCCCTGCAGAATTTTTCCTGCTTTCCGGCGCCATAGAAGGCAGGCTGATCCACTGCCAGATAAAGGCGATCAGCGCGACGGGGACGAGACACAAAAAGGCTCCGCGCCAGCCAATGACGCCCCCCAGATAACTGCCCAGCGGTGCGGCAATCACAGTAGCCAGTGCATTGCCGCCGTTAAAAATCGCCAATGCGCGAGGAACCTGATCCTGCGGAACCAGCCGCATAGCGACAGCAGCTGACATTGACCAGAATCCGCCAATGGCCACGCCAATCAGTGCGCGTCCGGTCATGTACGTCGTATAGCCGGGCGCTAAAGCAATCAGCCCGCCGGAAAAGGCCATCAAAAGCGTCAGCCCTAAAAGCAGCGCCTTGCGGTTGACGTTACCCGCCAGCCGGGAAATCGACAGACTGGTAATTACTGCAAAGCCGCCTGAGATGGCGATCCCCTGCCCGGCCAGCCCTTCGCTGACACCCAGATCGCGGGCAACAGGTGACAGCAGACTCACCGGCATAAACTCCGAGGCCACTAGCGCAAATACGCACATCGTTATTGCCCATACCCCGTTCCAGTGCGCGGAGGTTTGGGTGTTCACTACACTTTTCTGTACTGCTGTCGTCACTCGCGGTTCCTTTTTATCGTTCGCAGGATGAATTTTTGGCAAGCCGGTTCCGCTTCTCATTCCTGGGAATAAAAAGTCTAATATCAGAAAGTTGACGTCATAAAACGGAGGGTTTTATTCCGGTTATTTCGTATTCCGGCTTGCCAAAAATTCTACACGAAGGGTATATTCTTACCAGCTTATGAATACTGAATGGGGTTATAAGCTCAGCTTATTAATCGAATTGAGGAAGGTCCGATGAAACGTAATCTCAATGACCTTATTGCGTTTGTAACCGTTGCCCGCGAAGGCAATTTCACCCGCGCGGCAGCGCAGCTGGGAGTGACGCAACCCGCCCTCAGCCAGACCATTACCGCGCTGGAAAACCGCATGGACATCCGCCTGCTGACGCGGAACACGCGAAATGTTTCACCGACGGTGGCAGGCGAGCGGTTATTGCAGGCCATCGGCACCCGTTTTGATGAGATTGAAGCGGAACTCGATATGCTGACAGAAATGCGCGACAAGCCAGCAGGCACCGTGCGAATCACCTGCGGCCCGCATGTGCTTTCAACGATTCTGTTACCGAAATTATCCGCACTGCTGCGCGAATATCCCGAGATAAAACTGGAGTTCGATGCCAACCACGGTTTTCGCAACATTGTCGCAGACCGGTTTGACGCAGGTGTGCGACTCGGTGACACCATCGATAAAGATATGATTGCCATGCCGATAACCCCTCAGCTGCGCATGGCCGCGGTGGCATCGCCTGAGTATTTGCTCACACACACCCTCCCCCTGACGCCGCAGGATTTGCTGCAACATAACTGCATGAATATGCGGATGGCGACGTCAGGCGGGCTGTATGTCTGGGAGTTCGATAACGATGAGGGGCCGGTCAATGTGCGTGTTAACGGACAGCTGACATTCAATACTTCTGCACCGATGGTCGACGCGGCATTAGCCGGGCTGGGGATCGCGTTTTTACCGGAAGAAGAGTTCGAGCCCTATATTGCACAAGGGCGTCTGATTCGGTTTCTGGAACCTTATTGCCGGCCTTTCCCCGGTTATTACCTTTATTACCCAAGCAGAAAACAGCATTCGCCGGCATTTTCACTGGTGATGGAGGCATTGAAAATGGGGAATTAACCCCTCCCCGCCGGTCAGTCCATCAGGAGTGACCGGGCTTTTGGCCTGATCTGCCCGGTGATCTAACTCACAGATTTTCTTCCCGTACTTTTCCCCTGAACCGTTCATCCCGCCTAATAACCGCTTATCTCTCACTGTGACCGCTGACCAAGTTTCCGCCCTCTGGCGTTAGGAATTTGACACCCTATATGCGCAATAAACGTGCGTAACAAACATGCACAAATCAACAGGTTCTCCGCTCTCTGACAGCAGTCCTTAATAAAGAAAACAGAGAGGGGTATTTCGTCATTTTTTCAAAATAACCGGGTTATTTATGAATAAACAAACATTACTCAGGCACATACCGTGGATGATTGTGGCTCTTCTCGGTGCCTGCTGTCTTGGCGTCGTCGCCCTGCGGCGCGGCGAACAAATCAGCGCCTTATGGATAGTGGTGGCCTCGGTGTCGGTCTATCTGGTGGCCTATCGTTATTACAGCCTGTATATCGCGCAAAAGGTCATGAAACTTGACCCTTCGCGCGCGACACCGGCGGTTATCAACAATGACGGCCTGAACTATGTGCCGACCAACCGCAATGTGCTGTTCGGCCACCATTTTGCCGCCATCGCCGGTGCCGGTCCGTTAGTCGGTCCGGTACTTGCTGCGCAAATGGGTTATCTGCCGGGCGTGCTGTGGCTGCTGGCGGGTGTGGTTCTGGCCGGTGCGGTGCAGGACTTTATGGTGCTGTTCATTTCTTCTCGCCGTAACGGTGCATCTCTGGGCGAGATGATCAAAGAAGAAATGGGGCCGGTGCCGGGCACTATCGCACTGTTCGGTTGTTTCCTGATCATGATTATTATTCTGGCGGTGCTGGCACTTATCGTGGTGAAAGCGCTGGCGGAAAGCCCGTGGGGCGTGTTTACCGTGTGCTCAACGGTGCCGATTGCGCTGTTTATGGGCATCTACATGCGCTTTATCCGACCGGGACGCGTAGGTGAAATCTCGGTGATTGGGGTGATCCTGCTGGTCGCTGCCATCTATTTCGGCGGCGTTATCGCGAGCGATCCGTTCTGGGGTCCGGCGCTGACGTTCAAAGACACCACCATCACCTTTACGCTGATTGGTTATGCGTTTGTTTCCGCCCTGCTGCCGGTCTGGCTGATTTTGGCACCGCGTGACTATCTGGCGACCTTCCTGAAAATCGGCGTTATTGTCGGGCTGGCAATCGGGATTGTGATCCTCAATCCTGAACTGAAAATGCCTGCGCTGACGCAGTACATCGACGGCACAGGTCCGTTGTGGAAAGGCGCGCTGTTCCCGTTCCTGTTTATTACCATTGCCTGCGGTGCGGTGTCCGGTTTCCACGCGCTGATTGCTTCCGGCACCACGCCTAAACTGCTGGCCTGCGAAACCGATGCGCGGTTTATCGGTTACGGCGCGATGCTGATGGAATCCTTCGTGGCGGTGATGGCGCTGGTCGCGGCATCGATTATCGAACCGGGTCTGTACTTTGCGATGAATACCCCGCCCGCCGGACTCGGCATCACCATGCCAAACCTGCACGAACTGGGCGGCGATAATGCGCCGATGATCCTGGCCCAGCTGAAAGACGTCACGGCACACGCCGCGGCGACGGTCAGTTCATGGGGATTTGTGATTTCGCCTGAACAGATTATGCAGACCGCCAAAGACATCGGCGAACCTTCCGTACTTAACCGTGCGGGTGGCGCACCGACGCTTGCCGTCGGGATTGCGCATGTGTTTCACAAAATCATGCCGCTGGCGGATATGGGCTTCTGGTATCACTTCGGCATTCTGTTTGAGGCGCTCTTTATCCTGACAGCTTTGGACGCCGGTACACGTTCCGGCCGATTTATGTTGCAGGATTTGCTGGGTAACTTTGTGCCGTTCCTGAAAAAAACTGATTCGCTGGTCGCCGGGATTATCGGCACAGCCGGTTGTGTCGGGCTGTGGGGATATCTGTTGTATCAGGGCGTGGTCGATCCTCTGGGCGGCGTGAAAAGCCTGTGGCCACTGTTCGGGATTTCGAACCAGATGCTGGCTGCCGTCGCGCTGATCCTCGCCACCGTGGTTCTGGTCAAGATGAAACGCACCAAGTACATCTGGGTCACGATGGTGCCTGCCATCTGGCTGCTGATTTGCACCACCTGGGCGCTGGGTCTGAAACTGTTCAGCTCTAATGCGCAGATGGAAGGTTTCTTCTACATGGCCGGTCAGTACAAAGCGCGCATCAGCGCAGGTGGCGCTGACCTGACGCCGGAACAGATCAGCAATATGCACCATATTGTTATCAACAATTACACCAACGCCGGGCTGAGTATTCTGTTCCTGATTGTTGTGTACAGCATCATTTTCTACGGCATCCGCGCCTGCCTTCAGGCACGTAAAACCGACAAACGTACCGATAAGGAAACGCCTTATGTGCCGGTGCCGGCGGAAGGGATAAAAACCGTCTCCGGTCACTAACCGCTCGCCAGAAAGCCCCGCAAACGCGGGGCTTTTCCAAAAAATTCAAAGGAGTAAGTATGTTTGACAACTTAGGTGCGGCGAAGAAATACCTCGGTCAGGCCGCACGTATGCTGGTGGGCATACCGGATTACGACACCTATGTTCTGCATATGCAGACCAATCACCCGGACACCACGCCGATGACCTATGAAGAGTTTTTCCGCGAACGCCAGCAGGCGCGTTACGGCGGTGACGGGAAAGGCGGCATGCGCTGTTGTTAAGAGGAAACTGTCGTTATGAGGAAAACAAGCATGACACCGATTGCAGTCATAGTATTAACCGGCTTTCTGGGTGCCGGAAAAACCACGCTCTTGCGCCAGATTTTGCATACCCAGCAGGAGATGAAAATTGCGGTGATCGAGAATGAATTTGGCGAAATGCCCATCGACAATCAGCTGATTGGCGACCGCGCCACACGCATCACCACTTTATCCAACGGTTGCATTTGCTGCACCCGTTCGGGGGAGCTGGAAGCGGCGCTGCTGGATTTGCTCGACAGTGTGGACAAAGGCGAAGTGCAGTTTGACCGCCTGATGATTGAATGCACCGGTATGGCCGATCCCGGCCCGATCCTGCAGGCATTTTTCGCCCATGAAGTGATCTGCGAGCGATATATGTTAGACGGCGTTATCACGCTGGTCGATGCCGTGCATGCCATGTCTCAGCTTGATCAGTTCCCGCTGGCACAGTCGCAGATTGGTTATGCCGATCGCATTCTGCTGACCAAAACCGATGTATCCGGTGAATGCCCGGAACTGACAGAACGGCTGCAACGCATTAATGCCCGTGCGCCGGTATATAAAATGGTGCAGGGCGATATCGATACGGCGCTGTTGTTCGATACCCGCGGATTTATGCTCGAAGAAAACGTGGTCGCTGCAAAACCGCTGTTCCACCGTGTCACGCCACAGCAAAACGCCGTGTCCTCGATTGTGGTGGAGCTGGATTATCCGGTGGCGTTGACGGCAATATCGCAGGTGATGGAAGAACTGCTGGCCAGTTTTGCCGACAATCTGATGCGCTATAAAGGCATGTTGTGGATAGAAGATAAGCCTGACCGCCTGCTGTTTCAGGGCGTGCAGCGCCTGTACAGCGCCGACTGGGATCGCCCGTGGCAGCCTGACGAAACGCCGCGCAGCGCACTGGTGTTCATCGGTATGCAGCTGCCTGAAACCCAAATCCGCGAAGCCTTTGCCAGGCTGCGCCCCGTCAGCCCACTCTGAAAAAACGGTGGCGTTTACAGCCCCACCGTCTCTTTTAACGATTTCAGATAACGACGGCTGACCGGCACAATCTGACCATCGCGCAGCAACAGTTCCGCCTGATTTTTATCTTCCAGGCGGATTTCCTTCAGATAATCCATATTCACCAGATATTGCCGGTGACAACGTAACAACGGCGTGCGAACTTCCAGCGTACGCAGCGTCAGTTCCGTAAACGTTTCTTTGCCATCCTGCCCGGTCACGTACACGCCGCCAATCCGGCTGCTGACAAAGGCCACATCTTCCAGCTGCAACAGCCAGATACGGTTGCTGCTCAGGCAGGGAATAAACTTCAGCGGCTGCTGGTACTGCGGCAACGGCGTAATATCCTGTTCCTGAAAACCCAGCCGCAATCTGGCCAGCGTTTTCTGTAAGCGCGCGGTCTGAATGGGCTTGAGCAGATAATCGAACGCACACTGTTCAAATGCCTGCACCGCATATTCCTCAAATGCGGTCAGAAAAACGATATGCGGGCGATGTTGCTCATCGAGCATTCCGACCATTTCCAGTCCGCTGATACGCGGCATATTAATATCCAGAAACACCACGTCCGGACGGATTTTGTGGATCACGCCGATCGCTTCTATGGCGTTGGAACACTCGCCGACGATCTCTATGTCACTTTCATCCTGAAGCTGTAAACGCAGATTCTCCAGCGCCATCGGCTCATCATCAACAATCAGCACTCTTAACATGGCGCGCCCTCCGCAGGCAGACGTAGCGTAATACGCGTGAAATCATCCGGTTTACAGCTGACGGTAATACCGTAATCCTCCCCGAACCGTGCCCGTAAACGTTTATCCACCAGGTTCATGCCCAGTCCGTCACTGTTTTCTTCAGGCTGATACAAACCGGCGTTATCTTCCACTTCGACGATCACTGTCTGGCCCTCACTGTAGGCACGAATAATAATATTGCCATCGCTCAGCAACTGAGACGTTCCATGTTTGATGGCGTTTTCCACCAGCGGTTGCAGAGTAAATGCGGGAAGTTTGTGAAAAGAGAACTCATCAGGCACCTGTAAATCCACGTTAAGCCGGGACGAAAACCGGGCCAGTTCGATTTGCAGATAGGCATTCACATGCTCCAGTTCATCCGCCAGTGTGACGACTTCGGAAGAGCGTTTGAGATTTTTGCGAAAGAACGTTGAGAGATACTGCACCAGTTGCCCGGCCTTATCACTGTCGTGGCGGATCACCGCCATCAGCGTATTCAGCGCGTTAAACAGAAAATGAGGATTTACCTGCGCGTGCAGCAGCTTGATTTCAGACTGCGCCAGCAGCGCTTTTTGTTGTTCGAATTTACCGGCGAGGATCTGCGCCGACAACAGCTGAGCAATGCCCTCTCCCAGCGTGCGGTTGATGGAACTGAACAGCCGGTTGCGGACTTCGTATAATTTGATGGTGCCGATCACCCGCTGATTCTCGCCACGCAGCGGGATCACCAGCGTCGAACCCAGCTTGCAGTTGGGATGCAGAGAACAGCGGTAAGGCAGCTCGTTGCCGTCGGCGTACACCACTTCATCGTTCTCGATGGCGCGCCAGGTATATTGCGAAGCTATCGGTTTGCCGACCAGATGGTGATCGTCACCGATGCCGGTGAAGGCCAGCAATTTCTCGCGGTCGGTAATCGCCACCGCGCCGATATCCAGCTCTTTCAGCAGCACCTGCGCCACTTTCATGCTGTTCTCTTCATTGAATCCGCGCCGTAAAATCCCTTCGGTCGAGGCCGCGACTTTCAGCGCCGTCGCCGAAAACGCCGAGGTGTATTTTTCGAACATCGCCCGCTTATCCAGCAGAATACGCATAAACATCGCCGCACCGAGGGTATTGGTCACCATCATTGGCGCGGCAATGCTGCCGACCAGATTTAGCGCATCGTTAAACGGACGGGCAATAAGCAGGATGATCAGCATTTGCAGCATTTCGGCGACGAACGTCACGGCCGCCGCCACCAGCGGATTAAACAGCTTGTCGATGCGTCCGCGTTTAATGAATACGCTGTGCACCAGACCACCCAGTAATCCTTCGGCGATGGTCGACACCATGCAGCTCAGCGCCGTCATGCCGCCCATCGAATAACGGTGGATCCCGCCGGTCAGACCGACTAATCCGCCGACCACCGGCCCGCCGAGCAATCCGCCCATCACCGCGCCGATCGCACGAGTATTGGCAATCGAATCTTCGATATGCAGCCCGAAATAGGTGCCCATAATGCAAAAAATGGAAAACGTGATATAGCACAAAAGCTTGTGCGGAAGGCGCACCGTGACCTGAACCAGCGGTATAAATAACCGCGTTTTGCTCATCAGCCAGGCGATCACCAAAAACACGCACATTTGCTGTAACAGCAGCAAGATAAGATTAAATTCGTACATTCCCGGAGCATCCAAAATACAACAAGCCGGTAATATATCTTGATCAACAAACGTTTACCTTGAAGCCGCCCGAAGAACGGGAATGCGGTGGTTGACAGTGACGCCATAATGCTGAGATGAGAGCAAACTGTCTATCGGGCGGTTTAGTTAGCTAAACAATCTGACTTCGCACCGCTTCTGCGGAAGTTTCAAGCGATGTGTTGGCGTAACTTGCGAGCTTTATAACAGCAAAGACGGTAATCAAACAACAGAGAGCCAGATAACCCGAAACATAATGGGAACTGCCGTGCGCATACTGGACCAATAATGCACAAATCAGGGGCGTAGGTCCGGCGATAAGCATGCTGTTGAGTTCACGCGCCACGCTGATCCCCGAGAAACGGTATTCTGTTGGGAAGATTTTCGCCAGCAGTAATCCCTGCGGGCCAGCCATACCACCAAAACCCACAATGAAGCCAACACTCATTCCCAGAGTGATCAACTCCATACTTTTTGTGTCCAGAAGAATAAACAGCGGCCACGCAAATAACGCCGTAAAAATCGCACTCAGAATATAAATCTTTGCTGCACCAAATTTATCCGACAGCCATCCCATAATGGGCGCACTGATTACGCCGCATAACGCAGAGATCAGCAGCGCCGTCAGCGCTTGCGATTTCGCAATACCTAAAGTGTTTGTCATATAACTCAGACTGAATGCGCTGAGAATATAAACATTGGCATTATGGCCGGTGACCGCCAGGAAACCATAGAACAGCTGCCGGGGATAGCGCGTTATCAGCATTTTTAGCGGCAATTTATGCTCTTTCTTATCCTGCTCCGCCTTTTGCATCACTTCTAAATATTCCGGGGTTTCATCGAGTTGCCGGCGAATATACAGCGCAATGACGAACAAGACGGCTGAAGACAGGAAGGGTATGCGCCAGCCCCAGCTGATGATATCCGTTTCCGAAAGCTGTGAAACACCGAGGAATGCCAGGCTGGCAAACAGGATGCCCACCACCGTTGAGGATTGCAGCAGCGCGGTGAAAAAACCGCGCAGACGAACAGGGGCATATTCGTAGACCAGCGTAACGGCACCGGCATATTCAGCCCCGGCGCCGAATCCCTGCACCATGCGCATCAGCACCAGTAAAATGGGGGCCAATATTCCGATCTGCGCATATCCCGGCAGCAACCCAATCGTGACAGTTCCTATTCCCATCAGGGAAATGGAAAAAATCAGCGCGGGCTTACGCCCGAAACGATCGCCAAAGTGTGAAATCAAGACCCCGCCCAGAGGACGCATTATGAAACCGATGGCAAAGGTGGCAAACGCAGCCAGAACCCCGGCGGTCGCTGACAACTCGGGGAAGAAAATATGATTAATGATCAGCCCGGCAGCGGCACCGTAAAGCGCATAGTCGAACCACTCAATAATCGTACCAATGACAGAGGCGACAACGGCTTTTGTGACGCCCGCCTTTTGGGGAGTTCTCATTGTATGAACCATAGCTGTATTCCTTGGTATCGGTGATAAAAGCTGTGTGGACTTCAGCGACCGGTGATGGGAAGAGGCATACTGAGCCCCTGTTCTGCCGCCAGTTGGCTGACCGTTTCGATCAATGATTCGGATAAGGGGAGCCCGTTTCGCTGCCCTTCAGCCAGCGTCGCCAGAGCACGTTCACCTGGCAATCTCACGCGGTTGATGCCGGGTTTAGGCGGCGAGTCGTGGCAAGCCTGAACCAACGCGTCAATTTGTTTCAGATAAGCGTCGTTACCTGCCATGGCGGCAGGCGAGTGCAAGGTAATAGTAATGGCCGCGCTCCAGCCTTCATTAACTTCGCCCCGGCCCCGCCCGCTCAGGCAACCGGAGAGGATCTCCACCATCAGCCCCAGTGCATAGCCTTTATGTCCTGCATCCGTACCGCCGAGCGGCAAAATCGTACCCGGCGTATCACCCGTGAGCAGCGAGGGATCACCGCTGGGTTGCCCCTGCGCATCCTGCAATATGGGTGAAGAAAAATGTTCGCCTGCCGCCTGCTTAAGCGCCACGGTCGCATTGGTTGCCAGCGAGGTTGCCATATCAATGAGGATCGGCTCGCCACTGGTGGGCGCACCCAGCGCGATGGGGTTGGATGTCAGTACCGCACCGATACCGCCAAACGGCGCCACGCTGCGGTGTCCCGGATCTGTCAGGGAGATAAAAATGATAAAGCCGCGTTCAGTTGCAGCCTGAAGATAAGCGCTCAGACAGGCAGCGTGGTGGCTGTTTTGCACAGAAACCGTTGCCGTGCCATAGCGCTGCGCGCGGACAATCGCTTCGCTGACCGCCCGCTGAACCAGCCATGGGCCCGGCAGTTTGTTACCATCCCATGTCAGACATGCCGCAAAATCCTGAATAACACGCGGTTCGCCTTCAACGTTCATACCGCCCTGGTGAATCTCACGCAGGTAGGCAGGCAGCAGCACAAGGCCGTGCGTCGTGGAGCCAAATCCTTCGCCACGCACCAGCACATCGGCCACCGCCCGGGCCTTATCATCAGGCATGCCTGCACGGGAAAGCAGTGTGTAACTCAGGGCTGTGAGAGCCTGCATGTCATAACGTTTGCGCATGACATTCACGTCCTCGTTATCGGATGACATGGCGCGATCCCGGAACACAGTGCGCATCAATAGCCTGCTGACTCCAGTCAATACCCAAACCAGGCTGGTCGCTGGGGAATGCCCGACCATTTTCGATACGCAAACCGGTATGGGTCAGGTCATCAAGCTGAGGAATATATTCGAGCCAGCGGGCGTTAGGTACTGCGGTGCAGAGTGAAACATGCAGCTCCATCAGGAAATGTGGGCAAACAGACACATTGAAACACTCTGCCAGGTGCGCCACTTTCAACCAGGGGGTGATGCCGCCGATGCGAGCCACGTCCACCTGCACCACGGAACAGGCACCCTGCTGTAAATACTCGCGAAAGTGCAGCGCGCTATACAGACTTTCTCCGACGGCAATCGGCACCGAACTGTGCTGCGAAAGGCGCACATGCCCGCTGATATCATCGGCGGGAAGTGGCTCTTCCAGCCAGCCGATATCCAGCTCTTCATACCGCCGCGCCCGGCGAATGGCTTCGTCTACCCTAAACGCCTGATTAGCATCGGTGAAAATTTCAAACGAATCTCCTACGGCATCGCGTACCGCACGCAGGCGGGCAACATCCTCATTGACCGGGCGACCGACTTTAATTTTGCATCCCTGAAAGCCAGATGCCTTCGCCTTCGCCGCATCATCCACCAGCGCCGCAGGCGAAAGATGCAGCCAGCCCCCTTCGGTGGTGTACAACGGAATACTTTCTTGCGCCCCGCCCGCCATCAGGTGCAGCGGCAACCGGGCACGATGACAACGCAAATCCCATAGCGCGATATCGATGGCCGCCAGCGCTAGCGCGGTCAAAGGCCCCACCGTGGTCGCGTGCGTCATGAAAGAGAGTTCATGCCAGATGCTCTCAATCTGCTCGGCGTCTTTTCCGATTAGCGCCGGTGCCAGCGTTCTTTCCAGCAATGAAATGATCGCCGGTCCGCCGGTCCCGATGGTGTAGCTGTATCCCGTACCCACCACGCCATCAGCATCAGTGATTCGGACAAAGGGCGTTTCCTGACAAGTAAACGACTGGATGGCATCAACCCGCTTCACTTTTGGCTGTAGCTCAACCATAAAAATTTCAACGTGCGTAATGGTGGCCATATAACATCTGCTCCTGCGGTCTAAGAGGCGAAAATACAATTAATCAGCGGCGTAAGTGACCTGGTGCTGTCCACCCAGCCCTTCAATACCAAGACGAATATGCTGGCCCGCTTTCAGGTAAACCGGCGGATTCTGCCCCATGCCTACGCCCGGCGGTGTGCCGGTAGAAATAATGTCGCCGGGGTGCAGGCTCATAAATTTCGAAAGGTATGCGATCAGAAAGGCGACGCCGTAGACCATGGTTTGCGTGGAGCCGTTCTGATAGCAATGCCCGTCAACCTCCAGCCACATAGACAAATTCTGAGGATCCGGCACTTCATCACGTGTCACCAGCCAGGGGCCCGTCGGACCAAAGGTGTCGCAGCTCTTTCCCTTGCACCATTGACCCTGATGCTCCAGCTGAAAAGCGCGTTCGGACAGGTCGTTGATGACGCAGTAGCCCGCCACATACTCCAGCGCCTCTTCCTCCGCGACATACTTGGCGGTTTTGCCGATGACCACGCCCAGCTCAACTTCCCAGTCTGTTTTTACAGAATTACGCGGGATCTCGACCGGGTCATTAGCGCCCACAATGGCGTCAGGGGATTTCATAAAAATAATGGGTTCAGGGGGGACGACCGCTCCCGTTTCAGCGGCATGATCGGAATAGTTAAGACCGATACAAATAAATTTCCGGCTGTTCGCCACGCAGGGCCCCATCCGTTGTTCACCGGTGACTATCGGCAGCTGCTCCACCGGCAGCGCCGCCAGCATGGCCAGACTTTCCGCACTGAGTGCGGCAGCATCAATATCGTTAATGTGATCGGCGAGAGAGCGAATACGCCCCTGATCATCAACCAGACCCGGTCTTTCATGCCCAGCCGGACCGTAGCGTAGTAATTTCATCCGTTTTCCCCAACTTACGCGGTGTAATGAGTTTTTCAGGCAGCCCAGCCGCCATCGATGATATGAACCTGACCGGTGGTAAAACTGGCGTCTGCCAGATACAGCACCAGGTCGGCTATCTCCTCCGGAGAACCGATGCGGCCAATCGGCTGACGGGCAATAAAGGCCTTACGTGCCGCTTCATAATCTCCCTGCGCGCGCAAACGCTGCTGGAGCGACGGGCTGTCGACCGTACCGGGACAGATAGCGTTGCAACGAATACCCTGAGTGATGTAATCAGCGGCGACTGATTTTGTCAGGCCAATCACTGCGGCTTTCGTCACGCTGTAGGCAAAGCGGTCAGGCACCCCTTTGATGCTGGAAGCCACTGAGGCCATGTTGATGATGCAGCCCTCCTGCTGTGCCAACATGCCAGGCAACACGGCTTGGATCAGCTCATATTGCGCGCAGACATTCAGTTGCCAGGCGAACTCCAGATCACTGCGCGGGCATGTCTGTACCGTGCCGTTATGTACGACTCCGGCACAGTTAAACAGCACGTCAATCGTGCCGACCCGTGCGATCAACGCGTCCATATCCGCCCGGTCCAGCACATCAAGAGCCTCGGTCTGAATATTCTCCACGCCTTGCAGCTCACTGAGTTTTTCCCGATTCACATCGCTGGCGATGACATGGAAGCCCGCCTTTGCCAGCCGCAAAGCAGAGGCGCGGCCAATGCCCTGAGCTGCGCCGGTGATCAATACTTTCCTGGCTTTTTCTGCGGTCATAATAAGTTTCCACTCCATTACTGGTTTGTTTCTTAAGATGGGATTTAATGTAACTGAAATGTTTTCATTACTCATTAATGAATTTTGAATTCATATATGAGCGTCACAACAATCCATATTACCTGCTGTAAAATTTCGAATGAGTTCACAGAAATGATAAGATTTGAACGGTTCAGGTGAACAGGTAAGGGGGAAAAGCAGAATGAGTGGCCAAGAAGCGGAAGACCATAAAGACGAGGAAGGACAGGAGGATCGCTATCGTGCCCCGGCGCTTGATAAAGGGCTGGATATTATTGAGATGCTGGCGGGGCGCGAAGAGGGCATTTCACAGGCGGAAATTGCTAAGGTACTGGGACGTAAGCCCAATGAAATTTACCGCATGCTCGACCGTCTGGTGCGCCGGGGATATGTAATCCGTACCAGCGTTGATCAGTACGAACTGTCGTTGAAAATTTTTGAACTGGGAAATCGTCATTCACCGTTTCGCCGGCTGGCAACGCAGGCCCTTCCGTATCTGCGGGAGTTTGCCCGTGAGGCGAAACAGGCCTGTCATCTGGTGGTTTACGATCGCGGCGCGCTGACGGCTATCACCCAGGTTGATGCGCCAGGTTACTGGGGTTTTGGTATTCGCACGGGTTCGCGGATGGATCTGCTGAATACCGGCTCAGGACATGTGATGCTTGCTTTCTCGTCCGCCAACGAGCGCGAGTTTATGCTGCGCGAAAGTGAAGATCCCGGCAGTACAATCAGCGCTGAACTCGCACAACAGTTAACGCTGGTCCGCCAGCAGGGCTACGAAATGATGCCCAGCCAGCAAACCGTCGGCGTTTATAATATTGCCGTTCCAATACTTGCCAACGGGGATAAAGTCATCGCAGCGCTGGCATGCCCTTATTTACAGCACCTGGATTACATGAATTCGCCATCGCGTGAACAGGTACTCGAACAACTCAAATATACGGTGGCGCAAATTATGAGTTCGGGTATGCCTGAAAATCTGCGGATGTCTGAGAACATAACGCCTTAATCAAAATCTTCATAAGTGGCATCAGGCTCGATGCCCTTACGCAATTTGCCGGCGATTTCAGTCAGTGCGCCGGTATCCGCGGCGTTCAGGAAATTCAGAAAATATTGCCTGACGGCGGCGGCATGAACCGGCTCCGCCTGAACAATCAGCGCGGTGCCCGCTTTGGTAATACGTACGACGACACCTTTACCCTGACGACTTTCCCGGATGACGGCGTCACGGGTTTCCATCCTGCTCAGCTGATGTGACAAACGGCTTTTATCCCAGCCAAGAAACTGCTGAATGTCACGCTGCCTGAGCTCTCCGTGGCGGGTCGCTTTCAGCAGAGCCAGAATGGCAAAATCCTGCCCGGAAATGCCGGTCGCTTTCTGTAACTCGCTGGCAATTTTGGATGAAATCACTTCGGCCATCCGGCGAAAACCCCGCCACGCCATGAGTTCCTGATCGGTTAATTTTTCAGTTTTCATAGACACAGTTTATCACACAGAGTTGACATATCAACTCGAAAGGATAAGCATGTTGATATATCAACTCAGGCGACATCCCCGCCTGTTCAGCATTGTTAAGGAAACAAAATGACTCAACCCATCACGATTATCGGCGCAGGGCTTGGCGGATTAATGCTTGCCAGAGTGCTGCATGTTCACGGCATCGCGGCGACGGTTTATGAAGCAGATGACTCGGCAGAGGCACGTTCTCAGGGCGGGATGCTGGATATTCATGATTACAACGGACAGCTGGCGCTGAAAGACGCAGGGTTGTACGAGGAATTCACCCGGCTTATCCATGCAGGCGGTGAAGCCACAAAAGTGTACGACAAACACGGCACGCTGCTTTTTGCCGAAGATGATGACGGAACCGGCAACCGCCCCGAAGTGTTGCGTGGCGAACTGCGTCGTATTCTGCTGGAATCTTTGCCCGTCGGAACTGTGCAATGGAGGCATAAAGTCACGTCCGTCACTGCCATCGGCGGCGGGCAACACCTTGTAAAATTTGAAAACGGAGCAGAGGTCACGACCGAACTTCTGGTGGGCGCGGACGGCACATGGTCAAAAGTTCGTCCGTGCGTTTCTGAGGCTGTTCCGGCTTATACCGGGAATATCTATGCGGAAATCTGGCTGCGTGAAGCCGGTACAAATCACGCGGCGGGCGCGAAGGTGGTCGGCGATGGTTCTATGTTTGCAGTGGCTCCCGGCAAAGGCATTCTGGCACACAGCGAACCTCACGGCGTATTGCATATGTACGTGGCGCTGAACAAGCCTCTGGATTGGATAGATAATATTGACCGCACCACGGCGAAGGCGGCGCTGGCTGAAGTCGCCGCTGAATTTGAAGGATGGGCACCGGAACTGTTATCGCTGATAACCGAAAGCGATACTGCGCCGGCTTTCCGCCCGGTTTACTCACTGCCTTACGGGCACGAATGGCAGCATGTTCCCGGCGTCACCCTGATTGGCGATGCGGCACATCTGATGGCACCGAATGGCGAAGGGGCGAATCTCGCGCTGTTTGACGGTGCGCAATTGGGTAAATCCATTTCTGCAAATCCGGACGACTTTAGCGCCGCCCTTCTCGAATACGAAAAACAGTTGTTCCCGCGCACCGCCAAAGTTGCTGTGGAAACGCAGGAACTTCTGGTGACATTATTCGGTGCTGACTCCCCGCAGAGTCTGGTGACAATGTTTACGCAGCCGCAGTCCTGAAAAGCAAAGACGCACCTTATTCGTTAAGGTGCGTCTGAAGATGGCAGGATGATTATCCCGTCACCGCAACGTATCGCCGCAATTGATTATCAGCAAATAGCCCAATCACGGTTGCTCACCGCTGGCCGATAAAGCAAAGGTGCCCACCGGCGTGACGGGCAGATATTTTTTATAATAATCGTGATAGTTTTTCACAGGATCAATATCCTTAAATAAGTCAGGATAAAGGGATTTAGCAATAAACTGTACCATCGTGAAATCAACCAGTGTGCGCGATGCGCCCTGATAAACGCCGAAAAGTTTGCCATTCTTTATTGCCGGTAATGAACTCCAGCCGTTACGTTGCGCGAATCCGTTGAGCTTAGTTCTCGCCGTGGCTTCATTGACGCCGATACCCATTTCTAATGCAGTATCAACCTTATTATTTTCCCTGCCGGAAATAAAAATGACATCAGGTTTAGCGACCAGTAATTGCTCGGGATTGATTTCGCCCCACTGTTTAACGAAAGGTGCCGCTATATTTTCACCACCAGCGAGACGCAGCATCACCCCCCACATATTTTCGCCGTAGGTAAATGAATACTCTGCCGGACCTTTATTACCAAATTCAATGTAGACTTTTGGCTCAGGCAGGTTTGCCTGTTTGATCCTGTCTTTAATCAGCGTGATGTTGTTTTTATAAAGCCGGGCAAGTTCATCCGCACGCGCAGTCTGGCCGGTTAATATCCCGATGATTTCTGTAGATTTCACATGATTTTCAACCGTCTGGTCGTTGTAATCGAGCACAACAACCGGGATGTTCAGGTTTTGAAGTTGCGTGACTTCATACTTCAGGGCGGCGAACTGCCAGCTGGCTAAAATGACGACATCCGGTTTCAGGCTGATCACTTTTTCCAGTGACACATTGTGCAGGTCGATTTCGCCGATATCCGGGATGTCGGCGATGGACGGGCGGTGTTTAATATACATATCCCAGTTGGCCGGAACTTTGCCGTGCCAGGCTTCGCGGGAAATGCCGACAATATGGTCAAACGCCTGTTCACCGCCCACCGCCATATAATCTTCAAAGTAGAAACCTAATACCGCTCTTTTTACCGGGGTATTTAAGGTTATTTTATTTCCCAGTACATCGGTCAGTGTGGTTGTTGCTGCACTGGCCTGTCCGGCGATCACAACTGACAACATGAAAAGTAAAGTATGGAGAAACTTCATTTTATTCCCTTAGATATTGTGTGATTATTATTTGAGGATGAAATCCATTTTTAAAGACACGTTCTATTTCACTTAAGTCACTGCAAAAAAGGTAATTCCGCCGCGTCATTATCGCGGTGATATATTATACATTTGGTCGGGATCATGAGTACAGTCCGGATGCGGCGTTGCCGCTGACAGGCCGGCCCCGGCTTATCGTCTGATGTCCGCTTTGAAAATGAATGCTGATAATCACCTTAAAAACGCTTCTCTGAGGCTGAGCTATAATTCAGGTTTTACCGATGAGAAGGATACTTATATGGCTCCCGTCGCAAGTCTTTCAGGTGGCATAATATTTATTATCATTGGCATAGTGATGCTGTGGTTATTAATCAAGGCCTATAAAGCCAATCAGAACAAGAAGTTCTTCACACCGAGCAAATGCATGTTGCTCATCGGGACTGTCGTCTCTTTCGTTATTTCCCTGGTATTTTTCACCTCTTCCTCATGATGTTCGCATAATAGTGTTCCTTCGCGCCCCGGCCTCTCTGCCGGGGACGATTATCCGAAAGGATATCCGTCAGGCTCACCTCTTTTTCATCCTCGACTATCATTATTATTCGTTTGCTAACTGACCTTCTGACGCCCATTTTTACGCGAGGTAAAGCGATGCATTTCAGCGCATTCACCACCAGCTGGGGGGCGAATTTCATTGCCGCCGGTACGGTTCACTTTCGGGTCTGGGCACCGGGTCAGGCGAAAATCACCCTGCGGCTTTCCGGTAAAGATACACAAATGACCGCCGCTGAAAACGGCTGGTTTGAGACCGTGGCTACCGGTGTGTCTGCCGGTGAGGCGTACCAGTTTGTACTGGCCGACGGCATGGCGGTACCTGATCCTGCTTCGCGTAGCCAGCAGGCGGGCGTCAGCGGCCCATCGCTTGTCACGTCATCAGAAAGCTATCTGTGGCAAAACGCTGACTGGGCAGGACGTCCGTGGGAAGAATCGGTGATTTATGAGCTGCATGTCGGCACATTCACCCCGCAGGGCACGTTTTGCGCGGCGATGGAAAAACTGCCTTATCTCGCTGAAACCGGCGTCACCATGATTGAAGTGTTGCCGCTGGCGCAGTTTGGCGGCAACCGCGGCTGGGGATACGACGGCGTTTTACTGTACGCGCCGCATTCGGCTTATGGCAGACCGGATGATTTCAAGGCGTTTGTCGATGCAGCGCACGGTCACGGTATCTCCGTGGTGCTGGATATTGTGCTCAACCATTTTGGCCCGGAAGGCAATTACCTGCCCTTGCTGGCGCCGCAGTTTTTCGATGCTGAACGCCAGACCGCCTGGGGCGCGGGCATTGCCTATCATCAGGAAGGCGCGCGTCAGTACATTCTGGAAGCACCCCTTTACTGGCTGAAAGAGTATCGCCTCGACGGACTGCGTTTTGACGCCGTCGATCAGATGAAAGACGCCACCGAGCCGCACATTCTGCCGGAAATCGCCCGGCGTATTCGCGCCGACATCACCGACCGTCCCGTCCATCTGACCACCGAAGACAGCCGCAATATCACTTTCTTGCATCCGTACACAGCCGCTGGCGATGTGCCGCTGTTTACTGCCGAATGGAATGACGATTTACATAACGCGGTCCACGTTCTGAGCACCGGTGAAACGCACGCTTACTATCAGGATTTTGCCACCGATCCCGCCGCGCTGGCTGCCCGTGCATTTGCCGAAGGGTTCGCGTATCAGGGCGAAATTTCCCCGCAAAGCGGCAAACCTCGCGGGGAAAAGAGCAGCAGCCAGCCGCCGGTCGCTTTTGTCGATTTTATTCAAAACCATGACCAGATTGGCAATCGCGCGCAGGGTGACCGCCTCATCACGCTGGCCGGAGAACGCAAAACGCGCATCCTGCTCTCCGCGTTGCTGCTTTCACCGCATATCCCGCTGTTATTTATGGGCGAAGAATATGGCGAAACCCATCCGTTCCTGTTTTTCACCGATTTTGAAGGCCAGCTGGCGCAAGCCGTCCGCGAAGGACGCGCCAGGGAATTCGAAGGCCACAGCGGATATGGCAATGAAAGCGTGCCGGATCCTAACGCCGCAAAAACTTTCGGGATGTCTAAACTTGACTGGCAGAAACCCGTCAGCCCGCAAGGCGCGGACACTCTGGCCTTTACCCGCACATTACTCGCGCTGCGCCGGGATTATGTGGTGCCGTTGCTGACGCCTGCACAGGGTGACGTCGGCAAAATAATTCAGGCCTCTGAGGGCGTTATCGCCGTCAGCTGGACATTCCCTCAGGGCACACTTTCACTGATGCTAAATCTCGGTAAAACCGCGCAGCCTTTGCCGGACCAACCGGGTGAAACATTGTTTGCCTGGCCCGAAGCGACAGAAACGTCAGAACCCGACTCGATCATCGTCCGTCTTTCACGGGGAGAATAAACGTGAATATACCCGCTGCAACCTACCGAATTCAGTTCCGCGATGGCATGGATTTTGACAAAGCAGCGGCACTGATCCCTTATTTGAAACGACTCGGGATCAGCCACTTATATGCCTCGCCGGTGTTTACCGCGACCTCCGATTCGACGCACGGTTACGACATTACCGACGCCAATGAAATTGATCCGACTTTAGGCGGACGCGAAGGATTTGACCGTCTGTCGAGCGCGCTGAAGTCTGCCGGAATGGGGCTGATCCTGGATATTGTGCCTAATCATATGGCCGCGTCGCTGGAAAACCCGTGGTGGCGCGACGTGATTGAACATGGCGAAAAAAGCCGTTATGCGCGGCATTTTGACATCGACTGGTCGCGGCGTCTGACCCTGCCGTTTCTCGGTGATACGTTTGAGGACGTGCTGAAAAAAGGTGAAATCACTATTAAACCGGATCCCCAAACCGGACAGCCCGCTTTCGCATATTTCGACGCATTCTATCCCCTTGCGCCAGACACCTGTCCCAACGGTGAAACCACGGCGGATATTGCTGCATTAACGGATTTACACGAGCGCCAGTCCTACCGGCTGATGTCATGGCGGGATGCACCGCGTGAACTCTCCTACCGGCGTTTTTTTGAAATTACCGGCCTCGCTGGTGTGCGGGTGGAAGATGACGCGGTGTTTGATGATACGCACCGGCTAATCCTCGAGCTGGTGCATTCCGGCGCGGTGGACGGGTTGCGGGTCGATCATGTGGACGGTCTTGCCGATCCGAAAGCCTATCTTGAGCATCTGCGGGAAAAGGCCGGAGCGGAGTGCTATATCACGGTGGAAAAAATCCTCGGTGAAGGCGAGCGGCTGCCTGCTGACTGGCCGGTTTCCGGGACTACCGGTTATGAATTTATCGCCGCGCTTTCCGATGTGCTGGTCGAAGATGAAAACATCGCGGTGCTGCGCAATCTGTATGAAAACGTGGTCGGCAAACCGGTGGATATGCGCGAAGAATTGCGCGCCGCCAAACTGATGATGGTCGAGAAAAACTTCGAAGGGGAATTGAACACGCTTTGCCAGCTGGCGCTGAATATTGCACAAGTGGAAGGCCACACGTGGGATGCCAATACTCTGCGGGCGGCGCTGCGGGAATTGCTGATCGCCTTCCCGGTGTATCGCACTTACGGCACATCCCTAGGGCTGACCACGGATGACGCCACACTGCTGCATCAGATTATCGAAAAGATAAATACCTCCGCACTCGACGTGCCTGTGGATATTCTCGATTTTCTGGCACGCATTCTTTCTGCGCAGACAACGGCCGCCGTATCCGGTCAGGCCAGTCTGTTCCGCACCCGCTTTCAGCAACTGACCGGCCCGCTGATGGCGAAATCCGTGGAAGACACGCTGTTCTTTCGACAGCATATGGATCTCGCGCTGAACGAAGTGGGCGCCGAGCCTTTGCTGCGCAGATTCTCCCCCGACCGCTTCCATCAGGAAATGATCCGGCGTCTGGAAGAACAACCGGCAGCGCTTTCCACCACGTCAACTCATGATACTAAACGCGGCGAAGATGCCCGCGCCAGACTGTTTACCCTGACCGAAGCGCCGGAGCTCTGGGCTGAGAATGTCACCCGCTGGCATCAGATGAATCAGTCCAGAGTCGTCACATTGCCCGACGGCCCGGCACCAAAACTGACCGGCGCATGGATGCTTTATCAGGCGCTGGCCGGTGCGTGGCCGGCAACGCTGCGCCCGGATGACACAGAAGGTTTACAAGAACTTAATGAAAGGCTTCAGCTTTTCGTGGAAAAAGCGCTGCGCGAAGCCAAACTGCGCACCAACTGGGGTGACAGCAACGATGACTATGAAAACGCGGTGCTCGGTTATACGCGCCATCTGCTTTCGCCGGACAATCACGTTTTTCTGAATGATTTTTACCACTCACTCCGGCCTTTTATCCGCGCCGGACTGGTCAACAGTCTGACGCAGACGGTGATCAAAATGGTGGCACCGGGCGTACCGGATATTTATCAGGGCAGCGAATTGCTCAATTTCAGTCTGGTGGATCCGGATAACCGGCGTCTGCCGGATTTTGATGAGCTGGAAAAGCTGCTGATGAATAATGAAAAAACGCCGCGGGACGATGAAAACGCCTGGATGAGCGGACAGCTGAAACAACATATCGTTGCGGTGCTCGCCCGTTATCGTCAGCAAAAACCTGCGTTGTTTTTGCAGGGTGATTACGTTGCGCTGACCGCAGCGGGAGTTCACGCCAAAAACGTGATCGCATTTGCACGAACCTTCAGAGACGATGCGGCAATTATCGCGGCACCGCGTCTGGTTTTTGATACGCAAAAAGTCCATTTTAATCAGACAGAAGACGGATGGGATATGCAGATACTGCTGCCCGCTTCGCTGGCTAACCGAACCTATTCTGACCTGCTCAGTGGCAGGGAACTCCGTGCGACCGACAGGATAGATCTCAGTACCTGGCCGCGTGATGAACCGGTGGTGCTGTGTCCGTCACCGCGCTGAAACAGGTCATTTAATCAGCAGCTTTTAGGAATAAGCGGAATAATAGTCTGAGCATCAATTTATGGACTAGGCTTAAAGTCGGTTAACAAAAGGAGAAAACCATGTCATCACATGATATCGATGCAGATGCAAACCATCTGGCAGATAAGCTCGAAGACAAAGGCAACCAGCTTGCCGGTGAAGCGCAGAAACAATTTGGCGATTTTGTTGATTCTCCTAAGCACCAGATTAAAGGCGCAGCACGTAAATACTCGGCTCAGGCCAGTGAAGTCGTGTCTGACGTCGCGGAGAAAATCAAAGAAAATCCCCTGTCAGATCTGATCGCAGCTGGCGCAATTGGCGTCGTGCTCGGGTTACTGCTGGGTCGTAAGTAAACCGTCTTGTACGGAAAAAAAGGCCTTCGGGCCTTTTTTATTGCCTGAAGAAAGGGCAATTCCCGCGCTCAGGTTGAGTGAGATACAGAATTCTCCTACACAATTTCGTCACACATGACGTGTATAGTGAACCTCTCTGTAGCAACCTACAGATACCTCGCGAGTTCCCCTCGTAACCTTCAAAAACCCGTTTCCCCTGACGGGTTTTTTCATGTCTGTTTCTTCCCGCGCCTGTGCAGTCGGTGCTTCAGAAAACTGTAATTCACGTTTTAAAACAACCGTTGTTACGTCCAGATTTAAACAAACTCGCGGTTCAGCCACCCTGTTTTGCCCTGTTAAAATGCGTCGCAACGATTGAGACTCAAAGAACAGACAGGAATACGCGTGAAGAAAACCATGATTTTACTGGCATTTATTTTGACAGGATGCAGCTCGCCCGAAGCGCAGACAATTCAGTCAATAAATGCGCTCTCTTTTCCGGCGCGCACTTCGGAGCGACCGGTCAGCGTGACAGCAAAAATTTCATCCGGCGATTTAGAAAACCAGTATTCCAGTAATCAGTTAATCATCCTCCGGCTCAGGGCGGAAATTAAAGCCGCCAGAACAGACAAGATCCGAACCGACGAGGTATTTGATACACATACTGATGTTGCTCAGGCCTTTAACGCCCTGTCCCGTCTCGAGCAGTTTGAGGCGCTGAATACCGTGTATTATTCAGAAAAAGACATCAAAGGGATGAACGAGATACACCAAAAACTCAGCCCGCTGACTTGATATGAAAAACAAAAAACCCGCCACAGAGCGGGTTTCTGAAAGACGTATACGACCCAGACATTAACCGCGGATAAACGCCAGAATGTCCTGGTTAATCACATCAGCGTGCGTAGTGTGCATGCCGTGCGGATAGCCCGGATAAATCTTCAAAGTGCTGTGCGCCAGCAGCTTATCCTGCAAAAGAGCGGCATCTTTATAAGGCACAACCTGATCGTCGTCGCCCTGCAAAACCAGCGTCGGCACGGTAATGGCTTTCAGATCTTCGGTCTGGTCCGTTTCTGAAAACGCCTTAATCCCTTCGTAATGTGCATTGGCGCTACCGATCATCCCCTGACGCCACCAGTTATTGATAGTGCCCTGTGACACTTGTGCGCCATCGCGGTTAAACCCGTAGAAAGGCCCGGAAGCAACGTCCAGATAAAACTGCGCGCGGTTTGCGGCGAGCGCACTGCGAAAACCATCAAAAACGGCAATCGGTGTGCCACCGGGATTGGCATCCGTTTTAACCATCAGCGGCGGTACGGCACTGATTAACACCGCTTTCGCCACACGTCCCTGCGGCTGACCATACTTCGCGACATAGCGGGCAACCTGCCCCCCGCCGGTTGAATGACCGACATGTACCGCATCATGCAAATCAAGATGCTCAGCTACCGCGGAGGCATCCGACGCATAGTGATCCATATCGTTACCTTCACTGGTCTGATCGGAACGCCCGTGCCCGCGGCGGTCAATGGCAATCACGCGGAAACCCTCGGCCAGAAAGAACAGCATCTGATTGTCCCAGTCGTCGGCGCTCAGCGGCCATCCGTGGTGGAAAACAACGGGTTGCTTGTCTTTAGGACCCCAGTCTTTGAAGAAAATATTAACGCCGTCGTTGGTTTTTACAAATGGCATAGAATGCACTCCTCAGCAGATTATCGGGAAAACGGTCAGGTTTGCAGGGCGAGGTTCAGATATAGGATGCTCAGAAAGCGTAGCAAAGCCCTCAGAAAATGCCTGCCTGAGGGCATAATTAGCCAGCGGAAACTCTTTTAACGTGGAAGTGTGTCACGCCATAACTCGGGAAGTGCGCGGATTAACTTACCGGTGACCGGTTGTTTTGTCTGACCTGGCTGCCAGATAGCCACCATCGTGATCGTCAGTCCCTGATTGCCCACTTCAGTTTCAACCGCCTGCACATTGTTCCACCCAGAGGCCTGATAATGCGTCGGTAAAAAGCCCCAACCCTGCGCATTTTCCAGCAAACAGCGCAAGGTGGAGCGTTCGTTCACAAACAGGGTATGCCCCGAAATCTGTAACCGGCGGGCAATCTGTTCATCGTGCTTGTGATGCATGACCAGCTGAGGTTTCAGGGAAAGATTAAGCAATGTCAGCGGACGCTGCTGATGCTGAAACAACCCGCCGGAGGCGTAAAAATCCAGTTCGATATTTCCCAGCGCGCACCATTCCATATCCATGCCCAGCGCACGATTGTTCGCCTGACAAACCGCAATCTGCGCCGTTCCGGCGTTCAGGGCAGCTTCGGCCTCTTCTCTCGACGCGCTCCAGGCGCTGAAGCGGATCCCCTCTTTTGCCATCATCACAATCACCGCGTCTATAAACGCCTGCGAGACGAAAGGATCGTAGACCATAACCAGTTCCTGCTGCTCAGACTCTGGCAGCGACTGCGCGTAAAACTCAAAGGCCTGAGCCTGACGCATCAGCAAATGCGCCTGCCGGTGAAGTTGCTGGCCCTGCTCCGTGAGCACCAGCGTACGCCCCTGACGGATAAACAACGTGTAGCCCAGCGCGTCTTCGAGATAATCAATTAAGTCACGCAGCGTGGTGCGATCTTTACCCAGGGATACTGCGGCTCTGGACAAATTCCCCAGTTCAGCGACACAGGCAAAGGCCTCAATCTGCGAGAAGGAATAACGTAACGCGGACATTTCAGCTCCTTTCGACGACGTTTATGCGGGGGATTTTCCCCCATCAGTTGATTTTTTCAAACTGTTTCCCCTCCTTATACTCATGTTTCCCGATACTCTGATGGATAAGCGGAAAAATGAAAACACGGAACAACTCCCTCTTAAAACCTCTGCTGCTGGCTGTAGCGATGAGCGCAGCGGTGTCGTTTATGACGCCTGCATTTGCAGAGCAGACACAGGATTGCGGCGGCGTGATGCTCAGCGCCTGTCCGGTACCATTCGATAAAACGCTGCCGGATGCCAAAGACATGCTGAACTGGGATCAGGCCGCACGCGTTATCGGTTTTCGGAACGACTATCGCAACTATGCCGGTGACGTGTTCCGTCATGGCAAGGCCACGCCTTTTGTGCAGGCAGATAAGCAACTTCAGAACCCGACCTACAGCGTGAACGGTAAAACCTTTACCTTGAAGGATTACCTGAAGCGCGAAAATGTCACCGGTATGCTGGTGCTGAAAAACGGCAAAATCGCGTACAAATATCTGGGCGAAGGCAACACTGACCACACATTGTGGACATCACGCTCCGTAGGGAAATCTGTGGTGTCGACGCTGGTGGGGATTGCTGTCAAAGAAGGAAAAATCGGCTCCATGGATGATCTCATCACAGACTACGAGCCTGATCTGAAAGGCACTGCGTGGGAAGGTGTGACACTGCGTCAGCTTATCCAGCATACCTCCGGCGTGGCGTGGAATGAGGATTACGCCAATCCCGGTTCAGATTTTGCTCATCTCACGCAATGTGAAGCGAATCCCGGAGCATACGACTGCGTACGTAAAATCATCACCGGCTTGAAACGAGCTCATCCGGCGGGCGAAACCTGGTCCTACTCCTCCGGCGGTGCCTGGCTGATGGGCGATGTGCTGGAAAAAGCCACCGGCATGCCGCTGGCAAAGTATCTGGAAAAAACGCTCTGGCAGCCTTACGGCATGGCGCAGGATGGCGTCTGGCATTCATATCAGCAGGGGAAACATGACGTCGGTGCGCACGGATTTAACGCGACGCTGGAAGACTGGGGCCGATTCGGTGAGTTTGTGATGAGTGGCGGCCAGTTGCCGGACGGCAAGAAAATCCTGCCTGAAAACTGGCTGACACAGGCATCAGACTGGAACAAGGCGAAGAATTCAGTTTCTGCGGCGCATCCCGACGGGATGTACGGTTATCAGTGGTGGAACAACGCCGTGCCGGTTAATGCCAAAAACGTCACGCCTGCGCCGTCTGAATCGTTAAAAGGTTCGATGTGGGCGCTGGGTATTTATGGTCAGGTGATTATGGTGAATCGCGCGGAAAACCTGGTGATAGTTCAGTGGTCAACATGGCCGCAGGCAGAACCTGATTTCAGCGCACAGCCGCTGGAAGCCTCGCTGATGTACAGCGCTATCGCACAGCAACTGCGTTAATCAGATCCATAAAGAGAGAGGGTTGCTGCGAAATTATTTGCGGCAACCCTTTATTTTTATCCTACGCCAGTGGTTTTGCGCTGGCAGCTTCCCATTCTCCCGCACCGCTTTTCTCCGGTGTTTTGACAATCATATTAGGCAGCGCCATCTCAATACCGTTTTCCATTAGCTTTTCGATAATGCGGATATTAATTTCCTGCTGGATATCCATGTATTTATTGTAATCGGCCGTGTTAACGATATGAACAACCTCAATATTTAAGCGGTCAGTACCAAAACCCAGAAGATGCGCACGGTCGAATTTGGTCTCGCCCACATCAAGAATAATGCCTTTGACCATCTCGCCAATATTGCGCAGCTTATCCGGCGGCGTATTAATGGCGATACCAAAATTAAACACGATGCGGCGGGTCTGCATACGCTTGTAATTATGCAGCGTCTGCTGAAGCAAAATGGCGTTCCCGCAGACAATCTGCTCGCCGCTCAGACTGCGGATACGCGTGGTTTTCAGGCCGATATGTTCCACCGTCCCGGCAACGTCGTTGAACACCACAAAATCGCCGATTTCGAAAGGCTTATCAAAGCCAATCGACAGTGAGGCAAACACATCGCTGAGGATGGTCTGGATAGCCAGCGCGATAGCAATACCGCCCACGCCCAGACTGGCGACCAGCGCGGTGATGTTGACGCCGACGTTAGCCAGAATCGACAACAGCATCACTGACCAGACCACCGCGCGGAATATCAGGCCGGTGATCACCAGCGTCACCGGGTTTTTGTTCATGCCCGGCTGTCTCATGATGTGGCGCAGCCACGACACCACTCCCTGATCGAGCCAGAGCGCCATTTGCAGCGCCAGCACCAGAAACCACGCATGACTGATGGTGTTGTAGAGATTGTCCGGCAGATTGACGAACCGCAGACTGAACAGAAATGCCGCAACAAATATCAGCAGATTATTAGTGCGCTCAAGAATATCGCCCAATATGGACCGCATTCTGTTGGTCGCCGGATGCACTTCTCCCCAGCTTTTAACGCCTTTGCGCACAAACGACAGTAACCAGCTCAGCAGCCAGTAGGTCACCAGCGTGACCACGACCATCGTCGCGAAGCCTATCCAGAATGCCGGTGTCATCACCAGCGCGATAAAATTAAAATGTGACAGAAAATTCATCCTCCCTCCCCGTTTTCAGCACAAACTACCAGTATAGGAAACGAGGGTCAGGCGGGCGGAAGAATAGGAAAGTTCAGGAAGCGATAATATGTGCGCGTGAAAATCGAGATAAAAAAAACCGGCAATACTTTCGTATCACCGGCTTTTCGCTGCGCATTAGCGCAAATCTGAAACTTACTGGTTCAGCAGTTGCTGCGCGGTTTTCTCAACCAGCGCCAGCAGGATTTTCACATCTTCCAGCGTCACCGTCGGGTTCAGCAGAGTCAGTTTCAGGCAGGTCACGCCGTTATGCTCGGTCACACCGACGTTCGCACGACCGGATTCAAGCAGCGCATCGCCGATTTTCTGGTTCAGCAACGCGATAGCGGCATCGCTGCTGCCTGCCAGTTGCTCAGGACGATAACGGAACAGAACGCTCGCCAGCTGTGGCTTCATCACCAGTTCCAGCGCAGCTTCAGAAGTCACATATTGCGCGACTTCCTGTGCCAGCGTCACACCGTGGTCGATGATCGCGGCATATTGCTTCTGCCCTAACGCTTCAAGCCCCATCCACAGTTTCAGTGCATCAAAACGACGGGTGGTTTGCAGCGATTTGGACACCAGATTCGGCACACCAGCAGCTTCGTCGAACTCTGAGTTCAGATAAGCCGCCTGATAGCGCATCAGCTCGTAATGGCGCTCTTCTTTAAGCAGGAACGCGCCGCAGCTGATGGTCTGGAAGAACTGTTTGTGGAAGTCGAGCGTGATGGAATCCACTAACTCGATGCCGTCCAGATAGTCGCGGTATTTTTCAGACAGCAATAATGCACCGCCCCACGCCGCATCCACATGAACCCAAATCTGATGCTCAGCGGCCAGTTCAGCAATGGCTCGCAGCGGGTCGATAGCACCGGCATCGGTGGTACCGGCGGTGGCAACGATCGCCAGAATCTGATCACCATTCGCCTGAGCCTGTGCGACTTTCTCGCGCAGATCGTTGAGATCCATACACGCGAACTCGTCGGTTTTCACCAGCGTCACACACTGATAGCCCAGACCGAGCAATGCCATGTTCTTCTGCACGGAGAAGTGCGCGTTTTCAGAACATAACACTTTAATTTTACGCAGATTACCGACCAGGCCATCCTGCTGAATGGAATGCCCCTGACTGGCAAAGAAGGCATCACGCGCCAGCATCAGGCCCATCAGATTGCTCTGGGTACCGCCGCTGGTGAACACGCCCGCGTCGCCAGCCTGATAGCCCACCTGAGTACGCAACCATTCGATCAGCTTCATCTCAATGATGGTCGCTGACGGGCTTTGATCCCAGGAGTCCATGCTCTGGTTAGTGGCGTTGATCAGCACTTCCGCGGCCTGGCTGACGACCAGACTCGGGCAATGCAGATGCGCGACACATTGCGGGTGATGAACAGAAAGGCTGTCTTTTAAAAAGTATTCAATGGCGCGTTCAATCGCGGCCTGGTTACCCAGGCCGTTAGGATTGAAGTCCAGTTTGATACGTTCACGCAGCTCAGCAACCGTTTTGCCCTGATACATCTCAGGTTGTTTCAGCCACTGCACAACCGCTTCAGTGCTTTGCGCAATGGCTTGCTGATAGGCTTCAGTGCTTTGCGCTGAACCTGCCAGAATCGGGTTTAACTCGGACATCAGAATCTCTTACTCCGCTCAGACAGGCTTGACGCCAGCCGCTAACAGCGCCTGCTCAAACTTATCGAGGAAAATACCCAGCTCATCGTTGGTGATCAGCAGGGAAGGCAACAGGCGAAGAACGCAACCATTACGGCCACCGCGTTCAAGGATCAGGCCCGCTTCGAAGCATTTTTTCTGCAACAGGGCAGAAAGCTCGCCGTCAGCCGGGTAGCAACCCATGTGATCCTGCGCTTCGTTTGGCTTCACGATTTCGATACCGATCATCAGACCCAGACCGCGCACGTGACCTATTACCGGATAACGTTTCTGCATGTCAGCCAGTTTGCCTTTCAGCCACTCGCCCTGTGCAGCCACTTTTTCGGCAATTTTTTCTTCTTTGAGGATTTTCAGCGTGGTCAGGCCGGTGGCCATCGCCAGCTGGTTGCCGCGGAAAGTCCCGGTGTGGTGACCCGGAGCCCAGGCGTCGAACTGTTTTTTGATACCCAGCACAGCCAGTGGCAGACCACCGCCGACAGCTTTAGACATCACGATGATGTCCGGCTCAATGCCTGCGTGTTCGAAGGCGAACTGTTTGCCGGTACGGCAGAAGCCCGCCTGAACTTCGTCGAGGATCAGCAGAATGCCGTGTTCCTGAGTCACTTTACGGATGCGCTGCAACCATTCAGCCGGAGCCGGGTTCACGCCGCCTTCGCCCTGAACGGCTTCCAGAATCACAGCCGCAGGTTTGCGAACGCCGCTTTCCACGTCGTTGATCAGGTTTTCAAAGTAGTAGGTTAATGCTTTAACGCCAGCGTCACCGCCAATGCCCAGCGGGCAACGGTACTGGTGCGGGTATGGCATAAACTGGACTTCCGGCATCATGCCGTTAACCGCTTCTTTCGGAGACAGGTTACCGGTCACTGCCAGCGTGGCGTGAGTCATACCGTGGTAGCCACCCGAGAAGCTGATGATACCGGTACGGCCAGTGACTTTTTTCGCCAGTTTCATTGCGGCTTCAACCGCATCAGCACCCGACGGGCCGGTGAACTGCAGGCAATATTCTTTGCCCTGTTGTGGCAATAAAGAAAGCAGATATTCGGAGAACTGATCTTTCAACGGTGTTGTCAGATCCAGTGTATGTAACGGCAAGCCGCTGGTAATGACATTTTGGATGCTTTGCAGCACGTCAGGATGATTATGTCCCAGAGCCAGCGTACCCGCACCTGCCAGGCAATCAAGATATTGATTATTCTCAACATCAGTGATCCACACGCCGTTGGCTTTCGCTATTGCCAGAGGCAATTTACGAGGATAGCTCCGAACATTCGATTCAAATTCAGCTTGTCTCGCCAAATAGGTTTCATTGTTTCCGTTTAATGAATTCGCACCTAAACTGTCAATACGGACTTTATCCGTCATCATATCTCTCCTACAACCGTGGGATATTAGAACGCCACAATTGAATAAATTTGATTAAGAAAATTACTAGCCTGTGAAAAACGCGGCCAATATATGGCTTTTTTGCCCCCACCTCAATAATTTATTTTGTATAGATTTGTTTATTCTTTTGCATACGAATCAATATGTTGCTGATTTAATGAACGATCGTGCTGAGTTATGCCCATTACGCGGTCATTAATAAAGGCATAAAAAGCACTTCCGGCCTGCTAAACATAGGTTAAATACCTATTACAACAGGCTCATAACCCTGTGCTGTCCTGCATGGCAGTCCTTTACAGGTACGGCCAGTTAGCCGTGACACTGCACGGGCCAGCATGCCCGTTCAGACGCTTTAGTGAACATAGCTATTATAGCCTTGGGGACAATGCTTAAGCGTTAATAATACTTAAAACGGCAGTAACTGGCTGAATATTGGCCTGATATAAATTTTTAAATATATTACACCGATATAAATTCCACTTAGGGACGAAATAATTCGGACTTTTATTACTACCGTTAATACAAGGTTATTCTGTAAGGATATAACAGCGGAGCACGTTCACAGGCTGCATTGTCAGGAAATACTTTCACTATTTTTCAAATTCTTAACGAGGTTTATCTTTACTGCGAAGCACAGAGATAAGTCGGTCAATACAGATTCATGAATACAGTTCATAAACTCTTGCAGATAACACCCTCTAATCTGATGAAAGCTCAGGCGCTATGATTTTTGACACTGACTAGCGGCACTGACCACCTGCCGTTGCGTGCAACGACAAATCCTGAAATCCCATAATCACAAGATTACAGGATATTAAAAACATCAATCGAGGAAAATCACATGCAAAAACGTCTGCTGGGAAAATCTGGCCTTGAAGTTTCTTCAATCGGTTTAGGCTGCATGGGACTGAGCCACGGTTATGGCCCTGCTACCAATACTAAACAGGCGGTTGAACTGATCCGTGCCGCCGTCGAACGGGGCGTGACTTTCTTTGATACAGCCGAAGTTTACGGCCCTTATCTCAACGAAGAAGTGGTCGGCGAAGCGCTGGCGCCGGTACGGGATAAAGTCATTATTGCCACCAAATTTGGTTTCACCTTTGGCGATGACAATAAACAGCAAATCCTCAACAGCCGCCCGGAACATATCCGCGAGGCCGTTGAAGGTTCGCTGAAACGCCTGAAAACTGACGTTATCGACTTGCTTTATCAGCACCGCGTTGATCCGCAAGTACCGATTGAAGACGTCGCCGGTGCGGTGAAAGACCTGATCAGCGAAGGTAAAGTGAAACATTTCGGGCTTTCCGAAGCGGGCGCGCAGACAATCCGGCGTGCGCACGCGGTACAACCGGTGACCGCGCTGCAAAGTGAGTATTCGATGTGGTGGCGTGAACCTGAACAGGAAATTATTCCGACGCTGGAAGAACTGGGCATCGGTTTTGTCCCGTTCAGCCCGTTAGGCAAAGGGTTCCTCACCGGATCTATCACCGCAGATTCGACCTTTGGCAGTGACGATTTCCGCAGTAAGGTTCCGCGATTTTCACCTGAAGCGCTGGCAGCGAACCAGAGTCTGGTGGCAGTGATTCATCAGATTGCGCAGGACAAAATGGTGACACCCGCTCAGATAGCGTTAGTGTGGTTACTGGCGCAGAAACCGTGGATCGTGCCCATTCCCGGCACGACAAAACTGCATCGTCTGGAAGAAAACCTGGGCGCAGCCGATATCACGCTTTCAGAAAGCGAACTGCGCACGATAGCCAATGCGCTGGAAACGGTGAAAGTTCAGGGCGACCGTTATCCGGCTGCATTAATGGCGCGCGTCGGGCGTTAAACGGATACAAAAAAGGGTCCTTTCGGACCCTTTTCTTCGCCTGACTAAGCGTCAATCAATAACCCTGTGTCACAATTTTCGCCGCACTGGCGAGCACATCACGACGGGATTTTGCATCCTGCTGAGGCTGGGTGAAATAGGTCACCAGCACCAGCGGCGCTTTGTTTTCCGGCCAGATCACCGCGATATCATTAGTGGTGCCGTAATCGCCGCTGCCGGTTTTATCACCGACAACCCACGTCACTGGTAATCCTGCGCGGATACTCATCGCACCGGTGGTATTCCCCTTCATCCATTCCACCAGTTGCGCGCGCTGCGGTTCAGCCAGCGCAGAGCCCAGCGTGGCGTGTTGCAGGCTCAGCGCCATCGCACGCGGCGTGCTGGTATCACGGTCATCGCCGGGGATGGCGGTATTCAGCGTCGGTTCGGTGCGATCCAGACGGAAAGTTTTGTCACCCAGCGTGCGCGCATAATCGGTGACTTTCTGTGGTCCGCCAAGGTGCTCGATGAGCTTGTTCATCGCGGCATTATCGCTGTACTGCAAGGCCGCCGCTGCCAGTTCACCCATCGTCATGCCATCATTGAGATGCTTTTCAGTGATAGGGTTGTAATTCACCAGATCCGATTTTTTCAGTTCGACATGCTGAGTGAGCAGATCCTTCTTCACTTCGCTCTCTTTCAGAATTGCCGACGCTGCCATGAACTTACTGGTGCTGCACATCGCAAATCGTTCATCGGCACGATAAGCGATTTGCGAGTTGTCCGCCGTATCAATCAGCATCACGCCGAGACGTCCGCCGCTCTCTTTTTCCAACGCCGTCAGTTGTTGCTGAATGGAAGTCATTTTCGTGGCAGTTTGCGCCCATGACGCCGCGCTGAATGCAAGCATTGGCACCACAGCCGCCGCCATCAGCAGCGTTTTACGCAGGGTATTTTTCATCATCAAAGCCTTCTCCTTTTTATTGGCGCAGGGATTATCGCAAAAAATGATGAAAAACATAAAAAAACCCGACAAAAGATGCCGGGTTTTGAGAAATGAATCAGACAATGTCAGCGATCATCAGAGGTTCAGAACGTTTCCCATGAGCCTTCGTCAATTTTGCCTGGCAGCGATATCTGGCGGTTCGGCAATGCCGGAGCCTTAGCCTGTGCCGCCTGACGAACTGCCGCCGTAGCAGAACCGGCGCTGACTTTAAAGATGCTGATGGCCTGCGACAAACGCTCCGCCTGCTCATTAAGCGAATACGCCGCCGACGAGGCTTCCTGCACTAACGCGGCGTTCTGCTGCGTCACTTCGTCCATCTGCGTGATGGCCTTATTAATTTCTTCAATGCCGGTGCTCTGCTCGTTACTGGCGATAGCGATTTCGCCCACAATGTCGGTCACATTCTTCACGCTGGACACCACTTCCGCCATCGTCGAACCGGCTTTCGCGACCAGTTGCGTGCCGTTGTCTACTTTTGCCACCGAATCGTCGATCAACACCTTAATCTCTTTCGCCGCACTCGCTGATCGTTGCGCCAGGTTACGCACTTCAGAAGCCACCACCGCAAACCCGCGCCCCTGCTCACCGGCACGCGCGGCTTCTACCGCAGCGTTCAGCGCCAGAATGTTGGTCTGGAACGCGATGCCGTCAATCACGGCAATGATGTCGACAATTTTGCGGGAAGAGGCATTGATACCTTCCATCGTGTTGACCACTTCACCCACCACTTCGCCGCCCTGCACTGCCACGCGGGAGGCCTGCGCCGCCAGCTGATTGGCCTGACGCGCGTTATCGGCATTCTGCTTAACCGTCGCCGTCATCTGCTCCATCGCAGACGCGGTTTCTTCCAGAGAACTGGCCTGCTGTTCAGTACGGGAAGACAAATCCAGATTTCCAGCCGCGATTTCACCCGACGCGCTGTTAATTGCGTTGGTGCCAGCGCGGACTTCGGTCACAATTTTCAGCAGGTTTTCGTTCATGTTTTTCAACCCCTGCATGAGCTGACCGGTCTCATCGTTTGATGTCACCTGAATTTGCGTGGTCAGATCCCCTGCCGCGACGTTTTCCGCCACTTTTACGGCAATATGCAGCGGACGCGTAATGGAGCGTGTGAGGAAATAACCCAGCGCCGCCGCCACCAGAACCGCCAGCGCGGAGAAAATCAGCGTCAGCTGGATCGCGGTATATCCATCTGCGACGGCTTTCTTCCCTTCAGCCTGCAATTGCTGATCCTGCGAGTTAGCAAACGCTGTCGCCAGATCCAGAAACGCATTTTGCGAGGTCGTCAGTTTACGCAACACATATTCCGTCGCGCCGTCCATATCACCGGCGCGGGTCAGCGCAATCAGCTCATTTTTTGCAACATCAAACGTATCCCCCGCGTCCTGCAAAGATTTAATCTTTTGCTTGCCTGTTACCGTCGTCTGGATAGCGGCGATTTTATCCATCGCTAAATTAGTCTGTTTAACAGTGTCATCCAGCTGTAAATAACGTTTTTTATTTTGCTCAGGATTTTTGGTATCGATGACAATACCGCGAAGATATTTAATCTGATCGTTCACCCCATCGCGGACGTCAAACGCCAATCGTACTTTGACATAACGATCGCTGACTATTTGTTCGATACTGCTGTTAATACTGCTTATTTTTGTCACAGCAGTGACACTGACGATAACCAGCAGCAGTATTATCAGACTAAATGCCGCACCCAGACGGGCGCCGACACGCATATTGTTAATCGCTCTAAACATTCTTTCTCCCTTATTTCCTGGCCAATAAATAAATACAACACGGAACAATTCCAAATATTGGTAATTGCATAGCGGAATTACTTTCTTATTTCGGGTGAAGAAACACCACCCTCTTAAAATAAAGTGAAATTATTTATCTCAAATTAAATACTGAAATGAGCAAAAAGCATCACAGGATATTTATTGTTCAGAGGGTATATCGGTAAAAATAAGGAGATCTTTAGTAACGGGAGTATTTGGAAAGTGTAAAGAGGAATGACTGTTTTGCTCCCTCCCCGCCTCACCCTTCACAGGGAGAAGAACGGCAGTAGATCCGGATGGCTGTAATATTTATTTACATCGATAAACCCAATGCGTATTATTCTCATTCGTTTTATTAACTATGGCTATTTCGTCCTTTCCAGCCCTTGTTCCGGGGGATCCTGGCGGGATTTGCTCATGCTGATAAAGCCGTATTCATACAAAAATGCAGTGGCTAAAAAATAATAAAACAACCGTGCGGAGAGTATTTATGTCATCTTTTACAGGGAATTACGTCGTCAGATGCGTTAAGGGAAACCATAAAAATAATTCAGGAAAGAAACTTTCACTTTCCGTCATCGCCCTGCTGGTTTCCTCTTCACTGCATAATGCGTATGCAGCAGAAGCCAGCGCAAAAAACACCGCGGAAGACACCGTGGTCGTGACCGGGCAGAACGACACCAGCGCGGCTGATACCGCAGCCACTGATTACAGTGTGCCGGTGACCACCGCCGGCACCAAAATGGCGCTGACTACGCGCGATATCCCGCAGTCCGTCAGTATTATCAGCAAACAACGCATGCAGGATCAGCAGCTGCAATCGCTGGGTGATGTGCTGCGAAATACCACCGGTATCCAGGAAAGTGTCTCTGACCTTGACCGCCGTACCTACTACGCGCGCGGTTTCCTGATCGACAACTATATGGTTGATGGCATCCCGACGACTTTTGATCCACGCTGGGACATCGGCGATTCCCAGTCCGACACCGCCATTTATGATCGTATTGAAGTCGTCCGCGGCGCGACCGGCCTGATGACCGGTCCGGGTAATCCGTCGGCTTCCGTCAATCAGGTGCGTAAACACGCCGACAGCAAAGAGTTTACCGGCAACGTTTCTGCCAGTTACGGCAGCTGGAACAAACAACGCTATGTGGCAGATTTATCCACCCCGCTGAATGAATCCGGCAGCGTCCGTGGGCGTCTGGTAACCGGTTATCAGGATAAAAACAGCTACGTCGAACGCTACGGCGCGACCAAGAAATTCGTCTACGCCACTGTCGATGCAGACCTGACCGACTCCACCCTGCTTTCTGCCGGATACGAATTCCAGCAAACCAATACCGACAGCCCGACCTGGGGCGGCATGCCGCGCTGGTATCTGGACGGCAGCAAAACAGACTATCGACGTGGCTTTAACTCTGCACCGGACTGGGCGTACAGTGATAAAGAAACCACCAAGCTGTTCACCACCCTCAAACAGTCCTTCGATAACGGCTGGCAGGCAACCCTGAACGGCACCCATACCGAATCCCACATCGATTCTAAGATGATGTATATCGACGGGACTTTCGATAAAACCACCGGCGTCGGTGAATCCGCCTATGCCGGATATCCGGTCGTCGCAGGGACCGGCTATAACACCGGCAAGCGTAAAGTCGATGGCGTCGATGCCTTTGCCAGCGGCCCGTATCAGCTTTTTGGCCGTCAGCATGAGCTGATGACCGGCGTGAGCTATTCCAGACAGCAGAACACCTATTACAGTTCGTTCGCCAATATCTCCACCGAAGAGCTGGGTAACTTCAATGATTTCAACGGACAGTTCCCTGAAACCGACTGGAACCCGCGTTCTCTGGCCGAAGAAGACACTATCCGTCAAAAATCTGCCTATGTGGCGACACGTCTTTCACTGGCAGATCCGCTGCATCTGATCGTTGGCGCGCGTTACACCAACTGGAACTCGCACACGCTGACTGATCAGATCGAGAAGAACAACATCACACCGTATGCCGGTCTGGTGTTTGACATCAACGACACCTGGTCGACCTACGCGAGCTACACCTCGGTGTTCCAGCCGCAAACTTACCGTGATATCAACGGCGGATATCTTTCCCCGGTCATCGGTAAAAACTACGAAGCCGGGGTCAAATCTGACTGGTTTAACAGTCGCCTGACCGCTTCCGTTTCAATCTTCCGCGCGGAACTGGACAACGTCGCGCAGAGTACTGGCCGTACGATCCCGGGATCGACCGATACCGCCTATGAAGGGAAAAACGGCACCGTCAGCCGCGGTGTAGAATTTGAAGTGAACGGTGCCCTGACCGATAACTGGCAGATGACGTTCGGCGGCACCCGCTACATTGCAGAAGATGAAAACGGTGATGCGGTGAACCCGCAGCTGCCGCGCACGCAGCTGAAACTGTTCTCCAGTTACCGTCTGTCGACGTTGCAGGACCTGACCGTCGGAGGTGGCGTGAACTGGCAAACCCACGTGTGGCAGGACGTCCCTGGCCCGAGCGGCAACGGCACCCGTTACGCGGAACAAGGCAGCTACGCGCTGGTCAATCTGTTCAGCCGTTATCAGGTGACGAAACAGCTGGCCGTGCAGGCCAACGTCAACAACCTGTTCGACAAGGAATACGACACCAGCGTGAATCAATATGTGGTTTACGGCGAACCGAGAAATGTGTCGGTGACGGCGAGCTATAGTTTCTGATTTGCTGAGGCCGCAGCAAAAATTCAAAAGCAGAATGTTGTTTCTTTGCTCCTCCCCCTGCGAAGGGGGAGGGACCTGACTGAGATTTGCCTGACCAGCAGACAAAAGATCAAAGCCGTATTTTTCTTGCACTTCCACATGAAAACAAGTCAGTCAAATTAGATAACATCCACCAAACAAACCATTACATATTCCGCATACATTTTCGTGCTTTTATAAAGTACCATTAACATCATGAACACCATCCCCAATCCCCCTGTCTTTGACGGTCATAACGACCTGTTACTTCGCCTGTGGCTGCACGACGCAGCAGATCCTGCTGCTCTGTTCCTTGATGGCGCGCTGGACGGACATCTTGATCTCCGGCGTTGTCGGCTGGGCGGCTTCGCTGGCGGCTTATTTGCGGTTTTCGTACCACCCGCTTCGTATATGCCGCAACTCAGGCCAAACTCACCGGCTGAACCGCATGACGCTTTAGCTATCACACAGGCGCAGATTTCACTGCTTGAACGCATTGAAATGCAGTCCGCCGGACGGACCAAAATATGCCGTACGGTCGCCGAAATTGAGCATTGTATTGCTCACGGTGTGCTGGCGATGGTGATGCATATTGAGGGGGCTGAAGCGCTGGGCGATGACTTTTCGCGGCTGGAGCTCTGGTATGAAAAAGGGCTGCGCAGCATCGGACCGCTGTGGAATTTACCGAATCAGTTTGGTACCGGCGTGAAAGGCGATTTTCCGGGCTCACCTGATACCGGTGACGGCCTGACGCCCGCCGGGCTTGGGTTACTGCGTGAATGCAACCGCAGAAAGATTCTGTTCGATGTCTCGCACATGAACGAAAAAGCTTTCTGGCAGACGGCGAAATTCAGCGATGCGCCGCTGGTCGCCACGCATTCCAATGTCCATGCGTTATGCCCGCAGCCGCGCAACCTGACCGATAAGCAGCTGGCGGCGATCGCCGAGAGCGATGGCTTTGTCGGCGTGAATTTCGGCACAGCTTTTTTACGTACTAATGGAAAACGAAACGGCGATACGCCAGTCACCGAAATTGTTAAACATCTTGATAACCTTCTTGGTAAACTGGGCGAAGAAAATGTCGGTTTTGGTTCGGATTTCGACGGCATCAATGTGCCGGATGCCCTCGGCGATGTCGCCGGACTGCCCGTTCTGTTGCAGGCCATGTCTGATGCTGGATACGGCAAGACGCTGATCGAAAAAATCGCCTATCGCAACTGGCTGAAAGTATTAAAGCAAACGTGGGGTGAATAGCTTTTCATCCGGCATTTTGCACTAATCCCTGTGGCTTACAGGGCAATATCGGTTTGTGCTCATCGCAACATTTTCTTAGCCAAACCAGCGATATTTGACAATAAGCCGATCACCTGCCGCAATTAAAGCGGCAGTGAACTTAAAACTGTAATCACCAAGAGGACGTTATTATGTGGACTAAACCTTCTTTCGAAGACCTACGTTTAGGCTTAGAAGTGACTCTGTACATTTCTAACCGCTAAGCCCTTATGCCCACGGTTCGCTGTGGGCATCTTTCCTTCCCTTTCCCCTGGTTCTCACATGCAGATTATCGTACTTGGTTCCGCGGCAGGCGGCGGCTTTCCGCAGTGGAACTGCAATTGTCCCAACTGTCAGGGCGTGCGCAATGGCTCCATGAAAACCTCCGCGCGCACGCAATCTTCCATTGCTGTCAGCGACAACGGCACCGACTGGGTGCTGTGTAACGCCTCGCCGGACATTTGCCACCAGATTGCCGTCACGCCGGAACTGATTAAACACGACGTTTTACGCGGCACTGCGATTGGCTCCATCATCCTGACCGACAGCCAGATTGACCACTGCACCGGCCTGCTGAATTTACGCGAAGGCTGCCCGCATCAGGTTTGGTGTACGCCGGAAGTGCATGAAGACCTCACCACTGGTTTCCCGATTTTCACCATGCTTTCACACTGGAATGGCGGCCTGCAACACCACGCTATCGAGCCGGAGAACAGCTTCTCCGTCGCCGTATGCCCGGATCTGAAATTCACCGCTATTCCGCTGCTGAGCAATGCCCCGCCGTATTCGAAATATCGCGGCAAGCCGCTGCCCGGCCACAATATTGCGCTGTTTATCGAAGACACGAAAACCGGCACCTCGCTGCTGTACGCGCCGGGTCTGGGCGAGCCGGATGACGAACTGCTGAAGTGGCTCAACAAGGCCGACTGCCTGCTGATTGACGGCACGCTGTGGCAGGACAATGAGCTGGCGACCACCGGCGTCGGCCGTAATACCGGTAAAGACATGGGGCATCTGGCCCTTGCCGAAGAACAGGGGCTGATTGCCCTGCTCTCGTCACTTCCGGCAGAACGCAAAATTCTCATCCATATTAATAATACCAACCCGATCCTTAATGAATCCTCTGCCGAACGGCAGGCGCTGACGCAGCAAAACATTGAAGTCAGCCGGGACGGGATGCGCATCAAACTGTAGGTAAACACGATTATGACAACTTCTTCACAACCAGCGTCACCGATGACGCCGCAGGAATTTGAACAGGCGCTGCGTGCAAAAGGCGCGTTTTATCACATCCATCATCCCTACCATATTGCGATGCATAATGGTCAGGCGACACGCGAGCAAATTCAGGGCTGGGTGGCGAACCGCTTCTATTATCAGACCAGCATTCCGTTGAAAGACGCGGCGATCATGGCCAACTGTCCGGACTCGCAGACCCGCCGCAAATGGGTGCAGCGTATTCTCGATCACGACGGGTATGACGGCAGTGACGGCGGTATCGAAGCGTGGCTGCGTCTGGGTGAAGCGGTCGGTTTAGACCGCGACGTGCTGCTTTCAGAAGAAATGGTTTTGCCGGGTGTGCGTTTCGCCGTCGATGCCTACGTCAACTTTGCCCGCCGCGCAGTCTGGCAGGAAGCCGCTTGCAGCTCGCTGACTGAACTGTTCGCTCCGCAAATCCATCAGGCACGTCTTGATACCTGGCCACAGCATTACAAATGGATTGAGGAAGAAGGTTACGGCTATTTCCGCGGACGTCTGAGTCAGGCGAACCGCGATGTTGAGCACGGTTTACAGCTGGCGCTGGAATACTGCGATACCGTCGAAAAACAACAGCGCATGCTGGAAATCCTGCAATTCAAACTCGACATTCTGTGGAGCATGCTCGACTCCATGACCATGGCTTACGAACTGAACCGCCCGCCCTATCACAGCGTGACGCAACAGGCGGTCTGGCACAAAGGACGACTTCTGTGATCACCATTACCGAGCACTACACGCCGATGTTCCGCCGTGGCTACCGCATGCAGTTTGAAAAAACGCAGGAATGCCACGTGATTCTGTATCCGGAAGGGATGGCGAAACTTAACGACAGCGCGACGTTTATTTTGCAGCTGGTCGACGGTGAGCGGACGATTGCCAATATCATTGATGAGCTGAATACACGCTTTCCTGAAGCCGGTGGCGTAAACGACGACGTCAAAGATTTCTTCGCTCAGGCCCATGCACAAAAGTGGATTACCTTTCGTGAACCTGCTTAAACCTGCGGTTAAGCCGCCGTTATGGCTGCTGGCCGAACTGACCTATCGCTGCCCGCTGCAATGCCCGTATTGTTCGAACCCGCTTGATTTCGCAAAACAGGAAAAAGAGCTGACCACCGCGCAGTGGATCAAAGTGTTCGAAGAAGCGCGGGAAATGGGTGCGGTGCAGATTGGTTTCTCCGGCGGCGAACCGCTGGTGCGTAAAGATTTGCCGGAGCTTATCCGCGCGGCCCGTGATCTGGGTTTTTACACCAACCTGATCACGTCCGGGATCGGGCTGACTGAGAAGAAAATCGATGCGTTTGCACAAGCCGGTCTGGATCATATTCAGATCAGTTTTCAGGCCAGCGATGAAGAACTGAATGCCGCGCTGGCGGGCAATGCCAAAGCGTTCCAGCAAAAACTGGCAATGGCCAAAGCGGTGAAAGCACACGGTTATCCGATGGTGCTGAACTTTGTGCTGCATCGCCATAACATCGATCAGATCGACAAAATTATCGACCTGAGCATTGAGCTTGAAGCCGATGACGTCGAACTGGCGACCTGTCAGTTTTACGGCTGGGCACAGCTCAATCGCGAAGGTTTGCTGCCGACCCGTGAGCAGATCGCGCGCGCCGAAGACGTAGTACATCAGTACCGCGAAAAAATGGCCGGAACCGGTAATCTCGCCAATCTGCTGTTTGTGACGCCGGATTATTACGAAGAGCGTCCGAAAGGCTGCATGGGTGGCTGGGGCGCGATTTTCTTAAGCGTCACGCCGGAAGGTATGGCGCTGCCATGCCACAGCGCGCGCCAGCTGCCGGTAGAATTCCCGTCGGTACTGGAAAATACCTTGCAGGAAATCTGGTACGACTCCTTCGGCTTTAATAAATACCGGGGCTTTGACTGGATGCCGGAACCTTGCCGTTCCTGCTCTGAAAAAGAGAAAGACTTCGGCGGCTGCCGCTGCCAGGCCTTTATGCTGACCGGCAATGCCGATAACGCCGATCCGGTGTGTTCCAAATCTGAACATCACGGCATGATCCTGGCCGCACGCGAGCAGGCGAACTGCACCAACATTCAGATCAATCAGCTCCAGTTCCGCAACCGCGCGAACTCTCAGCTGATTTTCAAAGGCTGAAACACTGATGCTGCCTGACGTGCAGTCACTGACGCTGGCGAACGGCCTGCGGGTTAACATCTTGCATGACCCGCAGGCTTCCCGTGCGGCGGCGCTTATTCATCTTCGTGCCGGAAGTCATCACCAACCGCCGGAATTCCCCGGTCTGGCGCATCTGTTCGAACACGTTGTGTTTGCCGGAAGCCGTCAGTTTGAGGGCGAGGAACGTTTGATGATGTGGGCGCAGTCGGAAGGGGCAAAACTCAACGCCACCACGCACGCCACATCGACCGCCTGGTTTTTCGACATGACACCGGCAAAATTCGAAGCCGGTCTGGCACGTCTGGTGGATATGCTGGCGCAACCTTTGCTGACCGAGGATTCGGTTAGGCAGGAAGTGGCGGTGATTGACGCCGAATACAACATGCTGACCGGCCACGCAGATTCGCTTTGTGATGCGGCGCTAAGTCTGGCGTTCAGTGCACCCTCGCGGCTGCACGATTTTCACGTCGGTAACCGCACCTCTTTCGGCGAAGATATTCCTGCGCTGCTACAGGCGCTGACGCATTATCATCAGCAACTTTTCACCGCCGGCCATCTCACGCTGTGGCTGCAGGGGCCGCAATCACCCGCCGAACTGACCGCGCTGGCGGAGTGTTATGGTAATGCGTTTGCAGACGACCGTGGTTTTCAGCCTGCGCCTGCTCAGCCACTCAGCCTCCTGCCCCAACGCCATCTGCAACTGCGTCTGGAAGGTTCGGCACGGCTGCGTTTTTCGTTCCCCGTTACGCCTTCCCCCGCCATGTCGTTATTGCGCCAGTTACTGACGGACGAAGCGCCGGGCAGTTTACTGGATCAACTGCGGACGCAGGCGCTGGCCGACAGCGTGCAGGTTTCGCTGCCGTATATATCCGCCAGTGACGTTATTCTCAGCATTGAATTTCTCGCCTGTGATGCGACGGATGCAGTTCGCGGCCGCATCGAAACACTTTTTAGCCACTGGCTGCAACAGATCCGGGATTTAACCGCGGGACATTTGCAGCATTATGCCCGACTCGCACAGCGGGATTTCTGCCGGTTAACGCCGCTGGATCAGCTCCGCACTCGAACGCTGGATTTTCCCCCTGCCTCGCAAAACGGCTGGCCAGCTTTACTCACTGAGTTACAACCACATAACATGACACGGAAGTGGAGTGCGCCGGATGTTCAGGGGGAAAATGTATCCGCAAAGGGTTTCAGCCTGCCGGTCAGTTACGCTACGTGGCAGACAACAAGTGACAATGTCACTGAACCATCATTTAATTTTTACCTTCCGTCCGCTAACACCTTGCTAAAAACGGATGAAAGCATCCAGACAACAGGAGCATCGATGACTGCGCATCAGGCCTGTATCGCCCGCGCCACACTGCGCGCCCTTTGTTCGCAATCTGCACACGAAGGCAATTCGCTGGTGTTTACCTATGTGCAGGGAATCGGATTATTGCAGCTCAGCGGGCCACCGGAATGGGTAAGGCACACGCTGGCTGCTGCGACTGAGTTATTACGTGCCCCGTCGCAAACCGCACTGGCTCAGGGTGAACGGCTTTTTGCACAAGAACAACGCCAGCTGGCATCAGATATTGCTGTCCGCACGTTGCTGGCAAAACTGCCCGAAGTGATCAACGAAGCGTCCGGGAACAGGCGTGAATTCGCCACTGCCGGTGTAGACGCCGCCGTTCTGGTGTTCTGCCCGCTGGCGGAAAACACGGCGGAATGTCTGCCTGCAACGCAAATTCTGGCGTCTTTCCTCGAGCCAAAATTCTTCCAGCAATTTCGCGTCGAAATGAACATAGGCTACGTGGTGAGCTGTCGTTTCCTTCAGACCGCACGCCATTCAGGCATTTTGTTTGCATTGCAGTCGCCGTTGTATAACGCAGAAGATTTGCTGACGTTTGTTGATGAGTTTATCGCACAAATTCCGGCATTCATCGATGGCATCACTGCGCAGGCACTGGAAGAAAAACGGTGCGCACTGCGGGAGTCGCTGAACGTGAAGCCTGCGGACAAGCTGGAAGCGGCGAGGCAAAGATGGCTGGATGAGTATGCATTTACACCGCCAATTGATGAGGCAGCGATTGGCACGGTTACAGGGAAGTCGCTGATGGATTTTGCCGAGGCCATGAGTGGCTCAGGGTCCCAGGCTGGCTGTCATTTCATCCTTAAAACGCTCTAACCGGACAGTAAACTCCCCGGTGAAGGGGAGATTTGAGTGCTCTCTTCGTCTACACTATCCACGAAGATGAAGTTAAGGAAAACCATGCAAAAAACCACACATACATTGCAAGACACGGCTTTCAACGCCTTGCTAATCCATTATAAAACCGCGTCCCTGCGTACCAGCGGGTTATGGCTGCTGTTTGCCAATCTCTGCTTTACCCTTTTTCTTTTTGGTCGCCATCATTTCCAGTTACTGCTCGACCCGGTATCGAAAGTGGCGATCCCGGCGACAATTTTCGATAAATTATCCCTGATAATTATCGTCTTTTTCATCATCGCCCTGTCCTTAGTACGCTACATCCGCGGAATGTTACCTGCGATGGCACTGGCTTTCGTGACAGGTTTATACTGGGCGGTGGTGTTCCATGTCATGGTAAGCAATGACACTCAACAGCAACTGGTTTTCCCGCTGTTTTGCATGTTGATTTTTACTGCGCTGATTGCACTTTATCCCTCAACGCCAATCCTCTACAGCTTCACCGCACCTCTGTGGCTGTCGCTGTTTGTTCATCTGGTTTTTCTGCGAACCACTATTCCGATACTTGAGGTGGCGGCGATGATCATTGCCAGCGGCCTGTTTGAAAGTGGACGAATAATGCTTAACCGCTGGTTCGTGTTGTCGGTTCGCAGGGAGTGTGACAACGCCCTGCTGGTGAGTAAGCTCGATGACCTGGCTCATAATGATCCGCTAACCGGTGTCGCCAACCGTCGACAGCTGGATTCCCAGCTCGAGCAACTGATCGCGCAGACTGAACTTCAGGGTGGAACCCTTTCACTCATAATGATCGACGTCGATTTCTTTAAGAAATACAACGACCATTATGGCCACCAGGCCGGTGACAGCTGCCTTATCAGTATCGCAGACTGTTTCAAACATGTTGTCCGCCAGCCAACCGATCTGGTCGCACGTTACGGCGGCGAAGAGTTTGTTGTTCTGCTCCCCAATGCAGGCACGCAGGACGCCGAAGTGGTGGCATCACGTATCAAACAGAGCGTGGAAAAAGCAGCCATTCCCCACGCATTATCACAAGTTTCACAAACCGTCACGGTCAGTCAGGGCATCATGCAATGGGCGCCGGGAATGACGTCCCTCGAGTTACTCAAACGCGCAGACAGCGCCCTGTATCAGGCTAAACATGCAGGACGAAACGGGTATTGCGTGGGGGAATAGGAAGACCGGGGCAGTATTAGCAGACTGTCCCGTGAATTAACGTATCAGCGTAAACTCCGCCCGTACACCAGCGATTCCCCGCTTATTTCAGCAATGGTTTTCGCGCCGGTTAATGTCATCGCCACGCGCATTTCTTTTTCGATCAGGTTTAGCAAGTTGATCACACCCGCCTCACCGCCCGCCGCCAGTGCATAAACAAACGCCCTGCCGAGTAATACGCTGTCTGCGCCGAGCGCGATCATGCGCACCACGTCAAGACCAGTGCGGATACCGGAATCGGCGAGGATCGTGATATCGCCTTTCACTGCGTCTGCGATTGCGGGCAGCGCGTGGGCGGTCGAGAGCACGCCGTCGAGCTGGCGGCCGCCGTGGTTAGAAACCACAATCCCATCTGCCCCGAATTTCACCGCGTCTTTTGCGTCTTCAGGATCCAGAATACCTTTGATAATCATCGGGCCTTTCCAGAATTCACGGATCCACTCTAAATCTTTCCATGAAATCGACGGATCGAAGTTCGTTCCCAGCCAGCCGATATAATCTTCCAGCGTGGTCGGTTTGCCGCGATAGGCAGATACGTTCCCGAGATCATGCGGTTTACCCTTCAGACCAACATCCCACGCCCATTGCGGATGCATCACTGCCTGTAGCATACGGCGCGCCGCCGCGTTCGGTCCGCTCATGCCGGAATGCGCGTCGCGATAACGTGCACCGGGCACCGGCATATCCACGGTAAAGACCAACGTTTTTACGCCCGCGGCCTGCGCGCGCTCCAGCGCATTGCGCATGAATCCCCGATCTTTAAGCACGTAAAGCTGGAACCACATCGGGCGGTCGATGGCTGGTGCGACTTCTTCAATCGGGCAAACAGAAACGGTGGATAATGTGAAGGGAATGCCTTTTTTGGCGGCGGCTCGGGCGGCCTGAACTTCTCCACGTCGTGCGTACATACCGGTCAGCCCGACCGGCGCCAGCACGACTGGCATCGCCAGTTTTTCGCCGAACAGCTCAGTTTCGAGGCTAAGATCGGACATGTTTTTCAGGATGCGCTGGCGCAGAGCGATATCGGCCAGATCAGCGGTGTTACGACGCAACGTGTGCTCGTTGTAGGCCCCGCCGTCAATGTAGTGAAACAGGAATGGCGGCAGTTTACTTTTTGCCGCAGCGCGATAGTCCGTTGATGCAGAAATGATCATGATGTTTTCTCGTTATTTATAACGCGCTCTTTTACATGGCGCTGTAGGGGTCCCCGAAGTGTAGCTGATAAACACAACCCTTGAGAAAACAATGACAACGAAATTCAGAACTGTTTCACGATCCTCATTAATTTAGCGGCGATTTGCGCTGAAACGTAAGCAATCTGGAAACTAAACCCACGCGCCGCCTCAAAAAAGACTAAGCTCAGGGGAGACGCCCGCCCGGCGACAAATCCGATCTGCCTCCCTGCCCTCTACCCATTTTCTTTTCATGTGAACTCTTATCGCAGCCCAGGCAACTGCCTTTTCGGGTCCGCGTAAGGTATGACGACGTGAAAAATGCTGTGATTAACTGGTTTAAAAGTAAAAGAGCACCTCCAGCTCCGGTCATTACCCGACGTCATCGGGCCAGTGCGCTGGAAAATCCCGCGCCTATTCGTGCCGAACTTTTCTCGGCCGATCAGATGGAACGTTTTGGCGGTAAGCTGGCTCTCTCGCATAAGCTTTCCGGTAAAAAACTGCCCTATTACCTGCTTAAACGCCTCGACGATAACGAAAAAGTTCTGACCCGCAGTTGCCTTATCCTCAGCAGTGGCGAGAAAGCCAGTATTACGCCCGCCGGAGAATGGCTGCTCGATAACTTTTACCTGATCGAAGAACAGATCCGCGTCGTCCGCCAGTTATTGCCGAAAAACTTCGGTAAAGGCCTGCCCTCTCTGGGCGCACCGCACTTTTGTCCGCGCATTTACGATATTGCTACAGAAGTGGTCAGTCACAGCGACGGCCTGTGGGACATCACCACGCTGACCCGTTTTCTCTCCACGTATCAGAGTGTACGACAGCTGACACTCGGCGAATTGTGGGCGTTTCCAGGGATGCTGCGTCTTGCGCTGATAGAGAACCTGCGCCGCGTCAGTATCGAAGTGGCAAATGCTCAGCAGGAGCGCAATCTGGCTGATTTTTGGGTCAACAAATTGCAGGACAGCGCCGAGAACGATCCCGCAAGTCAGATTATTGTGATTGCCGATATGGCGCGCAGTAATCCGCCGCGTACCAGCGCGTTTGTTGCCGAACTGGTCCGCCGTTTGCAGGGCCACGGTTCAATTCTGGCGCTGCCGCTGACCTGGGTGGAACAGCGTCTGAGCGAAGTCGGGCTAACCCAGCGGGAAGTGATCGACAAATTTAATCAGCAACTGGCGGCCAACCAGCTTTCAGTCAGTAACAGCATTATGGGACTACGCCAACTGACCGAAATGGACTGGGCAGATTTCGCCGAAAATCTCAGCGTGGTGGAGAAAATCCTCCATGAAGATCCCGCCGGTATTTACGCCTCCATGCACTTCGATACCCGCGATAATTACCGCCATCAGATCGAACGTCTTTCACGCAATTCCCGCCACGACGAAGCCTTTGTCGCCAGCCGCGCAGTTGCCTTAGCGCAACAGGCGGAGGGGGCGGTTCCGCAACACCATGTGGGTTATTACCTGATTGATGCCGGTCGCAAGACGCTTGAGAAAGACCTCAGCGTCAGATTTTCTTGGGTGACGCGCATGCGTGGCCGCCTGAGTCAGACGCCGCTGCTCTCATGGCTCGGCAGCCTGCTGTTGCTGACCACCGCCGTTACCGCCGATGCGCTTTACCGCTCGGCGCATCCGGCTATGCACTGGCTGTGGTGGAGTTTGCTGATACCGGTAGTGCTGGTCGCCAGCCAGTTTGCGCTCAATCTGCTCAGTGAAATCACTACCCGCAGCCGCACGCCGCAACCGCTGCCGCGTCTGGAATATGCCGGGGGTATTCCTGTAACCGCCAGCACACTGGTGGTGATCCCCTGTCTGCTCGGCAGTCGTAAAAATATCGAGGCGCTGATCAGCAGCCTTGAAGTCTGCTATCTCGGCAACGCGTTACCGAACCTGAATTTCGCGCTGCTCAGTGATTTTCACGACAGCCCGAACCCGCAGAATGCGGATAATAATGCACTGCTGGCGTATGCCGCGCAGCATATTCAGGTGCTGAACCGCCGTTATCCTTCGGCGCAGGGCGCACTGTTTACGCTGCTGCATCGCGACAGCGAACTCAATTCCGCACAGGGCGTGTGGATGGGGTATGAGCGTAAACGCGGCAAGCTCAATGCGCTTAACCGCTGGCTGCGCGATGAAGGCGAGCCGTTCTCGCGGATTGAAGGCAGCACGCAGGCGCATCTGCGTCAGGTGAAATATGTCATTACGCTCGACAGCGATACCGTATTGCCTCGCGCAACCGCGCATCAGCTGGTCGCGGCGATGGCGCATCCGCTCAATCATCCGGTGTATGACGAACAGCGTCAGCGCGTGGTGTCCGGTTATGCGATTCTCCAGCCACGGCTGGCGGAAGAAATTCCGGAAAACGGTCAGGGACGCTATGCCGCCTTGTGCAGCAGCGTACCGGGCAATGATCCTTATTCGTCGATGTCATCCGATATTTATCAGGATTTATTCGGTGAAGGCTCTTTTGTCGGAAAAGGGATTTATGACGTCGATATGTTCATCCGCGCAACGGACAACACCTGCCCGGAAAATCTGGTACTCAGTCACGACCTGCTGGAGGGCTGTTACGCACGCTCGGGCATGCTCAGCGATGTGGTGCTCTACGAACAATATCCGGATCATTATCTGGCCGATGTGGCGCGTAAAACCCGCTGGATACGCGGCGACTGGCAGTTGCTCAACTGGCTGGGATTTTATGTCACGCAGGAAGATGGTAAACGCTGCCGCAATCCGCTGACCATGCTTTCGCGCTGGAAACTGTTCGACAACCTGCGCCGCAGTCTGGTGGCGCCTGCCCTGCTGGTTCTGATTTTCAGCGCATTGCTGCTGGTGCCGGACAAACTCTACTGGCTTGGTTTTATCGCCGTGATGCTGCTGTTCCCGGTACTGGTGGCGCTGGTGCTGGATCTGTTTAACAAAGGGCCGCGCCGGGCGTTGGTCCCGCATTTGAAAAGCGTCGCCTCGGCCACCGTCAGCCGGATTTCCCGCGTGCTGCTGAATCTGATGACGCTGCCCCATGAAGCCGTGTATTCAGTGCAGGCGATTTTGCTTACACTCTGGCGGCTCACTGTCAGTCACCGCAAGTTACATGAATGGGCGAGCGTTAATATCAGCGCCAAATCCCGCGCGCATGCGCCGGAATATTTCTACCGCCGGATGTGGGCCAATCCGCTGGCGGGCGTGGCGGTCATTCTGCTGGCTGCACAGTCACATATGCCGCTGCTGGGATTTGCCGTCCCGCTCGGTCTGCTGTGGTTTATCGCACCGCGTGTTCTTTGCTGGCTGAGTCAGCCTGCGCGCCGCGCAGTGCCGGATCTGGATATCCAGCAACAGCTGTATCTGCGCCAGACCGCGCGCCAGACCTGGTCTTTTTTTGAAGTTTTCGTTAATGAAACCGAAAACTGGCTGCCACCGGATAACTTCCAGGAAATTCCCCAGCCGGTGATTGCTCACCGCACCTCGCCGACCAATATCGGGCTGTCGCTGCTGGCCAATATCTCCGCGTGGGATTTCGGCTATCTTACGCAGGGCGAAGTACTGGAACGCACCAGCCTGACGCTGGATACGCTGGATAAACTCGAGCATTATCGCGGCCATTTATATAACTGGTACGACACACGCACGCTCGAACCGCTCAATCCGCGCTATATTTCCAGCGTGGACAGCGGCAATCTGGCCGGACATTTACTGACGCTGAGCACCGGTTTGCGCCTGTGGAGAACGCAGCCTGCGGTCAATATACCGGCGTGGCTGAAAGGTCTGGAAGACACGCTGAATATGGCGGAAACTCCGGCCGATGCGCCGCTGGTGGTAAAACTTCGCGAAAGCCTGAAACAGGCAGCTGGCGAAAAAACGGAGCAAAGTATTTTGCATCTGCGCGAAATGCGTACGCTGATCCCCGCCACTGCAGAAGGCTGGCTGCAACGGCTGGCGCAGCAACTGGATGCCGGTTTGCAGGCATGGTCAGATTTTTACGCTGAACTGTCGCCGGAAGTGCAAAACGGGCTGCTGCCTTCGCTGCAATGGCTGGCGCAGCAGGATGCCCGCTCCGCTGCGTCGCTTTCCCGCGCTATCGGGCTGGCGCGGCAGCGTCTGGACATTATCGGCGAGCTGGAACAGCGCCTTAACGACCATGCGCACATGGATTTCCGTTTCCTGTACGACAAAAACACCCATCTGCTGACCGTCGGATATAACTGCGACGCGCACAAAATGGACAGCGGAAAATACGATCTGCTGCCGTCTGAAATCCGTCTGACCAACTACGTCACTATCGCCACCAATCAGCTGCCGCAAAAAAGCTGGTTTGCACTCGGACGCCTGTTTACCGTGATAGAAAAACAGCCGTCGCTGATGTCGTGGAGCGGGTCGATGTTTGAATACCTGATGCCACAGCTGGTGATGCCGGCCTATCCGGATACGTTGCTGGTGCAGATGTGTCAGACCGCCGTTGACCGGCAAATCGCCTGGGGCAAGGAAAATAACGTGCCGTGGGGGATTTCTGAATCCGCCTATGCAGCATTTGACCTCAACCAGAATTACCAGTATCACGCGTTCGGCGTACCCGGTCTGGGGCTGAAACGCGGTCTCGGCGAAGACATGGTGGTCGCGCCTTATGCCACCATGATGGCGCTGATGATCCGCCCTCAGCAAGCTTGTCAGAATCTCACTGTGCTGGAACATTGCGGCGCGCGCGGGGAATACGGTTTTTACGACGCGCTGGATTACAGCCCGTCACGCCTGATCCGTGGCCAGATTTACATCGTGGTGCGCTCTTACATGGCTCACCATCAGGGAATGGGATTCCTGGCGCTGGCCAACGTGCTGCTCGGCGCGCCGATGACCGCCCGCTTTGCCGCCAATGCCGCGTTCCAGTCTGCCCGCCTGCTGTTGCAGGAACGGGTACCGGATGCCGTCGAGCTTTACAGTCCGCGTCGCCACTTTGAATCTCATGACAACACGCTGCAAAAAGTGAACATTGAGCTGCGTGAATTCACCGACACCAGCAGTGCCTCACCTGAAATTCAGTTGCTGTCAAACACCCATTATCACCTGATGGTGACGCAGGCCGGGGGGAGCGTCAGCCGCTGGAAAGACCTGACGCTGACCCGCTGGCGGGAAGATGCGACGCGCGATAACCGCGGAATTTTCTGCTATCTCAGCGATCCGCAGTCCGGCGCGGTGTACAGCAATACCTGGCAGCCGCTCGGCAAACAAAAAGGCACGTATCATGCGGTGCTGAACGATTTCGGCGCAGAATTTAAACGCACGCAGGGTTCGCTGACCATGCAAACCCACATCGTGGTCTCGCCGGAGGATGACGTAGAAATCCGTCGTATGACTGTCACGCATCATGGCCGCCGTCCGCGCGAGCTGGAAATTACCACTTACGCCGAAGTGGTGCTGGCGCCAGCCGCCAATGACACCGCGCATCCGGCCTTCAGTAATCTGTTTGTCCAGACCGAACTGGTGCCCGCACAGGAAGGGATTTTGTGCCACCGCCGTCCGCGCGAACCGGAAGAACAGTGCCCGTGGATGTTCCATATGATGGCTATTCACGGTTCTGTGGAACGGGAAACCTCGTTTGAAACGGACCGCGCGGCCTTTATAGGACGCGGCAATACGCCCGCCAGTCCGCAGGCCTTGCGTCAGGCCGGACCGCTGACCAACAGCGCCGGTGCAGTGTTGGATCCGGTGATGTCTATCCGCCAGCGCATCACCCTTAAACCGGGCGTGCCGGTGATTATCGATATGGTGTACGGTATTTCCGAAACCCGTTTGCAAAGCCTGATGTTGCTGGAAAAATACCGTGACCATCATATCGCAGACAGGGTATTCGAAATCGCCTGGTCGCACAGTCAGGTGGTGCTGCGCCAGCTGAATGCCACCGAAGACGACGCGGGATTGTATAACCGCCTGGCCGGTGCGCTGGTTTTCGCCAGTCAGGAACTACGCGGCGACGCGCAGGCCGTAGCCGCAAACCGGCGTGGACAGTCAGGGCTGTGGGGACAATCGCTTTCCGGCGACCTGCCAATCGTGCTGCTAACCCTGACCAGCGATGAAAATATCGGGCTGGTGACGCAACTCATTCGTGCGCACAACTACTGGCGTCTCAAAGGGCTGAAGGTCGATCTGGTGTTGTTATGCAATGACTCCGGCGGCTATCAGCAGGCGCTGCAAAATCAGATCCTCAGTCTGGTCGCTTCCGGCGCGGGTTCCAGTCAGACCGACATTCCGGGCGGAATCTTTGTCCGCAATGGCGAACAGCTGACGCAGGAAGACCGCACGCTGCTGATGAGCGTGGCGCGGGTGGTGATCGACGACCGGCGCGGATCGCTTACCGATCAGCTCAATCTGCGCATGCAGTTGCCGCATGTCGCCCTGCCAGCGCTGCTGCCGGTGCGCACCGTCACAGACAATACGCCGGTCGCCGCGCCACCGCGTGACCTCACCTATTTCAACGGACTGGGTGGTTTCTCACCGGACGGACGTGAATATCAGATCGTGCTCAACGAAGGCCAGAATACGCCTGCGCCGTGGTCAAACGTGCTGGCGAATGCCGGTTTCGGTTCGGTAATTTCAGAAAGCGGACAGGCTTACACCTGGTTTGAAAATGCTCACGAATACCGCCTGACGCCGTGGGAGAACGATCCGGTCAGCGACAGCTCCGGCGAAGCGTTCTATCTGCGCGATGAGGAAACCGGCAGCGTCTGGTCACCGGCACCGTTACCGGTACGCGGCAACGGCGGCTATGTCACGCGTCACGGCTTTGGTTACAGCGTTTTCGAACACACCGGGCACGGTATCAGCAGCGAAATGACGGTTTTAGTGGCTGAACATGCGCCGGTGAAACTGATTATGCTGACGCTGACCAACGTCTCGGGGCGGCCACGCAGGCTGTCTGTGACCGGTTATGCCGAATGGGTGATGGCGGATTTACGCGCCAAATCAGCCATGCATATCGTCACCTCGGCGGCACATGTGGCACAAGGCTGCGGCGTGCTGGCGACCAACCATTACACCAGCAACGGCTCACCGCGCACCGCCTTTTTCGCCGTGACTGGCGCGCACTGCTCGGTGAGCGGCGACCGTCGTGAATTCCTCGGCCGCACCGGTTCAACGGCCGCGCCCGCTGCCATGAAAAACCAGCGCCTGTCGGATAAAACCGGCGCGATGCTCGACCCGTGCGGTGCGGTACAATCGGCCACCACGCTTATCGACGGCGACCAGCGCACCTTTATCTTTGCCCTCGGTCTCGGACAAAACGCCGGTGATGCTGAAGCCCTGATCCATCAATTCTTCCAGGAAGGTGCCGCGCAGGCTGAACTGGACAGAATTCATCACCACTGGCATCAGGTGCTGGATAAAATTCAGATAACGACGCCGGATAAATCTGTCGATCTGCTGACCAACGGCTGGCTGATTTACCAGACCCTCGCCAGCCGGATCCTCGCGCGCAGCGGTTATTACCAGTCTGGCGGCGCGTTTGGTTTCCGCGACCAGTTGCAGGATACGCTGGCGCTGACTCACGCGGCACCGGAACGGATGCGTGAGCAAATCCTGCTGTGTGCTTCACGGCAATTTATCGAAGGCGATGTCCAGCACTGGTGGCACCCGCCAACCGGTAACGGCGTGCGCACCCGCTGCTCCGATGACTATTTGTGGCTGCCGCTAGCCATCAGCCATTACATCGCGGTGACCGGCGATCACGCAATTGCAGAAGAACAGGTGCCGTATCTTGAGGCGCGTTTACTGGCACCGGGCGAAGAGTCGTTTTACGAACAACCGGTGGTCAGCGGAACCCGCGAAAGCTTGTGGCAGCACGGGATACGCGCGCTGAAACATGGCCTGAAAATGGGCGAACACGGTCTGCCGCTGATGGGCGCGGGCGACTGGAACGATGGCATGAATCTGGTCGGTCTGGGCGGACGCGGGGAAAGCGTCTGGCTGGGCTTCTTCCTCTATGATGTGCTGCAACGTTACGGTGAACTGGCGGACATCCGTCAGGATGCCGCCACCGCCGCGTTGTGCCGCGAACAGTCGGCGCAGCTGAAACAAAACCTCAATGATCATGCCTGGGACGGCGAATGGTATCTGCGCGGTTATTTCGACAGCGGTGAAACCTTGGGTTCACATGTCAATGCGGAGTGCCAGATAGACGCCATCGCCCAGAGCTGGTCAGTGCTTTCCGGCGCAGGCACGCCGGAACGTACTGCCAGCGCCATGCAGTCGGTGGACAAATATCTGGTGGACAGTGACGCGGGCCTCATCAAACTGCTGACGCCGCCTTTCGACGGCAACGGGCCGAATCCGGGATACATTCGCGGTTATCTGCCGGGCGTACGCGAAAACGGTGGGCAATACACGCACGGGGCCATCTGGGCGGTGATGGCGTTCGCCAGACAGGGCAACACCGAACGCGCGTGGCAATTGATGTCGATGATTAACCCGGTCAATCACAGTCTGACGCCGGAGGCCGTCAGCCGTTACAAAGCCGAACCTTACGTGATTTCTGCCGACATTTACTCGGTGGATCCGCACAGCGGGCGCGGCGGCTGGAGCTGGTACACCGGCTCCGCAGGCTGGACGTATCGCCTGATCACCGAATCTTTGCTCGGCATCACCCGCCACGGCGACGCCATTTCGATCCACAGCAAACTTCCGCAGGACTGGCCGGAAATCACCGTCACCTACCAGCAGGGCAGCAGCCGTTATCTGATCACCGTCCGCCGCAGTACCGGAGAATATGGCGTCACGCTGGACGGCACTCCACTTGCCGGTGACAAGATCCCACTCAACGATGATGGCGTTGAACATCGGGTGGAGGTTGAATTGGGAGAGTGATGCATTAGCACGTCGCCAGGAAGAAATGCCCTGCATGTGGATCGCAGGGCAATTTTTTTTACACCAAAACGCGGTAATCCAGCAAGTTTCCCGCAGAACGTTTTACCGCATCGACAAACTCCGGCGTCAGATCCCATTGCGGGAAATAGTCATACGGCGGCCTGACGACGGATGTAGTGTTAAAACCGCAGGCGCTTAAATCCGCTGTTGTGTCGTTAAATACCGAGCCCGAATCGGATAAATATTCGCCGCCAAACCCCTTGAACAATCTGCAAGCAACCGTCTGCCCTTTCACGTTGAATACGTTCAGTTCGGACAACGTTCTGGAATCTTTTCCGACGCCAAAACTGTACTGATATTTGTATATCGGATCGGCGACATCATTATCAAACACGTTGTTAAACAGATGAACATTGCCGAAACGCACGCGCGGTGTGCGCTGTACCACACGAATAAACAGATTGTCGTGAAAGGTCACGCGTAGTTTTCCGGCGTCTTCTGCGTCATTGCTGTCGCTGTGGCCGATGAGAATCGTTTTATCGTGCAGGGTGAAAACGCAGTGCGAAACGGTGACGTAATCCGAGGCACGTTTGATATCCAGAGAACCGTCGTGCTGGACGTATTTCCAGCCATCGACGGTTTTATACATGTCCATCGTAAAACGCCCGTCGCTGAATGTCACATTGCTGACCCAGACATGCTGGGCGCGAATGATACTCAGCCCGTCCCATTCCGCGTTCCAGCCATCGCCCTCTTCAAACTGAGGATCAACGTCGACAGGATTTTCGATGTAAATATTATGAATAATAACGTTGCTGACATCCTGAATAATCAACGCGCTTTCAACGAACCGGGCATTTTCATCGATACCCATCAGCGTCGTATTACTGCCGATAAATATCCTGCCGCGCCGGGACTGATCTTGACGGTTGAGATAAGGCACGCCGCCGCTGGCGTCAATCAGCCCGCCAATCCAGATGCGTTTCGGACGGTCGCCGGACTCCTCAATGGCCTGCCGGAGTTCGCCGATATTCGTGACGTAATAGGAAAGCTCAGGTTTTTCGCCGCCGCCGGCCGTGCCCCCTGCTTCAGAGGCCCAGCCTGCCGGGGTTTGGTACCAGAATTCATGCGGGGGAATATGATGAATTGATTTCATTGAGACAGCTCCATTTTATTGAAATAAAAATGAGTGATGCCACCTGCTTTTCCGTCCTTAGAATGGGGATCCCGGCGTAGTACCGCGCCTTACGCCGTCAGCTTATTGCTCTGTGTCTGGCAATATTTTTGTATAACGTAATACGATTGCTGATTTGTAATTTGTTAATCATGCGGGTGCGATGGGCATAAAACGTTTTCATGTTCATCCCCAATCGCTCACCAATTTGTTGCGTATCCAGCCCCTGCTGCATACAGGTCAATACTTCATTTTCCCGCGCAGAAAGTTTATATTTCACGTGATAATTAAAACGTGAATTATTCACCAGTAAACATGACAGCACTTCTTTTACCGGACTGCGCCGGTCAATCAGTGTCACATTCTCCAGATGTTGCAATGCGTAATAATCCACATCATTGGAGATAAAAGCGAAAATCTTTCGTCCCTGGCAGACAGAATCGGTCACCTGCGCATAACTGGTGGTCTCCACATCGACGATATAATAATTCTCATCAATCAGTTCCCGCGATAATAACGCGCTGAAGCCGAAGATAAAAAAATAATCATCAGAAATCACGGAGTCTGATAAGTCCATATAAATTCCCTTTCCGTAGTTCCTTTTACCCTATTTAACTGTCAGTAATTCGCTTCATTTCCTTTTATAAAATTTACAGAAACCACAAATTTTTGACACTACTAAAGTAATAGGAATTTTCTTTCAATTTAAAAACGTTCAATTCATCTTAATTTTTCATGACGAAAGGACATCAGACTGCACTTTACCGCATTAAATAGTGCAAACCACCAATATATAATCTTTGCGCGGCACTTATCACCACGCCGCAGAGTCAGCCTTACGTTAAAATCCGCAGTGGTTTGATAGCCAAAACTTAGGATAATTTCAAAAATGGATTTTTCTTAGTGAAAATACCTTGCAGAATTCACCACAATATTTCGTTCACGTCCGGCAGATTTTACACGCTTAACAAAAGATCAACATCGGCCTCAGATTATTTTTATGTGCGTCAATGACTACGCCTGTAGTTCCCGTCTGAAATATCACGTTCACGGGCGATCGTTTATAGAATGTTTAAACGGTATGATTTAAAACCTCATGTCCTGTTATTACCTTACGGTGCGCCATGCGTATTTTTAAACGGACATTTAAATCCGCCCTGTTATCTGCATTATCGGATAAAACTCTGGCGCAGCCGCACGCATTGCTTTTTATGTTGCGCAGGGCCATCAATAAACACCAGCTGATGCCTTTTATTCAGCCCATTGTGGATGCCCGAACCGGTGAAACGGTGGCGGGCGAAGTATTGATGCGCTGGCACCATCCCGCGCTTGGAAATATATCTCCTGACTATTTTATTCCGCTTGCCGAGAAAAACGGGCTTATTTCCCGCATCACAGAGTCAGGCATTCAGTCCGTCGCCCGCACTGTGATGTCGATGGCATTTATCTGTCGCCCTGAGACCACGTTATTCTTTAACGTCTCTGCGGCAGATTTTAAAAATCACGCCATTGTGAATCTCTGCAAAGCGTTCAAAAGGGATACGGCGCAGCGGGATTTACGTATCGGGCTGGAAATCACCGAAAGAGAAGCGGTTGAAGATACGACGTTGGTGAAAGATCTGTGCAAAAGCCTCGCACTGTTGGGCGTTGATCTTTCTGTCGATGATTTTGGAACGGGTAATGCTAACTACCATTATCTGATGCAGTTTCGCCCGCGCTATATCAAGATCGATAAAATGTTCACGGCCGGTGTTGAAGCCGACCCGGTAAAAGAAGCGATTGTGCGCAACATTATTGCCGTCGCAACGGAACTGCACTGCCTGACCATCGCCGAAGGCGTGGAAACAGACGCACAGCGACAAAAGCTCACCACCCTGGGCGTCAGTCACTTTCAGGGATATTTCTTCTCAAAGCCGGTCGAGGCTTCGGTTTTCTTCCATCAGCTTATGCACGCCCTTCCCCTGCGCTGATCTGGTCCCGTTTTACTCTTCCCGCAAACGCTTCCCGATAACGAAAAAGGCGGCCTGCTGTGATGCAGTCCGCCTTTTTTCGATCCATTGTGCCTTTGTGCTTACCAGTTCACATCAAGTGTGGCGGCTGCCGTGGCAGTGCCGGGCTCTGCGGTGGTTTTCGGGCACAATACCCATACCAGATTATCAGACCACGACTGTGTGGAAGACACCGTGCGCAGCGCCGCTTTGCTGCTATCCATACGCATCGACGAGCCTTTGGTGGTACATCCGGCCTCTGCGCTGGCGTTTGCGCCAATAAAGCCGCGGATATCCCCCGCAATACCGCCGCCTGTGGTCGAGATCATCGGCAGCGTGTAATCGTCGCCTGCCTGGGTTTTCGGCGTCACAGAATAGGTGATATCCGCACTGGTACCGGCGTCGTTAGTACAGTTCACATTCAGCGAAGACTGCACCGCAATCCCCTTGCCGTCCGTTGCCTGACCCGGCGTCACGTCACCGAATGGCACGACCGCCGCTGTGTTCATCGAACATTGCGTGCTGGCCACGACGAGATTACTGAAGCTCAGCAGCGACTGTCTGTTGTTTCCACTGGTTTTATGCAGTTGCAGATAGGTTGTGGGCAACGGGCCTGCCGCGACGCCTGGTGAAACATACACCCCGTACGAAACATTCATCGAAGTGCTAGACCCGTCAAGAATGAAGAAGTTGCCGCTGATCGGACGCTTTATCGCCGCACAATGCGACGCGGTGCCGGGCGTCTGCCAGTCAGTGATGATGGCCCCTTTACTGTCCCAGGTGGCGGAATAGGTGTCGGTGACCACGTTGGCGTTGCCGGTCGGCGTCGCCGTAATGGTCGTCGCGTTGAGGCTGCCGGTCAGGACAATTAGCACGCCCTTTTGGATCTCGTATCCCGACCAACCGTCAACCGTGGTGTATGGCAGGCCCGCTATTGAGCAGGTTGCACCATTGCTGTCATTTGGCGTGGTTTGCCAGGCCGACAGTTTCCAGCCCCATCCATAGGTCAGAGCGGTGGAGGCACCGTAAGGTCCGAAAGCCGTACCATTGATGGTCGGCGTCCAGGTGCCGAGACGGGTATAACCCTGCGGAAGATTCACCGCGAATGCCGCCTGGCAAGATAACAGTGCAGTAGCGGCCATGCAGGTGATCCCGCATCGACGAAAGGCTTGCGCCAAAAAACGCTTAAAAACAGACATCTTTTTCCCTATATCAACAATTTTGTAAAGACTAAAATCTGGCTCGATGTGGTTGATTACCAGCTCATGTCAAGCGTCACCGCCGCCGTGGCCGGACCGGGTTCTGCGGTCGTCCGCGGGCATAACACCCAGACCAGTGGATCAGACCAGTTCGTGCTGGTAGTGACCGTGTGCAGGCTGACTTTGGTGCCGTCCATCGGCAGTGAGGAATTGCGGTCTGCACAACCGGCTTCTGTGGTCGCGGATGCACCAATAAAACCACGTACATCGCCGCCCGCCACGCCTTTGTCCGACATCATCGGGATACTGAAATGGTCACCGGCCTGAGTTTTGGGCAGCACCGAATAGGACACCGGCAACGCGGTGCCGGAAGGATTACTGCACGTCACATCCACTGAGGCGTTCACCGCGACCTTGCGGTCATCCGGCGTGACATCACCGAAGGCAATCGCAGGCGTTGAATTCACCGTACAGTCCATGCCACTCCACGCCAGCGACAGGATACGCCGGTCAAAGGTCGCCGGCGTGACGTTCCAGCGGTAGCCCCGCGCGGCCTGTGCATAGACGGTTTTTGCTGCCATTTTGGCGGCTCCCGGCTGTACATAGACGCCGTAACCCATCGCCGACTGCGAGCCGCCTCCGCTGTTCATTTCCACCGCGCCAAACGACTGATTAAAGGTGGTGATCACCCCCAGACAGTCGGTGCGAATACTGACGTCGCCGCTGCCGTTGCCGGATTTGTCCCATGACGCGGACGACACGGTGTTCAGATCCGGCGCACCGTTAGGGATAAACGTGCCACCGGTGGCGTTCGGGTTCATGGTCCCGGAATTAATGACAATCTGGCCGGATATAGAACCGAACGGGATCATCAGAATGCCGGGAGAAATTTCATAACCGCGATAGCCGTCATAGGATTTCATCGGATACATCGACGCACATTCGCCGCTGGGCACCGGCACGGGGGAAACCACCACGGTTCCCGCGACACCTGATGCCATAAAAGGCACCACGTTTTGTGAGTAATACCAGCCGGGTTTATTGCCCGGAATGGTATCGCCGTCGGTCCACGTCAGCCGGGTGTTGACCACGTCACTGACCACCTGATAACCCGATTTCAGCTCGAGTGCAGCGCAGTTCATTCCCCACATCAGAGCCACAGACCCCAATAACATCCTTGCAGTCATGACTACTCCTTAAATTGGTGTGCATTAAGTCCGCGCAACGGTGCGCGGCCGTTTATCAGCGGCATTCGCCGTTCAGCTGAATAACCGGCATTTGTGCCGTCGGTTTCAGCCCCTTCAGGTCATAACTGACGCGGCACTGTTTATCGTTGCCTTTGCCCCACGACACCGCCAGCTGGCCTTTTTCCGGCAGGCCGGTCAGATACACCTGGCCGTTATCGCCGACGATGCCGGTGATTTCCTCACGACCTGCGTTTTCCAGCAGTGATGCGGTGGCACCAAACGGCACCACGCCTGCTCCGCCAGCCCGCGTCAGGGACATCAGCACCTGATAACCGATACGCGTGGCAAAGTCAGTTTTCACCACCGCGCCGTTGGTCGGGTACACCACTTTCTGGTTTTGCGGCAAATCGACGTTGTCCGGTAACGTGCTCGGATCGAGACCGACGTTGTTGCGGCTGTAATCCGACAGATACGGCACCACGGCGAACCCGCGCGAATCGGTTTTGCCACCGCCATTAGACAGGCTGACGCCTTCCGCACCCGGCGCGCTGACCAGCGCCACCGAGCTGCCCAGCGGACGTGACAGCGTCACACCTTGCGCATGGGCCACCGCGCCGCCACTCATGTTGACGTTCATCGAGCGCATGTCGTTTGAGTAACCGTAACCCGCAGAAACGTTGCCCTTGCTGCCCTGATATCCTAGATTCAGGTTGCTGTTACTGGCCTGATCCTGATTGCCCCAGCCCTGCATAACGCTGTACGACAACGCGCCGTTCGGGTTGCTGCCGGAAATCCCCGCCTGATTCTGCGTGCGTCCGTGGTTGTCATGAGATATCTGGCTGGTGGCGTAGGTGTTTTGCAACGCAGACGAATAGCTGAAGATGCTGAACGGCACGCTCATGTTGAAGGAAACCTGACGGTTTTCCGGCCAGTCGCCGTTTCCTTTCATGCGATCCACGGTGTAATACACGCCGTAGCTGACGCCGTGATAACTGCCGTTGTAACCGGATGACAGGCTGGTCAGCGTTTTGGTCGACCCCCAGTAATCATCACGGTTGCCGCGCAGGCTCACAGAGCCATAATCCCCAAGTTGCTGTGTTACCTGCGTCTGGAAACTGCTGCGCCGGCGGCTCATCGTCCACGGCGACACATCATCCTTCTGCGCATAACCCATGCTGTTGTATTCTGCGAAACTGTAATAATTTCGGGTGGAATAACGCAGCGCGGTCAGGTCAAACGACGTGCCGGTGGTGAGCATGCTTTTGGAGTAACGCACCCGCCATGAACCGCCCGCCTGACGATCTTCTTCTTCCAGCTTCGTGCTGGAGAAAGTGCCGTCCACAGACATTGCGCCAAGATCGCCCAGCGAAATACCTGAACCCATGCTCAGCGCACTGTAGTTTTGCGAGCCCAGCAGACCGCCGTACAGCGTCAGGTTTTTTGGTAAGCCATAAATCAGCGTCGCCAGCACGAATTCTGATTCGCGTGAGCCCTGCGTCGTACCGCCGTCATAACGTCCGGCGGTCACTTCATATTTCATGGCGCCCGGTCGCAGCATCACCGGCAGGGAAGAATACGGCACCACGAAGCTGTGCACGCTGCCATCGGCTTCGGTCACTGCCACGTCCAGGTCACCGGAGGATCCCGCCTGATACAGATCCTTAATTTCAAACGGGCCCGGTGCGACGTAGGTTTCATATACCACGTAGCCGTTCTGACGCACGGTCACGCGGGCGTTACTGCTGGCTACGCCGGTGATCAGCGGCGCAAAACCGCGCAGACGCGAAGGCATCATCTGTTCGGACGAATTCAGCTGCACGCCGCGGAACGGCACGCCGTCCAGCACGTCACTGCCGGTATTGGATTCGCCCATGGTCACGCGAGAACGCCAGTCACGGATATCGCGCGACAAATAGGTATTGGAAAAATGCGTACTGTCGTTATTACTGCTGCTACCACTAGTATCAGTGTGGCTGTGCGTCAGCGTACTGCGCAGCCGCCAGGCACCGGCGTTTGCGCCGGTCTGCACGTTGGCAAACAGGTTGTTATTCACGCGGGTATCGCTGTTGAGCGTCTGCTCATTGCGACCGGCACTGACGTTGTAGTTAAACAACATCGCCGGAATGCCGTCGTCCCACTGTGACGGATCCGTCTGGCTGTCACTGCCCGGCTGCATCGCCACCTGCGGGATACTGACGTCCAGCCGCAGGCGGGATAAATCGAATTTCACCGCGGATTGCGGGATAAGCACCGTCAGATCATCCACCGGTTTGTCTTTCGCTAAGCCTTTAAATGCAGGCAACTGATCCACATTCACACCTAGCGCGCCGAGCAATTCCGGCGTCAGTTCAGGCGCAATATTGCCGTGGGCGTTTTTGCCGAACACCAGTTCGCGGGAGACCGCTTCACGCTGGTTGACGAAGATAGTGACCGGATACTTCCCTTCTGCCACGCCGCCCGCCAGGGAAAACGCGGAGAGATCGACATCCGATGCGCCGCTTCCCAGCGACAGCAATTCAGGATCGAAGTAATCCGCTGCCCACGCGTTCTGGCAGCTCATTAATACAAACAGCGCAAGCGTTTTGCGCGGGAAGGCGCGGGTGCTGGCTGCCATTCCGTTAGTCCTTAAACAGGATGTCAATTTCTTACTCAAGGTCGTTCCCTGCTCTGTAATATATGATTAGCGGTTCCGGATTTCCCCGGACTTACAATGTCTTACGCTGGACGGACGTCACCCGGCTGTCTTCGCCGATCACCTGCCACTCCACCTCGCCCCGCGCCCCTTCCGGGACGGGATAGCGCTGCTGCCCTTTCGGCGGTACCAGCTTGCGCAGATCGGCTGCCGGTAAGGTTTTTCCGCCCACTTTCAGCTGGCTGAAGTTGAGGTAAAACGGCGTCGGGTTATCCACCACCAGCGCATCCCCTTGCAGGCTGAAACGCAGCTGCTCAGACGCCTTAGTGACGCCGCCTGGCGGTAAACCTTCCGGTCGGTAGAACAACTTCATGTTGTTGACCACCGCGACCACCAGCTGACCGCCGGTCTGGTTGTCTTTATCCGGCACCGACGGGATGCCTTTTACCGACAGGTAAAACACTGATTCCCTGTCCTGCGGCAGCGTCATGTCGGTAAGACGGATGCGCAGCTGGAGCTGTTCACCCGGGTCAACACGTTTTAACGGCGGCGTCACCAGCAGCGGAATGGCCGTGGCGGGCGCTTTATCGTCTTGTTCTGTCGCCGGTAAACCGGTGGCCAAATCCAGCGGCCGCACCCATGACTGCATCAGATACGCACGGTGGGTGTTATTGGTCATTGACCAGGTGATGCCTTTGGTTTCCGATGCCGGATACACAAGGCGGAACTGATTGATCGACAGGCCGGAAGGCTGTTCCGGCGCGGCAACACACGGCAATGCCAATGCCAGCGCGGCAATCAGCAGCGGCACTTTCAGCGAAAACGTCATGATTTCCCTCCGTTCTGCACAGCGGCTGAAAATAGCGGGCTGTTGCCGCCGTAATCATTAATCACCGTCCACTGCGCCTGCTTAACCTGACCACTCACCGGATAACTGGCCTGCGAGAATGGCGGGATCATCGGCACAACGTCGCGCACCGCCACGTCGTGGCCATCAAACGCCAGACGTGAAAACGTCAGGAAGTAAGGCGTCGGATTTTTTACCTCGATGCTGCCGTCCTGAAGATGAAACGTCAGACGCCCCTGCGCTTCCTCCGCCGTCATCGGCAGCCCTGCAGGGCGGTAAAACAGCTTGATGGTGTTCTGAATACCCACCGAAATCCGCGCCGCCAGCGAGGCGTCTTCCGCTTCTTTCGGTTCCGTCATCGCCGGTACGGCGATCGCGGTGAAATAAAACACCGACTCACGGTCAGCAGGCAGCGCCGCATCGTCCTTACGCAAAATGCGCAGGGTGTTTTTGCTATTTTCTTCCAGCCGGAACAGCGGCGGCGTGGTCAGAAAAGGCGCAACTTCACGGCCTTGCGGTGACCCGATGACCGCCGACTGCACCAGATAAGGCCGGGAACCGTGGTTTTGCACGGTCAGCGTCTGGGCGCTGTCGGTTGACTGAAAAATCACCCGCGTACGGCTGAGGCTGATCCCCCCATCAGCGGCAAAAGCGCCCTGAATCAGCGTCACAATGCCCATTAAAATGAGTGCGGCACGGCGTACTAAAAGAGAAATAAACTGCACAGAAAACCCCTTACTGATAGGCGAAATCAAAGGTGACGCTGGCGTTCAGCGTGCCGCCTTTGGTGGCGGCATCGCTGCATTTGGTGCCACAGGACAGCGCTGCTTTCAGAGGAATGCTGACGTTGCCGCCGTCAAAATTGGTGGCGTTCAGCGGCACCGGCAGCAACGTGGTGTTGTTCACCACATCACCCGTCGCGTTCACGATGCGTACGCCGTAATTCACCACCTGTGAGGACGCCGGTTGCAGGAAAAGAAAATCGCCGGAACTTGTGTTGCCGGTTCCCGACACTTTCACCACAGGTTTTTGCACCGCACCGACAAAACCGGCGCATTGCGACAGGGTCACCGTCAGCGGTAACGGATTAGCCAGGCTGTCGCCGCTGCGGATACCGGAAGACTGCACCGCGCCGAAATCCAGCACCGGCGGCGCGGAAACCTGGCAGGTCGGCGCCTGGAATGTGGCCGTAAACTGCACCTCTGTTGCCGCCACCGCGTGACCCGCCATCGCCAGCAGGCACAGGCAAAGCGAAGCCCTCAGGGCAACGTGGTGTCCTGATAAAGAAATGTGATTTTTCATGGTGTCTGTCTGTTGAAAGCGTTAAGGGAAAATAAAGGCGAAGGTGATTTTTGCGCTGACCGCACCCGCCGTCAGCAGCGGATCACCGGCGCTACGCACCAGTCCCACCGAGAAAGGTTGCACAGATGTGCCGTCGTCCTGAGTGATCGCCACCGAATCACCGGGCGCAACCGTACCGGCCGCGTTATAAAAATCACTGAGGTTATTCAGCGTGCCTTTTTTCAGCATAAAACCGACGTACTTCGCCGTTGAACTGGCCGAGCGAAACAGCTGCGTGTCGCTGAGCTGAGCGGATTCCCCGGACACAGTCAGCGACGGCGTTTTGCCCTGCATTCCTTCGCAGTTCACAGTGACCGCCAGTGGCAGAATGGCGGCGGTACCGGTCGCAAATTGCGTAACATCTTTTGTGTCGAATTTGAGCGTCGGCGTGTCGATCGCCACCTGACAATTGCCATCCATTACCGTGGCTTTAATGTCAGTGGTGGCAGCCAGTACCTGACCGGCAGAAACGCCGGATAAAATCAGCAAAAGTGCTGATGAAACCTGTTTAATTAACCGTGCCACGGAACGTCTCCACACCGCCAAAATCGTTAATCGCTGCCCACTCGGCTTTGCCCTGCCCGGCTGTCACCGGATAATTATTTGATGCGAAAGGCGCAATCATGCTGGTGCCTTTAATCACATCGAGCGGGATCTTTTTGCCGTCAATCGTCAGTTTGTTGAGTGAGATAAAATACGGCGTCGGATTCGACACCTTCACGCTCTGGCCTGCTCTGGAAAGCTGCAATTTGCCCATTGCTTCTTTTTGCGTCATCGGCAGGTTATCCGGACGATGGAACAGCTTCAGGGTATTACCGGTCGCCACCTGTAAGGTGCCACCGACTTTATTGTCATTATTTTCCTGACCTGTTTTACCGGTCGGGATCGCCAGAATATTTAAATAAAAGACCGACTCCCGGTCACCCGGCAGAGAATTGGATTTTTTCATGATCCGGATTTTATTAGCGGAATCAGGCTCGATGCGAAATAACGCCGGGGTTGGCAAGAACACGCTGTTCGATGATTTCGCTGAGAGACTTTCTGAAATACCGACATTAATAAGATAAGGTTGATTATGAGATCGGTTATTAATGTCAATACTCTGACTGCTGTCAGATGCCGTAAAAATAATGCGGGAGGCACCCACCGCAATACTTGCGATTGCTGGCGGGGTCAATAATATCCCCAGGCTTAAAATAACGCCTAACTTGTGAATAAACTTCATAATGTTCTCTGCCAGTTAAATGAAAAAGAGAGGTTTCATAGAACCTCTCTTTTCCGGACGCTTATTGCCGTACTGCTCGCGCCTTACGACGGGTCCCGTACTTCAGGTTCTTTACGCTTAGTTGCTCACGTAAGAGATTTTGATCGGCGCGTGGTAAGCACCCGGCTCAACGTTAGTCTTATCCAGCACGGCCATACCGGTGTTGAAAGTATAGGTCAGCGCGCCGTTGGCATCAGCAACAACCGGGATGCTGGTGTGGTTGGTCACTTGAGTGGTGCCGTCTTCACGGGTCATCATGAATCCTGCGGACTGAGCAACGTCGCTCAGGAACACAGTTTCGTTACCGGTCGCAACGATACCGCTGACCTGTAAAGCACCCGCTTCGTCTTTGCTACAGTTTTTCAAAGACACCAGCAGTGGTTCTTCACCAATCTGTTTTTTCGCTGCGTCGAAAGCGATTTTAGAGAAAGAACCGACGTTCAGAGTAGAAGCACCGTTATTTGCAGTCACTTCACAAGTGGTGTCTACAATAGACCCTTGCAACTGGACATCAGCCTGAGTTGCAGCCTGAACCTGACCTGCCAAACCTAACATCAGAGCGACAGGCGCAAGGGCGATAATTTTTTTCATTACAAGATCCTTCATTAAATATGCGTCATTATGACAATGGAAATAATTCATTTCAGCCTGCCTTGGCTGAGGAGAAGATAATACTTATCCTAAAGAGTATTAAATATCAGAGGGAGATTATTTTAATGAAGGTCTCAGCCTACACGCGTAGGCAACGAATAACGCCTGAAGTAAAATAGAGGTTTGCAGGGAATATGAAAGTCCGCTTAAATAAATATTTATCACACCGGCGGATAAAAATAAAGCCATTCCGGAGAATGGCTTAGCGGGGTAAAACACAATATTAATGCCGGGTGGATTTTGAATACGTTTCGATGGCAGCGCTGAATGCCATGATTTGCTGTTTAAGCTGCGCGGTACCTTCTTCTATTGCGGCTTCTATTTGTAAACCCTGTTGCCCGGTAGCCAGCACGTCTTCTAACTTTTCCGCCAGCAAATGCAACTTTGTCGCGCCCAGCAGCTGCATCGTGCCGTTGATCCGGTGCAGATGGTGTCGCAGTACATCCCGGTCCTGGCGTTCCAGCGCCTGCAAGGCCCCCGCGAGATCTTTGTCATTTTCGATGCGCGACTGTTCCAGCATCTGACACATCAGCTTTTTGTCGCCCAGGCTGTGCGCTCCAAGTGTCGGCATATCAACAAACTCTTCCAGCGGGCGGGTATCTGCGAACATATGCACACCGCTTAACGCCGCTTTTAACTGTTGCAGATCAATAGGTTTAAACAGGCAAAGATTCATGCCCGCCGCCAGACAACCTTCTTTCTCATCGGTCTGCGCATTAGCGGTTAAACCCCAGATAATGATCTGCTGATTGGTTTCCCGCACCTTTTGCGTGAGCGTAATGCCGTCCATATTCGGCATATTCAGATCAGTGATCAGCAAATCGTAATCCTGCCTTTGGATCAGATTCAGCGCCTGCAAACCGTCTTCGGCTTCATCCACATGATAACCGAGCATATCCAGCTGACGGCGCAACAACAGACGATTCGTCGGGTTATCCTCGGCAATCACAATCCTTAATGCAGCAGGAAGCACTGCTTCCTGTTCAGCCAGCAACAAAACGCCTGGCGCATGGTCAGAAGTACGCGTCACCAGCGTGACCGTCATGGTCGTGCCCGCATCCGGCTGGCTGACAAGGCTGATTTGCCCGGACATTCTCTCGACCATTTCGCGGCAAATCACCAGCCCGAGCCCGGATCCAACGCTGCGTTTACCCACGGCAGTCTGGCTGAACGGCTTAAATAATTGCTGCTGTTCCTGCTCGCTGATCCCGGCGCCGGTATCGCGCACGCTCATTGACAGGTAAACCCGCTCCTCGCCCAGCGCCTGCGTATGTGCCATCACTTCAATCCCGCCCTGCGTGGTGAATTTGACGGCATTACTGACCAGATTAGACAGTACCTGTTTGAAAGCCTGCGGATCCAGCCATAGCGTTTTCCCTTCTTCCAGGCGACAATCGACCGTCAACCCGAGATGTTTCTGACGCGCCAGCCCTTCGAAATTCGCCACCGTCGCGTGGACGAGCCCCCCCAGATCTACCCATTCAGGTACCAGCGTAAAGTTGCCGGATTCGATTTTTTCCATGTCCAGCACATCACCGATAAGCCCTATCAGCGTCTGCGCCGTACTGTAGGCCAGTTCAATCGCCTCGCGGGCTTCTTCCGGGCTTTGCTTGCGGGTGGTCAGCAGCTCAAGAAATCCCATGATCGAACTGACAGGCGTGCGGATCTCATGACTCATATCCGCCAGGAACCGGCTTTTCGCCTGACTGGCGTCAATGGCTTTGTCTTTTTCGACCTGCAACGCTTTCATCAGTTGCCGGGATTCCGTGATGTCCTGCCAGCCGCAAATCAGCGTCGCTGGCATGTTTTCCGGCATCTGGCACGAGGTCAGCCAGTGCAGGATCAGCCGGTCTTCCTGACCGTTATTGAGCACCAGCTGATGAGTGATGACGGTGTCCGGCACCAGCCCTTGCTGAATGTCCTGCTGCACATCAGGGAAAATATCCGCCAGAGGGCTACGCCGGTCGTACAGCGAATGGCGCATATTTTCACGCAATTGTGGCGTGAAAAACTCGCCGAATGCGCTGTTATAACTTTCTAACTCACCTTCCGGCGTAATGACATACACCGGCACCGGAATGGCGTTGGATAAAGTCTGGCGCAAAATCAGTTGATAGCTCAGCGCGGCCTGCGACGCTTTGCCACGGCTGATGGCGCGCAGCAAATAGACTCCCCACAACAGGCTGCTGATCACCAGTAACGCCGCCAGCCCGACCACCAGATAAAATGGGCGGTTGTACAGATTCCAGGTGCCGATTTTGACGTCCGGCGCTTTCACCCATTTGCCTGCAACATTGAGAATTTCTTTCGGCGGAATATCATCCAACGCCTTGTTCAAAATACTCTGCAACTCCAGTGAACCGCGCGGGATAGCAAAGGCAATCTGCGCCGAAGGCTCGTCGGGGATGCGGGTGTAGGTCATCTTTTCCGGATAATAATGGTCGATGATAAACCGTGAGGCGAGCTGGGTGGAAACCACCGCGTCCACATCCCCGAGCATCAGTTTACTCAGCGCCGTGCTGGTGTTTTCGGCAATCACCCAGGTCACGCCGGGATATTTCTTTTTAAGCTTTTCACTCAGCGGATGATAAGCGGGGATCGCCACTTTATCGCCGGGCATCAGAATATCCGGCTGATCGCTGGAGGCCCGTGTCACAAGCACAAAAGGCGTGGCGATAAACGGGTGGGTGAATAACATATCTTCTTCGCGCTCGACGCTGTAAGTGGCGGTCGGCACCAGATCCCAGCCACCTTTGCGCATGATATTGACCATGTCGCTGTTGGAATTGGCGATGACCGGCTTGAACGTTAACCCGGTCTGGAGTTGGATCAGATTGAGAATATCTCCGAGCAGCCCCCGGATTTCCTGATTGTCGTCCATCATGCTGAGCGGCGCGTAATACGGGTTGATCAGCACATTCAGCACCGGATGTTTGGCAATCCAGCGTTCTTCGCGAGGCGTGAATTTCATCGCTTTATTCAGAAACGACACGTTGCCGGTATCCACCCACGACTGCGCCACCTGTTTATGCGTCTGTTCGCTCAGGGAACTGATAAAGGTGTCGAGAATGCCGCGCAGTTGCGACTGATTATCCAGAACAATAAAGTGATTGCCGGTTTGCGGCTCACGCCAGAATTTCACCATTTGCAGCGACTGATAAAAATCGCGAGCCAGAATAAAACTCGACGTCAGGTTATTACCAAAGAAGTAGTCATTTTGTTTATTGGCGACAGAAGCCAGCGCCAGATAGTTATCGTCATACGCGGTGATTTGAGCCTTCGGGAACGCAATTCTGATAAATTGTTCGGAAGGATATCCTCGCCGGATAGCTACCCGCACTTCGTCCTTATCATCGGACAGCGGGTTCATCACATCGGCCTGCCGGGTGACTAACGTCGGAAACGCACGAACCAGCGGGAGCGAGACAACGAACGGCGCGGTCAGATCAACGTTGCCGGAGGGTGAAGTCAGAATGGTGTCGATATTGCCGTCTTTCAGCGCGGCCAGCGCCTGCGCTTCGTCGTTATAATGTTTAATGACGACACTGACCTGCAAAGAATTTTCCAGCAACCGCAGGTAATCCGCGTTCATTCCCCGGTAACGGCCGGTGGAGGAATTCAGGCTCAGCGGCGGGATTTCTGTGCCATAAACGCCAATGTTCAGCGTACGCTTGGCAGCAAGCCATAATAAATCGTAATGGTTTAACGGAAGTGCCGGGGTAAAAACGTCATAATCGCTGGACAGCGTCAGCGTTGCAGGTTCGGGCGTTGCGGCCTGAGCCGGATATATCACCGACAAAATGGCAAACCACAACGCTATTACCCTGATTATCATGCTTTTACCCAATTTTATTGCGCTGCGCAAAAGAGAACAAATCCATCAGCGATTTACAATTCAGCTTTTCCATCAAGCGGCTTTTATAGGTACTGACTGTTTTATTACTGATAAACATTTCTGAGGCGATTTTCATATTATCCGCACCACCGAGAATATAGCGCATCACTTTGATTTCCTGACTGGAAAGCGATTGCAACATTTCCTGCTCGGAGGACAAACTGCCCATAAAAGCATGTAATGATAACGGGAAGTAACTGTAACCATTCAGTGAAGCATTAACGGCGGCAATAATATTGGTCATGCCCTCTTTCTTACTGATAAAAGCATTCGCCCCGGCATCGGCACTACGCTTGCCATAAAACAGATCGTTCTTGGCAGAAACCACAATAATAATACGGCTAAAGGCTTGTTTCCTGAGTTTCTCCACTACTTCGATACCGCTCATCACCGGAATATCCACGTCCACGATCACCAGATCCGGATAGTGTTCTTCCACCAGCAGCAGCGCCTGCGCGCCATCTCCGGCTTCTGCGACCACGGTAATGCCTTCGCTTTCCAGCAAATTTTTAATCGCCATACGCGCCAGGGGATGATCGTCCACAATGACAGCGTTTAATTTATTCGTTTTACTCATGCTATAGCATTCTTCTTTGCCGGAAACGGAGTTCATATTAAGTCTACAGCCTCCCTAATACCATTGCCATTGGCGTTAAGAAAAATAGTACTGATCAATTCTAAAAATTCCCCAAGGACTTCACGTGTAGGATATCACCTGCAAAATTTTCCGACGTGTCCGCTGTATTTATCAGACAGCGGAGATTAGTCTTATTCGATATTTTAAACACGGATCATATTTACACGCCCCTGCTGACTGACATGACCTCACGGCTTGTTAAGTGCTCGGAACGCGTGAGGATTTCTATTTCCCACGGAAAGGCGAATTAAGATTTTTCATGAAACTACGGCACGATGCAAAAACACATCGCATTTCGCTGCCCCTTCAGACAAGAAATAAAACACGATTACTTATCAGAATATTTATTTTTATCTCGTGCTTTATTTTCACCACCGGGGGGCATTTTAATTTTTCTGCTATGCCCAGCACCCGCGATGCTTATATCACCGGCAATGAAATAACGCTTGCCGCACAAATCAGTGGCCGGGTGGCTCAGGTTTTCGCGCCCGTCACCGGCCGGGTGCAAAAAGGGGATTTGCTGGTACGTTTGGACGACACTGAAGCCCGGCACCTTTATATGCAGGCTGAGAATACACTGTCAGAATCAGTCAAAAAAACGCAGGTCCGTTATGCCACCGATGAAAAGAATAATACCCGCATCCTGAAAGCCCAGATGGCGTACCAGCAGGCGCTGAGCGGGTATCATCGCCGGATCCAGTCAAAAGGCGCGGTGACAATTTCAAAACAGGATTTGCAACAGACCCTCAGAGCCGTCAGCAGCAGCCAGAGAGCGCTGGATGAAGCGATTGCTGCCTACCGGAAGGATCAGCAATTACTTGACGCTTCTGATACGGCTCAGCAACAGATGGTTTCGCAGGCCACCGAAGAATTTCAGCAAGCCAGTCTGGCACTGATGCGTACCGAAGTGCGCAGTCCGGTGACCGGTTATGTCGCCCGGCACAATGTGCATGCGGGCGTGGGCGTCAGCGCCGGACAAATGCTGATGACCATCGTGCCCGACGATCAGATGTGGGTGACCGCCAGTTTTAAAGCGACGCAACTTTCTGACCTGCTTATCGGCAAGAAGGCGTCCATCGTGACTGAGTTTAATGGCAGAAAAGTCGTATTAGACGGCCAGATTGAAGGGATCAATCTGGACACAGATACCGCGCTGGCCGCACTGTCAGCCAAAAACGGCGCGACGAACTGGATTTATGATGTGCAGCGAATTCCGGTGCGTATCTCAATTAATCCCCTGCAACTGAGCCAGTATCCATTGCATCCAGGCTTATCCTCACAGGTGACGTTGCTGGAAAGCCGTCAGTAATAGTTAATTTTTACGATCACCGACGCTTCAAACTGCCCGAGCGATAGCTCTCTTCCGGGAATGGCGCTCACTCTTGCCGTAAAGTTTTTGGTCACTTCATTCACATTATTCAGCTGAGCAAAGTCATCGTAGCGGTTGAACGCAATAGCCTGTTGCTGCTCGTTAAATAACATCAGTTTCGCACCGTTAGCGAGATCAATCGCCGTGTTATCCAGCAGCGGACTGGCGGTTGAAAATTCCGCCTGTAGCGAGAAGTTATCCAGACAGCCTTGCTTCACAGCCCGGATAGCAAACGGCAGCGAGACGCCCGCCGAGCGGGAAAGCATTGTGCTCTGAATTTCGCCAAAATTTAAAATCTGCGATTCCGGATACACTTTCAGATCTGAACCGCAGGCCAGAAAACGCACCCCTTGTAAACCCGACAGATTGTATTTGAGGTTTTTTGCCCCCGGCGTGTTGTTGACACTGCCGCTGCCGTCGAGCTGAAATACCGTGAACTGATCCGCGCCCAGATAATATCCGGCGGAAGGCGGAGTGCCGGTAACCTTGATATACAGACGGAATGTGACGTCCAGCGTCACACTTCCACCCCGCTGAATCGGTGGGCTGTTGGTACTTGCGCGCTGCTGATCCTGCTCCAGCTCCTGCCCGTTATAACTGACGCCCAGCCTCAACCCTTCACCAATCGACTGTGATTTGGGATTAAAATAGAAATGCACCACGTCAATGCTACTGCCCAGCACGTTGTCACAATACGCGGTCACGGTGATGTCGTTGGATTCCCAGACTTTGGTGCCCGGTGGCACATTCGCCGGAATAGCGAGTTGCCCGACCGGGATCGGCAGTTTGTCGACAATTCCGGTACCCTTCTCCACGCAGTCCAGCGCCAGCGCGCTGCGGGAAAATAACAGCATGATAAAAAGGACTGTCATTCGTCCGCTTAAAAACCGAATCAGTTCAACCATCACAACCTCTTCGCCTGAGGATTTTTTGGCACAAGCTGACAATGCGCGGTCTGGCAGGAATATTCGTTCACCTGCAAACCTCCGTAATCATCCATATAACCGAGGCTGTACTGATGACTCACATACCGGCTGCCGGTGAGATTTTCAGAGGTAAACGGTGCCAGCATTACGCTATCAAAACCCGCAAAATTGCCTTTATTATCTTTACCCAGATAGCCGACGGTGATGTAAAACGGCGTGGGATTGGTCAGTTTTAGTCCGTCACTGAGACCGAAAACTTCAAGCTGCTCCTGCCAGTTTTCCTTTAGCTGATCTTGTAATGCCACAGGGCGGTAAAACAGCTTCACACGGCTCTGGATCGCCACCTGGATGACGTTTGACATGTCACTCTTTGGAGGCACTTCGCGCACGTTAAAGTAAAACAGCGATTCACGGTCTTTCGGCAGAGTGGCGGCTTGCGGCAATTGCAGGATGCGGATCTGACTTTTCTGTCCGGCTTCGATGCGCTGCATCGGCGGCAAGGCCACCAGCGGCGAAGTGATCTTTTCGCCCTGCGTGTCTTCCAGCCAGACCTGCGCCAGATAGGGCAGTTGTTTGCTCTGGTTTTCCAGCAACACGCTGACGGATTTATCGCTGCCGTTAAAAATGACGCGCGTCCGGTCAAGATTGATGGCGGCATAAACCGGATACGCCGCGCCAGCCATCAGCATGAGTGCGCAGTATGAAATGAGTTTGTGCATCAGGACTTCCTTTCCTCGTAAAATTTGTATGATTGGTTTTCAGTTTTCATTAGCTGCACGGTAGCAAAATTTGTCCGGCGCGGGCGCCGGGGTCTGACGGCACCTGAATCTGACATTGCTGCCCTTCGCCCCAGTGCACGGTCAGAGATTTTTCGCCGGACACTCCGGCCAGATACGCCAGTCCGCCGTCGCCGACAAGTCCCGCTTCAAAACCTGAGCTGTTGTCGGTGACGGCCGCACCGAGCGGCGGATGACTGCCGTCTTTCAGACGGATCACCGCCATCAGACGTTCGCCTTTGATCGCGCGCATTTTGCGAAAACCAATCGCCCCTTCGGTCAGCGTTTTACTGACCACCGAGCCGTAAACTTCTATGTCGTCCGGCAAATTATTCACATCCACGCGAATATCAGAGGTCTGGTAGCTCGACACACCGTTGACCACCGCGATCCCGTAATCGTTGGTGACTGATGCGCCGTCGCTGACCGGGATCCCCTTTACGCCCGTTGATAACATCATGCGCGGCTCGTTGCCCGCGCTGCTCTGATGCAGCGCCGCACCCGCCGCGGTGGCGGTCATCGAGCCGTACCAGTTAGCATTCACCGAGCGGTAATCGTTATTTTTCACGCTGCCGTTAGCCCCGAACTGCCCGTAAGGTGACATGTGCTGGTAGTTCGTGCGGAACACACCCTGGCCTTTTTGCAGATCCGGACTGCTTCCCCCCACGCCCACGCGCCAGCTGTTATTTGGATCCTGACTATTGTAATAGGACGCCGTTTGCGAGAAACCGTTTTGCGAGTCCTGCTGCGCGTCGTAACTGATTTGCTGCCCGGAAGACAGCGGCAGACTCAGCGACAAAAACATCTGGTTTTCATCGGTTCTGCGGTAATTCAGTTTGCTGGCGGAGAACGTCGCGGAAATGCCGGTAAAGCGCCCGATGTCGAAAATCTTGCTCACCGACGCGCTGTAGTTGTTACTGGCACTCTCGTTCCAGTAGATTTTGTGCGTCGCTGACAGATACAAGGTGATAGCCGGCCACGGCAGATACTGGTTAGCGGTAACGGTGTAGGTTTGTTTATCGTCGCGCGAATAACCCTCGCCGTTCATCTTGTCGAGATACTGGCTGAAAGACATGAAGGTTTTTTCCGAGAAACGGTATCCGGCAAAGGTTATCTGGCTACCGGTGGAGTCGAAACGTTTGGAATAGTTGGCGCGGTAACTCAGGCCGGTTTGCTCACCCGCCACCGGCACGGTCGCCGAAGATCGTGTGACATCAAAAGACACCGCGCCGAGCTTTTGCAGGTTTTGTCCGACACCGACCGCCTGCGCCTGATAGTTGCCGGTTGTGGCAATCAGGCCGCCATATACCGAGAAATCATTCAGCGCGCCCCACGACATTTCGCCACTGTAAAAACCGGGCTGCAAAACGTGATGACTGCTGCCGGTGGTCGGTTTACCCATCGCCGTTTTGAAGCGCACCTGGCCTTTGCGGGTCAGAAACGGAATAGTCGCGGTGGTCACCTGATAGGTCGTGACGCTGCCGTTTTCTTCCTCTATTTTCACGTCCAGCGCGCCCTGAACCGCTTCGGTTAAATCCTGAACCACGAACGGCCCCGGCGACACATTGGTCTGATAAATCACTCGACCGTTCTGGCTGATGCTCACTTTCGCGTTGGTTTTGGCGATGCCGGTGACCTGTGGCGCATAACCGCGTAACGAAGGCGGTAACATGCGCTGGTCACTGTTCAGTGAAGCGCCAAGAAAGCGGAAAGAATCGAAAATGTCAGAACTCAGATAAGTTTGTCCGCCCGTCAGTCGTGCCCCCATCGACGGTAAAGCGCGATACAAATAGCTCTGCGTCCAGGTGAATTGATCGCTGGCCGGTGTGCCGGAGGTACGCGACGATGAATACTGATAATCCGCACGGGCACGCCACGGCCCGAGGTTAAAACCGGTGGTGCCGTAGCTGCTGAAACTGGTGGTGCTGTCGCCAGAATGCGGCATGTATTTGCTGCCAAGCAGGTTGTAATCGAGCAACGCGCCGTTCACGCCGTTATCCCACTGTGAAGGCGGCACCCAGTTCTGGTCGTGAAAAAACAGCCACGCCTGCGGAATGCTAATGTTCAGCGTTTGTTTTTCCTGGTCATAGCGGGCGGTGACTTCTGGTTGCCGGTCTAATGAGGTACATTCGCCGTGATGCCAGAGCGTCAGCTTTTGGCGGGCATCCTTCGTCAGATCGAATTTATCCACCAGCGCGGGCGGCAGACAAAGGCGGCTGTTTTTATTATCTTGTGAGGCATAATACTTAATCAGGCTTTGATCGCCGAGCGTGCGGCCATTGAGTACCACATCCAGCAGGTATTCGCCGGGTGCGATATAATCAGCCACCTGAAAACGCGATAAATCGACATTATTACGGTCGGCGGAATCAATAAAGTTAACGTTAAATTCCACTGCGAAAATTCTGACTGAAATACAACATCCTGATAAAAATAAAACAACGCCGGTAACTGCCCGTTTCCCTGTGAAAATCCTTTCCATCGCAACTGCCATAATAAAATCACTTGTTTATGGTAATAAATCGAAAACCCCGGTACTGGCAAAGATAAAAAGGGGGAAATACTCCCCCCAAGTGATAGCGGACGTTTATTTATAATTCAGGGCGTAAGTTGCCTGAGAAACAAGAGTACCGGTGGCAACAGGCTGAGTATTGGCTTCCACACGCGCAGCAAAGACCAGATTATTATTACCCGTCACCAGATCAATATCTTTAGAGGTATCACCGACTTTCAGCAAATCGCCGTTAGCGTCAATCAGGCGGATGCCCGCACCCTTGGCACTGCCGGTATTCGCCAGCAGTTCAGTTGCACTGCTGTCAGGTGTGCCGGTAAAAGACACCGCGACTTTAGAAACTGCAGGATAACCCACAGTACCCACGGTTTGGGCCGCCAGGTCGCAGTCTTGCAGGTGAATCGTGTAGTTCACGTTTTGCGAATATTTGCTGCCGCTTTCCAGCACTTTATTCGCTACCTGTCCCATATTCACATTAATGTCTTCATCCCCTGCCGCGACAGAGCAAGGTGCATTAATCACGGTTCCGGTGAAATGAATACGTCCGGAACCATTATCGGCACCCGCCGGTGGCGTCGGATCATCAGCTGCGAAAGCAGAAGCTGAAATAAGGGCAGATAAAGCAATAACCAGCGTTTTATTTTTAGTGTTAAACATTGTAAGTCCTTGAGATATTGATGGCGTCGTTATTAAGCGATATTTTCGCCCTGACTCTGAGAGCAACCCTTGCTCCCGCCAGATCAATATACTAACAACTACTCAGGCTGCGCTATATTAAGTTGAATAACCCATTTGTTAAGATTTTTGCTCTATAGCAAGCCGTTAAACATGAAAAAAATCATGAAAATTCACATAAAAATGACAGCAATCAGCACAAGATAATCTGAGCATGATAAGAATGCAGCTTTTGGTAAGACAAAATATTGGGGAAATTAATAACAATTGGGTGCCTATTCCGATTTTTTAGGAATTTTCTTCGCGCATATATTCTCCGCCAGTATTCTCAACTCGCATTAGGGCCTCTTCCCACAGTTTATTTACCGATTTAGTCAGGATGTAAGCGGCGGGATAAATAAAGAATTAATCCCTTTTTTTATTATTCCAAAAAACAGCATGACTATTCCACTCCGTGCAAAAGCTAATCCAATAAACGCAGTCGTTCGCCCTGCGCAAAGCTGATAACTTGATGAAAAAACCTAAGGAAAACATCATGAGTTCACTCCCTGTTGCAGTGGTCACCGGCGGTACCAGCGGTATCGGACTGGCGGTTGTCCACAATCTGGCGCGCGACCATCGCGTTTATGCGCTCGGGCGTAATAAAGACAGCCTGATTGCGCTGCGGCTGATTGAAAATGTCGATGCTGTTGAAATTAACCTGCATGATTTTGACACCATTGCGCGGTTTGTCGGTGAAATACCGGCGATTGATGTGCTGGTGCATTCGGCGGCCATTTCCAAACCGTTACGTCTTGAAAATGCAACGCCAGAGGACTGGCAGCAGCAGTTTTCCATTAACGTGTTTGCCCCCGCTGAATTCACGAGACTGGCATTACCGGCGCTGAGAAAACAGGAAGGTCAGGTGGTGTTTATCGGTTCAGGATCCGGTACCAAAGCCGATGGCGGAAACACGGTGTATTGCGCGTCAAAATTTGCCCTCAGCGCCCTCGCCCACGCGCTGCGGCAGGAAGAAAGCGAACACGGCGTGCGTGTTTCCACCGTCGCGCCCGGCCCGACAGATACGCCGATGAATCGCAAAACTCGCGAAAGTCAGGGCAACTTTGAAGCCATCGACCCGCGCGAATACAGCACGCCGAAATCAGTGGCTGCGGCAGTACGTCTGGTGATCGACGCCAGTGACGACACGCAAATTACAGATATTGCGGTCAGACCGAGGCGGGATAAGGCGAAGCGCTGAATCAGGATAAATAGTATTGCAGATGTGAAAAGGAAGCGACGGGTGACTGCTCCCCGCCGTAAACGGCGAGGCTTCCCACTTCTTAGGCTGCAACCGCCTTTATGACGGACTTACACTGGCCTCGATGGGCAGTAACGACGAGTCCCGCCGCCATAAGTTCTGTTATGCCTTTATTCTGTATGTTCATCGCCGCGTTTATGTCTCGGTCATGTTCAGTATTACAGGTTGGGCATTGCCATATGCGTTTATGTAGCGGCATATCAGCCATTTTGTGACCGCAACAATGACAGGTTTTCGAACTGGCAAACCATTGATTTAGCTTGACCAGATGAACACCTTCGGCTGCGGCTTTATATTCCACTTTCATAATGAAACCCTCCCAGGCTGCGTCACCAATAGCACGAGCGAGACAGGGGTTCTTCATCATATTTGCTGATTTTAGCGTCTCTACAATTACCGCTTGGTTTTCGTCAACAATTGCACGAGAGAGTTTGTGCTGAAAATCAGCGCGGGCATTGGCTACCCGCTCATGTACTGCGGCCAGCAGTAAACGCGCCTTACTACGGTTAGCGCTACCCCGTTTTTTCCGGGATAGTGCCTTCTGTTTGCGCCGCAGGTTACGACTCGCGTTTATCAGATGCCGGGGGTTATTTACTTTATCGCCGCTTGAGGGGATCAGGTAGTGCGATAACCCCATATCGTAGCCGGTTACACAGGTAATAAGGCTCGGCTTTTCTGGCGCTTCCTGTCCGTCGTCGCACAGAATTGAGGCAAAGTATTTGCCCGTCGCATTGCGACTGATCGTAATACTGGAAACCTTTCCGACTATCTCCCTGTGAATGTTTGCCCTGACGGGTTTCATTTTAGGGAGTTGGATAGCGTCAGTTAACACCTTACCGTTCGGGTGGTAGCTCGATTGCTTGCCTTGTTTACTCTTGAAAGAGGGGAAGTGAGCACGTTTCTTGAAAAAATTCCCAAACGCTGTATCGAGGTTAATTACGGCCTGCTGCAATGCCAGTGAGTCATATTCTTTCAGCCAACTATAGCGGCGCGACTTTTTGCCCACAGCC
>NZ_JAFMOY010000117.1 GCF_019049625.1 Rahnella ecdela
CAGTCAGCTCTGCATTGAGCGCTGTTTCGACAGTAAGCTTGGTCAGCATACGGGAAAACGCATTGAGATCGGCTTCGGTTTTAAGGCCTTTAGCCAGTTCAGCCGCAAGGGCTTTAAGTTTCTTTTCATCCATAATTTACCTGTCTCCGTTGCTGGAGTGAACATATCAAAAACAGGCAATTACACAATTTTAATTACAGTCTCACTGTTCCAACCGTGTTCGAAGACGCTCGACAACCGTCCTTTGCGCCTCATAGATTGCCTTAGCACTTCTTTCAGCCTCCCATAACTCTCCCATCATTTGCTCATGAAGACTATCGTATTCCGTATTTTCATCCGGATCTTCAATTTCCTTTTCAATAGCTAGGTGTAAAGCCAGTCTTGCGTCTTGGTATGACTGATAACATTTCTCGAGTACAGCTTCGGCGACTACCCTATGTTTTTCCACTTCTTCTTTAGTCATATTCACTACCCCTTATCATTAACTCATTAAATACACGGACTCGCTGTACATGTGAATGGTGCAACCTATTTTCACAGCGGGGTGATTGTCTGGATACGGAATTTCCGCCAAACTGCCCCGCCCCATAATGACAAATAAATGCTGTCCCAATTTCAATGAGGGTGCGTGGCATACTGAATCAATTTGGACAATCCCCCTGTTGAAAGAATACGTCTAATGAAAGCAAACCGTTTGAAAGCGAAAAAGTGTTGAAACTGCGTATTCTCGAAACGTTAATCCCACGTCAATATCACCCTATTTCAAAAACAACGCATCGCACAATTCGGGATCCCACTCACTGTCATCGAACATAATTTTATTAACGCAATGTTTTTGTGTTTCATGAAAATGAAAGGTCACCCCGTCGATATTCAGTAAAGCAGTCATTAATTTTTGCGAAATTTCCTCGCCGTTTATATCCGGTAAAATAAGGGTGAGTGCATCATGCAAAGAAAGCGATTTAGCCTCCGTGAACGGAACCTTGTAATGAGTGAAAAGGTATGAGGCTAAGGCATTTCTGCCATAAAGAATAAACCTGTGCTCATCCATTTTCTGTTTGTAAGCAAATAAGATAAGGTCTAATTTAAATATCATCAGCGTCCGGTGAGAAATGCAAGCCTTCACGTCCTGGTCTGAATTGACCTTTTCGGAGATGCCCACTGAGTGTTTGACATTTTTATGCACTTGTTCAAAAAGCGTTGCCATGTCTGTCATCGAAATGCCCATAGGTTACGTCCTCTTGCTCATTAGCGTCTCAATCCTTCGCACTTACGCAGGAAAGAGAGGGGATAAAATCTGTCATCGCGTTGACTTCGGCTTCCATACCCACGCCTCATTCATCATCGATAACGACACAGACCGAGTTCGCTGGGCCATGAACGCCGATCACCTTAATAAGTTCAATATCTGAGGTGCAGCTTGGGCCGCTGATAATATTGATGCAGGACGGCAGGACTAAGCCCAGTTCCACCATCGCATCGAGCCGAGCAGCCAACTGGGCAACCGACGGGATAAGTGCGCTTTTTCTTACGATAAACAGCGTCGTTTCAGGTAACAGGCTTAAGCTACGGCTCTGTCGCGGCGAGGAAAAAAGCACCACACTTCCTGACTCTGCCAGCCCGTACTCGGCATAGACAATGCCCGTCCTGGCATTGCGCGCGTTACGGGTGTTCTTATTACCTTCAGAAGGTGACTGAACAGCAATATGGTGCGTCGGTTGAAGAATTGAGCGAAAGTCAGGCAGCCCGCTCCCGTCCATGTCTGCTAGCACCACCGGTGTCCCATATTCCCGGCATAGGTCAGCCACCAGCCCCGTGAGCAGCGCTGAGGTTGTGACACAGTTACGGTTACCGGCCTGTTCTGAGCGAATTAAAAATAAAGCAAGCAGGTCCTCCGCGGTCATCCCGGTCAGGCGAGTTTCCGGCAACCGGTTCACCGGCTCAGGTCGGGAAGCGGGCACGGTGCGCAGGGGGCGCCCGAGCTGCGATGCCAGATGGGACAGGAATGCTATTTTTTCAGTCATTTTTGCGCTCCTTTTGATGATCGCGAAACCAGCTCCGGAAGCTTTCCCCGTCGCCGGTCGGGAGATCCCTTGTCCGGGTCCATTCACGGAGTACCCCGATATTCAAGGGAGCACGCCCCTTGCGGATAAACCAATGCGCCATTGGCGCCCCGGCCACCATCCCTATTTTCCAAAGGCTCGGATGACTATTGAGGAAGCTGAATGCCTTAATGGCCATCCGTTCGCTCGTTGGCGGGATATGCTGTTTGACCATTTCCTCACGGTGTTTACGGATTAAGGCTGAGAGGGGGATCTTGACCGGGCAAACGGCATCGCACGCGGTACACAGCGAACAGAGGTGTGGGAGGAAGCTGAAATCCTGATACCCTTCAAGCAGTGGGGTGAGTACGGCACCCACGGGGCCGGGATAAATCGACGCGTACCCCTGACCGCCAATATGTCGATATGCAGGACAGGTATTCATGCAGGCACCGCAACGAATACACCGCAGAATGTCATTAAACGCGGAACCAAGCACTGCTGAGCGCCCATTGTCTACGACGACCAGATGGAATTCTTCCGGACCGTCACTCTCATCGGTTTGACGAGGGCCGGTTAACCAGGTGTTGTAGCCTGTCAGCCTGAGGCCCACGGCGTTGCGCGCCAGCAGGGTTATCATGATATCGACATCCCGGAATTCGGGGACGATCCGTTCCATCCCCATCACCGCTATATGAGTCTTTGGCAGAGTCGTACACAGACGCGCATTGCCCTCGTTGGTGACAAGACAGACGGAGCCGCTTTCTGCCACGGCAAAATTACACCCTGTGATCCCAATATCGGCTTTAAAAAACTCACCCCGGATAAATGTCCGAACGAAGCGGGTCATCTCTTCCGGCGTTTCAGAGCCTTCATAACCCAGTCGGTCATGAAAAAGCTGCCTGATTTGGTGCCGGTCTTTATGAATGGCAGGCACGACAACGTGTGAGGGCGCATCTCGGGCCACTTGCAAAATGTATTCCGCAAGATCGGTTTCGGTTACCTGGATGCCTTCGGCGGCAAAGGCATCATTAAGACCGATCTCTTCTGTGACCATAGATTTGGCTTTAACGACGGTTTTGGCCTGTTTCTCGCGGGCAACCCCAAGGATATAGTCCGTTGCCTCTTCTTTCGTTTTTGCAAAAAAGATATGCCCGCCGTGATGCGTCACGTTCTCAGACAACTGGTAAAGAAGAGCATCCAGATTCTCCAAAACGTAATGACGTAGCTGCGCCGCCCTGTCCCGCCAGCTTTGGGTATCCCCCAGTTCATCGAGTACTCTCTGCCTGTTGGCACTGATGGTATCCTGAGCATTGGCGATAGCAGTCTGCATGCCGGCGTCTTCCACCTGACGCCGGATGAGGGTTTTATAAGGTAAATGACTGGTTTTTACCGACATGCTTTCTCCTCGCAAGACATCAACGCCTCGGCAATGTGCATGACTCTGACCGAGTGCCCTTCTCGGGCCAACCGCCCGCCAATATTCATCAGACAGCTGATATCAGCCCCAATGAGAAAATCCGGTTTTGCGGCCATAATGTGGCTGACCTTCTCTTTCACCATCTCCCCCGACACATCCGCCATCTTGACCGAGAAAGTGCCACCAAAACCGCAGCAGGTCTCTGCGTGTGATAAGGGGAGTAGCTCGAGTCCCTGGATGTGGTTAAGCAGGATCAGGGGTTCCTCCCTGATCCCCATTTTGCGAAACAAGCTGCAGGAAGGATGGTAAACGGCGCGCCCCTGAAGGCGTGCGCCCACATCCTGTATTGCCAGGTCATTGACGATGAACGAGGTTAGATCCCGCATTCGCGCGGCCACACGCCTGGCTCTTGCCGCCCAGTCAGGTTCGCCGGCAAGGTAGTTCGGGTAACTTTTTATGGCATAGGCACACGAACCTGCGGGCGAGACGATGGGAAATTCATTCTCCTCGAGCGCGCAAATAAGCGACTTGATAGCGGGAATGGATTCCCGTGTATAACCACTGTTAAGCGCCGGTTGCCCGCAGCATCCTTGCTTGTCGGGGAAATGGACATGACAGCCCAACTTTTCAAGCAAGAGCACACAATCTCGGGACGTCCGGAACTTGAGTACATCACCTAAGCAGGTGACATAGAAATTGACATTCATCCTTCCCTCCTCAGGAAGACAACGGGGGCAGTCGGTATGGGTTTCCCCCAACGGATTACATTAATTTTCTCTCACCCGAGGAAACGCGCACTCTTAACGTGGGCCTTACTGACCCTGTTATTTGCACATCGCATCGATTCTGATTACGCGTAGCCACACAGAGGAGTTTAAAGTGCATCCATTTCCGTAATCCGGTCGCTCATGAAATTGAATATTTCCTGGGCATTTATCGACTCTAATAAAATTTGGCGAAACTTATCATCAATGATCTGACACATGAGCTCGTTTATAATGTGCAGATGTAAGCGCCGCGCCCCTTTTTCAGGAATAAAAATGGCACAGACGAGTTTTATCAGGCCCGAATCGTGACCTTCCCAATTTATCGATTTTGGCAACCTTATAAACATGACACCGGACTCTTTTACGTTGGCTGTTTTCACGTGAGGCATGGCAATTTTCCCATCAAATCCTGTGTGATATTCATTTTCTCTTGTCCACAGATCTGCTTCTAATGCCGCTGCATCCTCAGTCCATCCTTGTTTTTCGGCTTGCACAGCCAGAAACCGAAATATAGCTTCCTTACCCGAGAAGTTTTTATCCAAAAAAATCGTCTCTTTACCTAAAAACATACCGTGATCCTCACAGTCCTCATCCGCGACATGTGCATCTTTTATAAAAGAAAACCCAAAAAATATTGGAAGGTTAAAATTATCTATACATCATGGGGTTACATAATAAGACGCGTTATCTCCCACCTATCTTCGGCAATTTCCATACCCACCACCAGGCGGCGATAATGTTCAAAATCTTATGACTCCATGCAGGTGAAATAAGTGATCCAGATAACACCTGAATGAATATCACACTTTCTTTCATTTTCATTATGGAATTACCCGCCTTCGCTAAGTCAATTGCATCATATTGTAAAATTGTGCAGAAGTTCCATCTTTTAGATAGTCAAGGCCGATAATCGAAACAGTTTGTCTTTATATAATAATACCTGCGGTTAATTTAATGACAATAATCCCACACCCTTTCCTCTCATCTTATTAGGAGGCTTAACTTAAATTTAAACGCATTCTCAACAGAGCTTTTATTTTAAATAAAAAATCATCAACTGTGATTGATGTCTCATATGCCTTTTCATTTTTAATTGGCAGAAATAATGACGTCTACAGAATGATTCAGTCGTGTTAGCCCTTATTCATGAACTGCAGGGAAAAGATTTTACATTCAACCTTTTTTATTAACTTTCACTTCATCTCTTTATTTCATTAGGCACATTTTTACAGAGAAGGATTAAGCAATGGTCCATTCAAAATACATGAAACGCTACGCCCCCCTGGTATTAGTGATCACGACCGGTGTCCTCGCCGACGGTGCCTCAATGGCGGCAGATAACGAAACGCCTTTACAGGCCGCGCCGGCATATACCGCCACCCAGACGAAAGGCGAGACAGTCTGGAGTGATGCCGATACGTCAGTCGGTGTACTGGGCTCGGTCCGTATGTTTGGGAAAACGGATTCGAAACGCTCTCAAAAGCATGACATTCAAAACAACGACTCCCGGCTAGGGATAGCGGTACGTCATAATTTTGATTTCAACGGCGGAGACAGTTTTTCATTAGGCTATTATGAAACCGGCATTCATGGATTAGATTCCGCCACGGATGACCAGGGCAACGATGTCTACACCCGCCAGGCTTATGCCGGTTTAGGGAGTGATGAATACGGTATTGTCACCTTTGGTAAGCAATACGCCCCGACCGACTGGGCGCTGGGGGTTGATACCACCTATGCGTGGGGCGGCAAGGGTAAACATAACACCGCCGGCATGTCGACCGACATCATTAACTCCGCCGCGATTTATTATTACAGCGATGACCATCTCACCCTCGGCCTGATGGGACAAGGAAACGATACGGTAGACAGTATTGGTTTTGCTGACTACGGTGACGGTCCGAAATTACATGATGCCTATCGCGACGGTTCGGCGAATGTCCATGGGGGGGCGGCGCTTGGCGGGCAATATCTTTGGGATAATGGGATCTCTGTATCAGGCGCGGTGGCTTATAACAATTACACCGTCAATAGCGGCACGGTGACGGATTGCACGTTAGTCAGCAGCGGGCATTGCTATGTCTATACCGATCACGACGGTGCCTCGTATGACGGGAATACCTACTCGGTAGGGGCCACCACCAAATACACGGCGAACGTTGGCGATCATGCCTGGTCTAACGGCGCCCAGGTTACCTGGTATGTTAATAAAGTTAATGATGTAAAGGCCGCAACGCTCGGCAGCTATCGACATAACCAAACAACCAGCAACGCCCAGGAAACCCTCCTTGGCCTTGAGTATAATTCTCAGTTCAAGATCACCCCGGAATGGGGCGTGTATGCAGATTACAGTTGGTTAAAAGGGGGAGACGCAATGGAAGGGCAGCATTTCGAATCTGCCGTTTTCGGGACCGATTATTGGTTAGGTAAAAATGCGGTGACCTATGTTGAGTACGGTTACGAAAAAGCATGGGGTAACGACAATAAAGACTGGAACACCGATGACCATTTAACGGCTGTTGGCCTGCGTATCTTCATCTAATAAGCCAAAAATTTTCATTCACCTCCCGTCATTGCCTGTTTTCGGCATGTCGCCCGCGACAACGAAGGCAGGCAAATCATGAAAGAGACACGACGCCAGCCGGTGGTTGATATCGCGTTGAACCACTCTATACGTACCCTGTCCCGTACATACCTTTTATGACCCAAACGCTCTGCGTACCCTCTCCCCAGGATTGAGCGTGATCGCGCCCTACGCTGCCTTTATCGGACAACCAGAAGAAGATCTTAAGCCGCGAAGTCATGTCATACACGCAGGATTTCCTTCACAAAATGGATGAAGTCAACAACTAACTTGTTTTTAGTGCGTGATGACCAGACCAGCGACAGCGTGGTCAGCGTGGGTTCTCCTTCAAGTTGACAATATGTCACGTTGGGGATTTTCACGGTGCTCTGTGTTTGCGGCACCAATGTCACCCCCATGCCCATGGAGACCATGCCAATTGCGGTTGAAACATCCTGCGTCAGCTTCACGCCTTGGGGGGTAAATCCGGCCTGAAAACACGCATCCAATGTAGACCACCCTAATCCTACGCCGGGAGGATCTTGCTGAATGAAGAAAGGGTCTGACGAGAGTGAGGCAAGTGGGATCGTGCCGTTTTGAGCCAACCTATGATCCTCAGGCAGCACGGCAATGAGTGGACAGGTAGAAATCGTGCAATACTTTAAGTGTTCATGTTGTGATATGGGCATTCTCACCACGGCGACATCGAGGAGATTATCTACTAGCAGTGCTATTTGGTCACAGACGTTGTGCTCTTCCAAAATTAATTTTACATTCCCAAATTCTCTTTTATAACCTTGTATCAGCACCGACAAAACAGGATCGGTAATAGAGGAACCCACATAGCCTAGTTTGAGGATCCCATGTTCTCCTGCCTGTAAACTTCGCGCTACGTCTTTAACGTTTTTATAGTTTTTAATTAACAACCGTACTGGCTCCAGCAATTGCCTCCCTTCATCTGTCAGGGCTACCTGCCTGTTTGTTCTTTTAAATAGCTGTATTCTAAGTTCACTTTCCATTCCTTTAATATATTGACTTAACGCAGGCTGAGTAATATTCAACTTTTGTGCAGAAATTCCAAAATGCAACTCTTCAGCAAGCACAGAGAACGAGATTAAGTGCCTGTATTCCATACCATTACCCTCTTGAAAAGCGACGATAAAGAACTCTTATCAATCACACGTAAAAGATTATTATCCTTATGCAAACAAAGACTTTACAGTCCAAGTGGATGTTATTAAGCATACAGGCAACCTCTCTCTATAAATATATATTTACCTGTTTCGTTTTTCATTCATTTAACACAAAAGGAAAAACTAATGACTATTAGCCCGAAACCTGTAACAGATTTACGTTCCGCACTGGACTTACTCAGTCAATATGAAAATGAAGTGATTACCACGGATGAACCGGTTGATCCTATTGCGGAGCTCTCAGGGATATATCGTTATGTTGGCGCGCACGGGACATGTAAGCGGCCAACAAAGCTGGGCCCTGCCATGATATTTAATAATATTAAAGGCTATACCGATATGCGCGTGCTGATAGGGCTGCTTTCCTCCCGCAAACGGGTATCCCGCATGCTGGGCACCACCCCGGAAAAGCTGGCTTTTGCGCTGCGTGATTCAGTGGCTCATCCCATTCCCCCTGTCGTTATTGCGCCACAGAATGCCAAGTGCCAGGAGGTGGTTCACCTCGCAAGTGACCCGGACTTTGATATCTTAAAACTTCTGCCCGCCCCGACCAATACCCCAGAAGATGCCGGTCCTTATTTCACCTTGGGAATGTGCTACGGGGCTGACCCAGATACCGGTGAGCACGACGTGACCATCCACCGCCTATGTGTACAGAGCAAAGACGAAATCACCATGTATTTTGTACCGGGTCGTCATCTTGATGTCTTCCGTCAGAAATATGAGTCCCGCAATCAACCTATGCCTATCTCCATCAGTATTGGCGTGGATCCGGCGATTGAAATTGCGGCCTGTTTCGAACCGCCAACAACGCCGCTGGGATTCGATGAATTGTCCATCGCCGGTGCACTCCGGGGGCAGGCGGTAGAGCTCTCTCAATGCGTCAGCGTGAACGCCCGCGCGATCGCCAATGCTGAGGTGGTCATTGAAGGTGAATTACTGCCAAATGTCCGCATACGGGAAGACCAGAACACCAATACAGGCAAAGCCATGCCTGAATTCCCGGGGTACACAGGCGAAGCCAAGGCCGAATTGCCGGTCATTAAGGTAAAAGCGATCACCCACCGCCAACACCCTATTTTACAGACCTGCATTGGCCCAAGTGATGAGCATACCAACATGGCGGGGATCCCGACGGAAGCATCCATTCTTTCCATGGTTGAACGTGCACTGCCAGGATTTGTGCAGAACGTCCACTGTCCTTCCCCAGGCACGGGCAAATACCTGGCTGTCATTCAGGTCAAGAAAAGCACCATGAATGATGAGGGTCGCCAGCGCCAGGCAGCATTACTTGCCTTCTCCGCGTTTTCAGAGCTCAAACACGTGATTCTGGTGGATGAAGACATTGAGATCTTTGATATGAACGATGTGATGTGGGCGATGACCACACGATATCAGGGTGACGTGAGTACGATTTTCATTCCTGGCGTACGTTGCCATCCACTTGATCCGTCTTCTGATCCGGCCTTCAGTCCTTCCATCAGAGCACATGGCATTGCCTGCAAAACGATCTTTGACTGTACCGTGCCGTTTGCGATGAAAGGCAGCTTCCACCGTAGCGAGTTTCTTGAAGTGGATGTGGACAGGTTCATTCCGGGCTTTTCAGACAGTAAGGGGGGCTGATGAGGGTCGTTGTCGGCATTAGCGGTGCCTCGGGTTTTCGGTACGGGGTGGAAGTGCTCCGCCTGCTGCGTCAGATGCATGTTGAAAGCCATCTGGTGATTTCCGCTGCCGGGCACATAAATCGGGAGCATGAAACCCCCTTAAGTGAGGAAGACGTCAATGCCCTCGCCGATGTGGTGTACTCCAATACAGACATTGGGTGTGCCATAGCGAGCGGGTCTTTCCAAACGATGGGTATGATCATCGCGCCCTGCTCCATGCACTCGCTGGCGGCGATTGCCAACGGGATCACACCCAACCTGCTGACCAGAGCGGCTGATGTCATTCTGAAAGAAAGACGCAAGTTGGTGCTCATGGTGCGAGAAACGCCCCTTCACATGGGTCATATTCGTAACATGTTACACGTGACAGAGGCGGGGGGGATCATTTTCCCCCCTGTTCCTGCCCTGTATGCCAAACCACAGAGTGTTGACGAAATCATACGCCACAGTGCGGCACGCGCGCTTAGCCTTTTGAATGTTGAGTGCGAGGGCATGCCACGCTGGGGGAAAGATATTTCATTGAGTCAAAAGGATAAAATAATATGATCATCGGTCCCTTTATCAATGGTTCTGCCGTGCTCATCGGAGGGGGGGTAGGCGCAGTACTGGGCACGCGATTACCTGAACGGTTGCGCGTCTCCATGCCTCTCATGTTTGGTGTGGCATCGATGTGCATGGGTGTGATCCTGGTGATGAAAGTCAGTCACATGCCCGTAATGGTGCTTTCCATCATTCTTGGCGCACTGATAGGTGAATTAATTTATCTCGAAAAAGGCATTGCCATTCTGGGCGGAAAGGCACGGGGCATCGCGTCGGTGTTTTCGAAATCGAGCGCAGGCGAATCGGATGAAAAATTTCTGCAAAGCTATGTGGCGATCATCGTGCTGTTTTGTGCCAGCGGAACGGGTATTTTCGGTTCGATGCATGAAGGGATGACCGGTGATGCCAGTGTACTCATTGCAAAATCCTTTCTCGATTTGTTCACCGCCGGTATCTTTGCTACGACCCTGGGTGTCGCGGTGTCGTTAATCTGTGTCCCTCAACTGATCATTCAGTTAGTGCTGGCCTACGGGGCCATCTTTATTCTTCCCTTTACCTCACCTGAAATGCAGGCGGACTTCTCAGCCGTGGGCGGGGTATTGATGGTGGCCACTGGTTTTCGTATTTGCGGCATCAAGGTGTTCCCCGTGGCAAATATGCTGCCCGCTCTGGTTCTTGCGATGCCCATTTCGCATTTCTGGAGTAGCGTATTTTAAGCACAACAGGCGGGTCGCCGTCATTGTGCCCTGTTCCTTTTCTAAGGGTGGAGGAGAATTTTTACCCTCACAAACACATCTTGTGTAAGGGGGGTGACGTCACTCGCCAGGAAGCTTTGCCATCAGCAGATAGCGGGCTTCCTGGCGGTTGCTTTCCTAAGCTAGGTCGTGGCGACAAAACGCCGTCAATTCACCGCTTTTTTCCCTTCCCGTGCAAGCTTCACCGCGGCCTGAAGCTCGCCCTCTGACGGATAGCCCGGTATGACCGTGATGGTATTCACATCTCCACCTACCACCGGCATCACGAGTACGGCGGGCGTCCCACTAAACCCGACCTTGTGTGAGAGTATGTCGTTTCTTTCCAGTACGGCGTCCACGTCTTTCGCTTTCTTAGTATTGAGCTTCACTTCCGAGCTCACTTTGCGGATATCGGCTGTCGTCAGTTCTCCTTCCGTGTGCCCAATAGCAAACAGGCCATGGTAGTAATCCAGATAGGCATTTGGCCCCTTTTGATACCAGATTTGCAGCCCGGTTCGTGCCGCTTCGACAGAAGCCGGCCAGCGCGCCCCCAATATCGGCCATTCCTTAAACGCAACGCGGACATCAGGGTTAGACTTCATCACTCTGTCGATTTCATAAGACAATCGGTGGCTCCAGACAGACTGATAATCAAAGAATGTCACCACGACCACTTTTGCATCCGCAGGTCCATAGGATGGGGTATCGGGGTCGGCAGTCAGCTCGGTATAATTTTCGAACGCCGCCTGCGCCATCGCCACTTTTCGTTGCGCCGCCTGCTGTGCCTGCAGTGTCTCCCCCGCCTTGACCAGAATTTCAGGGTGCGCAACCAGGTAGTCGGACATGATTTTTTCAATCTCGGCCTGCTGTGAGGCAGTAAATTTGTTCGCTGCAACAGGACATGGTGTCTTCCCTTCAGCCTTTGCGACGTCCTCAGAAGGATAAATCACGGCGCCCGCGGCAGGTGCAGGTGCAGGTGCAGGTGCAGGTGCAGGTGCAGGATGACTGACTTTCTTCTCCGGCGTGACTGACACCGGATTAACCGGTGTCTTTAATACTGAGGATACAGGTGGTGAAACAACGGCCTGGTCCCCTTCATCTCCCGCCTTGGCTGAAGAAGTGCTTACCGACTCTGGTATTACCGGGGGAGCGGAAGGAGTCAAAGCCGGGTGACTCGATGGCGCCACGGGCTTGATCGAAGGCTGACTACCCTGCACCTGTGATGCTGCCGGTACGGAAGGTGTTGTCGAGAGAGGGCTCACTTCCTCCACAGATTTTGCGGAAGGCGAATTGGCCGGCACCTGCGTTTTAACGGATACGGAAGGAGCAGTCCCCCCATGATCCACTTCTTCTCCCGGTGTGACTGACGACTGGCTACCGGGCCCGCGTATTTCCGGGGGGGCGGAAGGCACTATGGCCGGCTGATTCGATTCCTCCACTGGCTTGATGGAAGGCTGATTACCCTGCGCCTGTGATGCTGCCGGTACGGAAGGTGTTGTCGCGAGGGGGCTCCCTTCCTCGATTGGCGTTACAGAAAACTGGCTCACGGACGGGCGTATCGTTACGCGTGTGGTGGGGGTTGTTGCCGGGCGCTTCACTTGCGTATTTCCTGAAACGGGGGGCTGACTGTCGGGTACAGGTATCGCAGACGCCTCCCCCGCAGGCAAGGTTGCAAATAAAGCAGGATCGTGGCCCGCGGGCTCAGTGACAGCAGTCTGCTGCGCGAACACAGTCCCGGTTAAGAGCCCTGCGGTAATAGATAGGATGGTGAATACATTTTTTCTGCGGTTATCCATGGAAATCGTTAACTCCCTTTTGTTCAAGTTCTCTTGCAGCCGAGGCCATCGCATCCTGAATGAATGCCCTAACGTTATGGCACCGGTCACATTGGTGAGGGTCAGGTGGTAGATGGGCGGTAAATGATCTTCAACTGACCGCCGTATCGCCCTGCACTTTTATCTCCTATCCCGAAGGCCGGCGTGCGCAGCGTTAGCGGCGCGGGAAGACAGTGAGAGAGCCCCGGAATGCCCGGCAGTGACACCAGCTGCTGCACGGCGCGTTTTGCCGTCCCATTCCAGACAATCGCATCCCCCTGGCTCACCTGTTCACGCGCCCCCGTTGTCGGGTTGATAATGCTCACCTGATAATCCACCCGGTCAGTCTGCGCGGTTTTATTGCCACCCAACCGATACACCGAAAACTGCCCCGCGGGTCTGCCTGGGGCGGGGCTCCCTTCATCCATAAGGGTTAACGTCGTACGTGAACTGGAGGCATCATCCCCGTCGTAGAGGCACATCTGCACGGTCTTGGTCCCTTCCATCGAGGAAGGCGTGGCTTTCTGGAGCATGAGGTTGACGCGAGGTGAACCTGATGGAGAGTCCGGAAAATAAATCTGGAACTCACGTGGGGGGACAAACACAGAATTTGAGCCCGATACCGATACCGTCCAAGGCCGCGAATAAATATTGAGTTCAGCCAGAGCTGTGGGCGAAAAAATCAGGGGGTAATGGCCTGACTTTAATTTCTCAGACGTTTTAATAATTTTGGCGATCATTCTTCTAGGCACTGTGTTGCCTGTATTAGGCCGCTCAATTTGACCGAGGTAGACTTTCGCGCCCGCACATTGAAGAGCCCTTCCCTTATCATCATAAAAGGTAATACCCAGCCCTTGCGTGCCAGTGGAGCAGACACTGCCCGCGCCGGTGGCATTTGGCACCAGATAAAGTAACCAGGGATTATAACGGTTGGGCGCTTGCATTGTTACCTTCCCAGCAGGTACCCAGACGGAAGAGCAATAAAATCCTCCACCCTCGAAATACATCTGACCAATCACGGTACCTACTGGTTCACTGGACGAAAGATAACCGTCGATTTCAGTTTTCAAACTCAGTGAAAATCTGTCACCACCGGTGCTGTAACAGACATCAGCCCCAGTGGCAGCCAGTGAGCAGACAGAAAATACACAGAAAAAAATAGCGGCTAACACTCTGAAAATTGTGTTCACAGTGAAACACTCTCCCAACCCACTTTACTTGCAGACATGCGATATCCCTTCGGTATTTAACCAATGGTGGGGATGCGGTAAATAACCTTTAATACACCCATGTAATGCCCGGCGTTCTTTCCATTAGCTTTGAAGGCAGGTGTTTTCAGGGTAAGCGGTGCAGGCACGCAATAGGTCAACCCGGGGACGCCCGGTAATGCGACCCGACGCTGTATGCCGCGGTTATTCGTTCCCCCCCAGTAAAACTCTTTACCCTCTGTCACCGCCTCAGTTGCACCGGTAGTTGGATTAAGGACACTGAGCTCATAGTCCAGCCTATCAGCCACCTTCGATTTATCCGAGCCCTGACGATAGACCGAAAACATACCCGGTAAGCGTCCTGCCGCGCTCACCCCTTCATCTCGTAGTGTCAGTGAAATAAGTTTACTGGTGGAGTCGTTGCCATCGTAAAGGCACATATCCACTTGACGTATCCCCGACATGCTTCCGCTAGGTCCGCCCTTAAGACCCAAATCCACGTTCGGTGAGGCGAGGGGGAATTCTGGAAAAAAAATTAAGGGATTGCCGGTGGAAACTTGTATAACATCACTCCCTCGATTTAAAAAACCCCCCCAAGGAACACTGTCCGTATGTCCTGGGTAATATGCTGTAAGCCTAGCAGTTAAATTTAATTGATGAGCTCCAGCCGTTAACGGACCGCTTATCCTTATAAGTCTGGCTAATACTTTTCCATTATTAAGAAACCCACTCTTGGTGTTATTGGGTATCTCAAGTATGTCGTTCCAATGATCGCAACGGATACCGTTCCCGTCAACATTTAGATATTGAATTCCAATTCCATTAATATTGGTTTTACATACATCCTGTCTGCCATCAACAGATATAGACCTTGGTACAAGCTGCAAATCCCATCTCCAAGATCTTAATGGGCAGGTAAAGGCAGTTCCTATGGCAGATATTTGACCGAAGACAGTACCTGGAGGAGTATTTTTCGTTATTTTCCCGTAAACATGTAAATTATAACTTAGAGAATATCTATCATCTCCAGAAGAGGTTTGGCAATCTTTTCCGGATATTGCATAGGCATTATTCAACAGTGATAGTGCTATCACTGCGCTAAAAACAAATACTTTTAGTTTCACACAAAGACTTTTAAAATTAACCGTTGGGCCAGTATTACCTGTCAATACGACGTTTGGACGGGCAGAATAACCTGACACGGTTTCATGAGGGGGGTTTAATACCCTTGACGGAAGTGTACGATGTATCTGACCCAATACACTGCCTAACAGCATTATCATTACTCTGCTCCTTGCAGTGATTTTTCAGCTTGGTTGGCGGCCACCGGCGCTGCATCCCGGTCGTCCTTACGCACGGCCATCAGTTGCACTTGCTTCTGCTCTCTCTCAGGCAGCTTCGCCATCGTCGTGTTGGTACACAGCGAGGTGCCCGTCCAGCGCACCACGTCACGCATGGATTTCACCTTAAGACCGCACCGCCAGAACTCGCTGTCTTTCATCACAAACACCACCTTGAGCAACTGTGTTGTTTCCATCAGGAATCCCCCCTGCCCGAGCGGCGTCCAGGACGCCACATTCAGCGGGATCCCGCGCTCCAGGGGGCGGCTGGCACTGTCGAGCATTCTGCCCAGCCAGGTGTAATGGGTGGTGATGCCGACATCGCGGCGGTACATTCTCCCCGGTTGCATGAACACCGAACGCGTGCCGGCACCGCGATTAATTGCGCTGCCCGCCCCTTCGGTGACGCCCACGGATTCGGTCACCCTTAGCGTGCTTTCCCGAAAGCCTGGTACGGTAAACAGGGCCCGGCTGTTTCCCCTGACATTAGCTTGACCGCTACCGTCCACGGCGATATTCACTCTTGCTCCTTCACCCTCATCCTCTGGCGTATCAACGCCGACGGTAAAAGCTGAGGATGGCGTGCCATCTCCCCACCGTCCCCAGTAAAATCCGCCCTGACCGAGCGCCACAGACGAACTGTAATTGCCGCTCGCGCTAAGGGAATGACCACCATAATCCCTGTTCCATGCATCGCTTACCGTCAGTGAACCATTTCCCAATTGTCCGCCAGAGCGGGTATAGGCCGATAAGGTAGACGAGTCGGTATTGATCCCACTCACGGCGGCACCGAGTTCGTTTTCTCCGCCTTCATCCATGTAACGACTGTAAGCCATGTTGTATCCCAGCCGGTCCTCGTCGCGCTGGCTATGCTGCCAGCTCGCCCCTAAGGAAGAGGTACTGTGTCGGCCATTGACACCATTGTTTCCGTTAAACGACATGTTCATGCTCAGAAATACCCCCTTGTCCCTGGCGGTGTATCCCGTGTTGTTACGGACGAATGCGTTGAGGTTGCTGTTGATATTGATGCCCGCCACTGAGAAATACCGGCTGACACCGGCCTGCCACGTTTGGCTGCGATAGCGAGAAAAGTAGATCCTGTCCCAAGGTGCGCCGTCACGAACGCCCTCGTCGTCGACGGGCAGCTGGTTACGATAGACATACCGCCCCTGGTTATTTTCCAGGGAGTAGCCTAAGTTGAGATACCACTGATGGACGGGGACGGAGAACGTCAGGCTGGTGCTTTCGCTGCAACCGCTGTAGCTTCCGTAATGCTGACTGTCGCCTGAGCTATCACAGTCCGGGGCCATCATCGCCGAACGATAAAAGCTCAGGGAAAAGCCGTCACTGTAAGTCACTTGCTGCATATTCCCGCGTGAGCCATCACTGCTGTAGAGGAAGCTGGCCCGGGAGGTGAGCAAACCGTCCAGCGGACCACTGCTGAAACCATGGCTCCAATCGGCGGCGGCCTCATAATACTGAACGTCTTTTAACAGGGTGCTGCCAAGTGTCAGTGACAGCTCGGTGGATACCGGGATCCTGACACCTCCCTGAATGACAGGCGGGTTACCATCGCGTTGATAACCCTCTTCCGTGTCCAGGCGCCCCCCTTGGAGAAACCACTCAAACGTATTCTGTTGCGGGTCACCCGTCCCGGTATAGGGTACCGTCTGCGTTCTGACCAGTTGGTTACTTTCATAAATTCTGAGCGTGACAGTGTAACTGCCAGTCGGAAAGGCGCGCGTATCGAGTTTCTGCATGCCCGCCTTAAGATAAAAAGAGGACAACAGCTGACCATTGCGGTACGCATCGACACGTGAGTCTGCCGATAAGAAGACCGTGACGGGGGTTCCCCGTGAAACCTGACTTTGGTTAACCCAGGCTTGGGTTGAGCCTGTTCTTAGCCCTTGGATCCGGCCAATAGGCAATAAGCTCAGATTGATATTGCCGCCCGCGTTACTGAAGATGTCACGGGAATCCATGACACCGCCCTGCACGTACATGCGTTTGAGGAAGTCCTGCCGGAAATACGCGTTATTCACCTGCGCATGTTGCTGGCTTTCCGTGCGATAACGCTGCCCCTGCCACAACCAGTCAAGGTTCGCATAGCCATTTTGTGTGACCCCCAGCGTGCCATTACCCTGAACCGAGGCGGACTGAAAGTCCTGGTCAGCGACAAAGTTAAGATTTTGCTGGTGAATAAGGGCCCGACTGCTTTCAGGGGTAGCCTGATAATATATGTCGGGGATTTGTTCACGAGGAAGATAATGCGCAGGCAGAAAGAGACTGAGCTTTGCATTGTTTTCATCATAAATCACGGCCACCGTTTTGGTAGCGATAAAGTCACACCCTTCGGTTTTCCCGGTCGTCTTGCATGACAGGTTGTCATTACGCTTAAGCGGCGCACGAAGGGACATGGCCAAAAGCCGCGCGAGTGCCGGATCGTTATTATACTTTTCCTTAATGACTGCCATCAGATCGTCCGGTTTCTGGAATGTGACGTTGTCCAGGTCGACTTTGAGCTGAAACAATCCCATCGGTTCACCGTATAAGGAAACATCCAGCCACAGCTGTTGCCCCCGAGCCAAATCTTCAAAACCCGGCGGAACGTTTACGGCAGCATGTGCATTGGCCGCTATGCCCGCTAACACCAAAGCGGCTAAGACTGATAAACACGGACCTCTCCTGAAGCTATACATCCCTGTGGTCTCCCAAAAATACAGGCGGAAAGATCCCCGCCTGTATGGATAAAACGTGAAATTGAATAAATTATTACGGCGTTGGAGTGGTCGCCTGGGAGACGATAATGCTGACCAGACCGCTGTACTTGCCTTGTTCTGTCACCACTTCACGCGTGGTCTGGGAGATGACCAGTGGCATGACACGTGAACCATTCGCAATACCGGATGGGAAAGTTGACGCATATTCAAACGTGGTGGCCGTCGTGCCAAGCGGCTTTCCGTCAAGCGAGACGCTGAGCGGAATATTCTTGGTTGCATCTGGAGAAGTCAGAAGCGGATTTGATGCCAATGCCACGGTGAGGTTTTTATCTGTGGAGTTTGACCACAGCTTAATTTGTTTATTGATCGGATCCAGACCGCGCCCTGGCTTATAAAGCATCGGCAGGGTATCTGGCATCGCGGTACCGTCGCCACTGGTGATAGACACTGTCGGGTCAATATCGGCGACAACAGTAATATCGGCCTGGAAGGCATTTGCGGCAAAAGCAGTAAGCATAGCAGCAGAGCAAAGTGCCATTTTTGGCAACATTTTCATGGTATTTTTCCTTAGTAGAGTCGTGCTAATTTCCCTTTCTCCGAAAGGGGGTTATTTCACCTGCGTGGCAGGTAATTCGATTTCCTGGTTGCTATTTTTTATCCAATCAAAATATTTAATCCGATAGGTCTTGCCGGCAGTCAAAATCATTTTCGGCAGATGGACCTCCGTGCTTGGATAAATTGTGGCTTTCAGGGTTTTCCAAACACAGTTATTACCCGAGTTACATGTTGCGATCTCTTTAATAGGTACGCGTACGGTTCCCTCATTAATAATGACGTCAGAGGCAGGCTTATATTTCAAGCTTACCCAGGGGTTGACTGGGGCGACATGAATGAGCGCTCCCCAGACCACACTGACCCCCACATCGGCGGAGCTGTGCACGGGCTCGCTTGTTTGACTATGCCCATCGAAAACCTCTTCTGACACACTTTCGAAATAGACGCGCCAGGTGGCTTCTTTTGTAGGTGGAAAAAGAGAGACCAGTCTGACAATCCGCTCTCCACCGGGTGTCAGGGCCAATTTTTGAGGCGTCACAACTAGGGCACTTTGGTCGGCAACGCCGGCCGGAATTTCCTTTTCATTCTTTGTCCCGGGTTCGGTAATCTTTTTCACCGTGATCCGAATAAACTGAACTTTATCGTCCTGAGACATCACCCTAATTTGTGCAGAACCCGTTTCCCCAACAGCCGTTTCCATCGGATAAACCGTCATGCCTGCGGACGCTGAAAAAACTGAAATAGAGGCAGCGCCAACGATTAATTGAAGGAGATAACGTATTGATGGAATATTCTTCATTTTTCTTTCCATGATTGAAAAAGCTTTAATAGAATATATTACTCAATTAAATAATTAATGAATTTCATACATCCTTCAAAAAAGGAATGCTTTCCAGAAAAATTAATTAGCCCATACTGATAGGCAAAAATAATTGCATTAAAAAGACAACGCGTGGCCGCATTGATTAAAATCAATGTGTCGATTTTAAAAAACAACATTCAAACACGCAATATAAATGCGCGTACTTACCCCATCCAACATAAATCATGGGGTTTTACCTCTCTGAAGGTCTATTATAGAGAGATGCTTCCCAGCAGATCGATTGTAGGTTTGCTACCCATTACAAGTTATATAACAGTGAAAGTTTTCGAATATTCCGCACACCCATTTTTTCCATACAGTTATGATAGTAGCTGTATATTGTTTTAGGCGAAAGACCTAAAGTTTTAGCAATTTCATGCACCTTTAAACCCAATAAGTACCCCTTTAGCACAGATCTTTCGCGCACAGACAATTTCTCATCACGATATCCTGACTGTCGACGATTAAAATGCCCCTCACCATTTTCAGCCAGGATCGCGCCTTGCGTATTACGGACAGTATCATTGTCATAAATCACGCTTATTCGGCAGGAAAAGAGTCGAGAAATAAGCTCCTCTCGAATACGTTGCTTGTTTTCCAAAAAAATGACGAGATGGTTTATCTGCAAGTCACAAAGTTGAAGTAAAATGAGCAGCCAGGAGGCCAGGTCCTGAGAATTAGGTGGACAAAAAATGACAAGACCATGGCTACTTTTTCGGACCCTCACAATGCCGCGAATTTTATTCTGTTTATCAATGTCACATACGTCCAGCAACCTGCCATTTTCAAAAGCATAGGTTCCTGCCAGTAAATAAACACCATAGTTATGAAGGCTACGTCTTCCTATAAAAGTTACTTTCTCGTCCATAAAACCTAGATCTCCAAAATGTTCCTGAATGTGATGGATATATCTTCTTTGATTCCATACCTTCACTTTTATAGTTTATCTCTGTGTAAGATTTTTCCCTCTCACACCCAGAAAAGCCAAATCTGTAATGAGTGGTGCTACGAGGTAAATACCAAAAAGCTAATTCTCATATCACCATTCAATCTTATTCCCTTCACAAACAGACGATAAACCGTATTACTCATTTCGATGTTGAGATACTACAACACGAAATATGAATTGATCAACATAAACGATCGTTATTTGAAATATGATAGGCACAGGCTATCATTATCGATCTATCGATCGATAATGACAATGCGAATGATTATCATTTATTGATCTAGATCAATGAAATATTTATGTGTTTGAATTTTAAGGATTAATTAACAATCATCTAAGTTTTCATATTGAAACGTCCAGTAAATACATGTTTCAGGCAGGCAGATATTGGCTGGTTTATTGCGCATTCAGCACCCTTTTCCAGCGGCCACTCACGCAGAAGTCGACGAGTGGGGAGGTGATCACTTCGCGTGTTATTAGGTTGTAAAAATGAAAGCAATTTACTCAGGTTTCTTTTGGTGTATGGCAGTCAGTGGAGGTAGGCAGGGAATATCAGCAACAGGATGAATAAAATATTTCAACGGTAAAAGAATCAGCACTCTTTTGGTCAAAACAAGATTGTCAATTATCAGCTGGGAGCTGCTTGCTAACCGCTCGAAGTGAGACATAATCCTCCAGGCAATAATTGCTTTTTGGGTATGGCATTGTTGAATACCCCTCATCGTTTGCATATTGAGGGATTCCGTTTTGTCAGGGCTTATGACGATAAAATTATTCAGAAGCTGCTGCGCCTGATGGTTTTTTATAGGATCCGCGGAATGGGCCAATACTTCGGCGTAGCCTATTCTGGCGACAACGTTTCTTGGGTCTAATTGATAGGCAGACGCAAATGCCTCGGATGCAGTGTCAAAATCATTGAGCGCGATGCCCACCTGCCCTAAAGAAATCCAGCAATTTAATTGTGTGGGATGGGTATGTAGACGTTCTCTGAGATCGGTTCTAAGTTCGACCAAATCATCACGTGTCTGCGGTGCTCCCCCAGGGATAATGACCCGATGGAAAGCCGCTGTGGCGTGTGACGCAATCATATTGGTTTTTTTTCTGCTGATCGAACACCCTAACCACAAAATAATGATGACGAAGATAACGACATAACGATAAAACATGGTATCTCCGTGCAAAAAGGAGGGGATGTTTCAAAAAGCCATCACGTTTTATTGATTTTGATATCTCATGTGGCATTTCTCAGCCATAAATCAGTTACTGCATCCAAGAAAAAGTCCTCACCGTGATCCGAAAATTCATGTCTACATTGTTTTAATGAAGTTGTTAAAAAATTACTTTTCTGCGGGCCTGGTTAACTATTTCTGTGGCCTTTGTGTCAAAAAAGTCATCCATTTAAGGGCGGAAATCTCCGCCCCTTCTTCGATGGTTGTGTTCTGATTCACCCACTATCGAAATGGTAGGTTTCAGCAGGGAGTGACAATTTGAGTACTGGCATAAATAAAAAGCATAAGGTCCGTTATTGGTTTTACCGTGTGAATGGTTAACCTCATTATGCGGGTTTGATAGTGCATTTTTATTAACGTGGAACGGTCAAGCCTCCCATCGTCCCTCTTGAAAAGACCACCTGCCAGAGTTGAATATCACGAGCGCGAAAGGCACCGGCGCAGGAGTTTAAATAATAAACAAACATACGTTTAAATCTTTCTGAGTAGTTATCTTCAATGGTATTCCATGACGCTAAAAAACGCTCACACCATGCCATTAATGTTTTATCATAGTCCTGACCGAAATTATGAACGTCCTCCGTCACAAAATGCCGTTCACTTGCCGCGGCAATATGAGCAAGAGAAGGTAAACATCCATTAGGGAAGATATACTTGTTGATCCAGGGATCGACATTGAAATCGGTTTTGTTTGCGCCAATGGTATGCAATAAGAAGATGCCCTCAGGTTTCAAATTTCTGTTTACGACATCGAAATACGTTGCATAGTTTTTAGGCCCCACGTGCTCGAACATCCCGACAGAGACAATGCGGTCGAATTTTCTGTCAAGTTCCCTGTAATCCTGCAAAAGGATTTCAACATCCAGACTGGAGCAACGCGTTTGGGCCATTTTTTGTTGTTCTGCTGATATCGTAATTCCTGTCACTTTGGCGCCATAATGTTCAGCCGCGTATGCGGCAAGCCCACCCCAGCCGCAACCGATATCCAGTAGGCTCATTCCTGGTTTTAGTTTTAACTTTTCACAAATCAGCTTCAATTTGTTCTGCTGGGCCTGGTAAACATTTTCTGCATTCTTCCAATAACCGCAGGAGTATTGCATCCAGGGGTCGAGCATGAGACAGAAAAGATCATTACCGAGATCATAATGTTCTTTACCTACTTTCAACGCCCCTTTTTTGGACTGGAAATTGATGAATCGTGCGCCTGCAACACGAATAATGTCCTTCAAATTTTCAGGCACACGGGATTGCAAATCAGCATTGATGATTTTTGTAAAAAAGACATCTAATTGGGAGCACTCCCACCAGCCGTCCATATAGCTTTCGCCCAAACCCAGAGAGCCTTTTTTTAACACGCGCTTATAAAATTTTGGATTTTTAACATGAATATCGTAGGGTTTATCCCCGTCAATCTCGATACCCGCTTCATTAAGAAGCTCCCGGCAGATTCTCTGCCATTGATTAAAGTCCTTCGGTAAAATCATCTTCTTCTTCATGCGCGTGCCTTTTAATATATTACGTTATACAAAATCATGAATTTCTTTTGCAATTATAGATAAAATCTCGTGAGCGCTGGGTGAGGTGTTGTATTTCCTTTGCGCTGACCCCTTGATGAAGCAATTGGATTATTTTATCTTTATCTTGTGCGATGTTTTTATATCTATCAGGAAAGGTCTTTAAACCTTCTCTCTGCCTGGCGGCTTTTTTATCAATGATGGTGGAAAGGCGTTTTAAGTGGATTAAAGCCAACTCTCTCTCATACTGGCTAAATGTTTGGCCCAGAGAAATCTCCTGCCAGACTAATATTGCTCGTCGAAATAGCCCTTTCCTCTCCAGCACGCTGGCTTTTTGTTTCAGAATGGATAAGTCATTCATATAGGCAACCTCATAAATTTCACCAAAAAAAATTAATTCTAATAATGGCAGTTTTATAAGTATTACATTTCAAAAAGTTAAAAACCGGTTATAACTTCTCCGTATCAAAAAGCCTGGTTATTCACTTACCACAAAACGCCAACGTATATAATCATAAGACCAGTTAAAGAGTAGTGTGTAGGGAAGGAACACAAATATTAACCCTATTTCAACCATGAAAGCCTTTACTAAAGATAACTGGAGCAGGAACATCGCAACAGGGGTGAGGGAAAGAACAAGTACGAGTTCAAAAATCACGGCATGCAAAACCCTCACGATAAAGCTTCTTTCGAATAAGTAATGTTTTTGAATTGCATCAAAACACTTATTAAACACGTAGTTCCAAACTGTTGCAGTGACCGCAGAGGTCACAGATAGTTTGCCGGATTGTAATATAGACACCTTAAGGAGGCTTGAAAGAAAGAGAGCGATGACAACATTCCCCAGCAATTCAAAAAGAACGGCATGAAAAACCCTCTCGGCTATACTCTTATTCAATTCCACTTTCATCTTACCCGACTCCAACGTAACGCAAATATCCGGACCAGAACCATTCTTGCTCATCAATGTAATGAATGCACCATCATTTCAATTCTTCCCCGAAGATGCAGCCAGTAATGGATCCCGTTGAAATGCTTATGGAGCATGGCCGCGGATATATCATCGCTGACCTCTCTGTACACAGGATGAAAACGAAGTAAACAGTAAGGAATGTGTTTAACGGGTACATTTAGGGAATTAACTAAACGCATATCCCCCCTTTGCTGCCCCACCGTTATTTTCCGTACCCTACAGACCTCGCCCCACCCGAGCCCGCAATCTTCCGTGGTGTCACCCACGGCCATGTTGAGCAAGACATCGTCGAGGACTTTGATCTGATCTGAGAAACTATTGCCAGGCGTACAAACGACAAACAGACAGGGTTCAACTGCGAGAGCCGTCATATTTGAAAAAATAGATAACAAAGATATGCCGGCTAAAAGATACTTACTCATTAACAAGCCACATGAAAAACCATTGCCTCAACACACGTTTAAACCATTACAAAATGCTCGCTTATTCATTGTCTTCATTAGCTTGCGGATAACATCGCGGCAAAACCTGCACCTACTGCTGCAGTAAAGACAACCGCAGCAACGACCACTGTCGTGGCCACTCCCGTGCCGACGGCGGCGGCAGTTTTCCCTTTCGAGATGTCCTTGCGCTTAAGTGAGGCAAGGTCCGACAAATTAATCACAAGCCCCTTGTCGCTGATGAGGGTCTGAGGAGTAGTTTTCTTAACTGTCATTGTGCCGCTTGATCCATTGTGCAGCTCATATTGCACGACATCCCCGTTGTAAAGTGGCGGATCAATTTTGTAATAGGTATAAGGCGTGGATGTCGGGTTTGAAACCTCCGGCAACTGCTGCTTACTCAGGTGCAGAGCATTATAACTGGAGCAGCCGGACAGGGTCAGAGCGGCGATAATAATAGTTGAATATAACGTCGTGAATTTCATAATATCTCTTACTTAGTAAAAATAAACTTTGTATGTAAATACCCAGAAGCGTAAAAAGATTGCAGAACCCATCACGCACTTAACTTCAAATTTTTTTAGCATCATTTCGGCTAAAGACGACTTCCCACATATTTAACTTCCTGGCCCGCAAAAAACCGGCACAGGAGCATAAATAATAATCAAGCATTCGCTTAAACTTGGGTGAGTAATGATGTCTCAATTCAGGCCAAGCAGTGTTTACTCTTTTTTCCCAGGCCATAAATGTCTTATCATAATCCTCTCCCAAATTAATCCAGTCTTCAATGTGAAGATACAGTTGGGTAGAATGAATGATTTGCTCCCCTGAGGGTAAACATCCTCCTGGAAAGATATACTTGTTAATCCATGGGCCGATATGGTTAACCAACTGACCACTGCCGATACTTTGCAAAAGGAAAAGTCCATCTGGCCTCAGGCAATTAGCGACCCATTCAAAAAAAGTCTGGTAGCTCTTCAGACCGATATTCTGAAGCGTGCCCAGAGCAATAATGCGGTCAAATTGGTCATCAAATGGGTCGCGGAAATCTCCCAACATGATGGTTACATTAAGTCCTTCACATCGTGCTTGAGCTATTTTCTGCTGCTCTGTTGAATCAGTTATCCCTTCCACATAGACGTCATAATGGCGCGCCATGTACTCAGCCGTCCCTCCCCAGCCGCACCCAATATCTAATACACGCATACCCGGCGTTAACTGAAGCTTTTCGCACATCATATCTAATTTGGCCGTTTGAGCTTCGTTTAAGCAAGAGGCCTGACGCCAGCAACCACACGAATACTGCATATAAGAATCGAGCATGACGGCAAAAATATCACCCCCGATTTCATAGTCGTTGTGGCCCCGTTTAAAATTGCTCTCATCAGATCTGATACTTAACAGTTTGGCACTAAAGAACTTCAAAATATCGTGTAAATGCGTGGGCAAAGCTTCGTCTAATTGTCCGGAAAGGAACTTATAGACAAATATATCCAGGCGTTCACATTCCCACCAGCCATCCATATAGCTTTCACCCAACCCCAAAAGACCTTGCTGCATAATGCACTTGAAGAAGCCTGGGTGGCATATTTTGATATCCCAAGGTCGACTACCCTCTATCTGGATATCTGCCTGCTCAAGAAAGGCTTTACCCATGAGATACTGTGAGTCATGCTGACTCTCTTGCGCAATTGAATAAATACCTTTCAAAATTTTTCCGATTATTCAAGAATTTGTTTCTATAAAGGCTGATGCTTTTCTTCGACCATGACATTTCATGCGAATTATTATTATCTATAATCACGGCATATGTATTATTATAAGAGGCCAATCTATATCGATAAGCAGTCTATGAAAGATGTTCTTGGGAAATGAGCAATGAAAACCTTCACAAACCGAAATTGGCTTTCACCAGAGCACTATTCAATGTCTAAGGGACCCCGCCCTGTTCATTTTCGCTCTTATTTAATTGAGTCAAACACCTGTGTGTCACCTCATTTGCATGAATTTGCACAGTTTCATTTTGCGCGGAAGGGGAATATGCGTCTGGAAACTGCTGATAATTGTTGGATTGTTCCCTCACATTACGGTATCTGGATCCCCGCTTATATGGAACATGCCGTATGGGCGATGGATGATGTTTTCCTGGAAAGTTTGGATATTGAAACGGAACTTTTAGACGAGACTATCTCCATGTGCCAGGCGGTCACGATCAGTGATGTGGCAAAAGAGCTGATACACCATGCCTCAGAAACTATTCCTGAGTTGTACGACGAGCATGGCAAAGACGGGAAACTGGTCAGTGTACTACTGGATATCATTTTCAATTTACCACAAGTGGACTTTGTGCTTCCCTGGCCGAAAAATCCTGCCCTGAATGAGATGTGTCGTACCATCCTGGAATCACCCGGCGCAGAACATTACATCGAAATTTGGTCCGCCAAAGTGGGAATGTCCACCCGTAACTTTTCCCGAAAATTTAAAACTGAAACAGGATTATCTTTCAGTCTCTGGAAGCAAAAGATGCGCATTTTTGAGTCAGTGATTATGCTCAAGCAGAATAAAAGTGTTACCACTATTGCCCTTGAAATGGGCTATTCAAGCACAGCCGCCTTTAGCTATTCCTTTAAAACCATATTAGGTGTGCCTCCTACCGAGTACGCAGGGCAGAGTTAAACGTGGTCTGAAAATGACCGGCAGAAACACCAGGGTGGTCAACGCACCCTGGTGACCTACTCGGCAGTCTCTGATATTTAGGACGACATCCCGCTGATATGAAAATACGAAAATGCGCCATAGCCTGGGGCTGAATTCTCCGTCGCTGAGGCTGCAAAAATGCCAATTTTCGCGCCGACCCACTTTCCTGCCGAGGCTGAAAATGGGGGACTGATACCCTTCCACACATCCCTGTCATCTTGCCGGAATGCAAAGTGACAAACTCCGCGTGGAAAAATTTCTGCCTTGAGAAATACCGGCTTATCTTCTTTCAACGTTTCCAATAGGATCCTTTTCTGGCTCAGCACACCCTTATCGCTCATCCATCCGAAATCGAATACCAGCACCCTGGCCTCCTCCTGCTGACATACAGAAACTGCACCATACCTTTCGCCATAGACAATCAAACCACTTTGTTCGCCAGTATGGTGGAAATGCGGTTCAAGACGCGTTATCGCGGTAAAAGCCGGCGCAGAGAACTTTTGCAATAAAAGTTGCGGTGTATCATACAAACCTCGCGGCCCCAGAAGACAGCACGTGAGTTGCAATCCCATGGGGGATGAAACCCTCCAGTTATCTTGCGGATTCGCCTGCCATTGCCACTGCAGGCCATACTCACCCTTTAAGAAGTCATCCGAGGTCTGGGGAATGCAGGGGGTTACGGGTAAATGGATAGCGGGTTTTTGATGAATCATTACCGGCTGCCCGAGCCCTTCACGATTGATATTTTCCCCGATTTCGGGCCATCCATCTTCCCGCCAGCGCATGGGTTGCAGATGCACAATACGCCCCGCATGCGCAGCTTCCTGAAAATGCATAAACCAGCATTCCCCGTTTTTGAGCTCTACCCATCCACCCTGATGCGGACCGTTCACTTTTGAGTTGCCCTGATGCAGCACATCACGTGCCTCATAGGGACCGGTGATGTGACGCGACCGTAATACCGTCTGCCAGCCGCTTTCTACGCCCCCAGCAGGCGCAAAAATGTAATACCACTCATGGCGCCGGTACACTTTGGGGCCTTCAAGTGTCGGGTGCGAGATGGTGCCATCAAAGAGGATCCTGCCTTCATCCAGAAGAGATGTCGCATCGGGAGCCATTTCGCAAAGCTGCAACTGATGTTTGATACCGGAACGGCTATAGGCGAACGCATGGACCAGCCAGGCGCGGCCATTGTCATCCCAAAACGGACAGGGATCGATCCAACCTTTCACGGCTTTAATACAATGCGGCTCGCTCCACTCTTTCGTCGGATCCTGTGCAAAAGACATAAAAATGCCTTCGTCCGGCATGCTGTAAAATACCCAGAACAGACCGTTATGATAACGAATGCTGGGTGCCCAAATCCCTTTACCCGGCTGAACCTGGTCGTAGTGCACATTATTGATTCGTGGCACGACGTGATTCACAAGGGTCCAATTGACCAGGTCTTTAGAATGCAGGACCGGTAGCCCCGGAATATGGTTAAAACTGGAGGCCACCATGTACACATCGTTCTCCACACAAACAATATCCGGGTCTGAATAGTCTGCATACAGAACAGGGTTCTGGTATAACCCCTCGCCGCAGTCCGGTACCCATCCGGATGTGCTGATTAGTTCCATACAGTTTTCCTCCTTCATTTAACGGCCATCACTGGTGCAAGACCTCCGGCGTTGTTTTCTTGCTCACGGCTGATTTCTGCACTTCGAGAAGCCAAATCGGTTTGAATTTTCTTCATGGTCGTATCATCAAGTTTGTAGAAACGTGCAAGGAAATAGAGGATCAGATACGAAATGGAAGGGCCGACCGTCAGCAGGCCAATGATGCCTGTCGTCGCCAGCGCGGTTTGTGTTTCCGCCCCGGCATGATAGCCAAACCAGCCGAGTGAGAACCCGACAAAAGCGCCAGCAAAGGCCATGCCCAGTTTTAATGCGAACAAGTTGCCTGAAAATGAGAGGCCCGTGATACGTCTTCCCGTTTTCCATTCACCATAGTCTGCCGCATTAGCCATCATGTTCCATTTAAAGGGCTGATACATTTGGTGTAAAAAACCAATGATGAAGTACAGGGGGAAAATCACGGGAAGAAATTTTGGTGGTACAAAGAACATCACACCTCCTGCCACGACCAGCAACAGGTTAATACTTTTAAACATCCCCAACGTGCTGAAACGTTTGGCAAAATAGCCTGCCGCCATCGCCCCAAAAATCGTCCCGACGACGCTGGTGGTGATAAAGGTACTTTTCATCGCTGTGCCACTCACCACGCTTTGCCCCTTATCCAGCATCAGGTACGTTGCGTAATACAGCGTTGCAGAACTGCGCATTACACCCGCCATGCTGGAGAAAAAGGTAATAATCGCAACGATGCGCCACTGGTCATTCCCCAGCAGATTTTTCAGGTCACTGAGTACCGACGCCTCGCGGGTATCTTCGGCAGTAATTCGCTCTTTGGTGAAACAAAAACAAAACACCAGCATGCATATGGCGATGGCCCCCATCACCGCCATTGTGGCCTGATAACCGGCCTGGAGGTTTTCTTTACCAAAATAGTCCACCAGCCACAGTGTCCCGACAGAGACCAGTAATCCTGCCAGTGATGAAATGGTAAAACGATACGATTGTGCCGACAGTCGGTCTTTATCATCACTCGTGATGACGCCGCCCAGGGCGCAGTAAGGAATATTGATAAAGGTGTAACACAGCATGAGCAGCGAATAGGTAATATAGGCGTAAAGCAGCTTGCCGGAGTGCCCGAAGTCAGGCGTGGTAAAGGTCATGACCGCCAATACTGCATAAGGGATGGCAAACCAAATCAGCCAGGGGCGAAAATGTCCCCATCGTGTTTTCACGCGATCGGCAACGATCCCGGTTAGCGGATCGCTGACCGCATCAAGAATGCGCGTCACCAGAAACATGACCCCGACAGCGGCGGCAGAAATTCCGTAAATGTCGGTATAAAAGTAAGTAAGAAACATCGTGACGGAAGAATAAACGATGCCGCATGCGGCATCCCCCATACCAAAACCCAGTTTTTCGATAAAAGTCAATTTCTTAACGTCAGCCATACTCTGACTCCATACCATTAGGTAGAACAGCTTTTCGGAATTGGTATATTAACTTTTGGCGAGTGCGTAAAATTTAACCATATTTGATTTGTGGTTTATGAAATTTTACAACTGGGAGGCCAGTCACAATGAGGGGAAGTGAAGGAATGACGACGTGTTGGGGTCAGGTCTACTGCATGTCTTAAGATATCCGACGCCTGGAGGGACTCTTTCCGTCACGCCTTTGCAGCCATCGATCTAACCTGCGAAAAACCCGGCGTATTCGGGCATAATTTCATTATCTTGTAATTTAAAATGATAGGGACAGATATGTCGAAAATGGATGATTTTATAAACAAATTCAATATTCAACCCCAGGGGAAAATCGTTTTCCAGGTAACCGATGAGTATGGGGACATCATCGTCGCAGACACAGACGATTATCGGATCCTGCGGTTTGAAGGCATTAATGAACAGAGCAAAATGTCCAAACAAGACGTTAACGTGCCTGTCCATAATTACAGTAAGGCCATGCTGATGGCGACGGCTTTTACGCCTGCGCAGACCGTCCTTCTCCTCGGGCTTGGCGGCGGTGCTTTACTGCGAGCACTTTATTTTCTTAATGAGCAACTCGCCTTCGACGCGGTGGAGTTGAGACCGCGAGTGTTATCCGTGGCACGTGACTGGTTTACGTTGCCCGAGTCGGGAAAAATCGCTTATCACCTTGAAGATGCAGAACATTATTTACGCCGACAACATCTGCCTCGCTACGACCTTATTTTCTCAGATTTGTATTCAGCCTTTTCGATGGAACCTCGTCAGGGCACTGAAACTTTTCTGAGATTGTGTCTGAATAAGCTCAGTGATCAGGGCTGGCTGGTCCTGAATTATTACGAAATCCCCAAGGTTGGAAGTGTAATGTATTGCGCATTGCGCGAAGTATTTGATGAGGTACTTTATTGCCGCGTGCCGAGTGGAAATGTCGTCATATATGCAGCCCAACAACCTCACCCGCAAACGGTAAGCGAAAGAAGAGTTGAGGCAAAATCGCTGTTATCCCGTCTTGGCTGTGTTAGCGAGTCGGATGACCTTTCCCTAAACATCACCCCTCTCTTCGAATCGTTGCCTCGTGATGGTTCTTCATTCGACTCAGTCCGATTAAATTGAGGGGCGCAGGTTTCGGTTTGACAACATGTCCTTAAGGTTCAGGATTGAGGGACGTTTTTAGAAGATGATATAACCCGTTAAGCTGCTGAAAATCCACACTGACCGAAGCACAACCTGACAAACGATGTGCTGCCGCCATCTTGTCACCATGAAACTTTTCAGCCCCTTCTTGTTTCAACTATTTCGTGCCCAAATCATGGAAATGGGGGAAATTAGAAATAAGGGAAAGTGGCGGACGCATTAGGCAATAATGAAGAAACAGGACCTTCAATCATCCGGTTTTATGCATTTCGATGATCAGCCATCGTTTTCACCTATCACTTCGCTACGTGACAAGCCCTGAGCATATAAAGGTCAAACAGAAGGGAAACGCAGAGGTAAATGATGCGGGAAATGACTAAAGCGAAAAATGGCACAGGAAGTGTCAGATAGCACATGCTAACTGCTGAAGCAAAGACTTCCCTTTTACGGTTCTCAACCCGCATCTTACGCAAAAATACCGATTTCTGTCCGCGCGCGAGGTGTGACTATTTTACTGCTCGTAGCTGAGTGCAGAAAGGACAGTTGCACCCGGGTACGGGTGTGGCTGCACATGTCCCCAAAGGACTTAACTGAGAGTCCGCATGTTTTACACTATAGAACTCGCTGGTGATACGGTCTTCAACATTTCTGACTTGAGCAGAAGACAATGTTGAATCCTGAGTAATACGGGACTGGAAGGCATGGGCATTAAGCGAACCTAAAGCCACTGATGCAGCAATGATGTGAGACACTTTCATAAGACCGCCTCCTTTTAACCGAACACTTCAACAAAGGGTTTAAGCTCAAGATACTGAACTAAAAGCGAACAAAATGTAAGGGGCCACCCTGCCATATTGAAGGGTTAAGCTCGCGCTTATCGTGCCCGGTTCCCAAAATGCCTTTGCTGCCTACCCTAAGAAGTGAAATTGTCCATTCCGTCGCGCACCACCACCAGATACCCGTCACCGCCGGCATTCCCCGAAGCGAAGTCAGGTGCATCTCACTGGTGTTAAAGATATTTCGTGATCGTTTTAAATTCACTCAGCGCGCCATCCTGTTCGAGATGATCGGTATGGAGCACTGTTTCAAGACAGTGGTCCAGATGATCATGTATTAATGTACGTTTCGCATTCGTTATCGCTTTTTCTACGGCATGCAACTGTTGGGCAATGTCCAAACAGGGTTTTTCATCCTCGAGCATTTGAATGGTGCTTTTCAGATGGCCTGCGGCACGCTTAAGTCGTTTAATGATATCGGGGTGGGACGTATGTAAAGTCATACGGGATCCTGTCTGGTCTGAGAGATTAAGGTTTTTATTTCAATGACTTTGGCCATGACGTATGTTCATCATCAATGACAAAGTTATGTTCATGAAACTTTTGCTGGTTGGTTTCGGGATCAATATGGCAGTGTAATTGCGAGGCAATTTCATGCTCTGGTCGCCAAATGATAACCGCAACAAGTAGTGAAGTAACGGCGACCAGGGATAATGCAATAAATGAAGCCTGGATACTAAATTCGGCCCCAATCCATCCGGCCAGTGGATACGTCAGCAGCCAGCACGAGTGTGATAATGCGAACTGGGCTGCAAATAACGCCGGCCGGTCTTCCGAAGTGGAAGAGCGCCGTAGAAGACGTCCGCTGGGTGTCTGAGATAAGGAATAGCCCACGCCCAGCAAAAACCAAAGAGCAAGAAGCATCGTGTAGCTAGTGAGTAAGACACCTAATCCAAGTCCCGCCACCAAGATGACTGTCCCCACCAGCATAGGTGTGCGGTCACTCATATTATCGAGTAAGCGTGGTAACAGTAATGCCGCGATAATTGAACCCAGGCCAAAAACGGCCAGCGCGATCGCCGTTGAACGCTGTGTAAGGCCGAAATCTGCTTGAATCAGTACGACGGTGTTAACAATGACCATGGCGCTCGCCGCTGCAACCGCCATATTCAGCGCCAATAATCCCCGTAAACGTGGCGTTTTAAGGAAAATGCGCATGCCCCGGGTCGTTCTCTCGTAAATACATCGTTTCACAGCTGACACCTGCATTCTGGGCAACGTGACTGAGACAACAAGGGCGGCAGATGCGAGGAAGCCAATGGCGGTTCCCGCAAACAGATTATGAAAGCTCATGAGGGTCAACAGTGCGGCGGCAAGCATAGGACTGATGACACTTTCCAGATCATAGGCGAGACGGGATAGTGAGAGCGCCTGCGTGTACTCACGTTCATTTGGCAAAATGTCTGGAATGGTGGCCTGAAAGGTCGGTGTAAATGCTGCCGATGCCGACTGAAGAATAAAAATCAGAATATAGATTTCCCAGATCTGAGTGACAAAAGGCAGTGAAATTGCGACCGCGGCTCGAATCAAGTCTAACGTGACCAGCAAGGTGCGGCGGGGAAATTTGTCCACAAAAGCGGCGGAGATGGGCGCAACCAAAATATAAGCACTCATTTTGATTGCCAGGGCAGTTCCCAATACGGCGCCCGCTCTTTCTCCTGCCAGATTGTAAGCTAATAACCCCAATGCGACAGTAGCTAACCCCGTGCCGATAAGCGCGATAACCTGTGCCAGAAACAGGTGACGATACACACGATGATAAAGAATACTTAGCATGCGTTTTCCTCAATTATGAGCAGACAACATCCCCCCTGGGGGGATATGAAAAGCATAATGAAGGGGAAAGACTCTGGCAAGCGATATCCTAAGGGGGAGGATAGGAAGCTGATTTCATATGTCCGGATAATGCGCATCACGAAGGATATTCTTAACATTTAGCGAGACCGCTGTTCAGTGAGGAGGCCAGGTAACAGGGGTTGGTTAGATACCCCCCAACGTTCAATAATCATACTGATATGACCGACTCATTAGCTGCATTTTCATGCTCTCAAAGCTTACGTCGCTTAATATGTCTCTTAATAGATACACTTTGGCAGCTTCTCACCATACTTCATGAACGTTATTTGTAATACTCAACACAAATACGCGCCCATTTATAAAATGGACTTATTAAAATGAGATGCGCAACCTATTAATTAGAACGAATATCGGAGAGCGCAATCAGTAAATATTTTATACTTGTCCTGATGAGAGTTTCTAATTATTAACTTATTTATAACAGGTAACTCAAAGCAACCCAAAACTGATATTGCTAACATGATACCTGTAGATAAAAAGACACTAAAACATCATTTTTCTTGATATCCGAAAAGACAGCGGGCATCAGACATGAATTAAAAGCTATTGATAATGCTAAGTTTTCTCTCAAAATATGGCGAGCACTCTCGTCAGAAGAATATATTCTGGCTACAGAGCGTGTTGGGTCGTCTCGTTTTTATATCTAGGAAGATGAATTAATTATTTGAGGATTTTATATGACACAACAACTTTTCACCTCGGAGTCAGTTTCAGAGGGACATCCCGATAAAATAGCAGATCAGGTATCTGATGCTATTCTCGATGCGATTATTGCGCAAGATCCCAAAGCGCATGTCGCCTGCGAGACGATGATAAAAACAGGTATGGTGTTAGTAGGAGGGGAAATTACTACCGACACCTGGGTTGATATTGAAAGTATTGTACGTCGGACCATCAATAATATTGGTTATAACCATTCCGATACGGGTTTTGATGCAAATACTTGTGCCGTCTTAAACGCCATTGGGAAACAGTCACCGGATATCAACCAAGGCATAAATCATGACAATGCCGGGAATCAAGGCGCCGGCGATCAAGGCCTGATGTTTGGTTATGCCTCTAATGAGACGGATGTGCTCATGCCTGCTCCTATTACCTACGCCCATCGACTAATGGCCCGCCAGGCGCAGGTTCGTAAAAGTGGTGTTTTACCTTGGTTAAGGCCGGATGCAAAAAGCCAGGTCACCTTTGTTTATGAACACGGAAAGGTCGTAGGTATTGATACCGTGGTTATCTCCACCCAACACAATGAAAGTATTTCTCAGCCCGACCTGCACGAAGGCGTAATGGAAGAAATCATCAAACCTGTGTTGCCAGAGGAATGGCTTACCTGCAGTACCAAGTACTTTATAAATCCCACAGGGCGATTTGTCATAGGGGGACCGATGGGAGATTGCGGTCTGACCGGGCGTAAAATCATTGTGGATACCTATGGTGGCATGGCCCGCCATGGCGGTGGAGCATTCTCCGGAAAAGATCCTTCAAAAGTGGACAGGTCAGCGGCTTACATGGCGCGCTATGTGGCGAAAAATATTGTTGCCGCGGGCCTTGCCGAGCGCTGTGAAATTCAGATTTCTTATGCGATAGGCGTTGCTGAACCCACCTCCATTATGGTGGAAACCTTTGGCACAGGAAAATTGGACGATGAGAAGCTCATCATGCTGATTCGTGAATTCTTCGATTTACGCCCCTATGGATTGATCCGCGCCTTGAATCTGTTACGCCCTATTTATCAACAAACAGCGGCATACGGACATTTTGGACGGGACATCTTCAGCTGGGAGCAGACAGACAAAGCCGAGTTATTACGTTGTTTCTTATAAACAATATTCTCTTTAGCTCAACTATTGGCTTTGCTAACGAGCGCCTTGAACCTGTCGTTCAAACTCAGTTTCCTGCCAAATAAAAACGTCTGACTTACCTGGGTGACTTTACTGGATACCAATCGTCTGAGAAGAAATTTTTCCCGGAATTTGTCCTCACCCTTTGCAAAAGATAGACCGGCAATGACTTCGCAGGGACACCAGGTTGAAATAACTGTGAGGCATTTAAATACACCAGCGATATTACTTCAGAATGTAAACAAACGTACATGGATAATTCCGCTTTGATTTTAATCAAAATTTGCTCTTTTTTCACACAGATTCAATCGATCGATTAACCCCTATTGATAGATTTAATCTATTGAACACAATTTATTGATCGTTATTATTGATCAATGGTCTGTGTGTAATGTATGGTCCTTAACAAGTTTGAGTGCCCATGTACGGTTGTCATCTTCATTGAGTAAAAAAATGGCATGCCAAATACTTATTGCGATTTAAGTATTGTTTTTGTGAAGCCATCCTCTTTTAAGCAGGGGGGGAAGTATTAAAAAGACATCGTTATCAGCGACCGCAATTTTATTAATAACAAATTCGTTGATTAAGCCAAAATGTTTAACAAGGAGAGTAACACTTATGTCTATACGCCAGTTAACCGGTGCAGGTTTTATCCTCACTTCATTAATTTCATTTCAAACCCATGCAGAAAGTAGCCTTACAGGAAATATCACGGTGAAGGCCACTGTGGTGGCAAGTTGTCAGGTATCAACAACCGGTTCAACAGACCCGCTAAAGAGTGATTTTGGCGTCATTACTTTTGATCCCTCTGAATGGATGTCCCATAGAAATATCGATGCTGAGGATATGGGATTGACGGTGACCTGTACTTCAGGCAATACACCGTCCGTAAAAATGATCAAAAACGCCAACTATGATGAAACCTCTAATAGTTGGAATATGTCTGACGAAATAAAGATCAATAAACTCTCTTATCAATTATTTAGTGACTCTAGTCACAAAACACTTATATATCCCGGGGAAAATATCAATACAGGAAATGCCAATCCCTTTGATCTGACCATCTCGGCGAGAATGACGGCAATTGCTGATGGTAATACGATCGCGGCAGGAAATTACAGTGACACCGTTCAAATGACCGTGGACTGGAGTGGAAGCTGATTGTCAGGAAAGGAAGAAGGGTCTACCTCATGGCAGCTCATGGCTTTTGCAGATATATCACACCACGTTACACGCCGATAATACTCCTATTTTGTTGGTGTTTTACGGCGCAAAGCGTTGCGGGTCAAGCGCAAGTTTCTTTTAAGGTTTCGGAAACTATCATCAACGGTTGCCAAATTTCCGAGGTTCAACCGGTCGACTTTTCAGACCTTAATATCGCAGATCTGCTGCACAAGACGCTCGCGGCAACGGGAAAAATTGAGCTGAGTTGTACCCCAGGAACTGACATGCAAATTGCCTTAGATAACGGCAAATACGCAAAGGAGAATCAACGCAGGATGCGGTCAACAGACGGGGAATATTACCTGCCTTATATGGTATACCGCGATCCTGCGCATTCCCAACTATGGCAGCAAGATAAGAAGTATCCGTTACCCCCCGCAGAGGATAAAGCCATTGCTATCTGGTTGTATCTCTCATTGCCACCTCAAGTATCTGTACCCCATGCAGGAAATTATCAAGACACATTGGGCATTACGGTGACGTATTAGCCATCACGTGATTATATTATTTTATCCGAGGATTGAAATGAAGCGTTGCCTTTATTTATTAATGCTGCCCCTATTTTTTATAATCCCTGCTGCCTTAGGCGCTGTCAATCTGGCCTTATGGCCCGTCAACCAACATATTAATACGGGAGAATCTTCAAGTTTATTATGGTTGAAAAATACAGGCGGGAATAATTCTAACTTGTCTATCCGGGTGCTTTCCTGGAAACAAAATCAGGGGAATAACTACTTCGAGGATCAAGAGGAGATAAACATCGTTCCGCCGGTGCTAGGTATTATGCCAGGTGACAAAGCATTTGTTCGGTTTTTTGTTTCTCCTGCCCTGCATCCTACCGATGAGCGAGCCTATCGAATTATTGTGGATGAGGTCCCACAACTCAGTTCCACTAACAGCGATAAAGTCGTATTAAGAATGCGCTACGTCTTACCTCTGTTTATTGCAGGTAGCTTAACGCCACCGGCTTTTCAACAAAAAGGGGATGCTCTCCCGGAAAGATACCCTCAAGTCAGGTGGGAAATGACGCGATATAAAGGCGCGCAGGTCATTGCCCTACATAACATTGGGCCTGTCCATGCGCGATTGTCAGATATTACACTGCAAAACGCTCGGGATGAGAAGCCTCTTGCCTTGCATCAAGGGTTGTTTGGTTATGTCCTTCCAGGCGCCACGCTCTATCTGCCCATACCTCCCACGGTCAAATCCGAGGCTTATCAAACCCTGTCGGCACGCTTTTTTGATGGTGACAGTAAAACTGTTGCTATCCCCCATGAATAAGACTGTGGGGGACGGGAATGAAATCCATTAACACGCGGCAGAACACCCTTAGGCTACTGACCGTTTTTGTCGCCTTTGCGCTGCATAAAAATGCATTAAGCCAGGAATACATCAACGAGTTGCCAACACCTATTACTTTATCGCCTGAATTTTCGCCCGAATACAATGTCAACGTCATTCTCAATGGCAACAGGTTAGCCACGCGCGTTCCCATCAAAATCACAGATAATCATTACCTCGTTCCGCGCTTTTATCTGACACAACATCTTCGTGCCCCCACCAATCTTCTTCCGAAGGAGGGGGACACGCTCGTTGATATTCGCCACATCGCCGGCATGACGTCCCGCTATGACAACAAACAGCATGCTTTAGTCATCAGTGTCCCCCCTGCCTGGTTACCCGAACAGGCTTTTTCAGCAACGCAGGGAGAGGAACACCTCGATTACAGTCCCTCATCAGGCGCGGCACTGGATTATGATGGCTATGTTTCTCGAAATAGTCTGGTGGATACGGGGGCATTATTCCTTGGTGGGCGTTTCTTCACCGGTTCGGGATATCTTTATGCTTCGGGGACGGCAAATCGCTATAGCCTGCACAGGAGTGGGAGCAGCAACACGACTTATACACGCTACCTCACCTATTACCGGCAATACTTTGCTGATAACGACACATCCCTCGTATTAGGGGATTTCATTTCCGAAGGTGGCGTGTGGGACAGTGGCGTACGCATGGGGGGCGTCTCGTTTAGAAAAGATTTCAAGCTCAGTCCAGATAAAAATATCTACCAGTCCCCCAGTGTGCGGGGAACGGCTAAGACACCGTCAATTGTTGATATTTTTATGGATAACCGCAAAATCACCTCGAACTCTGTCGATAGTGGCCCGTATGAAATCAGTAATCTTCCCTTTATTAATGGGGCAGGCCAGGTCACGGTGGTCACGACCGATAAGCTTGGCAATAAAACCAACGAAACGGTGCAGTTGTATAAATCCAACTCCCTGCTTGCGCAAGGCATGCACGAATTCTCAGCCAACGTGGGTTATCTTCGTTATAACTACGGCTACAGTGACAGTAAATATCGAAATCTTGCCTTCAGTGGATACCTGAGCCGCGGGGTGAACGCCCTGCTCACCCAGTCGGTGTTTTTACAGTCTGCCCAACGTCTGCAGATGGCAGGAAGCGGCGTAAATTTTCTTGTCGCTCCCGTGGGCACATTCAGTATTACTGGGGCGGTTAGCACCGATAATGAGTCAGATCGGTGCAATGGGGGGCGAGCTGAGCTGGGTTACAGCTATGCCAATTCGCATATAAATTTTTCCTATAACCATAGTCAGTACACCCGTAATTTTACCGACCTCGGCAATTATGGCTATCACAACGATGGCTATTCTTCTGTCTCTACGCGCAGTGTCGATCAGGTCTGGCTCAGCCATCAGTGGCAGAATTCTGTCACGTTAGGCTTAGGTTATTTCTACATTCAGCCTTACGGTTCAGACTCCTACAGTATGGGTAATATTTCACTCTCTACCCCGACGCCTCTTCAGGGCCAGTTAACCCTTTCCTTAAGTGCTTATAACGCCAGCGGCCAAGATATGATGTCGATGCTGAACTGGAGCGTGCCAATCGGCAGCCGCACGCGGATGCAGTACACGATGAGCCATTCGTCCCTGGGCTACCGAAACGATATGAATTTGTCATGGGGGGACTATGGCCCTCAACAAACCCATGCTGACCTGCAGGTGACAAGAGATGAAGCGGGCTATCGTTATGAACGCGCCAGTCTCTATCACAGTAACCAGTATGCCAATCTGAGCGCAGGCCTTTATGGCTATGACAACAAGACATACTGGCTGGAAGGCTCCGGCACGGTCACCCTGGCTGGCGGGTCTATGCAGTTGAACCGGGAATCCCATGGTGCCTTTGTGTTAGTGAATGCAGGGATCCCAAACCTTCCTTACTACAATGGCGGCAATCTCGCGGGGTATACCAACAGCCGAGGGTATGGCTTTATTCAGAACGTACCGGCGGGTATACCGGTGGAAATTTCTGTCGACCCCACCCATTTACCTGCCGATTATCATGCCGCCCAGTACCGGCAAAAAGTGCGTCTTTATCCCCACTCCGGTACAGAGGTGAAATTTGGGGGTAAGAAAGGATTGCCTGCCCGTTTCAGGTTGGTTGATTCCGAGGGTCACTCGCTTCCCTTGGGCAGTGTTATCAGAGACGAAAGCGCCGAAACAAGTACTTTCGTTGGCTACGGCGGGAGCACCTTCCTTTATCTGAATGATGCAAAACCCGTCATGCTCTCGGTTTATCGCGGCGCGGCCCCTTCCTGCAGGGTGGTGATACAACCGCGGAATTTCACCACGCACCACGCACCAACACCCACCTTTACCTGCCGTTGAGGAATATGTATGAAATCACGCCATCGCCTCATATTACTGTTTTTACTCTTAAATTTCTTTTCTCCGCGCGCGTCGGCAGCCTTGGTGGATTTTGAATTTAATCAGTTGTGTAATGTCTATTGGGACCATTCCGGCACCATCATTCTCGGTTCTTTCGATAAATCGGGACTGGATATTGAGGATGGGGGAAACACAAGCGTCGACGTACCGTTGGATGTGTTCTGTCTGGGGCGTCCGGATAACTTCAATCAAAGCGATGCCTATTTCAGATTGGCTGTCACCAATGTTTCACCCGGCCCTTATATCGGTAATGATTTGGTCTTAACCAATGAAAGGCCCTCTACCCGAAATGCGCATTATCAGATAAAAGCCAACCTCTGCGCCGGTCAGGCAATGGGAGGGATTTCCCAGCTTTGCGTCAGTACTCTCAATACGCCGACTACGTACGTCTTGCCCGAAGGCGGGGATCAAAGAGAGTTGGTTGATAACGTTCTCTCTCCCTCAAGCGATGAAAACAACGCGATGAACAATCAGCTCTGTAGTGCCCACCCAAGTGAGTGTGATTATTCTTCTCTCAAAACGGGTTTCTTCAACATAGGAAAGTGGGAGCACCCTTATCGTTTGTTAGCCCATTTTATCATTCCTCAGCAGAATGGCATTGCACCGGGCACCTACTCCGGGACTTACTCCATTAAACTTGACGGTAAACTAAGAGCGGAAACGATCCTTAAGATCCCCCTGATGGGCTTTAACATTACCAACGTCCAACAACCGTTGACTTTTAGACTGAGTGTCTCGTCCGCATGTCAGATTAGTCCGCCCGTTGATATAAACTTTACCCCACAAATGTTTTCGGGCCAGAGCCAGTCACAAGCTGCGACAGCCCAGGTTCGGTGCACCTATGGGACCCCGTACACCGTCAGTTTTAAGGGGGAGAACGATGACGCCACCGGGGTTGGGTATATGGTTTCCGCTGACGGAAAAAATAAAATCCCTTACCAGATCTCCGATACGACAGGTGAGCCCTGGAGTATGCTGGGTCGTAAATTTACGGGCACGGCGGAAAAGCAGCCGATTGATTTTCAGGTTAAGACGCTTCCAGGCCCAAACAAACCTGCTGGAAAGTATGAAGATACCATCACCATGACCGTCGATTACACAGAGGGCACTTGATATCGGTATTTTAAGGCAGAATCATTCGGTGACTTGTCTCGGTTTGGGAAGACTATGGCGCGGATATTAATCATTTCTCCGCAGCCGAAAAGGCGGCTGGGAATCATCAGGCGTCTCAATGCTCTCATTCGGATTGGCGAGGCCTTCCCGGATTAATGGCTTCAAATTTGAGCGTTCACTGAATTCAGGGAAGAGGTCTATGCGCAAGATAATGATAAACACTTTCGTGGGGTACTGATTCACTTTGAAAGAAGTACTACTCCACGATTGAACGATACGTCCTTCGATACCATTGATTAGGTCAGTGAAAGGGCTACATTGGCACTCAAACCCAGAGTGCCAGTGGTAACCGCTTCAATGACAACGATGCTTGGAGTCTTTTAGTTAAACACCCTCCCTTGGCTGCGGGAATGTATTTCGCTTCTTGTTTCGTTAAAGCTCGCTTATTGAACTTACAATTTTCCCTCGCTCCCGCAGATACGTATTTTCTCCCGCACGACTTTACGCATCGCTTCCTTACCCGGGGTAATATATTTACGAGGGTCATTCGCCTCTGGATGGTCAGTAAAGTAATCTTTTACCGCATCGGCAAAAGCAATTTTCAGGTCTGTCGCCACATTCACTTTGCATATCCCGAGTTCTATTGCCTCATGTACCATGTGTTCAGGAATACCCGATGCGCCATGTAAAACCAGTGGAACGTCTACGACCTTACGGACTTGTGCTAAACGGGCAAAATCAAGATGCGGCTCCCCTTGATATAGCCCATGCGCGGAGCCAATTGCCACGGCCAAAGAATCAATCCCGGTACGTTCGACAAAAAGGCGCGCTGAAGTGGGGTCGGTAAAGAAGCTGTCTGCACTGTCGACATTCAGGTCGTCCTCTTGGCCGCCGAGTCGCCCCAGCTCGGCTTCCACACTGACGTCATATCTTTGGCATAAACGCACCACCTCTGACACTTTGCGAATGTTGTCTTCAAACGCGCAATGTGAACCATCGATCATTACCGAGCGCACACCAGCCGTGACTTTTGTGCGGATATCGTCTAACTCTTCATGATGATCCAGGTGCAATGCCAACGGCAAGTTGTGCTGATGAGCGGCTTCCTGGCAAATAGACACCAAATAATCCGTGCCTGCGTAAGTAAAGGTCCCCGGCGTACCTGCCAAAATCACGGGGGAGTGTAGCGCAGCTGCCGTTTCTACCACCACCTGCACGGTTTCCAGATTGTGTACGTTAAAGGCAGGAACGGCATACCCTTCTCGCTGCGCCTTTTTGAGCATTTCTCTACTTGAAATCAAGTACATAGGATAGTCTCCTTAAATGCCGTCTGATCCGACGCCATCATTTTGTTTTTGGGTGCATTGCTTTTGTTCTTCATGCCACAGACTGGTGATCCCTCTTTGCCCACACTTGAGCGCCATGTCGCGAAATCGCTGAGGAGTAATTCCTTCGCGCTCAAGCATCATTTCAGCTGCGAGTTGCATATTCGTACCCGTGATCACCTGATAGTCCGGATGCTGCTTTGCGAGAACGGCGGCAACCCGAAAGGGAGACCCTCCCAGCAAATCGCTTAAGATCACTACGCCTTCACCGCTGTCGCATGAGGCACAGGCCTGCTCGAGCAGACACCTCAACTCGCCGTGACTGACCCCTTCAGGGAAATCCACCGCGCAGCACTGCAACTGTTCACCCACGACCTGCTCAACGCCCTGTAATAGACCGCTCGCAAAGCGGCCGTGGCCAGTGATAATGACGCCTAACATTGTGCCCCCTCAAAGAAACCCAACTAATTTACCCACCACCCCAAACAGCACGGTCAACCCGATCAATTTCACTGGCGAGAAGCTGCGCTTCATCAACCAAAACACTACCAGCGTGAAACACAGCGGGAGAATATTGGGCATCAACTTATCCAGCACGTCTGTTTGCAAGGCGACACTGGCTTTACCAGCATGCATGATCAGGGGCGTTGAAAGATGCACGTACGAGGCAACCAGTGCGCCAATCACGGTCATTCCAACAATCGATGCAGCGTGCGAGATTTTTTTGGTATGCGTCTTAAGCAGTGTCAGCGCACTGGTCCCAGCGTGATAACCGTAATGCGCCAGGCCGAAACGCAGACCAAAATGCACCACATTGAAAATCAACAAGAAAACGATGGGTCCAAACAAACTTCCTTGCAGCGCAAGTGAAGCACCGATACCGGCACAGATAGGCAGCAGCGTCAGCCAAAACATTGCATCGCCGATGCCGCCCAATGGCCCCATGAGTGCCACTTTTACCGCCCGGATAGTGGAAATTTTCTCTTTGCTTCCCTCCATCGCCAGTACCAGGCCGGACAAAAAGGTGACGTCGAAAGGATGCACGTTGATAAATTCCATGTGCATCTTCATGGAGTTGGCCAGATCCTGTGGGTGTTTATGAATTTTTCTAAGCCCTGGGATCAAGGTATAAAGCCACCCCCCGGCCTGCATACGTTCATAGTTGAAGGAAGCCTGCAACAGCAGGGAACGCCACGCCATGCGGTTAAGATCTTTTTTAGTCAGCGCCGCCGAGGGTGCGCTGTCGATGTAGTCGTCCTGCTCGACCTGACTGGTGGCTAATGCCCGCGCCATAAGGTGTTCTGCTTTTGACGCCTGCATGGATTCATCATCATTAAATGCCATCTTCCATCTCCTGAACGTTGTTTGAAGAAGCAGGGACAGGTGTCTCGTCCTCCAGCCCATCACGTGAACGGTTAAAGAAATCGATTAACGCGATGGCAAAGGCTCCCAGAGCAACAGCGATAATCGGCATATTTAGGAAAGTCACAGATATAAAACCGAGAATGAAATAGGCCACATAGGTCTTTTTCATCATAATTTTCATCAATAATGAGAACCCAATCGCGGGCATCATGCCGCCAGCCACTGACAGCCCATCCAGTAGCCAGGTTGGGGCTTTCTGAACCATGACACTGGCGGCATTGGCACCGAAATACACGGGCAGAAACGCCACAATGAAGTAAAAACAGAACAGGATAGCGATCCCTAGGTAGTTCACCCGTTCAACACCGCGCCAGTTCAGTGCTTGTACCATCTTGTCGCACTTGTGCATCATCGGTGAATACACCGTGAACAACAGGGTGATACAACCTTGCACGGCTATCGCGAAAGGCACCGCGACACCAATGGCAACCTTCGGGTCAGCATGCGTTAAAATGGCAAACGCTGTACCTACGACGCCCCCGATGACGACATTAGGGGGCTGGGCTCCTGCCAGCGGCACCATGCCCATCCATACCAATTCCAGTGACCCACCGACTAATAATCCCGTATGCAGGTCGCCCAAGATCAGCCCGACCAGCGGGCCAATGACCACCGGACGGTGGATGTGAGTCAGACCGTTAAACATGTCTACCCCAGCCAGTCCGGCTAATAATCCGATCAGTAACGCATCTGTAAACATGGCTAACTCCCGTTATGCTAAGAGTTTGATAAGGGATTCACCGGCCTCATCCGGCACTCGCCGAATTTCGCAGGTCACCCCTAACCTCTCCAGTTCGCGAAATGCCGCCGTATCGCTTTCATCGACAGAGACGGTTTTATGAATTTGCTTTTTACCCTCTGCAAAGTGCATGTTCCCCACGTTGACAAAGTTGATTGGGACGCCGCCTTTGACTAACGTCAATACGTCCTGAGGGGTTTTACAGACAATGAAAATCTTTTGTCGGTCTGCCGCGTTGTGGATCACTTGGATGGTTTTCTCGAGGGTGAAATAGCGTGTCTGCACACCTTCAGCCACCACCATATCCATCAGATTTTGCTGTACCGGGTCGACGGCGGCGACATCATTGGCCACTAACACTAAATTCGCCCCCAACGAACTGGTCCACGTCACGCCTACCTGGCCGTGAACTAACCGGTTATCGATGCGAGTCATAAGAATATTTGGGGTTGCCATGCATCACTCCTGAGTGAAAATTTTGCCAGGGGACTTCTGGGAGGTGGCGGGGGTGAAAGGATAGATATCCACGCCTTTTACCACGCGATTTACCTCCCCTGTCGGGCAGGGGTTATCCGGTGTGATGCCGAGCGAAAGGGAGGTTTCTAACGCCAACATCTGTATGAAGAGGAGGTAAGGAAAGAGAAGCCAGATATCATCAAGGTCACTGTTGAGGACGGTGAGCGACTCGCCAGCGATACTGCTCAGGGCCACGACATGCGCCAGGCCATCACCCCGCAACTCATCTAATAGGTCTTGCTCATAGCGACGGCAGTAACTGTCTGATGACATCATCAGCAAAACCATCGTGTCCCGATCCGCCATAAACTTTGGCCCATGCCGGAATCCCATCGGCGTGTCGTATCGTGTTGCGATCTTTCCTGCCGTTAATTCCAGCAACTTAAGGGCACCCTCTTCGGCAAGCCCCGTAAAGCACCGATTACCGAGTAAAACTGCGCGCTTGAATCCGGCTCGCGCTAGTTTTTTGGTATGAACACGCCACCCGAGGGATTCGCGCTCACACAGGGTTACCATTTGCTGCAGTGGCGCATGGGTCTGTTCGAGTGTTTGAGGACCCAGCAATAAAAGCGTGGCCAGTGTCATGCAGCTAAAGCTGGAGGTCATGGCAAAGCCCTGATCGTGCGATCCCTGAGGCATGACCAAGGAGCACACATTGCCTCGCCCTTTGGCGTATTGCGCCAGTTGACCTTTAGGATTACAGGTCAGCATCAGGTGATAACATTGCGGCAAAAGTTGATCGGCAAGTCTCACCGTGGCAATACTTTCCGGGCTGTCGCCCGAACGGCCATAGGAAATCAGTAATGTAGGCCGCCCAGGATCAAGATACTGCAAAGGGGATGGGACAATATCCGTGGTGCCACAGGCCATAACGTCGAGGTGGCAGTGTTCGCGCAGCCAGGGTGCAAGTGCCCGTCCTGCGAAGGCGGAAGAACCTGCGCCGCAAAGCACGATTTGCAGTTGGAGATTGGTCAGCAGCGGCTGGAGAAACGGCTGCCAATAGATTTTGGTTTGGACCAACATGTCATGCAGTTCTTTCCACAGACACGGCTGTTGCTCAATTTCCTGCGCGGTGTGGAGTGCGTGATGGTTGAGTAACCACGCCTTTGAATAGGAAAACAGCTCACTCACTTTCATACTCCTGGTATTGGGATTGTTGGCGGTCATGGCGCGGCTCACAGGCCGAGGCATAACTGAGCAGTACGCGTTGAATGTTGTTCATGACCCAGTGCTGTGGATCGTTGCTCAGCGCACCGGCACAGAGGGCCTGTGCCTGCTGGGGTAAATATTGACTGAGTAACGCCATAGGCACTGGCTGATGGCGGAGATTGTCCATCAGGCGGTTCACTGCTAATTTCACCTGAGGGTGCGCCCAGTAATACCGCACGCGATCACTCAGGCTGTATTGGCGGTCGATATATTGCTGGTGAGGTGAACCGTGGTAGTACCGGCTCCACTGATGAGGTTCTTCGCGCATCACCTGCTCCAACGTATCGCGAAGGTGCGCTGCGTTAAGTTCGCCGTTCCATTCACGGTCAATGTGATCCAGGGCGAAGAGGGCTTCGCGAAGGGCAAAGGTGAGCGCAGGCCCCACTTTCAAGATGGCAAAATGATCCCGTACTAACGCGCTGTAAGCGTGTGGCGTCTGATAATCGGTAGAGTGCGCTTCATAAACCATATTCGGTTGCGCCTCAATAAACTGACTCAGTGCGATCGCTTTCCCGGGCTGATAATGGACAACGTTCTGATGGTCGAACTCAACGCCCGGCTGCACCACGAGTGCAATCACTCTCCCCCACGCGTTATCCAGCTCAGCCAGACGCCAGGCGAGGCGGTGCACTTGAAGCGTAGTGTCCGCGGCCTGCGGCGTAGTCACCGCCACCCCTTCCATATTGTCTTTTGCACCACCGGGAACAGGTACTTCGGTGCCAATCACATACACCGGACGCTCTCCGCCGGCCTGGAGCCAGGCCTTCTCCGCCACCGCACACAGCAGCGCTGCGCGCGTGGCAATATCGATATCACTCAGCGGAACCGGATCGCCTTTGCAGGACATGGAACAATCAAGGTGGATTTTGCGAAATCCTGCACTGACATAGTCATGGATGAGGGTTTCAGCCAGTTGCATCGCTTCATCCGCGGGATGGTCTTGCCAGACGTTTGGCCCCAGGTGATCACCGCCCAGCCAAACGCGATCACGCGATAACCCTATGCGATCGGCGAGAGCAAAAACGGTGTCCCGAAACTGGGCGGGCGTCATGCCTGTATAGCCACCAAATTGATTAACCTGATTTGAGGTTGCCTCAATCAGCACAGCGGTATGTCGTTCTTTGGCAAGCCTGAGCGCGCTTTCCAATACCCAGGGGTGGGCCGAACAAACGGAATAGATGCCCACCGCCTCGCCCGATTTATGGCGCCGGATTAGTTGTAATAAAGGATGCATGGTTTCTCCACGAGTGCGTCGTGATAACAGAATCAGTCGTCGGCGATAATGACGTCCACGCCGAGGTCAGTTAATTCTTTGTGGTAGTTGTCAGGGATACCGGAATCCGTAATCAGCCGATGGATTTGTCCGGCTTCACGGATCATGCAGAAGCTTTGACGGCCGAACTTACTGGAATCAGCCACCGCAATAATTTCATGTGCCACTTCGCACATAACTCGATTCAAGTGGGCTTCACCGCTGTTAGGCGTCGTGATTCCGGATATGAGGTCAAAGCCATCGACACCGAGAAACAACGTCTTAAAACGATATTGCCGTAATTGCTGTTCTGCAGATGGCCCGTAAAGGGAGTAGGATTTCTGTCGCACACTCCCTCCCAAGACCATCACTTCGATTCCTTCAAAATCGGCCAGTTGATAGGCGATGTTCAGCGCATTGGTCATGACCACGACATCACGCCGAAATTTAAGGTGCGGCGTAATGTGTGTGGTGGTTGAACCAGAATCCAAAATCAGGGCATCACCGTCTTGTATGAATTCTGCTGCTTTTGCTGCGATGCGGGATTTCACATCGCGGTTCATGCCTCCCTTATCCTGTAAGGGTCTGTCAAACGCGAATTGCCGATTAAGGATGGCGCCGCCATGGAGGCGTAACGCACACCCTTTTTTTTCGAGATAACGCAGATCATTACGGATAGTGACGCTCGAAACGCCAAAACGTGCGCTCAGAGGTTCAACGCCGACACTGCCCTCTGTACACAGTTGGTCGATAATATGTTCACGGCGTTTAACGACACTGGATGTCATATTCGTCCCTATCAAAAGTGTTTTATAAATAGCGCGCGGCAAGCGCATAAATAGGTGTTAAAGCTCTTTCCTTCCCTTTCGATTTAATTACAACAAAGGAAAGAACACAGAAGTGTGATCAAAGTTACAGGTTCATTTGACGCCAAAATGGGCTAAAAAACTTTCGTTTGATAATGAAATGAAAGTTTCCCTGCCCACGGATATTTGGCACTTGAGTCTTTTTGATATTGCTGTGCTCAGGTTTATGCAGAAAACCCCTCAGCGAAGTGAAAGTCAGCAGTTTGTTTGCAAAGTCATTAACTTATTTTTAGCTAAGTGATCGCACTCACATTTCTTGTAAATGTTCCCCTACGCAAGCAGTAAAAAGATCGTCCAGCCCGCTGTCATGAAAAACCTATGCGATTATCTTCGCAGAACTGACTCAGCGAGCAGGACGTTTTTATAAAGACACGGCTTACTGTTCGGCAACCTGTTATATCAAAGGTTGAAAACCTCCCCCTATCACATTTGAGTATCCCGCGCTCAGCCCATACAGGGGTGCAATCCCTCATTACAGCCAGGAAATATTTTCAATGCCTATGTCAGAACCAATGGATACTTTTCAAGGTCAATATCCATTTTTGAGAAATTTCTATTTATATCATCACATCTCTCCCTGTAAGAAAGTGTTTGTATATTTTTCACCACCACTACCAATAATATCAATATGGATATACAAATTGTTTAATATCATATAGATAATGAAAATATAAAATCAACTTCAAAAAAATTTACACACGCAATTTAATATAAAATGATAAAATGTAATTTTATATTAAACGAACGGCAAACCAATTACTTTAAAGCAGAGAAATGTGACGCCCACCCATCATATTAAATTGAAATATTGCATTCCCCAATCCACAATCTGCATTGTCGAACGATGTGACAATAATAAAATGGCTCTTCATGCCTTACCGTTCGCCTCTCTTTTTTTTAAGAACGTTGCGTCAGAGAGGTGGACGGTTTTTTTCCACGAACATCACCCCGAAATATGTTTTATTTACACACGAAAGCCTTGATAAATATTTTTATTTGATCAAATATACCTTTGCACTTCCCTAGTGTAATTACCGATATTATCCTCCTTGCATTATTTACCGTTCTCTTCGCTATAACTCCCCTCTGCTCCATGTTTAGCGAAGAGAACGGATTTTTTTCGCCCTTTTATTCTCACAAAACCCATGACAATTCATTAGGAATTTTCTTTACCCTCTCTATTCTCAAATAACGACATTGCCTTTCAACTATTTTACTCATCAGGGAAACGTCTCTTTAAGCTAACGTGTAAATGGGCATCATTAGTTATGCCTCGTTATTCGCGTGCGATACAACATTTATCATGCAGGATGTCGATCTTATTTATAATAAGAGGGAAAAATTCGGATGACGACATCGTTTTATATTGAAGAAGAGTATTGCGAGCTCTTTCTCATTGCCGCTGATATTTAACATGAAAAAATCATTTTCATGTCACTGATCCGGCGAAATGTCGCATTAAAAGAGGGGAATTGAGTCAGGAATTACCCTGCCTGCAGAAACAGTCAGGGTCAAGAGGTGGAATGTCGGATTACCGGGATGTGCGTGCTGTTGATGCTAATCGGACATCAGAGGATAAGACATCGTCAGAGGGGAAGTATGAACTCCGAGAATCCCTCATGCTTTTCTTGCGGGGCAAAACTGAGATGGCATTGTTCCATCAATGCAAAGACACCCGACACATCGCCGGTAAACCTGATGGATAATGGCTGGATTAACTTGCCGGTGTCGTCGAAGGCCGGATGCAGTTGAGCCTTGGGTGTATAGACCGCTTTCGCGGTGTCAGAAGATGTCCAACCGCTCTCCCAGTCTTTAGGGGGGAGCAAATAATCCGTCCATCCCATCGTCTTGAGTGTCTCAATAAAAAAGGTGAACCTAAAAAGCGCGCTCTGATCGGCCAACGCCCCTATGCTTGAGCGATAAATGTAGTCTAATTTTTTCAGCAGGTTTGCGCCAAAACCGTAACGTTTCCCCTGACTTAGCAACCACGAAATATCTGCTGCTACGCTTTTGGGAAGGAGCCTGCGCTTTTGTGCGGTCGTCAGCCATTTCATAATGAAAAGATGTTGCTCGAGTTCGGATTGGGCTTTGCCTTGCTGTTGAGCTAATTTTACAGCAATAAGGGCGCACCAGGCGAGATGGGCCAGATCGGCGGTAGGACGAGTTTCATAACCAACGGTCAAACAATACACCTCTTTTTAAAATGAATGGAAGCACAATGAACCTCCCCTCTCTTAGGCTCTGGTATTGCATTCGTAAGCCATACGAGGGCGTAAACTTCGTTTCCATGACAGTGACGCAATTGGCATCAGAGGCGATAGAAACAAATGACATTATCGTGCGCTTATTCGTCACCCTTCCCGTCATTTCAGCCACGATTCTCCCCTGCAATGGGAATTATGTGAGATACACATGCCTGCATGGACACCTAAGTTGTCTTCCCACCGAAGTGGAGTCCCGATTTTATCATTAAACATTGTCCCCAGGACTGTGATATAGGGCTCAAAATAATATAATCCTATGATTATATTATTAAATAATTACTGTTCACATTCCCATTCGCGAGAATAGTTACTGCGCGTAATCGTGACACTGTACATAACGATTATTCGCCGTTGACTGACAGACGTCTCGTTCAATGACAGCTTTTGCTATTTTCCAGCTGTCCATAAGTAAGATGATGTCCCCTTTAAAGGAGCGATTTGCCAACGAATAGGTCATCGATGTCCTGCGTGGGAAAGGACTGGAAGTTAAGCTTTTGAACATTCTCCGGGAGGTAACGTTCGCCTGACAAAACTGCTCTCCCATACCCTGTGAAATATGAAGATTCAGTTCATTACAGCGCAAACCTACCGCGCCATCATGAGCTCAACCGTCACCGAAACGGGGAATTATGTGCAAAAAATTGAGTAACAGCCCTCATCAGATTTAGCACAGGCGAAAGCTGTTGTCTTTACTACTGTTCTGGCAAATTGTCACCGTTCAATCTCGCTACAGTGCCCAAATCGCCAACGTACCCAATTCAATCCCCCCAGCGTAAACGGGTCGGTTAGCAAGATGAAATAAGCGAATGCTTTTTAAGGAGCATCATCTCAATAACTTGCGTGTCCGTATGGCGCATAGCATGGCTTGCAAGCGAGGTAAGATTGTTTAAGGACTCCTCAACGTTATCGCACACAATACCGTCACTGCCCAAAACGGATGTCCCATCCAGCGCCATCAATACTGCTTTCCAGGCTGACACCGCCCCCGTTGAAACCTTCATCGCACAACTGTTCGATGCGCCATCACAGATCATACCGCTGATATCCCCAACCATGCTGTTTATCGCCATGAGTATCACTTTGCTCTCACCCCCCAGCAACCAAGCCATTCCTGCTGCAGCGCCCATAGAGGCCGTTGTTGCAGCGCACAACGCCGACAATTTTGGCAGTTTACTGTGAATATAAATCGCGGTCAGATGTGAAAGCATTAATGCCCGGCAGAGCCTTTCTCGACCTGCTCCAAGATGTTCTGCCACCACCACGACCGGCATGGTGGCCGCTATCCCTTGATTTCCAGAGCCTGAGTTACTCATTGCGGGCAGCGCCGCTCCCCCCATTCGTGCATCTGATGCGGCAGCCGTCCGAATCAAGATCGATGACAAAATATCGTCCCCGATCAGATGGCGACTTCGCTGTCGCATGAGAGAGGCGCCGATATGCAATCCCCAGTCGTGCCTGAGCCCTTCCAGGGACAGTTCATTATTGATCTCTGCCGCCTCGACAATGAAGTCGATATCATTAATCGGCACAGCATCAATACACTCTACGATTTGCGTCAAGGTCACAGACGAGAAATAGGCCTGCAAAGACGCAGAATCATCACACTGCGAACCCTTTGAAAGTTTGAAGACCACTTCACTGCCTTTTTCTATCGCCGTGATACGCGTATGATCTCCTGTAATGGTGACCGTCGCGTGTTCGTTTTCAAAAAACACCCGCGCGCGGGCATACAACGATTCAGTACAGTCAGGCTGGAGGTTAACAGCCACTTTTCCCTGTCTCATCCAGTCTTGGGCGGTTAAAACATCCTGTGAAGTCACAGTATGCAAGACTTTCAGACCGGCCTTTGCATCACCGCATATTGCTCCCAGGACTGCCGCGACCGGCAGTCCTTTCATTCCCGACCCTGGTACGGTCACCCCCATGGCATTCTTCATCAAGTTTGGCGACACCCAGGCCTCCACCCGTTGAGGTAAACCGGAAAGATAAGTCGTCGCCGTCGCCGCAGCGAGCGCCAGTGCGATAGGTTCAGTGCATCCCGTCGCGGGTTTCACTTCTTCCTTCACAATACGTATAAAATCATTCCACTGCTGAGGTGAAAAAGTTGTCATCATCATTCGTGCCTTTATGCCGATTATGCAAACGCCAGGAATGGCGAAATACAAAGCAGGATCCCCGTGATGATAATGATCACCAGTGAGGTACCTTTGTATTTGTGTAATGCAGGAACTTTCAGAACGAGCCAAGCGGGGATCAAACACCCGACCAGACCAAAGATAGGGCTGCAGATGGAGGTGAAACTTAAGACGGGTGCATTCAGCGCCACGGCACTCCATGCAAGGAGAATGGCAAACAGCATGATCCCACGCTGCACAAAGGCTTCATTAATTTTATCTGCGGGCAACTTGCGGCGCAGGAGATTCATGACGATGCCTTGAGTGGCTTCGCGGAACCCCAGGTAAACGCCGAAGAACGCTGTCATGACAGCAAAAATGTTCAGGATGACGCTGACAACTTTCACCCATGAGCCCCCGTCACCCATGAACTGGGCAGCAATTGCCAGCGCTGAGACATTTTGTTGATACGCTTTAAGTGCCTCGTCATGCCCCATCGCAAGGGTGTATGACACGGCATAAAAGAAGATTGTCACAAACAGAATGCCAAATGCGATATTCATGGCCCGCAGTGCCTTATGACGTGCCACTTCAATTGATTTTTCACGAGATCGATACGAAATGACCATGGGACTGAGTGTCTGAATAAACAGTATTGATGTCAGCGTGAACGGCAAAGTAATAATGGCGTTTTTAATCAGTAGGCCCGAAGGGGGTAAAGTGCCTGCATTATAGAGGTGCCACAATCCCACCATGGAAATGCCCAGCGCGGCGACCACTAAAAGTTTGGTTAATACCATTCCTGTTGAGACTTTGAATAAGAGTTTCTCACCCCGCGAGGATATAGCCACCAGGACACAGATAAGGATAAGGCCGTAAAATGGATTGTCGGAAAGGAGGCCTTTTGTTACGCCAAAGGTGTGGAGGTATGAAGCGCTATCATTCGTAATTGCCGTGGAGTAAACAAACATCCAGATAACCAACATGACGAAATAAAGTGCCCCCAGCAATATCCCCCAATTCTTACCCAGGTAACCACTGATGACACTCGGATAGTCTTTGCACTCTGGTGACTCGGCCAATGTGTTTATAAATAAACGCTGAAAAAGATACATTGCCGGGTAGCCAATAACCGACGAGAGAAGAAATACCCATAATCCCATCAAACCCACTTGCACCGGTAAAAATACAATGCCGGCACCGATAGCCATACCTATACTAATAATGATCCATCCCCGGTCAGTACTATCAAACCTGATCGCCTCGTGCCATTCGCTGTCTGTCATGCCCGCTCTTTTTGCTTGTGAGGAGAACGTGGGCGTGAGTTCTGTATTTGTTGTTTCCAGTGTCATAGTCATTCCTGCTTAAAAGGTAGGGTAAAAAGTTATTGTTTTTAAAATTACGCGTACTCATGGGCCAGTCGATTCGGTATTTGTTATAATGGGATAAGTATAACGGAGAGAAGAGGGAAATGTTTTCTGGATTCCATAGCAAAAAGGGCCATCCGTAGGATATTTTCCTCCTGGTAGCGATAAATAATGCCGTTTACTTCTATAAAAATAACCTTTGCTGAAAATATATTCCACACTCCTAAACACTGACTGCAACCACTTGATTTAAATCATTATATTAAATAACACCTTTTATCTTATTACCCTCCAAAGCAGAGAGATATGTGATCTTAACTAGCAAAATATAATGTTAGTTAATTGTTTCAAAGCGCCCCAAAGTTGGACGCATATCACAACTTCATCGACCCTGCTTTGCTAAAAATTGGCAATATTCTCTTTTATGTAATCAGTTTGTTTAAATTTGAAATAATGCACTTTTTATTAGGGGTTTATAAATAATGGTTTCCCTCAAAGATGAGGCTTAGGATTGCCCCTCAATTTATTTTTTGAGGAGTGTTGGAATGGCTCACGAAATTAAGACCTATAACGCACCCAGTGCTATTGGCCCCTATATTCAGGGGATCGTATTTGGAAGTCCGGGAAATATGGTGATGACCTCAGGGCAACTGCCCGTCCATCCTGAAACGGGAGAAATTCCTGAAGGGATAACCGCGCAAACCCGGCAATCACTGGAAAATGTACTGGCCATTATTGAAGCGGGAGGATTAAGTGTGAACCATATGATAAAGACGACGGTGTTCGTTAAGGATTTAAAGAGTTTCGCCTTGGTCAATGAGGCTTACCGTGCTTTTTTCATTGAACACCATACGGGTTTCCCCGCTCGTACATGTGTTGAAGTTGCCAGACTCCCTAAAGATGCATTAATTGAAATCGAGGCCATTGCCGCGCTGTGAAACAGGATGTATTAGGATGACAAGGACGTTGTCTTGGTCAACTGTCTCTGCAGCGCTAAGTGTGATTGTTGTGACACGGTGCATCCCTTTCGTATTCCGAACAGGTGAACGAAAGGGATGAACTGATGCTAATAATATGTGGGAAGCCGCCCTCAGACATCACACACTCACGGCATTTTACTTTTAAAACAAAGGGTTCAGACACGATGAGTCAACGTGCCAGGGCAAATAAAAAGTGCCGCCCCGCTGAAGACCTGTTTCAGTTTTCATCCAAGGTCTTGTCGCTAACCCCGCCATTTTCGATCTGTTGAAAACGCTCTCTATGACGATTTTCTGACACGATATGATTCACAGCGTCTGCTTGCTTTTGTCGTTCTGACAAATCGAAGACGGGTAACTTTCCCGAAAGACATTTTTTGTCCATACGGCTGATGACATCACTGATCAGCGTCTTGATTTTCTCATCTGGCAACGTAGCAATTGACGAGGATTTGTCAGTCTCCCTCATAGCCCGCCCCGTTTGTTCGGCCCGTCTTTCCAGCGCTTGCCGCTGAATTTCATCTGCACGTCTCGCTTGTGTTACTTCGTTTGAGATGCAGGCATTTTCCTTCGAAAGCGCAATGTCCGTGACACCGTCTACCCATAATTTCCCGCCGGTCATTCTCCCAGGATTCCAGGGCCGACCTTCATCAAACAGTCTGACCACAATGCCGCTTTCGGGGTGCCGTGCCGCCAGCGCCGTACCTTCATGCATATTCTGGGCAAGACGAACCTCACCAGTACGGCTTGCCTGTAAGGCCACAAACTGGGCCTCCGGGATCCCCAATACTTGTCCCTGCGATGTCAATACATCGAGATCCAGCCCCTGCTTTAGAGGGTTTAGCCAGATACCGGCCGATTTTCCATTGCTGTCATAAACAGGAAAAGAGATATGGGGCTGGCTATCCTGCCCCAGGGTAAGCCATCGTGCCAGCGAGTGTCCCTTTTGCAACCCTGAATGCTGGAGCAACGCTCGGCCCATTGCCACGTCCTGCAATGGCAGGGCGTGTTTTAAAAGCCGTTTCGCATTTTTTACGGCATGCTCGCTGCGCGGTACCAACACATCGTGAGCGGTACTTCTCTCTGTGACGTTGTCCATGGCTGCTATCCACGCATTGCGATTGTCGGTGTAGACCTGTACATGTTGTTTTGAACGAGAGAGCGCCACATACACCGATTCAAAACTTACCATTCGTTCACGTCCCCCATCAGTGCCTTCAAGCGCGATAGCAAACGACTCACTGGCCCCTTGCGCACCGTGTGCCGTCACGGCATATGCCAGATCGATATGACGTTGCGCCTCATCACTTTCGGGTTTGACCGTACGGGTCTGTTCTCCATTCGTCAGCCTGATCCCCTCACGGGAGACTTCTACGACGGTCCACACACTGTTAGCGATGTAGCCACGTTCATTGTCACTTTTTGAAAAGCGTATTTTGTCGCCCGCCCCTACGTCAATGTGATCGGATAGATAAAGAGTGAGGCCTTCGCTGGTCGCTTCACGTGGGGACAGTAATCGTGTGGTCCCCTCACTATTCCGAAGCGTAATAAGACCGCATTTGACATCAATGTCGGTAATCTGGTGATAACCCTTATCCATCAGAACACGGGCATCACGGTGTTCTTCCCACGTGTTGATCCGTCGTAACTCGCCGTCACGGACATTGGCAGCCACCAGAATAGGAAGGCGGCGTGTCTTCCCGCTGAGCTCGCCGGCTTTTTCACGAGCAGAATGGATCTGTGCATTAATCGCCCGCCGGTCCTCATTGAGATGGGTCACAATGAGCGTTTGTCTACGTGCCTCGAATGTTCTTCCCATGTAATCGTTCACGATACAGGCATAAAGCGAGGCGGGCTGCGCTTCTTGGAGATATTTCCCTTCTGCGGCAGCGCGTTGTATTTCCTGTTCTCGCTTGCGGGTAAATTCAATCACGGAGCTTTGCGGCACCCATGCATTTTTTTGGCGGGGAACTTGCTCAGGTTTCACATGCTCAACGGTGTTCAGGGCGCCAGCCATGTCTCGGGCAATCATGCTGTAAACCGCCGGTCGCAGCGCCGGTGTTTGTCGCACAATTTCTTTCATGATCGCCACATCTGCAGCACTGCGGGCTTGTTGCAGCTTAAAGGGCTGACCTGAAGAAATCGGTTGAAGCTGACTGCTGTCGCCGCTGAAAACGGCCCGCCCACCACCGGCGGTGATCAGCGCATAGGTTTTGGCCATATCAGCATTACCAATCATTGAACTTTCATCCACCACAAACACCGTGCTGCGGTAATTGAGCGTATCCCCGTGTTTGTGCTGCAGGTCTGCATCAAAGAGAAAAGATGACAGCGTCTGCGCATCGATGCCGGCACTGCGCATTTCCCCGACGGCACGGTGAGTAGGTCCAAGCCCCACGACACGGGGTCGTATTTCCTCTGGCAAGGCGTTGATAGCCTTCATCACAGCGGTGAACTGTGTGGTTTTTCCCACGCCGGCATACCCCTGAACAGCAACAAAACGATCGTGTGTTTCCAGGATCAGCCGGGTGGCTTTTTGTTGCCCTGCGGTCAGGCCCGTTAACACTTGGTCGGGCACGTGCGCGATGAGTGATTGGACCGCTCCCTTCCCTTCGGCAATATGGCGGATAATGCGCTTTTCGGCATCAAAAGCGCTGCGAGATATCAGTAAATCATCGCCGTACGCGTGGGAGGCACTGACTGAAATGAGCACCCCATCATGGATTTGCTGTTTGACCTCTTTTTCAAGGACAGGGAGTGTTAACGCACTTTCGCCAAATTGCTGGGCGGTGGCGAGAAGGGAGATACGTGAAAAGGCCAGTTTTTGGCCCTCAAGGACGGGGATGGCTAAATGGAGGGCTTGTTGCGCAGGCGTATTCAGGCGTGCTTTCTGACACATCATAGCCTCCTCTATCTTCTCCCGACCGGAGACCTCGGTGAGGTGTTGTATGACAGTGCGACAGACAAAGTGCCGGGCGAGTTTTTCCGTCGTTCTTTGCTCTTGCTGCGCGCAATACAGACACACCTGCACGCCACTTCGCGAAATTTGATTCAATGTCCTCCTGTCGAGGTCACGATTGGCGACCGCGGCAAAGACAGTGGCGGTATCGCTGACGGATCGCCCCAGGCCCTCCACCCAGGCCTGATCGACTTTGATCGCCCCAAAAGGGGACCCCGCCACGTGCAAAGATTGCGGGGTGGACTGATTGTTTCGTAAAACCCCCAATTGGCCCCCCTCCACCTTAACGACACGAAGAACATCGCCAGACTGCAGTTGATATTGAGGCATTTTTCCCAAAACATGCAGCTTCTCACCTACCGCGACAGGGAGTCGCTGTGGTCGGTAAAGCGACCACTGGCTATCGAGTGCAGACAGTGGGACTTGTTTTGTTTCCCCCGCCTCATTACGCAACGTCAATGCGTGTGTCTTATGCGCTATGCGGTCTATAACAAACCTGACAGGGGATTTGCTTTGTCTCCCCCAATGCTCCAGGACCATGCCTTCCTGGTAATGATCGCGTACCCTGCGACCTTTACTGGGTACCCACACCGGTACGATTGTGCTGATAAATGCATCCTTTGGGGACAAGATTTCCTTAGCCTTAAGGGCTTGACGCACCACATCGATGAGGGTCTTCTGTTCGCGCGGGCCTGAGGCCTGAATGACCGCGTGCCCTCCTTCTTTTAGGTGAGAGGCGTAGTCGTGCGCTAACCGGCTGTAGCGTTGATCTTTATCCGTTTCGCTGATGACGGTGACATCGACCTGCTTTCCCCCCTCATAACGGTAAGACTTACTGCCTGAATCACGCATAATGGCCAGCGCATTCCCTGTTCCTCCCCGTTGCTGCGCATCCATCACTAACAGTTGAACATTGTTTCGTAGAGCGCCCTCCAACAAGGTTACGGTCTCTTTCAGGCTGAGCTTCTCGCCCTGATCCACAATGAGGGTGCTGTGGGGAACAAACGCCGTGCCGTCAGGCAAACGGGCCTTAGTGAGCACCGTTTCATTCACCAGGTGCGGGTCGTTTTGTATGAATTTACGGGACGCTGCATCACCGGTGAGTATCTGCACGTCACGGCCTTGAGCTCGGGCCAAACGTATCAATTCTGCCACGCGATCACGCTGAAGCCCCGCGCCACCCGTGCCAGAAAGTATTGCGATAGCCGGTTGGTCCTGTACCAGTTTACTCACCACGTCGCTGAAGGGTGCTGCGCGGGTGCCTTCCCTGTGTGGATGAATGGCAACCCGCCCATGGCACAAGAGTTCCGCGCTTAAGGTTTTGATGGAGAGCTCATCGAGGACATGAATATAAGAGGTAAAAACCCCTTTCTCTTTGTCCAGAGGAATAAGCTGCTGGTCTGCGATCGCCCCCTCTATTCCTGCACGAGCCTGCTCAATCACCCCACCCTGGGCGGGCAGTTGACTGACCGTCTTGGCTAAGACATCCGAGTAAGAGAATTGGGTCTTTGCTTCACTGAGCAGTGAAATGGCTTGCCTAATAGCCTGGTTCACGTCTGCCTGGGACGGCGGGTGACGAGGCGTCATTCCTTCCCTCAGTCGTTGGTCAGCACGCTCACGATAGGTGGCCATATCGAAACCTGTGGTTTTTAAAGTTGTCATCCACTCGAGCATTTTTTGCGCTGGATACAGTGTTTTTTTGGCCTTTCGGGTATCGAGGGCGGCGACATCGCGTGATTGAGGGGAAGCATCCGCGCCCACCGCCTCATCAATGGCTTTACTCCGACCAGAGAAGACCTTCACAGGGACATCACGCAGCTCCCACATGTCATGTCGGCCAACAATTTCGACCTCATAGCCCATCTTCTCCACCGCCGTGCGCAGTGCCTGCCGGTATATTTTTCCGAGCGCAATTTGATTTGCCAGGACATTTTCTGAGAATCCGGTTTTACCCACCGTATCGCTGCTCAGCGCCTGCCACTTTTCTCCATTGCGGGTCGCATTGATTACCACGCTGTGCGTATGCAGGTGGGGATCTTGGTCCCGGGAAGTATCATGGTTAAAGCAGGCAATAATCAGATTGCCTGTCAGTACCGTTTCAGAATGACCTTCACGCATAGACCGTGTCGAGGCCAATGACTCGACCTGGTTTAGTGCCAGGTCAACGGCAAGATTATGGGCCTCGACAAGGCGCTTATCCCCTCCCAGCATGGCCATGACGGAAACACTTTTTGGTGCGGAAAACGTCAGATCGTATCCCGGGCGATGTGTATTGACTCCGCGTTGCCAGCGGCTAAGGTCAGCCCCGCCTGGCAGACGCCCGTTTAAGGCTTCACTCAGCGTAAGTCTGTCTATTGCCCCCTTTAATCCTAACCGTTTGGCCCCCTCCCCGCGCCAGTGCTCACTCATGCTCCCCAGCACATAGTCATTGTCCTCATCGGTGTAGTAGCTGGCCGCATTTTCGGCCGACCGGATTCGACTGAAACTCATCATCAGAAACTGTCCCCTACCTCGACCTCATCAGGTGGCGCATGACCGGGAGGTATGTCGCTATCTTCTGGCCGCCATATCGCGCGTTCTGCCACCTGTGAAGACTGCCACCGTGCGTAAGCATCAAAATCCACAGCCTCCCCCTCGTTCTCAAGGCCTGGCGGTAGCGTCACCCCGTCGTCTCGTAAAGACGCCTGCCCACCGGCATGGCCGGCCGGTGTGGCGGCGAAAGTGCCGGCAGTCTGATCATCAGTCGGCACCGCGCAATGAGGTGTGTGAGCAGAGGCCTCTGCGGGTGCCACACTTTGCATTCTCACACCATCCGGAAGGCGCTCAGACCCCGTCGCGTCAGTTTCAGGTTGAGCAAATAATTCTGAAATACGCCGTCCTTCTTCTTCTCGGGTGGTCAGGACTGCGCTCAGCCGGCACTCCGCCTCACTATCTACCTGACGGGGGATAAACGGCGCAGCCACTTTTGGGCGAGACTGATATTTAAGCGGAAGTTTTACGGCAGGATAAGGGCCCGGTAGGGTGACATAACAGGTTAAGTCGGGCAGCGTTTGAATATCGCTATAACTGACCAGCGTCATTCTTTCCCTGTCCTTGCCCACCGAGGTCCCGTCACGCACAGGATCGACGCCGTAAGAATATTGTTCAGACGCTTTGAGCAACTCCTTTTCCCCGATCTCCCCTGCGGCAAATTCTGCTATCTGCTTGCTCGGCGAACGGAAAAAGGCACGGGTGTTCAGCACATCAAATAACGTCGCCGCGCCTTTGGTGCCGTAGATATCTTCGAGCTGGGCATAAGACTGAAAGCCCAGCACATAGCACCCCCCGAATTTTCTCGCCTCGGGCAGGATTTCAACCAGATCCGGCAGCTTGTGCAAGGTGGGCAATTCATCGCCAAAGATCCATACGCGGCGTTGTCTGTTTTCACCCATTGAGAGCAAACCGCGTATTGCCAGCGACAGCCACATGGATATGACAGGCTTGAGGGAAGCATGGGTATCCGCATTCGATGAAATGAATAACCAGCCGTTGTTTCCGTCTTCGCGCACCCCGCGCATCCAGTCACGGATAGTGAAAGGTTCACCATGACACTCAATCCCCTGGAGATAACGGATAGCTTTGACGTAATTGGTGAGAACGGCACGAATGGAGATCGCCGTTTTTTCAATTTTTTCTTCCACCAGATTCGCCGCAGGTGAAGATTTCAGATAAGCCCGGAGCTTATCCATTTTTATAGACAACAACGTATCGACCAGCTTGGCATACCGGCGATCAGAATCCTTTCGCATCACATAAGCTGCTTCGGCAAAAATGGTTCGACCGGAACCTTGCCAAAAAGGATCGTCTCGGGTGCCCATAGGAATGAGGGTATTTGCGACGTTATCGAAATCGGGCTGGGTAAGGCATTCACGCCACAAATCCCATGCAGGGCAACGGGCATCGAGGGGATTGAGGTTGATATCTTTTGAGGGGTCATAGTAACTTTTCACAAACTCGCAGGAGCGGTCGTAAACAATCGCCATATCTCCGCGCCTACGGACATGGTCCATCAGGCGACGCATGAATTCAGACTTTCCAGACCCCACGGTTCCATGAAGGCAAAAGTTCTGTATTTCGCTGTCTTTTATCAGAGGGAGCTTATCGATGTGGATATCCGAGGTTTTCCCCTCCCTCTTTAGCATCGCGGCCACCACACCAGGATCTGCGGTGAGCTGACGCCCCCCGGTGATCTCATCTTCGCTTTGTTTTTTACCCCGGGATCCCAATACCCAGACAGTAACAACGAAGACGATGAGACAAATGACACTCCCGACCATAGCCGCTATCAGAAAACTCACCCAAAGCTGTTCGCCACACCAAAGGGGGTATTTTTCAGTGAGTATTTGCTGCACGTTATAACTGAGTTTCCTGCCGTAATAGTCCAAATGGTAAACCGGTTGCACGTGCATCAAGCCACGCATAGGACCCAGTGTCCTGCACCACCAATACACCATGCCATTGATAAAAGTCTGCCATGACAACCGGAGCATTATTGTCAGTGCGGTCGTCGTCCAGAAAAGAAGGAATAAACAATAAAATATAATGTTAGCGATTTGTCCAAACATGCGGAAACGCATTGCTGCAATTTGTCCGCCTTGCGTCATGTCTTTTACGCTAAAGCTCATTGAGTTCACCAGGATGCAGGGAAGTAAATATATTTTGCAATGCATGTTTAACAACAGGCTGGGGCTACACATCAAGAAACGTAGGAATATCCTCATGGATTATAAAAATTGAAGGACTCCTGAATTCATTTTTTATTAACTGGCTCTCTCATCCATTTTTTTTGAGGATATTCAGAATGATTATTTTGGCTCGTTCATATCCATGTTTCCTTCAAGATTTATGCCCTCATCTAGGAGTTCGCGCTTGGTTTTAGCACCTGGCAGGGAGCCTTGCTTATCTTTTTCATTATTATATCCCGCCTGATATTTTCTTTGCTCATTGTCGAAATCATTATTTTGTTCGCGGGCATGCGTGATAATGTATTTTGATTGCCTCTCAATATTATTTTCAGTTTCTAAATGATGGGCCTGGCTATTTTTAATCATCTCCCTGACGGTATTATTGACGCCCTCGCGAATACCGGCATGTTGAGTCTGACCCTCAATTATTTCACGGTTGCTTTTAAAATCAGCGCCGATCCCACCGTCGACATCACGGGGTTTCATCGTGGGCATAATTTCACCTGTTGCGGGTTCTGGTGATCCTGGCTCAGTGGCCATTCTTGGCGCCATTTGATTACGCACGAACTCACGAGCCAAGTTCTCCCGTTTTGCAGCTATCTCCGCAGAACCCGCGTCAGTGAGTAAGGTGTCCGCGTCAAGGGGGGCGCGTTCACGCACAAAATTGGAGAATTGTTGCGTAAGGTTTTGATTCATCTGACCACCGAGTGACTGGGTTCGGGAGGCCATTTGCGCATACTCTTGGCTACGTGTAAAAGCTTGCGTGTACTGGTCGTAGCTATTTTTCGCCTTACTCAGGGAGGCTGCTAACTGGTCAACACGGGACACCGAATTATTCTCCGTAGCGTTGCCAGATTGGCTCGTACGGGAATACGTCAGATAATCACGGCTTTCCCTAAAGTCCCTCGCTGCCTGAGAACTGATGTCGTGACGTGTGTCATGAGATTGCCGTCCAGAATCCGTGAGGCTCTGTGTTGACCCCGAACTTCCAGAGACGCTACCTGTGATCCGCCCGCCCCCTTCGACACTCAGCCCGGTCGCCAAGCGTCCTACTCTGCCAACGATTTGATCTCCACTACTGAATCTTCCTGCTGCATAGGCTTCCGCTGACGCGGTACCGCGGGAGGTTTTGTCCATGAGGTTCTGAAAGGATTGTTCTGCACTGATGTGGTTAGCTTTCGCATTGCTGGTCACGGCATTCCACATTTTGCTGTGCATCAACGATTCCTGAGAATTCTGAGCTTTATCCGCGCCTTCGATCAGCGAAGCACTGTGCCCTCGGTGACTGTTGAACTGGTTTAATGCATTCCAAGCACTGACCACGCTGCGGTTGTAACCCTGTATTGCCGTTTCGGCCTGCGATTCTGACTCCCGGGCCATTCGCTGTTGGGCGCGGGCAACCGAACGGGTGATCAGAATATCGACAGGTGTTTTAGACATGCTGCCCGTCGCGTCAACCACATGTCCGCCATCACGTGTTTGTGTTGAGGTGGCCCCATTGGCCAATTGCTGTGTCATTTGTCCGAACGACGTCGAGCTGTTGGTATTCCAGCTGTAACCCGTCACATTTTCCGTTTGCATATTGGCGAAGGAATAGTTGCCATCGACAACGCTTGCGGAAGAGGCGGAGGTTGAGCTCAGTGAAGCTGACCCGAGGGATGAGCTGATACTGGAGAAAACCTCACCTAAACCCATGACCATTTTCCAGGATAAGAAGGGGATCATCATTGAAATGTAACCCGCGGTGGTCGCGATATCCGAATACTTAACCTGTACCCGCGACAGTTCAGACAGCACCACAGGAGCACCATTTTGTTTCGCATAAAATGTCATGGCATTGTTGAGAATGGCGTAGAGAAGTGGCCATGTTTGAAGCCACAAAAAGGTAAAGGCATAGCCTTTAACCACCGACGTCGTGACCGCATTAAACATACCTGCCATCACCATTATCGGAAACAACCCCACCAAAATCCCCATCAGAACCGTTTGCATAATCGGTAGGGATTGCAGTGCGACCTGCCCGAGAGACGCATGGGCGAGACGTTGTTTCTCAAGCGAAGACGTGGTGGCAATGTTTAGGAGGCTGGCGGTATCACCATTGCGGGAGGCATAGCTTAAGATACCGCCTCGAAGCGCATTTAACGTGACGTTGTGTCTGATAATCTGGCTGGCACTTTGGCCGGAGGAGTAAAAGTAACCATAGCTATCCCCCAGCAGCTGGCTGAACAACAGATCAGGTTGGGGCTTTCCCCCAAAGAGTTGCCGAACATAGTAATGCCACGTCTTTCCTCCGGTGTTGGAATCCAGTGCCAGTTTGCTTTTCAACTCAACGGCAGCGTCGCTGCAGGTTTGATAATCGTTCTTTTGGGTGAATAGGCCCCTTAACGGACTGGGTGAGGCAAAAATCAAGGTATAGGGGTCGGATGAATTCATCAGATCTTCAAGACTGTATTTATGGTTGAGAAAGATGTCACCCATGACGCAGTTTTGTACATAATCGGAAAACACCGTCGTGATTTGTGAATTTTGGGAAAGAAAATCCGTGCTGCGTGCGACCAGATTTGCCCCAAATAACATGCCCGTCTTACTGTAGGTCACGCTGTCGGGTTGTGAAAAAACCGTTTCGTAGCTTTGCACCAGCGCATGTCCGATCCGGGTGGAAAGTGACGCAGGCAGCGCCAGACCCACCGGCACGTTATCCACTTCATATACCTGCACGGCATTGCTGTTATCAATGATCTGAATCGGGGTACGAATGATCACCATTAAAGAGACAAACACCAGCACAAAGGACCACCCCACCATATCCAGTACATCGTGTTTTCTCGTCCAGTTAACGGCGACGATGAGCACTGAAAACAACAAAGCCATGTGCGACATCGTTTTCCAGGTTTGGGTGCCGATGAACGCCGCGATTGCATTGAAAGTTCCGCGCAGCCATTCCCCTCCCGCAAGGGTGTAAATGTCTAACATTATTGCCCCCCGCTGAAATGGTAGTTATTTTGATAACGGGTCATCATGCGGGCAGAGACCTGCTGTCGCATGTAATTCATCTGGCGGTCTACCACGAGTAACGCATCCTGCTGAACCTGGACCCTGGCCTGAAATGCCGCGATTTGCTGCGTGGTCTGATTCAGGTTATCCATCACCAGATCCATTGATGCCTGCGGATAATTGCCCACAGACAGGGTGGCTCTGGCTTGCTGGATAAGTTCCTGGATGTACTGCAAGAGGATGTCGTACCCGATGTAATCGGTCAGTTGGTAGACCAAACTGTTTGCAACACCCAACATCTGGGGGTCAACCAGATACTTCAAGAGAGGAATGGAGGTGCTCGAAATGAAGCCTTTTTCCTTTTCGGTCAGCGCAACATCGCTTACCGCCTTGTTCTGAATGCTGGTGAGGAGCTGAGTAACCTGCGCTTTAAGGGCTTTATCTTGGCTAATGGTGACAGGGGTATCGGAGACCACCTTCAGACACTTATCTGCGTCATTACAGTGGTAAATTTGTGCCGTGCCGCCGTCCATCATGGCTTTAATCAGGTCGCGGTCCGTAGTCCTTGCCGGCAGCGGCGTGATGTCACCGTTAGCACCAAATACCAGCGACCCCGTCAACGTCATAATGAATTCTTTGAGTTCTTTGTTGCCGTCAAAAAGCCGGTTTTTCGACAATGCGTTCCACATCAGATTGATGTTTTTCATGACCCGTTCTTTGTCTTTTTCACTGGCCCTGTCCTGAACATCATCGAGACTGCCTCCGACGGTACACCCCTGACGTGATGCCGCCCAATCCGCGAAAATATTGCTCTCACCGGCGATGTCCTGACAGACTTTCTGCTGTGAGACTTGTGTTCGTGGAAACAGCCCACCGACAATGCCCTGGGCGGCCTGACAGGAGCTAAGATTCATGCTATTCACGTCACTGGCGAGCTTTTGTAGAAAGTCTTTCGCCTGTTTAATCTCAGGCACGGTCGTCTGCAGCGCTAAATCGAAGAAATAACCGGCGGCATTCGACATGATCTGCTTGGCAAAGCGCTGTAATTGTTCGCCATTAATAAAACTGAACGCGCCAAGATAAGCATCGATACCGCCACAACCGGCATTAATATCCGGAAGCGTCATGGAGACCAGTTGGATTTGTTTGACCTGCGTCCTCGCGTAGATGGAGCCTCCCGACGCATAGCCGGCAGCTTGCCCTTGCCATACCTGTGGCTGGCTCGTATTGGAGGCAAAACCCAGCTTATTGAAAAATTGATTCATGTCGCTGTTAACGTCGGCGTATGACGAACTGACGACCACCACACCCAACACGAACAGGGAGCGCGCCCAACGTTTGGACATCTTGTGACCATGGCGTTTACTCACTCCCCGCCTCCTTGGTTACCGCCTCCTGAAACACCCTATCCAGGCGAGTTAAAAAAGCGTACTCGTCGCTTGCCCCTTGCATAATCGGCCAGGTATTCAGGGTGTTTACATTCACCAAAAATGTCGTGGGCGTGGCGATAGGCATCGGGGACGGAAAAAAGGCCTTCATCACGTCTGCCGGCGCGGGCAAGGCACCGGGGTAAGTTTCATCGCCTTGACCATCAAGGGTGTAGGGAAATACTGAAAGGCCCATCCGTTCACCCAATCGTTTCAACAAAGGGTCAAACTGGTGGCAATAAGGGCAGTGGTATTGCATGAACACCACCACTTTCCACTGGCTAAGATCTACCTGCTGTCCATTGCTTAAGATGCGCCAGTGCGCAGACGGTTTTTTCCTGTCAGATGCATGGATTACGGGCTGCCCTGCCCCCATGACCCCGTGACCTGGCCTGTCTAGCGCTGCGGCATCGGCGCGTACCGCGGCATAGGTTATGCCAAGTGCAAGCACGAGCAGGCTACTTGGTGTGATCTTCATGGTGGATTTCATGGTCATCACGCTCCTTTTTGTCGATATTCTCCAGTTCCCTGTTGAGGATTTTGTATCCCCCCACCACAACCATCATGACCGCGGCCGCCTCCCCTAACTGCATGGCCATGTCAGGCTGTTTCCTGACAAGGTGGGCAAAAATATGAAACCAGACGCCAATGGCAACGACCCACATGCCAGTAATATCCAGTTCGGGTAAGTGATGTATGCGCATGCCGCGATATTCCTTTAAAAGGTGGGGGAAAAGTCCGTGGAGACATTCAGGAACTGCTTTGCCAGATCGTCCTGAGTGATAAATCCGTAGGACAGGGGTTTGACGCTTTCGGTGCGGGGGTCAACAAGCATCATGGCCGGAAAATATTTGAGGCCGAGACGCGCCGCCTGTCCCTCATCGTGTCGAGTGTCTGGTAAAAGCGGGCTGACCACGCCATCTGTTGAAATGGGAATGACGCTCAGCTGATAGCCCTCCCGAAAGTTTTTGATAACCTGCGCTAATTGTTCATCAATAGGTTCCTTTCCCCGGTAGAAAAAGAACACCCCGTACTGCTGGCTTAAGGTTTGTATGGCCTGACGTTGCCGGACATCGTCGGCAGACAGTTGATTTTTTACGGTTCCGTTGTAGTGGCTATATTGCAGGTTGTAGTCGAGCTCGGGATGAATGAGCATCGCCTTTTTCGCGCTCATCGAAAAGAGTCCGGCCTGATGAGTCCAGTAATTTTGCATCTGAAAATAGCGGGCAAAGTGGGGAACGGACGGATATAAAATGGCGTCATACAGTGAATGCTTGGTATATTCTTGGAGCCTGGCCAGCTTATTCATAATATCAGCAGGATTGGGGGCGGGGGGTAAAGGTAATCTCTTTTCTGGCGTCGTCTCTTTAACCGGTTCGTTATACCACTGCCACCCTGCGTCATGAGCGCTTAGTGGCAATGGCGACAAAAATATCATCACAAGTAAAAACAACCCTCTGAGCGTCATACGTTAACCCGATTCTAATCACCTATTTCTAAGGTGTTTCTTTTGGCCTGCTGATATGCACAAAAAGAATATTTAATACCTAGTCTTTAATGCGATGTCTTAGTTTGTAACTGATGCGTAATTTGTTCCTTCACTCTGTCCAATAATTCATTGTCCGAGGGGACGTTCTGATGGCTGAGTAAATCATCGAAGAAATGACTAAAATCCAAACGTGCAAAATTTATGCGTTGTAATTCTTCCACCGTCACCCCCCGACAGTCGGGATGGTTGGCGCGACCAAACCCAATGCCGAGTTGCCCTGCCCGTCCCTGTTGCTGCACAATTTGCGCGAGCTTGGAATCGAACTGGCAATAACTCCGTTTCTTCTCCAGGCAGACGCCTAACACTTTGCGGGCGCAGAACTCACCGGTGCTCACCGTGAGATTTTTCTCTTTGGCCTTTGCCAGCGCCTTCTCATCACTGCTGCAATTGGCCAGCCCGATATCCTGCCCCCACCCTGAATCTTTGCAACAGTTACTCAATCCCACTGCGAATTTCTTGCAAAAACGCGCCTGTCCGGTAAACGCCCGCACGTCTACGCCGTTCAGTGCCGACACATCCTTACCGGCCGCGGCAACCGCCGCCAGCTGGGATACTGCCTGCGCAAAATCGTTGCTTTGGTGCTTCTCGGCCTTATCGCATTCCCCGTCGAGACAGAAGATATCACCGCCGCAAATTAACTCTTTCCCGGACGTTTTTGTTTCGCAGGAATAGGTGGCGTATTCATGCAAGCAGACGCCTTCTTCAGAGCTGAATGCACACTGGCGGGTTGCCAGCGTGCAGGCGGGGTTGTCCATATAGGGTTTACAGGATCCAGGATCGGCCGCTTGCGTCAGGTAGGTGTCTTTGTATGCCCAGCAGGGCTGATATAGGGTATAAGGTTGGTTTTCAACATAGCGGGTTTTATTCCCGCCCGGCTCGATACATTCCGTTGTTTTTAATTCTCCTTCTGCTTTAGCAAAGGGACAATTTTCTTTCCACTCAATCCTGGGTACCCATTTTCGTACTTCCCCTCTCAGGGTGATTTTTAATAGCATATTTGCCCTGCCGGTCAGGAATGCCTGATAAATCACATCATCCACAGAGCCGGTACACTTTCCGCTATTCGAACAACTCGTCCCCGTTAACACTTGCCCTTTTGCTACGCCCATTCCGTCGACATTCAGCGAAATATTATCATTCTGATAGATGAAGAACGTCGTGTTCATAAATTCCACTTTCGATTTCATTAAATATTGACTCGAGGTCACGTGTAAACGGGCACTGATTACAGCCCCACCTTCCGGCAAAATAAAGCTGAAGACAACTTGCTTCCCCTTTCTTGAATAAGTGGGGTGGAGTTCAAAATCCTTATTTTCCCAGTCCACGGTCCAGTCACCGGTTATTGTTGCAGACCGTGTACAATACTGTTCGACATGTAAATCTCTCTCACAGGTGTAATTCGTCGAGTCGGTGCGACTCCTGTCCCGCGCGTGGCATTGCTCACCGGTCTCTCCTACCACATGGTCGGCATCTGCCTCTGTCTCTTTACCCGTCTTAATAAAGGGGGTTTGCGGTGAAAGAGGCTCTTTGGGGTTATTTAACACAGAGTCGTTGACCGCGTTGCCGACGTCACTGTTTGCCCACTCATTTACCCCGTCATTGACTAACCCTTTATCTCCCCCGGCAGAAACCCCACCGTAATACCTGGATTCGGCAGGGCTTGGCGTATAATTGGGTAACTGACCTTCGGGTTTGAAGTTTTTAAGCATCTCTTCCCCCTGTCCCTGGATGTGCCTGGCGAAGTCCGCCCCCGCGTTGTAATCGCTGTTAGCATCGGCGTCGGCAGAGTGTACCCCTGACCAGAGTGTGATAAGTAAGAGTATCTGCGCGACTGCCCTGCCTGTCACCGGCGAGTCAGCCATGACGGCCCCCTCTCACCAACAGTTGGTGGGCGAGCGTGGCGCAGTCGCCCTGGGTGGCCATTTTCTGCAAGGCCTGAGACAGTCTCAGGTTGCCATGGATGACATCGACCCCTTTATCACATTGCACAATTAAAGCGGGGACGCTTTCGATGCCGTAGCGGCTGAACAACGTGGGATCGATCTGGATACCTTGGGTTGCCCCGTCCTGAACGAGCCTTCCCAGCGCATCAACGGTTTGCCGCAGATCATTATTGACCAACCCCCGCAGCGTGGCGGGTATGCCGTATTGACGGGTCTCATACAACATGCGCGTCAACCCTTCTTCAGGGATAGAGAACGAGACAAAGTAGAACGCGGCGTTACGGGGTAAATGATGCTTTTCCTGCTGCTGTCGGGCCAGTTTATCGATAACACGACGGGCTAAGGAAGGAACAGGAGAGGGGTCTCTTTGCGGCTCAAGCCCGTTGATACTATCGAGCGGCGATATGTTTCTCAGCGGCTCGCTCACGTTATCCTGCTTTTTGAGCCCCTCCCCTGCTTGTCTGGCCGGCGGCTGGACTCGTGATGGCATTTGGCCGGTTTCACGCGGATGAGGGGTACCTAACGATGCCCGAACAGTCCAGGGGCAAGTGATCACCAAGATGAGTAGTAGCCACTTATTCATCACACACTCCTTCTTATAGAAAGACGCAGTTACGTTTACGCCACATGAGATATCCGAAATTTTTGCGGCTGTTGGGGGCGTTATGTCCGGATTCCCAGCGCATCACGCTTCTGCCCAGCGGATGGCAGCGTGTACTGTCGGGATACATATTGACCATCTGATAACGCCACCGTTCCTTGGGAAGAATGGGTGAGGGATACTCAAAGCAGACCGACGTATCCTTACCGACAGTCTCCATGATCTGACCCTGCCGGTGCAGCTTGTAAGCCATCCGTTCACTGAGCAGCACCGAGGACTGTAACGGGCTGAATTCATTACTCACCCAGCCATTAAACGGGTACATCGAGCCGTGAGAACCCGCACACCAGAAAAGCGCATCAAGCGGGAGGTGAAAGCCACTGGCGAGGGCATCGCCCGCGCAGGCCGCCTGGGCGATAGGATTCGCAAAGACGACGGCCTCGGGGTTTAAAATCGTGGTGAGACTGCTGTCTACCCACGTCGGATCTATTTCAGACAGATAGGCAATATCCATATCGCCTCCCTCCAGACACCCCGCAGACGTGATGATATTGAGCCAATAGGTCAGCGGATATTTGTACCAGTGAACATGGTAAAAGGCCCCGGCGGCGTCTTTATCGCTCTGGCCTGCGGTACCGGTCTGTGTCTTTCCAAGATTGATGCTGATCCCCCCCAGATTCACCATACAGCCGGGGGCGCGGGTCACATCGGTTAACGCCACCGGCTCCCAATAGCCGATCGCAATCCCGATACGCTTAAAAAGGGGCGGCGGTGCGGGACATAACTGGATCGGCATGCCGGGGTTACCGGTGTCGGGCACGTCACCCCCGCTGACCTGGATACTGCCAATTGAAAGGGGAAAAAGACATTTCCAGCAAATATCGGTGATCGGGTTAACAAAACGCCCTTCGCACGCCGCATCGGCCTCTGCCGGGGCCACGTTTCCCAAAATAAGCATCAGCAGACAGATTATGAGGGTAAGTTTCATGACTGACGCTCCGCCGGCACGGCTTCGATATACAGACGTTCACCGCCTGGCACGGGGGTAATACGCGTTGGCACCTCTGTTATACCGAAACGTTCGCACAGCTTTCCGTTTTGATCGAAATAGATACGGCTGTCGAGCGCGACGGATGTTTTGGGAATATCCCCCCTCACCAGAATAATTTTGACCTGTACCGTTTTAGGCTGTTGCCGTTTCATCCAGGCAACCTGCAAAGGGTCATCGCCGTTGATAAAATAGAGTGTCTGCATAAAGGGGACGAATTTAAGCGGATTGATGACCTCCCCCTGACGGGCAAATATGCGTCCCTGTTGGTCTTTGAGATCGGCCGCAATTCGCACGCTGGGATCAAAGTACCGCGATGCGTATTGTCGCGTTCGGTTTATACCCCTGACGGGTGACGGGCGTTCACTGTGGTCAATGACCCGGTGAAAGAAACTCTCCCTCAATTTTGGCCACCCCGCGGAGTGCTCAAGCTGTTCGATACGTTCGATTATCAGATTCAACATATCTTTCTCCGCCACGGGATACACGTCTCCCCAAGTGCCTAAATCGCCGGCTGTGCTGCCCTGACACAACAAACATAAACTCAACCAGCCTACGGACATTTTCATTCGCGGCCACCCTCCCGCATGCGGCGGGCAATATCGCGTTGAATATCCCGCGTGATATCCGGCGCCCCCTGCACCACGGCGGGTGACACCATGATGAGCACGTGGTGCTCTCGTTGGAAGGCCCGCAAACTCCCTTCCAGCGCAGTATTGAACCGTTGAGATAATGCTTTGGACTGTTCCTCACTGAGATTTTTGTGACTGGCACTGTCAAAAAACGCATCCACAGTGCGTTTCATATCAAATGAAACTGTCTCCCGGGTCTGCCAAATCGTGATCGCATAACTCACACCGGCATTGATGATCAACGCCGCCAGGAAGCAAGCCACGGTCAAGGTGTCATGTCTGCGACCCGTAAAGGTCGAGTGTGCGGGGAAGACGTCTTTCATGATGCCACGCTCCATTTTTCATGGGCTTGCACCCAGTGTTCTAACGCGTTCATTTCCTCAGAGAAGTTTCGGCAGGCCAGCGCATAGACGGCATCATGAATCTCCACACCTGCCTGCCGTTTACGTCGAATAAACTCAAAGTCTTCACCCTTTGAGGAGTACATGGCTCGGCTGAGCGGATCGACAAACAGCCGGTGCCAGGAAGAGTGCGCTTCGACGGACAACATGAACGAGCTGTACCACTGGTCTTTGGCCGAACCAAATTTGGCGATCATATCTTTCTCAAGACGCGTGAACTGATCGGGATAAAGCTGGTTGTATTTGGCGAACTCTTTCGCACTCTGTTTAAGAATGATTTTGTACGAAGAGTTACCCCAAGCTGCCCGCGCCGCGCTGGAGGCTTCCGGCGAGTCGAAATCCACAATGTTTTGGGTGATCGTGATGTAAGAACCGTTATGCCGGCGAACGGTACGGTATCCCTTCTCAATAAACGTGCCGACTTTGTTATTCTTAAAATCCAGCAACTTCCAGCCTTCATCGATCACGTTGAGTTTTTTCACGCTACGCGACGAGTGGTACATGCGATTTTCAATGTAGATGATGAGTGAAAACATCACCGCCACCAGCAGGGATGGCCGAGACTCAAGCCCGCCCAATTCCAGCACAACCATGCGGGCGTCTTCGCGAAGCGACGGTTCGTCTGAGTTAAAGTATCTGCCGTAAGTGCCCGCCAGGGTGTACTGGTCGAGTAAAACGATCATTTCATCCAGGCGGCTGCGGATGGTCGGGGACTGGGCATATTGCTCGCTGTCTTTAGCCTGCTTCAGGAAATCGACCACATCATCAATACGGGCTCGGTTGGATTTGCTCAACCAGGCCGCTTTCACGGCTTGCAAGAGCAAACCTTCATGCACCTCATCCAAATTGCCATGAGGGCTGGCCATGACAGAAAGCTGATCGCGAATGCGTTCGGCAGAAAGATCTATATCTTGAATATTGGCAAACGGATTAAATTTGAGTGTGTCGCCGTCGAGATAGACGCCTCCCATGTTTTCGCACAGGGACTTATACCCGTCGCCCATGTCAAACACCCATGCATAGCCCCCAGTATCGAGAACGCTGCGGATAAGGGGTTGGATAAGGCCCGTCTTTCCCGCCCCCGAGGTTCCACATACGGCCATATTAAAATTGGTGTTATCCATCCCCTGATAGAAGAGGTCAATAAACGCCAGTTGATTGCGATAGGTGGGTGCCAGCAGGCCCGATGGGGCTAACGGACTGTCGGCGATGACCGGCATCAGGTTAGCCACGTTGAACGTTTCGGCCCGCCTGATAACGCCTGCTGCCTGTAATTCTTTAAATAAGCCACCCCCGGCCATAAAGGGAAGTGAGATGAGGAAATTACGCAGGTGATTAAAACGCGGCGTGATCAGTTCAATACCGTTTTTTCGGTAGCTATTAAGAATGTCCTGCTCATAGGCGAGTGCTTTCTCATTATCTTCTTCACAAAACGCCGTGATATTCATGAAATAAGACACAATTGAGGACTGATTCCCGCTAAGACGTTGACGCAGTTCGCCCCACTCTTTGGCCTCCTGCTCCACGCTCGGGAAAAATTTGGCGTAAGAGGTCTTAGATTTTTTCTCTAAATCGAGATACTTGAGGTTTGCTTCACTGTGGGACTTCACCTGATCTTCGACCATCAACGTGAGGGTGACAATGAAGGGGCAAGAGATGGTGAGCTCTGGATTTAACAGGTTGCTGTAGTTGTCCGCACTGTTCCACAAGAAGGCAATTTCGGGGTTACGAGCCAGCTGAAAGTTCATCACGCGCGCGTTGCTGGTATTCTGACGCTGGCCAGTGCGTAAACCGAGGGTAAGATATTCCGCCTTCACGCCTAAATCGAAGGTGTCATCAACGCACTGGTAATTCAAATCCATATAAGGGTCGAGCGGACGAGGTGGCCTGGCAAGCTGGTCGGGTTGATGATTGACCATCTCACCCACGATATTGATGAATGCCTCGGCATCAATCGGGCGGGTGTAAATACGTGCCCCTTGGAGCGATGCGCGGAGAATTTTTACGCGATTTTCCAGTTCGATAACATCGGCCCGGCCCTTTTTCCTCGAGGGGACGGAGCAGGAAATAAATACACGGTAATGACGCAGCGTTAAAGGTAAATCCAGTCCCTGTGGGAGGGAGAAACGCGTTTGAGCCGCCCGCATGTAATAGGCTCGAGTGATGGCATTGAATTTGTCTGCCTTAGGGCCGGACCAGGAGAACTCTTTAAGACCGAAGGCGATCTGCTCGCCAACCTGCTTACTCGACATGAGATGAATTGATAGGGGGATCCCCCGGGACATTTTGGTGCGCAACAAATTTTCCAACGATTTCACAATTTGCTCATTGGCCCCGACCAACGGTTGCGCCTCCAGCATGAATCCCATACTGCCAGCATTCATAAACAGCCCGGTCTCTTTATCGTAATCACGATAGGGCAGCAACCGACTAAACTGGGGAAAATGCATATTCGCCAATTGCTGGTTCGCAGAGGTGGATCCCTCAGGCAGTTTAAGTGCCGTGAGTAATGAATTGGCCGCATTCGTTATTTTTTCTAACACGCTTTCTCCCTCTCGTTATCCTTGAAATTCCTATTTTCTCTAACTCTGCATAGCGTCATAATCACTGTGTTTATTTCCACTGAATGAGCGCGCAGTCTTTTATTAATTATGAATATCGATAGGGTCCCATTCCCCAATGGTTTAAATCGTGAAACCCTATTTCATCGCTCATCGTGCGGAAAAAGATAAAACACGCCCAGCATTAACCTAAAAATCTGTTGAAACATGTTTGTTTTTTATCTCAGCTATCCTTTGACACTCAACGCAAAGTGAAGCTCCCGGCACGGCTATTCGCCGTTTAAGAGGTATTTCAGCACCGCAATTCTCACATTCAAATAAAGATGGCGTTGTAGTTTTAACTGTTTTCCTGATATTGCTAATTTGTATATCGGTTTGATATTGCAGGAATGCCTGCGCCTCATCGACTTTATCTGCCATTTCTGTCTCTCCTGATAAAAATATCCGGACACGCTACCGCCCACTTATGAACAAAACTGTGTGCTTCCGCGATAAATTACAAATTATGCGCAATACTCTGTGGCCTTTGCAGGCATCCGCCAATCAGCATTAGGGGAAAAGGGTTCCAACCCAGTGAGCAGGCGCGACCACAAACATCACAGTGCTGGGCGGGTGATAGATATCGTCTTTATCGGCATAGGGCGCTATCCGTAGCATGGCCAATTGCTCACTCACGCGCGAAGGTCGAGAAGAACGCCGTTGGCCGGCGATGTTCACCGCGGTTTCTGCGTGGAGTGCCCTCACCCATTGGATGCCTCCTTTTTTGGGGGCGGGATGATTAAACGCGCGTGCAGCAGGCCAAAAGGACATTTTCGTTTGCGGTCCTTTTATCATTGAGGAAGAATTCATTCCTCTCTCTGACGGGGATAGCAGGGCATTGACACCGGATTTGGTTAATGACTTTTTTTCTTTACGTTGGGCAATTTCATTAGCTTGTTGCATCGTCAAGCAAGCATCAGTGGTCTTCGCATTACACGTAAATTCGCTGCTCGTCCCGGCGCATCCTGAGAGCAATAAGACAATGCCTATGACATTATATACAAAGCATTTCATGCAGTATCCTTCCATAAATTAAGACGAAATGAACCGCCGCAAGTTTTGACTTAACCTTCTATAGAAGATTTCCTTTATACCTGATTTGTCACCTAGACTTTTTCACCGACATTATTCATAACGGGAAGCAACTCTTAATCAAAAGCTTTTCAATAAATCATGGATAACAAATGTAAACCCTAATAAAAATACATATTTAACCTTTCACACATGCCACTTCAATTTATGAACAAAGTGCATATTTTATCAATGGTCCACACTCACCCATTTATAAAGTCAGATGGGAATGTCACTATAAAGTTTGAAGAAGTACGACTTGCTCTATTTCCCTCAACCACACAATTGGGTTCCTTGAATGCGTTACTCATCATTTGGCATAAACTGCCGGGGATCCAATTCTCCCAGTGTTTGCAGCATCTGATCGGTATTCAATCCGTTCATGTCTCCTGGAGTTTCAGGCCCTGGCACCCTCACAGGATCTTTCGACGTGTGAGGGTGTCTGCTCTGACTTTTTTCATTCTCTACCTCCTCAATAGTCCTTAACTGGAACCCATCCTGAAACACCACGGTCACTTCGTTACCTGCCCCTATCGGAATCACGGGATGGTACTGTTCGGCTCTTTTTATGTAATAGTCACTCAGGGACTGTGCTGCCTTACTGCCTCCGCCCCCCAGGCCTGATTTGAAGACATCTCCTGCCCCAATACTGGCTGAACCGCCAATGCCCACCGAAGGCGTCGCCACACTTTTCATTCCCTCGCCGATCCCATCAAGAAATCCTGCGGCGCCAGCCCAACCCAGAATTTTGCCATTTCGCATAACAACGTCGCCTTTAACGCCATTTTTCCCCCGAAAACTGACATGTCCTTTGATTGGTTGGTCAATCGTCTTACCACCCCGCAGGCAGCTGATATTGCGTGTGCGAACAATCGCGCGCTCACTGGACACATCTCCCCAGGCTTCCAGACCGACAAAACATCCAGTCAGGTCAAAGGTTTTGTTATTTGGCATCTCGACGCTACCGATGAGCCGGAGTTCCATGGGCACGGTAGATTCGTTGCCCGTCACTGAAGCGTTAGCATCAGCCCCTTCAATTAATACCGCGTTGGCAAAACTCCCCGACGGGATATAGGGCAATGTTTTGGCCTTCTTGGCTTCGCCATAGTGAAACGTCTTTCGAATGATCCGATTAGGCACAGGAATCGGTTGATCACGTATCTGAGGCGGCGGCGTGGCGTCTGCGCCCGGGTAAAAGAACGTGGGGGGTGGAACCTGGCCCTTACGACCTTCAGGGGGAAAGATAAGCGGTTGGGGGTCTCCTTCAGGTCCCGGTAAGGGTGCAGGTTGCAGGGTCGCAGATTCGTCGGCATGGGTATGACCCAGGTTACCTAGCGCGGTTTTCAGGTTAGCGTTTTGACTGGCCAGTTGTTCTAGCTGTTTTTGATCCTCCAAGCGCCCCTTGCTTAATAATTCGATCTCTTCATCAATGCGCTTAAACTCCTTCGTCATTTCTGACTGGGCAACCTGCATTTCTGTTGTCGCGTGTTGCTGAACCTTTTCGTCAAAGGTTGCATCAACCACGCCCGTCATATCTGGCGCAGGCTCAGATTGATTCTCATCCGACGCGTTTACGGGTCTGTCGATATCTGATAAATACCATCCGGCGGCAATGGCTGTACCGACCGTTGCGGCTACCAGGCTCAACCACAGAAGTTGTTTACGTTTAACGAGGCTATTGATATTCATCAATCCGTTTCCTCGGAGCTCGTGACATAGAGTTGCAGGCGCCCACCCGGCAAAATCTGCGTCATGGGTTCGGCGAACATCACGGCGCGAGTAGTGGGTTGAAAGAAATTATCTTCTTCAATGGGTTTCGGATGGGGCAGCAAATTGGTCAGCGTGTAGCGAACGATTTTAAGATGATGGCCTACCCAAGCTTTTTCAGGCACCGCCTGCAAACCCTCTGGTACTGAGATGCTTTCATTTCTGACGGAAACGGACTGGTAACCTTGTGCAAGCGAGCCATTGCGTACTGCTCTATTGAGCATAACCAGTACGGACTGATAGGGTGCTGACTCTTCCCAAACTTTTGCGTCCTCCTCTGCCCTAACCCGTTTATTGACCAGCTCAATCGTGCAGCCTGCGCCTGCGTGAGGGCGAGCCTGTATTGAGATGTTGAGTCCCCGCTGAGTTTCAATTATGAAGGTAAAAGGTTTTTTCTTGAGTGTGGAGAGCACCACGCCACCGCTGTCAGTTTTTTCTTCACGGGTCAGTTCACCGTCCAGGCTGTTAATGGCGATCACGCGGTCGCCTGCCACGCGCAACAGGTTGGGATCGGTATTACTGACAACCAGACTGACCTGCCCCCCGTTATTCAATGGCACAAGAGTGGGAGATACGCTCACCGCAGCAGAGAATGCACCACAAGGGCCAAGAGACAAGGCCACTGCGACACACCGCCCCCACTTATCACTTTTCATGTTCAACCTCCCCAAAACGTGACAGCCAAGTGATCCCATCTTCACGCTTAAGTTCCAGAACATAATGTTTCAACTCCGTATAAGGTTGGGAATTTCCAATCCAAGTTTTAAGCTCCCCTCGGATATCGACCCGATTGCTGGCAGGGAACACTTTTACACTGGTTTGATAAAACGCAGAGTTGACGTTATTGGCTTTAATGCGCTTTGCATCTTCAGCGAGTGTCACTTTCAGTTCGTTTTGGGCGGCGGGTTTCACGAAAGCCAATAACACGGCGTGCGACGCTTCCACGGTTTCCGGGGTGACATTCAGGCGTAAGGCAATAAAGGACAATGCCAGTTGTTGCAGATATGACGCATCGGACTGATTTTGAGAGACCGCAAACGGCGCATCAAATAACATGGGCGTTACGGCGACTTTTTGTTCATTCTGCAAGCGATGGTTATTTGTCCCCTGAATAATGTTTGTCACAAGGCTCAGTAATAAAAATACGCCCATACAGGTAAACCCGATGGCTAACACGCGGTGTGTACTCAGGCGGGCACGGTGCTCCATGTTCACTCCTTGAAAAGTTACTTAACCCATTGCCGAAAGCAGGAGTCTGGGACGCTGTGGAATACACCTCTTAATATGGCCGTTGGCATATACCAGTAAATTAAATCGCGCAGCCAGGTACTGCCCCGCCCTTTTTTAAGTCTTTTGACTGCCCAGAACGACAATATTGCCGCCCCCAAACCAAAAAGTTGTTTACCGGTAAGCAGCCCCCAACCAAGACAGGTTGCGGTGGGTAAAAGCTCATCGAGATAGAGTCCGAACCAGCGAGTCTGATTGCTCAATGTCGCAGGGAAACGGTATTTTTTGAGTTCGCCGTCCGTCATACGCATTTTCCTCACTAATAGCCGGCTACGGACATGCCGATAGCAATAAAGACCGACAAAATGGCAAAGCCCGCGAGGAATTTTACGTTTTTGGTCATCATGTACATGATGGCACCGACCAGGACCTCGGCCAGAACGACCCATTTAACAATGCTTGAGTCACTGCCAAATGTGGCCTTCACGGACGCATCACCCGATTGCATTAAGTCCTTACCGGCACCGGCCGCAATGACCACATCGGGAAAAAATGCTGCCAGAACGGCGGCAGGCAGAAGGGTTTTCATGGCAATAAGTGATTTTTTCAGAAGAAATAAACGGGGATAAGAATAAAGTTTGTTTTCCGATACCGCTGTGGCTTGAACCTTTAAAGAGGTGTTCATAATAACGCCCTCAACTCTCTGAATTATTATTGATAATGGATGATCTATTTAGCATGATGGCCGTTGAGTTTAGGATTTAGCATTTCCTCCGCATATTCCGAGTTATAGAAATCAGGAAACCTTTCCAGATGGTCTTTAAGCCTGAGGGCCATCTCATTAGACTTACTTCGACCACTTCGATTTTTAGCATTAATAAGGCGGGTATTGGTAACGTCATCTAATCTGACCATTACCGCATTACCTAATGCAGGTCGCGAATTCCTCTGAACCAAATTTTGTCACTCCCTTTCCCTTGCTCATTATCAAAATAATCCCATCCTGCTCGTAAAAAGACAATGACAGGGCGTCATGAGTTTTATAACAACTTCCTTACATGCTTTTTAATTAATTGCGCCACATTTTTAGATATAGTGATATTTTGCCCACTCGCAAAGGTTGAGATGATGAGTTCATCCCTTAAATTGGTATTAAAAGATGCATGGATATCTGAAATAATATTTCTTGATGTCCCCGGTGAGATAGAAAGAATTTTCGAGATAGACTCGTGACTCAGACCTGACACATGGAGATTATGTACATTCCAGTGATTAAGACCACAGCGCTCGCGAAAGTCCATCACCAAACTTTCCATTCGCTTATAGGAAAAGCGTCCTAAGCAGATCGCATTCTGCCGGTGTTTTATTTTATTAAAATGCCACATGCACAATAACTCCCTGTGAACTGAAAGTATCTGAAAATGCACACTCCAGTTTTCGCCTACGATATTCACCGAATCTAAAAGCGTCATCATTTCAATATGGCTTAACGTTTCCAGCTCTGCCCGGGACAGTGCATAACTTATTTCCTGCGGCAGATGAGAAAACCATTCAGCGGGGGTATTGTGATTTTTCAGTAATTCGTTTTCAAAATACTCATTATGCAGGACAAACATGCCATTATTATTATGAATACAAACAGGATAAGATAAATAGTTTATGGCTTCCTTCAGGCAATTCAGTGAGTCAGTTTGGTGAAATGATAACGAGTGATCCCGTTCTCGTGCATATGCACACATAAAAACCGCCCTTTACAATCAGAGGAGAGTGTCAAAACATAAGGGACGCAGCATGTTTTTCGACCTGATCAAATGGGGTGAGCCTATTGACACGTCATTCAGAAGCCGTGACCCAAGACCCTGCCCAGTTTTTTTGACGATGTATTTCTGCCGAGCGCTTGGAGAAACTCGTTCAGTAGGTGGTCTATTCATCAAGCTCTTCGGCAGGAAATAAACCAGAAATAATTTCATGTACATCATCAATAATTTTAGGCACCATCGTTCTATATTCGAATTTAGGAATATTCGCTACATGTGGGCTCAGCGAATTTATGCCAAGCAGTTTCGACATCGCAAATTGTGTTTTCAAAACATTCTCAAGAAGTATTTTGTTATACGCCATTTGATTAAAATCAGAGGCTTTCCTTGTCATTTGCGCGTCATACACCCTCAGGCCGAGTTCAATTAACATCGCCGTGATACTTGAACAGCTGACATCTTTCTCTCTTGCCCCTTCGGCTCTTCTCTTTTCGACAATAAGGTTTATCTTTTCGGTCACTTCATCGCTGACATACGCTTGTATTCTGGCCATGATTAAATATTCCCTCATTTCAAATCAATTGCACTGACCTTAATAGGCTACTTATCTTTCATCTTGGAATATGACTCTAGGTTCAACTCGAAAACAGTTACACGTTAAATACAACTCAACGGACGGGTTATTACATGACTTAACCCTAGAGTCAAGCTTTCACAAATTACTGATTTTGAAAATTCGATTCACCACTAACTCTTGTTAGCCTCTGCCACAACTTGGCATAGAGTCTCTGGCAAGTCAGAATAACGTATCACAATGCAAGTGAGCGCAATATCTCATAATTAACCCATTGAAAATTAGCAGTAACCACTAAGATAATCATTTTGCGTGGGGTGTGAAACCACTCGAGCTGGGAAATATATCCCAAAATTTTGACATCTTCGTTGGATTTATGAATTATCGTGCTTGGCAACCCATGGGGGAAATTGTAAGGATCAGGCACAGCCTGAAGAAAGGAAAATAAGAATGCGTTGTGTATTATTATGCTTTACCTTTTTGACCAGCATGAACGTCCACGCTACGGATTGTTTTGACAGGGCAGGCAGGGATTACCATATTGACCCTGATCTACTTCGTGCAATCGCGCTGCGCGAATCATCAATGAAGCCCCATGCCATTAATTTCGTCGGTCCGGATAATTACGCCATCGGTGAGATGCAGATCCACTCTCATAACTTTCTCTCTTTATCTCGGCTTGGGATCACCCCCTATGATTTATATAATAACCAATGTCTGAATATTTACACGGGCGCTTATTATCTGGCTATTGCCTTTAACCGATGGGGGGTGAATTGGAATTCTGTCGGTGCTTATAACGCAGGATTTAAAAAGAATAGAGCGCAGGCCAAAATACGCTTCAATTATGCGGCCAAAGTCTATGCAACTTATACCGTAATTAAGCATGAGAAAAGTATCATATCGCCCCCAGTAAATTTAGGGCCTCATTGACATACTCCCTGTCCTTCAGGGTGAGGAGTATGTCAATCCCCCACAGATCCCGGACATCTACAGGTCACAGCATGGCGCATCTAATAAGGAAAAATTTATCGAACAGGAGCCACAATTAAAAGAAACGTCTGAATATATTTCGGACATCTTAAACGAACAAAACTAACGAACTTGATGAAGTTTTTCGCGAATACAACAGGATGCAAAATTCAAATACCCTTTCCGATGGAGATCCGCAATGACAACAATCCGTTCAGTAAAATTTATCCCTTCCTGAGAGGAACGTGAAATTGTCGGCGTAACTTAAATGGGTCGTTGCTACGCCTTCTTAAATCAGACGTGCGTTAACGACAGGGTATGCGGCGCGCGGCGACAGTCTGGGTGACGAGCGCACAGCCGACGAAATCATTGTTAGGCCCGAGATCCTACTGCAGTTGGCGGGCCAGCACCCTATCCCTGGACACAGCGGTGAGTCTCCCCGCGCACTGTTCCAGTTTGCTGCCAGTATCATCGCGTGCATTCTGGCAATCGTTAATACTTCTCTACTGGTCATATCATGTCATCCGCCTTTGCAAAAACAGGAGAATGATGAGTCTCCGCACTTCCTCGGTTAGCGTATGCCCCGCTTTCGCGGGGCATACGGCTCCAGGTGTCAGCATCAGAACGGTAGATCATCAAAATCTACGGCATGCGGCGATTGTCCTGTGGGAGCGGTATGCACCGGAAGATTGCCTTTGGATGCCTGAGGGGTTTTTGCCACTGGTTGTGCCATCCGAGTCGCCAGCGCGGATGCCTGACTGTCCGACGGACGGCCGCCCTGTCGGAGATTGCTCAGCACCTGCAGCGTACCGCGCGATTTGACGATGACTTCCGTGGTGTCATGCTCGACGCCGAGCTCATCCTGCCATTTGCGTGTTTGCAATTGCCCTTCGATATACACCTTTGCCCCCTTGGTCAGGTAGACACTGGCCACCTCAGCCAGCTTGCCGAACACTACCACGCGGTGCCATTCTGTCTTCTCTTTTTGCTCACCGGTCGCTTTGTCACGCCAATGCTCAGAGGTGACCAGAGAAAGGTTAGCGACCGCCCCGCCCTTAGGCATGTAGCGAATGACAGGTGCTTTCCCCAGATTGCCGATCAACAACACTTTGTTTACGCCACGTTCTGCCATGATTTATCTCCTTCATTCATCTGTTTTGCAGCCCATATCTTCTGTTAGATTATGGAGCCGCGGTGTTGACGTTTTGTGGTATCCGGCTTCAGGCCAGCCCGGTTTTGTCATATCTCCTGCTGAGTTCCTTCGCCGCGTGGGCGCCTGAAACACGGACGAGGTAAACCGTCCAGGGCGGATACAAAAGTTTTTGCCTGCAAAAAGTTTTGGGGGAGTTCATATACCCTGGAGGAGGAGACCGCGACTGTGTTTTCTTCAGCCCCGGCGAGAGGGACTTAGCGGGAGAGCACATCATGGTGGACGGAGCAGATACCTTCGCAACGACGACGAGCGGCCCGAATCGTGGTTGCGCAAAAGCGGCTGGAGCCTTGCGCAGGCCAGTGAATGCGGCGTGGCCATCGGCCGCTGCTAGCATCAAGGGCGTCAGGGATGAAAACCCGCAGGGCCAAGACAGCGCGCTGGCTCGGTGCACGACAGCCCGTCCCGTCAGGGGACGCCAGATGGAAAATACGCAGCGAAGCCAAAACGACAACGAGAGAGAAAAACCGTCAGTAAATAAGAAAAAGACGCACAAAGAGACTCGCCGGCCCCCCGAAAAAACAGGTTGAACGAAAACCAAACGGGCAGCAGCATAATGACAAGACGCGCGAGAGCGCGGCGTTGTGCCGGTGATAGGGGGATGTCAGACTCGGGGATAAAGAACCGTTCACTTTGGGATTTGACATGGGTAGGAGGTCAGTGAACGGTTAAATGGGTACAGATTGCATTATTATTATAGTGAGTCTCTATGGCGAGAGAAGCACCTATGCTTGATCATAAAACGCTCGCACTCAAAGTTTTGGTGCAGATCCTGATCACAACTCTGTCAATTGTGACGTTATCGCCTTAATTTAAAAAATCAGTCCCCTTCCGTTCGCTACGCGCATCCAAGACATCTAAAAAAAGACCGATACCACGGGTGGCTGCCAGGCATACATGCGAACTAACGTTAAAGGAAACAGACCCTACCCGCTTCAGCGGGTAGGGTGAATGAAGGTAACCGGTTAACAAGACACGATTAAGATTTGTCGCTCGCGGGCACAAAAACTCAACTTAAGATGTCTTGCCCTTCGCGGCCCCCTTCTTTTATTACCCGTATCAGAAGATATTCAGAAGATTCAGTTCACTCCGGGATAGGTCCTAACTAAAAAGTATTACTGTCACTGCCGCTCGAGTAAGCAGTACTCACGTACTGATGATGTTCAGCAGGGTTTTTCCTTGGATTAAAATGGAATGAAGTCACAGAGCAGCCCGTGATCAATCCGGCCGGCAAGGCCCCCTGAGTCCACATCAAATTAATGAACGTTAAATAAACCCTCTTATCCGCGATGCCGAAAGTACCGAACCGGCGATGATGCTAAAAAAAGGCCGCGCTGAGCAATGTGCCCACGACGGCCTTGATACACGACGACCTAAAAATCGTTAAACGATCCCAGGCGAAATCCGCGTTCTGTAATGGCGTACTTCAACGTTTCTGAGGTCAGCACATCCAGCTCCGCCAGACGCGGATAGCAATATTTACTCCCCAGAATCGTGTTATCAATAAATGAAGGATGCGTCATGATTTCCACAGAACGGTCGCCGCGCAGTGTCGCGTTGTCCAGGGTATGCAGAAACAGCGCTTCTGAAATCGCATCACCATAGAACGAGCTGTCGAAACCGTCGGTACTTTTCGCGCCACACAGCGCAATTTCACCTTTGCGGATTTCGTCGCGGTCAATACGCACCGGAATGCCCTTTTCTTTCGCAAAAGCTTCCACTATCGGGAAAATTGCCGCGAACATATGCACGTGGTGATGACTGTCGATATGTGTCGGCGCTTTGCCAAACAATTCGATAAAACGACCATACTGACACTCCAGCTCACGGGCGATTTCATCCAGCGGCAAGGTTCCGGCCTCGGCCATTTCCCAGATCCATTTCCCCAGTTCGCCCTCACGGGTCAGGTTTGGCATGGGCGAAAGCGGACGGCCTAACGTCAATACAAAGTGCATCCCGACGCCCAGCTGCGGACAAGCTTTGCTGAGTGCCGCAGCATGTTCATTGCCCTGCGCATTCATCATCGCGGTGGTGGATCGCACCACGCCGTGAGTAAACGCCTCAATGATCCCGTAGTTTTGCGCCTTGCAGAGCCCGAAATCGTCCGCATTCACAATCAGTAATTTATCCATAAACACCCCTGTTGAAGCGCCTTCCCTTGCGGGAAGGCGGCGGGTTATTTTAACGCGGCAATGGTTTTTGCAAAATTCGGCAGCAGTTTTTCATGTGCCAGCAACATTTCGCGCGCCAGTATTTCGGCATCTTTATCGGAATGGATCAGCGGGCTGAGGTTCATCGCCAGCAGCACATCATTGAGCTCGCCGCTGATGGCGGCATTGCTCGCGGCAATCTCAAAACCTTTGATGGTGTAGATAAGCCCCAGCACTTTTTCATCGAAATGCGTGATGCGCGGATGCGGTTTCGCGCCGTCACGACCGATAGTACAGGTCATTTCGACCGCCCAGTCCGCCGGAATATTATCAATATGCCCGTTGTGCGGGAAATTGACGTACTGCTCGGTTTGCTTGTCATTGTAAATCGCGCTGATCACTTCGCAGGCCGCATCGGAATAATAGGCTCCGCCGCGCAGCTCCAGCTCTTTTGGCTTCACGTTGAGGTCAGGATTTTTGTACAAGTCGAACAGCTGTTTCTCGACTTTCTGCACGACGGTGGCACGCGCGCCGCCTTTGTAGAATTCACCCATTTCAATCGCCAGCATCTCTTTCTGCTTAAAGTAGTACAGCAGGTAAGAACACGGCAGCAGGTTCAGCGAGCGGATCAGGCCTTCGCTGAACGGCAGGTCGAAGATGTTTTTCACCGAACCGGCGGTAAGTGTACCCGACGCCACGCCGTCGAGCAGTTCAGCAAAGCGTGATTCGCCGTTCACGATGACATCTTTGATGAACACCATGTGGTTCAGACCAAACAGGTCGATGGACAAATCGTCCTGCGGAGTCAGTTTCAGCACATCCTGAATGAACATTTTCATGCCGACAGGAATGTTGCAGACGCCAATAAATTTTTTGAATTGGGTGTGACGGAATACCGCCTCAGTGACCATACCGGCCGGGTTGGTGAAGTTGATCACCCAGGCGTCCGGGCAGATCTCTTCGACATCTTTAATGATGTCAAAAATCACCGGAATAGTGCGCAGCCCTTTAAACAAGCCACCTGCCCCGTTGGTTTCCTGCCCCAGATAACCGTGGCTCAGCGGAATACGTTCATCGAGCTCACGCGCTTTTAACTGACCAACGCGCAACTGCGTGGTGACGAAATCAGCGTCCACCAGCGCTTCGCGGCGGTTCAGCGTTTTATGCATCACAATCGGCACACCGGCGCGCTCAATCATACGCTGGCAAAGATTGAAAATAATATCCTGCTTCTCTTTTCCGCCTTCGACATCCACCAGCCATAATTCAGTAATTGGCAGCTCGTCGTAACGCTTAATAAAGCCTTCCAGTAATTCCGGGGTATAGCTGCTCCCGCCACCAATAGTGACGACTTTCAGTTTCTTACTCATAGGAACTCCCGTGCAATAATCATGCACTGCAAATTAAGACAGAAATATTATTGAATGATCCGGTATTAATTAATGCTGCATAACTTCTTCCGGTAATGGTTCGGCGTAAAAGAAGTCAGCTTTTTAAAGTTTTTAATAAACATACTCGGGCTGCTGTAACCGGATTCAAATGCAATATCCGTGACCGAGTAGTTGGTGATCTCCAGCTGTTTCTTGGCAAAATCAATGCGGATTTCATTAATAATCTGCATCGGCGTTTTACCGTAATGTCGCTGCGTCGCGCGGGTCAGGTATTCCTGCGATTTTCCGGAAAGCTCAACCATAGTTGATAATGCTTTATCACCAAACCGCGCTTTATCATGCATTTTCTCAATGGCCGTTTTCAGCCAGCCGGGAATATCAGGGGTGACTTCAGATTCCCGGTGATGACGTAACCGGTTAACGATATAAAACGTCACCATTTCCAGAAATTCATTGAACTCACCGTTACGAAAATTCAGTGAGGCAATGACAGACTCAATATAAGTCAGGAATTCCGTCTTTATCTGATACACCTGCGAGGCAACAAAGTGGGCAGGTAATAAAGATAAATAATGCTGTTCGAAAAACGCCTTACTGATCCCGACATTTAAAATCCGCGTGGCACCGAATTCATAAAAGCTTTGATGATTGGAACCCAGCGGGATGAAAACGAAATCGCCACGTTCTAACAACACCCGTTTACCGTTAACGTTTTGGAAATACCTGCCGGTCAGGACAAGGGTGAACTCGTAGTAGTCGTGCTCATGCAGCCCGGAGATGCTCTCTACCTTATTGTAGATAAACATGTGGAAATTCTGACCGTCGAAGAGTTGATTTTCGCGCGCTGTCTTGATTTCCATACTCAGTACCGATGGCTGCATGATGGTTCCCTACGTTATTTTATTTTCTCATGAAGCTCAATGAGTTCTGCAATCAGTTCACGGGCCAGCATGGACGTCATCAGGTGATCCTGCGCGTGAACCAGCACCAGGCTGACTTTGGTTTTGCCTTCGCCCTGATCTTCTTCAATCAGTTTGGTCTGTATCAGATGCGCTTCGTTGAGCGCCATTCTCGATTGCGCCATGACCGCACGCGCCTGCTCAAAATCGCCTTCTTTGGCTTTTTTCAGTGCTGAATACGCCAGGCTGCGGGCTTGTCCGGAGTTAATGATTAACCCCATCACCACTTCTTCGAGATCCTGCATTTCGCTTTCGGTATCCACAATGCTGTCTAAATCCATCATCTTTATCTCTCCGTGATTTGCCGGGTAGCGGCAGGCAGATTGCCCTGCCGCTACCCGTTCAGATTAAAATTTCAGTGCTGCGGCAATGTCTTCTTCGCTTTCTTCTTCCTCGATAATCGCCTGCGCTTTGTTCGACAGGATAACGAATGGCATATAAACCAGTGTGGCGATGCCGAGGTTGAACAGGGCCACGAAAAGGGCGGCGATGCTGCCATTACTGTTAAAGAATGCGCCCAGACCGGTCGGCATGGTCCACGGCGCCAGGTTGGTCACCGGTGGAATAATGCCCATGCTGTAAGCCGCCAGTGTAATCGCGGCCAGTATCGGCTGAACCAGTACGAACGGGATAAACATCACCGGGTTCATAATAATCGGCAGACCGAACAGGATAGGCTCGTTAATCTGGAAGATGCCGGAAGGCAGTGCCAGCTTGGCCACCTGGCGGTGATCTGCACGGCGTGATGCGATAAAGATGGCGATAATCAGCCCCAGCGTCGCCCCGGAACCGCCCAGCAGGATATAAGAATCCAGCATCGGTTTGGCCCAGAAGTGGAAGGTTTTACCGGCATCAATCGCCGCACTGACAGAGCCGTATTCGGTATACAACGCGATGTTTTCCAGCGCCCACGGGGTCATGATGCCGTTGTCCAGCGCGGTCAGCGCCAGTGAACCATGCACACCGAAGAACCACAGCAGGGAGTTGAAAATCACATACGCCCAGCCCACTACGCTGCCCATAGCCGCCAGAGGTTTGGAAATAGAATCCATAATAATCTGGTGGAAGTTATGACCGTACAGTCCCAGCAACCAGGAAATGACCCCGAAGAAGAACAGAATAATAAAGCCCGGAATTAATGCGGAGAAGGAACGGGAAACCGACGTGGGAACGCTTGCGGGTAACGTAATCACCCAGTTTCTGCGAATAACAAAGGTAAACATTTCGGCGACAACCAGACCGATTATCATGCCGGAAATAATATTCGCGCCACCTAACCAGTTTGCACCGACCGCATAGGCTTCACCCACGCTATAAGGGGTGACGGTCATGAAAGCAGCAACGGCTAGTAAGCCTGCGGAAAGCGAATCGACTTTTCGCTCTTCCGCTAATGCCATCCCTATAAAGAAGGGCGCCATCAGCGACATAATACCCAATGTGCCGTTGTAGACATTAATACCAATCGTTTTTAATCCGGCCAGCGTTTCAATGGTTGACGGATCCAACCGCACGCCTAAAGAATAAAAGAAAGAACCGGCACCGAAGTTCAGGAATACGTTATTAATTAATACGAACATGGCGCCCGCCAGGGTCAGCGGCATTAATTTTATAAAACCATTTTTAATGGCATTAATATGCGGCTGCTTACCTATTTTGACGGCAAAAGGAAGAAGTATCTTTTCAAGTGAATCAATGGCTTTGCTCATTGGTATTTTCCTTTAATGCCGCCATCCGGCGGCCAGGGTATGAAATTCGCTCTTTGACTGGAGTTCTCTTTGACTTAAACATTTCAATATAAAGACGTTCAATTTAACAATAAGGAAAAATAAGATTACTGCGCTGCTGCTTTTTTGATCGCAGCCACTGCTGCTTTCAGTACACCTAATCCATCAATTTTGCCGTAGAGGGCTGAATCGATCACTTCAACCGGCTTGCCCGGCAATACCTTTTTGATTTCGTCGAGCATGTAGGCAATTTGCGGCCCGAGTAAAACCACATCGGCGGCAGAGCCTTTTTCGGCAGCCAGTGTTTCAGGAAATGCTTCGATAATGACCGGTACTTCGTATTTCTCGGCCTGGATTTTCATTTTAGAAACCAGCAACGAGGTAGACATTCCGGCGGAACAAAACAAATAAATGACTTTCTTTTCCATGATGAAACCCTCATATCCCGGATAAATTACAGCGCAGACAACGGTTCCTGGTTAACCCATCAGAATGTTTCCAAAACCCACTGATGAATCTGACCTGTTGTCTCTGCTTGAGTCGAGTATACGGCATCGCTTTGGCAGGGGATAATTCTTAACTAACCGAAATTGTCTCTCCTTGACCAGCCCCTATGACTCCCTTCACGTTTTGGGTAAATAATTCGTGGAGATAAATAAGACGGGAAGGAGAACACAGGTCAAATGTCATCACAACGCAGGAGAGAATTTTATTCGAAAATACCGGACAGAAAGTCCCGCAAACTCTGTTCAATCACGCCTGTATCTTCACACTGTGGCTGACGTATCACTGCGTCGATGAGTTTTTCTCTGTTCAGCAAACTGAATTCCTTCAGGATGTCCGGTGGACAAATTAAGGCAACATCCTGACTGAGCAACATGGCGCCCATTCTGAAGATGTCCCCGTCTACTTTATCCCCAACTTCCGGTGTATCAAACAGCCTATGCTCTTCAATGGCCCCGTATTCTGAAATTAGATAGAAATGCCCTTCCCGGTCCAGGAGCGTGGCGGTTCACTTGATCGGGCCACTCTCCTGAATCAGTTCGTACAGCTTTAATGGTCTAATCATTTGCACATCTGCAGGCAGATTATCGATTGCAAGAGTCAGGAACGCTTTTTCATTCATTTGTTCACGCCCTCTTTTTGTTCATGAATCATGAACAATTTTATTTGGTGAACAAAATGCCTCATTCGCAACCTATGTTGGCGGACACCCCTGTCCGTTCACGCTCCCCTTTAGCAACACGGAATGGACATCTCCGATGAATTTTTAACCGCAGGATACGCCAAGACATCCGCTCCCTGTCGGGGTCACAGGGCGTATGACTATCATGAGCCAATCGGTATTCACGCATCCTCCCAGATGCCCCTCAGCCGGGTTTTCACCGATGAGCATGTTCAGTACGCCCCCTCAATCGTGACTATGTGCAATAAATGAAGTGTGGGGGGCCAGGCTATACCTCCTGAGGCTGAACTGTTCAATTAAGGGACTGACGGTCGTGCGGGCGCGGAGTGTATGCCCCCTATTGTTCACCCTTCCCAAAAGTTCATGATTCCTGAACATATGACAATAATGAACAATAGGTGTTTCTTCCCAAAGCAGACTTCATCACATCACTCAGCATCATTTTCATAACATTCAATAAACATTTTGCTCTTACCTAAGCAGGGAGGAATATGAGAAACTGACAATGTTTGCGCAAACATTCTCTTTATGACACCCGGACATTAGTAACCAACGTTTTGAATAATAATATGAAATCACAAAAAGGCCGCTCCCGTACGGCTACGCTCGAAGATGTCGCTCAGGCCGCCGGACTTTCTCCGATGACGGTCAGCCGCGCCTTAAACAATCCCAAGGTTGTACGCCCTGCAACCATTGCCCGCGTGATGGATGCGGTTAACAGCACCGGATACATCCCGAACATGCTGGCCGGTGGACTGGCGACCAGCCGCACCAAACTCATTGCTGTGGTGGTACCGCAGATTAACAACAATATGTTTGTTGATACGGTGCAGGCGATCAGTGACCAGCTGGCGGCGCGCGGCTATCACATGTTGCTGTGTATTGTCGGCTACGAGCCGGAAGACGAAACCGATATTGTCTCGACGCTTTTGTCCCGTCGCCCGGATGGGATCGTGCTGACCGGCATTCATCACACCTCAGAGCTGAAAAGAATCATCCTGAACGCCAATATTCCGGTGGTTGAGATTTGGGATCTGACGCCGACGCCGATTGATATGCTCATTGGCTTCTCGCACGAAAAAGTGGGCAATGCTATCGGTGAATACTTCACCGCGAAAGGATTTACCCGTTTTGGGTTTATCTGCGCCTCAGATCGCCGCGCGATGGTGCGGAAAAACGGTGCGATCAGCGTGTTGCGGGCAATTCGTGAGCACGACATAAAAGAAGTGATTGTCTCACGCCCCGCGAATATGGAAGTCGGACGCCAGGCACTGCGCCAGTTGCTTGAGAGTGGTCACCGGTTCGACGCCATCATTTGCAGTTCCGACACCCTGGCGCAAGGCGCCATTATGGAAGCTGAAGCGCAGGGTTTGCGTGTTCCCGATGATTTCTCAGTGATCGGTTTTGCGGATTTGAATTTTGCTGCACACAACCGCCCTGCCATTACCACCGTCAGCGTGGATAAATGGGATTTAGGCATACGTGCTGCGGATATGCTGGCGGATAAGATTGAAGGCATCGCAGTTGCAGAGCCGATTGTGGATATGGGCTACCGGCTTGTTATCAGGGAATCAGCCTGACTCTATTATTTCTCGGCTCTTTCGCAGCAGTAGGTATCAGCAGAGCGGGTTTGAGTTACACCGCTTTGTTGGCTTAACTCACGTTCGGGGGTCCGGGCATTTTTCTCCAGCATGGTAGAATATAACTGCCAGAATAATTCATTATCAGGTAGCACTAACGCTTTGCTTGCTTTGGTCTTTACAACGAATTCAGGCATCAAGGCACTCATCATTGTGTCAACACGTGCCTGCAGCAATGTCTGCAATTCATTTAAAGAATGGTCAGGACCGTGTCTACGTTTTTCAGTTACGATGTTCATAAATCCCTTTTTCTTGACAGGAAATATCTATCCAACTTGGGTATTGGTTAAGCAAGCCTGACCCGACAACATGATGGGTACTTATCTTGGATTGTTAAGATGAAAAAATGACGACATAACATGGAGAGAGAGAAGGTTCTTCGCGCAGCTTGCCCCATTAAATGTCTTCCGACTAATGAAAAACCTGAGCATACCTGAACCGACTTGCTGACCCAGTCAAAGGTGCTGAAACACCCGATGCACATGACGGTCCTCGCGCTCTCTTGTGGCATTTTCAGCGTCGTAAAATGGGGTTCAGCCATCCGTGACGAATTCATACTGACGTATAAAATGGAAGTCATCTCGGTCGCAGAGCCGATTGTCGATATGGGGTAACGGCTTGTTATCAGGGTTCAGCGTAGGGTTTTAGTTTTTCCCCTTGGGGAGGGGAAGATTTTGAAACTGCCCCGGCGTCTTTCCAAAACGCTGCCGGAAGACGTCGATATAAGCGCTGACGTTGCTGTAACCACTTCTAAATGCCACACCACTAGTTGAATAACCAGCAAGTCCCTACATTCACTTTGGGACTTCATCCTCCAAAAGTGTTATTGCCAATTTACACTGCCCGCATCTTCATCTGGGAAGTCAAAGTTGTCTCTGCCTTTTACTCATTTCCTAATTATTGATGATCGATATCAATAAAAAACTCTTTTACTGGCTTGACGGCAAGTAAATTGAAGAACAACATTCCAACTGTTCGATAATAACCGAACAGTTGGAATGTTGTTACTTGTCGTCTGGATCACTATGAGTACAGGACAACAATGATCAAAGGAAACCTCTGGCGGCTCTGGCCGCTGGTCATGGGAACGTTCGCTCTCGGGCTCGATGCCTACGTGCTCGCAGGTCTTTTACCTACCATGGCGAAAAGCCTACACACGACACAAGCCAGTGTGGGTTTAGGCGTAGCATTATTTACCGCAGCCTATGCTGTTTCCGCCCCTATACTCGCACCTGTATTTGCTTCCAGCACCTCTGCGCGTTTTGCTTTACTTTCTGGCATCGTCATTTTTATTGGCGGCAATGCAATCACTATGCTGTCCCACTCCCTCAATTGGTTATTATTTTCAAGAGTATGTGCAGGGTGTGGTGCAGGAATCTTTTCTCCCCTGACCTCTGCGTGTGCAGCCGCTATGGTTGAAGAGTCACATAAGGGAAGAGCATTGGCGCTGGTGCTTGCCGGGCTGAGTGTAGGGACTGCTCTGGGAGTACCAGCTGGTCTGATGGTAGAAAATGCATTTGGATGGCGTACGACAATTGGCCTGATTACCTTGGTAGGCATCATTTCTATGACTGGGATGCTGATGAACAAACTGATGTTTTCGGCAACTAAGGCTGCCCCATTAAAAGAGAGGCTTTCTGCGCTAACGTCCAGAGTCACTGCAATGACGCTGACTGTAACACTCCTGACAGGTATTTCTTCCCTAGGACTTTATACTTATATTGCACAAATCAGTACAGATAAAGGCATGGGGCAGGAAATTCCGCTTCTAATCTGGTTTTGGGGCATAGGCGGGCTGATCGGGGCGATGTTTATTGGGCAAATCATCGACAGATTAATGTCCCCATGGTTAACAACACTCATTCTAATTATTTTACTGACCAGTAGTTTTGTTGCTTTTGGTTATGGTTCCCTCTACATCTGCCTTGCTGGCACGCTTTTTTGGGGACTCGCGGGATGGTCTAGTATTGCACCCCAGCAACATTCTCTTATTAAACATGCTCCCGAACACGCAACATCTCTAATCGGTTGGAATTCTTCTGCTAATTATGCAGGTGGTTCAATAGGCGTCTTCATCGGCTCAACTATTTTGAGTACGCCCCTGCTATCCGATTCATTACCTTTATTTGCGATACTTGTGGCTCTTTTAGCACTAATTATTCATCTGATGAAAAAATTCATAAACGGCACTCCCCATCATTAAGGAGATAGTTATGTACGATATTTTCTTTAGAGAAAAGGTTGAGATTCTAAAACAATCGGGTCAGTACAGAAACTTTGTTACACTGAATAGAATTTGTGGAAAATATCCTCTCGCAAATATCACTGCGAATCACTCATCTGCTGTAGTTTGGTGCAGTAATGACTACCTGGGAATGTCTCAGCATCCTATCGTGAGGCAAGCTGTGCATAAGGCTGTTGACCTCTATGGTGCTGGTGCCGGAGGCTCAAGAAATATTGGTGGGAATTATGAACTCTTTGAGCAACTGGAATCAAGTCTGGCAGAATGGCACAACAAAGAAGCTGCATTAGTTTTCCCTACTGGTTTTAGTTCCAACGACGCAACATTACAATGCCTTTTACATTTGATGGATGATGTAGTCATTATCAGTGATGAACTTAATCATGCTTCGATCATTAACGGAATACGTGCAGTAAATGTTCAAAAGGAAATATATCGCCACAATGATGTCAAACATCTTGAAGAGATAATTTCAGCTTACCCCTCAGAAATGAAGAAGATAATTGTATTCGAATCAGTTTATTCAATGGATGGTGATGTCTCACCTATCCCAGAAATAATAAATTTAGCTAAAAAATACAATGCAATGACGTTCTTGGATGAAGTACACGCTATCGGTATATATGGCAATAAAGGTGCAGGCAAAGCTAATGAAATGCATGTGGCAGATCAGATCGATATTATTCAGGGAACAATGGGGAAAGCTATCGGTTTAATCGGTGGCTATATTGCCAGCTCGGCAATCGTTATAGATACCATTCGTTCCTTTGCCACAGGATTTATCTTCACAACGTCATTACCACCTGCAGTCGTCGCAGGGTGTCTTGCAAGCCTCAACTATATAAAAGACCATCAAGAATTAAGAGATAATCTGCATACTAAAACCATGTTACTACGATTTGCACTGGATGAAATGCAGATCCCTGTCATGCCCTGTTCAAGCACTCACGTATTGCCGATCCTTATAGGAAATGCAGACAAATGTCGTGCAGCCGCAGAGCGCTTGCTGAAAAAACATCATGTTTATCTGCAGCCAATAAACTTTCCCTCCGTTCCCGTGGGTACCGAACGTTTTCGTGTGAATGCCACACCCAACCACACGCGTGAACAAATTACGCATCTGGCGGCGTCGCTTAGAGAGACCTTTGAGTTTTTCGAGATCCCGTTTGTCACCCAAAAATGTAAAACAGCAGAGATAATATAAATGGATGCTACGTCTTTCGTTATACAACAAGCTGAAAGACGCCATATTGAGGGTCTGATCCCGCTTCGTGCGTTACTGCTTGAACAAACCTCCTCAGCATCTTACGTCTGCCGGACACCCGAAGAGTGCCATAACTGGAAAGAACAATACCGGCATTGGCTTTATGAGGTGCTGGAAAACGATTCTGACATAAGAGTTTTTGTAGCTATACATGGTCAGGAAGTCATTGCTTGTTCCACGGGAATTATTGACCGAAGGGCACCTGCCAGAGATTGTCTAAATGGATACAGTGGTTGGATCCAATCAGTTGTTGTAGCGCCATCCTTTCGAAGACAAGGTGTGGCGGCCACCTTGTTAAAATCGCTTACAGAATGGTTTGCTGAAAGGAAGGTGTCAAAAATCGTACTGGAGTCTACATCAGGATCTGAGACGTTCTATATTTCACAGGGATTTATTCCTGATCAGGAAACCCTCTTCATACGGGAGATTTAAGAATGAACATACTTATCATTGGCCTAGGATATGCGGGAAATAGATTTTACTCTGCTTTCAAACTTATAGCACAGGCCGATAAGATTAATTTCGCCTATGTAAATCGAACCAAAATAAATCATGAATTACCCTGTTACGAGAATATCCAGGATGCTTTAGATAAATTTAAACCAGAAATAATAGTTATCAGCACAACAGACAATCAGCATGTTAGCGTTATGAAATCACTGACTCAATATAATGGATTTATAATTTGCGAGAAACCACTAGCTACACCCGGGGATGGTTGGCAAGTGACTTGTAGTGATTTAAAAAATATCAGTGGATTTGCATTGGATTTAGTTGAACGCTATTCATTCGCAACCATCACTCTTAAGTCCATGATTATTGAACGAAAATGGAGCTTGGTGCGAGCTAATTTCATTTGGGGGGAAAAATCGTATCAGCGATTACCGACCGACGTGCGGCGTAATAAGTGAGGTTATTCATCCTTTAGACCTCATATCCTGGATATATGATAAAAATAGCGTAATTGGTATTAACAGCGTCGCTGGTGTGAGATCTGATTTTTCCATTTCCGGTGAGCAAATTCTTGATACTGTTCTGCTTACAGCAGAAATAAATGGCATACCGGTAACCGGTATGAGTAGTTTCGTGAATATACAACGTCAGAGGAATGTTGATTTTTCATTTTGCGATGAGACAGCAGGCATCATTCATGCGAGAATTACATATGATACGCCCGCCTGGGACTGCGATCATCTTCGCGTATGGACAATAAACCCAGATGGTAGTGAACGTATTCTTCTTGACCGATTACAGGAAAAAAGTATCGAAGAATTTGCTACTATCGATAAATTGTCCGCCCTTTGCCGCGACGTTTATAATTTTGTGAAAGAAGGCACTCAACCTTCACAACCCTTCCCAGACCTCAAAACCTCAGTGCGATTACAGGAAACCTTGGATTATTTACAGGAGAATGCTATTACCCACGAGCCAGCACGCTATATTCGCTATGGCAAAAGGACGTTATTATCACGTGAATCAGCACTCGAAGTGTTGGGATAATCTTTTCTATTAATCTGGCATCAGGTGTGGTCAGGCTCCGATGCCAGACTTTGCTCCTTCAGGATAATTTTAAGAAGCCCCGGAAACTTATCTTCAATAAGTTCCTGTCGCAGACTTATCCAGCAGTTACGACCCTCTGGCTCGGTGCGAGTCAATCCTGCTTCACGCAAGATGCGCGTATGATGGGTGATAGTAGATCTCGGCATTCCAAGACCTAGTGACAGGCTGTTTATTCTTGCGCCAGATGCCAGCATCCGCACCATATTCAGACGGATAGGATCGCTGAGTGCGAAGAGCACACGCTCCAGGCTGACTTCATCCCTATTAGGATGGATATACTTTCGGGACATGGTTCACCCCTAGATGCGATAGGATATGATTATTCTCTCAGAAAAGAGACATTGATACGAATTTGAACAGGTATTTTGCTGCAAGCGAACTGTATCCATCATGTGTACCCATCATACTCATTCAGTCTAACTGTACTTTGCATTCACTACATGAGTAAAACTTAGTCTGCACTTGATGATTCAATCCAGACCCATTACTTCAGATGCTAGGAAGTAGTTGCATTTATCCATTTTACTCAAGCTTTAACCCCACTCTTGACGACGTTTGGCTTAAGTTTGAAACTGCCCCGGCGTCTTTCCAAAACGTCGCCGGAAGACATCGATATAAGCACTGACGTTGCTGTAACCACTTCTTAACGCCACCTCGCTGACCGGCAAGCCGGCAAGCACCCATTGCAATGAAGTGACAACTTTTGCCTGCTGTCTCCACTGGCTAAAACTGAGGCCGGTTTGTTGAGTAAACAAACGACTCAGGCTGCGAACGCTGAGCCCCCATTGTTGGGCAAGCTGCGTTTGGTCTAGCGCGCATGCCGGGTTTTTCAGTAATGCATTCGCGACATTACGTGCCCGGCGATCGACGGGCAACGTCAACTGAAGCGGCAAGTCAGGACCTCCGGCAATTTCAAAGCCTAATAATTTGAGAAGATGACGTTGATATTCCGTAGGGGAAGAAAAATCACCTTCCCGGCACAGGCGTTCCAAAATTGCCATCACGAAGGCATCTGCCCCATAGACCCCCGGATGAGTGGGAAACGATGAGCAGAAACCTGGTTCAAGGTAAAGGCTTTGACCTTTCACGCCTGCCGGAACCCAGGCCCTGTGGCTGACATCAGCGGGAAACCATCCCAGTGATCCCGGTGTGACAGTCCACTGTACTGACGTCGTTTCAATGACAAGAATGCCATGACTCAACCAGTACAGCTGACCGGATGCGTGTTTATGCCAGGGCGTCGAATGCAGACTGTCGTAGTCGAATTTTTCAATCTTCATCTTATGGCCGATTAACCGTATATCTTGTCCAGATACGGATAATAGCCTCATCCACTCTTCCCGTACTCTTTCTGCTCTCAAAATGGAGGAACCGATGAAAAAGACAACTCAGACAGTCATTGATGCACTGCAAAACGTGGTCTGCAGCCCGGAACACAGCGAGCATGAAATTGCCCTTTACTTTGATCCGGGCTATCAGCAGGTGGTCGATGGTCACCAGCTCGATTACCGCAAATTTATTGAGCATATGGCGCTGCTTAAATCACACACCACAAAAATAAACATCTCTGTACTGTCTGCCGTCACGGAAGATCAGACGGTGTTTACACACCATCATGTCAAGGCAGCAAAAATTCAGGGTGAACACTGTGAATTTGAAGTTTTTGCCCGCTTCACGTTGTCATCTGGAAAGATCATCCGCTGCGAAGAACTCACCCGGATGATTCATGGCACATCAGGCGACCGCGATCTTGGGGGCAGACATTAACGGTCCCCCACTCTTTGCTTAGAGGTGGGGACCACCACCCGATAACCAGGCTTAATTGATACGTTACCCTTCAGTCGCTACCTGCTCTGTAGGTGAGGTCAGCGCGACCCTCACCTTTAGTCCAATAACGAGTGTGGCAAAAAACATGATGCAACCGGCGGTGATGAAAACACCTGTTACACCGCTGATAGCAAAGAGTGATCCTCCCAACGCCGCACCCGCAGCAATTGAGGACTGAACGGCGGCGACTACCATGCCGCCAGCGGTTTCAGCCTGATCGGGAACCGAACGCGCTACCCAGTTTGACCACGCAACCGGTACGCCACCAAATGCCATCCCCCACAACGCGACGAACAACATCAATCCCTTTTCCTCCAGTGGCAGCAAAATCATGCTTAATGCCGCGAAACCGACAAGCGCTGGCATGAGTATCAGGGTAAGACGCAGGCTTCTCTCCATCAGCCACCCGGCCAGCAGGGTACCGATAAAATTAGCGATGCCAAATCCAAGCAATATCAAAGACAAACGATCCACATCAAGGTGGGCAATATTTTCAAGCGCTGGGCGAATATAGGTAAACAGCGCGTACTGACCCGTATGGGCGATCACACACCCCGTCATTCCCATCGCAATGCCTGGGCGGCGGAGTAAATCCATGACAGATGCCGTTATCGTCATTCTACGCGGCGCCATTCCAGGAAGGGTAAACAGCTGAAAGATCAGTGTCAGCACGCCGACTGCGGTTGCAGCGATAAACGCACTACGCCAGCCATAAAGCCCACCTAAATAGCTCCCCAGCGGGATCGAAACCACAGTACCGACAGCAATACCGCTAAAAATAATGGAGAGAGCACGCGGAACGCTTTTAGCAGGAACCAGCCGCATAGCGACGGCAGCAGCCATACTCCAGAAGCCTCCCAGCGCAATGCCCAGCAAAATGCGCATGATTAACAGAACAGCCAGACTGGATGACAGTGCGACAAGCAGGTTGGAGGCAATCATCAGCACGGTGAAACCCAGCAAAACATTTCGGCGATCATAGTTACGCGTCAGACGGGGAACCATCAGGCCAGCAAACAGGGCCACCACGGCCGTTACTGTCACTGCCTGACCAGCCAGAGCTTCGGTCACCCCGAGATCGGCAGCCATGGGTGTCAACAGGCTGGCAGGAAGATATTCTGCAGTTAGCAAGCCAAACACACCCATCGTCAGTGATATCACGGCCATCCATGCGGACTCTTTGGGTTCCGCCCTCTTCAAACTCGCGGATACAGCTTCAGTTGCTTCATTTCTCATAACACACTCTTCTTGGAGTAAAAATCACAATGCCAAGTCTAGAGTTGAGCAGCTGGACGATCTATGATGCCACATCCTGATTTTTTACCCGAAACGCCGATTATGCATGTGAATAAACATTTTGCCCTGTCATCCGAGCTCATCAGTGAACTGCTGCTGGAAATGCGCCTGCGTGGCGTGCAGTATCGCCGTTTACAGACGGGCTCTGAATTTGGCGTCGGTTTTAGCCACAGGCCAGGGCATGCCTATTTTCATTACATCGCTGTGGGCACTGCTGTGCTTCGTACGCGCGAGGGGACGTTGCACGAACTGAAAGCCGGAAGCATGGTATTCATGCCGCAGGGTGAGGAGCATCAGCTTTTATCGGATGTCAGCTGTTCATTTCAACATATCGACACCTTAGGCTCTGCGCCTTTGGGCGAGGCCGTCAGCGGAATCAATACTTGCCCAAGTTCGCATCCGACACCTAGTACGGTTCTGTTTTATGGCTGTATGGCGTTCGATCTCGGTGGAATGCAAGGTCTTGGTAAACTGATGCCGCAAGCCATAGTGGTTGAGGCAAATGAACAGATCTATCCGGGGCTGGTTCCCATTCTGGGCGCGATGAAATTTGAAATCTGTTCCGGACGCGCTGGCTTCGCGGGCATTCTGGCCCGCCTCGCAGAAGTGGCAGCCGCCATGATTGTGCGTGGATGGATCGAACACGGCAGCGAGAACGCCGCTGGCCTGATCGCTGCGTTACGTGACCCCCGACTCGCCCGAGCTATTTTGGCCATTCATCGCGATACGGGGCGAGAGTGGTCTGTTGCAGAGCTTGCTGCCCAGTCGCATGTGTCACGTTCTGTTTTTGCTGAACGCTTCAAATCAATCATCGGCATACCTCCCCAGCGCTATGCAAGGGAGGTGCGAATGCGCATCGCAAGTCACTGGATTATTCACGATAAGATCTCAATTGACACTGTTGCTCTTCGCCTCGGCTATGCCTCACAGGCAGCGTTTAGCAGAGCTTTTAAGCGCATCAATGGATATCCGCCGGGCGCTATGCGTCAGCGACCCGCGAGTGGCGTTAATACAGTCAATGAGTGAATGTTATTTTTTACCATTTGCGGGAATCACTGTAGGAGGCCGCACTCAACTTGAAAACGGAGCGGAAACGGCTTTTCACCACTCAAGAATCGCAATTTCCTTAATTTCCGCTTCTGAAGCGCTTCTCATCAACTGCTCTGTTTCTTAGTTGTTATTATAATTTTTGCACCCGAGTGCAAAAACC
>NZ_JAFMOY010000116.1 GCF_019049625.1 Rahnella ecdela
CAGTAACAATGGCGGCAGCGACGGCGGTGGAAACACAGGCGGCGGTAATACTGGCGGGGGTAATACCGGCGGTGGAAACACTGGCGGTGGCAATACCGGTGGCGGGAATACCGGCGGCGGCAATACCAGTGGTGCTCCAACCCTGACGCTGGCGGCGTTCGCCAATGAAAATACCGTCAACCAGTCAGCTGCTCAAAGCACGCAAACCTTCAGCGGTACTTCGACCAACGCCGCCGCAGGCAGCACCATCGTGCTGACCATCAATGGAAAAACTTTCACCACCACCGTCGACGGCAACGGGAACTGGAACGTTCCGCTGTCTGCCGGTGAACTGCAAACGCTGGCGGACGGGACTTATGTTATTTCCGTTACCCTGACCAACACCTCTGGCGAAACCGTGACCAAAAGCGTCACCGTGGTGGTGGATACCACGCCGCCAACGCTGACTGTTGACCCGATTGATGGCGACAATGTGATTGATGCCAGCGAACATCAGCAACCTCTGACCCTGACAGGTACCGCCTCCGTTTCGGAAGCGGGCCGTTCTGTGGATGTGGTGCTCAACGGCGTGCATTACAGCGCGACCGTCGGCGCGGATGGCGTCTGGTCTGTGACCATTCCGGCGGATGTCGTTTCTGCCCTGGCGGAAGGTAATTACCAGCTGACAGCATCCCTGACGGATGCGGCGGGTAACTCGACCTCCACGCCGGAAAGTTTTGTCATCAGCGACAGCGCGGGCGTGCTGACCGTTAATCCGATTTCCGGTGACGGGCAGCTCAATGCCAGCGAAGCACAAAGCGCGCTGGTGATCACCGGCACGACGTCCAATGTGCCGGCCGGTACACAAATTACCGTCACGGTAGGCAGCACGGTGTATCAAACCACCACTACCGCGGGTGGCGGCTGGAGTCTGAGTATTTCCCCGGCTGATTTACAGGCGCTGGCCGACGGTTCGACGACCGTGACCGTCAGCATGGTGGATTCGCAGGGTAATACCATCAGCCAGAGCACCGATCTGAATGTCGCCATTCACGGCGTTCCGCCGACTCTGGATCCGGCATTCGGCGGTGACAATACGCTGGATGCCAGCGAGTCTGCTACCAGCCAGACGCTGACCGGCCACACCGGTCTGACCGGCGACGGTCAGACTGTGACCGTCACCATTGGCGGTCAGCAAATTACCGGCACCGTCGGGACTGACGGCACGTTTACGGTTACAGTTCCGCCATCGGTGCTCGGCACCCTGCCGCAGGGCAGCAATAATATCGTGGTCACCGTGACGGATCCGGCGGGCAACCACAACACCATCACCACTCCGGTGACTGTGGATACGGTTGCACCGACCCTGACGGTCAATCCGCTGGAAGGCGACGGTTACATCAGCGTGGCGGAAGCCGCCGCTGAAATGACCCTGACCGGTACGGCGTCGGTATCCGAAGCCGGTCGTCCGGTTGTCGTGACCATTAATGGCGTTGATTTTACGGGCGCGATTGTTCAGCCGGATGGCACCTGGAGTGTGAACATTCCGGCCGGTTCGCTGAGCAATCTCAGTCAGGATGTGACGGTCACCGCAACGCTGACGGATGCCGCAGGGAACGCCACCACCAATACCAGCACTATTCACGTTGCTTCTGATCCGGCCCTTCCGCCGCTGATCAGCGTGAATACGTTCGCGTCAGATAATGTAGTCGATGGTGCCGAGCGCCAGACTGCGCAAACCTTAAGCGGTACCACCACGCGCGTTGAAGCCGGGCAAATTGTCACTATTACCCTGAACGGCCACACCTATACGGCGACCGTCGGTGCCAGCGGAAACTGGAGCGTGATTGTTCCGGCGGCGGATATGATTGTGCTGGGCAACGGCCAGCAAACCATTACCGCGACTGTTTCTGATAAAGCCGGTAACGAAGCCACTCCGGGCACTGACACCTTTAACGTGGATACTGCGCAGGAAGGCATCGCCATTGATCCGGTGACCGGCGATAACGTCATCAACGTCACCGAAACCAATGACGGCATTTTGATCACCGGGACCACGCTGGGCGTCGCGCCGTTTGCGCTCGTGACGGTGACTTTCGGTTCTCTGATCCGCCTGGCGCTGGTTCAGCCAGACGGCAAATGGTCTCTGGCGTTGTCATCAGCAGATTTGCAATCTCTGGGTGCTGATCCGGCTGGTCTGCCGCTTTCCGCCAGCGTGCAGGCGCTGGACGGTACCACGCTGAATAACAGCATTTCTGTCGGCCTGGATAATCAGGCTCCTGTGCCAACCATTAACACGCCATTTGGCGACGGTTATCTGAATATTGTCGAAGCAGCCACGGCGGAAACGCTGAGCGGTACCACTGGCAAAACCGGTGACGGCCAGATTGTCACCGTCACCCTTGGCGGGCATACCTATAACGCCACGGTGGATGGCGCCGGTGTCTGGTCGGTCAGTCTGCCTTCTGCTGATTTGCAGGCTTTACCGGCAGGCAATAATGCGATTGTGGTGAATGTGACAGACAGTGCAGGGAATTCCGCAACGCTCAGCGGTACCGTCACGGTCGATTTAACTGCGCCAACCCTGACCGTCAATCCGGTTTCCGGTGATGGTTACGTCAACAGCGCCGAAGCGGCCGCAGATATTGCCGTGACGGGTACAGCGTCGATTTCTGAAGCCGGTAATACCGTGACTGTCACGGTAAACGGCCAGCCATACACCGGCATCGTGGCGGCTAACGGGCAGTGGACGGTGACTATTCCGGCAGGCGCCCTGGCAGGCGTGGCAGACGGACAATATCCGGTGACCGTACAACTCGCGGATGCCGCGGGTAACAGCACCACTATCACTTCTAATGTTCAGCTGGCAGCCGATCCGGCTTCAGCGCCGACCATCACCCTGAACGCCTTTGCGGGCGACAATATTCTCGACGGTGCAGAGCAGCAAACGGCTCAGTCTATCAGCGGGACCACGACGCATGTCGAAGCCGGGCAAATTGTTAACATTACTCTTAACAGCGTGGTCTACAACGCGACCGTGCAGGCCGATGGCAGCTGGAGCGTCAGCATTCCGTCTTCGGCGCTCGGCGCGCTGACCAACGGCTCATTACAAATTGACGTCGCGGTACTGGATAAGGCCGGAAATCAGGCTACCGGCAGCGAATCGTTCACCGTGGATAACACGCAAAGCGGCCTGTCTGTAAATCCGGTCACCGGCGATAACCAGCTCAATGCCCAGGAAGCGGCGGCGGGCGTTACCATCAGCGGGACCTCAGTTAATGTGCCGGTTAACGGCGTGGTGACGATAACGCTCAATGGCAAAACCTACACCGCAACTGTCGGCGTGGGTGGCGGCTGGAGCGCGCAGGTCTCTGCGGCAGATCTCGCCACATTGAGTGACGGCAAACACACCATCACCGTCAGTGCCACCGATGCCGTCGGGCAACCGGTCACCGGCAGCGATGTGCTGAACGTCATCATTCACAATCTGCCAAATGCCACACTCGATACGCCTTTCGGCGACAGTATTCTCAATGCCGCTGAAGCGGGCGTCAGCCAGACACTGACCGGGAATACCGGCGTTTCCGGCAGCGGCCAGACGGCTGTTGTGACCTTTGGCGGCCAGGATTACACCGCCGTTGTCGCCGCCGACGGTTCGTTCTCGGTGTCCGTGCCGTCATCGGTACTGACTGCCGTCGGACAAGGCCCGACAGCCGTGCTGGTTGCGGTAACGGATGCAGCAGGCAACACCAGCAACATATCTGTGCCGGTATCAGTCGATACCGTTGCGCCGGTTGTCACCATCACAACGCCGATCGCGGGCGACGGTACCATCAATGCGGCCGAAGCCGGGGCGATCATTCCGGTCAGCGGTACGGCGGGCGCGGGTGAGGCGGGCGATACCGTCACCATCGCGCTTGGCGGGCACACTTATACCGGCACGGTCGCGGCAGGTGGCGGCTGGACGGTCAACATTCCGGCCGATGCACTGGCAAACGTGGCGAACGGAACGTACACCCTGATCGCGACAGTCACCGATGCCGCAGGCAACGCAGGCACGGCGACCGCACCGGTCACTGTAAAAGCGGATCCGGCCTTACTGCCAACGCTGACTGTCTCCGCATTTGCAGGTGACAACACGCTCGATGGCGCAGAGCAGCAGACCGCGCAGGTGATAAGCGGCACCACCACGAATGTGGAAGCGGGACAAACCGTCCTCATCACACTCGGCACACTTCAGTACACCGCGACCGTGCAGGCCAGCGGCGCATGGAGTGTTTCTGTTCCGGCTGTCGATTTGCAAACACTCGGCGACGGTCCGGCGACGATCAACGCCACCGTGACGGATGTTGCCGGTAACCCGGCGCAGGGCAGCGATGCGATTACCGTCAACTCAACGCTTGGTGGTATTTCTATCGATACCATCGCCGGTGACAACAATATCAACGTGGCGGAAGCAGCGGCGGGTGTAAACATCAGTGGTTCGACATCCAATGTTCCACAGGGCACGACCGTGACAGTCAGTCTGGGTGGGAAAATCTACACCACTACGACCGACGCGCAAGGTAACTGGACTGTGCCGATCCCGGCGAATGATCTCAGTAGTCTGGCCGATGGCACCAGCCATGTGATTGCCACCACGATTTCAACCGACCTTGGCGCGGTGACCACGCAGCAGGATATTGGTATTTATACCCAACCGCCGGTACCGACCCTGAACCCGCCGTTCGGCGATGGTCAGTTAGGCACCGATGAAGCGGCTGCCGCACAGACTCTGACCGGTTCTACCGGGCTGACCGGCGACGGTCAGACGGTGACTGTGGTGATTGGCGGCAATACCCTGACCGGTAGCGTTGCGACCGACGGCACCTGGACTGTCACCGTTCCGGCGGGCACGTTAACGGGCGCAACGGAAGGCCCGACGCCAGTTGTGGTTAATGTTACGGACGCCGCGGGTAACCCTGGCACCATCACTGGTTCTGTGAATGTCGATTTCACACCACCAACGCTGACGCTTAATCCGGTCGCAACAGACAACGTGATCAACTCGCAGGAAGTGGCGGGCATCATCGAACTGTCGGGTACTGCCGATGTGGCGGATGCCGGTCGGATTGTCACCCTGCAATTTAACGGTCAGACCTATCAGGCGACCGTACAGGGCGATGGTTCCTGGTCAACTAACGTTCCGGCGGGCGCGCTGGCCGGTCTGGCAGACGGCAGTTATACGCTGACCGCGTCTCTGTCTGACCTGGCGGGCAATACCACAACCGTTCCGGAAACGTTCACCGTGGTCGCCGCGAATCCACCGGTACCTACCATTGAAACGCCATTCGGCAATACCTTCCTCAATCAACTTGAAGCGGGCACCGATCAAATCCTCACCGGCACTACCGGCGTGACGGGCGCTGGTCAGACTGTGGTCGTCAATATCGGCGGTGTGGATCATGCGGCGACTGTCGATGCGACAGGTATCTGGACGGTTAGCATCAGTGCGGCTGATTTGCAGGCGATAACGGAAGGCCCGCAAAACATCGTGGTCACGGCCACCGACAGCGCGGGTAACGAGGGCACCGCCAACAGCGCGATTACCGTGGACTACACGCCGCCTGTGCTGACCTTCGATCCGGTAGCAATCGACAACATCATTAATGCTGCGGAAACCTTGCAGCCGGTGGTGATCAGCGGTACTTCAGATATTCCTGATGCCGGACAAACCGTTTCTGTGGTGCTGAACTTCAACAATGTGACGTATACCGCAGTCGTTCAGCCAGACGGGACCTGGAGCTTCACGCTGCCAAGTTCTGTGGTGCAGGCGCTGGCCGACACCACTTACACGCTGTCAGCATCTATCACCGATGCGGCGGGGAACATCACCACGGGCGATCATAGCTTTACCGTCGATGCGGCGGCGGCTGATTTGCCAACGCTGACCATCACGTCTGTGTCGGGCGATGATTATATTAATGCGGTAGAAAAAGGTGCGGATATTCCGATCACTGGGACATCCACGAATCTTGAAGAAGGGCAGACGGTGGTCGTGACCTTTAACGGTAATGACTACAACGCTCTCGTGGGTGCGGATGGCACCTGGACGGCTACCGTACCGTTCGCGGATCTGGCCGCCTTGTCTGACGGACCGGTTACCGTGACGGCGACAAGTACCGATTTGAGCGGTAACCCGGCATCCGCCACTCACAACGCCACTGTGATTGCTCAGCCGGGCGACCTGCCGACGCTGACCATCAACGCGATTTCCGGCGATGATTACATCAATATCATTGAGCACAATCAGGGGATGACCGTCAGCGGCACCTCCACCCACGTTCCTGTGGGCGGCACCGTTACCGTGGTTATCACCGGTGAAGCCTTTACCGCGACGTATACCGCCACCGTGCAGGCCGACGGCAGCTGGAGCTTCCCGATGACGGCGGCTCAGGTTCAGGCGTTACCTGCGGGTAATAACACCTTCACCGCTACCGCAGATGACGTGGCGCAAAATGTCGCTACGGCAACGCATGATGTGGCCGTTGACACCGTTGCACCGTTACTGACGGTGACTGTGGATACCGGCGGTGATGACATCATCAATCTGGCGGAAGCGGCGCTGGGCATTCCGGTCAGCGGCACCACGGATCCAAACCTGACCGTGACCGTCACCCTCAACGGAAAAGAGTACACCACCACCGCAGACGGTACGGGTATCTGGAGCCTGACCATTCCGGGCGTGGATGTGCAGGCCATCACCACCGATGGCACTAAAACCATCGGTGTCAGCGTCACTGATCCTGCCGGGAATAACCTCACCACTTCGGCTGATTTCACGCTCTCCTCGCATGCGTTACCAACGCTGACGATTGGCGTGATTGCCGGTGACGGTATTTTGAATATCAGTGAAGCGGCTGGCGGTTTCAACCTGAGTGGAAGCAGTTCTGGTCTGGCACCGGGAACGGCTGTACAGGTTACGGTTCCGGGGCTGTTGGATCCTATTTCGGGTACGGTGAATCCCGACGGGCTTGGCTGGACGGCCACTGTGGCACCGGGTCTGCTCAGCGGGCTGACTACCGGTATTGTGCAGGTGACCGTGACGGCAGAAGATGTGGCCGGTAATCCGGCGTCTTCTACCGGCAGTCTGGATATCGAACTGTCTGCGCTGCCATTACCGACCATCAATACGCCGTTTGTGGATGGCATTCTTAATGCCGCCGAAGCGGCGGGTAATCAGCTGATTACCGGTACCACCGGCATTACCGGCGCGGGTCAGACTGTTCTGGTGACTGTCGATGGCACACCGGTACTGGCCACTGTCGCCAATGACGGCACCTGGACGGCAACTGTGCCTTCCGCCGTGTTGCTGGGGCTGACTGACGCACAGCACACCATCAGCGTGACGGCAACCGACAGCGCCGGGAATACCAGTGCGCCGGGAACCCTTGATTTCACTGCGCTGACGCATGTTCTGCCAGTGGCTGGCATTAACGTGCCATTCGGTGACGGCACTCTGAATTTCGATGAAGCGTCAGATCCGGCGGGGCAAACCATTACCGGTACTACCGGGATCACCAGTCCGGGGCAGACCGTCACCGTGGTCATCAACGGCAATGCGGTACCGGTTATCGTCGATTCCGCTGCGGGAACCTGGAGCGTTTCACTGACGTCGCCTGAACTGCTGGCCTTGCAGGACGGTACCTGGCCGGTTGTGGTGACGGTGACCGACAGTGCGGGTAACTCTTCTGTACTGCCGGCTTCGGTTGATGTGCAGATCCATAGCCTTCCTCAACCGACTATCGATCTGCCATTTGGTGACGGCACGCTGAATATTGCGGAATCAGCCGCTATTGGCGGCCAGACACTCACCGGTACCACCGGTGAAACGGGGGCAGGACAAACGGTCAGCGTGGCAATCGCGGGCATGACCGGCAGTCCGTTTACGGCAGCCGTCGATCCGGTAACCGGAAACTGGAGTCTGAACCTCACACCAGTTCAGCTGGCATCGCTCGGGCCATTGACGGCGTCGCATGACATTACCGTGACGGCGACCGATGCAATCGGCAACCATAACGAAGCCACCATCAGCTTTACGTCGCATTTGTCCGGGCCGGTACCTGTTATCAATGAGCCTTTCCTTGACGGTAGTCTGAATATTGTCGAAGCCGCGGGTGTGAACGTCATCACCGGGAATACCGGTATTACCGGCGACAACCAGAACGTGAAACTGACCATCGACGTAGGCGGCACCACCTATACCGCCACCGTCGATCCGACGACGGGTGACTGGGCGGTTAGTCTGCCTGCGGGCGTGCTGAATTCTCTGGGCAGTGGTACGCATGATATCAACGTGACGGTGACGGATGCGGCAGGCAACAGCACGCCAGCGACGCAGCCATTCACCAGCTACCTCACCGTACCGGATGTCACTATCAACACGCCGTTTGGCGATGGTTATCTGAGTGCCGCCGAAGCTGCGACAGCACAGACCATTACCGGAACGACCGGGCTGACAGGCGCGGGACAAACGGTGGTGGTCACCATAGGCGGTCAGACAATTCCTGGCGTGACGGTGGATGCGAACGGCAACTGGACGGCGCCTCTGTCAACCAGTGAAATCAGCGATCTGCCGCAGGGACCACAGCAAATTACCGTGACTGTCACTGACGGTGGTGGCAATACCGGTTCAGCGGCGACAGATGTCGGCATTGCTGTCACGCTGCTTCCCGCTGTCGCCGTCACGTCCTTTGCGGGTGCCGGTTTCGACCTGACCTATGCCGAAAGCCAGAACACGCAGACCATTACCGGTACCACGACGAACGTGCAGGCCGGTCAGCAGGTGACGGTTTCAGTCGGCGGCATCAGCCATCAGGCAACGGTGCTGGGGGATGGCACCTGGAGTGCGACCTTTACCCCTGCTGAACTGACTACGCTCAACAGTGCGGATACGATCACGGCGACTGTTAATGATCTGGCAGGTAACACGGCAAATCTGCTGGCGCCTCAGGGCATCACGGTTAACCTGACACCGCCAGTGACCCCAACACTGACCATCGATCCGGTCACCGGTGATAACATTATTAACGTGGCGGATGGCAATCCGGCGACTATCACCATTTCCGGTAAAACCATCAACGTGCCGGACGGCACACAGGTCTTCATAAACGTGGGTGCGGTTCCCCATACCGCAACTGTGGCAGGGAATATCTGGTCAGTCGATGTGGCGGCCAGTGAGTTTGTGAATGGTTCACAGACGGTCGTCAGTGCCAATACGCTGCTCCCTGTTATTACCAGCGCCACGCAAACCGTGCTGGTGGATACCACTGCGCCTACGGTGACCATCAATGCCTTTACCGGCGACGATGTTCTCAACAATACCGAGTCGAAATCTGCGCAGGTGATTACGGGTACGGCGGATACCGGTGACGTGGGGCGTGTGGTTGTTGTCACGCTGAATGGCAAAACCTACAGCGGTACCGTGCAGACGGGCGGCACCTGGTCAGTCAGCGTTCCGGCAGCCGATTTGCAGGCATTGCCACAAGGCGTCGGTAACAACACTATTACCGCAACGCTGACAGATGCCGCAGGGAATACAGGGAGTGCGACACCGCATCCGATCACTGTCGATACCACTGCGCCGTTGCTTGCGCTGGATGTGGTCGCCGGAAATAACGTCATTAATCTGGCGGAATCGCTGCTCAACGTACTGGTCGGCGGGACATCCAGCGGAGCAGACGGTCAGACGGTGAACGTCACTCTCGGCGGTGCGTCCATCGGTACGGCACTTATTCAGCCGGGCGGGGCGTGGTCGCTCAACCTGACGCCAGCGCAGTTGCTGTTGCTTAACGACGGCACGCTGACACTGGCGGCGACGGTAACGGATCAGGCGGGTAACACCACCAGCGTCAGTACCGGTCTGGACATCTTCTTCAACAAACTGCTCGCACTGAATGTGACCAGCGGTCTGGGGCTGACGGATGGCTTCCTCAATCTGGCGGAATCGCAGGTGGCGCAAACCATCAGCGGGACGGCGATTGGTGCAGGCGTGGGTTCTGTGGTCTCGACCGTCATCAACGGCACGCCGCTCTCGGCAATTGTCGGGGCTAACGGTGTGTGGTCGCTGAACATTCCGGCGGCGGTGCTCGGCGCACTGGGTGACGGTCAGCAGGTGCTGAATCTTAACCTGACCGATGCGGCAGGCAACGTGACAGCCTCCGTGCTGAATCTGGATGTCATTAAATCGCTGCCGGTGCTCGGCAATCTGGATCCTCTCTTCGGGGGTAACGGTCTGCTGAATGCGGCGGAATCTCTGCTGGCACAAACCATTGGCGGCGTCGCGACAGCGGTTGACGGTACTCAGGTTACCGTGACGCTCGGCGGCAAAACTTACAACACCACCGTGACGGCGGGGACCTGGAATATTCAGATCCAGCCGGGCGATCTGGGCGCACTGCTGGATGGCAACCTGAATCTGGGTATCACCCTGACAGACCCGGCAGGCAACACCTCTTCCACCAATATTCCGGTGGGGATAGCCATCCACAATCTGCCACAAGTGGTGCTCAACACCGTGTTTGGCGACGGCGTGCTCAGCATCGCCGATCTGCTGGTCAATCAGACGATCAGCGGTACCGTGTCGAATGTGGCAGCGGGTACAGCAATCGCGGTGCAGGTCGGTACGCAAACCATTAACGGCGTGGTGGATGCGACCGGGCATTTCCTGGTGACCGTTCCGCCGTCCGTGCTCGGTTTGCTGAGTGGCACAACCGCGGCAGTCAGCGTTACGGTGGCCGATGCCGCCGGAAACGTCGGATCGGCAGTGGCCAATGCGGTGCTGGATCTGGTGAAACCGGTCATTAACCTGACCTCGGTTCTGGGCGATGGCTTGCTCAGTGCTGCCGATGCCCTGACGACTCAGGTGATTGGCGGCACCGTCGGCGGCGTCGCGGCGGGCACACAGGTTCAGGTTTCGCTGGTCGGGAAAACCTTCCTCGGCGCTACCGACGGTACCGGCGCATTCAGCATCACCCTGCAACCGGGTGACCTGAAAGCGCTGGGTGACGGCACCTTCCCGGTCGTGGTTTCTGTTACCGATGCTGGCGGTAATACCAGCACCAGCAGCAGCACGCTGACTTCCATCATCAACGCAGTACCGAAAATTGTGCTGGATCCTGTTTTCGGTGCAGACGGCATTCTGAACGCGGCGGAAGCGCTGCTGACGCAAACCATCAGCGGTACGGTCACGAACGGGCATGTTGGCGAAACAGTCAACATTAATGTCGGCGGCGGCCTGATTAACCTGACGGCAGCCGTGGGCAGTGACGGCAAGTTCTCCGCTTCTCTGACACCGCTTCAGCTGGCCGGATTGCTGGACGGCAATCTGACCATCGTCACCACCGTGACCGATGCGGTGGGCAACACGGCGTCGAATACCGTGGGGCTGAATGTCGGTATCCACAATCTGCCGTCGATTATTCTTAATCCGGTCTTTGGCGATGGCGTGCTGAACGTTGTTGACCTGCTGACCGGCCAGACCATCAGCGGTATCGCGACCAACGTCGCGCAGGGTACGCAGGTGCAGATTTCCCTGAACGGCAAAAACTACCTTGCCAATGTGGGTGTCGGCGGCGTGTTCAGCGTGACGGTGCCGGTGACCGATCTGGGCGCCATTCTCAATGGTTCGCAGTCGGTCATCGCCAGCCTGGTGGATGGCTCCGGTAATACGGCGTCGGTCACCAATCTGCTGAACGTGGTATCGCAGTCTCTGCCAACCATTACGATCAACCCGCTGTTTGGCGATGGCCTGCTGAACGCGGCGGATGCGCTGCTGACGCAAACCATCAGCGGTACCACCACCAACGCGCAGGGCTCAACTGTGACCCTGAACGTCGGCGGTAATACCCTTACCGCGCTGGTGAAAGCAGATGGCACCTTCAGCGTCGCGGTTCCGCAACTGACGCTGGCGAGTCTGCTCGACGGCACGCTGAATGTCGGCGCGTCCATCACCAACGCCGCCGGTCACTCGACCAGCGGTAGCGCAACGGCAACGGTCGGTATTCACGTTCTGCCAACGTTGTCACTCGGCTCACTGTTTGGCGGCGACGGTTACCTGAATGCTGCCGAAGCGGGCGCTAACACCAACATTACCGGGACTTCAAACCTGCTCAACGGCACGGTGTCGGTCAGTATCGGTGGTGTGACGCACACCGGCACCATCACCAACGGTGCGTGGAGTGTGCCGTTTACCTCAGCAGAACTGAAAGGGCTGGCGGATGGTTCGACGCAGGTTTCTGTTTCTGTGGCGGATCTTGTGGGTAACACCGCAATTATCTCTAACCCGCTGAGCGTACTGACGCACGCACTGCCGCTGGTGGCGCTGAATCCATTGCTCGGGCTGACGCTCGGTGTGGTCGGCGGCATTCTCGGCGGTCAGGGTCTGACCCTGAGCGGGACCAGCCGCAACATCGCACAAGGTGGCCAGGTCAGCGTCACGCTGCTGGGCAATACGCTGGCAGGGACCGTGCAGGGGGATGGTTCGTGGACAGTAAAACTGTCCAGTGCGCTGCTGAGCAGTTACGGGCTGGTGGGATTACTGAACGCACTGCTCGGTGCAATTGTTGAACTGAAAGCGGTCGATGCGGCCGGTAACGGATTCGATGCGCACGTCGGGCTGACGGTCGGTTCTTCATTACCGGCTGAACCAGCAACGCTGATGGCAACGTCGCAGGCAGTGGACGATACCCATACGCTGGCGGCGGTTCACACCACCGATACCAGCACAACCACTGATACTTCTGTGACGCATGCTGCGAGCACGCTGACGGATCCGCTGGTCACTGCGGATACCACTGCTTCAACGACCACCACGCACGACGCCGCCACAGCTGACACCACCGCGCACGCGGACACGGCGTTCTCCATTGGCGGTGTGACCATCGACCTCACGGCAACTGACGGCGTGGCCATCGGTGGTGCGGGTGACGACACCATCTCGGTTCATACGCTCGATTTCTCGCAAATCGACGGCGGAACCGGTGTCGATACCTTACTGCTGGCGGGCACCAATCAGCATCTGGATCTGACCGTACTCGGGCTGAAAGTCGAGCATATCGACATCTTCGACCTGGGCACTTCCGGCACCAACAGCATCTCTCTGAATCTGCATGAGGCGCTAAACGTGAAGGACAATCCGACAGATGAAGTGATCATCAAAGGGGGCGAGGGCAGTCTGGTGAACCTGCAAATGGGCACCGACGGTGCATGGAACGAAACCGGGCAACGCACGGTGGATGGCCTGACCTTCGACGTTTATCACAACGCATCAATGGATGCCTCGAACACTCTGGGAGACGTTCTGGTGCAACACGGTCTGCACGTACAACAGAGTTAATGCTGTACGCCTCCCTCTGCGAAGGGGGAGGCGTAACACGCAAGCTTTAAAAAAAAACAAAAAAATCGGCGTAATTAAGTGGTGTCGGTAATGAAAAAAAAGAGAGTAATACGGCAAATCGCCGTTGTGTTGGGCACCTTGTGTCTGACGGGATTAACAGGGAATACGGGTGTGATGGCGGCGGAAAAACAGCCGGAATTTAACTGGCAGGCGGCACCCACGGAGGAAATGCGCGCCAGCCTGACGTTACGGGATGCCATTCTGCGGGCGTTTGCGCGTAATCCGCAAATTGCGGAAGCGGCGGCGCAAATCCGCGTGGGCGGCGGGAATCTGGATGCAGCGAAAAGTGCGTGGTATCCGCAGGTTTCATTACAAGGATCGGCGGGACAATCCCGGCAGACCTATTCTTCAGGCGATCAGAGCAGCAACGGTTCGGCGGGTATTCAGCTCAGCCAGCTGTTGTGGGACTTTGGCAAAACCAACGGCAGTATCGGTGAGCAGGAATATCTCTCGGATTCCTATCGCTTTTCTCTTTACAGCACCATGACCGACGTGGCGCTGAGCACCATGCAGGCGTACCTCTCGGTGAAACGCTTTCAGGCGTTAAGCGTTGCGGCGAAGGACAATATCGAATCGCTCACCCGCGTGAAAGATACCGCGAAACTGCGTTCTGACGCCGGGCTGAGTTCTCAGTCTGACGTGTTGCAGGCAGAAACCCGCATTGCCGGTATGCGCGCCACGGTAGAACAATACCGCGCGCAGGAACGATCCGCGCAGGCGCAACTGACCGTGCTGACGGGCGTTGTTTCGAACAACTTGCCGGATCTGCCGGAAAGTCTCCTCAATCAGAAAGTCACTCTCGACAAAATCCCTTACGAAAACAGCACGCTGGTGCGCGCCGCGCAGGCCAAGCAACAGGCGGCGATTGAGCAGGTCAATCAGGCGGAAGCGCAACACTGGCCGACGGTCAAAGTTCAGGCCGGTCGCACCCGTTATGACAATAACGGCACCACCGGTTCTTACTGGGACGACCAGCTCCAGCTGGCGGTAGACGCGCCGGTGTATCAGGGCGGTGCGGTCAGTGCCAAAGTCCGGGCGGCAGAAGGGCAACGGCAGGCGGCGCAGGCCGATGTCGAAAAAGCCAAGCTGGATATCAATCAGAAAGCCTCAACCGCTTACGCCGACATGATCGGCGGCCAGCAGCGGCAGGTCGCGGGCGAAGAGCAATATTCCAGCGCCACACACACCCGCAGCGTGTATCAGGACGAATACAAACTCAGTAAACGCAGCCTGAACGATTTGCTCAGCGTCGAGCAGGACGTATTTCAGGCAGACACGTCGCGCATTGGCGCGCTCTACGACGGGTGGGATGCCACCGTGCGTTACGCCGCAGCGGTGGACAATCTGGTCGATATGTTAGGCATCGACCGGCAGAAACAATCAGGTGACACCATCCCGGCGCTGTAAGGCGAAACAGGCCGTGGGAACCCAGAAGCATTCGATACCGAGGTTGAAATGAGCAACGAAACAACAACACCTTTGTCGATCGACGTCTGGATAAGCGCCATGGGGCGCGTGGCCGAAACATTCGGTAAGCCAGCAGATCCGCTATTTCTTCGCCAGCAAATGCGCTGGTTTGAACATCAGCCGCTGCGCCGTCAGCTCGACCGTCTGAGCGGTCTGATGGGATTACAGGTCGGCATGGTCAGCTGGAATCAGGTGCGCTGGCGTCAGGAAGTGTTGCCCGCCGTGATAACCCTGGAGCAGGGCGGCATTGCGGTGCTTGAGCAGTTACATGATGACGGCAAAGTGGATTACTGGCTGAGCGACGGCGGTGACCTGCTGCGTTCGGCGGAGCTGGTCACACTGCTGGAAGAAAGCGCTGGTCCGGTATTTCTGGTCGGTGTGGCGGCGCGCGGGCGCGATGAGCGTATCGATCAGTTTGTTCAGCCGCATAAAAAGCACTGGTTCTGGGAAAATTTTCGCGGAAGCGGTCGCAAAATCGCGGAAATCTCACTGGCATCCATTCTCGGTAACGTGCTGGCACTGGCCGGTATTTTGTTCTCAATGCAGGTTTATGACCGCGTTATTCCGGCACAATCTTTCCCAACGTTATGGGTGCTGTTCTTCGGCGTGGTGCTGGCGGCAGGCATGGAATACGTTATCCGCCTGATGCGCACGCTGGTGTCCGATCTGATGGGGAAGAAAATCGACCTCAAAGTGTCATCGCTGTTTTTCGTGCGGGCGATGAACATCAAAAATGATGACCGGCCAAAATCCACCGGTTCGTTTATCTCTCAGTTACGCGAAATCGATCAGGTGCGCGAACTGCTGACCTCCACCACCGTCAGCGCCGCCGCCGACATGCCTTTCGTGCTGCTGTTTCTCGGCATCATGTTTTTCATTGGCGGTCCGCTGGTGATCATCCCGCTGCTGGCGATCCCGCTGATTGTTATTCCCGGCATTCTGATCCAGTGGCCGATGGCCAAACTGGCGAAAGAGGGCATGCGTGAGAGCGCGCTGCGAAACGCGGTGCTGGTGGAAACTATCGAAGGCATCGAAGACATTAAAGCCCTGCAGGCCGAAGCCTATTTCCAGCGTCAGTGGGAACAGACGCATGAAGTCAGCGCGGCGGTCGGCATGAAACAGCGTCTGTGGGGCGCACGCCTGACCGGCTGGGCATCCACCGTCCAGCAACTGACGTATGGCGGGATGCTGGTGTTCGGGGTGTATCTGGTGCTGAACGGCGAGATCACCACCGGTACGCTGGTCGCCGCCAGCATGTTGTCGTCACGTACCATTGCGCCGCTGATGCAGCTGACGATGGTGTTTTCCCGCTGGCAGCACGCCAAAAGTGCCATGCACGGGCTGGATGAATTACTGAAAAAACCGGTCGACCGGCCTGCGGATGCACAGCTGTCGCATTGTCCGTCGCTCAGCGGTCATTTCAATGTGCGTAATCTGCAATACACCTACGACAAAGAAAATTCACCGAATGTGCTGGGGATCGGCCAGCTGGAAATCAAGCCCGGTGAACGGGTGGCAATCCTCGGTAAAGTTGGCGCGGGAAAATCCACGCTGCTGAAATTGCTCTCCGGTCAGGCCAGTCCGTCGCAGGGCAAAATCCTGATCGACGGCGTGGACATGACCCAAGTCGAACCGGCCGATATCCGCCGTCAGCTGGGATATTTATCGCAGGATTCGCGGCTGTTTTTCGGGACGTTGCGCCAGAACCTGATGCTTGGTTATCCCCATGCCTCGGACCAGGAAATGCTACAGGCGCTGCGCATCAGCGGCGCGCTGAGTATGGTGCAGGCCGATGCCTCGAGTCTGGATAAAATCATCAACGAAGGCGGGCGGGGACTTTCCGGCGGACAGCGGCAGATGGTGATGCTGAGCCGCATGATCCTGCGTAATCCGCAGGTGGTGCTGATGGATGAACCGACGGCGTCGATGGATGAACAGCTGGAAGAATATGTGATCCGCCAGCTTCACGCGTGGCTGGTCGGGCGCACGCTGATTGTGGTCACGCACCGCCCGGCGCTGCTTAAACTGGTGGACCGGATTGTGGTGATGGACAACGGACGGGTGGTAGCCGACGGACCGCGGGATCAAATCCTCGCGAAAGCGGCCAGCAATACGCCCGCTCCGGCTGCGGCCGTGGTGGCGGACAACAAACAAGGCGCAGCCTGAGCTGCTGAGGACATCGCATGGCACATCTTACGTTGCATGATGAACTGGAAGCCGAAGGCCGCAAAGTTTCGTGGATCATCTGGATTTCGCTGGCCTGCCTGCTGATTTTCTTCGTCTGGGCGCGGTTTGCTCAGCTCGATGAAGTCACCGTCGGAACCGGCAAAGTCACACCATCGAGTAAAGCGCAGCAAATCGATTCTCTCGACGGCGGCGTGATTTTAAAACTGATGGTGCAGGAAGGTTCAGTGGTCAATCGCGGTCAGTTGCTGGCGCAACTTGACCCGACACGTTCGCAATCGAATTACGGCGAAGCCGCTTCCCGCGTGCGCACTTTGCGTGCCTCGTCTGAACGGCTGAGTGCTGAACTGACCGGCGCGCCGCTGAAATTCAGCCCGGAAACCATGAAATCGCCGGAACTGGTAGCGCGTGAACGCCAGCTGTATTTATCGCGTAAACAGAACCGCGACGAAACCGTCAGCAACCTGCAACAGTCGCTCAAACTGGTGAATGATGAAATTAACATGACCCAGCCGCTGGTGGCGAAAGGTGCGGCGGGGCAGGTGGAAGTAATCCGCCTGAAACGTCAGGCCAGTGAACTGCGTGGGAAAATCGACGATGCCATTAATCAGTACGCCGTGCGTGCCCGTGAGGAGCAGGTGAAGAACAACGCCGATCTGGACGCCGAATTGCAGGTCATGGCAGGGAAAGAGGATCAGGTGACGCGTTCCGAACTCTATTCGCCGGTTCACGGTATCGTAAAAGATATCCAGGTTTCCACCGTCGGCGGCGTATTGCAACCGGGCGGCAAACTGATGGAAATCGTACCGATTGAAGATCAGCTGCTGATTGAAACCCGCATCAACCCCCGCGACATCGCCTATATCCGTCCGGGGTTACCGGCAACGGTAAAAATCTCGGCCTACGATTCGTCTATTTACGGCGATCTGGACGGCAAAGTCGAAGGCGTTTCGCCGGATACCTTGCAGGATGAGGTGAAGCGCGATCAATATTATTACCGTGTATACGTGCGTACCGACAAAGCCTTCCTGACCAACAAAGCTGGCCGCCAGTTCCCGATAGTGCCTGGCATGGTGGCGAACGTAGACATCAAAACCGGCCAGAAAAGCGTACTGGATTATCTGATTAAGCCGCTGAATAAGGTGAAGGAGTCGCTGAGGGAGCGGTGAGTAGCAGGCCGCTGCTTGTGCGGTTTTAAGATCAACTTCAACTTCAACTTCAACTTCAACTTCAACTTCAAGTTCAAGGTCGTGGGCGTCGGCCCACACCGACTTGGGGGACGGCTTATCGCCGCCGCCCCCCAAGCCCCCCGGGCTCTTTCACTGCGCGCTATCGCGGGCACGACGGACATGTTCTGACGCATTTGTGAGTGGCGCAAAATGTCATCGCTTCGCGATCCCCGAATTTCAGGTTTCGAGCCATAGGTCTCGAACCATTCATTCGGTGCCATTTTTGAGCACGCCAATCAACCTTTTTAAAAGATGAAAAACAGTCTGCCATTGAATTTAAGATCGTGCGGGCGTTTCAGAAAACTTGCTGAATGAGAGGTTGCAGACCAAAGGCTGCAATCCCGAAATGAAGGTACCGCGCAGCGGCAAGATTTCCAGCCTGTCGCATTGGTCCCTGAAACATAGCCAGCGAGCGATAGCGCGCAGTTAAAAAAACGCAGGATTCCAAAGGGTTTCGTTTAAAACCCTTTGGGCCCGTGTGGGCGGCGAGCCCACGGTGTTGACCTTAAGGCCAGTTTGGGTGGCGAGCCCGAGGATATCAGCCCGATATTGCAGCGGCCTCTGCAAAACCTTCAGTCAATAAACAAACTCGTTGGTACATTAAACCTCACCGCCAGCGCCCGGATGTGTTCTACCGTCAGCGAACGCTTTCCGCTCAGGATCTGACTGACCAGCGATTTTCCGCCGATTTCCTCTCGCAAGTCACTCTGCTTTAATCCGTAATCCTTCATCAGCTGACGAAGTGCCTCAACGCCCCGTGGCAGATTTTCCACCGCCTGATTAAAGGGGACGAAATCTGCATGCTGGCGCTCATAACTTTCGATTTTTGCACTCAGAAACTCGATAAGCGGGTTTTCTTCGTCGTGCTCAAACAGATAATCAATCAGCTCAAGCGCACTTTTATAGTCGGCAGTGCTGGTACTTCCTCCCAGCAAGGGAACCGCTTTGACCAGCGCTTTACTGGCTTCGATAGCTTCAGCAATCATTGTGCGTAAGTCCTGTAATGTTTGTTCAATTGGTCATAAAGCGCATGGGTGACGATGTGTTTTACATACACCCGCTTATTGACGAAATTGATATAGGCAATGAGGCGAAGATTATTGCCGCCGACGTTAATAACCCACCATTTTGGCCGGTAGCGGAAATTGTCGAGGCTGGAAAAGACGGGTTTAAGGGAATCTGGCATCGGGTAATCGCCTTCTTTAAGCCCGCGATAGGTTGCCAGTAATGCGGTTTTATCATTGGGATACTGCCGCATCGCCCGGTCGAATGCTTCCTTGGCTATCACATGCATAGCACTGCTGAGTTCACATCCTGTGAACAATATAAAGGTTAACGTTGTGGTTTACAAGCTGTAAACCACAATAACCTTTTGCAGGAGCGGGAGAACTTTACTTGTTGTCAGATTGCGGCACATCTTCCAGAGAAGTTTCTGGTTCAGCTGGCTGAACACTGCGGAAGGCGGCTACCGGATCTTCCACCCCGGCTTTCCGCTTGTCCTGCCACAAATTCATCCGCGAACGCAGGGAACCGTTGAGATCGTCATGAACCTGCTTCGCGGCTTCGGATTCAGGATTGAGTTCGAGGACGAATTCCATATATTTATCGGCGGTATAACGGTTTTTCTTCACGCCGGTACCGGTCAGCCATGCCATGCCCAGCGTGTAAGCGGCTTCAGCGCGATCGGGATGTTGTGCGTTATGCAGAATTTCAGGCAGCCAGACTTCGATGGCCTGACGCTTTTCGGCGTCTGAACCGTTGTCCAGCGCGCAACTCGCCCGAAAATAGGCGGCGGATAAATGCCCGGCGTCCATGGCCCGCTGATACCAGTGCATGGCCTGTTCGTAATCGGGTTCCCCGCCGAGCCCTTCACGCAGCGCGTTGGCGCAGGTAAACATGGCGGGCACCATGCCCGAACGGGCGGCGCTCAGTAAGCAGTCCATCGCATTGCTGTCGTTGTGATACTGCTCAGGAACATCCTGATGCCAGCCGTTGCGGTAGAAAAAATACAACTCGTAGCAGTGGATCGCGCTGCCGTGACGGGCCATTTCGGTCATCAGGAAATGTGCGGCGCCCAGATCATCATTAATTGCCATGTCGTGCGCCAGCGTGACCAGATCCTTAACCGGTTGCTCGTCGCCCGCCTGCTGAATAAGCGACCATGCGTGTTCCATCAGCCCTGCACACAATTCAGGACGCGCCGGTAATCCGTAAAGGCCGGATTGCAGAGCCGTCGCGGCAAACGCCACCAGCACCGGATCATTTGCCTGACTCAGGCCGCGGGTCAGCAACTGGGTCAGTACCGGTAAACCTTCCTGATGACCATTGGCCAGCACGGCACGGGAGATAAACATCTGCGCGGCGTGGCCGGGCATTGCCTGCGGTGAGACAGCAAATAAATCATTATATACGGCCAGCCCGGCCTGATCGTCGTCCTGCCAGTAGGCGATACAAATTCCGGCCAGACTCAACAGACGGATGCGTGTTTCAGGCGTCAGAGGCTGTGCCAGTAATCCGGCTAAGCGTGATTGTAATTCTTGCGACTCCGGCGATTCCCTGTCGGCGATATCGCCGGAAAGCGCATCGCACAACGCGTTGGCGCGGAACTGATTGCGTTCTTCTTCGCTAAATTCTGCGCACAGCGGACTGTCGATGATTTGCATCTGCTGCGCGTCGCTACCGCCCCAGAAAGCGGAATGGAATAAAAGGTAGGATTCCATGGTGCCAACATCCGCATGGCGGACTGACATTGCCATGCGCAGCCAGTAATCCAGCGCTTCTTCGTCATTTTTGCGGGTGTGTTGTAACGCAGCAGGGAGTATTTGCGGCCAGTGCGTAGCGGGTTCGAAACCCAGTGCATGGATGTGCGTTACACCAGCCTGCCAGATTTCACTGCCCTGAATCGAAAACTTTTCATGCAGAGGTTTGGGAATTTCACCGGCAAATAACGCTTTCAGCCAGTAGGGTTCACCGAAACCGCCACTCAGGTTCATCATGTGGCGCAGGGCATGTGTCGGGCGCGGGTGTAGTTCAATGGCGCGTAAAAATGACAGCACCGCATAGTCGCAACATAACTGTGCGCCCAGCCACTGGTGGTCTGCGACTTCTTCACCTTCCTGCGGCTGGCGGATAATCCAGGCGTTTTCATGCCAGACCATGCCCAGTAAAGCATGAGCGTGATAACTCTGCGGGCACTGCTGCACCCAGTCATTGAGGATTTCCAGCGGATTGAGCGGGGGAGATTCTGTGCCGGTAAACAACGTCGCCGGATGCATCAGCAGTCCGTAATCGCTCTGGCCTTCGCCCTGGTTCTGCCAGCCACGCATCTGTGACAACAGCCACTCGTCCAGTTTAAGAAAACGGCGGGTCACCAGAAGCATTCTGGCTTTGGAAATGTTGTCTTGCTGGTCCTGATGTGGCATGAGGTTCCCTGAGCTGTTGAGTAAAAACGGTGTTTTGCGCGGCACCCGAAGTCTAACTTTCTTCCCCTGCGCGATCAGCGGGATTGGTCTGACTTTGGCTATAGTAACGGATCCGCACCGTCACTGACCAACAAAGCCTCTGCATAATAAAGATTAATAATTGTCCTAAATCCCTTATTAATTGAAGAGATTAGATATCAACTATTAATAAAATCGGAATTTGAAAGATGGAGAAAGTGTGAAGTAATTATGGAGAAAAGACATTTCAGCGCGAAAATATAATGAGTGATAAATGTCACATCAGGTAATCATCTCTTTGGAAAACAAAAAAAAACCGACCACAAAGGGTCGGCTGTTGTTTCCACAAAACGGGGAATGAGGGTAATAAATAACAAATAATGATGATAGCGAGAGAGAGTATATATTATCGATGAATAGATGCTTTATCACTTAGTGCGGTAACTAATGTACGCAACGCATTGATTTTAAAGTGTATTCATGTAATTTAGCTTTGCGTGCTTTATTTTAACAAATAAACATAGGTGTAAATATACCCAAAATTAATAAATTGTTACACCTTTAAATACTTCGGAAATATATTAACTAATTTCGTATCATTTTCTTTCTGGATTAATAGTATTTATATCAAGAGAATGGAATTGCCATGTCGGGCCAACATTTATACAGATACCAACAAGCGTTAAGCAGATTTAAATCAGTAAAAACGTGTACTTTACATTCAGTGGCACGGTCCGACACCTATCGAGGACAGAAAAATGAAACTCCGTGTTCTTTCACTCATGATCCCTGCATTAGTGGTTGCAGGATCAGCAAGTGCGGCAGAAGTTTATAATAAAGATGGTAATAAACTCGACCTTTACGGTCTGGTTGATGGCTTACACTACTTCTCTAATGATGCCGGCAGCGATGGCGATCAGAGCTACATCCGCCTTGGCTTCAAAGGCGAAACGCAGATAACCGACCAACTGACCGGTTACGGCCAGTGGGAATATCAGGTTCAGGCCAACCAGGCTGAAAGCTCTGATGACGGCGACCGCGCATTTACCCGTTACGGTTTCGCAGGTCTGAAATTCGGCGATATGGGTTCTTTCGACTACGGTCGTAACAACGGCGTCATGTATGATGTGGCCGCCTGGACCGACATGCAGCCAGAGTTCGATGGTTCAACCTACGGCGCTGACCAGTTCCTTTATCAGCGTACCAACGGCGTTGCAACGTATCGTAACAACAACTTCTTCGGGCTGGTGGATGGCCTGCACTTCGCTCTGCAATATCAGGGCAAGAACGACAGCGGCGGCGGCGAACCGGGTACACGTGATGTGCTGACTCAGAATGGAGACGGTTACGGCATGTCCCTGAGCTATGACATTGGCGCGGGCGTCAGTGTGGCAGGTGCGTTCTTCAACTCTGACCGTACTGATGAGCAAAATTCCGCACCGGGCATCATGGGCGACGGTAAAAAAGCAGAAGGTTACACCGGTGGTCTGAAATATGACGCCAACAACGTTTACCTTGCAGCCATGTTCACTCAGGCTTATAACGCTTCCCGCTTCGGTTCTACCGATTCAGAAGCTTACGGTTATGCTAACCAGTCGCAGGCGTTCGAAGCTTACGCAAGCTATCAGTTCGACTTCGGTCTGCGTCCGTTCGTGGCGTATAACCAAACTCGCGGTAAAGATTTAGGATCCGACCGTCTGGGCAACAACTACCAGGATCAGGATCTGGTGAAATTTGTCGACCTGGGTGCGACTTACTACTTCAACAAAAATATGTCGGCCTATGTTGACTACAAAATCAACCTGATCGACAGCAGCACCTTCACCGATAACGCCGGTATCAACACCGATGACGTTACCGCTGTCGGTCTGGTGTATCAGTTCTAAGCGTGCCTTTCTCAGACACAGAATAGCGTTTAGATTTGAGTTATAAAGAATAAGCAGTAAAAGAACGCGGTCTCTGATGGCCGCGTTTTTTATGGGCACAATTTGATGTGAGAACCCCGCAAAACGCCGCTATTGTGTTGGAGTGAATTTCTTCCATAGCCGAGGTCAATATGTCCGTTAAACCGCCGTTACCGCCATTTACCCGTGAAAGCGCCATCGAAAAAGTCCGCCTGGCTGAAGATGCCTGGAACAGCCGCGATCCGCAGCGGGTCAGTCAGGTTTATTCTGCCGATACGGTCTGGCGTAACCGCAGTGAATTTGTTCACGGTCAGGAAGGCGTGGTGACTTTTTTGCAGCGTAAATGGGCAAAGGAGCTGGATTATCGTCTGATCAAAGAGATTTGGGTATTTGACGGAGCGAGGATTGCCGTACGTTTTGCCTACGAATGGCATGATGATTCAGGCAACTGGTTCCGCAGTTTTGGCAATGAGAACTGGGAATTTAACGAACAGGGGCTGATGTTCGCACGCCATGCCTGCATTAACGATTTGCCGATTCAGGAAAGTGAGCGGAAATTCCACTGGCCACTCGGACGCAGGCCGGACGATCATCCTGGCCTGAGTGAGTTTGGATTCTGACTGTTTCAGGCTGATTTCTGGTGGATCAGATGCAGCGGGGGAGAAACATCGAGTTCGATTTCCGGATTCTGGCGGAATTCATGCGGCGTGATATTGAAACGCTTGCGGAACATGTAGGTAAAGTGTGACTGCGAGCCGAAGCCGAAATCCATCGCGATATCGAAAATCGGTGTTTCACTGCTGCTCAGCTGATAAACAGCGCTCGCCAGACGACGTTCCCTGATGTACTTTCCCAGAGAAATGCCTGTCGATTCTTTGAACAGTTTTTGCATGTGCCAAAGCGAATAGCCTGAATACTCAGCCAGTTCTTCAAGGTGGATCACGCGACCAAGATGGCCTTCAATCCATTTGCTGAGTGCGCAGACGATAGCGATATGAATATCCTGAGCCATAACCAGTCTGTTTTAAGGTTGAATATCGCTATTATACACGACTTCGCCGTGATGGCGTGGCAGGTGTTGCTCTGAGGTGTATGACAACAGAAGTGACAAGAATGGCCCGCTGAAAAGGAGTGCTAAGGCACTCTGACGGGCCATGATTTAGCGTAACAGGAGCCAGTGAATGAAGCGGGCGATACCATCGTCCACCAGAACGATCCCGACGAGGATAAGAACAATGATGATGTAAAAGTTCTTACCGGTTGGCAAAGTGGTTTCTCCCTTCATCCCCGTTCCGGGCACAAAATTCGATTACCACGGGCCGCTGCCCCGCATATTCAGTGCAATAACACTCACACAAACCGCAACAAATATCAGAAAGACGATAAGAAGCCGTTTCATTCTTTTTAAAGAGCTTGCGCTCTTCCTCCAGCGTGGATCTTTAGCCAACAATGCCTGCGAACGTTAACCGCTTCTTGAAGGGAGATCCAGTCTGTAAGGAATTTTTATGCTGTTCGTTTAACTATTCACAATAATCGTTTAACCGTCAGTGGCAGGGCGTCGCACCAGATCGGTTTTCTGACCACCATTAATGATGGTCGTCGGCGGTGTTTCAGGCACCAGCGCATCCGGAGCAATGTTCATATGGTTGAGAATTTCGCCCATGATTTGCCCGAAGATGGGGCCGGCTACCGAACCACCGAAGTGTTTACCGGCCTGAGGATTGTTGACCATTACCACCAGCGCCACGCGCGGATTACTGGCCGGTGCCACACCGGCGGTGTAGTTGATATAACCGCCATCGTATTTACCGCTGGAACCCATTTTTTCCGCCGTACCGGTTTTAATTGCCAGACGATAACCCGGCACCGCCGCGCTGAGACCGGAACCTCCCGGCAGGGCGTCACTTTCCATCATATGAATCACGGTTCTGACCACGTCAGCCGACATTACGCGGGTGCCTAACACCGGCGGTGTGACTTTGGTAATCGACAGCGGGCGGTAAATGCCTTCTGCGCCAATCGTGGCGTATTCGCGGGCAATTTGCAGCGGCGTTACGCGCAGGCCATAACCGAATGAGAAGGTTGCGCGTTCAATATCTGCCCAGCGGTCACGGTGCGCGGGGAAATAACCGCTGCTCTCGCCGCCGATGCCTAAATCTGTCGGTCTGCCCAGACCGAATGACTGATAAAGCTGAACCAGCACGTTCGCAGGCATCGCCAGTGCGATATGCGAAACTGCGATATCACTCGATTTCTGCAAGATACCGGTGATGGTCAGCGCCGGCCAGTGGCCGACGTCGCGGATCAGGTGTCCGTTAACAGTGTATGGATGCGTATCGAGAACCGAATCAGGGCGGATCATATGGCGGTTCAGACCGGCCATCACCACCAGCGGTTTCACCGTCGAACCGGGCTCAAAGCTGTCGCTGATCGCCACATTACGCATATTTCTTGGCTGCACGCCCGCGTAATTGTTTGGGTTGTAAGAAGGGTAGGAGGCCATCCCCAGAATTTCGCCGGTATTCACATCCACCAGCACTGCCGCGCCGGACTCTGCCTGGTTTAGCGTCACGCCATCGCGCAGGCGGGAATACAGAACGTACTGCATAAAGCTGTCGATGCTGAGATTAATGGTCGGTGGCTGTTGTGGCGCAACTTCTTTGAGGATACCGATCACGTTGCCGTGGCGATCCTGACGGTATTCGCGCATCCCCGGTTTGCCCTGCAATAACGCATTAAAGCCTTTTTCCACACCGTTCAGGCCTTCGTTATCTGTCCCGACGACACCGACCAGGTTGGCCGCGGCTTCACTCATGGGATAATAACGGCTGTCATCAAGCTGAGTGCTGATGCCACCAAGATGCAGCTGGCTGATATCGGCGGCAATGCCTTCTTCGATTTTACGGCCAAGATACACAAAGCGGCGCTTCGGATCGCTGGTGATGGTTTGCTGTAACTGGGAAAGCGGCATATTCAGCGCAGAGGCCAGATATTGCCATTTTGGACTGTTCAGATCGCTGTGCAATTCCAGCACGCGGAACGGGTCGGCGATAATATCTTTAGATGCCACGCTCAGGGCCAGCGGGTGTCCGTTGCGGTCAACAATGGTTCCGCGTCCGGCAGGGATAACGCTTGAGCGAAGCGAGCGGGAATCGGCTTCTTTTTCCAGCATCGGCTGATTGAGAAGTTGCAGATAGCCTACGCGGCCGAGCAGAAGCGCCAGACAAAAGACGATGCCGAGACAAATCAGCGCAAAGCGCTTGGTGTAAAAATGCGGTTGGGCGCTGGATTTTTTTGAGCTCGGTGGCATGGCAGTTTCGCAAAGTCATTGACGCGTTTGAAGCGAAAAGCGATGGCGCCGGGGAACCCTTTCACCGTATCAAAATGATGCCGGTCAGTGCCCGATAAAAATACAGCTCATCGCTCTGAAAGATAATGAATTTCGTATACATGCACATCTTATATTAAGCCATAGCGATGGATTGTTTATTTCAATTGCCCTTTGTAAGCAAGTGCAACGGTGAAGCCGTTTTTTACTCGACGGACAGCCATTCGTCCGCTTCTTCAAACATTTCTTCCAACATTTGGTTTAATTGCGAACGTTCCTGCTTGCTGGCCCCTTGCGTATTCAGCCCGTTGGCCTGCATCGGTTTTACCTTAACTTCCGCATCCGGGAACATCCGGTGTACGCGTTTTACCAGTTCTGCTTCAATTTTTGCACTGGCATCAGGGATGCCGGAGACATTCCGTTTGTCAAAAATCAGTTCAACCCGCATGGTTTTCCTCGTTATTATAAAATTTTATTAACTGGCTAAATATACAGTATGCAAGGCGTGCGCTCTAGTGATTTTTCGCCTGAACATTGGAACGCAGCGCAGATTACTGAGCGTAAATTCATGTAATTCATGATTCATACATCTTGTGAATGTCTGGTTGACCGCTAGAATAGCGGCCTGTCTGAGAGGGAAATGTGGATAAACAACGGCGTACAGCACTGGTATTTTTTTGCCTGGCCTGTCTGGTCATACTGACGTGTATGACGCAGCGCATCGCCGGGCTGAATGCGTTGTCCGCTATCCTGCATCAGGAAACCGCGACTGCGCAGGCATCATCCACGACCTCTGAAATCGCTAAAATCCCGGCTCCCTGCGAGCTCAGCAGCAAATCCCTGCTTTCTGTTCCTCCTCTCCTTTTAGAATTTGCATTTCTGGCGCTGAGCCTGCTGCTGGCCTTTCTGTCACGCGGCAATATGGCGGCGATCCGCCTGCTTGTGCCGCAAGCGGTCCCCGTGCCGCGCCTGAGAGTGCATCTGCGGCACTGCGTTTTCCGGGAATAAAAACACGCCTGTTTTTCATCAGGATGTGACTTTTTATTTTTGGAGAAAATCTATGCGAAGTTTATTCAGGGCGGCCGCTGGCTGTCTGCTGATGTTCTGGCTACATACCGGATATGCTGCCGACACCGGCTGGCTGCAAAGCCCGCAAAATACCCACGCGAAAGTGCGTTTACAGGCGCAGCCTGCCGATTCTTCTGAGAAAGAAACCCGGCTGCTGCTTTCTGTCAGTCTCGAGAAAGGCTGGAAAACCTACTGGCGGTCGCCGGGAGAGGGCGGCATCGCGCCGTCGGTAGAATGGCAAAAACCGGTCACGGCGGAGAAGGTTAAATGGTCCTGGCCGACGCCCGCACGTTTTGATGTCGCGGGTATCACGACTCAGGGCTATCACGATGAGGTCACGCTGCCAATAATGCTTACCGGCACAGTGCCCGGCACAATAGCCGGAACGCTGACGCTGCCGGTGTGCAGCAACGTGTGCATTCTCACCGACTATCCTTTCAGTCTGGATCTCAGTCCCAACGGAGATAACGCAGAATTTGCCCGCGAATTTGCCGCAGCGATGGGCAAAGTGCCGATTGCAGAAGGGCTGGCAGACAGCGTAACGGCGGGTTATCGCGCCGGTGTATTGCAGATTACCGCCCATCGCGGGCAGGGCTGGCAAAATCCGGAGCTCTTTACCGATACGCTGGAAGGCAGTTCGCTGGGCAAACCGGTAGTGAAAGTGGACGGGCAACAGGCGCGGTTCACGCTGCCGGTGACGGACGAGTGGGGCGAAAAAGCTTCGGATATCAGCGGCAAAACGCTGAGTATCGTGTTGTCGGACAACGGGCTTGCGCAGCAGGTAAGCCTGAACGTGAGTCCGCTTCCCGCTGAAGTTCCGGGCAGTATTGCACTCTGGCAGGTGGCCCTGATGGCGCTGGCCGGCGGGTTTATCCTCAATCTGATGCCTTGTGTTCTGCCGGTGCTGGGCATGAAACTCGGCAGCATTTTGCAGGTTGAACAACGCAATCGGAAAAGTATTCGCGTGCAGTTTCTGGCGTCGTCTGCCGGGATCATCACCTCGTTTCTGGCGCTGGCATTGCTGATGACGCTGCTGCGTTACACCAACCAGACGCTGGGCTGGGGGATCCAGTTTCAGAACCCGTGGTTTATCGGCCTGATGGTGCTGGTCACGGCGGTGTTTACCGCCAATCTGCTGGGGTTATTTGAAATCAATCTGCCTTCACGGATGACGACCCGTCTGGCGACACATCAGGGTTCCGGTCTCAGCGGACACTTTGCCGAAGGCGCGTTTGCCACGCTGCTGGCGACGCCCTGTTCCGCGCCGTTTCTCGGTACTGCGGTGGCGTTTGCGCTGGCCGCACCGCTGCCGGTTCTGTGGGGACTGTTCCTGATGCTGGGCATTGGCATGAGTCTGCCGTGGCTGATGATTGCCTTGTGGCCGGGGCTGGCGATGTGTCTGCCGCGCCCTGGCCGCTGGATGTTACGGCTGCGGCTTTTCCTCGGCGTGCTGATGTTGTCGGCGTGTCTGTGGTTGCTGAGCCTGATGCAAAACCACTTCTCTTTGCTGTTTGTGGCCATGCTGGCGTGCGTACTGCTGGTGATGTTGTTTGTCTTATCTGTGCAGCGCTATGGAATGCGCAACTCGGCGTTAACCGCCGGTGCTTGCGCCGTTCTGGCGGGCGCAGTCATTGTGATTGCTACGCAGTTTTCCGGCGCTGGCGGGAAGCCACTGCGCGATGATATTGCCTGGCAACCCTTATCAGAGGAAGCGATTCAGACTGCGCTGGCGGACAAAAAAGTGGTCTTTGTGGATGTCACCGCCGACTGGTGTGTGACCTGTAAAGCCAATAAATACAACGTTCTGATGAGCAAAGACGTGCAGAAAGCGCTGACAGAGCACGATGTCGTCGCCCTGCGAGGTGACTGGACGTTGCCGTCAAAACCAATCAATGAATTCCTGCAAAAACGCGGCAGCGTCGCCGTGCCGTTTAATCAAATTTATGGTCCGCACAGTCCTGCCGGTGAAATTTTATCGCCGCTGCTGACGCGTGATGCCGTATTACAGGGGCTGCAACAAGCCCGCGGAGCCCGATAATGAAAACGTTAATGCTGATTATGATGATGGTTATTTCTCCGGCTGTTCTGGCGATGACGCCGGAAGACACGCTGTTTAATAATCCGGCCTCGCCGTGGTTTGGCGCGAAAAATCCGCGTCTGACGATTGTGTCCTTCACCGATTACAACTGTCCTTACTGCAAGCAGTTTGACCCGATGCTGGAAAAGGTAGCGAAGGAAAATCCCGATATAAAAGTGGTGATTAAGCTGCTGCCTTTCCGCGGCGCGAGTTCCATTATTGCCGGTCGTGCGGCGATGACGGTCTGGGAACAACATCCGGAAAAGTTTCTGATCGTGCATCAGCGGCTGATGTCTAAAAAAGGCCAGCATGATGAAGCCAGTGCGCTTGAGGCAGTGAAATATGCCGGACTGGAACCCATCCGCGTGACGCCCGCCAGTTACCTTGAACTGAAAACCAATGTGGAAATTGCTGAAGTGCTGGGTATTCAGGGAACACCGGCGACGATTATTGGCGATCAGCTGATTGCGGGCGCCATTTCTTATGAGGATTTGCAGAAGGTCGTGAAGGAACAGCTGGCGAAGGCAAAAAATGATCAGGCTTAAGCGCTGGGCCCGCGAAGGTGCCATTCTTGTCGTATTGATTTTGGTGGTGATGCTGGGGATGGATTTTCTGCGCGCACCGCAGGCTCCGGCCAGTTTTGGCAGCCAGCCGTTGCAGACCATCAGCAATCAGTCACTGACGCTTAACCAACAAAGCCAGCAGGGCCCATTGCTGGTCTACTTCTGGGCTACATGGTGTGGCGTGTGCAAAATGACCACGCCTTCAGTTGCCCGGCTGGCAGAAGAAGGGGAGAACGTGCTGACCGTAGCATTGCGTTCCGGTGATAACGCCACGCTGGAACGTTATCTGCAAGGCAAGGACATTCAGATGCCGGTGGTTAACGACGCCCGCGGCGATTTGTCGGCTCAATGGGATATCGGCGTCACACCGACGTTTGTCATCATTGATAAAGGGCAGGTCATCGCCACGACCACGGGCTGGACATCTTACTGGGGAATGAAAGCGCGGATGTGGTGGGCGCAAATCCGCGCCTGAGTTGCTGTTTTGATCCTGCCAAAATAAAAGGCCTTCACTGTGGTGAAGGCCTTTTTTCATATTGAGCTATGACCAGAAATCAGTTCGCCAGGAAACGTTTCTCATCGGTCAGCACCTGAAGCAGTAAACCCAGCTCCGGTTTCTGATCTTTAATCCGTTTGCCATCGGTATCAAAGGCACGGAAATCGCCATCGCTTTCCAGTTCCAGCGTTTGTTCCGGTGTCGTGATAATCAGCGTACCGTCATCGCTGGTCGTCACCCAGTTATGGCGGCGTTTGGCAGCAAACAAATCTTCACCCTGCGAATAATCCGCCGGTGATGTCGTGACGTGCAACAGACGCTGCATCAGCGTGGTCATCACATCCGCATGATCCGTCAGCTTATTAATATTTTGCGCAGGCGTGCCCGGCCAGTGAATAATCAGCGGAACCTGCAACTGGCGGCGGTTCATGGAATTGCCTGAACCCCAGGTCCCGTTTTCGTTAAATTCAATGCCGTGAGACGCGGTGATCACCACCACGGTTTTATCAAGCTCACCGCGGTCTTTCAGCGATTGCAGGATGGCCTGGATCTGGTCATCAACGCTTTGAGCACCGGCCTGATAACGGTGAATAAAGGTGTTGCCTGTCGGCACGCTGTCACCGTCCTGACGCAACGCCGCGCTGATCCCGTTCAGACTGACATATGAGAACCACGGGCCATTGCCGCGCACGTTCAGCCATTGCTGCCACTGATTCACGGTTTGTTCATCGGACTGTTTAACCGGCGGTGGCAAGGTGAAGTCGGTCAGCAACGCCTGACGGTACAGCGGGCTGTTAAAGCCGTCAGAAGCAAACAGGCCAAATTCGTAACCCTGCTGTTCCAGCGAGGTGACCAGTGCAGAAGGTTTACGTGCTGCCAGAATGCCCTGCATATAGCTTGGCGAAATCCCGTAGAACAGCCCGAACTGGCCGGTATCATTACGGTTGCCGGAACTGAAATGCTGGTCAAAACGAATGTTGTGGTTGGCGAAATCGCTCAGCGCTGGCATCTCTTTATCCAGCGTGGCGGTATGTACGCCATCAACCACGACCATCAGCAAATTATACTTCGAACCGGTTTTCGCAAAGCTGATGGTGTTGAGCGGATATTCCACCGCCAGCGCTTCAGGATTGCCTTGTTCGATAAGCCGCTTCTGGTATTCCTCAGCATTGAGCAGACCATGCTTTTCAAGGAATTTACGAGCCGTCATCGGATACGAGAGCGGAAGATTCGCGCGCTGCATGGTGATCGGACGATAGAAGTTAGCATCCGCCCAGATATACATCAGGTGCGACGCAAAGAAACTGGCAATGAACAGCACGACAATCGGCTTGGCGAAATTACGCCGGTTCAGGCTGCGCAGTTTCTGCCACGCCCAGGTGCCAAACAGCATTTCCAGCAGGAAAATGACCGGCACAGCAATGAACATCAGCTGCCAGTCGCGCGCCATTTCACCCTGTCCGGGGTTCACCACCAGTTCCCATACCACCGGATTGATATGCAGGTGGAAACGGGTAAACACCTCGGTATCCACCAGCAGCAGCGTCAGCCCGGCAGTCGCCAGAATGGCAGACAGGAACCGCAGCAGCCGTTGCGACATCACCACAAAGGTCAGCGGGAAGATAATCAGCAAATAAGCGGAGAATCCGATAAAGCTGAAATGCCCAAGCCAGCTGACCAGCGCGTAGATACGCCCCTGCAATGAAGAAGGCCAGTCAGAAACAAACAGGTAGCGGCTGCCGAGCCCAAGAATGAGCAGGATATTAAACAGGGCGAACCAGTGCCCCCAGCTGATCATCTGGGATACTTTTTCGCGATAGCGCTGACGATTTGTCACCATGAGAGGTATTGGGCAGTTTGTAGATTAATGGGCTTTATCTTCTCTTATCGACGCTTGCAACGCTTTCGCAAAAGACTGGGACAAGGCTTTGCGTTGTGCAGGAGCGACGCTGGTATTAATAAGGTTAGTCACCATATTGCCCAGAACCATCAAAGAAAGGTCTGTCGGGGCGCGGTGCTTTTCGAGAACAGTCGCCAGCTCGGAAAGGATCTGTTCAACGTGTTCGTCACTGTAACGGGATGATTGTGCCATAGAGTATTGTGCTTCTTGATCTGACAAAGTCCAATATCTTAGCCGATCACAGACCTACTTTCCGCATTTTTATAACTGAGTTCATGTTGGAAGAGTGATCGCATCTATTAATCCTTGTTTCAGCTTTCGTTGCGGTTGCGGCTTTGACGCTTCGGTGTTTGAATACGCCCCGCAGGCAAACCCTTCTTACACGGCTGCAATTCTTACAGGAGAAAGTCCCCATGAGTCTGGATATTGAGCAGATTGCTCTGCACCAGTTGAACAAACGTGACGAGCAAACGCTGGATGTTGTGCTGCGCGATACGCTTCTGACGCCGAATGCGGCCGTTGATGAAATGATGGCTGAGCTGCACCGCGTCTACAGCGCTAAAAGCAAAGCGTATGGTCTGTTCAATGAAGACAGCGAACTGGCTGTGACGTTGCGCAGTTGCCGCAAAGGGGACGACGATTTTCTGTCATTCAGCCGCGCTGCAACCGGTCGTCTGCGTGATGAACTGGCGAAATACCCGTTTGCCGAAGGCGGCGTGGTGTTGTTCTGTCATTACCGCTTCCTGGCGGTTGAGTATTTACTGGTGGCGGTGCTTAACAGCCGCAGCAGTATGCGCGTCAACGAGCAGCTGGACGTCAGCAGCATCCATTATCTCGATATCAATCATGCCGATATCGTGGCGCGTATTGATCTGACCGAATGGGAAACTAACCCGGAATCGACCCGTTATCTGACCTTCCTCAAAGGCCGGGTAGGGCGCAAAGTCTCAGACTTTTTCATGGATTTTCTCGGCGCGTCTGAAGGTCTGGATACCAAAGCGCAGAACCGTGGCCTGTTGCAGGCGGTTGATGATTTCTGTACCGAAGCGCAGCTCGATAAAAATGAGCGTCAGAATTACCGTCAGCAGGTTTATACCTACTGCAACGAGCAGTTGCAGGCGGGCGAAGAAATCGCACTGGATGATTTGTCCGAAGAACTGCCGCCGTGGAATGATAAGAAATTCAAAGAATTCACGCAGGAGCAGGGCTATCAGCTGGAAGAAACCTTCCCTGCAGATCGCAGCACCTTGCGTCAGCTGACCAAATTCGCCGGCAGCGGCGGCGGGCTGAGCATTAACTTCGATGCCATGCTGATGGGCGAACGCATTTTCTGGGATCCGGCCACCGATACGCTGACCATCAAAGGCACACCGCCCAATCTGCGGGATCAGCTACAGCGTAAGGCCGGTAATAAATAATCGCTCCCTCCGCTGCGCAGGGGGAGGAGCAAATCAGAATAGCGCCCAATAAAAAACGCCGCATAAGCGGCGTTTTTTATTTGTTCTCGCACGGCGTCCCGATGCGCAACAACTCAGTCAGCGATTAAACGCGAACGAAGTCGATGTGAGCCAGTTTTGGCTTGAACGGGTGACGCTGTACAGCCTGAACTTTAACTTTGGTTTCTTTACCGTCGATAACCAGAGTAATTGCTTCAGAGTAGAACTCCGCTTTAGCTTCCAGGTTCTTAACAGAATCGTGGTCCAGTTTGATAGAAACCGGATCAGCTGAGCCACCGTAAACGATAGCTGGGAATTTGTTAGCTGTACGCAGGCGGCGGCTCGCACCTTTGCCCTGCTCGTCCTGTGGACGTACTTCTACATTGATAGTGATCATTGTATGTTTCTCGATTAGAACTACTTCTAAAATGTGCCCCGCCACCTGCGACCGAGTGACGAGTTGAGTACTGCGGCTTTCACACAAGGCGAAAGCGGGCGGTATGATACCGGAGCAGGGTAGCGGCAGCAATACAAATCGCCGGTTTTCTCACCCGCGCAGCTCATTGGCCCGGCGGTACCGGCCTTCATAATCGAACATCTTTTCGCGCACCTGCCAGAACTGGCCTTTCATGCGCGCCACCACAAAATCCGGATGACGCAGTAAAACCTGCTGCGCGACGATATCCGCGGCGGTTTTCCATTCCAGCGGCACGCCAGGTGCGCGCTGATGCGGGCGCAGAAAGTTATGCAAAAACGCCATGCGCTGGGCGGGCGTCGTCAGGCGAAAACGCTCGGAAACATCAGCGCCGTCCTCATCGTAATAGGTGATTTTCAGCCATTCGCCTTTATCATCACGACCGTTTTCCAGATTCATACCGCCGCAGCGTAGTACCAGCGCATCTTTCAGGCGCAGTGCGGCTTTGAGCATATCGTCGGGATCCACCAGAATTTCCTGACACTGATGGCAGCGCCGCGCGGCGATATCGTTTTCTGCGCCGCAGTGCGGGCAGCTTTTAAAGCGGAAGCGGAAATCGCACTGCTCGCGGTTGCCTTCGTCATCTTCCAGCACGCCCTGACAGCGGCGGCCAAAATGCTCAATGATCGTGCCGTCTTCAGTGGTTTTTCCCCAGAAAATATTGGCGAAACCGCAGGCGGGGCAAAACACCTGCACCGGTTTGTTATCGCCAGCGGGCTTGTGGCTGCCGACTTCCGGCGTAAACAGGTCGTGCGGGTTACCGGCGTAATCGAGGATCAGACAGTCGGTTTTGCCCGGTGCGAGTCGCAGCCCGCGTCCGACAATCTGCTGGTACAGGCTGACGGATTCGGTGGGGCGCAGAATGGCGATCAGGTCCACATGCGGCGCATCGAAACCGGTGGTCAGCACCGACACATTCACCAGATAGCGCAGCTGCTGCGCTTTGAAGGCCGTGATCAGCCGGTCGCGTTCGACAGCGTGGGTTTGTGCGCTGATCAGCGCCGCTTCACCTTTTGGCAGCAGACCGAAAATTTCACCCGCGTGTTCCACCGTCGAGGCGAAAATCATCACGCCTTTGCGATCCTGTGCGAATTCAATAATCTGGCTGATAATGTGCGGCGTGATGCGTTTTTGCTGGCGCAGTTCGTCATTCAGATCCGCTTCGCTGAAAAGCCCGTTACTGTTGGCCTGCAACCGGCTGAAATCGTAGCTGACCACCGGCATATCGAGCCGCTCGGGCGGCACCAGAAAACCATTTTTAATCATGTAACGCAGCGGCAGTTCATAAATGCAGTCACGAAACAGACTGTTCGCATCGCCGCGTACAATGCCCTGATGGTGATACTGATAAATCCAGCCTTTGCCTAAACGATAGGGCGTGGCGGTCAGCCCGAGCAGGCGAAGACGCGGATTTTGTGCCTTAAGATGGCCGATAATCTGCTGATACTGACTGTTGTCGTCGTCTGAAATCCGGTGACATTCATCGACAATCAGCAGCGAAAACTCGCCGCTGAATTCTGCCAGATTTGGTGCAACGGACTGCACGCTGCCGAACACCACTTTGCCGCTGCTTTGTTTGAGATTCAGTCCCGCGGCGAAAATATCCGCCTCCAGCCCGTAAGAAAGGTATTTGCTGTGGTTTTGCGCCACCAGTTCTTTAACGTGGGCCAGCACCAGAACGCGCCCGCGCGCCACTCTTGCCAGCTCGGCAATCACCAGACTTTTTCCGGCGCCGGTCGGCAGCACGATCACGGCTGGTTCGTCATGCTGGCGGAAATGACGCAGCGTGGCATCCACGGCGTCCTGCTGATAGGGGCGAAGCGTAAAAGCGGTCACGGCAACAATCACCTGTAGTTTTACTGTTAATAAAGACAGTAGTGAAGTATGCCAAGAAATCAGGCCTATAGCGATGAGCAAAAAAATCACCCGCCGTGAATGTTTAGCCTGCTTATTTTCCTTCTTCCTGACCGGTTGCGCGGCTATACTAATGCTCTCAATGCGGCAGTGTTTCTGCCCCCCCGAAGTAATAATCACACTTTGCAATTATTACGAACCGAACAACCCTGAACCCTGTCAGTTGCTGTATTGCGACGGCGGGGTCTTGTGTTTTATCAGTAACGCGATCACTCAGATCGCCATGAAGGCAAGTCTACTCAATGCGTCTGGACAAGTTTCTCTCTCAGCAATTAGGCGTCAGCCGCGCGCTGGTGTTGCGCGAACTGCGCAACAAACGTGTGACCGTGGACGGTGAAATCGTCAAAACCGGCGCGATGAAAATCAGCCCTGAACAGCGCGTCGAATTTGACGGCAATGTGCTGGATCAAATCACCGGCCCGCGTTATTTCATGCTTAACAAACCGCAGGGTTATGTGTGTTCTACGGACGATCCGGATCATCCGACCGTGCTGTATTTCCTCGAAGAGCCGGTGGCCTACAAGCTGCATGCGGCAGGGCGTCTGGATATCGACACCACCGGTCTGGTACTGATGACCGACGACGGGCAGTGGTCGCACCGCATTACCTCACCACGCCACCACTGCGAAAAAACCTATCTGGTCAACCTCGAACATCCGCTGGCTGACGATACCGCTGCGCAGTTTGAAGCGGGCGTTCAGCTGCATAACGAAGATTCCCTGACCAAACCTGCGCAACTCGAGAAAATCGAAGATTGCCTGGTGCGCCTGACCATCAGTGAAGGCCGTTATCATCAGGTGAAACGTATGTTTGCCGCCGTGGGTAACCGCGTGGTGGGCCTGCATCGTGAGCGCATCGGCGAAATTGTAATGGATGAAGACTTAGAACCGGGTCAGTACCGGCCTTTAACTGAGCAGGAAATTGCCAGCGTTGGCGTTCCCTCGCGATAGTTTTTCCTCTAACTGGAGCAGCTGAAAGTGCAAGAAAAACCGGTATCCCACATCGGACTGATTTTCATCCTGGGATTGATATCGATGCTGATGCCTCTGGCGATCGATATGTATCTGCCAAGCATGCCCGTCATTGCGCAGGAATATGGTGTTCCGGCGGGCAGTGTGCAAATGACGCTCAGCGCCTATGTGCTGGGTTTTGCGATAGGGCAGTTGTTTTACGGACCGATGGCGGACAGCCTCGGGCGTAAGCCGGTTATCTTCTGGGGCGTGCTGATTTTTGCCGTCGCCGCCGGTGCCTGTGCGCTGGCGCAATCGGTCGAACAGCTGGTCTGGATGCGTTTCCTGCACGGTCTGGCTGCTGCTGCTGCGAGTGTGGTGATTAACGCGCTGATGCGCGATATGTTCACTAAAGACGAATTCTCGCGAATGATGTCTTTTGTGGTGCTGGTCATGACCGTCGCGCCGCTGCTGGCGCCGATGCTCGGGGGCCTGCTGATGGCGATTTTCAGCTGGCACGCGATTTTCTGGGCGATGGCGATTGCTGCACTGATCGCCGCCACGCTGGTGGGCGTGTATATCAAAGAGACACTGCCCAAAGAGCGACGGCAGAAGTTTCATCTGCGTACCAGCGTCGGCAACTTTGCATCCCTGTTCCGTCATAAACGTGTGCTGAGCTATATGCTGGCGAGTGGTTTCTCGTTCGCAGGTATGTTCTCGTTCCTCAGCGCCGGTCCGTTTGTGTATATCGAACTCAATGGCGTTTCACCCCAGCACTTTGGTTTTTACTTTGCGCTGAACATTGTGGCGCTGGTGATCCTCACTCTTATCAACAGCCGTAACGTGCGCCGTGTGGGTGCGGTGAAGATGTTCCGCTTCGGTCTGTTTGTACAACTGACGATGGGCATGTGGCTGGTGATTGTCTGCACCTTCGGGCTGCCGTTCTGGGCGATGGTGATTGGCGTGGCGGGGTATGTCGGCGTGATTGCGATGGTCACATCAAACGCGATGGCGGTGATTATGGACGACTTCCCGCACATGGCCGGTACGGCAGCTTCACTGGCGGGGACGATTCGTTTCGGCACCGGTGCGGCGATTGGTTCTGTGCTTTCACTGTTTACCGCGAAAAGTGCCTGGCCGATGGTCGGTTCAATGGCGTTCTGCATTCTGGCCGCGACGTTGTTGTATCTGTATGCCAGCCGTCCGGCGAAAGTCGCTGTGGAAACGGCATAACTCAGACAGCTCCCTCCCCGGCGAAGGGGAGGGAGTTCAGGTTACACCACTTCCGCTTTCACTCCCTGAACACGTCGCGCGGCTTTGGCGCGGGCATATTCGTCGGCCATCGCTTTGGCTTTTGCGCCCGGTACCAGCGCCATATCGCATTCTTTCGGCAGTAACGTTGTGACCGCAGCAGCAATCAGTAATGATGCCACCAGTGCGTAAATCGCAGTGCTCTGACCGTACAGGCTGACCAGTACGCCGACCAGATAAGGCCCGCAGAAACCGCCCAGATTCCCCAGACCGTTAATCACACCGCGAGCGCTGCCTGCCACTTCCGGCGTAGTGACTTTGCCCGGAATGGTCCAGAAGGCGCTTGTCGCGGCTTGCAGGAAGAAACCGGCACCGACCAGGAAACCGTAGGCCGCCATGATGTTATGACCAAACGCCACGGACGCCGCCAGACAGGCTGCAAATCCACACAGCGGCAGGGCGATAAACATGCGGCGTTTACCGGTTTTATCCGACAGCACCGACATCGCCAAAATCCCCAGCATAGTGCCGACATAAGGGATAATCGCCAGCATACCCACCGAACTCATGTCACCGCCGGTCAGGTTTTTCAGGATGGTCGGCAACCACAAGGTGTAACCGTAAATCCCGGTCTGATAGAAAAAGTTAATGATGATCAGTTTGACGATAGACTTGTTACGGAACACTTCTTTCAGCGGCGCGTTATTCACCGGTGCCAGAGCTTTCAGCGCTTCGCGTTCACGGTTTAGTTCGGTGACCAGATAGTCGCGTTCACGCTCTGACAGCCATTTTGCTTCTTCCGGACGGTCGCTGATGGTGAACCACCAGAAAATCATCACCACGAAAGACAATGCCCCTTCGATGATGAACAACCAGCGCCAGTCCAGCGTATCCAGAATCAGACCTGACAACGGCGCAGTGATCATCCCGCCAAGCGGCGCAAACATCAGTACGTAAGCATTGGCACGACCACGTTCTTTATCCGGGAACCAGTTACTGACCATGGTCAGCACCACCGGCAGCATCCCGCCTTCCGCCACACCCAGCGCAAAGCGCAGGAACAGCAGCTGATACTGATTGGTGATAAAGCCGGTCAGGATGGAAATCACCGCCCAGGCAATCAGCGAGCAGGCGATAAATTTCCGTCCGCTGCCATGAACCGCCAGGCTGCCGCCCGGAACCTGCAAAAATAAATAACCGATAAAGAATATACCGGCGGCCAGACCGGCCATTGACGCGGTAATACCTAATTCTGCATCCATTCCGCCGGGCATGGCGAAACTAATATTAACCCTGTCCATGAAGGAAATAATGCAGGCGATAAGTATTGGGGCAATTACGCGGAGCCAGCGAGCCTTAGGAATCTTATTATCCATGTTCTTTCCTCTGTGTGCTTGTAACCGGTGATGGCTTAATAAAAGCATTTTGAGGAAAGTATTTCGTGACAAGGGTCACGTTGAATTATGTTAAGAAAAGGTGTTACCACATACGTGATCCTGCACCGGAGTTCGCGTGCAGGATGGAAAGGCAATATGGACGCAGAAGGGAGAATTAAATCGTGCCGCCGAGGGAAATCCGGTAGTGCAGATCCACGCGCTCAATCGTCGGCAGGTTTCTGATTTTTTTGAGCAATATTTCCGCCACCACTTTGCCCATTTCAAAGCGCGGGGTGATCACGCTGGCCAGTAATGGCGTGGTAGCCAGCCCGATATCTAATCCGTGGAAGCCGGAAATCGCCATATCCTGCGGAACGCGGATACCCAGTTTGATACATTCCTGTAACACGCCGACCGCAATATCGTCATTGGTACATAAAATCCCGTTGGTTTGCGGATATAACTGACGCGCCATGGCTAACATTCCGGCACCGATGGAAACCGATGAGATTTTATTGGGCGTGATATGTACCGGCGTCAGACCACGTTCATTCATGGCGTGGCTGTATCCCTGATAACGTTTCTGGTCGCGGGCATCAGACATCGAACCGAAATACACCACATGTTCTTTGCCGCTGGAGAGCAGGGTATTAGCCATATCGTAACCGGCCTGCTGATTATCAAAACCCACCGCAATGCGACCGTGCGGATTATCGAGATCCATCACCTGCGCGACCGGGATTTCAGACGCATTCAGATACTTATCCGCTTTCAGCGTATGAACCGAATCGGTGAGGATCAGCCCTGCCAGCTGATAGCCCAGCAGATTGATAATATGTTCTTCTTCCCGCTCTTTGCTGTAATCGTAATTGACCACCAGCGTCTGAAAGCCCTGTGCAGAAGTGACTGACTCAATACCCGCCAGTAAATCGGAGAAAATCTGGTTGTTGAACGAGGGGACTAAAATACCGATGCGCGGCGTTTTGGCGGGCCCGCGGGCTTCTTCCAGCGGATATCCGACTTCTTCCATCACCTTGGTAATGCGTTCGCGGGTTTCAGGAGACACTTTTTCCGGCGTGCGCAGAAAACGGCTCACCGTCATCTTCGTGACGTCCGCCAGTTGGGCGATGTCCTGTAGTGTCACGCGCTGGTTTCTCATGCGAAATGTTCCTGGTTGGGCCTGCAAAGATACCTTGTTATTGAAACAGAAAGCGCCGGGAATTGTTATCAAAATGATGAGGATCACACCGGGAGTAACAGGGTTTTTTAACATCCCGCGAGGTGATCTGCATCACAGTTTGGCGCGAAGTAAACCGGTGTAGTGAAGCTAACTTTTTAAATAAGCATTCAACAGGGCCAACGTCATGACAAATTTGTTCTCACTGGATAATAAAAAAATTCTGATCACCGGCTCGACGCGCGGTCTGGGTTTCCTGCTGGCGAAAGGACTGGCGCAGCATGGCGCAGAAATTATCGTTAACGGCACGCAGCCGGGATCCACGCAAAAAGCCGCTGAAGCCCTGCGTGCGGAAGGTTTTATCGCCCATGCGGTGTCTTTTGATGTCACCAGCAGTCAGGCGGTAAATCAGGCTATCGACCACATTGAAAGCACCATCGGGGCGATTGATGTGCTGGTCAACAACGCCGGAATTCAGCGCCGCCATAAATTCACCGAGTTTCCGGAGAAAGACTGGGATGACGTGATCGCCGTGAACCAGAAATCCGTATTCCTGGTTTCTCAGGCCGTGGCGCGTTACATGATCCAGCGTGAGCGTGGCAAAATCATCAATATCGGTTCCATGCAAAGCGAGCTGGGCCGCGACACTATCACGCCGTATGCGGCCTCAAAGGGCGCGGTAAAAATGCTGACCCGCGGCATGTGTGTCGAGCTGGCACGCTACAATATTCAGGTGAACGGCATCGCGCCGGGCTATTTCAAAACCGATATGACGCAGGCGCTGGTGGACAACAAAGAGTTTTCCGAATGGCTGTGCAAACGCACTCCTGCCGCACGCTGGGGTAACCCGGAAGAGCTGGTCGGCGGCGCAGTTTATCTGTCATCCAGAGCCTCAGATTTCGTGAATGGGCACCTGTTATTCATTGATGGCGGCATGCTCGCCGCAGTTTAGGAGACACGATGAGCAAAATTGCACTCATTACCGGCGGCGGGAGCGGGATCGGTCTGAGCGCCGCTAAAGCGCTGGAAGCGATTGGTTTTAAAGTGATCCTGACCGGGCGAAACAAAGAAAAACTGGCTCATGCGGTGACGCTGTTTGCGCCGGGACAGGCGGTGGCGCGTCAGTTGGATGTCACCAGCCCTCAGTCTGTCGCAGCGCTGTTTCAGGATATTCAGGAAACCTTCGGGCGGCTGGATGTGCTGTTCAACAACGCCGGTAACAACGTGAAAGATGTGCCCATCGACGAACTGCCGGTGGAAGACTGGCTGTCGGTGATCAATACCAATCTGACTGGCGCATTTTTATGTACTCAGGCGGCGGTGAAGCTGATGAAACAGCAATCGCCACAGGGCGGACGCATCATCAATAACGGTTCGATTTCGGCGCAGTCGCCGCGCCCGAATTCCGCGCCTTATACGGCCAGCAAGCATGCGATCACTGGCCTGACCAAATCCACTGCGCTTGACGGGCGCGCGTTCAATATCGCCTGCGGACAAATAGATGTCGGCAATGCGGCGACGGATATGGGCAATAAAGCGCTGGCGGGCAGAATGCAGGCTGACGGGCATATTGCCGAAGAACCGGTGATACCGGTGGAACGCGTCGGCGAGGCTGTGGCGTTTATGGCCGGTTTGCCGCTCGATACCAACGTGCTGACCATGACCGTGATGGCGAGCGCGATGCCGCTGGTGGGACGCGGTTGAGCTGAGTTTCAGCCATAAAAAAACGGCCCGTTACGGGCCGTTTAGCATTTCTGATGACGGATTACGCCGCTTTTGTTTTGCGTTTCCGGCCAAGCCAGAAAATAAGCACCAGCAGAATAATCACCCCGGCCACCATCGCCGGAGCCATGAACGGCTGCAATTTCGCCAGCAATGTGACCGGGCCACCGGCGCGTAACACCGCGACATCCTGCGCGCTGACCTGAACACCTGCGTTGCCGTAATTCTTCAGCACATAGTTGGAGATGTCAGCAATCTGCTGGTCATCCAGCTGGCCGACATACGAACCCACGCCAAATTTCGGCATCAGCACGTGATGGTCGCCGACCTGACGATCCACGCCGTACAGAATGGCGGAAATCAGGTTAGACGCGTTGCCCAGACCGGTCGCGGTGTTGTTGAACAGTGACGGGTACGCCTGATTCTGACTGCCGGAGCCGTCCGGCTGGTGACAGCTGGCACAATAGCCACTGAACAACGCCGCACCATTCTCGATAGTTTTGTTCGCATTATAAGGATGCGCACCGCGCAGACCTTCTTCCACATTAACCGGCTTACCGAAGGTATCCGCCGCCTGAGTATCACGCGGGTCACGTACCGGCGTGCTGTTTTTCAGGTAGAAGGCAATGGCGTTCAGATCCGTGTCAGACATGTATTGCAGGCTGTTTTGCACTGCTTCCGCCATCCCGCCGGCTGCCTGGTTTTTCCCGGCAGTACGGCCAGTTTTCAGGTATTCCACCAGCTGAGCCTGCGACCAGTTACCGACACCGCTGACCGGATCAGAGCTGATGTTCGGCGCATACCACGGGCCGACCATGCCGCCCGCCAGAGGTTTATCCGTCACTGAACCCATCATCAGGTTACGTGGCGTGTGGCAGGTATCACAGTGACCGGCACCGTTGACCACATAGGCACCGCGGTTCCATTGCTCGCTCTTCGACGGATCCGGCTTAAACGGCGTGCTGTCGAGATACATCATGTTCCAGCCCGCCATCGCAATACGCATGTTGAACGGGAACGGCAGGGCGGTTTCAGGATTCGGTTGCTCAACCGGCTTCACACCTTGCTGGAAATAGACATACAGCGCGTGCATGTCGGCATCGCTCATATGGCTGTAAGAGGTGTAAGGCATGGCCGGATACAGATTGGCACCATCCGGACGAACACCTTCACGCACCGCGCGGGTGAACTGTTCTTCGGTGTAGTTACCGATACCAAACTGCTTCGATGGCGTGATATTGGTGGTATAAATCGTGCCCATCGGCGAGTGGATTTCATAACCCCCGGCAAACGGCTTACCGCCTTCCGGTGCGGTATGACAAGCCTGACAGTCAGCAGCGGTCGCGACTTCCTGACCCTGATGAATAAGTGCAGCCTGAGTGTCATCTGCCGTGGCGCTGGCGGCAAAGCCCCCGAACGCGGCGCTCAGCAGGCAAGCGGTGAGAAGTTTTTTCATGCAGCACCTGCCAGTTTTTTGGCCATGTCATCTGCCGCTTTCAGGCCGAGTGCGGCCATGGTCAGCGTACTGTTCACCACACTGGAAGACGGAATAGCCCCGCCGCCCGGTAACCACAGGTTAGCGTGGTCATGCGCACGGCATTCACCGTTCACCACGGAATCTTTCGGATCACTGCCCATGATGGTGCCGCCCATAATGTGGTTGTTGGCGTTCAGGCTGGTGGTGATGTTGAATTCTTCGGCCATAAACAGGGAACCGATGTGTTCCAGCTGTTTGTGCGCGGCTTCCGCGCCTTTACGCACGTAATCGCCGACATCGTAATGAATGTCCGGGCACGGCAGACCGTGCGGATCTTTACGGGTGGTGCTGAGCGTCAGACGGTTATTCGGATCCGGCAAAGGTTCCAGACTGATGGAAAGATCCACACCAAAGATAGAACGGCGGCGGATTTCCTCATCCAGTTCTTTACCGACCAGACCCATCTGCAACGCTTTCGACGTCGCCGGGATCACGCGGCTGATGTTGTTGAGGATCATCTTGTTGGCAGAATAATCTTTGCGGAAATCGCCGTCGCGCGGCCCCACCAGACAGCTGCTCTGCGCCGGACCACGACCAATCCACAGCGGCTCTTTGGCGATGAAGGTACAGTGGAAACCGGAGTGATCCATCATGTTGCGGCCAACGTGATCAGACGAGTTGGCAATACCGTTCGGGTTCTTTTCGTTCGCCGCCATCAGCAGCAGACGCGGGGTTTCGATGCCGTTACAGGCCAGTGCGAAAACTTTACCGGTGGCTTTATGCGATTTTTTATCGCTGTCCAGCCAGTGAACGGCGGTCACGTTGTTGTTTTCATCGGTGTCGATTTTGTAGACCACCGCTTCGGCCAGCACCACGGCGCCTTTGTTCTCGGCGCGTTCAACGTGCGCAATGCCGTTGTACATTGCACCAATCGGGCAGATTGGCTGACAGTTGTTGTTGCCGCAACAGGTCGGGCGACCGTTCCACGGACGCGTGCTGCGGCCCTGCGGGATCGGCACCGAACGGTAACCGTGCGGGTTAACGATTTCAGCAAAACGCGTATCGCCATAACCGTAAGGCACCTGTTCCATCGGATACGGTTTGCTGCGCTCGGAAGGCGATTGCAGTTCAGGATCGTTCGGCCCCGCTACGCCAATTTCTTCTTCAGCGCGGCAGTAATAAGGTTCGAGTTCATCATAGGAGATCGGCCAGTCGCGGCCCACGCCGTATAACGTTTTCATTTTGAAATCGTTAGGAACGTGACGCCAGCAGGACGCTGCCCAGTGCCAGGTGGTGCCGCCGACGGTGCGCAGATAACCCTGTTTGAAGCTGCCCGCGCTCGGTCCGGTCAGGTGGACGTAGTTATTTTCCGGGAAATACAGCGGAGCTGGGGCTTTTTCTGACTGCGGATATAAACCCTGGAAATCAGAACCGGCACGGTTTTCGAACGGCATATTGCGCCAGTTCTCTACGGCCTGCGCACGTTCAATACGTAAACCTGCTTCCAGCACCAGCACGGAATGTCCCTGGCTGACCAGCTGATCGGCAATCATGCCGCCAACAATGCCGGAACCGACAACAATCACATCAGCAGACGCATCGCCGTCTGCGGTAAACTCTGGTTTTTTCATCAGACTTTGCTCACAACATTTGTTTCAGAAGGATGGGTAAAACGATCGGCGTTCATGGATTCCGGCATCTCGGCAGCGGGCGGCGCAGCAGTGAAATACAGCGGACCGTTACCGCAGTAAGTCGGCACAATCAGACCGTCACTGACCGGGCGATACATCAGCGCATCTTTATAAGCAATCAGTATGGAATCGGTTCCATGTCCAACCGTGCCGGTATACCACGCAGTGACGATACTGGTGACCAGTTCACCCAGACCATTTTGCTTTGCCACTTCCTGCAAGTCTTTCGCTGCCTGACCCGGTTTCACCAGCGCATGCAACCTGCTGACCTGTGCAGGGAAGTCGGGCTGTGAACGGTAAAAGGCGTTGAAAATCTGCGCCGAAGAACCTTCGCTGATATTTTTATGCTCAGTGATGGCCTGGGAAACCAGATAGAACTGACCGAAGATAACCGGATCCTGCGTGGCGGTTTCTTTTTCCGCATGGCTCAGGAACGGGAAGCCGAGCAGGGTGGTTGCCACCATCGCAGAGGTGAGGCCTTTCAGCAGTTCACGACGACTGAAACCGGTTCCATTTTCGGGTGTGTTGCTTCCAATGATTGAAGGATCGTTTTCCATCTCTTTCTCGCTGGGAATGGGTTGTTTTGCCAAACGGCAGTGAATTCGCTTATCTGATTTTTATTATAATTTGCGTAATGCGAGATTTATCAGCGGGTTAGTTTCTGCCGATGTCTGTCCCGATAGGGTATACCACTTATAACGGTGCGGATGATAAGCCAAAGAAGAGGGATTTGTGCAAACAAATTGTGCGGATTTATTAACATTAGATCCAGATTTTAACGTATGATGCGGCGCGGCCAAAAGTGTAACCAACTGGTTCATTTCGGTGTGAAATTAACAAATGACTTTGATTGTCACAGGAAGTGATTATCTTCTATTTATATGATAAACAAAGAATAACATAGGAATAAGGTTTTCACTGGCTCCTCCATTTGTATATTAATTGTAAACGAATAAGCAATTAAAAGTAACGTTAATTGATTAAAATGGTTGTAGATCAAGTCGGAAAAGGTTACAAATAAGCCAAAATGAGATCTGCCTCTCAGATTATTTGGGAGCAGGCATAAAAATGACCTCAGTCTGCGGGTTTGTATCTGGCAACGTTAATTTAATGTTAATTATTTGAGCGGGAGTTGGGCAAAGCGAAGACTGTCGGCTATAACTTAAGCAGTACGGTTGTAGCGATTTTGTAAAAACATCTGGTATAGATGTCTGAATCACTGTCTGGGGAACTACGTGAATAATATCCAACTTTCGGTAGTACATCGTTTGCCGCAAAGTTATCGCTGGTTGTCGGGTTTTGCCGGTATCAAAGTTGAACCGATTCCGCTGCCTGGTAACGATGAAGATAACAATCTGATCGGCCTGAAACTGCTCAGCCATGAGGGTGAATTCGCCTGGCAGGTGATGCATCAGCTGACGAATGCGTTAGAAGATATTCAGGTAAAAGCCGCTATCGTTGAAATCGACGGCGAACCCTGCCTGTTTGTTCATCGTGAAGATGAAAGTGCCACACTTTGCTGCCTGAAGAATATCGGTGCGGCTATCGCTGAATCCGTCACCGCACTTTATCCTTTCTGAACCGCCTGAAATGTCACGCTTTCAGGCGGCACTTATCCGATTGTGTCGAACGCGTCTGAGTCAGCCAGCAACTCGCGGGTATAAGCCTGCTGGGGCGCTGTAAAAATCTGCTCACAATCCCCCTGTTCGACCACTTCCCCGTTTCGCAACACAATCAGCTGATGACACAAAGACCGCACCACGTGCAAATCATGACTGATAAACAGATAAGTCAGGTCGTGGCGCTGTTGCAGCTCGCTGAGGATAGTCAGAATTTGCGCCTGCACCGATTTATCCAGCGACGACGTCGGTTCATCGAGGATCAGCATTTCCGGCTGTAAAATCAGTGCACGGGCAATCGCAATACGCTGGCGCTGCCCACCGGAAAACTCGGTCGGGTAACGATGGCGTGACGCCGGATCTAACCCCACTTCCTGCATGGCGCGTATCACTTCTTTTTCCCGTTCCTGTTCGCTGACTTTACGGTGAACCAGCAAACCCTCGGCGATAATCTGGCCGACCGTGAAACGCGGATTCAGCGCCGAAAACGGATCCTGAAACACCACCTGTATCCGGCTGCGGAAAGGCAGCATTTTCTTGCGCGAAAACGTGTGCAGCGGCTGGCCGTCAAACCAGATTTCGCCCTGCGACTTCATCAGGCGCAGCAACGCCAGACCGGTGGTGCTTTTTCCTGAACCAGATTCGCCCACCACGCCAAGGCTCTCACCGCGACGCAGCTGAAAACTCACCTGATTTACCGCATGTTTTATACCGACGGTGCGGCGTAACAACCCGCGTTTTACCGGGAAACCGACATCCAGATTTTTAACATCCAGCAGTACGGAAGATTCGCCTTTCAGCGGTTGCGGGCGACCCTGAGGTTCTGCCTGCAATAACTGGCGCGTATACGGGTGTTGTGGCTGGCTGAACAGGGTGGCGCGGGGTTGTTGTTCCACCTTGCGACCCTGCTGCATCACCGCCACGGTGTCCGCCAGACGGCGCACAATGCGCAGGTTATGCGTGATGAACAGCATCGCCATGCCCATTTCCTGTTTGAGTTCATCGAGCAGCGATAAAATCTGGGCCTGCACGGAAACATCCAGCGCGGTGGTGGGTTCGTCAGCAATCAGCAGTTTCGGACGGGTCAGTACCGCCATGGCAATCATCACGCGCTGGCGTTCACCGCCGGAAAGCTGATGCGGGAAATCTTTCAGACGCGACTCTGCCTGACGGATACCCACGCGATCCAGGCAACGCAGGATTTCGCTGCGGGCCGCATCACCGCGAAGATTACGGTGCAGCATCAGCACTTCTGCCAGCTGTTTTTCGAGCGTATGCAGCGGATTGAGCGAAACCATCGGCTCCTGAAAGATCATCGAAATTTCATTGCCGCGGATCTGGCGCAGGGCATTGTTGTCGGCGTGGAGCAGCGATTGTCCGGCAAACACAATATCGCCCTGCGGGTAAATGACTGACGTGGGCAGCAGGCGTAATACCGACAACGCAGTAACACTTTTGCCCGAACCGGATTCACCGACCAGCGCTAAGGTTTCCCCGGCATGGATATCGAGCGATACATCGCTGACCACTTCCTGCTGCAGATTTCCCTGACGGAAAGCGACGCTCAGATTTTTGATTTGTAAAAGAGGAGAGTCTGTCATCTCAGAGCGCCTCATGATGATGTGCGGACGGATTAAAGGCGTCGCGAACGGCTTCACCAATGAAAATCAGCAGTGACAGCAAGGCGGCCAGCACCACGAATGCGCTGATGCCCAGCCATGGTGCCTGCAAATTGTTTTTCCCTTCCATCAGCAATGTGCCGAGCGAAGGCGAACCCAGCGGCAGGCCGAAACCGAGGAAATCCAGTGACGTCAGAGTGGTAATTGAACCACACAGGATAAACGGCAGATAAGTCAGTGTCGCCACCATCGCATTGGGCAGCATATGGCGGCGCATAATGGCGCTGTCACTGACGCCCATCGCCTGGGCGGCGCGGATGTAATCAAAGTTGCGGGTACGCAGGAATTCGGCGCGAACCACGCTGACCAGCGTCATCCAGCCGGAAAGCACCGTGATCAGCAACAACCACCAGAAATTCGGCTGTACCACGCTTGCCAGAATGATAATCAGGAACAGCGTCGGAATGCTGGACCACACTTCAATAAAGCGCTGTCCGAGCAGATCAATCAGCCCGCCGTAATAGCCCTGTGTGGCACCGGCCATAATGCCAATCACCGAGGTCAGCACGGTCAGCATAATGCCGAAGAACAGAGAAATACGCAGTCCGTAGAGGATTTGCGCCAGTACATCGTGACCGTTGCTGTCAGTGCCCAGCCAGTTTTGCGCCGAGGGCGGGGAAGGGAAGGGCTGCGCGGTGGAAAAGTTGATGGAGTTATAGCTGCTGCGGATCGGTGCCCAGACAGCCCAGCCGTGGTCCTCAATCTGGCGTACAACGAACGGATCCTGATAATCAGCAGGCGTTTCCAGCTCGCCGCCAAACGTAGTTTCACTGTAGTCGACCAGAAACGGAGCGTAGAGATGCCCCTGATAGCGGGCCAGCAGCGGTTTGTCATTGGCGATGACGTTAGATAACAGCACCAGAATCAGCATCACTATGAAAATCCACAGTGACCAGAAGCCGCGACGGTTCTGGCAGAAACGCGCCCAGCGCGCCTGACTGACGGAGTTCAGTTTAAAAAGGCTCATTACTGGCGGCCCTCAAAATCGATACGCGGGTCAACCAGCGTGTAAGTGATGTCACTGACAATATTAAGCAGCAAACCAATCAGCGTGAAAACATACAGCGTGCCGAAAATCACCGGGAAATCGCGCTGCACGATGGCATCGTAGCCCAGCAATCCCAGTCCCTGTAAGGAGAACATCACTTCTATCAGCAAGGATCCGGTGAAAAACATGCTGATAAAGGTGGCAGGGAAACCGGCGATCACCAGCAGCATTGCGTTGCGAAAGACATGCCGGTACAAAATCTGTTTCTCGTTTAGCCCTTTGGCGCGCGCGGTTACCACATATTGCTTGCCCACCTCATCCATAAACGAGTTTTTGGTCAGCATGGTTAACGTCGCAAATCCGCCAATTACCGTCGCCAGCACCGGTAAGGTGATGTGCCAGAGATAATCGGTCACTTTGCCGTACCACGGCAGGGTATCGAAATTCGGGGATGTCAGGCCGCGCAACGGGAACCAGTCGAGGTAACTGCCGCCGGTGAACAGCACAATCAATAAGATAGCGAACAAAAAGGAAGGAACGGCGTAGCCGACGATAATCACCGAACTGCTCCAGGTATCGAACCGCGAGCCGTTGCGTACCGCTTTGCGGATCCCCAGCGGAATCGACACCAGATAGATAATCAGTGTGCTCCACAGGCCAATGGTGACTGAAACCGGCAACGCATTTTTCACCAGCCCCATCACTGAAGAACCGCGAAACAGGCTGTCGCCAAAATCAAACCGGACATAATCCGAGAGCATCTCGAAATAACGCACGTGCAGAGGTTTATCGAAACCAAAACGATGGGTGATCTCGGCGATCACTTCCGGGTCAAGGCCGCGTGCGCCGCGATACTGACCTTCGCCAAACTGCGCCAGACCCGGTGACGCTTTGCCATTTCCGCTGCCGGAACTGGCACCGGGCAAACCGCTGGATTGCCCCATTTCGATGGCGGCGATGGCCTGATCGACCGGTCCACCAGGCGCAATTTGTACAATGAAAAAGTTAATCGTGATGATCGCCCACAGCGTCGGGATCACCAGCAGGAGTCGTCTTAACAGATAGGCGGCCACAATCGGCTCCTCAGCGGCGTTGCGCAGGTAAACGGGCTGCGCGGTTCACGTCGTACCACCACGTATCAAGTTCCATTCCGTTGGACGGGGCGACAGCCGGCATCGAGAATTTATCCCAGTACGCATAGCGTTCATGGTTGGTGTACCACATCGGGATCATCACCCTATTCCAGGTCAGAACGCGATCCAGCGCATGTCCGAGTGCCAGCAGTGCGTCGGGTTTGCCCTGATTGGCGGCAATTTCATCGGTCAGTTTATCGATAGCCGGATCACTGATACCTGATTTGTTATACGTGGAATCGAGATATTGGGTGTTCCAGTAAATCCGCAAATCGCTGCTCGGATATGAAGTGGCAGGATAAACCGTCGGGATCATATCGTAATCGCGCTGGCGCATACGGCGCACGAACTGTGAATTATCCACTTCGCGGATCGACATTTTGATGCCGAGACGTTGCAGATTATGCTGAAACGGCAGCACGTACTGCGAGTTTCCGCCGCCCGGCAGCAGCAGTTCGAAGGTAAACGGTTTGCCGGTTTTGCTGTTCACCAGCACCTGATCTTTCACTTCCCAGCCTGCTTCTTTCAGCAGTGCCGTGGCTTTCAGCAGATTCGCGCGGTCGTTGCCGCTGCCATCAGAACGTGGCGGCTGATACAACGAGGTGAAGACTTCCGCAGGAACCTGACCTTTCAGCGGCCCGAGCCAGGCCAGTTCAGCAGAGTTCGGATAATCTTTGGCTGCATAGTCGGTATTTTGAAAATAACTGTTCACCCGCTGGTAAGCGCCGAAATAGAGCGCCTTATTCATCCAGTCAAAATCGAACGCGAGAGTAATAGCCTCGCGCACTTTCCGGTCGCTGAATTGCGGACGGTGAAGATTGAAAGCCAGCCAGCGCGTGTCCTGTGCGGCCTGATTTTCTTCATCCGCTTTTACGATGAAGTTTTTACTGAAATTGCCGCCCTGATACTGTGTTGACCAGTTCTTCGGCGAAGATTCCATGCGGAAATCAAAGGCACCAGATTTAAAGGCTTCCAGTGCGACATTGTCATCCAGATAATAATCGTAGCGGATGGTGTCGAAGTTATAACGCCCACGGTTAACCGGCAAATTCGCTGCCCAGTAGTCGGGAACGCGGGAATACGTGATGTACTGGCCGAGCTTATAATCGCTGATACGGTAAGGCCCGCTGCCCGGTGGCGGCGTGCTCAAAGGCTCGTTGAATTTATGGTTTTCCCAAAACACCTGGGGCAGAACCGGCAGGCCCAGTAGTCCGAGCATCATGTCTTTATCAGGTTTGGGCAAGACCATGCGCACCGTCAGACGCGATATGGCTTTTACTTCCACACCTTTATAAACCACGCGAAATTGCGGTACGCCTTCGGTCATGAACTTTTTGAAGCTGAATGCCACGTCGCTGGCGGTGATCGGGGTGTTGTCGTTAAAACGGGCGCGCGGGTTGATGTCCACTTCGACCCAGCGGTACTGGCTGTCATAACGGGCAGAATCTGCAATCAGCGGATAATAGCTGCCGATTTCGTCGCTGGAAGTGGTGAAAAGGCTGTCGTAAAGCGAGCCACTGCGTGCCGCCGGATTGCCCCGTGAGGCGAAGCGGTTGAAGTTGTCATAGGTGCCGATAGCGGCCAGCGTAATCTGTCCTCCCTTCGGCGCGGCGGGATTGACGTAGTCAAAACTGGTGAAGTTAGAGACATATTTGGGTTCGCCTAAAATGGCAAACGCATAGCTGTCCTGTATGACTTCGGCTTGTGCGCTGAGGCTCAGCAGGCACAGCACACCGGCAAACACGCGATAAAACATCCTGAATCAGCACTCCTGTAAGGGTGAGAGCATCGTGCGGACATGGCCGCAGATTATTGTTCGGGTTTAATCAATTGATAGTTAAGACCTTGTAACGCACCGGCCTTAAATTTCATCCCTGATTCCGGCCTTTTTATCACAACCGGATGCAGACACCTAAAAGAAAAATGGAACAAAAGATGCAAAAAAAGATGAAAAAAACAGTCGGACGTTCCTGAGACTAAATGTGGTAAGTGGATTCTTTCTCATTGAAATCACGGATGAAGTCCAGAAGTGCCGGAACGCCCAACGGTTTGCTGTACAAATAGCCCTGCAAATAAGTGACGCCATGATTACGCAGATATTCTGCCTGCAGCTGCGTTTCGACCCCTTCGGCCACCGTTTTCAGCTTTAGCTCTTCCGTGAGTTTAAGCACGGTATCCAGAACGGGAGCAATCAACGTTTTTTGGTCGATGGACATGACAAAACCACGGTCTATTTTCAGATAATCCAGGGTGAATTTCTCAAGATAAATCAGGGCGCTGTGGCCGGTTCCAAAATCGTCGATAGCGATTTCGATTTTGTGGCGACGCAGCCAGTTAAATTCACGCAGCGCGCCTTCGGTATCGATCATTCCGCGTTCTGTTATTTCAAATACGACCTGAAATGCGTTCTCCGGTAAAGCTTCGATAAAATTCATCACGTCGTCATGAAAGCTGACGTTCTCCATATGGTGCGGAGAGATATTTATGCTGAGTTTTCCCGGCGCTGAAAAAACATGCTGCATTTTATGAGCATCCTGAGCGACCAGAACCATCATGTGTTGCGTCAGTTCGACGATAAGCCCCTGATTTTCCGCATAGGTGATAAAGACATCCGGCGGGATCCGCCCTTCAACAGGATGTTGCCAGCGCAGCAACGCTTCCACACCTGCGACCTTCAGGGTTTTTGAATCAATCACCGGCTGATACTCGACAAAGAATTCTTTGTTTTTCAGACCGCGCAGGATCTCGCGTTCAACGTTATGGCGGTTAAGCAGGCTGTGATAGATGAGGGCGCAGACCATCAGGCTCAGCAGTATCCCGCCTGAGAGGGTAAAGAGAACGCTGTCGCCGGTCAAGGTAGGGGAGTAAAGGCGGACGGTGAACGGATAGCCCTCAATTTTGGCCTCCGTAAAATGGCTGTGCGGTAACTTGCTGACCGGGATCAGCTGATCCTGCGCCGAAATCAGGGCTGAATCCCCCACCAGCAAAGCAAATCCCCGATATCCGGACCCTGATTGGGCAAAGAGCATATAAGGCGACAGCGTCAGCTCAAGCGTGGCGATCACGCCATCATTGCTGGCCCCAGGATTGCGCTGCCAGACGATGATCACCGCGCGGTTAGGAACAGCGGGTGTACCCATTTGCAGATTAATGCTCATCGTCTTGTCGAAATCGATGTCATGCAGGGAACTGTTAGCGGGGATATTTTGGTTACCTGAAGCAGAAGAACAAAAAACCATTCCGTTGCGCACCAGCTGAAAATCACGGACACCGACACTGAATGCAGCATCCCGATTTAATTCACCGGCAATGGAATTGCAGGGATCATCAGTGAGCAGAGCAATTTTGCCCATTGTGTCGGAGAGCTGATGTAAATAGTTGGCGGCATAACGGGCAGTGCGCTGAGCGATTTGATCTTGCTCGCGAAGAGTATTGGTTTTAATGACGGTCAGTGTGACGGCAGTAAACAAAATGAAAAACAGAGCTGAAAAAAGGATACTTCTTTTTAAATACCGGCGCTTGGGTAATACGGTGTGTGTTAACGCCGTTTTTAAACCCATATGTTTTGCCCTTTTTCTCGCCGAAGAAATAAAAGTATAACGTAGTCAAAAAAACAACAGACATTAAATACACTTTATTACAGGCATAAAAAAACGCCATCCGAAGATGACGTTTTTTTATTCGCTTGGCATAGGACAACAAGAACTAAATCATAAACTAACGTGATTAACCGTTAGCTAAAACTCGTCTTGCTTCACGATAACGTGCATTCCAGTAGGACTCTTTCAGATTTGAAATCATCACACCGTTGCTGGTGGACGCATGAACAAACTGATCGTTGCCTAAATAAATACCGACGTGACGCCCTGTTGAGCCAGCACGGAACAGAACCAGATCACCCGGACGCAGTTTCGTGCGCTGAACTTTCTTGCCCTTTTCTTCCTGTTCATAAGTAGAACGAGGGAGATCCATACCAAATTGTTCGCGGAATGTTACCTGAACGAACGCTGAGCAATCGATACCACGCTTGCTGTCGCCGCCTAACCGATAACGAACGCCTTTCCAGTCAGCGTACTGATCCATAATTTTGGATTTAACGTTGACGCTACGAACCATTGCTTCGAATTCATCCTGAGAGGCTTGCAGTAGAAGACCGTCTTTGTCATTTACTGCACGCATATCAGTTTGTGCGCTTTCTGTGTTCGAAGAATGCATACCACTACACGCAGAGAGAAGAATTGCTGCGCCAATCGCGGGAATCATCCGCGTGATATATCTCAGAAACGGTTGAGACTTGACCATTATTGTTGTTATCCCTTGCTGTCCTTAACGATGAAATCGTTATTAAAATTGCCAAACGAAGCGAGACTACCTGCCACAATTAGTTGCGACAAACACCAGACCGGCAAAATGTGCGTTAGAGCACGTTTTTTCCTTCAAGACGGGTATTTTTGACACAATTCTATGAGGGCGATTTGGAGAGTACCGTAATGAATAAGGGATTGCGAGAGGTTTTACGGGATTTTTTATAAGAAATTGTGATGTAAGCTGATGTAAGTAATGATGTTAAAAACGATGGGTGATTTTTATACTAATTTGGGTTAAAACCGCATCACAAGCGGGTTCTACATGCATATTTCAGTAAAGTATATCCGGGAATTGTCTGAAAAAAACGTCAGGCAGATCATAAACATCTGCCTGACCATAACTTAATTATATGAATGCAAAATTACGCCGCTGTTTTAGGAATTTTTTTACCCGGCAATTTGCGCTCAAGCCAGTTAATCAACATATCGCTGGCCGGAGTCATCAGCCACCAGCTTGCGCCTACCAGGACGACTGACATAGAACCCACGGCAATATCCGTAAACCAGTGTGCTCCAATCATCACGCGCGGCAGCGAGAAGATAATGGTGATCAGCACCGCAACAACGAAAGCTGATTTACTCAGATAGCGCAGCATGAAGCAGGAAAAAATAATCAGCATCATGCCGTGGTCGCCCGGGAAGCTGTCAGCGGACGCATCTTTCGTCGGGATGCCGGTCAGCTTGCTCACACGGTTTACATCCGGGAAGCTCAGCGAAGGGCTTTTGTGACTGACCGGCAACAAATGGCCAAGCTGGTTAAGTACGACGGCGGTCAGCAGCATCACGACGCCAATGATGATGTAGCGGCGACGCCCGGCGCTATCTTGCTTCATGAAATAGCTCAGATAGAGCACACCCATTGCCAGCAAAGAGATCAGATCAAAGGCGCGGTTGTTAGTGACTGCTACAAGATGCAGGAACCACGCGTCCGTCGCCAGATGCTGGTTAAAGAAGAAGAATATCGATTTATCAATCGGGAACCAGAAGCCGTGGTTCGCGGGTAAATAGAAAGATAAAAACAGGGCAATACCTAAAACATTAAGTAGGAGGATTGCAGGAATATTTCGGCGCCACATATTTGAAGACCTATTCTTAGCAGGGTAACGATTAACGTAATGGGCGTTAACTTAATCCGTTTAACTTAAACGAATCTTCAACAAAGACGATTGTAAGGCATTCCACGGCACTTCTTTTTGCGTAATGAGCTCAATTCTGCTGTCTAAAGGGGCCATTGGCTTGGTTTCGATTTTCAGATCGTCGCCCTGGCGGTTGATCATCAGCGCGCCTTCTTTAATCCGAATTATTCCCTTCACGCGGTCAACCGGCGCGGTGCGCGCCCAGTCAAGAATTCCCGCCGTATCGAACACCGTTTCACCATCAAATATCCAGCCGCAACTGGTAAAACCGCCCGCTTCATTAAGCGCACGTCTCCAGCGCTGCTTTTCTGGCAGACTCAGAGCCGCCAGCCCGCGCTTTGAAACATGGGTGTGATGATGCCGGCCTTCCGGTAATTCGGTGTGATTAAGACGCGGCAAATCCAGCAGGCCAGGGTCAATCTCCCCCTGAGAAGCCACTACCAGGTGGCGTTCACGACCCTTTTCGTTAAACCATTTTTCCAACGCCTGCCGGTCATTTTCCTGTGCAACATCTGCTTTGTTCGCGACGATCACGTCCGCTGCGGCAAGCTGGTCGCGGAAGTTTTCATTTTCAACCACGCGCTGCTCACTCAGCTGGCGCGGATCGAGCAAACACAATGTGGCATTCAGCGTCAGCCAGTTGCTGTAAACATCAGAGGTTAGTAAAGAAAGGATCTGCTTCGGATGGCCCAGCCCTGTAGGTTCTATCAGCAACCGGTCAGGTTTCGCCTGCTGCAATAACATGTTCAGCCCGACCTGCATCGGTAAGCCGTTCACGCAGCACATGCATCCGCCGGGGATTTCCTTCAATACCGCGCCGCTGTCCGCCAGCAGTGCGCCGTCGATTCCAATCTCTCCGAACTCATTGACCAATACGGCCCATTTTTCACCTTCGGGTTTTTGAGCCAGCAGGTGGCGCAGCGTGGTGGTTTTACCGCTTCCCAGAAAGCCGGTGATCAGGTTGGTTTTGGTCATGAGTCACATCCTTTAAAAAATTCTCCCGCCAATGTGCAGCGACCCGTTAAGAAAATCCAGTTTTGTGCCGATTAATGACATGGATTGCTTATGTCCGACATGCGCCATCAACAGTTTATTTCACCGTTGGCAGTGCGAATTTGGTTAGATGCATTAATGTTAAATTGCGGTTATTAAAAAATTGCAATCAGGTTTTTCAAATGAGGGTGTTGCCATGAACAGAGTGAAATGGATGCTGTTTTTGGGAGTGATGGCCTCAGGGATGGCTTCGAATAGTTTTGCCGCGTCGAGCGGGACAATCCATTTTTATGGTGCGATTGTCGAAGAGGGTTGCAGCTTCGTCAACGGCGGAAACAAGGTCACCAGCAACTGCGAACGTGGTGCGAATAAACTCACACAAGTGCATACGATCGCTCCCGGTGCGTCTTCCGCATTTTCATTGCCGTTATCGATGGGGCAGGTGACCACGGAGCATGTCAATAATAATCCGCATCTTGCGATAATGACCGTGAACTACAACTGAAAAGCGTCAAAATACATTACGTTTTCTGACTGATTTATGAACGGTATTAAGTGCATGCTGAGTAATACCGGCTCATGAGGACAGACAACTTCCCCAACTGGCCGGCCCAATTTTGATCGGGCCGTCAGTTTTCTTCTCCCGACCTTTCCCTTTGTGCCGACATGTTATAATTTTCTCTCTTATTTCAGGCATCAGAGCATGTGATCAGTTGTCAGACCAATTGAGTACGTGCCACAGACAGGGCGAAAATATGCGACTTTATCAGGAGATTGGCGGTCATCTGCGCCGCGATATCCATGCCGGGAAATATATGCCCGGCGATCGTCTTCCTCCTGAACGTGACATTGCAGAATCTTATTCCGTCAGCCGCAGTGTGGTACGCGAAGCGCTGATTATGCTTGAGCTGGAGAAAATCGTCGAAGTGCGCAAAGGCTCCGGTGTGTATGTGCTGAATCAGCCTGAAAACACGCCGACGGAACTGGACAGCGGCTACGGCCCGTTCGAATTGTTGCAGGCGCGTCAGTTGCTGGAAAGCCAAGTGGCCGCTTTTGCCGCCATGCAGGCAACAAAAACGGACATTTTGCAGATGCGTGATGCGATTGATGCCCAGCGTGACTGCATTGCGCGCGGTGTAACGGATGAAGCAGAGGATCAGCGGTTTCATGCTTTGCTGGCGCAGGCATCTCAAAACAGTGTGCTGGTAAAACTGGTTGATGATCTCTGGCAGATCCGCCAGCGCAGTTCCATGTGGGAAGGTATTCATCAGCACGTGGTCGATACAAGCTACCATCAGATCTGGCTGCAGGATCATCAGACCATCTTGCAGGCGGTTTTGCGCCGGGATCCGAAAGCCGCAAAACAGGCGATGTGGCAGCATCTGGAAAACGTCAAAGATATGCTGTTACAGGTTTCGGATGCTGACGATCCGTCTTTTGATGGCTTCCTGTTTTCTTCAGTGCCGTCAGAATTAAATGACTGACCGGTTGCACCAATAAAAACGGCTGCCTGAGCAGCCGATTAGCGTTTCCCGTTTAAAGCCAGTCTTAACCGACGTATTTAGCGACCGTTTTCTTCGCGCCGATCCTTTGCAGGTCAGCATACGCAGCCTGAACAGCCTGCACGACTTTCTCTTCCTGCGGCAGTTGCTCGCCGAATACGCCGTTCAGCGCCAGCAGTGCTTTCACGCGTTCTTCACCGTCTGCGGTAGATGCCACGATTTCTGCCAGCGTCTCCGCCATCGGATCTTTAATTTCAATCGGCTGACCCGCATCATCGGTGCCGCCGACATAACGCATCCAGCCCGCCACGCCCAGCGCTAACAATTCATAAGAACCGCCGTTTTTGACATGCCAGCGGATTGAATCGAGCATACGTTGCGGCAGCTTCATCGTACCGTCCATAGCGATTTGCCAGGTGCGATGTTTCAGCGCCGGATTACAGTAACGTGCAATCAGGCTGTCGGCGTACGCGTTAAGGTCCACACCTTCAACGCTCAGCGTCGGTGCCTGCTCATGCAACATCAGGTGATGCGCGGCGGCCTGGTAATTAGCGTCTTCCATGCAATCGTTGATGTGCTGGTAACCGGCCAGATAACCCAGATAGGCCAGGAAAGAGTGGCTGCCGTTGAGCATACGCAACTTCATCTGCTCAAACGGCAAAACGTCGGACACCATCTGCGCACCGGCTTTCTCCCATTCAGGGCGACCTGCCACAAAGTTGTCTTCCACTACCCATTGAATGAACGGTTCACAGGCGATACCGCAAGGGTCGGTCACGCCACCGAGCGCTTCGGTGATTTCTTCCAGCGTGGTTTCAGTGGCTGCCGGAACAATGCGGTCAACCATGGTGCTTGGGAAGGAGACGTTTTCGGTGACCCATTTCGCCAGTTCTGAGGAGCGTGCATTCGCCATACCCAGCACGGCTTTTTTGACCACCAGACCGTTTTCAGGAATATTGTCGCAGCACAGCACCGTGAAGCCGGGAAGCCCGCGTTCATGACGCAAACGCAGTGCTTCAACTAACACGCCTGGCGCGGTACATGGCAACTGACCACCGGCCAGATCCTGCTGAATTTTCGGGTTTTGCAGATCCAGTTCGCCGGTGCCCGGCTCGATGCAGTACCCTTTTTCAGTGATAGTCAGTGAAACAATCGCCACCTGCGGTTCGGTCAGTTTCTCCAGCACGGCATCAAGCCCGTCAATGCCACCGTGGACGGATTCATGCGCAGAGCCAATGATAATCGCCTGATTGCCTTCCGCGCCTTTCTCCAGCACAGTAAACAGATGATCTTGCTGACGCAGACTTTTTATCAGCGTTTCATTGCCGAACAGGCTGATTTCGCAAATGCCCCAGTCTCCGCCCTGAAGATGTAAGACGCGGTTAGTGAGCAGCGCCTGGTGGGCACGGTGGAATGCGCCAAAGCCGAGATGAACGATACGGCTTTTCAGTGCATCGCGATCATAAGCAGGCAATGACACTGCTGCGGGCAGAGACGCTGTGGCAATAGTTTTCATGCAATACTCCAGGCAAGTCAGAAATAAATAATTGGTCAGGCCAAATTGGGGCTGTTTACGCGTCAGTTCAATTTTATGCTGGATAAAGCGACGATTTAAGCCGAAATCAGGGCTTCGAGTGTAAAGTCATATGATAGAAAGGGGAATTGGTAAGTCCGGACGGCCACTGATTTTGTGATGCAGATCGAGACTCTGCGCATTAATGGCAAAATCAGGGCAATAAAAAAGGAACGCCGGAGCGTTCCTTTCTACATCGGACGGGGCGCTGATTAATCCGCACGACCCATATAACGGCGTTCCGCGATATGAATACGGATTTTGTCGCCAGAGCTCAGGTATTCAGGCACCTGAATGCTCAGACCGGTCGCCATGACCGCTGGTTTGGTACGGGAGCTGGCAGACGCGCCTTTGATGCCCGGTGCCGTTTCAACGATTTCCAGATCCACCGTCTGTGGCATTTCCAGCGCCAGCAGCTGGCTGTCCAGCGTCAGAACCTGCATGCCCTGTAAACCTTCTTCAGGAATGAACAGCAGTTCGTCTTCGATCTGCGCCTTGTTAAAGGTGTACGGCGTGAAGTCTTCATCATCCATAAAGATGTATTCGTCGCCATCGACGTAAGAGAAGTTCACTTTACGACGGGTCAGGCTGACGGTATCGAGGATATCGTCGCCTTTGAAGCGTTCTTCTACTTTGCCGCCAGTACGTACATCAGCGAAACGCATTTTGTACAAGGTGCTGGCACCACGGGCGCTTGGGCTCTGAACATCAATATCTTTTACCAGCAGCAATTTGCCGTCGTAGTTCACAACGAAGCCGCGTTTAATTTCGTTAGCACGTGCCATATAAATAACCTGTCAGCAGAGAGATAAATAATTTGCGACACGTTACCCGCGCCGCTGATTTCAGGCAAGCAGATAGCGTAAAAAGAGTCGCGAAAACCTGCTTAATTGCGCATTTTTTATGTGTCATTTGCCAGCATGAAAAATGTTCGGGTTACCCTGTTAAAGGATAGTAAATATTTAGCTGGTGGCGCATACCGCCGCCTGCTATTGTCGCGCCTCAAAATGAGGCCTGAGGAGGCTGTTGATGGACTGTCGTACCGATTGCGGAGCCTGTTGCATAGCGCCTTCAATTTCCAGCCCGATCCCCGGAATGCCTGACGGAAAACCGGCGAATACCCGATGTGTGCAACTGGCTGATAATTTCCTGTGCAAGATTTTCACCTCACCGCTGCGCCCGAAAGTTTGCGCCAGCCTGCAGGCCAGTCGCGAAATGTGTTTTACCCATCGCGACCAGGCCCTGACATATCTGATTAAACTCGAAGCGGATACCGCGCCTTAAACGACAACTTCCGGCACTTCTTCTGCCGGCTTATCGACATTTTTCACATTCCAGATACACAACACCGAACCTACCACCATCGCCAGCGCGGCATAAAATACCGCATGGTATGTCCAGAACTGCGCAATCACACCCGCCAGAGAACCGGCAAGGATCCAGCCAGCACGCGTTGAATTGGTAAACAGTGTGGTCGCCGCACCGGCCTGACCCGGCATCAGATCCTGAAAATACAGCATCCCGATCCCTGCCAGAATGCCGATGAAAATCGCGTTCAGCAGCTGTAAAGCAATCAGCATGGCCGCGCCGGTGGTAAACAGAATGCAGCCATAGAAAATCACGCCCGCTACTACTGAAAAACGCATCAGGAAGCGCTTGCCGAGCTGCTTCGCCAGGTATCCGGCGATCAGCATGGTCGGAATTTCCAGACACGCTGCGCTGCCCATCAGCACGCCCGCCAGTTTTTCCGGCAACCCTAATTCACGCACCACGTAAAGCGGCATATTGATGAGGTAAATACTGTTGGCGGCCCACATCAGAGAACAGGCGATGAAAAGCATCAGCGTGTCGCGGCGGTTGCGGCGTGGCGCTTCCATCGTGACTGTGGTTTTGATGTGCGCTTTCGGCATGGACGGCAGGAACATATACACCATCACGGCGCAAAGCAGGAACGCCAGCGTGGCCGCGCAGTACATGAAGGTAAAACCAAAGCCCATAGACAGGGCAAAGGCCAGCGGCGGGCCGACGACCCAGGCCAGCGAAACCTGTGCCCGCAAAATTGAGCTGAACATCACCGCTTCACGGCCGGTTTTTTCGGAGTGCTCACGGGCTAACGCAAACATCTGCGGGTTCGCCGTCGAACCAAAACTCGACAGCAATACGCCGATAAACAGCAAAATGAAGTAATTTCGGTTGAAAGCGAACAGCACACACGCCAGCGCACCCAGAAGGCAGCAATACAAAATCAGCGTTTTGCGGTCACCGCGTTTGTCGGACCAGTTAGCCAGCAACTGGCTGACGAAAATGCCAATCACCGCACTGCCGGTAAAGAAAATACCCACCATGAACGGACTGACGTGAACCTGAGATGTCAGAAACAGGCTCAGCGTTGGTGTCTGTAACGCCCCTGCAATACCGGTCAGAAAAGCGATGATCAGAAAAGCGGTCGACGTCATGTCGGGTAAACGGCGGGCTGACGTTGTAGAAATTCGCATTAGATAAGTGAACCAGAAGTCGGGAAGGGAACGAAATTTGCGCGAATGTTACGTCAGTTTAAAAAAAACAAAAACAGGTTTTGATCATCAAAAATGTAAACCGGAGTGAATTTGCCATACTGAATAATAAAAGCGCACTTTGTGTCAAAAATAACCCTCTCGGGTTTATGTTATTCGCCCAGATCGTCATTACAAACCGGCGTCGGCTTGCGTCAGCTTTTCGCGTCAGCCTGACTTCAGCATTTGCGTTAAGTTAATCCACTCCGGGAGTCTCCGAGCAGTAAACTGTGCGTAGCATCAAAAAATTGTCACGCCAAATAAGGGAAAGCTTGATTTAAAAACAGGCCGGATTGAGACTCCCTGAAACGTTTCAGCGTCGTCAGCTTCTTTCGTGAAATTTGATGGCGCTCCTTTTTTCTCAGTAAAGCTGAAACGATTCAATTTCAGCAGGAGAGGAGAATTATGTTCCAACTGTCACAGCAAGATATTCATCTCGGTGCGGCTGCTAGCGATAAGCAGGAAGCAATTCGCCAGGTTGCAGCAGCACTGACGCAAGCGGGTCGCGTCAGCGAAGGCTATGTAGACGGCATGTTAGCGCGCGAGCTGCAAACTTCTACTTATCTGGGCAATGGCATCGCTATCCCTCACGGCACGACCGATACACGTGATCTGGTGCTCGATACCGGCGTTCAGGTTTTCCAGTTCCCGCAGGGTATTGCGTGGGGCGAAGGCCAGACCGCATATGTGGTTATCGGTATTGCCGCACGTTCTGACGAACACCTCGGTTTACTGCGTCAGCTGACGCACGTCTTAAGTGACGACAGCGTGGCCGACCGCCTGGCAAAAACAGATTCAGCTGAAGAATTACGCAGCCTGCTGATGGGCGAGAAAAATGCCGCTGAATTCCTGTTTGATACTCAGCTGATCGCCGTCGATGTGGCCGCCGAAAACCTGATCACCTTACAGGCGCTGAACGCAGGTCGCCTGAAAGAGATTGGCGCCGTGGACACCGCTTTTGTCAGCGACGTAATCAGCCGTAAACCGCTGAACCTCGGGCAGGGTATCTGGCTGAGCGACAGCACCGAAGGCAACCTGAAAAGTGCGGCTACCGTAAGTCGTGCTCAGCAGGGGTTTGATCTGGAAGGCGAAAAAGTTGCCATGCTGCTGACGATTTCAGTGGCAGATGACCAGCCGCTCAATGTGCTGAATTACCTCAGTGATTTGCTGATTGCCAACAAAGCTGAACGTTTGCTGACGGCAGACCCTGTGGGTGTGCTGGCACTGCTGACCAGCGAAGTCGAAGAACAAGCTAACGTGCTGACTGCGGAATACGTTATCCGTAACGAACACGGTTTGCATGCACGTCCTGGTACAGCTTTGGTCAACGTTATCAAACAGTTCAGCAGCGAAATCACAGTAACGAATCTTGATGGCAGCGGTAAACCTGCCAACGGCCGCAGCCTGATGAAAGTCGTGGCGCTGGGCGTGAAAAAAGGTCATCACCTGCGCTTTACCGCCAGCGGTGAAGATGCAGAACTTGCACTGAAAACCATCGGTGAAGCCATTGCCGAAGGTCTTGGGGAGGGCGCATGAGCCGCAGAGTCGCCACAATTACCTTAAACCCTGCGTACGATTTAGTGGGCTATGTGCCTGAAATCGAACGAGGTGAAGTGAATCTGGTGCAAACCACCGGTTTGCACGCCGCCGGTAAAGGCATCAACGTTGCGAAAGTGCTGAAAGATCTCGGCATCGACGTCACCGTGGGTGGTTTCCTCGGTAAAGAAAATCAGGACGGATTCCAGCTGTTATTCAGCGATCTCGGCATCGCCAACCGCTTCCAGGTGGTGAATGGCCGTACCCGTATCAACGTGAAACTGACCGAAAAAGACGGCGAAGTCAGCGACTTCAACTTCTCCGGTTTTAACGTAACGCCTGCCGACTGGGAACGTTTCGTCACGGATTCTCTCTCATGGCTGGGCCAGTTCGACATGGTTGCTGTCAGCGGAAGTCTGCCAGCGGGCGTTGATCCTGACGCATTCACCGACTGGATGAAACGCCTGCGTGCGCAGTGTCCCTGCATCATCTTTGACAGCAGCCGTGAAGCACTGGTGGCCGGTCTGAAAGCGGCGCCGTGGCTGGTAAAACCAAACCGCCGCGAACTGGAAATCTGGGCTGGTCGTAAACTGCCGGAACTGAGCGATGTGGTCGAAGCTGCGCACGCTTTGCGTGATCAGGGCATTGCCCACGTGGTGATTTCACTGGGTGCTGAAGGTGCCTTGTGGGTTAACGCATCCGGTGCGTGGATTGCCAAACCGCCAGCTTGTGAAGTCGTCAGCACGGTCGGTGCCGGTGATTCCATGGTCGGTGGCCTGATCTACGGCTTGCTGATGCGTGAATCCAGTGAACATACGCTGCGACTGGCAACGGCTGTTGCCGCCCTGGCTGTGAGCCAGAGTAATGTCGGTGTCACCGATCGTCCGCAGCTCGCGGCGATGATGGCCCGTGTTGACCTGAAACCCTTTTAATCCGCAGGAGGCAGAATGAAAACGCTGCTGATGATAGACAGTTCGCTCGGACAGGCTCGCAGCCATCTGGCGAAAAATTTGCTTGCTGCCGCTGCTGTGAAAGCAGGGCATCAGGTCGTTGAACAGGCTGCTGACGCTGAAATCGTCATTGTTGCCGGTGAAACTGTGCCAAACGACGCCGCTCTGACCGGCAAAAATATTTACACCGGCGATGTGGCGGATGCCGTGCGTGATCCGCAGTCCTTCCTGCAACGTGCGCTGACCGAAGCCAAACCTTATGTCGCACCGGTTGCGGCAGCAGCCGCTCCTGCGGCGGGCGGTCCGAAACGTATCGTTGCTATCACAGCTTGTCCGACCGGTGTTGCACACACCTTTATGGCAGCTGAAGCGATTGAAAGCGAAGCGAAAAAACGTGGCTGGTGGGTCAAGGTTGAAACCCGCGGTTCCGTGGGCGCAGGCAATGCCATTACACCAGAAGAAGTTGCAGCGGCCGATCTGGTGATCGTCGCGGCTGACATCGAAGTGGATCTGGCGAAATTTGCCGGTAAGCCGATGTACCGCACCTCTACCGGTCTGGCACTGAAAAAGACCAAACAGGAACTGGACAAAGCACTGGTCGAAGCTGAGCTTTTCCAGCCTGCGGCGCAGGGTGCAGCATCTGGCATTAAGAAGAAAGAAGCGGGCGGCGCAGGCCCGTACCGTCACCTCCTGACCGGCGTGTCTTACATGCTGCCAATGGTGGTTGCGGGGGGGCTTTGTATCGCGCTGTCATTTGTTTTCGGTATCAAAGCCTTTGAAGTGAAAGGCACGCTGGCCGCTGCGCTGATGCAAATCGGTGGCGCTTCTGCTTTCGCGCTGATGGTGCCGGTTCTGGCCGGTTTTATTGCCTTCTCCATCGCTGACCGTCCGGGTCTTACGCCGGGTCTTATCGGTGGCATGCTGGCAGTGAGCACGGGTGCCGGTTTCCTCGGCGGTATTATTGCCGGTTTCCTGGCGGGTTATGTGGCGAAAGCCATCAGCGGTAAGCTGAAATTACCGCAAAGTATGGAAGCGCTGAAACCTATCCTGATTATTCCGCTGGTTGCGAGTCTGATTACCGGTCTGGTGATGATTTATGTGGTTGGTACGCCGGTCGCTAAAATCATGGCGGGTCTGACAGCATGGTTGCAATCTCTGGGTACAGCGAATGCGGTTCTGCTTGGCGCAATCCTGGGTGCAATGATGTGTACCGACATGGGTGGCCCGGTGAACAAAGCCGCTTACGCGTTCGGCGTGGCACTGTTGAGTTCCTCCGTCTACGCACCAATGGCCGCTATCATGGCTGCGGGTATGGTTCCACCGCTGGCGATGGGGCTGGCAACATTGCTGGCGCGTCATAAGTTTGAGCAAAGTGAACGTGAAGGTGGTAAAGCCGCGCTGGTGTTGGGACTGTGCTTTATCTCTGAAGGTGCGATTCCGTTCGCAGCCCGTGACCCGATGCGTGTTCTGCCATGCTGTATCGCGGGTGGCGCGCTGACCGGTGCTCTGTCGATGGCATTCCACGCGCAACTGATGGCACCACACGGTGGCCTGTTCGTTCTGCTGATCCCTGGTGCTATCACACCGGTTCTCGGTTATCTGGTGGCGATTATCGCCGGTACGGTTCTGGCAGGCGGTGCTTACGCGGTTCTGAAACGTTCAGATGCTGCGTTAGCCGCGAAAGCTGCATAACAGTAAATTGATAAAAACAAAAAGGCGCGACATGTGAATGTCGCGCCTTTTTTATTGCTGCGCCCTGCGCGAAGGGGGCGGGCGGGTTTATGCCGCTGCTTCGTCGTTATCCGCTGTCTGTTGTGCTTTCAGCCAGGCAATTTCATCTTTCCAGATATCCGGATTGACCGTTTCGAGGATCATCGGGATGCCATCGAAACGCGCATCTTTCATCATCCAGCTGAACACGGTATTGCCGATATTGCCTTCACCGAGGCTGTGATGGCGGTCGACACGGCTGTTGAATTCGCTTTTCGCGTCGTTCAGGTGCATACCGCGCAGATATTTAAAACCGACTACCTCTTCGAAATGTTTGAAGGTTCTCTCGCATTCTTCCACGGTACGCAGGTCATAACCTGCGGCGAATGCGTGGCAGGTATCGATGCAGACACCGACGCGGCTTTTATCTTCCACACCGTCGATAATTTTCGCCAGATGCTCAAAGCGGAAACCGAGATTGCTGCCCTGACCGGCAGTGTTTTCGATAACGGCAGTGACGCCTTTGGTTTTATCCAGAGCAATATTCAGTGATTCAGAAATCAGTTCGAGGCATTTATCTTCCTCGATTTGCATCAGATGGCTGCCAGGATGGAAGTTCAGCAGCGACAAACCCAGCTGCTCGCAGCGCTGTAATTCATCAAGGAATGCTTCGCGGGATTTTTCCAGCGCTTCAGTCACCGGATGCCCGAGGTTAATCAGATAACTGTCATGCGGTAAAATCTGGTTGCTTTTATAGCCGTATTTTTCACAAGCCAGTTTGAATTTTTCAATCACATCTTCCGGCAATGGCGCGGCTTTCCACTGACGCTGATTCTTGGTGAAAAGCGCAAAAGCCGTGGCTTCCAGCTCATGTGCGCGCAATACCGCCTGATCGACACCACCGGCTGCACTGACGTGTGCTCCCACAAACTTCATTTTTGCTCCTCAGTTATTCATCGCGTTTATCAACGAATGATAGCGCCTCCGGACAGGAGGCGCAGCATCGGAGTGTTAAAAGCCGCAACATCAGCTAAAAATGTGCTGAACCAGCTGGTTGATACCGGCACCGCCGACAATCAGCCAGATGAACAGGATTGCCGCCAGCAGCATCGGTTTCAGCCCCGCCTGACGCAGCGCGCTCATGTGCGTTGTCAGCCCGAGCGCCGCCATCGCCATCGCCAGTAACACGGTATCAAGCGTAATCAGCGGCGGTATCCAGCTGTGCGGCAGAATATTCAGCGAATTGAACGCTGCCACCAGAATAAACAGCAGGGCAAACCACGGAATAGTGATATTGCGCAGACCGGCATTCTGGCCGCCTTGCTGAACTTCGCGGCGGGATTTCCAGCCAGAGAGCAGCAGCAGGAACGGCGCCAGCATCATGACGCGGATCATCTTGGCGATCACCGCGGCATTTTCAGCATCCGGGCTGACACCCTGACCGGCGGCCACGACCTGCGCGACTTCATGCACTGTCGAACCGGTGTAAATCCCAAACTGTGACGCGGTGAAACTCAGCCAGTGATATTGCTCATTCAGATGCCATAACCACGGATAGAGGAAGATGGCCGTTGTCCCGAAGATAACCACTGTGGCTACCGCGACGGTGACTTTTTCCGCTTTGGCATCCAGCACCGGTTCCGTCGCCATTACGGCGGCTGCCCCACAGATACTGCTACCTGCGCCAATCAGCATCGATGTATCGCGGTCTAATTTAAACACCCGTTGCCCGAGCCAGCAGGCAAGGGCGAAGGTGGAGCACAACATCATGGCGTCAATCAGAATGCCGGTTGCGCCGACATCAGCGATTTGCGCGAACGTCAGGCGCATACCGTAGAGGATAATCCCCAGGCGCAGCAGACGCTGTTTTGCCAGCGAGACACCGCTGTCGCACCAGGGCTTTGCGGCTGGATAAACCGTGTTGCCGACCACCATGCCGATGACAATCGCCAGCGTGAGCGCGCTCAGACCGAGATGGCTCAGGGCCGGGAAATTGCTTAACCAGACCGCCAGTCCGGTAATGGCGCCGGTCAGTGCCAGGCCAGGGAGCAGGCGGCTGTAACCGCCCCGTTTTTGCAGCGCAGGCTGGTCAACATCATGTTTAAGCGCGTCGCTTTTATGCAGTGAAAATTGGGTCATCGTCCGTTCCTCGTTCAGGAGTGATGACATAAGGCTACGCTGCGCTTATATAAAAATGAAATAGATTATAACTTTATAACCTATCTGAAAAACTGGTATAAAGAATTCATTCAAAAGAGACCTGCAAGGCGAGGGTCTATACTAAAAAGAACAAGCGTGCAGTCAGGCGCATGAGAACAGCGGGACATTTATGCACATAACATTGCGACAACTTGAAGTTTTCGCCGAGGTGCTGAAAAGCGGTTCGACCACGCAGGCGTCGGTTGTGCTTTCATTATCACAATCGGCGGTCAGCGCGGCGCTGGCCGATATCGAAGGGCAGCTCGGCGTGCAGTTATTTGACCGTGTCGGAAAGCGTCTGGTAATTAATGAGCATGGGCGTTTGCTGTACCCGAAAGCGCTGGCATTGCTGGAACAGGCGGGGGAAATAGAGCGTCTGTTTAATCAGGATAACGGTTCGCTGCGCATTGGGGCCAGCAGCACCATCGGCAATTACATGCTTCCGGCGATGATTGCCGGTTACCGGCTGGATTTCCCTGATACGCCGCTGGAACTGAATGTCGGCAACACTAACGACGTCATCAATGCGGTGGCCGATTTTCGTGTCGATCTGGGGCTTATCGAAGGCCCGTGTCAGATGCCGGAGCTGATCACTCAGCCCTGGCTGGACGATGAACTGGTGGTGTTCGTTGCCCCCGAAAATCCGCTGGCGGGGCAGGTTGTTTCCCTCGAATCGCTGGCGCGTGAACCGTGGATCTTGCGTGAGCGTGGTTCCGGTACACGCGAAGTACTCGATCACCTGCTGTTGCCGCAGTTGCCCGATTTTAATCTGGTGATGGAGCTGGGCAATTCTGAAGCCATCAAGCATGCCGTGCGTCACGGAATCGGTATCAGTTGTCTTTCACGACGGGTGATTGCGGAGCAGCTGGCCAGCGGTTCGCTGGTGGAAATCCGCCTGCCGGTCGCGCCGCTGGTGCGCAAACTTTACCTTATACATCATCGCCAGAAACACATTTCCGGTGCCTTATCGCGCTTTCTGACCTATTGCCGCGAAGCCCTATAACGGTCTTTCGCTAATGATCGACGGCCTGTTATGAAGGTGTCTTATAACAGGTCGTTCCTGCTATTCAGAGCGGCAGGTTTTGCTACAATCCGCGCTTAAATTTCCACATGACGAGCGGATATAGGGTAAAAATGGCTCAACAACCTACAAAAAATACGCAGGTGGCACCCACACTGCGTCGCGAGCTGAAGGCACGTCACTTAACGATGATCGCCATCGGCGGTTCAATTGGTACGGGTTTATTCGTCGCATCTGGTGCGACCGTTTCACAGGCAGGGCCGGGTGGCGCGCTGCTCTCCTACGCATTAATTGGCATCATGGTTTACTTCCTGATGACCAGTCTCGGTGAACTGGCGGCGTTCATGCCGGTATCCGGCTCATTCTCCACATACGGTTCCCGTTATGTTGAGGAAGGCTTCGGTTTCGCACTCGGCTGGAACTACTGGTACAACTGGGCAGTCACCATCGCGGTTGACCTGGTTGCCTCACAACTGGTGATGAACTACTGGTTCCCGGACACGCCGGGCTGGATCTGGAGCGCCTTGTTCCTTGGCCTGATTTTCCTGCTGAACTACATCTCTGTTCGCGGTTTCGGCGAAGCAGAATACTGGTTCTCGCTGATCAAAGTGGTCACCGTCATCATCTTTATCGCCGTGAGCGTGCTGATGATCACCGGCATTATGCGCGGCGGCGAAACGGCTGGCTGGCATAACTGGGCTATCGGCGATGCGCCATTTGCGGGCGGTTTTGCCTCGATGATAGGCGTGGCGATGATAGTCGGCTTCTCCTTCCAGGGTACTGAACTGATTGGCGTTGCAGCCGGTGAATCTGAAAACCCGGGCAAAAACATCCCGCGTGCGGTTCGTCAGGTATTCTGGCGTATCCTGCTGTTCTATATTCTGGCGATCCTGGTGATCAGCCTGATCATTCCTTATACCGATCCGAATCTGCTGCGTAACGAAGTCGGCGATATCTCGGTCAGCCCGTTCACGCTGGTGTTCCGCAATGCCGGTCTGCTGTCCGCTGCGGCGGTGATGAATGCGGTTATCCTGACAGCCGTGCTGTCAGCCGGTAACTCCGGGATGTACGCCTCTACCCGTATGCTGTTTACGCTGGCAAGCGAAGGCAAAGCGCCACGCATGTTCGCCAAACTGTCGAAAGGCGGGGTGCCACGTAACGCACTGTATGCGACCACGATTGTGGCGGCGTTGTGCTTCCTGAGCTCAATGTTTGGTAATCAGACCGTTTACCTGTGGCTGCTGAACACCTCGGGTATGACCGGCTTTATCGCCTGGCTCGGCATTGCTGTCAGCCATTACCGCTTCCGTCGTGGTTATGTTTCACAAGGGCGTGACCTGAAGAGACTGCCTTACCTTTCTGGCTTCTTCCCGTTCGGTCCGATCTTCGCCTTTGTTTTGTGTCTGATCATTACGCTGGGGCAAAACTATCAGGCGTTTATGAAAGACACCATTGACTGGTATGGCGTGGCGGCGACTTACATCGGCCTGCCGTTGTTCCTGACCATCTGGTTCGGCTACAAGCTGACCAAAGGCACTAAAGTGGTGAAATACAGCGAAATGGAATTCCCGGATCACGTCGATAAGTAACCGGCTGGGTTTTGGAGATATTCATATCGTTGAAAAGCGGAGCTCAGACTCCGCTTTTTTATGCCTGCGATTCAGTAAAGGAGAGCAGAAAACATCATGCTTTGTTACCGCTGCGTTTAATGTCTGCGTCTGATAGGTTTTGCAAAATACATTGATAATTATTATCATTTGTTCCCTTTCTTTGGGAATAGCAGAATATCTGTTCCCGCCGTAAGTTTTTAACTTAATGAGATTGAAGCGAAAATGAGTGCAACTACCGAACCCGCGCTGGCGGTGAAAGGCAACGCCCCGGACGGCGTGATGGGGCGATACCAGAATATCGTACGCCGCCGTCTGTTAATCATGCTGGTCCTCGTGCTGGCGATCGTCGTCTCGCTGGTGATTGATTTCATTATGGGACCTTCGGGGTTGTCGCTCGGTACGCTGTGGAAAACCCTGTTTGATGCGGCAGCAGCCGATCCGGGGACGCGCGTGATTGTCTGGGATATCCGGTTGCCTTACGCGCTGATGGCGGTGGCGGTAGGCATGTCGCTGGGTCTTGCCGGTGCGGAAATGCAGACCATCCTGAATAACCCGCTGGCCAGTCCGTTTACACTGGGCGTATCTTCTGCTGCGGCGTTCGGTGCAGCGCTGGCGATTGTGCTGGGTATTGGTATTCCGGGTATTCCCGATCAGTGGTTTATCTCTGCTAACGCCTTTATTTTTGCCTTGCTGGCCGCCCTGATGCTTGATGGCATCACCCGCTGGACACGTGTCGCCAGTTCCGGCGTGGTGCTGTTTGGTATTGCGCTGGTATTTACCTTCAATGCACTGGTTTCACTGATGCAGTTTATCGCCACCGAAGACACCTTACAGGGGCTGGTTTTCTGGACGATGGGCAGTCTGGCGCGTGCGTCGTGGGTGAAACTGGGCGTAATGCTGCTGGCATTCCTGGTTCTGTTGCCGTGGTCGATGATGAGCGCGTGGAAGCTGACGGCGCTGCGTCTGGGCGAAGATCGCGCGGTAAGCTTTGGTATCGACGTGCGCCGTTTGCGCCTCGGCACCTTGCTGCGCATCAGTATTCTTTCCGCACTGGCGGTGGCCTTTGTCGGCCCGATTGGTTTCATCGGTCTGGTGGCGCCGCACATCGCCCGTCTGATGTTCGGTGAAGATCACCGTTTTTATCTGCCAGCCAGCGCGCTGATTGGCGCGCTGGTGCTTTCAATGGCGTCGGTGGCCTCTAAAAATCTGGTGCCGGGCGTCATCATTCCGGTGGGGATCGTCACCTCGCTGGTCGGCGTGCCGTTCTTCCTGAGTATTATTCTTCGTCACCGCGGGAACGTCTGATGTCAGCAATGCTCGAAACTCAAACTGAAGATTTATTGAATGCCGCCACGCAGGGGCTGCAAATCCGCGATTTCAACGCGGGCTACCCGAAGCGTCATGTCATCCGCAATCTTAATGTCCCTATGTTGCCGCGTGGTAAAATCACCGTGCTGCTCGGGCCAAACGGCAGCGGTAAATCGACATTACTGCGCTCACTCGCCGGGCTTAACCGCGCTCAAGGGCAGTTGCTGCTCGACGGCCATGACTTAATGCCGATGCCTTTTGCCCGTCGTGCCGAACAGGTCGTTTATCTTCCGCAAACCTTGCCAGCGGGTGTGCATCTGCATGTGCTGGAATCTATTATCGTGGCGCAGCGGGCATCCGGCGGTAAGGGAAAAGCTTCGCAAGGCACCGATAAAGTGATGACGCTGCTGCGTCAGCTGGGTATCGAGCATCTGGCGCTAAGTTATCTCGATCAGCTTTCCGGCGGCCAGAAACAGCTGGTCGGCCTGGCGCAATCGCTGATCCGCCAGCCTTCATTACTGCTGCTCGATGAACCGCTCAGTGCACTCGATCTTAACTACCAGTTTCACGTCATGGATCTGGTCCGCAAGGAAACGCAGAAGCGCAATATTGTCACCGTAGTCGTTGTGCATGACATCAATATCGCCCTGCGCCACGGCGACCGCGTGCTGATGCTCAAAGACGGCAATCTGATTGCCGATGGAGAACCGGAAAACGTGATCACCCCTGAAAGTCTGGCACGTGTTTACGGCGTACGGGGGCGGATTGAGCGTTGCTCGCAGGGGACACCGCAGATTTTGATTGACGGGCTGGTAGGGGATATTGGGTAATTTTGTGGGTTGCCACCCACACGGGCTTTAAATTCAAATTCAAATTCAAGGTCGTGGGCGTCGGCCCACACCGACTTGGGGGGCGGCCTGTCGCCGCCTTCCCCTCTGGTCGGTTTCGGCGCAGCGCGATAAGTGATCGCTGCGCTTAAAAAAACCGAAATATTCTCGATCAAGCCCTCGCTGCAAGTGAAAGATTTGTCAGCTTTCTAAAAGCCTATTTCCCGTTCCACGCCTTCAGATTCTGATCCCGCGCATTCAGTTTTTGCTCAGGTGTTAGCTTGTTGTAATCCTTCGCCAGACCACTTTCCCAGTCGCCATACAGCGGATTTGGCAGCACGATATATTGCGTGCCGAAGTGCTGGTGGTTCTGATTCACAAACGCGCGGCGTTGTTCGTTGCCCTGATGATAAGTCGCGGAACCAAAGTCATTCAGGTTGTCACCGATGTAAATCACCACGTGATAACCCGCGGCTTTAATGGAATCGAAACGGGCCTGTTTGTTTGAGGTATCTGAACTCAACAACATGGTTTTTTCATTGGCGCCGGTAAAGCCCAGGCGGTTCATGTTGTCGAGTGTCGCGGCGTATTCGCTGGTTTTACGGTTAGACACGTAGAACATCGTGCCGCCGTGGGTGTTGACGTAATTAGCAAATTCAACCGCGCCGGGCACGGCTGTAGCCTGACGGGCTGCCGTCCACTGGGACCAGGTTTTGCTGTCGAATGGCTTATTCGCTTTCACCTGCCACGCACTGTACGCGCTGTTATCAAGCATGGTTTCATCAAGATCGACGACGACGGCTTTCTTCTGTCCTGCCAGCGGCTGGGCGTTATCAAACGCCATCTTCGCCGTGTTGAATGCCTGATAGGCCAGCGCCTGATATTCGCCAGATTGCTGGAACCAGTTCAGCGCCATCACCGACTGATCGTTCAGTTTCTGTTGGGCATCCGGTTTTTGCTGCGCACAGCCGCTGAGGGCCAGCATGATTAAGGCACTGGTGGTGCAAAGCGAAATTTTATTCATTGGTCATCCCTATGCTTGTTAAGAAAGATTCGCATTCATGAAAATCGTTAAAACTGTAGCAGATTCAGCGGGGTGTGGAAGGGGAAATGGCAGGTTACGCGAGATGTATCGAAAAATGGTACCAATAAAAAGGGCCGGAGGGTGAGTCCGGCCGAAGAATTTCAAGACAGAGAATAATAATGAGGTGGTAAAGCGCTTCTTATTAGAACCGATTTTTAGAACTGATAGACCAGACCAACGGCAGTGATGTCGTCGTTGTTCAGAGCCAGTTTATTATCGTCGGACAGTTGGTTGATTTTATAATCAACATATGCAGACATGTTTTTGTTGAAATAATAGGTTGCTGCTACGTCAACATATTTAACCAGGTCAGTATCGCCGATATTTTCAATATCTTTTGCTTTAGTCTGGACATAACCCAGTGAAGGGCGCAGGCCATTTTCAAACTGATATTGTGCAACTGCTTCGAAGGTTTGGGTTTTATTTGCAAAACCGCTGCCCGCCGGTGCGCCTGCAATTCCGCCAGGAACGGTAATGGCCAGCATATTACGCGTTTCAGCATACATGGCGGCTAAATAAACGCCGTTTGCGTCATATTTCATGCCGCCAGTCCATGCGTCAGCTTTATCGCCTTTGCCGTAAGTGGAATTACTCTGAGCCGTGGTGCGGTCAGATGACGCATACGCGCCGCCGAAGCTCACGCCGGTATCACCCAAAGCGTAAGTGGTAGACAGTGAATAACCGTCGCCGTTGGCCGTGCTGCTGCCGCGGCCGTCGTTTTCGTTTTTGCCCTGATACTGAACGGCAACGTTCAGACCATCAACCAGGCCGAAGAAACCGCGGTTACGGTAGGTGGCCACACCGTTTGCGCGACCCGTCATGAAGCGGTCAGCTTTGGTGTAACCGTCGCCGCCGAATTCTGGGAACATATCGGTCCAGGCTTCAACGTCGTACAGTGCGCCGTAGTTACGGCCATAGTCGAATGAACCGTATTGGCCGAACTTCAGACCGGCAAAGCCCAGACGGGTTTTGGTGCCGGTGGTGCTTGGCGTTTTGCTGTCAGATTCAGCATGGTTAGCCATGACGTTATATTCCCACTGGCCGTAGCCGGTGATCAGGTCATTAATTTGGGTCTGGCCTTTAAAACCGAAACGCACATAACTCTGGTCGCCATCATTGCTGGCAGAGTCAGAGAAATAATGCAGACCTTTTACTTTCCCGTACAGGTCCAGTTTATTGCCGTCTTTATTATAAACTTCCGCTGCGTGTGCGCCTGATGCAATCAATAAACCAGGAATTAAAAGTGCCAGAATATTACGTTTCATGAATTTTTACCCTGCATTCTTTATTAAAAGCTTTTCAATAAAGCTTTATATGAAGTCTTTTGAAAAGACGCTGTTCATCATTTTTGCTGTGCATTCCGTATGGACTCGGATTTTTCTCAGCGAGAGTTTTTTACCGTATATTTGTGATCAATTTATGACAGTCAGAAATGAACTTTTTCTTTTTTTACACGTCCTCCTTTTTTTCTGCATAAATTTAAACCACAGGAAATGCCCTTAACCACGATTTCGGGCTGCGCCAGAAGCCGGTCTGTGGGACAATAGACGGGACATTCCTGTCTCACTTACAACAAAAAAAGAGATGCATGGCGCTTTCCCCCGCAGTAAAAAATCAGATAAGCCAGTGGTACAAAGCCCTGCAACAGCAAATCCCGGATTTCATTTCCCGCGCTCCGCAACGTCAGATGATTGCAGAGGTGGCGAAAGCATTCTCGGGAGATTCTGCACGGCATCTGGCCATCGAAGCGCCCACCGGCGTCGGGAAAACGCTGTCCTATCTCATTCCCGGCATTGCGGTCAGCCGCGAGGAAGAAAAACCACTCATCGTCAGCACGGCGAACGTGGCGTTACAGGATCAGATTTTCAGCAAAGATTTACCGCTGCTGAAAAAAATCATTCCTGACCTGAAATTTACCGGCGCTTTTGGTCGCGGGCGTTATGTGTGTCCGCGAAATCTGGCGGCGATGAGCAATGAAAATGCGCAGGGCGATCTGGGATTATTTCTCGGTGACGAACTGGCGCCTTCCAGCGGCGAAGAACAGAAACTGTGTAAAACGCTGGAAACCGCGCTGTCACGCTACGAGTGGGACGGTTTACGCGATCACTATCAGAAAACCATCGACGATCCGCTGTGGATGAAAATCAGCACAGACAAAGCCAATTGCCTGAGCCGTAACTGCCATTATTTTCGCGAATGCCCGTATTTCGTGGCGCGAAAAGAGATTGAAAGTGCTGATGTGGTGGTCACCAACCACGCGCTGGTGATGGCGGCGCTGGAATCAGAATCCGTGTTGCCGCCTGCGAAAGATTTGCTGCTGGTGCTCGACGAAGGACATCATCTGCCGGAAGTGGCGCGCGACGCGCTGGAAGTCGATGCTGAAATCACCGCGATGTGGAACAACCTGCAACTCGACAATTTTGTGCGTCAGATTGAGCAATGTCTGGCGCTGTTTACACCCAAAAATCCGCCGCCGCTGACCAACGCCGAGCGTCTGCATAATCACTGTGCAGAAATGCGCGAGTTGCTGCTTTCGATTGAACAAACCGTTGGCCAGTATTTACCCCCTGATGAACCGGAAGCTGAATACCGTTTCGAGCTGGGGTTATTGCCGCCGGAACTGACAGAACAGTGCAGCCGCCTGTTCAAACTCACCGATGGTCTGCGCAGTCTGGCGGAATACATGGTGAATGATCTCAGCGAAAAGACCGGCAAACACGACATTATGCGTCTGCACCGGGCGATTTTGCATATGAGCCGGATGCAGGGTTATCTCGAAACCATGAGCAAACTGTGGCGGCTGGCGGCGCTGGATAAAGCCTCCAACGCGCCGATTGGCAAATGGGTGACGCGCACTTATTTCGATAATCAGACGCATCTGGTGTTCCATTGCGCGGGGATCCGCGTGAGCGAACAGCTGGAAAAAATGCTGTGGCGCAAAGTGCCGCATGTGGTGATTACGTCTGCGACGCTGCGCTCGCTGAACAGTTTTTCCCGTTTGCAGGAAATGACCGGCCTGACGGAAAAAGCCGGTGACCTTTTCGTTAGCCTGGATTCGCCGTTCAGTCATGTTACGCAGGGGAAACTGGTGATCCCGCAAATGACGCTTGAGCCGCTGATGGCCAACGAAGCTGCGCATTTGCAGGAAATGGCCGATTTCTTCCGCGCCGAGCTGGCAAAAGGGCAGCACACCGGCCAGCTGGTGCTGTTCGCCAGTAACCGCGCATTGCAGCAGTTTGTCTCTTTGCTGCCGGATTTACGCCTGATGCTGCTGGTGCAGGGCGATCAGCCCCGTTACCGGTTGGTCGAGGAACACCGCAAGCGCGTTGCCGCAGGCACCACCAGCGTGCTGATTGGCCTGCAATCATTTGCCGAAGGGCTAGATCTGAAAGGTGAATTACTGACGCAGGTGCATATCCATAAAATTGCTTTCCCGCCGATCGACAGTCCGGTGATCCTCACCGAAGGCGAGTGGCTGAAAACGCTGAAACGCTATCCGTTTGAAGTGCAAAGTTTACCGAGCGCGTCATTCAATCTGATCCAGCAGGTCGGGCGTCTGATCCGCAGTCATGAATGTACAGGCGAAATCGTCATTTATGACAAGCGGCTGCTGACCAAAAGTTACGGTTCACGCCTGCTCGCGGCATTACCGGTGTTTCCAATTGAACATCGCGAAATGCCTGCGCCCGGTTCGGTGAAACGCCCGGATATCCTGAAAACGGCAAAGAAAGATCCGGTACGCCGTCGCGCCCGCAGACGATAATTATTCCTGAAGAAAAGTCATTACACAGAGAAGGTCACGCTACGATGGATTACACCAAACTCATCAAAGAAGTGGGACGTGGAAAAAATCACGCCCGTGATTTGGACCGTGAGCAGTCGCTTGCGTTATACCGCGATATTCTGGCCGGCGAAGTGCCGGATTTACAGCTGGGTGCGCTGCTGATTGCGTTTCGTATTAAAGGCGAAGCGGAAGAAGAGATGCTCGGCTTTTATGCCGCGATGGAAGAACGCGTTATGCGTTTGAAGGCACCGGAAAATCGTCCGCTGCCGGTGGTGATCCCCACCTATAACGGCGCGCGCAAACAGGCGAATCTCACGCCGTTGCTGGCGATCCTGCTTAGCCGTCTTGGTTTGCCGGTCGTGGTGCATGGCGTTGACGAAGATCCGACCCGTATCACCAGCGCGGAGATTTTCCGCGCATTAGGCATCGAAGCGGCTCAAAACCCGCAACAGGCACAGCAGTTGCTGGATGCCGGAAACGGTCCGGTCTTTGTGCCCATTTCGGTGATGTGCGCACCGATAGAAAAACAACTGGGGCTGCGCTGGCAGATGGGCGTGCGTAACAGCAGCCACACGCTGGCGAAGCTCATCACGCCTTTCATCGGGCAGGATGCGCTGCGTTTATCGAGCGTTTCCCATCCCGAGTATATCCAGCGCGTTTCCTCGTTCTTCCGCCAGATTGACGGTCGCGCTTTGCTGACGCAGGGAACGGAAGGAGAGGTTTACGCGAATCCGTCACGTTTCCCGCAGACGCACTTTATCGCCGCTGGCGACCTGAGCGTACTGGCAGACAAAGAAGAGATTTTTGCTGCGGACGTGCCTGCTGCCAAAGACGTCGAAACGACCGTCAACTACATTCACGAATGCCTGAAAGGTGAACGCGCTGTTCCGCAGGCCATCCTCTCGCAAATGGCGTGTTGTCTGGTCGCTGCAGAAGTTTGCAGCGATATGGCCGAAGCAAAAATGATTGTGGATCAGATTTTCTGATTTCGTTTTGCGAACGCGATCCACTCCCTCGCCTGCGAAGGGGAGGGAGCAAAACCCCCATTATCCTGTTCAAAAGTGTGGTTAAAGGCTAAAATATAAGAACTACGAAGTCTATTTACTGATTTCATTCGTTTTTTTATAAAGTTTTAGGGAGATTTAAATATGGAAACGTTGCCAGCTTGCCCGACGTGTCAGTCCGAATTCACCTGGCAGGACGGTGAAATGCTTAACTGTCCAGAATGTGGACATGTCTGGTCGATGAGCGGTGAAACAGGCGCAGAAGATGACGTGCTCAAAGTGGTCGATGCCAACGGTAATCTGCTGGCGGATGGCGATTCCGTTACCGTAATCAAAGACCTGAAAGTGAAAGGCAGTTCTTCGATGCTGAAAATTGGTACCAAAGTGAAGGGTATCCGTCTGGTCGAAGGCGATCACAACATCGACTGCAAAATTGACGGTTTTGGTCAGATGAAACTCAAATCAGAGTTCGTTAAGAAAAACTGATCTCCGCACAATCCTGCCTGACGTTCAAAAGCGGTTTTGCCATATCGACATAACCGCTTTGCGAACATACACTCAATGTAAAATCTCTTTAACATTCAGCAGAGAAGATTACATGAAACAGGCTCAGGACTACTTTAACGCCCTCAATCGCGATTACCTCAAAGTGCATCAGGACAAAGAAAATTTGTTCTGGCAAAACTACATGGGCACCGGTGATGAAAATGTCTCCGAAGCTTTCTCCGCTGCCGAAACTGCCTATAAACGTTTTATCGCTGAACCTTCCCGTCCGCAGGAAATTCGTGACGCCATCGCCGGTCTGGAAAAACACAGTGCCAGTGACGAGCGTGATGCGCTGCTCCACGGCCTGCGTGGCTGGCTGAATTTCTTCGACTGTAATGTGATTGAAGACCCAAAAGCTCAGGCGCTGATGGATGAAATCATTCAGGCCGAATCGGTGCTGTTTGGTAAGCGCAAGCAGTACCGCATGACCCACATCAACAGCAAAGGCGAGCGCGTCAATGCCTCTCTGGGCGAACTGCTGACCAACCAGGCCAACAACGAAAATGAATCCTACCGCCGCAGTTCCCAAAATGCGTTGCGTGAGCTGGAAGAGTGGCTGCTGCACAACGGTTTGCCTGAACTGATCGGCCTGCGTAACCGCTTTGCCCGTCAGCTCGGTTACCGCAACTATTTCGACTATAAAGTGAATAAAACCGAGCGTATGTCGCCGGAACAATTATTCGCTATTCTCGACCGTTTCGAAGAGCGCACCCGTGAAAGTAACACGCGCAGCCTTAATGAACTGGTGGCGCGCGAAGGTGATGCCGCCTTACTGCCGTGGAATATCCGTTTCGCCAGCGCCGGTGATGTTACCCGTCAGCTCGATCCTTACTTCCCGTTCGCTGATTCCCTGCGTCGCTGGATTGACAGTTTCAAGCGTCTGAATATCGGTTTTAACGGCGCAGAAATGCAGCTGGATTTGCTGGTGCGCGAAGGTAAATACGAGAACGGTTTTATGCACGGGCCGGTGCCTCCGTTCTTTGACAACGGCAAATGGGTGCCTGCAGTGATTAACTTTACCAGTCTGGCAAAACCGGATCAGATTGGCAGCGGCGCGACCGGCCTGAACACGTTGTTCCATGAAGGGGGACATGCGGCGCATTTCGCTAATATCCGCCAGAATGCGCCGTGCTTCTCACAGGAATTCCCGCCGACGTCGATGGCGTATGCGGAAACGCAGTCCATGTTCTGTGACAGCCTGCTCGAAGACGCCGACTGGCTGAAACGTTACGCGAAAAATCCCGAGGGTGAGCCGGTGCCGGACGAACTGATACGCGCCAGTATCGAAGCCCGCCAGCCAATGCGTTCGTTCAATGAGCGTCACATTTTGCTGGTGCCGTATTTCGAGTGGCAGCTTTATCAGTGGCCGGATGAGAAGCGCACGCCGGAAGCGATGATCGCGCTGGCGCGTGATGTCGAAACCCATATTCTTGGCGTGACCGGCAGCCCGCGTCCAACGCTGGCTATCCCGCATTTACTTTCTATGGAATCCGCCTGTTCTTATCAGGGCTATTTGCTGGCAATGATGGCCGTGGAACAGACCCGCGCCTTTTTCCTTAAACGCGATGGCTATCTGACGGATAATCCGGCTATCGGCCCGGATCTGGCGAAGCATTACTGGACGCCGGGTAACAGCGTCAGTCACGACGACACGTTGCGCAGCCTGACCGGCGAGGGGTTTAATCCGGATTATCTGGCGCAGGCGTGTAATCAGACGATTGATTCTGCATGGCAGGATGCGCAGCAGACCATTGAACTGGCATCAAAACGTGAGCAGCCCGAAGCCGATTTCGACCTGAATGTGCATATCCGTGTAGTAGATGGCGCTCTGATTCTGGCAGACAGCGCCGACGGTGATGACGCGATGTGTCAGGATTTCGCGGATTTCGTTGAGCAGAATTACAACAATAAATAGCCACGTTAAAAAATAATCCCCTTAATGAAAAAGCCACCAGCGGTGTAAATCGCACGGTGGCTTTTTTAAGGTGGGGACTGAACTCAGCGGGCGTCGGGACGCACCAGATCAAAGCGCAGATCTTCTGAAATACCGTAGTACGCGGAAGGGCCACCGGCGCGTAATACCGGCTCGGCCAGTGCCGTCTGATAAATGCCGTCAATCAGCAGATGTGGCGCGATATGCACGGCGACCACTTCGCCCAGCACCAGCCAGGTATCGATATCACTACCGGCCGCTGTTTTCAGCTGAATACACTGCGTCAGTTTGCACTCAAAATTCACCGGGCTTTCCAGTACGCGATCGGCGGCGACCCGCGTTCCCGGCTGCGCTGTCAGACCCGCAAACCCGAACTCATCTTCGCCACGTTCGAGCGACGCCGAGCTTTCGTTCATTTTCACCGCCAGCGGTCGGGTCGTCAGATTCCAGACAAATTCACCGGTTTCCACAATATTCGCCACGCTGTCTTTCCAGCCGCTGCTGGCAAAACCAATGATCGGCGGGCGGTAATTGAAACAGTTAAAAAAACTGTAAGGGGCCAGATTACGCTGACCGGCGGCATTGCGGGAGGAAATCCAGCCAATCGGACGCGGGCCGACGATAGCGTTTAAAGGATCGTGCGGCAGGCCGTGGCCTTTGGCCGGTTCGTAGTAATAGCGATCATCAGTACTCATGATTTTCCTCAGCAAATAATTCATAAAGACTATGATTTGTACATTACCCGATTTAATCAGGCGTTGACGGTTTTTATGTGCCCGTTTCATTTGGCATGCATCCGGCAGGCGGCGGCGCTTTGTGGTATCTTGTGCGCCATTCATGATTATCAAACGCCCCATCGCATATTTTATGCGTCGCGCACACCTTTCGGAGAGTCACTCAGGTGGAAAAAAAGAAAGTCTTCCCTCAGGAAAAAAGCGGTCTTCATCCGCGAAATCGTCATCGCAGCCGCTATGATTTCCCGGCCCTGATTGCCAGCAGCCCGGAACTGGCACCGTTTGTTGTCGAAAATAAATGGGGCGATTTGTCCGTTGATTTCGCTAATGCACAGGCAGTAAAAGCCCTGAACCGTGCCTTGCTGCGCGATTGCTATCAGATTGAAAACTGGGATATTCCGGCAGATTATCTGTGTCCGCCAATTCCGGGACGTGCGGATTATATTCACCATCTGGCCGATTTACTGGCGGGCAGCAACAATGGCAAGATCCCGCAGGGCAAAGACATTTCCGTGCTGGATATCGGTGTGGGCGCTAACTGTATTTATCCGATTATCGGCTTGCGTGAATATGGCTGGCGTTTCACCGCCAGTGAGATTGATGCGGTTTCTATGGCTGCGGCCAAGAAAATTGTCGCGACCAATCCGCTGCTGACCAATCAGGTGCGTTTCCGTTTACAGGCCAAACCGCAGCGTATTCTCGACACCATTATCCGCCATGACGAGCGTTATGATGCGGTGCTGTGTAATCCGCCATTCCATGCTTCGGCGGCGGATGCGGCGTCGGGCAGTCAGCGTAAACGTCAGAATCTGGGTCTGGATCGTCGTGCCGGTACTGCGGAACTGAACTTTGGCGGTCAGCACAACGAATTGTGGTGTGAAGGCGGCGAAGAAGCGTTTGTGGTTCGCATGGCGGAAGAAAGTGCCGGTAAAGCACAGAACTGTTTCTGGTACACGGTGCTGGTTTCTAAAAAAACAACATTGCCGTTACTGTATGACGCGCTGAGTGAAGAGGGTGCGACAGACGTCCGCACTGTCGAAATGGTTCACGGTAACAAGATCAGCCGTTTTGTCGCCTGGACATTCCTGACGCCTTCACAGCAAAAAAGCTGGGCAATCAAGCGCTGGTCAGTCTGATCACGATGTGAATTGCCTTATTACAGCCTGTTCATCTGACGGCGAACAGGCTGAAAAAAATACTCCCGCGCCCCCCTTTCTTTTTCAGTGGAATAAATTATGCTTACTTCACTATAAGAAAGTTGATTAATTAACAGAGTAATGATTTTGCTGGTGACTTTATTTTTCACCGCATAATATTTCGACTGCCCGAGCAATCATCCTGCCACCCACCCAGGGGCCAGACTAATGTTTCGTGGTTTATTAGTGATATGACTAATAACCCGCGGGAATTAGCACGTGTTTATTTAAATTAATTGCGATTGCGCATTAATTCACGTTATCAGCCACAGGGTGTCTGTCCTATGCAATTATTTTCTCATCAGTTTAGTACGGCATGGCGTGATAAATTCGCTGCTATTCAGCAGGCAGTTCCGATGATTGCTTTCACGCCAGAAGGCGTGGTGCTTGAGGTCAACGATCTGTTTCTGAGCAGCATGGGCTACAACAGGAATGAGGTGATTGGTCAGCCTCACCGGATTTTCTGTACGCCTGAGTTTGTTGCCAGCGATGCGTATCGTTTGCACTGGGAAGGTTTGCGGCAGGGAAAGTCGGTCAGCGGAAATATTAAACGCGTACAAAAAAACGGAAACATAATCTGGCTGGAAGCGACCTATGTACCTGTCAAAAATAAACAAGGCAAAGTCACTGAAATAATTAAAATTGCCAGTGATGTCTCCGAAAGAATTAACGAATCTCACGAACACCAGGGAATTCTTCAGGCGCTGGAACGTTCAATGGCGCTGATTACCTTTACGCCCGACGGCCATGTGATTTCTGCAAACAATAACTTCCTGAAAGTCATGGGTTATTCTCTGCAACAAATTAAAGGCCATCCTCATTCGATGTTTTGTCTTCCGCAATATCGCGATTCTCATGATTACCGTAATCACTGGCAGCGTTTGCGAAACGGCGAGTTTATTCTCGGACGCTTCGAGCGTATGAACGGTCGTGGTCAGGCAATCTGGCTGGAGGCGAGTTATAACCCGGTTATCGACGACGATGGCAAAGTGGTAAAAATTGTCAAAATCGCCCAGGACATTACCAGCCAGATGGCCCAGCAACGCCAGCAGGAAAACATGATGACGCATGTGCATGAGCTTTCCCTGACAACGGATAAAACCGCGGCGAAAGGTGTGACCATCGTACAGAAAGCGGTGGAGGATATGCAGGAAGTGGAAGCGCTGGCGCGCCGTGCGTCTGAGATTATCGGTCAGCTGGGACAAACTTCAGAACGTATTGGCGAAATGGTGGACACCATTCGCAGAATTTCCTCCCAGACCAATCTGCTGGCCATTAACGCGACGATTGAAGCGGCACACGCCGGAGAACAGGGCAGGGGATTCGCCGTGGTCGCCGGAGAAGTCCGCTCGCTTGCCGATCAGTCGCGCAAAGCCGCCGTCGAAATTGATCAGCTGACGCAAAGCATCCGCGATGGCGTAATGGCGGCGATTGACGGCATGGGGAACTGCGTTAACCGCGCGGGCGGTGGCGTGGCGCTGAGCCGTAATGCGGGCGAGGTGATCAATCAGGTCAACCTGGGGATGCAGGATCTGGTACGGATGATGGCGGAGTTTTCCGTTATCACGGGGGATCAGGGGCAAACAAGGCACTAATTTCTGATGCCAGACCGGGCATCGGGCGATTTTAGCCGGTTACACTGGCTAGCTTGTCCGGGAATATTTCGGTTTATCACTGGCCGTGAGGGCTGAATTGTGAAAATTTCGGTTTCTCAAGTGCGGTGATCGCTTAACGTGTTGTGCCGAAACCGCCCAAGAGAGGGAAGTGTGTTCCCTCTCTTGGATCTCTCCCCGCCTTTTTAACAAGCGCTACCGCTCGCTGTCTATCTTTCAGATACCGCAGTGACAGGCTGGAAATCTTGCCGCTGCGCGGTGCCTTCTCTCGGGATTGCAGCCTCAGGTCTGCAACCTCTCACTCAGCAAGCTTTCTGAATCGCCTGCACCATCTTAAATTCAAAGACAGATTTTTTTATCTGGCAGATCACCTGACGGGTCCCACCGCAGGCAAGGCCTCGCTGGCACCAGCACCTGATTCATCTTTATATATCTGCACTGCCTGTCTCGGCATCACCATTCCGGCTTTCTCGAAGTGGATTTTCACCAGCCTGTCCAGCGCATACTGCACCGTCCATTGCTCCAGCGCCCGGGTACGCACCAGGACGCGGATGGTGAAGAACTGATCGCCTAATCCCACCACACCCTGGAATATCGGCTCACCGAGCAGCAGCGGTTTGATTTTTTCATCCTGCTGCAACTCTTCCACTGCCTGACGCAGCACGTCATTGGCCTTATCTACGTCTTCGTCGCGGCTGACGTTATAGCTGGCGCGGTAAACGCCGAACTCGCGCTCGTAGTTAGAGAGAGTGGTTATCGAAGAATAAGGAACGATGTGGAAAACACCGTAAATATCGCGCAGGCCTATCGAGCGGATAGTCATGCTTTCGACCGTGCCGGTGATCCCCATTACGGTAACGTATTCGCCGGTATTCATGCCGTTTTCGAACTGGATGAATATCCCGGTGATGACATCTTTCACCAGCGTTTGCGCACCGAAGCTGACTGCCAGACCCAGCGCACCGGCACCGGCGAGCAGAGGCGCGATATTCAGGCCAATTTGCGAGAGCATGATCATCACGGTGATCGTACAGATAACGATGGCGAGCACGTTGCGGAACAGCGTCAGCAACGTGCGCTCACGGGCACTGGGCCGCGCGCCGTTAGACAGTTCCTGTCCCAGACGGTGCTCAATCATGCTGGCCAGCAGTGTCCAGCCGACAATCGCAAAGCACAAGATAAACAGAATATGCCCCAGCCCGCTGATCACTTTCTCACCGGATTCGGTCAAAAACCATTTGTTGAGATTAAAGATGTGCCAGGCATCGAGCAGGAACAGAGTCACGCTGAGTACCACCAGCACACGGATGACTTTCAGACCCGCCGGAATGTACGAATTAATACGTTTTTGTAACAGCGGATAGCGGCGGTTCACGTCGTCCGGCAGGGTAATACGGCGATTGATCCAGCGGGAAAGCAGCCCGGAAATCAACGCGCCTAGCGCAATCACCACCAGACTTTTGACGGTTGCCGTCATCATAAATTGCAGGCTACCGGCAAAATCAAACTGTGACAGGAAAAACAGCACCACGAAATAACTTACCGCCAGCAGATGCCAGATATGGCCGAGTGCGCGCAGGATCACGCTGAAAAACGCCATTGAACGTTCAGCCAGCAGGTTGAATTCACGGTGGATAATGCGCCGGTTATGCAGGATTAACCCGCTGGCATAAATCGTCAGCCCCAGCATCACCACAAAATTGACCACGGCGGCGGTAGTGTAGTTGATTTGCGTTGCCACGACCGGCACGCCTACCATTAGCGCATAGCCAATCAGGCCGCTGACCCACGCCAGACGCGTATTCCAGTAACGGGCGGTCATGTCTGTCAGCGGGAACGGACGCAGGAAACTGAAGCCGGGCGCAAATATCAGCCGCAATACGGCTTTGAAGAACTCAATGACTGCAAAGGCACTGAGGAACAGCGCTTGCTGACGCGCTATCAGCGCACTTTCACCGTTCATATATTGCGTGAACAGGTTTCCGGCGGCGACGGTCAGCAGCAAAATAATCAGATCGATAGCGAATGCGCCCAGAATACTGGCGGGCAACTGATACCAGTGCGCCTGCTTCAGCCGCGCGTTATTGCCCCAGCGTCCGAGGCGGATATACAGAGGGCCAACCCCTTTGCGGATCAGATGAAACAAAGCAAACGTTATGACAACAGTGAGCAGGAAATATCCCAACGCCGCGAAAAATCTATCGGCGCGGAAGCTGTGCTGCGGGCCGGAATCTATAGTGGCTTTCAGTTTCTGCACACGCTCTTTGAACTGCGCGACGGTGTTTTGCGTGGTATCGACCAGCTCGTCGATCAGAGAGAGTTGTTCCGGTTTTGGTTCTGCTTTTTTCGCAGCCGGAGCGGGTGTCGCGGCATCGGTTTTGGCCGCTTCGCGCAGATGCGCGACCAGCTGTGCACGGGCTTTATCATCCTGAAGGATATCGGCCAGCGCGGCGTAAGAGGCTTTTTGTTGATCGGCACCGGCAGGTTGTTCTGCCGCGTGGCTGAAGGCGCTGAACAGAGCCAGCGTGATAAACAGCAAGATGGAATTTATGTGTGTCTGGATGCGGTGAGCCAACGGAGTCCTGTCGTTATGCGGCATTGTTCCTCTCTCAAAAATAGCGGTTAATCGGCTTATGGCCGCCTAAGGGTAAAGCATAAGTGACCGTATTGCAGAAAAATAGTGGCAGAAATTTGTGAGGTGATGTGCCATAGACGGGGAAGTGCTCCCTCCCCTGCGAAGGGGAGGGTTGGGGTGGGGTATTAAGGTCAAACCAAAAAGTTAAAGTGTATTTTAACTAAAGTGTAATTTAACTAATGTATTGCTTGCTATACCCCCTCCCAGCCTCCCCCTTCGCAGGGGGAGGAGCTAAGATCCAGCAGCTTCTGCCTTAAGATACGTGTTGCAGGAACTCGCGCAGACGTTCGCTCGGCGGGTTGTTCACCAGATCAGACGGTTTTCCGTCTTCTGCGATGCGACCTTTATCGATGAAGATCAGACGTGAAGCCACTTTTTCGGCAAAGCCGACTTCGTGGGTCACGATAACCATCGTCATGCCTTCTTCTGCCAGCTGTTTCATCACGGTCAGCACTTCGTGACGCAGTTCCGGATCGAGCGCAGAGGTTGGCTCATCAAACAGCATCAGTTTAGGTTTAACCGCCAGCGCACGGGCGATGGCCACACGCTGCTGCTGTCCGCCGGAAAGTTCTGACGGGTAGTGATTGGCGCGCTCGGAAAGACCGACTTTTGCCAGCAGTTCTTTGGCCAGTTTATTGGCTTCATCTTTCGATGCACCACGAACACGGATCGGGCCGAAAGCCACGTTTTCCAGCGCTGTCATGTGCGGGAACAGATAAAACTGCTGAAACACCATGCCCGCTTCCTGGCGGATCAGGCGTTCGTCAACTTTCGGGTCGTTCACTTTCAGGCCATCAACAATCAGTTCGCCGGACGTGATTTCTTCCAGCTTGTTGATACAACGCAGCAGTGTCGATTTACCGGAACCGGATGGCCCGATAATAACCACGACTTCACCCTGAGAAATGTTCAGATCGATGTCGTGGAGCACCTGGGTTTTACCAAAGTGTTTTGAGACGTTTTTGAATTCAATCATATAATTTTCAGTTTGCGTTCTAAGCGGCGCAGAACAAAGCTCAGAGCCAGCGTAATGATCAGATAGATAACAGCAACCGCGCTCCAGATTTCCATGGCGCGGAAGTTGCCGGCGATGATTTCCTGGCCCTGACGGGTCAGTTCGGCCACACCGATAACGATAAACAGTGAGGTGTCTTTGATGCTGACAATCCACTGGTTACCCAGCGGTGGCAACATGCGGCGTAACGCCAGCGGCATGATGATGTAACGCAGCGTCGCACGGCGCGAGAGACCCAGCGCCAGACCCGCTTCACGGAATCCGTTGTGAATCGACAACACCGCACCACGCGTAATTTCAGCGATATAAGCACCGGAGTTGATGATGATGGTCACCACCGCCGCGCTGAACGGGTCGATACGCAGATCGGGAACCATCATCGGCAGTGCGAAATAAATGAACATTACCTGTACGACAATAGGCGTACCGCGAATGAGCTCGATAAATACCAGTGCGACGTTGCTGCTGAACCAGCCACCAAACGCGCGGGCAAACCCCGCAATCACACCAATAATCAGACCGCCAACCAGACCGAGGACCGAAATCCACAGTGTCATTTTAGCGCCTTCGAGCAGGATAGGCAGAGCGGGCCAAATTACGCTCCAGTCAAACTGCATGGATTATCTCCTGGTAAAACAACAAACTGCGCCTGTACAGATTTGCATCCGACAGGCGCTTCTTATCAAGTGCTCTTTCTTAAAAAAGGAACGACTTAAATTAAAAACGGCTTATTTAGGTTCGGTATCAAACCATTTTTTGTAGATTGCTGCGTAAGTACCATTCTCTTTGATGGTTTTAAGTGCAGCGTTGGCTTTCTCGCGCAGGTCGCTGCCTTGCGGGAATGCGATACCGTATTGCTGGCCAGCCAGTGAATCGCCGACCGCTTTAAACTGACCTTTACCGGCAGTTTTGATGAAGTACAGGATGTTTGGCGTGTCATGCATTACCGCATCAGCACGGCCAGTGCCCAGTTCCATGTAAGCACTGTCGATGTTCGGGAACTGACGCAGGTCTTTGGTCTGCACGTTAGCTTTCATGTAATCAACGGAGCTGGTGCCGCTTTTCACTGCAACGGTTTTGCCTTTCAGGTCAGCGACGCTTTTGATGGCGTCGTTATTGCTCTTAACCATCACCATCAGGCCGCTGTTGTAGTAACCGTCAGAGAAGTCGATCGCTTTTTTGCGCTCAGGGGTGATGGTGATACCGGCCAGAGCCAGGTCAATGTTATGAGTTTGCAGGGCAGGAATGATGCCGCCGAAATCCATTGGTTTCAGTTCATAAGAGACTTTCATCTCTTTAGCGACCGCGTCCCAGAGGTCAATGTCGAAGCCGACGTACTTGTCGCCTTGTTTGAATTCAAACGGTACAAACGCAGTGTCGGTAGCTACGATCAGTTTTTTGTCTGCTGCGTGGGAGCTAACGGCAAAGGCCAGAGTCAACGCGGCCAGGGAAACTTTTAACAGTGACTTCATCAGTGAATTTCCTTTGTACATATTATGGGAACGGCATTTAGTTACGGCGCTTTGATGCAAAATTTATGCCAAAATTTATGCATATTAAAATTCAATAAGTTATCGCGCTGCTGAACCGATCAAGCGGCATTTTAATGAGCGAAAGCACTATAATGGTGCGTTCTTACATTTTGAAATGTTCTCTGATGGTGCATGGCTTCATCATTAACCAGATGTTGTATTTTAAACAATCATTAATTAACAACTGCGCTGCTCAAATGATAACTCGCTCTAACTTTATTAGAACCTGAGTAAAACCTGTGCTCAGTTTTGAAGCAGATGTTAAGAAGTGAACCGCGAAATTCAGGCCGGATGAGACTGTGATTGAACCAAAATGGTGCAACCAGTCATAAGGAAAAATGCTAGCGCAACTGGCTGTCTTTACTGCCGCGCCGGTTGTATCCGGCATGATCCTGCTGCTTTTTGTCCATCTCCGCCTGACACTTCACACAATATTGCACCCCCTGAAGTGCTTCCCGGCGTGCCTCAGGAATGGGTTCACCGCATTCCTTACAATAATGTGCGCTTTCGCCATGCCCGAGAGACTGGCGCGCACGCTCTACTGCGTCGTTGACGGTGGAATCAATCTGGTCCTGCACGGCGCCATCTTGCGCCCATCCGCTTGCCATAGTGGCCTCCTTGAAACATTAATTTACGACTAGATTTCTATTGGTTAATAATAGTCTGCTTATAGTGCTAATTCGCTATGATTGATTGTGCTAGCTAAGAGCAAATTGTTATAAAACAGGGGGTTGATAATTTTTCTTTAACACGACGAAATAACGAAATGTCATAAATTCCTAGGACAAGTCCGATAGCGTTTGTGTTATTTCGTGCCCTATGTTAAAAATTCGCGTGAATTGAATGAATGTGTTTCAGTTATCAATAACCCATGTGAATCTGTTTCTTTATTCGCGTGTTTGTAAGTGCATATTTTGCTCGCGAGCCTCGCTTCGGTCAGGTTCTCGCTTTTCTCATTCAATTCCCTCCAGCTGCCAGGCAGCGTCGACCGGCCAGACCAGGAAATGGAATTCGTCTCCGCGCATTTACTTGATCGGCTAACCAAATACATAACCACTCTATAGTGTAGTCGCTGAGTGAGTTTTATCCCGGACAGGGTATTCAGGGTATAAAAGTGGCAGATAATCAGGTAGTTGGAAGTGCGGGTCTTGTTCCTTTACAGCCCGGTCTGATTGACTCGGTGCGCAGTACGCTTTCTGAGCAGGCTGATGCCTTACATCGTCTTTCTTCACAACTCGACAGCGTTCGGTACCAGAAGGCGCTGAAGCTGATTGTGGAGTGCAAAGGCCACGTGATCCTCTCCGGAATGGGAAAGTCAGGGCATGTCGGGCGCAAAATTTCCGCGACGCTGGCCTCCACCGGAACACCCAGTTTCTTTATTCATCCTGCAGAAGCCTTTCACGGCGATCTGGGGATGATTACGCCGTATGACTTGCTGATCCTGATTTCGGCCAGCGGGGAAACCGACGAAATTCTTAAGCTTATTCCTTCATTACGCCAGTTTGGTAACCGCATTATTGCAATCACTAATCACTGTGAATCGACGCTGGCCAAACATGCTGATGCGACGCTTGAACTGATGATGGAAAGCGAAAGCTGCCCGAATAATCTGGCACCGACCACATCGACCACGCTGACGATGGCGATTGGCGACGCGCTGGCCGTGGCACTTATTCATCAGCGTAAATTCCTGCCGACAGATTTTGCCCGTTACCATCCGGGCGGCTCGCTGGGTCGCCGTTTGCTGACCCGCGTTTGTGACGTGATGCAGGTGAACGTGCCGACCATTACCGAAGATACGCCGTTCCGTCAGGTTATCTCGGCGATCACCTGCGGTTGTCAGGGCATGGTGGCAGTCAATGATGCGCAGAACCAGCTGGCTGGCATCATCACTGATGGGGATTTGCGCCGTTATATGGAAAAGAATGCACAACTCGACAGTGCGTGTGCCAGAGACATGATGACCCGCTCGCCGCTGACCTTACCGGCGGACATGATGATTACCGATGCTGAAATGCTGATGCAAAAGCACCGCGTTTCAGTATTGCTGGTGACCGATAAAGAGAAGAACGTCGCAGGGCTGGTTCGTATCTTCGACTGACGATTAAACACGATTTAACTCTTTGCGCACCGTGACCCTTATGCGAGGGAAATAAGGTTTTCACGGTACTTTTAATAAAGCACGACGATAAAAACGTGCTGTTTGTCATGATGATAATAAATGTTTATTGAAAAATTGAAGTCCGCATGGCCCGGCGAACACATTGCCCGGGTTCGTCGATCTCCTCATCTTAATATGGCCACGCTGAACCGCAATTTGGGCAAAATTGTGATCGGCCTGCCAATGGCGTTGCTGATCATCTATCTGGTGATCTTCAGCCGTCCGCGTTATCTCAGCGAATCTACGGTCGCTATCAAAAGTTCTAACGACATCAGCGGATCCAGCCTGAACGTCGGCCTGCTGCTGGGTGCCGGGAATCCGAGCACCGCTCAGGACGCCATGTATTTAAAAGAATACATCAACTCACCGGACATGCTGGCGGTGCTGGATAAGCAGCTCGATTTCCATTCCGTTTTCGGTAAAAGCGGTCTGGATTTTCTGTATCACCTGCCGAAAGATGCCAGCAGCGAGCAGTTCCTGAACTACTACCGCGACCGCATTGCCGTCACTTATGACGACAAATCCGGCATGCTGACCATCGGTACTCAGGGCTTTACCCCGGAATTCGCCGAGCTGTTCAACAAAGCGGTTCTCAAAGAATCCGAACGTTTCATCAATGAGATCACGCATAAGATTGCCCGTGACCAGCAGGCGTTTGCTGAAAATGAAATGCGTGAAGCCCGCGCCCGTCTGGACGAAAGTAAAACCCAGTTACTGGCGTATCAGAACCACAACAATATTCTCGATCCGCAGGCTCAGGCGATTGCAGCGACCACGCTGGTCAATACGCTGATGGGGCAAAAAATTCAGATGGAAGCGGAACTGCGCAATCTGCTGACCTATCTGCGTGAAGATGCGCCGCAGGTGATCAGCGCGCAAAACGCCATTACTTCTCTGGGCAAGCAGATCGATCAGGAAAAAAGCAAAATCACCGCGCCGGACGGCCATCAGCTGAACAGCATGGCGGTGGATTTCGAAAGCATTAAATCGAAAGTCGAGTTTGATACCGAACTCTACAAACTCACGCTGACATCGGTCGAGAAAACCCGTGTTGAAGCGGCACGGAAACTGAAAGTGCTTTCGGTGATCAGTTCGCCGCAGCTCCCGCAAGAAACCACGTTCCCGAATATTCCTTATATGATCGCAAGCTGGCTGCTGGTGTGCTGCCTGTTATTCGGAACGATTAAATTATTGCTGGCCGTTATCGATGACCATAAAGATTGATGTGGTTTGTACCGCTATCCCTTTTTGCCTGAAGAATCGCACACAGAGCTTGTTATGAAATTATTGAAGTCCGTTTTAATTTTGCTGGCCTGCCAGCTTACCCAGGCAAATGCCATCGGGATCAACGCCGATCCGAACATGACCGGCGCAGCACCGCTGCCGACATTTTTAACCGGACAGACGCAGCAGACCGGTTCTGATACCGGCTTTGATGATTCGCCGCCTCCTCCGGTGCCTGCGGTCATGAGCCGTATGTTCGGTGCGCAGTTATTTACCGGCAGCGCGGCGGCTGATAACGCAGCCAGCATCGGTTTTAACCCGAATTACATCGTTGGCCTGGGTGACCAGGTACAAATCCGTCTGTGGGGCGCATTCAATTTTGATGGCGCGCTGACCGTCGACCCGAAAGGCAATATCTTCCTGCCCAACGTCGGCCCGCTGAAAGTAGCCGGTGTGTCTAACAGCCAGCTGAACAGCGTGATCACCACCAAGGTGAAACAGGTTTATCAGGCTAACGTGAACGTTTACGCCTCACTGCTTCAGGCACAACCGGTCAAAGTGTTTGTCACCGGTTATGTCACCAATCCGGGCTTATACGGCGGCGTGGCATCTGACTCACTGCTTTCTTACCTGAGCAAAGCCGGTGGCGTGGACACCGAACGCGGCAGCTACGTCGACATCGTGGTGAAACACAATGACCGCGTGCGTTCGCGCATCAACTTGTATGATTTCCTGCTTAACGGCGACCTGCGTCTTTCGCAGTTCTCTGATGGCGATACCATCGTTGTCGGGCCGCGTCAGCACACGTTCAGCGTGGAAGGTGATGTCTTTAACAGCTACGACTTTGAATTCCGTGACAGCACGATCCCGGTCAGCGAAGCGCTGAGCTGGGCGCGTCCGAAACCGGGCGCGACGCACATGACCATTATCCGCCAGCAGGGCAGCATGAAACGCAGCGAATATTACCCGCTGGGTTCCGCGCCGGGCCGTTCATTGCAGGATGGCGACAAGCTGATTGTCAGCTCTGACCGTTACGCGGGCACCATCCAGGTACGTATCGAAGGCGCGCATTCCGGTGAACACGCGGTCGTACTGCCGTATGGCGCCACCATGAGCCAGCTGCTGCCGAAAATCCGCACCAACAGTATGTCGCAGATTAACTCCATCCAGCTGTACCGCCGCTCCGTGGCGCTCCGCCAGAAAGAGATGCTGGATCTGACGTTGCAAAAACTGGAAGAAGCCTCTCTGTCGGCACAATCTTCAACGCAGGAAGAAGGGCGTCTGCGCGCACAGGAAGCCCAGCTGGTCAGCCGTTTTGTGGCGAAAGCCCGTCAGGTAGTGCCGAAAGGTGAAGTGGTGCTGAGTGAAACGAATCTGAATCAGGTGATCCTCGAAGACGGCGACGTCATCAACATTCCTGAGAAGACCTCGCTGGTGATGATCCACGGCGAAGTGCTGTTCCCGAATGCGGTTAGCTGGCAGAAAGGTCTGAGCCCGGATGATTACATCGAGAAAGTCGGCGGTTACACGCAGAAAGCGGGTAACTCGAAAGTCATCCTGATCAAACAGAACGGCGAAGCGATTAACGCAGAAGACGTGAAATCGCTGCAACCTGGCGATGAGCTGATGGTGTTGCCGAAATACGAGTCGAAGAACATCGAAGTCACACGCGGTATCTCGACGATCCTGTATCAGCTGGCGGTTGCCGCGAAAGTGGTTCTGACAATTTAATGATTGGGATCTTTTCTGCGGGAATTCAGCGCATCCCGCATCTGGACGAGTTTCTGAGCCAGCCGAGCCGCAAGCTTTCTCTGCTGCGGCCGGTGCCGGAAGACATCACGAAGATTGCCGTGTGGGGTTACCGGCCAACCGGTGATAAAGCCGTCGCGCTGGCCGCAAAATCTGGCCTGCCGGTTTTACGTCTGGAGGACGGGTTTATCCGTTCTCTGGAACTGGGCGTAAGCGGTGCTGCGCCGCTTTCGATGGTGCTGGATACAGAGGGCATGTATTACGACGCCTCGAAGCCAAGCACGCTGGAGCGGCTTGTCCGGCAGCGGGAAGAGAACCAGTTACTGCATGATGCCGCGCGTCAGGCCATGCAGATGATTGTTGGCGGTGACTTGTCGAAATATAACCAGGCACCGGCGTGTACACTGACCCGTCCTGAGCAGGGCGCGGTGTTAGTGGTGGATCAGACCTTCGGTGATATGGCGGTAGTTTACGGCAATGCCGGAGCTGAACAGTTTGACGACATGCTGCGGTCAGCGATTGCTGAAAACCCACAGTCTGAGATTTGGGTAAAGATCCACCCGGACGTTTTGCACGGCAAGAAAGCGGGTTACTTGACGCAGATTGCCAAACTGGCGCAACAGGAACCGCGGATCAAACTGCTGGCGGAAAACGTCAGCCCGCAGTCTTTACTGCGTCTGGTTGAGCACGTGTATGTCGTGACGTCCAACTATGGTTTTGAGGCGCTGATTGCCGGTAAACCGGTCAGCGTTTTCGGACAGCCGTGGTATGCGGGCTGGGGATTAACGGACGATCGCCATGCGCAGTCGGAACCGCTGCGCGCGCGGCGGGGAACCGCCCGTCTGGAAGACCTGTTCAGCGCTGCCTGTTTGCGTTACAGCCGGTATATCAATCCGGTCAGCGGCAAAAGTGGCACGTTATTTGATGTGCTTAGCTGGCTTTCGATGCAACGACGTCATCACCAGCAGCGCACGGGGCACTTATGGTCGCCGGGTCTGACGCTCTGGAAGCGCAGCATTCTGGCGCCGTTCCTGCGTACCAAAAGCAACAAAGTGAATTTCAGAAAACGCTATGCCGGTGAAACTGCCTGTGTGGTGTGGGGAATCAAAGGCGAGACGCGCTGGGGGGCTCAGACAGCGCAACATCAGATCCCGCAATGGCGTATGGAAGACGGCTTTCTGCGCTCGGCAGGACTGGGTTCTGACCTGCATCCGCCGCTGTCGCTGGTACTGGATAAATCGGGCATTTATTACGATGCCACGCGCCCGAGTGACCTTGAGCAGTTGCTGAATAACAGCCAGCTGACGGCATTTCAGCAACAACGTGCCGCGGCGCTGCGCCAGAGACTGGTCGCCAGTAAAGTCAGTAAATATAACCTCGGCGCTGCGTTTACCTTGCCGGACGAAGCCGCGGGTAAAACGGTGATTCTGGTGCCGGGACAGGTGGAAGATGATGCGTCAATCCTCACGGGCACGCTGTCGCTTTGCACCAACAGTGATTTGCTGCGCACGGTGCGTGAGCGTAATCCCGACGCTTACATCATTTATAAGCCGCACCCGGATGTGCTGGTGGGCAACCGGCAGGGCAATATTCCGGCTGAAGATGTCAGCCGCTGGGCCGACAGTCAGGCGCTGGATGCTGACATTATTCAGTGCATTCAGGCTGCCGACGAGCTGCATACCCTGACCTCATTGTCAGGTTTTGAAGCCTTATTACATGGCAAAAAAGTGGCGTGTTACGGCATGCCATTTTATGCCGGATGGGGACTGACGCAGGATGAGCATAGCTGTTCACGCCGGTTGCGCAGCCTCAGTGTTGACGACGTGGTTTACCAGGCGCTGATCGCGTACCCGTCGTATATCGACCCGCAAAGTCGGGAGCCTATTTTGGCGGAGCAGGCGGTTGAACTTCTCGCTGCGACCCCAAGGGCAGAAATGCAATTCACAAGAATAAAAGCGGGCAGGATAGTCCGTTATTACAGAAAACTGCTCATGCTGATCCGGGTGACATTAAGTACCTGAGAACAGCTTCTTACTAAATGCCAAAGTCGTTGATGGAATCGGACAGAAATGGACAGTAAGGCGCTTACAACATTACTTTCTGGAAAAAAATATCTGCTGTTGCAGGGGCCGATGGGGCCTTTCTTCAGCGATTTAGCGCAGTGGCTTGAGTCTCTGGGTCGCGAAGCAGTGAACGTCGTTTTCAACGGCGGCGACAGGCTGTATTCGCGAAAGCGTGAATACCGCTTGTACCAGCAGACGCCGGAGGAGTTTCCGACCTGGCTGAAAGCCACCTGGCAGGAATACGACTTCGACACCATCGTGTGTTTCGGGGATTGTCGTCCGCTGCATCAGGCCGCTAAACGCTGGGCACAGGCTAAAGGCGTTCGCTTCCTCGCGTTTGAGGAGGGCTATCTGCGCCCGCACTACATCACGCTGGAACAGAACGGCGTAAACGCCTATTCCAGCCTGCCGCGTGATGCAGAGTTTTACCGCAGCCTGCCAAAAATGACCATGCCGGAAATCGAGCAACTCAAACCGTCAGGCGGTCAGCGCGTCCGTCACGCCATTACTTATTACCTGGCCGGATGGCGTTACCGTCATGATTTCCCGAAATATCGCCATCACAAATCCTTCTCGCCGTGGTATGAGGCGCGTTGCTGGACACGTGCTGCCTGGCGTAAAAAACTGTATGCCTTCCGCCAGCGCAATGTGTTGCAGCAGCTCCAGACCGAGCTGGATCAGCGTTATTATCTGGCGATTTTGCAGGTATATAACGACAGCCAGATCCGTAATCACAGCCCGTATAACGACGTGCGTGATTACATTAATGAGGTGATGCATTCGTTCGCCAAAAAAGGGCCATCAATGGAGTTTCTGGTGATCAAGCATCACCCGATGGACAGAGGGCACCGCCTTTACGGACCGCTTATTCGCCAGTTGGGTAAGAAATACGGCATCCATAACCGGGTGATCTACGTCCACGACCTGCCGATGCCTGAACTGCTGACCCACGCTAAAGCGGTGGTGACAATTAACAGTACCGCGGGTATTTCTGCGCTTATCCATAATAAGCCGCTGAAGGTGATGGGCAGGGCGCTGTATGACATCAAAGGCATTACCTATCAGGGGCATTTGAACCAGTTCTGGACTTCAGGATTTAAGCCGGATATGAAGCTTTTCAAACAGTTCCGTCTATACTTGCTGAAGAATACGCAGATTAATGCGGTGTATTATGGTGGTAATAAAGCGGACATCGCGACCGCTGTTGATGACCAGTATCAGCCGGTATTTATCAGCCAGAAACTGATTATGAATTACATCAAACAACAGCCTTCATAACGATTACCTTTGAGGAATATGCTCAGATGCAAAAACGTTTACCGATCGAACTCTGCGCATATTTCTCATTACCCATCCTGCTCCCTTTATTGCTTTCCGCCTGCGCTGGTGCCGTCCCTTCTATGCATTCTCATGATTGCGAATTATCCGAGGTACGCGGTAATACCTCGTTATCCCCTCACTGCGTTTATAAAGAAGCGGTCATCATCACCAGCAGTAATACGACATTAAATTGCCGGGGAGCGGTGCTGGAAGGGGATAATGAACGCCCTTTTGGCATAATGATCAACAGCAAGGGTAAGCCGTTATCCGATGTCACCATCCGCAACTGCAAAGTGCGTAACTTTACCCACAGCGGCATCCGTATCACTTCCGATATCGCAGCCAATAAACTCAGCCCGAACCATGAAGAAAATTACCGCCGGACACCAACACGGATAACCCTCGATAACGTTGAAGTCACCGGCAGCGGACGCGTGGGAATTTACTTTGACGATTACGTCACCCATTCGACGTTGAGTCATTCGATTGTGCGTGACTCGTATATGTCAGGTATTTACCTGGAACATTCATCGCGTAATAACAAAATTGTAGATAACCAGATCATCAACAACGGCCATGAGAGTTTTGGCAAGGGAAAGCGTGAAGGATTAGCGGTGGATTCGTCGGCGTACAACCTGATTGAAGGCAACCGGTTTGAATCGAACGGGGCAGGGGGCGTGTTTCTGTATAAGAACTGCGGCGAGCATTTCAGCACAGGCAAATCCGTGATCCGGTGGCAGCACAGCGACCATAACATCATCCGCAATAATACGTTTGTGAATGAGCCCGTAGGCATCTGGCTGGCATCCCGGCAGAACCGGGACTTATCAGGATTTGACTGCGGGGATAAACCGAGGGACGGTTCCGGTAAATACTTTAACGATTATGCGGATAATAATGTGGTAGAGGGGAATAGGTTTGAAGGGAAAGGAACGAGCATTTTGAATGCTGGTTATATGAACAAAATAGTGGGGGAAAACGTTCAATAATAATCCAATTTTAGTCAAAGATAATGAGCTAATTTTGAAATTAAGGGGCGATAACTCATTTCTATTTGCTAGAGACTGTAATTAAAATTGTGTAATTGCCTGTTTTTGATATGTTCACTCCAGCAACGGAGACAGGTAAATTATGGATGAAAAGAAACTTAAAGCCCTTGCGGCTGAACTGGCTAAAGGCCTTAAAAC